>JAOULX010000014.1 GCA_029881795.1 Gammaproteobacteria bacterium
AAAAGCGACGCAGACGAACTGCCGCTAAACCTAAAAGAGAGAATAAAATAACCGGTAAACTAACTGCTGAAATTTCAACTGTTCCTTGTGCATTAGGATCATAAGTAGGGGCATTAGGATCATAAGTAGGCGCATTAGGATCATAAGTAGGGGCATTAGGATCATAAGTAGGGGCATTAGGATCATAAGTCGTACCAGTATTAGGATCATAGATCAGGCCATAAGGATTAGTGTTAGGGTCGTCAGCACATGTACCTACGGAACCTACTACATCGTAGTAACCTTCCTGTGCGTCGTTGAAGCCCTGTACATAGACAGCAATATCTTCTGCATAGTATAGATAGGCATCTACACAAAAATTAGTGTCAGTGCCGTAGTAGTTATCATCGTTTAAGGCCAGCTCTGTCGTATATGTATCAGACCAGACTCCGCCAATTAAATCTAGTGTGCCTCTCGAATAAAAATGGTAGTTACCTGCGGCTTGATAGTTTGTAAAAATGAAATAGTCGGTATCGAGGTTATAGCTAGTCATATATGCTGTTCGTACGAAATTCGGACCAGCTTCGTAATAGTAATCACTTGTAGCCGAAGCGATTGAACTAAAGCCCAGCGTTAATGCGGTTGACAGAATTATTCCAGAGAATAATGTTTTCATATCGATAACCTCCAGCGGTTATTGGTTGGTTGTAAAATCGTTTATTAGTGAATTATTTTTTATCCGTGTCAGGATCGTTAGCCGCAGGGTTTTGTGCCTGCTGGCAGGCAATAGAGATACTCTGATTGGGAGCAGTGATATGTCTGTTGCAAAAAAAATGGGCGTGGCAGTAACAGTTGTGCTGTTAAAAACAGGAGGTGTGTCGATGAGGTTATAAGTCATTATAAAGCCCGTCTGTGTATAAAGTTATTCTGCCAGTCTCTTGAATTAATCCTTGAGTTTTTATCTGCAGAAAATCCTTTAAGCTACAGCACGATGTTTATAATCGATGGAATAATTATAGCACTAAGCATCGGGTTTTATGTGAGCTTTGTCGGGTTTTTAGCTGAAAAATAATGTGATTTTCTTTAAAAAATTTACGCGTTGCTATTGTTTTCATGATGACCACTCATATGAGTGGTGTTGGCTTAGTAAGAAGCGGGTAAAAAAACAGGAGAATTACAAAACAAAAAAAGGCCTGTCATTTGACGGGCCTTTTTTATCGAACTTTTATTCAGCTATTAAGCAAAAAAACGACGCAGACGAACTGCCGCTAAACCTAATAATGAGAATAAAACAACCGGTAAGCTGATTGCAGATGTTTCATCGGCACCAGCACTGCTAGCGGGGATGGCATCGAAATTGTAGCTGTAATAAGAGTCTGAGCAGCTACCTGCGTAACCATGGACACTATAAGGGCCATCACTTGAGCTAGAGTAACCAAAAACTTCCAGAGTGAGAGATTCACCAGCGTAAATATACGATTCTACACAGAAGTTCCAAGATGAACCACCGTCGTCGTTTTGTGCTAAGACCGTACCGTAAGTATTTGAATTCAGAACACCAAATAAATCAACAGCGCCTGTTGAATAGAAGTGGTAAGTACCTGATACATTGTTATTAGTAAAAGTGAATGTGTCGATCTCACCACCACCACCAATCATTTGAGCGCTTTGGTCAAATAAAATGGTAGTTGGGTAGTAATCTATACTAGCAGCAGAAGCTGTTGAGACAAAACCTAGCGATAAAGCCAGTGACAGAATTATTCCTGAGAATAAAGTTTTCATAATGATAACCTCCAGCGGTTATTGGTTGGGTGTAAATGCCATTTTTGTTAAAGCATTTTGGGTATCCGAATTCGGATAGGTGTTCAGCAGGTGATTATAAATCGCACCTTCTGGCTGAATATTGTGTCGCTCTCTCAGGATCATGCCCTGTATCATTTGGCTGGCCTGCTCGCCTGATGGGTATGAGCCATTGCGTTGTTCGTAGCTGCTAAAAAAGTTGTCTTGTTGGGTCAGCGCCAGAAAATTATCCAGACTATCGTTTTTAACGATGCTGGGTACCAGTGCTTGTTTAATGCCGGTAGGCTGATCTTTAGTCATGTCGATCAAAGCAGTCATATCATCATTGCTGAAATCTTGTTGTCTGATCGCGCTGATAATCGGTAATGCGCGTGGCATCAGCGGTATTAAATCCAGCAAAAGTGCCATTGCGTGCGTTTTATCTTCGGTGTCAGCAAATATTTTAGAGATTATTTGCTGGATCTGGGTGCGGCTGCATGACTGCATTTGATACAGAATTTGTTGATTGGCTGCACTCGAATTAAGGCTCTTTTGGTTATAGGCTTCGGTGACATAGCCAACTTCAGCAATGTTTGAGTCGTGGCATTTTTGTTGCTGGGCCAGTTCTTCCTCGCGCGCCATTGCATCGGTTCGCTGCTGACTGTCGTCATTGTCGTTGTTAGAGTCTTGGCGCTGCTGGCGGTTTTGAGTTGAGGCCAGATAAGACGCGCCTGTTTGTTCTTTGCCGGTTATTTTAAAGTTGCGCTCAGAAGAAGAACCAGTGTCTTTAGAATCGGAATAGCGGGATTCGGTATGATCGGCTTTTGACAGTTCAGGCTGCTTGTCGATATTGCTATAGATATTAAAGCCAAAGCCTAAGATAGCAATCGTGCTAATAAAAAAAACAGCGAATTTTTTATTGTATAAAGGTGTCATATAAGTCCGTCTGGATACCGTGTACGTCAATATTTTCTGCAAAAAATCCTTTTCCCTATTTTATTTACCTGCAGACTATCCATTTGAACCACAGAATCGCGTCATCAGACCGATGTAAATACTATAGCAGAATACTTTAACAATGTTGTGACGTTCGTCTAAATTTATTTAGTGTTAGTGTGGTTTTTTAAACCGTATTAAACCCTAGTTAAATCAGTTAGTTAATTGTAACTAATCATTTTTAATTAGTTGCTATATCAGCTTGTATATTTTAGCGTTAATAGCATTATTAAAATACCACTGTGATGAGTGGTGGTGACTGATTAGCCTCCGCTGTTATCTCAGCCTATGAATAATTTCTGTTTATTTTCGTGCAGTATTTATTTGCAGAGGTCTTCTCGGTTATAAAAAATTAAGCTATCAATAATAGAGTCACTCAAAAATAAGTGATTGCTAATATATGGGGTGAGCTACCTCAGTAGTAACGATTCTGACGTGTTTAGTGCGATAATACTGTGCTGCGGGTCTGCTGTGTCCAGATCGTTTTTATCATCCCAACGGTGACAACCTGAAGCAATGCTTAAATTAACCAATCTTGAGATCCGGCGCGGTCACACAGTACTTATTTCTGATATGAATTGTCAAATTGATTCGTCAAACCGGGTCGGTGTGGTCGGGCGCAATGGCTGTGGTAAGTCATCCTTATTTGCGCTGATAAATGGTGAATTGTCGGCAGATCAGGGTGATTTAGAGGTTATTAATGGCGCGGTGGTTGCTATTGTTAAGCAACAAGTGGAAAACACCGGCGCGACGGCGCTGGATTTTGTGCTAGCCGGTGACCGCGAATTAATTGAAATTGAGTCTGACATTGCAGAGGCGGTGCAGAACCAGCAAGATGACCGGCTGGGTCATCTCTATGCCCGGCTTGAGGCCATCGATGGCTATAATGCGCGTATTCGTGCGGCCAAGTTATTACAGGGACTGGGTTTTGCTGTGGATTCACATCACAGCGCGGTTAGTCACTTTTCCGGCGGCTGGCGTATGCGCTTAAATCTGGCGCAGGCATTGATGTGCCGTTCTGACCTGTTATTACTGGATGAGCCGACCAATCACCTCGATCTGGATGCGGTGCTGTGGCTGGAAGACTGGCTGCAGGCATATCCCGGCACCTTGATGCTGATTTCGCATGACCGGGATTTTCTCGATAAGATTTGTGATCACATCATGCATATTGAAAATAAAGCATTGCATTATTACAGCGGAAATTATTCGGCCTTTGAAAGAATTCGGGCCGAGAAACTTGCGCAGCAGCAATCGGCATTTGAAAAACAGCAGCGTGAAGTAAAGCATATTCAGAGTTTTATCAGCCGCTTTAAAGCCAAGGCCAGTAAGGCCAAACAGGCCCAGAGCCGTGTTAAAGCGCTGGAAAAAATGCAACTGATAGGCCCGGCGCACGTTGATTCGCCATTTACGTTTGTGTTTAAAGAAGCCGATAAAATGCCTAGTCCGCTGATTAAAATCGAGCAGGCGGCGATCGGTTATGCCGATAAAATCATTATTGATGAACTGGATTTTCATCTGATACCGGATGACAGGGTGGGTATTTTGGGGCATAACGGCGCCGGTAAGTCGACCCTGATGAAATGCCTGGCGGGTGAGCTGACGGCGATAAAAGGCGAGATATTCCGCTCATCCAGCCTGAAGATTGGTTATTTTGCCCAGCATCAGCTGGAGCAGTTACAGCTGGATGAAAATGCGATCTATCACCTGCAAAAGCTTAATATAAAAGAGACTGAGCAATCGGTGCGTAGCTACCTTGGTAGCTTTGGTTTTAGCGGAGATGACTGCCTTAAACCGGTCAATGTATTTTCGGGCGGGGAAAAATCGCGGCTGGCGCTGGCACTGATTGTTTATCAAAAACCCAACCTATTAATATTGGATGAGCCTACCAACCATCTGGATATTGAAATGCGTCTGGCGCTGGTGAATGCGATACAAGATTTTTCCGGTGCGCTGATTGTGGTCTCGCACGATCGCTATTTATTGACTGCGGTAACCGATAAATTTTATCTGGTACAGGACGGGCAATGTCAGGTTTTTGATGGTGATCTGGATGATTATCGGCTCGGTCTGCGTGAATGGAAAGCGCAACAAATAAAAGAGGTTGCCGGCGCTGAAAAAACGACTGCCGGACCGTCCAGAAAAGAGGCTAGGCAGAAAAAGGCGGAGTTGAGAAAACAGTTGCAGCCATTGATGAAACAAATAGCAAAACTTGATCAGTCAATGCACGATTTAAATGTAAAAAAAGAAGCGCTGCATGCAGAATTATCCGCCGAAGACTGTTATCTTGAAGCTAATAAAGCCCGACTGACAGAGCTACTAAAGCAACAGGCTGAGCTCGATAAGCAGTTAACTGAAGCTGAGGAGCAGTGGTTTAACGCATCGGAACAACTTGAGGCCCTGAGTAGTCATCTGGAGCCTGATACCGGAGAAGCATGAGTCATGACAAAAATAATAAAAACAGAGAACGAATGGCAGCAACAATTAACCAGTGAGCAATACAAAATTGCCCGGCAACAGGGCACTGAGCCCGCTTTTAGTGGCGATTATTATAACTGCAAGCAAGCGGGGACTTATCACTGTATTTGTTGTGATCAGTTATTGTTTAACTCGTCTGAAAAATACGATTCGGGCAGTGGCTGGCCGAGTTACTGGGCGCCAGCCACTGAGCAGGCGGTGACAGAAAATAAAGACAATAGTCATGGTATGACACGAATTGAGGTAGTATGTAGTCAGTGTGATGCGCATCTTGGTCATGTGTTTGAAGACGGCCCAGAGCCAACAGGACTGCGCTATTGCATTAATTCAGCATCACTCACCTTTAAGCAGAGTTGAAGCGAGGCAGAGACTATGGACAAGTTTGAACTATCGGCCCAACAAGCCTTTGAGATGTTGCAATCGAATCCACGTGCTTTACTGATTGATATCCGTTCTACCATGGAATTCCTGTTTGTCGGCCACCCGGTCGGAGCCGTACATATCCCATGGATTGATGAGCCTGACTGGGATGTTAACCCGCATTTTGTGGCCGAGGTGCGTAAGTTATTATTGGGCGGTGCGGTTTGCGAAGTGGGTGAAAACTGTGCGGCTGTGATACTAATTTGCCGCAGTGGCAAGCGTTCAAGACAGGCCGGTCAGAGCCTTATGGAGGCTGGTCTGAACAATGTTTACCATGTCGATGAAGGTTTTGAAGGTGAGTTGGATGACAGCCATCAGCGCAGTTCAGTCGGTGGCTGGCGCTTTCATGGCTTGCCCTGGGAACAGTGTTGATCGTGCTAGCGCGGGGTTTGTGCAATGAGTAATCTGATGATCGACAGAGAACAAGTCGAGCGCCGTATCGAGGCGCTGACGCTTGAACACCGAGATCTTGATGAAGTGATTTATCACTTGCATGAGATACCGACGGCCGATCGTTTACATATTCAGCGCATAAAAAAACGTAAGCTGGTGATTAAAGATATGATTGCAAAGTTGCGCGATCAGCTGATTCCGGATCTGGATGCGTGAGCCACGGCGAGTTTTTCTCAAAGTCTTTGTAAGAATATCCTTATGCTATAATACAGCCTGTCAATTTTAGCTATTGGAGTGCTTCATGTCAGATGATCTTAGCAAAGAAGAACGTATTCTTCAGATGGTCAAAAAAGTTCTTAGTAATGTTGCAAAAGACACCTATACAGCACCGGGGCTAAAGCACCCGCTGTCTGAGCAGACCATTCTCGATATCCGTCAGTGTCTTGGTCTGGTGGTGGCGCGTGAAACCGAACTGGCTCAGGAATACGGTCGTGATAAAAGTGCCCGTCCGCGCTTTATTGATGAGCCGCAGTCTTCTGTCGTGGTGAATTTTGAAAAGCCCGGCGATAACAAAGAGTCATCTTAAAACTTATTTCTTTTGTCTTTTTTGACGGCTTTTAAACTGACTGATTGCTTTGATGAGATCAGGGTAGGGGAAGCTATCAAGATCACCATACTGCTCAATCCCTGAGGCGATCAGCTCACGAATATTGGGTAATGGCGCGCCGTTATCGGCCTCTGAGTTATGCATAATGCGGTGTAATTCGAGAATGCTGGCGAGCTGAACCCGAATTTCTTTGGCATGAGGTAAAGGCCCGTTGACCTGGGTCAGCTGGAGTGAAAAACGGGCTTTTTCACGCATGCAGTGTAAATACTGCTGGCAGCGTTTGAGTAATAAAGCATCGGCACAGGCCACGCCTTCACGATCAGCCAGATTGAAGCGTTCAGAAGCATCGCACTGACAGCGTCTGGAGTTAATGGCTTTTTCAAAAATGCATTTATGCGGATTCAGGCTTTTATAAGCACTGCGGTATTCATTTTCTTCCATCGCGATTGAAGATTACTTTTCCCATTCCTGCAAAATCGGCTGGTCGCGTTTATCCATTAATAGTTCTTCGGCGTGCAGCGTATTGTCGGCAAAGATAACTTTAACCTGAATACCGTCACCAGAAATCGTTTTACGTGCTTCGCGGCAGTCAAGTTTGGCATCTTTATAAGCCTCAAATTCATTCAGCTTTTCAAGATTCTTGATGAGGGCGGTTGCGCCGGCAGTAATTTTGTAGACAAAATAAGGCATGTTTAAATCCCTGAAATAGTTTTGGTCAATGCGCTATTGTATCAATATTTCCTAATATAAAGGTACTCAGAATGTAAGTATTTGCCGCTTAAGGTGGGATAGCAGCCGCGGGGATGTAAAAGCCACGGCCGATACTGGTAACGCCGAGCATTTGGTCTAAGCTTTAGTGATTGATAAACGGGCAGGTGTTATTGGCAATGAGTGGCATTTCAAATTATCTTCAGGTTTTAGCAAAACACGATGGTTCGGATCTTTACATGAGTACCGGTGCGCCACCGAGTGCTAAATTTAACGGCGAGATGAAGCCCTTGTCAAAGCAGGCTCTGCCGCCGGGCGTGATAAAGAAACTGGCTTATGAGCTGATGAATGAAGAGCAGATCAGGGATTTTGAACACAAGCCTGAAATGAATATGGCGATATCCGAGCCCGGTATAGGCCGCTTCAGGGTTAATATTTTTAAGCAGCGAAATGAAGTCAGTATGGTGATTCGAAATATTAAAACTGATATTCCGAATCTTAATGATCTAGGCCTGCCTGAAGTCCTGAAAACCATGATCATGAAAAAAAATGGCCTGATATTATTTGTCGGTGGTACCGGTTCCGGTAAATCGACTTCGCTGGCAGCATTAATTGATTACAGAAACAGTAATAGTAAAGGTCATATTATTACCATAGAAGACCCGATTGAGTTTGTGCATCAACATAAACTGTCGATCGTCAATCAGCGAGAGATTGGGGTTGATACAGACTCTTATGAGGATGCTTTAAAAAATACGCTGAGACAGGCGCCGGATGTGATTTTAATCGGTGAAATTCGTGATGCCGAAACCATGGAGCATGCGCTGGCTTTCGCTGAAACAGGTCACCTGGCGATATCTACCCTGCATGCAAATAATGCCAATCAGGCACTTGACCGCATTATTAATTTTTTCCCCGAAGAACGCCGCCATCAGTTATTAAATGACCTGTCTTTAAATTTGCGCGCCTTTATCTCACAGCGCTTGATTCAGACGGTTGATAACAAGCGTTGTGCTGCGATCGAAATTTTGCTGGGTACACCAATGGTGGCCGATTTGATCAAGAAAGGTCAGGTTGCAGAAATAAAAGAGATCATGGAAAAGTCTGAAAATTTAGGTATGCAGACATTTGATAGCGCACTGATAAAATTATTTAACGCCGGTAAAATCAGTAAAGAAACAGCGGTCAAAAATGCCGACTCTGAAAATAATGTAAGACTCAAAATCGAACTTGGCGATGGCGCTCCGGCAGTGGTAACTGAGAGTGACGAAAAAGCGGACAACAGTCGCTTCGATGGGCTGAGCCTGATGGAAAAAGAAGAAGACAAGCCAGATGATGACGAAGAACCGGTTTAATCAATAGCAAATTTATATTGTTGCTGGCTCCAAATCAACTTTGCGTATTGTACTATCGGGACCTCCATTTGCTGTTGCAGTTTTTTAGCCCTGGACAATAATTCATTACGTTGTATGGATGGGATCTCGTTTTTAAATGCAAGCACGATGGTATTGCCGCCGGCAACAGTAAAACTGATGAGTCTGTTCTCGAACTCATGAGACAATAAATCTTCAATTTCAGCTGTGGAGCGGAAGTCCTGAATCCACAGGTTGAGCACCAGCACCCCCTTTTCAGTCAGTGACTTTTTACAGCGCCGTAAATACGATAACTGAACTTGTCTGGGTTCCATGCCGTGGGTGTTGTAAAGATCGGAAAAGATGATGTCGCTTTTTATTTTTGCTGTGTTCATATATCCGACCGCATCGTTATTATGCAGTTGCAGGCGCGGGTCGTCAGGCAGGTGAAAGTATTTTTTTGCAGTTTTGATTACTTCCTGTCGCAGTTCAATCGCGTGCACACTGAGCTCTTGAAAACTGTTGAGCAGGCACTTCACCATCGAGCCTGTGCCCAGCCCCATGACGCTAGCGGTTTCTATAGAGGGTAAAAAAATACAGCCAGTCATCATCGCCTGAGCGTATTTGTGCATCAGTTCAGCCGGGTTGTTTAGGTTCATGCAACCTTGTTCAATATCGCCGTCAAAACTAAGGATTCGATTGATTCGGTTCTGGTAAACATAAATAGGGCCATATTCATCATGCACGGTGGAAATACAGGTGGCTTTAATCATCATAATGCTAGCTCGTGCTGATCAGGCTTTGGTGTCGATACCGAATTGTTTGCCAGGCTGTGGGTCATCATCTTTGCGTTGCCCCGGTGTTTTTCGACGGTCATGTTCGCTGCGGGTATTAAGTAAAACGGCGATGTTATCATGGCGCCGATCTTCTTGTCGGCGATCCTGATTGCGGGAGACTTGCTGACGTGATTTCGCAGTGGTTTTGCTTTGAGCAGGGGCAATATCCGTTGAGCCGGATTGGTCTTGTTTCTGTTCTTCAGGCTGTTCATATTTTTCTTTATCAGGGGCTTCTGATTCGGGCGCTACCGTATCCACATGAAAAGCGTTTTTGCCGGTTTTATTGTGTTTCTTTAGTGCTTGTGTGCCTTGGCCATCAACTGGAAAATGAATGTTAGTCATAATGCCTCGAAGCGTCCGAGAAGTTAATCCATCATAACCTAAAACAAATAAAAAGTGGAAGTTGCCCGTTGCCAACGATATGCGGTGATAAAGAATTGAGGCAATTTGCTGTTTAATAAAATATTTTAATGGAGCGGGTTGGTTAGATGTGTACCTGAATTCTGCAGTTTAAAACGGGCAAGGGTTGTGCAGCTTAACCATTTGTCCCTTTAGCGGGTGTTTAAAACACAGCTCTGAGGCATGCAATAACAGTCGCGGACTCATTGCCAGCGTTTCGTCTGTGCCGTAAAGGTTGTCGCCAAGTATCGGGTGCGCGATTGAAAACATATGCAAGCGCAGCTGATGTGAGCGTCCGGTATGCGGTTTTAATTGAATGCGGCTGGTGTTGTTATCGTAGCGCTGCAGAACCTGCCAATGTGTCAGTGCCTGTTTGCCCTGTTCGTGATCAATAATTTGTAATGGCCTGCGCTCGTAATCACAACGCATCGGCAGGTCAACCGAGCCGCTCTCTTCAATCGGGTGCTGGCTGACGATGGCGATATAGGTTTTGTCGATCTGCCGCTGCTGAAAAAGCCGGCTGATCTGACTTTGCGCTGGCTTGTTTAACGCCATTAGAATAATGCCGGAGGTATCGTAGTCGAGCCGGTGCACAATTAACGCGCTGGGAAACTGCTGCTGAACACGGGCCGACAGGCAATCCTGTTTATCGGGTCCGCGTCCGGGTACCGATAACAGATTGGCCGGTTTGTTAAGGACTAAAAAATCATCGTCCTGATATAAGATTTCCGGCATCTGCTGGCTAATCGACATTAAGGCAGATTGCTCTCAAGAAAAAGTTTGTAATTTTCAGCGCTGATAATCTGGGTGCCGTCACAGTTGAATTGCATACTGACCAGACTCTGGACGATACACAGGGTTACGTTTCGCAGATAGTACTGTTGCATATCTCGCAATGCCTTGAAGGTGCTGATGATAGGCTCAATCTCTTCGGCTTTCATTGGTTGCCAGTTGGCGCTGCGTTTGTTCAGTATGTTTTGCCAGTAGTCCGGCAGTTTTTTATAAATCTCACCGCCGCGCAGCGCACTGTATAGTTCACGCATCTGCTGAATTTTGTCATCATAACTGACGGCAGGGAACTGTCGCTTGACATAGTCGGCATCGGCCATTTTTTCAGCCGTGTGCACTTCCTGGCGCAATGGGTCGAACACCGAATGGGTGCGGATTTCTCCGCTATTGAGTCCGACGTAGATCCGATAGGTGCTGCGATTGAGTATCAGATCGAGCAGGTTTTCCTGTAGCGCATCAATCACGTTATCGGCCGGGCTGTGGTAGCGCTTGCGGTCGTAGGTGGTTTCACGCAGTGACGGGTCGCCACGAATACCGATTTGCAGCTGGCTGGAATTAAGCCCGGCAGCGCTGACAATGCTTTCTTTTAATACCAGCTCTTCAAAGTTGTCATCTTGTTCTGACATTTTAATCCTGTTGTTTAATGGGGGCAGTTTCTAATGACTGTTCAAAAGCCTGTCTGTATTGATCAACGTCGGGGAACAGCATAATGGCGATAGATGTCAGCAGGATGACAATCAGCCATTTTAATTTTTTTGACGGTAACTGAAGCACCGGGCTAGTGGCTAAGGTCGCTAGAATCAGTAAAAACGCTGAGATCCAGCCATCTATTTTAATCGCGCCAAGGGCCATGAAGATGAAGATGGCCATCAGATAATAGTGCAACATGTATTTTACTCAGTCAGATTTATTCGAGGCCCATGATAAAGCCTCGGTTTCAGAAGGTATATATCCCATTGGTAAAAAACTTAGGCAGTTGCGGCATGAAAAACGGTGGTTTCTGTACTATCTTATAGGCAGTTGAGTTGATTTAAATGCGGTTGTTGGATGGAGCGTAAAGTACGAACGGGTCGGCTTAAAAAAGGTATGTATGTATCCAATCTTGACCGTCCCTGGTTGGATACGCCTTTTTTAGTGCAGGGCTTTTATATAAATGATGCGGCTGAATTAAGGGTGCTGGATCAGTATTGTGACTTTGTGTTTATCGATACCGATCGTGGGTTGGCGGCTGACCGCTACTGGGACGACAATTTCGTCCTGCCTACTAATGCATATCTTGAGCGATTTTTAAAAAATAAAACAGCACAAACCGAATACCATGACAGTCACAGTGCCAGCCAGGAAATGCCACAGGCACGGCGCGTGTTTAACGAGGTGTCTGAACAGTTTGCGCAGCTGATGGAAGACCTTAAAACCGGTAAAAATCTCCGTGTTAATAAGCTGCTGGCTCTTGTTGGCTCATTAACCGAAAGTCTGTTACGCAGCCCAGATGCCATGCTCTGGCTTTCTCATCTCAGAGTGCCAGCTGCGATAATGGATACTCAGCCGGTAGATCACTGCATACTGGCGATTGCATTCGGCCGCTATTGCGGCCTGCCTGAAAAAGATATGCAGGATCTGGCAATCGGGGTAATTTTATCTGATATCGGTAAACTCAATCTTCCTGATGAAATCTTATTAAAGCGGACTGTGCTGACGAACCAGGAATTTTCCGATGTTAAAAAGCATGTGGATCAGGGCTATGATTATTTATCGCAGATCAAAGGCATTGACCAAGACAGTCTGAATATCGTGCTGACACATCACGAACGCCATGATGGCAGTGGTTACCCGGAAAAACTATCGGCTATGCAAATTCCGGTGTTCGGCCGTATAGCCGGTATGATTGATTGTTATCAGGCAATGATCACAAAGCGGCCTTATAGTGAGCCTATTTCATCGCATCGTGCATTACAAAAAATTTATAACTGGCGCGACAAGTTTTTTCAGGCAGAGCTGGTCGAGCAGTTTTTGCACTGTCTGGGTGTTTATCCCTGTGGTTGTCTGGTCGAGATGAAAAGCGGTGAGGTAGGGGTGGTGATTAGCCAGAATAAAGAACGACATACACAGCCGCAGGTGATGTTATTACTGGATAATAATAAGGTTGAGTTACAACAGCCGCAATTGATGAATATGCTGCAGACAGCAGCCTCTTCTACACAGTCACTAAAAATACTGCGCGCACTGGACCCTGGTGCTTACGGTATCGTGGCGGAAAATCTTCTGGATACATATAACAGACTCAGTTAGCAGAGAGTGATGCTGGTCGCTTGACTTGGCTTGACTGTCTGTTCTATAGTTCGATATATGTCGAACTATAGAACAGATACAGCGCGTCTCGCTGCCGCATTTAAAGCCTTGTCAAACCCGAATAGGCTGAATATTTTTAGTCGGTTGCTGCTGTGTTGCGCCTCCGGTTCTGCCTGTCAGGTCGATCAGTGTATGAAAATCGTGGTCGGTGAACTGGGTAAAGATATGGATATTGCCGCCTCAACCTTGTCGCATCATTTAAAGGCACTGCATCAGGCAGGTTTAATCAGCATGCAAAGACGTGGTCAGCATGTCGATTGCTGGGTGAATGCTGAGATGGTTGAGCAATTATCATTTTTCCTGAATATCTCCAAAAATTAACTAATAAGGCAGTAAATCATGAGTGTAGAAGAAGATTTGATCCGTCAACAAATTCGTGAAAGTTACAGTAAGGTAGCTGAGGCCAGTAATGACGGAGCCTGTTGTGGTGTCGAAAGTTCATGCTGTGGCGTATCTTCGGATGCTGAAATCAATACGATTGTTTCGACCCGTATGGGCTATTCGGAAGAGGATGTTAACTCCACCCCGGCGGGTGCGGATATGGGACTGGGCTGTGGTACCCCGAAAGCGATTGCCAGTATTCAAAAGCATGAAACCGTGCTCGATCTGGGTAGCGGTGGTGGTTTTGATTGTTTTCTTGCAGCGCAAGAGCTGGCTGGCACCGGTCAGGTCATTGGTGTTGATATGACTCCGGCGATGCTCAGTAAAGCGCGCCTGAATGCAGAGAAAGGAGATTTTACTAACGTTGAATTCAGACTCGGTGAAATTGAATATTTACCGGTCGCAGATCAGTCGATAGATGTCATCATTTCTAATTGTGTGATTAATTTGTCACCAAATAAATCTCAGGTGTTTAAGGATGCTTTTCGTGTCTTAAAAGCCGGTGGCAGAGTTGCGGTATCCGATGTGGTCGCCAGTGCACCACTGCCTGATGAGATTAAAAATAATAAAGAATTATTGTCCGGTTGTATGGCAGGTGCATCAACGGTTGAAGAAATAACCCGGATGATGGAAAACAGTGGTTTTATTAATGTCAGAATTATGCCCAAGGATGAGTCAAGATCATTTATTAAAGACTGGGCGCCGGGTACGCAGATTGAAGAGTTTGTTATCTCTGCGTATATTCAGGCAGATAAACCGGTTAGCAGTGTGGATACGCAAAGCTGTTGCGGCTAGAGCTAAATCAAAGTCAGTAGAGTCAGATAAATGGACGGTGAGATAAATGTCTAAAAGAAATGCCTTTCTGATACATCTTGCTATCAGTATTCTGGTATTTAGTGTTTTATTAATGCTTATTATCTATGTCTGGTATCCGGCACCTTATTTCGATATGAGCTATCGTATCGGTTGGATCAAACTGATCGCTTTTGTTGATGTTGTAATAGGGCCGGGTTTGACCTTACTGGTCTATAAAGCCGATAAACCCAGTCTTCGATTTGATATGTCGGTGGTTGTGATTTTGCAGGTCACGGCATTGACGTGGGGCGTCTGGAATGCGTGGTCGGTACACCCGCGGCTGAATGTTTATTTTGACAGTCAGGTCTATTGTTTGGACTCTGCTGAGCTGAACGTTTCAGGATTTGAGCAGACTCTGGTAAGCAGTCCAATGCCGGCTAAATTAATGACCATATTGCCTTATCCAGAAAGCCCAGAGCAAAAGCTTGATTACTTATCAAAAGCCAGCGGAGGGCGTTCAATGGTATATTTCCTGGGGCAGAAATATCAGCTAGCCGATCAGGAAATGACCTCGCAACTGGATCAGGATCAGTCAGGTTTTGTCGCCGTGGCAACGGCGAATGAGCACAATAAACAGCAGTGGAATCGCTTTTTATCAGAATCTGGAGAGATCAACCCGGACTGGCGATATTATCGCTTTAATTGTATTGAAGATCAGCGAACTATAGTATTTAACCGCAGCTCTAACAAAATTGAAGCAGTACTAGATATTGCACTGCCAGTTAGCTGGGAATTTCAATAATTTACTAAAAGATAGACCCAAATGAACAGACATGCGTTTAAAGATTATAAGCAGATAAATGTTGTTGGTTGTCAGTTTTTATGATGATACCGACAATAAAAAAAGCCCGTTCGGGCCTGGTGACTGATGATCAAATAGATCTTAAGGAATCGGCTCAGGATTTGTCGCTGCAAGAAAGCAGTGATGAAGCATTAATGCAGGCTTATGCTAAAAATGATCAGCTGGCATTTAATGTTTTGTATGAACGTTACCGGCTGTCACTGTACCGCTACATGTTTAAGCAAACCAGCATGCCGGAAGCGGTATTGAACGAGTTATATCAGGATGTCTGGTTAAAGTTAATTAATAGTCGTAGCCAGTATCAGGTTAAGGCGAGCTTTAAAACTTTTTTATACCAGATTGCCAACAACACATTAAAGGATTATTACAGGCGAGAATCAGTGCGTTCAATCATGTCGAACCTTGAGGATGATACACAGATTCAGGATAAGGCAAAATTGCCTGATGACAGATTGCAGGAAAATGAGCTGATGGAAAAGTTCAGGCAAGCTTTAAATGAGTTGCCGCAGGATCAGCGAGATGTGTTTTTATTGAGAGAAGAGGCCGGCCTGACTTCTGTACAAATAGCAGAGGTTATGCAGGTGAGTTTGGATACTGTTAAAAGCCGGATGCGTTACGCCGTTTCCAGGCTTAAAGAGATCATTGATTAGTGACTATTATGAGCCAGAACTCAGAACAACAAAGACTGCTTAGTGAAGCCTATCAGTCAGCAAAGGCTGCAGACAACATGATTGTGCCTATGGCAAAGACTGATGTCATTATCTTGCAGGCTGCGGCGCAGGCAGTTGCTACTGCCGGTTTTAAACAAAAGCGGTTTATGTTGCCGTTGTCAGCTGCAGCAAGCATTTTAATAGTGGCTGGAGTGGTCTTGAAAATAGCTGTTTTTAGTAATGACCCAGCGCTAAGCAGCGCTGTTACAGTGAACAAAAAACAGCCTATGTATATGTTGCAGCGCTCAAAGCACAGCGCAGAAGAAATTATGCTGCAACAGATTAACCTGCTGCTTGATCAGGGTGAAAGCGCTCAGGCTCGCAGCTTGTACAAAAAGTTTCTCGATCTTTATCCGCACTATGATGTCAGTGCCGGGTTGAGAGAAAAACTGCAATAGAGCGACCTGTGTAATCCATGATTTTTTTTCCAGCAAGAAAGTCATGTATTACACAGGAAGCTGTAATGCTTTATTCAGAACGTGATGATAGTCTCAAGAAAAAGCTGCCTGATAGCATCAGTATTGAGCTGTCTGTTAGTTGTGATCAGTTCAATTCGGTTATCTCTTCGGTAAGATGATTCAGTGACTTCTGTGTGCTGTTCAAGCGCATTAAATCCATACCAGTATCGGTGGCAATTCAGTACGGCTTTTAAACGGATAAGCGACAACTCCGCGTTATTAAAAAGATCATTAATAAAACATAAGCTCTGTTTTCGATTAAATGTCACAGAGGCTGGAAAAATATAACCAAAGCTGAGATAGTCATCAGTCATTGATTTAAAACATTCTATTGATAAATTTTTGAATTCGTATATTTCTGATTCAGCCTGATAATGCTCGGCTACAGTGGCGATGTTGAGATTGTCTGAGTTATCAGTGTGATGGCTAAGCCATTTGATATCAAACCGGCCTTGTGAAGATGGCAGAATGATTTTTTTGGCGGGATAGAAAGAATTAAGGTAATGCCGGGCATTATCGATATATTCGCCATCAGCCAGGTCCATTTTATTGAGTACGATAATGTCGGCTAATTGAGTTTGTTGGCTGAAACTGTCAGAAAAAACCGGAGATCTGTCACTCTTGTTCTGATATGAATGATCAAAAAGATTGATGTCGATCAGGCAGATAACTGACTGTATGTGAATCACATTCTTTAAATATTCGCCGCGCAGTAAATCAATGACGCCAGCTGCATGACCGAGGCCGGTGGTTTCGATAATGATGCGATCTGGCTTGTATTGCCGGATTAGTTGCGTGATTGATACATTCAGCTGAGTCTGTGCAGCGCAACAGATACAGCCACCGGCTATTTCAGTAATACGCAGGTTGTCCGGGTTGTCAGCAGTCAACAGCGCCGCATCGATACCTATCTGGCCAAATTCGTTAACGATAATGGCCCAGTTTTCATCGACAGGCTTGTGCTTTATAAGCTGCCTGATAGCTGTGGTTTTACCGCTGCCCAGACGGCCTATGATCAGATTTGTAGCAATCATATGTATTTTAAAACGTATTTGAGGTGAGTCAGCATTTGTTGCTGAATAACTGCTATTATAGAGATAATTGTAGCGGGATAGTGATTTGTTTCACAGATTGGTATCGGTCAGCAAACTACTATTGAAAATAGCGGATAAAGACAGGTAAAATTTTGTATGTTCAGCATCAGGACGCTAGTTAAAGTGGGGAAAAATGAATACTAAACGAATCTTATTATTACTGCTTGGAATGACGCTGCTGCAGCCAGTGTTGACAAATGCTGAGGGTTTTCGCGGCCGAATTGTTAAGTATGAAGGCAATGTTGAGGTCTTAACAGAAGCTGGTGAGCGAGTTACGCCGGAAAAACACAATAATCTGGTTTCTGCTTCAGAGACGATTATTACTAAGCTGGCAAGTAAGGCAGTTATCGAATTTAGTGACGGTTCCATTGCGGTGCTTAATGAGAGCAGCTCCTTACTGGTTGAGAAAACTGAATGGCTGTCTCAGTTAGGCGGAAAAATATATTTTGCGTTTAAAAAGGTCTTTGGTAAAAAGCCAAGGAAAATCAAAACCAGCTTTGTAACGCTGGGAATCCGTGGTACCAGTTTTATTATAGATTCAGACGCAGGTAAAGAGGCCGTTGCATTACAGGAAGGCTTGCTGAATGTAGAGTCACCAGGAGAGGATTTTGAGCTGCATAAACCTAAGCCTGCCGATGACTTTGCGTCATTTATGCAACAGCAACAGGAACAGGCGAATAAAGTTAAAGATGAATTTGCAGACTACAAAAAACAGATCAAAGAAGAGTTTGTTGAGTATGTCAAAGAGTTCACGCTGGAACCAAATAAGATGATCAGTTTTAATGGAAACCGTGTTGATGAGACGGAAATTTCTGATAATTTACGCGGTGACTTTGGTTCGCTAGAAGAGTTTGCCGGTGACCTTATTAATGAATATAAAAACTAACTGATACTGGTTATCTATCAGCCGGCAAACAGTGTATCAGATGCTGTTTTCTGGCTGATTGTTTTCAGAAAGCAATCTTCGGTTTCACTTTGTTATTCTTCCATTAATCTGGCCTTAAGAGCGGGAAACCCATCAAGCCCCTGTATGCCGCCACTATGGATCGCCAGTATCCTAGAGCCTGCTCGGAAATAGCCTTTTTTAATCAGATCAAAAATGGCAAATAGCATTTTACCGGTATAAACCGGTTCCAATAAAATATCATGCTGCTGTTTGAAATAAACAATGAAATCCTCCAGTTCTATCGTGCTGCGCCCGTATCCACCAAAATGATAATCGCATTGTAGTGACCAGTTAGAAAACTGTTCGGTTGTCTGCTCGCTATCAAGAAACTTATTGATCTCGGTATATATAAAATCTGCACCTTTTAAAACCGGAAAACCAATAAATTGTTTCGAATTATTAAGGCCTTTTATCAATCCGGCGGCAGTACCACCGGTACCACAGGCACAGCAGATGATGTCATAATTTTGAGGCAGGCTGTGCGCATAGTCTGCACATGAATCGATAGCGAGCGTGTTAGTGCCGCCTTCAGGCAGAATATAGACTGGTTGGAAGGGTTGGGTGATTGCCTGATGTTTATGGTTCTGGGTTATCTCGCGGTACAGTTGTCGGTCAACAAAATGCAGCTGCATCCCGGCACTTATTGCGAATTTAAGGGTAGGGCTGTAGTTGACAGGTTCCGGGCCTCTTATAATGCCAATGGTTTCAAAGCCATAACGCTGGCCGGCAGCAGCTGTTGCATAGATGTGATTACTGAAACAGCCGCCAAATGTAAGTAGTTTTTTGAAGCCCTGCTGTTTTGCTAGTTCAAGATTTGGTTTCAGTTTTAGCCATTTGTTACCCTGTATGGCAGCATCATTCAGGTCTTCTCTTTTAATCGAAAGCTGAATTTTGGCCTGTTGAATAAAGGGTTCATTTATTGCCTGAATCGGACAGTTTTGTGGTGGCTGAGTAGTTATTTTGCGACCACATGAATCACATGAGAATACTCAAAAAAAACAGTGCGGTCAGGGTAGACCCAGCGCGTGATTGGCGGCTTGCCGACTGCCGGAAAGCGTGTGCTTGGCTGGCCCAGCTCACTCAAAACTTTTTCCATAGACATACCGCGTATAGGAAAACTGATGATGGCTGTTTTTGGTATTGTCAGAGATGTTGCCGGTACGTCTGTTGATGGCTGATCCGGGATGCTATCTGCTTGTTGTGCAACTGGCGCTGCAATATTGGATTGCGGTGAATACTCAGACGGATGTTGTGTGCTCGTGTTCGTATCAGCATCGGCCTCAGCTGGCCGATTAGCAGAGCAGGGCAAAGATAGTAAAAATAAGCAGCAGATGAAAATAAGGCGCATATTGGTCATGATTTGATCCGTCAACATTGTCGATTAAGTATATTGTATATTGATTGGGCTGTGATTGCAGTGTTTGAATTTGTCTCAAAACTGTAAAATCACCGTGATAGTCTATAATGAAAACTGAAGTATTTAAAAAAATTATTAAAAAACATTAAATTTTTGGCTGACTACGGGTTTGTTGTGATGAAAAATATTAAATTTATTCATCTGCTTGTTTCTTTTACCGTCATATTTATTACTGTTCCGATATGCCACGCTGAGCTCTCAGCGAATTTGCTAAATCAGGCAAAAAAAGGCAAGGCAAGTGCGCAATATGCAGTTGCACGTTCTTATGAGCTGGGTAAGCGTGTTAAAAGCGATAAGGCGAAGGCTATTGAGTGGTATACAAAAGCAGCAGATCAGGGGCATGCAGAATCGGGTTATCGGCTGGGTCTGATTTATTATAAAGGCATAGGTGGTTTTAAAACGAACCCGCCCAAGGCTTTTCACTATCTTTCAATGGCGGCGAAGGCTAACCATAAAAGATCACAGGCGCATCTGGCAGAAATGTATGAAAATGGCGAGGGTGTAAAACAAAATGATGTTATGTCTGATTACTGGTATGAACAGGCTTTTACCTCAAGTACGCAGCCATTGTCACAATATTTAGCTAACACTAATAAGCAGTCTGTCGTGATTGAACCTGTTGTTAATAAGAACAAGGCAGTAAAACAGCAAGCTGCGCCGGTATCAGTCAAGACAGCAGTAAGCAGTTATCACTTTCCACAGTCAATCATTAACAAAAACTGGTTTCAGGGTAGCAACCCTTCAATGTATCTGCAATCAACGGGCAGTAAATGTAAACTCAAAAATGGAAATATAGAGTGTGTGTCTGGAAAATTAAAAACATTGCTTAGAACCGGGTTTTATAAATTCAAGGTCAAATCAATTATTTCACGTGGTGACAGTGATAAAAGTATTAAGGTTGTTTATCGAAAACTATATACATCAGTGCCAACGGAGGCTGTCGATGCCTATGCTGACGATGAAGCGACTAGTGCTGGCACAGACAAGATTTCCATTGGCTGGGAGAAGAAAAGCCATTCATTTTCCTGTGTGTTTGAAACGGATAATTCTCTGCTTTGCCGTCCGGTTGGTGAAGATGCGTTTTATATAAAAAGTCGTTTTTAATCAGTCAAACTGACGGATGACACCGGAGACAATTCCCAGTACATGTACTTCATCGTGTTTGAAATACATGGCCTTCATGTCGGGATTTGCCGGCTGCAAACGGATACCGTTTTCTTCGATATAAAATTTCTTTAAGGTTACCTGATCACCCTGTATCAGTGCGACGACAGACTGACCGTTTTCTGCAGTTTCGGTTTTATTAATGATGATAATATCGCCGTCGACGATATTGTCATCAATCATTGATTCTCCTCTGACCTGTAATGCATAGGTGTTTTTACGTACCATATTGGCTGGCACATGAATTTTTTCCTGTTGCATGATTCGTTCGATAGGAGAGCCAGCGGTAATCGTGCCTAATAAAGGAATCTCTAGCAGTTCTGCCGTGTCACCATCGAGTTGCTCGAGTGTAGGCGACCAAACTGGGCGTGTATTTTTAAATAAGGGGTATATATTGTCCATCTTTATATCCAGTACTTTGATTACTGGATATGTTTAACATACAGAATTAATAAAATCAAATAAGTAGCTGATTTTATTAATCTAGTATGGCTTTGTTATCGTGAATATAGAGTCGTAAATCACCGCTAAGAAAGCGTTTTATGCTGTCACCTACGAGAATTTTTCGCCAGCCCTGATAAAGCAGGCTTTCAGTATCTCCGCCGATGAGTTTAATCAGATCTTTTTTGCTGCAAATGAAAGCAGGGCTAATATTGTTTTTGGCAGCTTTGAGCTGGACAATGGCCGACAGGATATCAACAATAGCCGACTCTTCGGTGCTTGGTTTGTGTTTGCGGGCGAAACGAGGCCACTCGTCTTCCGGTTTGCTCAGGCCACTGTGAACACAATTCAGTAATTCTTGCAGTTCATTGTCAGACAAGCGCGGATTGATTTGACGAATCTCTTTAAGTGCAACAACTGTTTCGGGTTGTTGGTTAGCTATATCGACGATAACATCGTCAGACATGACGCGTTTGCGCGGTATGTTTCGTTTGATAGCCTGTGCTTCCCGCCAGGCGGCTAATTCCTGCACAATCGAGAGTTTATTAGCAGGCAGTCGACTCGCCGATCTGATTTTTTTCCACATCAAGCGCGGATTTACCTGATAGCGGGAATTGTCAGTGAGTTGCTCAAAATCATCAGCTAACCACTCTGTTCGATCAAGTTGCTTTAGTTTGTCCTGCATCACGGGGTAAATCTGTGCCAGGAAGATGACATCACTGGCAGCGTAGGAGAGCTGTTTCTGATTGAGCGGACGTCTGGTCCAGTCTGTTCGTGTTTGTGATTTATCGACTTCAATATCCAGAATATTTTTTACCAGATTAGCATAGCCAATTTGTTCACCATAACCGAGTAATGATGCGGCAATCTGAGTATCAAAAATTGGTTTCGGTAATTTACCCTGAAGATTATAAAAGATTTCATAATCTTGGCTGGCAGAGTGCAGAACTTTAGTGATAGCCGGGTTATTAATAAGTTCAAAAAAGCTATCAAGATTATCAATAGCTATCGGGTCAATGATATAAGTCAATGACTCATTGGCAACCTGAATTAAAGCCAGTTTTGAATAATAGGTTTTTTCGCGCAAAAATTCTGTATCAACAGCAAGGAATGGGCTGCCTGCAAGGGCGTCACAGCAATCCTGTAGCTGCTGCTGGTTGCTAACAGTTATGTAGTTCATTATTTAGGCCCTAATAGTTCAATCTGATATCCATCAGGATCTTCAATAAACGCAATGATAGTATTGCCTGCGTTCATAGGTCCTGCTTCTCTGAGTATTTTTCCGCCCTGCTGGCGAATAGTTTCGGTAGCCGTGTACACATCATCGACTTCAATCGCAAGGTGACCAAAACCATTGCCTATATCATAGGAGTCGGTGTCCCAGTTATGGGTTAATTCTATCGCAGTGTGTTCTGACTCGCTGCCGTAGCCGATGAAAGCTAAAGTGAACTTGCCTTGTGGGTAATCTTTTTTTCGTAATAGCGTCATACCCAGTATTTCGGTATAAAATGCAATCGATTTGTCAAGATTAGCTACCCGTAGCATTGTGTGTAAAAATCGCATGGTACTGTCCTTTTCAAATATTAGTTAATGCCAGTGTGCTGACGATGCCATTCATATAAACAAATAGCCAGCGCATGGCTGACATTCATTGAGCCATTGCGGCCAAACATCGGGATTTTTACTGCAGCCTGACATTTATTAAGAATGTTATCAGGAATGCCGTGGCGTTCCGAGCCAACGATAAAACTGCAGGCTTTAGGTAAGCTTGTGGAAAACAGGTTTTCTGCTTTGCTGGTCAGCTCAAGTGCAATCAGGCTAGGTAATGTCTGATAGTCAGAATGAAACTGCTGATGTGACCAGAAATCTGTCGTTATCCTTTGGCAGGTGTTGCGTGATGTTCGGATAACGGTTTTATTGTTTTTAAAAGCACCGGGTTTGTTGTCAATAAATATAATTTTTTCAGCAGCTGCGGCATCAGCGAGTCGGTAAAGGCTGCCTATGTTTGCCGGGGTTTGTAGATCGACAGCGATAATTGTGGGCCCGTCTGGCGTGATAATTTCCTGCTGTTGCTGGTATAAGGTTTCGCTATCCAGAGCGATGCCGGCTTGATTGTCTGTCATAATCAGGTGTTTTCAGAAACCCGGTGTTTGGCTTTAATAAATTCTTTATGCGGCAGGTGGAGCAGGTCGGCGATTTTGCGTAGATAGTGTTCTTCATATTTATCTAGCTCTCCGTCAGCGTAAGCTATATGCCAGAGGTTTTCAATAATTCTGATTTTTTGACTGTTATCATAAGACTGATTGATTAATTTAGAAAACCGGTAGTAGTCGACTGCATTGTTACTTTCTTCTTCAGCCAGCATAAATAAATTATCGGTTTCATCATCGCTTAATGAAAAGTCTTTTTTCAGCAGGGCTTTAACGGTGTCATGCTCGGTCTGTTCAATTTTATGATCCATACGAATCATTTCAATCAGTAACGAGGCGCTGGCCAGTTTAATCTGGTGATCCTGATCGACAGCTTCTGTTTTGAGACTGAGGTTGGTATTAAAAAAATCAAGAATAGTCTGAATCATGGCAGTATAGCTGCGGTATGCTCGGTGCTGATTTGAGGAAACATAACAAGGTGGTCGACATCCAGTTTAATGCCGATTTTTTCATGTAACGAATGATTATGATGACTCGATGCAATGCATAAAATATGCTGTTCTGATGAGATTGCTAGGGTATAGAGAAAATCTGCTCCCCGAAAAAGTCTTTCGGTGATTTCAAGCTTAATTGGGCTCTCGTCGTCGTGAATAATATCATCCGGGCGGATTAATAAATCCAGCTTGCATCCGACTTTGCATTGTTCAGGTACCCGACCTTTTATCACGCCAAGTTCTGTATTGATTTTTTGATCACCGATATATTCACCGGGAATAAAAACGCCCTGGCCGATAAAATTAGCGACAAAGCGAGTGGCTGGCTGATGATACAGATTGTACGGTGTATCCCATTGCACGAGCCTGCCTTGATGAATTAAACCAACAGCGTCAGCCATGGCAAAGGCTTCGTTCTGATCATGGGTGACAAGAATGGCGGTAATCTTTTGTTGTTTGAGAATACCTCTGACTTCGCGTGCCAGCTGACCGCGTAATTCGACATCTAAACTGGAAAATGGCTCATCTAATAACAGAATATCCGGTCTCGGTGCCAGCGCCCGGGCCAGAGCAATACGTTGTTGCTGACCGCCAGATAATTGATGGGGAAATTTTTGATTGCTGCCACTGAGTCCAACCAGTTTCAACAATTCATTACAGCGCTGATGCTGAGCGCTCTCTGACATTTTTTTATCAAGACCAAAGCGAATATTGGCTTCAAGATCAAGATGAGGGAACAAGGCAAAATCCTGGAATACCATGCCGATATGACGGTTTTCAGGTGCAACGGTATTTTCTGTGGTGCTGACAAGGTGTTGTCGAATACTGATCTCACCGGCAGTCGGTGTTTCAAAACCGGCAATGGTACGCAGCAAAGTGGTTTTACCGCAGCCACTGGGGCCTAGTAGGCAGCATATCTGACCCTCTTCAAGGTTAAAGTCGATATCCTGGACGATGGTGTTCGATCCATAGGCCACTGATACATTGTTTAGCGTGAGTAGTTTGCTCATAATTTCTGTTTGTTGATCGACTGACTTAATAAAATCACCGGTATTATACCGGCAATAACAATACTAAGTGCAGCCGTTGATGCATCGGCTAGACGTTCATCAGAGGCCAGTTCATAGGCTCTGACTGCCAGTGTATTAAAATTAAACGGCCGCAGGATTAATGTGGCCGGCAGTTCTTTCAGAACATCGACAAAGACCAGCAATATCGCGGTTAATAAACTGCGTCGCATCAGTGGCATATGTATTTGTAAAAGAACTTGTTTAGGTTTTAGTCCGAGTGAGCGGGCAGCATCATCCATCGAATGTTTGATTTTACCCAGTGCAGCTTCAACCGTGCCAACGGAGACGGCGAGAAAGCGCACCATATAGGCAAACATCAACGCAAATAGCGTACCGCTGAGTAATAAGCCGCTGGAGACATCAAACTGGTTTCGTAACCAGCCATCCAGAGTATTGTCGAGCCACGCCAGAGGCAGCATGATACCAACAGCAATAACAGTAGCTGGAATAGCATAACCCATGCTGGCAACTCTGACGGCAAGATAGATGAAGCGGGTATTTTGTAAACGCTGGCCATACGCCAGCAGCAGTGCCAGCAATAACGCCAGTATTGCAGCGCTGCCGGCTAATGCCAGACTGTTCCAGGTCAGTACAAAAAATTCACTGTCGACCATGTCGTCATAGGTCTCTACGGCCCACTGTAATAATTGTAAAAACGGCAGAAAGAAACCCCACAAAACAGGCATAAAACAGGCAAAAGTGGCGAGCCAGGCTTTTTTGTTTGAAAGTTTGATACGGACCTGCTTTTTCTGACGATTTGAGGTACTAAAATAACGCGCTTGTTTTCTGGAAAGTCGTTCCAGTGTGATTAGGACAAAAACAAAAATCAGCAGTAAAGTGGATAACTGCGCTGCTGCGGCACTGTCATTGAGACCAAACCAGGTCCGAAAAATACCGGTTGTAAAGGTTGAGATACCAAAATACTGAACGGTGCCGTAGTCAGCCAGTGTTTCCATTAAAACAAGTGACAAACCAGTGATGATAGCCGGTCTTGCCATCGGTAAAGCAACTTTGAAGAAGCTTTTCCAGGGGCCGGCGCCTAAACTTCTGCTGGCTTCCAGAGCGACAATGGACTGATCAAGAAAAGAGGCGCGTGCGAGTAGGTAGACGTAAGGGTAGAGAACCAGTGAAAGCATTGAGGTCGCACCCCAGATAGAGCGGATCTCCGGAAACCAATAATCACCGTATGACCAGCCAAACCAGTCGCGCAGGCTGCTTTGAATAGGGCCTGCGAAATCCATCATGCCGGTGTAAGTATAAGCGATGATGTAAGCGGGCAATGCCATCGGTAACAGCAACAACCACTGAAACAGTTTGCGGCCGGGAAATTTATAAACACTGGTTAACCAGGCGCAGCTGATACCCATGCTCAGGGTGCCAAAACTCACGCCGATCATTAACATCAACGAGTTGCTGACATAATCCGCAAGAACCGTTTCGGTTAAATGTTGCCAGACTTCGCCAGCCGGCTGAAAAATAAAACTAAAAACAGTCAGTACAGGCAGTGCGCAGACCAGAGTGATGAGCAGTACTGAAAGATGCCACCGATTAATATAGCTACCGAAAGAGAGTGCGCGCAAGGAGGTAATTTGAGTACTACGGGTATCTGCCATTATTGTATTTTATGCAAGTCAGCTGACTGATCAGCCGACCTGCTATGTATTATTTCCAGCCAGCGCGATCCATTAATTTTACAGCTTCAGCATTATACTGGCCTAAAATTGAAAGATTAAGCGCGTCAGATTTAAACTCTCCCCAGCTTTTTAGCAGGGCACTTGCTTCCACATCATTTCTGACAGGGTATTCGTAATTGGTTTCAGCATACCACTTTTGAGATGGCTTATTAGCAAGAAATTCAATTAACAGAAGTGCATTAGCCTGATGAGATGCATGTTTAGTAATAGCTGCGCCACTGATATTGACATGGGTGCCGCGGTCATTCTGATTTGGCCAGAATAAGGCCATTTTTGAGGCAGCGGTACGGTCTTTTTGTTTTTTGCCTGAGACCATTGCGCCAAAGTAATAAGTATTGGCTATCGCGATAGTGCATTCGCCTGAAGCGGCAGCCCGGATCTGGTCACGATCTCCACCGCGAGGGGGGTGTGCCATATTCTCTACCAGTTGTTTTGCCCATAGTTCAGTCTTTTCAATGCCGTTGGCTTTGATCATTGAAGCAACAAGCGACTGGTTGTAAATATTGTTAGATGAGCGGATACAAATTTGGCCTTTAAATTGTTTGTCAGCTAACTGTTCATAGGTTGACAGGTCAGTCGCATTAACCCGGTCCTTGGTATAAAAAACAGGACGTGCACGAACTGATAAGCCATACCAGTAACCATCAGGATCGCGGTAACTGGCTGGTATGATTTGCTGCAGTGTGGCAGATTGGACGGGCTGTAAAACATTTGCCTGTTTGGCTCTGTGTAGACGACCTGCATCGGTGGTAATTAAAACATCAGCCGGCGAATTACGGCCTTCTGTCTGTAGTCTTTTTAGTAACGCATCAGCCTTGCCGGTGACTAAGTTGACCTTTATGCCGGTTTCTTTAGTAAAACGGTTTAATAAAGGCTTTATTAGCGCTTCTTTTCTTGCGGAATAGACATTAACTTCAGCACTCGTGGTGTTAGCTGAAACCGAGACACTTGTGAGGATACAGGCGACCGCTAGAATGCTGCGAAAAGATGAGTAAATCACGTTTGTGTAATCCTTTTGAATGAGGTTGGGCAGACTATACCTAAATGATAATAAAAACGCAAATGAGATTCATTATCATTAAAATATGATCTTGTTTATTATATAAGTAGAGGTGTATAAAGGTTTTGTTACTGACTGGGATTTTGGCGTTTTATTGATATAACTCAATAAGTTATTGCTGTTTGATAGATAATAACGAGAAAACGTAGGCGTCAGATGAGAGGAATTTGATAAAAAGGTGGAATTATTTCTTATCCAAAGACTCCTACAATGACCGGATACTTGATCTGATTGAGGATAGAAAATTGTTATCAGCTGTTAAAATTTTGCAGTCTTTGTTATTGATGTCTTTTGCGGTTATGGCCCATGCGGCAGCGCCGGATGTTCAGGCCAGGGATACTGCAGGCAATGTTCATAATGTAAATGAATATATTGGCAAGGGAAAATGGACGGTAGTGGTTTTCTGGGCACATGATTGCCATATTTGTAACCAGGAAATTCAGCAGATGACTTTTTTTCAGGATGGGCATGCAGAAAAAGATGCCACGGTACTAGGTATTTCAATGGACGGTTTTGATCGTGTTGCTAAATCAAAAGCTTTTATCGAACGCCATGAGCTTAATTTTCCGAATTTGCTAATTACCGCCAATCAACGTGAGTTCTTAAAGTTTGGCGGTGGCGGCTATGTCGGTACACCGACGTTTTATATCTACAATCCGGCTGGCACATTACTGGCAAAAAATATTGGCCCGGTATCGCCGGAAGAGATTGAAGCGTTTATCAAATCGAATTAGCTGTCGCTGTGCACTCGGTAACTGCGCCTGCAGGTAAGCCTCAGCTGTGCTGAGACCAGGCTGAGGGCTGCTTTAATGACGAGTTATTGTATGTTGTTAAAGACGGAGCCAAGTGCGTGATCAAACACTGAGTGATGCATTATAATCTGCGCGTTTCCATTTTTCAGGTCTTCTGCAAATGTTTCGGCGTCTTTTTCGACGACTCGTTCACCGTTGTGGTCGACGAAGACCAGTAGCGCTTCTTCCATGATAATAACAGAGAGCTTTAGGCGGCGAGTGTGTTGGTTGTCCAGTGTGATCTGGAACCAGACGCCAGGCCGGACTTCACTTGGCAGTAGCTGCAGTTTTTCCCGAAGATCTACCGGTTCGTCCGGTAGCGACTGGTTTTGCTTAAGCTGGTCTTGAGTAAAGGTCTGATCGTGGTCTTTCTCATGGGCTTTTCTATCGGCATCATTATTGCCAATGGGGGTGTCCATAACAGGCATAGTGGAAAGTTCAGGCGACAGCAGGGCTTCATCAAACGCACGCGTGTCCAGTAACTGAATATAGGTCTCACGCAGGCCCTGCAAGACCTCAGGTGTATGTTCTTTCGCTCTTTTAGAGTGCAGTAATCGGTTCTCTACTCTGGTGGTGATATCTTCGTGATTGTCTCTCAGGAATTTATATTCAGCTGCGTTAGTTGGCTGCTGCACGCTGTCGATGATTTCACTAAGCGTAGTTACAAGAGATACCCAGCTGTCATTTTGTTTGCCGTGCTTGATATAGTGATTGAACATTAGCGTGGGCCATAACTTGAGCACCAGTTTGTGAACTAATGAAGGCAGCTTCTTTTCAAGAGTGCTTTTACGTAATTCCCAGAGAACTATCTTACGCGCATGTTCTTTTTGTACTTGCTGTTTGGCTTCCTGCTCTTTTTCTTCAGCAGCTGACTTCTGTCGCTCGATAATAGCCTTGACTTTATCCAGGGCAACAACAAATGCGTTAATATCATTAAGATAATCCGTCAGCAGGCTTTTGATAATTGCATGAAGTTCGATATAAAGCGGGTCGGTATGTTCGGTGACGCCGACACTGAGTTCGGCTACCTTATCAAGTAATTCACGGGCTGGGTGGTCATCGTTGACAAAGAATTCCTGATCCAGCATCGAGGCTTTTATAACCGGTATCTGCAGCGACAAAAGCAGTGCTTTAATAGTATCTGAAATACTGTTGTCATCAATAATGGCATCAAATATCAGCTTGATAAAGTCGATAGTTTTTTCAATAACCTGATTGATTTGTTTGGTTATTGTGCCGCCTTGCTGGCTGGCGATAGTTGATAACAGCGCCTGCTTGATTGCAGCGGCATCAATTCGTTCTATAACCGGAGGTGTTGAGGACTGGATTTGAGACTGAGTGACGCCCTGCATCTGGGTTAAAGCAGAAAGGACATCTTTGTGGCCATAAAACTGTGGGTCGCCTTCAATAGATCCGGCATTGGCAGTATCGCTACCAATGAAGTCTCTGATGATTTTGCTGGCATGGCCTATCGGGTATCCGCCAATGTTACGGTTGCCGTATTTGGAAATAAGCTTGCTGGTATGTATGTCGTTAGCCGACATCGCTGATACAGCACTGGCGCCAGTAGAATCTTCGCCTGTCTCAGCAGAATCATTACCCTGCTTCGCCTGATTAGGTTTGTTACTGTGCGGGGTATGGGGGGCGCGTAATGTTACTTTTGGCAGGATTCCAGCATCAATAAGCAGATTGTTTAACGTGTCATATAAAATATTGAGATTGTTCGCAACCTCATTGTCGAATAATTTATAAAGGATGAGTTTTTCTGCGGTTGATAACTCAAGGATTGTAATACACTGCTGGAATGACTCACAAAAGTGCAACGGAGTCAGGGCGTTTTTGCTGAAGATCATTGGGGTGTGTTCAGCAAGAAAATCCAGTCTGTATTCAAGATTTCCAATAGTCTCACTGAATTTATCAAAGGTTTTGCCAGCAATAGTATTGATGAGCACTAATTCATCCATGCTATCCTGACTAACTAAACTGAGCTCATCATCGTTATCAGTCGCAGCAGTTTTTGAGGCGGGTGATAAAGCGCTAACCGGTTTTAGATAGGTTCTTAATGCATCAGATAAGCCGCGACTGAGGTTGGCTTTGTCGGTTCTTATGCTGTGTAGCAGGTCGAAATATTGCTTTTGTTCTTCATTGTTACCAGCTTCATTGGCCAGCTCAAACAACGCGGTATCTGCATTGTTAAAAAACGAAGTAAACAGCTCTTTGAGTTGAAAATTCAGTGTGTTTTTTAATTCACTGACCAGCTCATTGTAATTTATGTTGTCGGGTTGTCTGTTTTGTTCGCTCATCGTGTTCTGTGATCATCCATTAAGTAGCCACTTTGTGTTTATTCAAAACTTCCTAGGTTCATATCAACAAAGGCCAGTCCAATACCGTCCTTATCTTTATGTACGACCACAGCCGTGTCATTAGGCAGTTCAACTAATGAGTCCTGGTTGCTTGTTTTTTTGATGGTAACAAGTTCGCCCAAGGGCGGGAATGGCCGGTTTGGTAATAAGATAAAAATACCACCATCACTGATGTTGCGAGTTGTGCCAGTGTGTACGGTACCGTCCGGATAACTTAGTTCAACCATCATAGAGATGGCAAACCGTTCAAAGCGTCGCTGATTGCGTCCTGTAGGAATTGTCATTGTAGTTGAACTGATTTCCCTGATTCAATGTTATATAAGTGCAATATTTAACATTCTAGCGGAAATAGATAAATTTACTAGCCAAAAAACCATCTTATAGCTAACAAAGGGATTTAATAGGTGGGAGGAATGCTAGACGAAGGCGGCTAAGTTGATGTGTAAATGACTGGGGTTAACGTAGCTAACAATGCGTAACTTATTCTCATTATCAGTTACTTCGGCCAGATTTATTTCAAGCGGATGAATTAAATACTCACGACGGGCGTTGTAGATCATCCTAACTTTGGGTTGCAATGAGTTTTGCTTGCTAATTTCATGGACAATAGCAATGCAGCCATTACTGAGTTTGACTAGGCTGCCTACCGGATAAATACCAATGCATTTGATGAATTGTTTGATGATAAGAGAGTCAAATAACTCATCCTTACTTTCAAGTAGCTGTTTTAATACCTGGGTGGGGGCTGTTTCACTGTCAAAAGGCGTTTTAGATGTCATTGAATCATAAAGGTCTGAAAGTCCGAGGATTTGTGACAATGGGTCGATTTCATTGCCTTTTAGTCCATAGGGATACCCTGAGCCGTCAAATCGTTCATGGTGTTGCTGTACAAGACGGATGATCTTCTGATTAATAGCCGCATTGCTTGAAAGCATCTCGACAGAATAGTTGACGTGTTTTTTTAACTGGTTGAATTGAGCTTCTTTTAGTTTGCCTTTATGGCTGACCAGATCGTCGTCAAGCCGAGTCTCACCAATATCATGCAGTAGTGCAGCAGTGCCAAGATTAATTAATGAAGGATAATCAAGGTTTTTCCATTTGCCAAAAGTTAGAGCTAGCACACAAGTGTTAATGGCGTGATCAAAGGTATAGGTGTTTTTATGTCTGATTTGGCCAAGTGCCAGCAAAGCATCCTGATTACGGATAATGGAGTCAGTCATTTGCATTACCGACTCTTTGATGCCGCTAATATTAACTGAACGTCCCATTTTGGCAGCATAAAACGCAGCATCTACGGTATCTAAGGCACGGTGTTTTATAGACTTTGCGGTAGAAATCTCATCTTTAAGGGTGGTCGGTTTGAGAGCCCGAACGGGTGTTTCAGTCTTGTTGCCCTGAGCGTCACGGGGAACATTAAAGGCGATTTTGTGTTTAAGTGACGTTAAAGCCGGGTCAAGACTATCGCTGCCTTTAACAGTATCTATCGTGACGCGTTTGCTGCCTGTTTTAAGGATGTTTTGCAGTAGAACTTTGTTGTTAATGCTGGTGTTTTTTCTGACGCCGGGAAAAAGCGATGGTTCAATATCCAGATCATGTAAATACATGCCTACTCTTAGTTCTGATGTCTGGATTTCTTTTAACATGATATATCACCGTGTGAGCTATTAAAAAAGGCGATGATCACAATGCATTAGTGCCACTGGTCAGTTTAAGCCAAATATTAATTTAACTGGATTTAATAGTAGCCGATGCCGGATAAATAGGAAGTTTTAAGAAGCGAAATGTAGAAAAGAGGTGATAAAAGGACGTCAAATAAGACGAAATACTAATCAGGTGTTATTTTGTTAATAATATTTGTCAGAGTTTTTTTGCTGGCCTGACTGAGGGGGAGTTCTTGCATGAGCTTAAAGTTACGAATCGAGAAGAAGTTTTGGCCATCTAAAAGCAGCTCCTCAATGTGCTGTATATGTGATTCTATATTGATGCACCAGTCATTCCAGATCTTTAGTTCTTCAGCAGAACAACAGGCAATTAGTTCGGGCGTTAATTGTTTAAGCGGGTTTTCAAGAGTGTTAAAAATAAGTCGCCGTATATTGGTTGTTAAAATTTCAAGGCCTTCGAGCTGTCCCTGTTTGTGTTCGTAGTATTTGTCAGGCGACAGGTTCTGGTTATTAATTGGTTTTAGTGTTTTGCAGGTAATATCAGGTGATTTTTCGTGTGCCATGTTTTCCAGTAGAGAGATAAGCTCCCACGGAAACTGAGTCTGAAAATAAGACAGGTTGCGGTAAAGCCATTCGGCACCGCGTTTGCGCTTTAATAGATGTTGTAAGCGTTTCAGGTAGTGAGGCTTGTGGGTAATTATTTTCCTGATGTTCTGCAGCTGAGATTGTGGTGTGCCATCGGAGTAAGAGGTGCTGCCTGAAAGATGAATTTCATCATCAGGTACACTGGTAAGTAAAATTTCGAGGGTTTCCAGTGATATTTCGGTGCCAGGGTGCGAGGCTTTTTTTAGGGGGCAGTGATCCTGCGATTGATATTTGAGCGACTGGAGGGTTCCAGTGTTATCGCTTTTCATCAATGCTGTGTCGCGGTCTGATGTCGAAACTTAACCGAGCTTTTTAGCAAAGCTTTTATTCGGTTAGTCATTCTGTTCAACATCATGAAATAAAAAACGTTATGTTGAAACAAGTGTTTAATGCGTCCAAGTTGTTCTTGAATCTCTTTATCTTTGGCTAAACGACAGAGTTTGTCAAATGTTTTTATATTTAAAAATCGATGCGCAGATTTAATCTGATTAAATTGCGGTGACAATTCATAGCGCCATTCGCCTCGCGTCTGATCGTGAAGTGGATCTGGAGAAACTTTTAATACGGAGTTTAAAAGAGAATAAAGCAGTTCATTAACTAAACTGTAAAAGTTTTGACTGATGATGTGGCTGTATTTAATGGCTGCGATATTGCTGGTTGAAGTATGCACTAATTGAGGCAGTACCTGATCAGGGCAGTGTAGTTTAAATTTACAGAGACGAGAATTAATCAAGACAGCGGCATTGTCATTTAATAAGTGATTAATTTTTTTGCGCGGTAGTGTCTGTTTTTCTAAGCACTCAGAAATGAGTAGGTTTTGCTGTTGTTTACCAATAGCTGTATCAAAAGTATTGGGTTTTGTGCTGTCTGCTATGCTGGAGAGTGAATGATTAAGTTGCTGCATACTGAGTGAATAGCCGTTAATGCTGGGTGGTGTTGTGTTTTCGGCCGGCGTTGCTGGTACATCGGTTAATCTGGAGGGGCTTGTGCAAATAGTATTTTTTTTCACCTTGTTTTAGTCTCCATCGGTGGTGATAAGGACGTTAAAAGTGGCGCTTGCTGTTAGGTGCCTTAGCTTTAATCAGCTTTATATAACTGTTATAAATACATGGTTTTCTACTATAGGTAGATGATGGTGTGTCTGTCAAGTACAATATGTGGGGGGTGTTGCCTGTGGATAACGTGTTGATGAGTTGTTTGTATGTTGTTGATTATCCAATAGAGAAAAAATAATAACTGGAGGATCGGACGCTAAGGCGGGTATTTTTAGTTTGGCTGGGCTGGTCGCTATATGTTTCGGCTAGTTTGCTGGATTGGCTTCTGATCTATTGTGAGAGCATATAAACAAGATAAATAAGGCTGCATAGTTGTGAAAAATGCACGGCGGTTTGTGTTCTGACTAAGATCAGCGTGATTTGTTGAGGTGATCTTTTAAGAGTAACCTCGGTCTTGGCGGACATTTGTTGGCTTTGATGACGTATCGCTGGTAACAAGTGGGTTAGTAATAAGCTATAACTCATGCCCAATATGGCTAGCAGAAATCCTGCTGAACGTGCTTCACCGAGGATAGCAATAATGCCGCTGAGAATTGAGATAAGGGTATTAAAGCGGTAGAAACGCTTAAATAGTTCGCTGGTTTCGGTATTTTGCGGCCAGTCCTTAAATAAGGCTTGATGAAATAAGCTCAGTAACAAAAAACCACCGATTTGTATGCCGCAACCCGTTGCTGCAATTAAACGTAAAGATTCATAAATATCCATACCGAATTGTAACGTATTCAGGGGTCTTGTGGCAGATCGTGCCAGATAACCCCAATGATAATGAAGTAGAATAAGCTCAGAAATTAGGGCATAGTTAAGTATTGAATTATTTAATATATCTGTCTTTAAATGTAACTGTATAGGTGTAATGTGGCTGTTATTGAACTGACGAAAGAAAATATAGAAGAAACGATCACATCGAACGAGATTGTATTGATTGATTTCTGGGCTCCCTGGTGCGGCCCTTGTAAATCATTTGCTCCCATTTATGAAGAAGTGGCGGGAAATAATGATGGCGTTGTTTTTGCAAAAGTAAATACTGAAGATGAGCAGGAGCTGGCTGGGCATTTCCAGATTCGTTCGATTCCGACGCTAATGATATTTCGTCAGCAAATCGTTCTCTATTCAGAGGCAGGTATGCTGCCTGCGCCTGCGTTGCAGGAAATTGTGGATAAAGTAAAAAGTCTGGATATGGAGCAGGTTAAGAAGGATATAGAGGCGGAGCAAGCGCAGAGCTGATTGTGTTATTTTCAGGCAAAAAAAAGACCGGAAAACCGGTCTTTTTTTTTGCCTGAAAAAGATGCTTTAAACTTTTGGTAGTTTCTTCAGGGCGTCTTTTTCCCATTTGGACATGAATGCCTGCAGTGCTTTTCCACCATCGGCTAGCAGCTTGGTCAGCTGGTCGACGTTTTTAGTGACTTGTTTGAGTTCTTCTTTGCTGCGTTTCAGTGTTTCACGCGCTTCTTTGATTTGAGCTTGCATCGTTTTTGCCTGAACAGCCGGTTTTGCAGCTTTTTTCTTGGTAATTTTTTTCTTAGCCGCTGTCTTTTTAGGGCTGGCTTTTACAGCTGGCTTTTTAGCGGCTTTAGGTTTTGCTTTAGTCGCAGCCTTGACAGCAGTTTTCTTGCTGGTGGTAGGCTTGGCTTGGGCTGTTGTTGTCGGTTTTGCTGCTGCCTGAGGCTTGCTTGCAGGAGTTGTTGTGGTTGCAGGTTTAGAAGCTGCTGGCATTGCGGGCTTTGAAACCACTGCTGCTGGCTTGGCTGCCGCCGGTGTGTTCGACATAAAGCCCTGTGAGCTGCTGCTTTGTGCTGGTGCAGAAGATCCAAATGAGGGTTTTGCTGGCACGGCCGGCTTATTGTAAGACGGTGTTGATGTAGGCGCTGCAGCTGGAGTGCTGGCTGATGGTGTGCTGCTAGCAGGTGTTGACTGGGAAGAGTTGCTGTCAACTTCAGGTTTATTATTATTGAAACTGTTTGACTTCTCGTCATTCATTGCTTTTTCCCCACCTGGTGGTGTACTTGTTTTGATTGAACTGTCCATTGTACGAACATCTTTGAGCGCCGCAAGTAGATGTTTAAAAATATTGTTTATTTCACCCTGACCTTCAATGATTTTAAGTTTATTTTGTGCTTTATAGTAGTTTATTAGCGGCATTGTTTGCGCTTCATAGACCCGAATACGGTTTGCAATCGTCTCTTCATTATCATCACTTCGGTGGTGTAGCTCAGCGCCACAATTGTCGCACTGATTATCCAGAATCGGCGGCTTTGTGTAGATATTAAAGGCGGAGCCGCATGCTTCACAACTCATGCGACCACTGAGTCTTTCCATCAGGTTATCAAAATCGACTTGTATCAGACAGGTGCAGTCGATGGGCAGATGTAGCTCGTCGAGTAATTGGTTGAGTTGGTCGGCTTGGTCGAGGTTGCGGGGAAAACCATCTAAAATAAAGCCGTTAGTTGCGTCTGCTTGGTTAAGTCGTTCCTGAATCATGCCTAGAACGATCTTGTTAGAAACCAGCTGACCTGCATCCATGGCGGCTTTGGCTTGTCTTCCCAGCGCTGTTTGATTTTTTACTGCGATGCGCAGCAGATCACCGGTAGAAATCTGAGGTATCTTGTAGTGTTCGGCCAGTTTGATGGCTTGTGTGCCTTTGCCCGAGCCCGGTGCTCCTAATAATACGATCCTCATGATCTAAGATTCCCCATGGTTTTCTGTTTGTTTATATTTTTAGTATCTGTGGATTTTAGTCAAAGCCCGGTTAAAGTCGATAGTAAGATTGGCTTTTTTTGGCATTTTTAGTAAATATTTCTTATCCGTGGCGTACTTCTGCCGGCTGATAACGAGTATAATTCCTAACGTTTACAGTTATAACCAAGGTTAAATGAATGAATTTAGAACATATTCCACTGGGCGAGAATGTACCAGACATTATTAATGTTGCGATTGAAATACCAGCCCATGGTGCTCCGGTTAAATACGAAGTAGATAAAGACTTTCGTGCATTAATTGTTGACCGCTTTATGGGTACCGCTATGTTCTATCCCTGTAACTACGGTTTTGTGCCGCATACCTTGTCGGATGATGGTGATCCGGTCGATGTGCTGGTTATTACTCCGGTGCCAGTAATTAGCGGATCTGTGATTGCCTGCCGTCCGGTTGCTGTCCTTAAAATGACAGATGAAGCCGGAGAGGATTCAAAGGTATTGGCTGTGCCTACAGATAAACTGACGCCGCTGTACAGTAAGGTTAACGGTCCGGAAGATTTACCGCAGGAATTGCTGGCACAAATTTCCCATTTCTTCGAGCAATACAAAGCGCTGGAGCCGGGCAAATGGGTCAAGGTTGATGGCTGGCATGATGCAGAAGAGGCCAAAGAAGAAATCGTGACCAGTATCGATCGATATAACCAGCTGCACGGAATCACTGACTGATAGATATTGTGATTTTGAATAGAAGATTGTTGATCAAATGCCAGTAGCGGGGGATTGAAGTAATGATGTCCCGGACGCTGATTAAAGACCTTTACAAGGAAGCTCGGATATTTAATATCCGAGCTATCATAGCTGCATTGGTGGCTGTTATTTTAGTGAGCTTGCTGTGGGGGCGGTTGTTTCAGTTGCAAATAACCGAGCATGCTCATTTTGATACGTTATCGAATAATAATCGTGTGCGTCTGATGTCAACCGAGCCTAATCGAGGCTTGATTTATGATCGCAATGGAATGGTGCTGGCGGAAAACAGGCCGACCTTCAGCCTGGATATCATCCCGGAAGAAGTCGGTCAGCTGGATCAGACCCTGGAAGAGCTGAAAAGCCTGATTACGATCAGTGACAACGACATTCGAAGTTTTAATAAAACCTTAAAAAGACGCAAACCGTTTCAAAGTGTATCCCTGAGGTCAAATCTCAGTGAAAAGGAAGTGGCTGTTCTGGCGGTCAACCGTTATCGCTTTCCCGGTGTGGATTTCAAAACAAAGTTAACCCGTTATTATCCCATGGGCAGTAGCGCGGTCCACGTACTGGGCTATGTTGGTCGAATTGATGAAGATGAATTACAAAATGTTGATGCATCCCAGTACAACGGTTCCAGTTCGATCGGAAAGATCGGCATAGAAAGCTATTACGAGAAAGAACTACGAGGTCAGCGAGGCTACCAGAAAGTTGAGGTCAATGTGCAGGGGCGAGTGCTTAGAGTGCTCGAGGAAACGCCACCGATAGCCGGTAAAGATTTGATATTAAGCATCGATGCGGGTTTGCAATCTACCGCAGAATACGCGATGGGAAATAACAGTGGTGCAATGGTTGCGATAGAGCCAGAAACCGGCGAGGTGTTGGCAATGGTGAGCATGCCATTATACGACCCCAACCTTTTTGTTCATGGTATATCAAATAAAGCCTATAAAATCCTGCAAAACACGGGGCGGCGTCCGCAGTTTAATCGGGCCTTATCAGGGCAGTATCCGCCTGGCTCGATAATGAAACCATTTATAGGTCTCGGTGGGCTGGATGCATCAGTGGTAGGGGTCAATGAAGAGATATTTTGTGAAGGTTATTTCATGTTACCGAATGAAGAAAGAAGATATCGGGACTGGAAAAGAACCGGGCACTTAGACACCACAATGAAAAAAGCGCTGGCTGAATCCTGTGATGTTTATTTTTATCAGCTAGCTTATCTTATGGGTATAGACAGAATTTCCAGTTTCTTAAATCAATTTGGTTTTGGCAAAAGAATGGGGATCGATACCACCAGTGAGCAGTCGGGGTTGTTGCCATCACGAGAATGGAAACAAAAAACCAAAAAGACCATCTGGTATCCTGGTGAAACACTGATTACCGGGATTGGTCAGGGTTATATGCTGGCAACGCCGTTGCAAATGGCTGCGGCAACCGCGACTTTGGCGATGCGTGGTCAGCGCAAGCAGCCGCATTTGTTAAAATCCAGCCGGGATAATCAAACGGGAGAAACGGTGGCATATCAGCCGCCAGAACTGAAACCGGTCACTATAAAGTCTAACCGGCACTGGTCGAATATCATTGCCGGCATGAAAGAAGTGGTACATGGCAGCCATGGCACGGCAAGGGCGCTGGGTCATAGCCTGACCTATCAAATGGCCGGTAAGACCGGAACCGCACAGGTTTATGGTATTGCACAGGGTGAGGTCTATGATGAAGAGGGGTTGGCCTTAAAATTACGAGATCATGCGTTATTTTCCGCTTTTGCACCGATACGAAAACCACGTATTGCAGCGGCTATCATTATTGAAAATGGTGGCAGCGGCGGACACGTTGCCGCACCGATAGCCAAACAAGTATTCGATCATTACATACATAAGAATTACGGTAACCATGCGCGCTGATTATTTTGAATCAAATGACACCGGACGACTAAAACTCTTTCAGTCGCTTCGACTCGACCCGCCTTTGACCATGGCCTTGTTATTGCTGACCGCCTGTGGCCTGGGAATACTTTACAGTGCGGGCAGTCAAAACATTGATCTGATATTTCGCCAGCTGACCCGTCTCTCACTGGCTTTTGGTGTGATGGTGTTAATGGCACAAATTCCACCGCAAAATTTCCGTTTATGGGCGCCTTGGATATTTTTGCTGGGTATTGTCTTGCTGACCTCGGTACTGGTGTTTGGTGATGTGGGTAAAGGAGCTAAACGCTGGCTCGATTTTGGGGTTGTCAGATTCCAGCCATCTGAAATGATGAAATTAGCCGCGCCGATGATGGTGGCCTGGTTTTTAGCTGACAAGCCATTGCCACCCAGTTTTAAACACCTAGCTGTGGCGCTGATTCTGGTCATTATGCCAACCATGCTGATTGCTAAACAACCTGATTTGGGTACCTCTTTACTGATTGCGGCGGCAGGTTTTTTTGTGATTTATTTTGCCGGTTTAAAATGGCGGGTACTGGCCGGATTTGCTGTTCTTGTCGCAGCGATGACGCCACTGGTATGGCATTATATGCATGACTATCAACGGCGCCGTGTTTTGACCTTTTTAAACCCTGAAAATGATCCATTGGGCTCGGGTTACCATATTATTCAGTCAAAAATAGCGATTGGCTCGGGTGGTTTGTACGGCAAAGGCTGGCTCAATGGTACTCAGTCACATCTGGATTTTCTACCGGAGCGCTCAACCGATTTTATATTTGCCGTTTTTGCAGAGGAATTTGGCTTCATAGGCGTTATTGTGCTGCTGGCGCTGTATGTATTTATTGTTATTCGTGGTCTGGTAATCGCATCTCAGGCACAAGACAGTTTCGGGCGTTTACTGGCAGGCAGTTTAAGTCTGACTTTTCTGGTATATTTATTCGTTAATGTAGGTATGGTTTCCGGGCTGCTCCCGGTAGTTGGTGTGCCTTTACCACTGGTCAGTTATGGGGGAACCTCAATGGTGACCTTAATGGCTGGATTCGGTATGCTGATGTCAATACAGTCACATCGAAGGCTTTTGAGACAATAGAGATAATGAAATTAATTAAAAAGAATGGTTTATTAATGCTTTGCATGATGTTGTTGGTCGTTAATGTCAGTGCAGAGACTTCCTATTGGCAGCGTCCGGTGGTCAAGGCTTTCATTGATGAAATGGTTAAAAAGTACGACTTTGATAAAGACGAGCTGGTTAACTGGTTTTCAGCTTCGCAAAAGCGCCAGTCTATCATTGATGCGATGATGCGACCGGCAGAAGCCAAACCATGGAAACAGTACCGGCCAATATTCTTAACCGATAAGCGGATTACCAAAGGTGTGGCGTTCTGGCAAAAGAATCGGGATTTATTAGCTAAGGCTGAGGCGCAGTTCGGGGTGCCAGCCGAAATTATTGTTGCCATTATTGGGGTTGAAACCTATTACGGCAGACAAATCGGGCGTTATCCGGTGATAGATGCGCTGGCAACGCTGGGTTTTGATTACCCGCCCAGAGCGAGTTTTTTTAAGAAAGAACTAGAACAGTTTTTATTGCTGGCTAGAGATGAAAAACTGGCAATGAATCAGACTCTGGGATCATACGCCGGAGCAATGGGTATGGGGCAGTTTATACCCAGTAGTTACCGACGTTATGCGGTTGATTTTGATAATGATGGTCAGCGCAATCTATGGACGACATCTGATGCGATTGGCAGTGTCGCCAATTATTTCAAGCGACATGGCTGGCGTGAAGGCGAACAGGTAATTGTCAGGGCTGATGCCAATGGCCGTAAACACCAAGCGGAAGGTCGAATGATGAAACCTCATCGGTCCGTCGAAAGTTTCAGAGATCAGGGTTTGAGTTTTGAGAAAAACATTACAACAAAAAATGATCAGGCTGTATTGGTAAAACTCAACGGCAAAGAGGGTTCGGAATACTGGATTGGATTGCATAACTTTTATGTTATCAGTCGCTACAATCACAGCCCAAAATATTCGATGGCTGTGTTTCAATTAAGTCAGGAAATTAAACACCGGATGCAAGGGCGATAGTAATGACCGCGCGGCTCATTGTTCTTGCCAGTTTTATAGTGTTGCAGGCATGTGCCAGCAGAGGTGATTATGCGCCTCATGATGCAAACGATGTGTCAGCCCATTCAGCTGATGCGATACCAAAAAATGAACCCAAAAGTCGCTACGGCAACCCAAAGTCATATGAAGTAAGAGGTATCCGCTACCACGTGCTGGAGTCGTCAGAAGGTTATACTCAGCGTGGTATTGCCTCATGGTACGGTACAAAATTTCATGGCCGCAGAACATCAAGCGGTGAAACCTATGATATGTACCAGATGACAGCAGCTCATAAAACGCTGCCAATCCCCTGTTATGTTGAAGTGACAAACATCGATAATAATAAAAAAATTATCGTTAAAGTGAATGACAGAGGCCCTTTTCACGAAGGACGAATTATCGATTTGTCGTACGCTGCGGCAAAAAAATTAGGGATTAGTGGAAGCGGTACCGGGAATGTAGAAATTCAAACGGTAACAACCAGCCATCTGGCGTTAAATACCAGTCGCTCACTGCTTCCAGAGTCCAGCGGTGGTGATGGACAAATCTACGTACAATTAGGTGCATTTGGTGCCTATGATAATGCAGAAAGTCTGGCCAGTCAGCTGCGTGAAAGTCAGTTTCGCACAGTCCGGGTGCATCGTGCAGGTGGCGCACGAAATACTTTGTATAAAGTCAGAATTGGACCGATGCCATCCAGGGATGTGGCTTATGGCGTGCTCTCCCGCTTAACAAAGACCGGGCAAACATCAGCACGGATAGTTGTTGATTAAGTGTTAATAATGAATTTGCCTTTTGAATATTCTTGTTTAAACAAACAAAAGAGACATATATGACCCTGATAAAAAACAGTTTGATTCTGAGTTTATTGTGTTTTGTGTTATCAGCGCACGCAGCAATACCCGTACCCGCAGCACCGAAGCTGTCAGCTAAAAGTTTTTTACTAATCGATATCAATAGCGATACGGTATTAGCACAGAAAAAAATAGATAGGCTGATTGAACCGGCCAGTATTACCAAAATGATGACTGCTTATGTGGTTTATAAAGAGCTGGAAATTGGCCGTATAACGCTGGACGAAAAAGTTACAATCAGTGAAAAAGCCTGGCGTATGAAAGGCTCTAAAATGTTTGTTGAAGTAGGTTCAAAAGTTCGTCTTGGTGATCTGCTCAGAGGCTTAATTATTCAGTCAGGAAATGATGCTAGTGTCGCACTGGCTGAGCATATTGCTGGCACCGAAATTATCTTCGCCGATTACATGAATCAGTATGCGAAAGCGCTGGGTATGAACAAAACCCATTACGTAAACAGTACGGGATGGCCTCATAGCCGACATAAAACAACAGCGCGGGATATTGCCATACTGGCAAAAGCCTTAATTGAAGAGTTTCCAGAACATTACACACTCTATTCTGAAAAATCGATGACCTATAACGGCATCAAACAATACAACCGAAATAAGTTGCTATGGCGGGATAAAAGTATTGATGGCATTAAAACTGGCCACACCGATTCTGCCGGTTACTGTCTGGTGGCATCTGCCAAACGTGGTGAGATGCGTTTAATTTCAGTTATTCTAGGTACAGCAAGCAACAAGGCGCGGACTGATCAGAGTCAGAAACTATTGAATTATGGTTTTCGTTTTTATGAAAGTCATGCACTCTATACCGCTGGCGAAGGCCTGAAAGATGTGCGTATCTGGGAAGGCGAAAAAGAAAAACTGGCGCTGGGTTTGCTGCAGGATTTAACGGTGACGATCCCGCGCGGGCAGTATAAAAAGCTCGAAGCTTCAATGGAGATTGACCAGACAATTATTGCCCCAGTTAAAAAAGGTCAGGAGATTGGATCGGTACATGTAAAACTCAATGGTGATGAAATTATCACTATGCCTCTGGTTGCGCTCAATTCGATTGCCAAAGGCGGCTTGTTACAGCGAGCAAAAGATAAGTTTATATTGCTGTTCGATTAAAATATTCTGTACCGTGAACGATAGTGATCAGATAGTTTATTTAAACGGTGAATTCAAAGCGATTGCCGATGCCTGTGTCTCGGTACTGGACCGGGGTTTTTTGTTTGGCGATGGTGTTTATGAAGTGATTCCTGCCTATGGCGGAAATTTGCTGAGACTGCAATCTCATCTACAGCGTTTACAAAATTCGCTGGACGGGATTCGCTTAAAAAACCCGATGTCTGATCAGGCATGGGCTCAGATGCTGCAGCAGTTGCTGCATAAAAATACCGGCACTGACCAGAGTCTTTATCTGCAGGTCACCCGAGGTGTAACAGGCAAGCGTGATCATAATTTCCCTGATAAAGTCACTCCGACGGTGTTTGCTATGAGTAACAGGCTGCTAACGCTGCCACCTGCAGTAGCCGAGCAGGGGATAGAAGCAGTCACCTTGGATGATATTCGATGGCGCGCCTGCAATATAAAAACCACTGCTTTGCTGGCCAATACATTATTACAGCAACAGGCAACCGATAAAGGGGCTGGCGAATCAATACTGATCCGTGATGGCAAGGCTACTGAAGGTGCGTCGAGCAATGTTTTTGCTGTACTCAACGGCACAATTGTAACGCCACCGGAAGGGCCTTTGTTGTTACCCGGTATTACCAGAGACTTAGTATTAGAACTGGCACGTGAGCATGGTATGCCTGCTCAGGAAAGCGAGATAACTGAATCAGAGCTGCGTAGTGCCAGCGAAATCTGGATGACCAGTTCGACACGAGAAATCGTACCGGTTTTAAAGCTTGATGGTCGACAGGTTGGTGAAGGAAAAGCCGGCCCGCTGTGGCACAAAATGATTAAAATTTATCAGCAGTATAAACAACAGTTAAGAGAAGGGTGCTGAATGGCTGAAGAAAACGAAACATTACTGGAGTTTCCCTGTGATTTCCCGATCAAGGCTTTTGGCCATACCGGAGATATTCTTGAGGCCGCTGTAAAAGAGATAGTTGATCGTCATGTTGATAATCTGGCGGAATGCAGCATCAAAACAAACGCCAGTAAAAATGCAAAATATACCAGCATGACTGTGACGATCCGAGCCACCAGTAAAAGTCAGATCGATGCGATTTATCTCGATTTGAGCGCCTGTGAACATGTGGTGATGGCACTTTGAGTTTGCTGCGGGTACGCGATTTAGGCTGCCAGCAATACCTGCCGGTGTGGGAAAAAATGCAGGCCTTTACTGAGCAGCGAGACAATACGACAGAAGATGAAATCTGGTTGTTAGAACATGAGCCTGTATTTACCCAAGGCATGAACGGTAAACCGGAACATATCCTGAATAAAACAGAGATACCAGTAGTTGAAATTGACCGTGGCGGACAGGTTACCTATCACGGGCCGGGGCAGCTGATCGCATATTGCCTGTTTGACCTTAAACGAAAAAAATTTGGGATCAGGCAAATGGTTACAGCGCTTGAGGATGCAGTGATTGATCTGTTATCTGATGAAAGCATCAAGGCTGTTGCCCGAAAAGATGCACCGGGAGTTTATGTTGAAGGTGCTAAAATAGCAGCGCTTGGTTTAAGGGTTAAAAGAGGTTGTAGTTATCACGGACTGAGTCTGAATGTCGATATGGATTTAACACCATTTAAAGATATTAATCCTTGTGGCTATGAAAACCTTGACGTAACACAATTAAAAAACCTTGGGATAAAAACAACACTTTCAGCAGCAAAAGAAAAACTGCTGGTAAAAATTTGCCAACAGTTTTCGATTGATCAAATAACACGATTGAATGGTTTTTAAATACAGTTTAAGATTTTGGTAAGCTAAATGAACAAAGAAAAAAAACAGGCTAAAGAAGTCGGCGTTAAATATCGCGGCGCAGAAAAACTGGCAAAGATTCCGGTTAAGGTCGAGAGAACGCAGACGCCGCTAAGAAAGCCAGCATGGATACGGGCAAAGTCGCCGGCTCGGCCTGAAGTTAAAAAACTTAAAGAAGTGTTGCGAGAACATAAATTACATACGGTCTGTGAAGAAGCGAACTGCCCTAACCTAGGCGAGTGCTTTAGCGGAGGTACAGCAACCTTTATGATCATGGGTGATATATGCACCCGTCGTTGCCCGTTTTGTGATGTCGGTCATGGCAGGCCTAATCCACTTGATCCCGATGAGCCAGTAAATATGGCGAAAACAATAGCTGATATGGCGCTGAATTATGTAGTGATTACTTCAGTTGACCGGGATGATTTGCGGGATGGCGGGGCATCACATTTTGTCAGCTGTATTCAGGAAACACGCAAGCGTGTGCCAGCTATCCAGATAGAAATATTGGTGCCGGATTTTCGTGGACGTATGGAGATTGCGCTGGATCTGATGAAAGCAGCACCACCCGATGTATTTAATCATAATCTGGAAACGGTGCCGCGTTTATATAAGCAGGCACGCCCCGGTTCAGATTATCAGTGGTCACTGGATTTAATTAAAAACTTTAAATCGATGCACCCGACAGTGCCGACAAAATCAGGCCTGATGCTGGGGCTGGGTGAAGAAATAGAAGAAGTAAAAGTTGTCATGCAAGATCTTCTCGATCATGGCTGCGAGATGCTGACATTAGGCCAGTACTTGCAACCGAGTCTGGATCATTTGCCGGTAATGCGCTATGTCACGCCGGAAGAGTTTGAACAGCTGAAAGAATTGGGGATGGCAATGGGTTTTAAAAATGTCGCGAGCGGACCGATGGTCAGGTCTTCATATCATGCAGATCAGCAGGCTCATAATGCGCTGTGAGTTATCGCTCAAATCAGGCAGTTTAAGTTTATAGACCTTGTTATTTTAATCAATACTTGTTATGAATGTTGGCATAATAAAAATCAGGAAAAAAAATGAATAGATTGGCAGCAATAGTATTTACAACGTTTTGTGTTTATTTATCAAGTGCCCCGTCATTTGCCGCCGGAAACCAGTACGAAGAAACTTATAATGTTGGTTTTGTGTCCGGTAATATTGATGGTGGTTTTGAATTTGGTGAAGCGGCTGTCAGTGGTTTTTCACTAACGGCACGTAATAAAAAGTCAGTGCTCGAATACGTCAATATGAGTTCAGATGCCGGTGATTTGCAGACAGCAGGGGATACCTGGGAAGCTGATCTACAGGGTATATACCTGTCGCTATTGGGTGAAGGTCAACCTTATATGAAATTTAAAGTAGGTAGTCTGAAACAGGAAATGATCCGAACCGAAAGTGGTGTTGTTAGCAGCGAACTGACAACCATTACTTCATATGGGCTGGGTTTTGGGTTTAAGCTGGGATCGAGAATCTTACTCGAGGTTGAAGTCACGTCATTGGATAACGATATGACATTAATGGCGGCAACGATACTGTTTTAAATTATAGGTGCGAATAAAGAAGGATATCATGGGGATGATTGGATGAAGGTTTTCAAACTTTATGTTGTGGTCTTTTGCTTATGTTTTTTTGCGACAAAAAGCTGGGGCGGAATTCAGGGGGACTGGTGGATTGTAAAGAAAGGCGATACGCTGTATGGAATATCGCGTGCTGTTTATCCAAAAAACGCTCGTTTACAAGCCGAACTCAGAAAAGATATCATCAGATTAAACTCTGCAGTATTTAAAAAGGGTAAAGGCGGCTTGTATATAGGTGCAAAACTCAGGTTGCCAGAGCGCAGCAGCCCTGGTATGTCTGCCAGCATCAAGTCAAAAATAAATAACGAAAATCCAGTTAAAAAGATCCAGAAGGTTGTTGAAATAGAAAAAAAGAAACAGCCCACTATGTTTCTTTTAAAAGAGAACCGCTGGCCTGTTAGCTCCGGTGATAGCCTGTATTCGATCGCGAAAAAGTTTTTTCCCAGCTCAAGCAGAAAGCAATTCAAATTAAGGCAGGATATCTTTGATCTAAATCCCGATGTTTTTAGTGCCGGGAAAAATACCCTGGAAATGGGTTATGTCCTGATCATGCCCGACTACGTTGTGGAGAAAACGGAACCAGCAGCTCAGATGTCTGCTCAGAACGAAGCGGATAGTGATTCAGAAGAGCATGGAAATGTAACGGTTTATCAGCCTCACAGTAATTTTAATTCAAAGTGGTCGCTGAGTCTGGGGTATTCTGAAGGCGGTGATATCGCCCAGACAACCCAAGGTGGTCGTGATATTGAGTTTGGCAGTGGTATGCATCTGCGACTGAATGTCGATGGTTTGTGGAAAAGCCGGCATGGCTATCGTATGGCATTAGGTTACCAGTATGACAAGGTGACTGCCGGTGCCAGTGACAGTGCGGAACTGGCGCAGTCCGATTTTCAGTTGCTCTATCTGTTTAATGGCAGAAGCTCGGTGTTTGGTATTGGCGCATCGTATCACGATAAAATTGTTTTTGAGCTGGATACAGTGGCGACAGGGTATTACAGGGCTGATTATAAACCTGCTGCTGCCGCTACTATGCTGTATGAATATAAACGCTTCTTTGGTGGTCAGATTATCGGTTTTGCATACAGCGCTTTTGAATCAGAGATGGTTCAGAATACAACTAAAATTGATTTTACAAGAACCGAATTTTATCTGCGCTGGATGTTTTAACTGAGTTCGTCTTTCAGTTGCTGCAGTCTTTCTGGGGTACCGATATCAAGCCATTTTCCCGGATAATATTCAGCGCTTATCAGCTTTTTATCAGCCGCACTTCTGAGCGCAGGAGCCAGTGGGAAACGTGCTTCCGGCTGATTAAAGAGTGCGGCGCGGTAGATGCCGATACCAGAAAAAGTAAAGCGTGGGCTGCCGGTATTCGATAACAGATCGTGATCAATAGCAAAATCACCCTGCGGATGTTGTTGCGGATTATCAACTAAGATAAGGTGTGCCAGATGCTGCGATGCCAGTTCAGGCAAACTGTTAAAGTCATAGTCACACCAGATATCACCGTTAATCACTAAAAAGCTGTCATGACCAAGCAAAGCCAGGGCTTTTTTAATACCGCCTCCTGTTTCTAATGCTTCGTTTTCATCGGAATAGGAAATGCTGACGCCATAATGGCTGCCGTCGCCGAGTTTATTATGTATTTTGTCAGCGAGCCAGGCGGTGTTAATCACCAGATCGTTAAAACCGGCCGCCTTTAAATTAAAAATATGATGTTCTATCAGACAGTGCTGATTAACCATCAGCAGTGGCTTGGGTGTGTTGTCCGTTAGTGGCCGCATGCGTTCGCCGCGCCCGGCTGCCAGTATCATAGCCTTCATAGAGCTTCAGGCCATTCCAAATTCAGTTTTTCTGCAATCTTGAGTTCCTGTAACAAAAGCGTTAACGGGTATAACAGCGGGTAGCGATTACAGGTGTCGATGATGTACTGAAAAGTACGGGGCAGGTCGTTCATATATTCGGGTTTGTTATCCCGGATATTAAGTCGAGAAAAAATGCCGAGCACTTTCAGGTGCCGTTGCACAGCGATCAGATCAAACCACTGTAAAACTGTTTCCAGTGTAACGTGCTTGTCGATAATGTTTTTTTGCTGTGCTTGCTTTAGATAGTATGCCACCCATTGTTCAAGCTGTGGTCTTGGCCAGCTGATGTAACAGTCTTTTAATAAGGATGCGAGGTCGTAGGTGACGGCGCCGTTAACCGCATCCTGAAAATCCAGCACGCCGGGGTTAGAGGTTGCTGTTTGCATCAGGTTGCGGCTGTGGTAGTCACGGTGTACAAAAACATTAGGTTGTTGCAGAGCATTCTCAGTCAGGCAGTCATAAACAGCATCGAGCAGTTGTTGTTGTTTCTGGTTTAAACTGATCTGTAAATGTTTGCTGATAAACCACTCGGGGAAGAGCTGCATTTCTTTTTCTAATAAAGCTTTATCGTAAGCTGGCAGTTCTCTGGCCGGTACAGACTGGATTTGAATCAGTGTGTCGATGGCATCTTTGTAGAGATCTTTTGCATTGTTCTCATCTAAAACCGACAGATATTGGGTATCACCTAAGTCGGATAATAATAAAAAGCCTTGGCTGAGATCTTCGGCGATCACCTCTGGCGCATGAATACCACCTAAACATAGCTGTTTTGCGATGGTTATAAACGGCCGGCAGTCCTCTTTGTCCGGTGGTGCATCCATTGCTATCATGCTTTTGTTGTTATCAGTAATACGGAAATAACGACGGAAACTGGCATCGGCAGAAGCAACCGATAAATCAAACTGATCACTGTTAAGCTGCTGAGCCAGCCAGACTCTGAGTTTTTGCAGGCGTATATCGTTGGTCATGTTATGGCACGTTTTTTTATGATTGTTATAATATCAACCTTAATTGTAGCAGATAAGAAGAGAATCAGACTATGAAAGCACCTGTTGTGGTCGTCGGGCTGGGTGAAATTGGCGCTGTCTTTGCGCGCGGCTTTTTGAAACTGGGCTACCCTGTCTACCCAGCAAGACGGCAGGATAATCTAGAGCAGCTGAGGACGGAAATACCGGCACCGGTGGCTGTTATCGTGGCTGTCGGCGAAGCAGATCTGCAGGCGGTATTAAAACAGATTCCTGAGCAATGGCATTCAGTGCTGGTACTGTTGCAAAATGAGCTGTTACCAAGAGACTGGGAAATACTTGGGCAGGCGCCTACGGTTATCTCAATCTGGTTTGAAAAAAAGCCGGGCATGGACTCAAAAGTGATCATTCCGTCACCGGCTTATGGCGCTCTATCGCAGTTGATACATGATGCGCTGGCTAGTGTGAATATTGCCGTTAAAATAGTCACCGATGAGCAAGCGATGTTAGCGGAGCTGGTGGTTAAAAACCTCTATATTCTGACGTCAAATATCGCCGGTCTGGAAGTGGGTGGAAATGTTGCTGAATTATGGTCGCAGCATCGCGAACTGGCAGAAGCGGTGATCGATGACATATTGTTACTGCAGCAGCAATTAACCGGGCAACAGTTTAATAAACAAGAACTGATCGAGCTGATGCTGGTTGCCTTTAATGGCGATCCACTGCACCAGTGCATGGGCCGAAGTGCGCCGGCGCGTTTACAACGTGCGCTGGATCAGGCTGTGGAGCTGGGTGTTGAATTAAAAAAATTACCGCAGATTAGCGCGGCCAGTTGATAATCCGGCTTTAAAGTGATGAAGGCAGCAGTAACGATGCTCTGCCTTTATCATTAAAGCTGCAGCTGATGCTGGCAGCATATTCAATTTTCAGGCGGTTATAAACATCATCCAGTGTCAGCCCCATGGTTTTTGCAAAGACGACACGAATGACACCGGCATGAGCGATAATTAAGATACGTTTTGACGGATGTTGTGATGCCAGCTGCTCCAGCTTGTGCCAGATCCGGTTAGAAAATTTTTCCAGTGGCTCTGCACCGTCGGGGCGGTTCTCTACAGGATTAAGACGAAAGCGCTTATAGGCTTCGGTATCATGTAACTGAATCTCCTCTTTTGTACGTCCTTCCCAGACACCAAAACCAATTTCTTTTAACTGATCATCGATAATTAATTCGATGCTCATTTTGGCAGCCGTCTTTTTGGCAAACTCCAGACAGCGCGATAGTGGTGAGCTGATAATAAGATCCCACTGCGTTCCCTGAGCTATGGCCGCCTGCATCTGCTGCCAGCCTGAGGCGGTTAGCGGATGATCTACGCCACTGCCGCGGAAACAATCCTCACCTTCTGGCTCGCCGTGTCGCAGAATGTCAAAGCGCGTGTGATGCGGCATTAACTAGTTCCAGCCCAGTAAGAAAAGCACAGCTATAGTGGCCAGCCAGAAAATCATACTGCGCAGTACTAAACCGCGGTAGGCACTTAAATAGGCTGCTTTGTCATTACTGTCGTTGCCTTCGAGGGCACCGAGACAGATATCAATGAGCAGATACTGGCCGCTCCTGTCGGTTTCCTTGTTCTCTTTAAAGGCAGCCAGAGCGCCTTCAAAATGGCCGGTAATGGCAAAACTGATGGCAAGAAAACGCTCGGGCAGCCAGTTTAAAAGCTCGCTCATGCGTTCAGCCGATTTGGAGAAAATAGGATCATCGCGATAGATGCTGAGAAATTGCTGGCTCAGGCGGTAGAGCAGCGCACCGGCAGGACCCAATATGGCAAACCAGAAAATAACACCGAATAAGCGTTCGGTCATCAGGTTCAGGGTTGAGCTGAGGCATAGTTGCAGACTGTTTTCATCGTTGACCGTTGAGTCGCCGCTAAGATCCTCAATAATGGCGTGGGCTGCCGCAGGCTGGCCATCACGAAATGCACTGATGATCTGATCGATCTGCTGTTCAATGTTTTGCGTGCCCAGACAATAAACAAAGACGACGAAAGCAAACAACAAAGAGAGCGGTGTAAACCAGCCGCTGCTAAGGTTCTGAATAAATAGCGTAGCCAGTATTGGTATAGCCAGTAGCGCCAGATATCGGGCTGTCGGGTTATGCAGATGTGGCTCTGTTTTTTCAAGCACGCTGTGACTGAGTTTGCTAAACCAGCCAAACTGACGCCATTGTGCCAGCGTATTCCAGCGGCGATCAAGAAAGAGCCCCAGAATAATGGATATGAGTGCCATATAGTTATTATTGTCCTGTTTTGTTTGCAGATGGTTTTAAATCATTTTACTGGATCGCAGCCTTGCTGTGAATCAAATGAGAGAAATCAACAGGACTCAAAGGCATCGATATCGAGCATTTGCTTTAGTCTGTCCCAGTCAAACGATTGACCGGGGTCGGTTTTTCGCCCCGGTGCAATATCGCAGTGACCGGTAATACGCTGTTTGGACAGAGCAGGGTAGCTCGCCACCAGCGTATTCAGTAGATCGGCCAGCACGGAGTATTGAATATCCTCATAGGCAATGTCATCGGTGCCCTCGAGTTCAATGCCGATAGAAAAGTCGTTGCAGCCGGTCTGGTTTTGATAACTGGAAACCCCAGCATGCCAGGCTCGTTGCTGAAATGGGACAAACTGAAAAATTTCACCATTACGGCGGATGAATAAATGCGAGGACACTCGCAGTTCACAAATGCTGGCAAAATAGGGGTCAGCATCTGCCGGTAAAGTGTTGGTAAACAAGGCGCTAACCCAGTTATCCTCAAAGCGGGCAGGTGGCAGACTGATATTGTGCAACACGATCAGACTGGTTGGCTGATCATTGCTGCGATCATCCTGATTGGGTGAGGCGATATAAGTGGCACGATCAAGTAAGCCGGTGGCTGTGTTTATCTTCATTTGCGTTAGGGGGCCTCTTCAGCAGCTTGTTGACTGGCAACAGTGATGGCATTGAGAATGCTTGCGCTGCGCGCTTCAGCGTGTATTTCTGCATGGTATTGGCCCTGTTTGAATAGAAACAGGGCGGGTAAATGAAAAACCTCGTATTCAGCCAGCAGCGCCTGTTCGTGGACCGCATCGACGTTAAATATTGTCAAATCGGCAGGTGTTATCATTTCAGTCAGTAGCTGACTGAGATGCCGACAGGATGAACAGCTCGGTGCTGTAAAATAGACCAGGCTTAGCCCCGGGGTGTTTTCGATGACGGCATAAAAATCAAATTGTGTGAGTGGCTGTATAGATGGCATACGGCAGTTTTGCTTAAAAGTTAGCGGGATGCAAGCGCCGTTTAGGCCGATAAAGAGACGTACAATGACAGCTGTTTTAGATACAATAGCAGGCTTCGCGTGTTATGAATTGGTGTCTTAATTAGTGTCTTCCGGAATGAATCCCGAACAACGGGAAGCGGTAAAATATATTGATGGGCCATTGCTGGTGCTGGCCGGTGCGGGTAGCGGTAAAACACGCGTTATTACCCGAAAAATCGCCTATTTAGTACAGGAATGTGGCATTAAAGCCGCACATATTGCTGCCCTGACGTTTACTAATAAAGCCGCGCGGGAGATGAAAAGCCGGGTTAATGAACAGCTTAGCGGTACCAATACACGGGGCCTGATCGTCTCTACCTTCCATAATCTCGGGCTCAACATCTTACGCCGTGAATATCAGGCTGCGGATTTAAAGCAGGGATTCAGTATCTTTGACAGCACCGATGTACAAACTGTGATTCGTGAGCTGCAGCGTGCCGAAACCGGCAGTAATGTTGATGATGCCGAGGTGATTTCGCAGCGAATTTCGCGCTGGAAAAATGATTTTATTACTCCTGAGCAAGCGTTATACGGCGCAGAAACCGATCAGGATGCCTTTTTTGCCAGCTTCTATATCAAATATCAGCGTCAGTTACATGCCTATAATGCGGTGGACTTTGATGACCTGATTATGAAGCCGGTACAGTTGTTTAAGCAGCATTTGGACGTCTTACTACGCTGGCGTCGTAAAATACATTATTTACTGGTGGATGAGTATCAGGATACCAACGCCAGCCAGTATGAAATGCTTAAACTCATCATCGGTACCGAATCACGGCTCACAGCGGTAGGCGATGACGATCAGTCGATTTATGCCTGGCGTGGAGCGCGACCTGAAAATATTGAACAATTAAATAAAGATTATCCGCAGTTGCGGGTAGTGAAACTGGAACAAAATTACCGCTCAACCGGGCGAATTTTAAAAGCGGCTAATCAGCTGATTCGGGTGAATCCGCATACATTTGAAAAACGACTGTGGAGTGAACTCGGTTACGGCGACCCGATCCGGGTGATTGAATGCAGTAGTGGAGAAGGTGAAGCTGAGCGGGTCGTGATGGAATTGCAGTCACATAAATTCCAGAAAAGTACTCAGTTTAAAGATTATGCGATTTTATATCGCGGTAACTTTCAGTCGCGTTTATTCGAGCGGTATTTACGAGAACTCGGTATACCTTATGTTATCAGTGGTGCCTTGTCGTTCTTTGAACGTTCCGAAGTTAAAGATATCATGGCCTACCTGCGGCTGTTATCTAATCCGGATGATGACACAGCTTTCCTGCGTATAGTGAATACACCACGCCGGGAAATTGGTCCGGCAACGCTGGAAAAACTCGGTAAATACGCAAGTGATCGCTCCATTAGCATGCTGGCTGCGTGTACAGAATTTGGTATCAGAGAATTGTTTAGCGAGCGCATACTGAGCAAATTAAACAGCTTTGCAAACTGGGTAGGTGCGACAACAGAGGCCACAGAAAGAGATAACCCGGTTCAGGTTGTGCGATCGATGGTGGAAGAAATTGGTTACGAGCTGTGGTTGTTTGAACAGTGCAAGGATGATAAAAAAGCCGAAAGAAGAATGAAAAACGTCACTGAGGTGCTGGACTGGTTACAGCGTATCAAGGATAAAGATAAAGGTGAAAGTCTCGGTGAAATGGTCGCCCATATGTGCCTGATGGATATTCTGGAACGAAATAATGAAGAGCAGGATCTGGATGCGGTGTCACTGATGACCTATCATGCAGCAAAAGGGCTTGAGTTCCCGAATGTGTTTATGGTTGGGGTCGAGGAAGAGCTGCTGCCTCACAGTAGCAGTATTATGGAAGACAATATAGAAGAAGAGCGCAGACTAACCTATGTAGGTATTACCAGAGCACAGCGTAATCTGACAATAACCTATGCCAAAAAGCGAAATCGATACGGTGAATCGGTCGAATGTGAGCCCAGTCGTTTTCTACAGGAACTGCCGGAAGATGACTTGGAGTGGACCGGTGGCGGTCGGGAACTGGATGCAGAAACCAGTAAAAAGCGTGCCCGCGATCATCTGGATATGATGAAAAATATGTTCCAGTAAGCGTCTGTTCGAAACCGGCTAATCAGGCCGACTGTGATTCAGAATCTGGCTGAGTTATTTTTTGCCGGCTGATTTCTAACTGGCGTATGATTTTGGTAATTAATCGGCTACGGTCAAAGGGTTTGTTGATGAAATCACAGGCACCGAGTTTAAGTCCCCAGGCTTTGTCTGCTTCCTGGGTCGAGCTGCTGACAATAATAATGGGAATATGTGATGTTTCCGGGTGTCGGGTCAGGTAGCGGGTAGCCTGAAAACCGTTAACTTCAGGCATAACAATGTCCATTAAGATAAGACTTGGTTGATCTTTTTTTGCACGTAGAATTCCGTTCTTGCCATTATCGGCAGTGATTACAGTAAATCCAAATTCCTCAAGAGTTTTTGTAGAAGCAAACAGCTGGGTGCGTGAATCATCGACCACCAGAATAGTTTGACTTGCACGATTGAGTTTTAATTGAGAGTCGTTAAGCTCGGAAGCCTTGCCTTTATTAAACCAGTTGCTAGGTATAAATCCTTTCATGCTAATTTGTTAGATCCTTTATTCATCCGGGAAAGAGATAATAACAACAGGACGGTCGTTGTCATCAATAAATGCATTCAGACTGAGGTTAACTGATTCTGCGCGTTCGTTAGGTTTGTCACTGGGGATACGTTGAATACGAAATTCGCACTGCACATCAGAAACACGGTTTCTTAAAGCGCTTGAAGCCATAAACAATACATGGCGCAGTCGCTGTAAAACGGCAAGCTCATTACCGATACTGTGTATATCAATACAGTCACGCCACACGGCATTGCTGACAAAGACCGGTCGATTAAAGTTAAACAGCTTTGCGGTGCTAGTTACTTCACGCAGCGATGAGGGCTGAGTTCCAAGGTTCAGGTTTTGTGTCGTCATCATAATAGGTTGCCTCTGCCTCAGAAAATTGTCTCCTAATTGTATAGATTAATATACGTAATTAGACCTGAGATATGATCTGACCGCATCTTTGAAAATAAACCGTCTGTCGGAATGCTTGCGCTTCCACGATTGTATAATACGGGCTTACCCTTAAGCCTTTCTTAAAATCATCAACTTTAACGAGGTTGAGGCTAAAAGATTAATCAAGACAGTTATTCAGGGCTGGTAGGATGAGTTATCAGTTCGCCGGATAACTCAATCGAATCATCGATTCCAATGTAACTTTCGATACAGTTCTGAGCCTGTAAAAACAGGCTGTTCATTTCGTCAGTGAACAGTGCGGGATAAGAGATACCTTCGACCCAGCCATAAAGTGAAATTTTTAGCTGATCAGCGCTGCGAACATGGTGTTCTATATCGTAAGCAATTTTTTCATAGGTGTTGAGGGTGGGGCTTAATGACAGAGCTGAGAGTATCTCGGAGACTGCCGATATCCATTGTTGTGCTGATTCATCAAGACCCAGATCAGTGTGTCTCGGTGCTAGTCCGGGCTGATGCAGGCTATCGACCCATACTTTAAAGCTACTCTGTTGCAGTGCGTGATATATTTCTGCTTCTGAAATCAGCATAACAAAAAGATTAGCGCTGTTTGCTAAGTATTCATTGCCATGGCTATTGCAAATTTTTGTGCTGATGAAACGGTGTAGATTGATCTGGTCTTTAAAGGCGGCAAGATGTAACTGATCAAGTATTAAAACGGTGGTTTCGGCCTCACTTAAAGCACAGGCTTCGATCAGCTTTTTTTCAAAACCATCCATTGGTTCTGCGTCGAGGATTTTTTCATCATTATCAAACTGGATGATAATCGGTGTTTTTTCATCAGAGCCAAATTCAAAGTAGCAGATGTTTTTATATTCAAGAGCCTGAGCCAAGGCATTGGCAAAAGCTGCTTTCCTGCGGCCGGGTTCGCCCTCGATATTAAGAGTTTTGATATGTCTTGCGCTGGCGTTGTTGATACAGCGTATGGCGTATTCATAATCTTTATGGCTGACAAAGCCATACTGTTCCATTCGTTGTTTTAAGCTGTGCATGTGATTAATAAAATACAATCATCTTTAAAATTTAATCAGTAGCTCGGGATCAATGGTGGTCAGTCTGACAAAAACGACGACGATAATCACGCAATAAAATAAACAGCCAGGGCCAGATAAATGCTCCCGCTAATGACGGCAAAAAGTATAATGAAGTGTCGGGTGCGTTGTCGGTGATACCGCTGATCCAGAGTACAATAAGCTGTTTTATTATCAATAAAATACCGATAAACATTGCCTGCTGCACCAGTGTGTAAACACGGATTCTTTGATACAGCTGCTGTACCAGAAAGATCACGACAATCATGGCCAGCGCATGGTGACCCAGCAGAGTGCTTTGACTGACGTCCAGCAATAAGCCAAAAACAAAAGCAGTTGTAACTCCAATCGACATAGGTAGCGCCATAACCCAGTAGATCAAGACCAGTGTGAGCAAGTCGGGTCTGGCATAGTTTGCCCAGTCAGGTAATGGCAGCATGCTGAGCATTAAGGCTAGCAGCAGGCTTGTTATGATAGCTAAATAGGATCTGGAAATCATTGTTTAGTAGGGCTCTCAAGGCCATAGGTATCGGTCGGAGCATTATGCCATAGCATTAATACTTCACGGCTTTGTTCGAGTTTTGCAGAAGGCGTAATTTCTATATCGGCAAAGGTTTCACCGGCAGGTCTGCTAATCTTGCTGATAACGCCAACCGGATAATTAGGTGGAAAGCGCCCGCCCAGTCCTGAGCTTGAAACCACATCGCCGATCTTAATCTCGGCATTATGCGGAATAAATCGAAGCGACAGCATACTCGAGTCACCGGTACCAAAAACGGTGCCGCGCAGACCGGTACGGTTAATCTGTATCGGCACGGCATGGTTGCTGTCTGAAATCAGCATGACGGTTGAGGCGTGTGCTTCGACATGAATAATTTGTCCCATAATGCCATTGGCATCAATAATTGCTTGACCGATATAAGCGCCATCATCGCGGTCTTTGTTGATACTGATAAGGCGTTTGTAGGGATCCTGATCAACACTGAATATTTCTGCGATTAAAACCCGTTCACTGGTTTTCTTTGGTGTACCAAGTAATTTACGCAGCCGCTGGTTTTCGAGATCCAGCGTGTCCATTTTTTGAAGACGAGCCTGGTATAGCAGCTGGTCGAGTTTTAGTTGCTCATTTTCTTTGACCAGTTGTTCATGTGAGGTGAGTGACTGATTGGTAGACTCGAGGATTTCTGCCGGTATATTGATCACGTATTTTAACGGATAAATGAGGTTCGAAAGTGTGTGTCGAAATTTATCCAGATGATGCCAGCGGTGATCGGCAACCATAAGAGCCACTGAAAAAATGATTAAGATGATTGTGCGCGCTAGCAGCGAGGCTCTGGTTTGGAACAGAGCGTTCATTTCCACCATTTTTAATGGACTCTTAAGGTTATCAATTGGCTTTAAAAAGAGCCGGCTCATAAATCGAGCCGGTCATTAGTCAGTTATTACTTATTCTACAGCGAGGAAATCGCCGCCATGTTCATCGATCAGCTCCAGTACCCGACCGCCGCCACGAGCTACGCAGGTTTTAGGATCTTCTGCCATGACCACCGGTAAGCCGGTTTCTTCCATAATGAGCCGGTCAATATCAGTTAATAATGCGCCACCACCGGTTAAAACAATACCGCGCTCTGCGACATCGGCACCGAGTTCAGGAGGCGTTTGTTCCAGTGCGGTTTTGACAGCGCTAACGATGCCATACAGCGGTTCCTGCAGTGCTTCGAGAATTTCATTGCTGGTTAAAGTGAAACTGCGAGGAATACCTTCAGACAAGTTACGGCCTTTGACTTCGATTTCCCGTAGTTCTTTGCCGGGGTAAGCAGAACCAATTTCATGTTTGATGTGTTCAGCTGTCGCTTCACCAATTAAAATACCGTAGTTACGGCGAACATAGCTGATGATAGCTTCATCAAATTTATCACCGCCGATTCTGACAGAAGCCGAATAAACAATACCGTTTAAAGAGATAACAGCGACTTCAGAAGTACCACCACCGATATCTAAAACCATAGAGCCGCGAGGCTCATCAACAGGCATGCCGGCACCAACCGCAGCAGCCATTGGTTCTTCGATTAAATACACTTTACGGGCACCGGCACCAATCGCTGATTCACGGATCGCACGGCGTTCAACCTGAGTTGCGCCGCAAGGCACACAGACCAGAACACGCGGGCTGGGACGGAAAATAGCCGCTTCGTGAACGCTGCGAATGAAAAACTGCAGCATTTTCTCAGTGATATTGAAATCTGCGATAACACCATCGCGCATTGGCCGAATCGCCTGAATATTGAGGGGGGTACGACCCAGCATGGTTTTTGCTTCTGAACCATAAGCTTCAATAGATTTTGGACCACCTGGGCCACGATCCATACGAATGGCAACAACAGAAGGTTCGTTGAGAACGATACCTTTGCCACGTGCGTAAATCAGGGTATTTGCTGTTCCTAAGTCGATAGAGAGATCGTTAGAAAAAAGTCCGCGTAAACGATTAAACATTATATGTAGCTAGCCTATGTTTTGAGCCTATCAATTTATTTATAAACCGTCTGAGTCTGATCGCTTCAAATGATCATACAGAATCTGGCTTTCAAGCTTGTTGATAGTGCTCGTGGTCGAGTATTGTTACAATTCATTATTATAGAGGTGTTCTGAAAAACTGCCTCATGAATATCCTAGTTAATTCGTATGATTTTGCAGGGATTTCCCCACAATGTCATTCTATTTTCTGACTGATTTAGTATATTCACCCGACACTCTACCAAATCTTGGCTTTTTCACCAAACATCTGCCGACGATTGTGGTGTCGAAGTGGTATATATGGTAATTTTCGGCGGCTAGAATTGTTCTGATCAGATCACACACGATCAGGCTTGGTATTAATTCTTGGAGAACAGCATGTCCTTGGATGCAGAACAAGTGAAAAAAATCGCCCATTTGGCGCGAATTGAAATAAATGAGGCCGATATTCCCGGTTACGCCGCCACCTTATCGAATATTCTGGATCTGGTTGATCAGATGGCGGCTGTCAATACCGATGATGTCGAGCCAATGGCTCACCCGATGGACGCCAGTCAGCGTCTGCGGGCTGATGTGGTGACCGAAACCAATCAGCGTGAACAGTTCCAGTCCGTAGCGCCAAAGACTGAAGACGGATTATATCTCGTACCACAAGTTATCGAATAAACAGCAAGAGCTAACTGGAAAGAAATATGTATCACAATAAAACACTGGCTGAATTGTCTGCCATGTTGCAGGCCGGTGAAGTGACTAGTGTCGAACTGACGCAGCACTTTCTTGATCGTATTAAGTCGAAAGACGGTGACATCAACAGCTTTATCACGGTCACAGAAGAGCAGGCGTTGGCGCAGGCGAAAGCCGCAGATGAACGCATTGCAGCCGGTAATGGCGTTGCCCTGACGGGACTGCCATTTGCACAAAAAGATATTTTTTGTACTCAGGGCGTGCGCAGTAGCTGTGGCTCAAAAATGCTCGACAACTTTAATTCACCCTATGATGCAACCGTGGTCAGCAAATTAAAACAGGCCGGTGCAGTCATGCTGGGTAAAACCAATATGGATGAATTCGCCATGGGCTCATCCAACGAAACCAGTTTTTATGGCGCGGTAAAAAACCCCTGGGATTTGAAAAAAGTACCCGGTGGTTCATCCGGCGGCTCGGCTGCGGCGGTGGCGGCACGTCTGGCTCCGGCGGCAACCGGCACCGATACCGGCGGTTCAATTCGTCAGCCCGCTTCATTATGTAACCTGACCGGTTTAAAACCGACCTATGGCCGTGTTTCTCGCTACGGCATGATCGCTTTTGCATCAAGCCTGGATCAGGCTGGTCCGATGGCAAGAACAGCAGAAGACTGTGCATTACTGATGAACGCGATGGCGGGATTCGATGAAAAAGATTCAACTTCTATCGACAAGGAAGTACCGGATTACAGCGCCGGACTGAATCAGTCGGTAAAGGGTTTAAAGATCGGTTTGCCGAAAGAGTTTTTTGGTGAAGGGCTCGACCCAAAAGTTGCCGAATGTGTCGATGTCGCTATCCGCCAATACCAAGACATGGGGGCAGAAATTATAGATATTTCACTGCCAAACAGTGGCCTCTCAGTACCGGTTTATTACGTTGTCGCGCCGGCAGAATGCTCATCAAATTTGTCACGTATGGATGGTGTACGCTTCGGTCACCGTTGTGATGAGCCGAAGGACCTAGAAGACCTGTATAAGCGCTCGCGCGGAGAAGGCTTTGGTGAAGAAGTGAAACGCCGAATTTTAATCGGAACCTATGCCTTGTCTGCCGGTTATTACGATGCCTATTACATCAAGGCGCAAAAATTACGCCGCCTGATCAGTGATGATTTTAAACAAGCCTTCGAACAGGTTGATGTGATCATGGGGCCAACCTCACCCAATGTTGCTTTTAATATGGGTGAAAAATCTGATGATCCGGTATCGATGTATCTGTCTGATATATACACGATTGCCGTGAATCTGGCCGGTTTGCCGGGCATGTCGATTCCGGCTGGTTTTGCCGATGAGATGCCGGTGGGGCTACAGCTTATCGGTAATTATTTTGAAGAATCACGACTGTTGAATGTGGCTCATGCCTATCAGCAACAAACAGATTGGCATCAGCGTTGCCCTTCAGGTTTTGAAGATTAAGGTCTGAATAGCAATTAGTCGTTAAGTTAAGTATCGGCGGGGCGTTAAAGTCTCACGATTAAATAAACAATTTTTAGAGTGGAATAGCTATGCAGTGGGAAGTCGTAATCGGTCTGGAAATCCATGCCCAGTTGATGACCAACAGCAAAATATTTTCGGGTGCCTCGATCGCTTATGGCGCAGAGCCCAACACCCAGGCTTGCGCAGTCGATCTGGGTCTGCCGGGCGTGTTGCCGGTACTGAATACAGAGGCTGTTCGTATGGCAGCGAAATTTGGCCTGGCGATCGGTGCTAATGTGTCGCGGCATTCGGTGTTTGCGCGTAAAAATTACTTTTATCCAGATTTACCCAAAGGTTATCAGATTAGTCAGATGGAATTGCCGATTGTAGAAACCGGTAAGCTGGAAATTGAATTAAAAGACGGCACAAAAAAAATAATTGGTGTGACCCGGGCTCATCTTGAAGAAGATGCCGGTAAATCGCTGCATGAAGATTACCAAGGCATGACCGGCATTGATTTGAATCGCGCCGGCACACCACTGCTGGAAATTGTATCCGAACCAGATATGCGGTCAGCTGAAGAAGCGGTAGCGTATATGCGAAAAATTCATTCTCTGGTGCAATATATCGGCATCTGTGACGGCAACATGGCAGAGGGTTCTTTTCGTTGTGATGCCAATGTTTCAGTGCGGCCAAAAGGCCAGCAGGAATACGGTACCCGCGCAGAGCTGAAAAATATCAACTCCTTCAAATTTGTCGAAAAAGCCATCAATATTGAAGTTGAGCGGCAGATAGAACTGATCGAAGATGGCGGCACTGTGGTTCAGGAAACGCGCTTATACGATGCTGATAAAAATGAAACCCGCTCGATGCGCTCAAAGGAAGAAGCCAACGACTACCGCTATTTCCCCGACCCGGACTTATTGCCGGTGGTGCTGGATGATGCCTATCTGGCCGCGGTTAAAGCAACCTTGCCTGAATTACCTGATGTAAAGCGCGATCGTTTTATAGCACAGTACGGGCTGTCTTCAGTAGATGCCGGCATCCTCACGGTAAGCAGGGCGACGGCCGATTATTTTGAAAAAGCAGCTGAACTGTCAGCCGCAGCGAAACTGGCGGCTAACTGGGTCATGGGTGAAGTCAGTGCTTCGCTGAATAAAAATGACCTTGATATCAACAGCTGCCCGGTCACTGCCGAGATGCTGGCAGGTATGCTAAAACGCATTGAAGATAATACGATCTCAGGCAAAATCGCCAAAGAAGTGTTTGAAGCCATGTGGGCAGGCGAAGGTGACGCAGATGCCGTGATCGATAAAAAAGGCCTTAAACAGATTACCGACAGTTCCGCCATCGAAGCACTGGTGGATGAAGTGATAGCCAATAACCCGGCTCAGGCAGCCGAGTTTAAAGCCGGTAAAGAACAGCTGATGGGATTTTTTGTGGGCCAGATTATGAAGGCTTCGAAAGGCAAAGCAAATCCAGCTCAGGTTAATCAGCTACTGAAACAGAAACTAAGCAGTTAATAGTCACTTAAGGAATGCCCTGGTGACAGAAAGCACCGGGCTCAGCAGCAAAATATCGCTTAAATGCTGAGCCATATTCAGTGCTTAATCGTCTGCTGGATAGACCGAGCAAAAACGGTTTTGTCATAAGAGCAGATCTCAGTTTTTTTCATAAGGTTTAACACGATATGCGTGATCGCGATTCATTACACCGTTTTATTATTGAAAACTCACGGGTCAGAGGTGAGCTTATTCATCTGGATGCCAGCTGGAAAGCCGTGTTAGAAAGAAATGAATACCCGGAACGTGTAAAAAAACAACTGGGTGATGCACTGGCTGCCGTGGCCTTGTTGTCAGCGACTATCAAGTACAAAGGGAAAATTATTCTGCAAATACGTGGTGATGGCCCGCTGCATTTTCTGGTAGTGCAGGCCACCTCAGATAACACCGTACGCGGTATCGCACGCTGGCAGTCAGAAGTGCCAGAAGGTGCGTTAAAAGAAGTGTTTGGGAATGCGACGATGGTGATCACCATCGAACCCGAGAAAGGTGAATCCTATCAGGGTATTGTTGAGCTGAAAGGTGATGCCCTAGCAAACGGTATCGAAGCATATTTTCAACAATCAGAGCAGTTACCGACGCGTCTCTGGCTGGCATCAGATAATAATAGTTGTGCCGGATTTTTGTTGCAGGAATTACCCGGCGATCAAAACAACAGCGAAGACTGGGAGCATCATGAGCATCTGGCGGCAACGCTGCAAGATAACGAATTGTTAGAGCTGGGGCCGCAAGAGTTATTGCATCGTCTGTATCATGAAGAAAACGTGCGTTTATTTGATTCAGAAGTGTTCAGTTTTCGATGTGGCTGTTCGCGTCAGCGTATTGATAAGATGTTACAGTCTCTTGGGTATCAAGAAGTCAATCAAACGCTGGAAGAAAATGCAGGCATCGTCGCTGTCGATTGTGAGTTCTGCAACGCACATTACGAATATGATGCGGTTGATGTTGATCAGCTGTTTGGTGCTGAGCATCAGCCAGAAGGGCCGACAACCTTACAATAAGTGCCGGCAGTCGCGGAGTTATCAGTGTTTGTTTAGTGTCGGGTAACGGCTGTCGGAGATCCCGGAGCTAATAGCAGATAGCTGTGAGTTACTGAGCTGATCGGATTGTGATTCAATAGAAAAGCCGGTTAAAGCGATAAGAATCACAAATAAGATGAGGTATTTTAAATCGACACTGTGTTGCATAACAGTTCTCCTTAAATTACATAGTGTTGAGCGGTACTCAACAAAAACTTATGCGCATTTCAACTGTTCTACTTCGTGAATCCACTCGGCTGAGTCCAGCAATTTTGGTGCGATCTGATCGAAGCGCCATTCCAGGTAATCATGAAATAGCCGCCGAGCTTTTATTCGATCAGGATAAGTCCGAGTTTCTTTGTCATCGTTTCTTATCTCTTCTTCAAAGATTATTATCTCTTCGAAGAGTTCCAGTAATTCATCCATAGCTTTCACCATCTTTACTTAATCTAGCTATCTTGCTAGCTATTATTAATAGGCATTCATGCCTGCTCCCTTCCATTGAGGATAATTCTTTCTCAAGAATTACTTCACTGTGCTTATAGTATCGAACTGCTATGCGTCAGAGAAGACGCTGGGACTGATTATAATGTAGGATTTTTCGACTAGTTATGACAGACAAATCCTACAAATGTTACGAAAATGTAAATTTTCTGGACGGCTATAGAATAAGGTCGATAGGCTGTGCTGTATCGTCTTGAATTTTATAGCCTTTTAGTTCCAATACACCGGTAGTGTTGAGGGATACGATAAGATAGATAGCATCGGGATAAGCGATTTTTTCAATGTCGGTTGCAGACGGAAAGGCGGCTGTTGACGGATGAGAGTGGTAAATCGCAAAAAGTTCAGCACCGTTGTGGCGGATCTCTTTCATGGCCTGAATGGTCTCTGACGGATCCATTTCAAAAAAGCAGCAAGGGTCTGAAGCGATATTGCTGACAGGAAATATTGCCAGTTCGTTAAGCGTGTTGCGACTGATTAAACCACAGATTTCCTGTTGATCTTTTGCCTGAGCCTGGGCCAGAATTTTATTAACCAGAGTTCGTGGTAATCGAATGCTTTGCATAGTGTTAAGGTTCTCAGAGTGCATCAGTCTGGCTTGAGCAGACCGGGCAGCTAGGGTCTTTTCGTAATTTCATTTTGCGCCATTCCATACTGAATGCATCGAAAATTAATAAATGGCCCTGCAGTGAGTTACCCACATGAGTCAGTACTTTAATCGCCTCAACGGCCTGCAGGCAGCCAATAGTACCGACTACTGGGCCTAAAATACCGTTTTCACTGCAGGTCGCTGCTTCGGTTTCAACTTCCTGGTACAGGCAGCGGTAGCAAGGGCCGTCATTATTTCTGAAATCATAAACACTGAGCTGTCCCTCCATACGAATCGCTGCGCCAGACACTAAAGGCGTTTTCAGCTTGAAACAACTTTGATTGATTTCAAAGCGGCTAGCAAAACTGTCAGTAGCATCAATCACAATATCGGCACTCTGAATCAGCGCATCGAGCTCGTCGCCGTGAAGCTGTCGATCTATGCAGTTATAACGGCTTTCAGGATTGATGTTTGTCAGTGTTTCTGTTGCCGACAAGGTTTTGTTTTTACCGATATTTTTAGTCTGATGAGCGATTTGTCTTTGCAGGTTGGTCAAATCAAGTTGATCATCATCAACCAATGTTAATTGACCAATGCCTGCAGCAGCTAGGTATAAAGCTGCTGGCGAGCCGAGTCCACCGAGCCCGATAATCACAACATGTGAGTCGAGTAATTGTTGTTGCCCTTCAATACCAATCTGTGGCACTAAAATTTGTCGGGCATAGCGTAAAAGTTGGTCGTCATTCATCTTCAGAATGATACCAGATTATCGGCAGGAAGTCGGAAGTCGGTGGATTGTACAAGGCTAAATTGAGCAGAGACTTTATGATCTAAGACCGAAACCTAAAGGTATTCGCGCCAGTGCTCTGGGCGTTCATCACGACAGCCATGTTCATGGTGGCAGTATTCGTTGATAAAGATGCGTTTGGTAAAGTCTTTGCAGTTTTGGGTGTAACCCAGGTTAGCTTGCTGGGTCTCTTCGCAATAATGATAAAGCGCACGGGTTAGCTTGTGTAGCAGGCTGTTGTCGATATGAAAACCGACATCGGCCAGCGCGTTTTCTAATACTTGCAGATTCAGAAACTGGATATCGTATTCAATACTTAAACATAGCGGGGTAATGTGATGGAGTTTGACAATGCCTTTAACATCGCTGAGCAATAACATGCAGCTAGCCGCCTGGTCGGGGTCAGGGTGCATATCGGAGAAGTGAATCAACCGATGTTTAAGTGTGTCATCTTGAGTCGACATGACTCTACGATATGCCTGTTTGGGGCCGATGGCAAGTAGCGAAATTCAAAATAAAGCGCTATCGCTTTTTAAGCGGTCTCAGGCATAGGAAGCCGCAGATAGCCGGGCATTGCCGGCATAGTCGTCTTTTTGTGTGATATGAGCAAAACCGGCTGACTGTAAAAGCTCAAAAATGACTGTTTTTTGATCGTAGCCATGTTCAAGTATCAGCCAGCCATTGGTTTGCAAATGTTGTTTTGCCTGGGCAATGAGCAGCCGGATATCGTCCAGCCCGTCATTACCTGAAGCCAGAGCGGTGAGTGGCTCAAAGCGCACATCGCCTTGTGTCAGATGAATATCGTCAGCTGCGATATAAGGCGGATTACTGATGATAAGGTCGAAGCGGGATGCTGCCAGAGGCTGATACCAGTCTCCATTTTTAAAGACGATATTTGCAATACCCAGCCGTGCGGCATTTCTCTGTGCCACCGCTAATGCGGCTGCGCTCTGATCGGTTGCGGTAATCTGCCATTGCGGATTCTCAGACGCCAGCGCCAGCGCAATCGCGCCGCTGCCGGTACCTAAGTCGGCTACTTTAAGCTGCTGCTGCGGAAACGCTTGCAATATAAATTCAATCAGAAGCTCGGTGTCGGGGCGTGGGATTAACGTGTGCTGATTGACTTCTAAATCCAGCGACCAGAATTCACGGCGCCCCAGTATATGAGCCACAGGGTGGCCCTCGGCGCGCTGTGTTAAGACATTTTGAAACTGCTGAAGCTGCGCAGGGGTGAGTTCTTGTTCGCCAAAGGCGCGAAAATAGCTGCGGTTTTTTTCTAGTATGTCCGCCAGTAATACTTCGGCATCCAGTCTGGCCGATTCAGAAACAGCCGCCAGTTGCTGTTCGGCTTGTTGAAGTAGCGTCTGGATGCTGGCTGGCATAACTGTGCGGTCTTACTGAGTCTCAGCCAGACTGGCCAGCTGTTCGGCTTGGTATTCGTTGATCAGTGGATCAAGTACCTGTTCCATATGGCCCTGCATAACTTCATCAAGTTTATACAGCGTCAGGTTAATGCGGTGATCAGTGACCCGGCCTTGCGGAAAATTATAGGTACGAATACGGTCAGAGCGGTCACCGGTGCCAACCAGTGACTTACGGGTCTGTGCCTGCTCTTTTTGCTGTTTTTCAATTTCAATATTATTGATGCGGGCCTTTAATAAGGACATAGCCCGGGCGCGGTTTTTATGCTGAGAGCGTTCATCCTGACATTCCACAACAATACCGGTAGGTAAATGCGTTAAGCGAATCGCCGAGTCGGTTTTGTTAACGTGCTGACCACCTGCCCCCGAAGCACGAAAGGTGTCAACCCGAAGCTCAGACGGATTGATTTCATCAACCTGCTCAACTTCATCTGGTTCCGGCATCACCACAACGGTAGCGGCAGAGGTATGAACCCGGCCCTGTGATTCGGTTTCGGGAACACGCTGAACACGGTGTGCGCCGGATTCGAATTTCAGTTTTGAATAAGCACCGGTACCGATTATCTTGGCAATAATTTCTTTATAACCGCCGTGCTCGCCCTCGTTTTCATTGAGGATTTCAACCTGCCAGCGATTAATTTCGGCATAACGCGAATACATCCGAAATAAATTGCCGGCAAAAATCGCGGCTTCATCACCGCCGGTTCCGGCCCGCACTTCTAGGAAGATATTGCTGTTGTCGTGCGGGTCTTTGGGTAATAGCAGTTTCTGCAGCTCAAGCGATAAAGACTCAATGCGTTGTTCGGCATCTTTCAGTTCATCAACGGCCATTTCACGCATCTCAGGGTCGCTGTCCTTGATCATTTCTTTGGCGCTGGCAAGGTCTTTGATAGCCGTCTGGTAACTCTTGAAACTGACAACTACCGGCTCGAGCTGGGAATATTCAACCGACAATGCACGAAACTGATTCTGATCAGTAATGATATCTGGCTGGGTCATCAGCACCCCGACTTCTTCGTGGCGCTCGATCAGATTTTCCAGTTTTCTTAATATCGAATCTTTTAACACAGTGCTTTCTCAAATAGAGTGACAGGGATATTTATGAGTTTTTTTTACGATTTAAAAACAATTTCCTGGCGACCTGAATGGTAACTTTATCGCCTCGTTTTCCGGCTTCGCGTAACTGAGTGGTTGGCCGGTGCAAAAATTTATTTGTTAGCGTGCGGGCTAAAAACTGCACCGCGTCTTCAGCGCTCTGGCCCTGCTGAATTTGTTTTAAGGTTTTATCCAGTACTTCGGCCGTTAAGCTTTCAGTGTGTTCTCGAATCTCGCGAATACTGTCAACCGCGTGCAGAGTTTTTTGCCAGTTTAAAAACTCGATAACCTGCGCATCAATAATTTCTTCGGCCTGTTTCGCAGCCTGCTGGCGTGACTTCAGGTTGTCGTTAATGATTTCCTGCAAGTGATCGACGGTGTAAAGATAAACGTCATCAAGCTCATCAACTTCCGGTTCAATATCGCGAGGCACGGCAATATCGACCATAAAAATGGGTTTGCGCTTGCGCTTTTTCAGGGCTCGCTCAACCGCACCTTTACCCAGAATAGGCAAAGAGCTGGCGGTGGACGAAATCACGATATCAGCACGTTCAAGGTGCTCGGGCATCTCACGCAAAGTAATCGCTTCGGCATCGAACTGCTCGGCCAGCGTTTGTGCTCTTTCCAGAGTGCGGTTGGCGACGATAATGTGGCCAATGCCGCTGCTGTGTAAATGCCGTGCAGCCAGCTCAATGGTTTCACCGGCACCAATCATTAAAGCCGTATAGGGCGTTAAATCACCAAAAATCTTTTTCGCCAGCGAGACCGAGGCAAAGGCCACCGAGACAGCACTAGAGCCAATCTCGGTATCGGTGCGCACCTGTTTCGCTACCGAGAACGAATGCTGAAACAGGCGACCCAGTAATAACGCCAGTGAACCGTGTTGGCTGGCATCGGCATAGGACTGTTTCATCTGGCCGAGAATCTGTGGCTCGCCCAGCACCATCGAATCCAGTCCGCAGGCGACCCGAAAAGCATGTCGAATCGTCGCCGCGTGATCATGTTCATAAAGGTAACTGTTCAGTGTTTCTAATGGAATATGATGAAACTGACTGAACCAGTCGATAATTTGCTGGTCTTTAGTGTTAGCGCTATCATCGACAGAGCAATAAATTTCCGTGCGGTTGCAAGTAGATAAAATAGCCGCCTCATTAACACCCGGTAATGATTGTAATTGCTGCAGCGCTTCCGGTAGTCGCTCTGGTGTAAACGCGACCTGTTCGCGAATCTCTACCGGTGCCGTTTTATGGTTAAGTCCCAGTGTTATTAAAGACATAAAACAGGCGCATACAGAATATCGGCCGCAGCCAGCGAAAACGCCGCTGCAATAAGTGAGGCCTTATTAAATAAAAGAGTTGGAAACATCGTGGACAAAATAGGTTATATTCCAAATTATGGTCAAACTAACAATTAATTACATTAAACAGTATAACAACCGCTTATTATACACCGTGAGCATGGCTGCTGTCCTGCTTATGCTGTTAACCAGTTGTACCGGCGCTGCTCTAAAACCTGCCGATTTCGGTGAAGTTGCAACAAAAGCCACAGAAAAAGAAATCGTTGTCGCTGAATTTGATCCGCAAACGCTTTACGCATTGCTGGCCGGTGAAATTGCCGGGCAACAGGGTGATATGGCGACAGCGCTTAAATATTACCTGCCGGCAGCCGAAAACAACGAAGACACGCGAATTGCCGCACGCGCTGCCCGCATCGCGATCTATGCCAAACAAAACGATCTGGCTTTACGGGCCTCAAAGCGCTGGCTGGCACTAAGCCCGGATGATCAGCAGGCAATGAAAATAAGCATTATTGCTCTGCTCAGAAGCAATCAGGCCGAGGCCGCCGGTTTGCAGATGCGTGATCTGATAAAAAGTATTCGTCAGGACGAGCAGGTAACCGATAAACAGGCCTTTGCTGCCGTCGCTAAATTGCTGCAAAACGAGGCAGAAACAAGCGATGCGGTGCTGGTATTTAAGTCCCTGTCGCACTATTACAAAGATAATGCCCAGGTGTTTCTGTGGCTTTCGCGTTATGCGATGCAGGCCGGGCAATATGATCAGGCTTTACCGGCGATCAGCCGCGTGATCGAACTGGACCCTGAAAATGCCAAGGCCTATGTGTTAAAGGGCCGTTTGCTGGCGCTCAGTGGCAAACAGGTAGAGGCATTGCAAGCCATGTTGCTTGCGGTCAATAAACAGCCGGATGATTTTATGCTGCGCAAACAATACGCCGGCATGTTAATTCGCCAGAGTAAACTGGAAGATGCCAGCGCACAGTTTGAAATATTATTTAAAGTCCGTCCTGACGACCGCGAGACCATTATCAGTTTGGGTATTTTATTACTCGAAAAAAACGATACCGAACGTGCGGTAAGTGTTTTTAAACGGTTGCAAAATAACCCGCAAAGCGCCAATGAAGCCCTTTACTATCTGGGCAGGGTTGACGAGGTGAAAAAGAACTATAGCGAGGCGCTGGCTCGTTACCAGCAAGTCGAGCAGGGGCGACTGTATTTTGATGCGCAGTTACGCATTGCCAGTCTTTTTGCCTACACTGATCAGCTTGAGTCTGCCGTAAAAACCTTGCAGGCACTGGTGCTGGGAGAAGACAATTCAGAGAAAAAAGCTCAGGTTTATCTGCTGCACGGCCGTATTTTACAAAATGCCGGCGATAGCAAATCCGCGATAGCGATATACAGCAGTGCGCTTGATGAATTGCCTACCAATATAGAATTGCTTTACGCGCATGCTCTGGCAGCTGAATCGCTGGATATGATTGACAGCGCGGTAGCTGGCTTTAAAAAACTACTGACACATGAGCCAGAAAATATACAGGCATTAAATGCGCTGGGCTATACGCTGGCTGACAGGACCGAGCGTTTTCAGGAAGCGCTGGAATACATACTAAAAGCCTTTAAATTAAAACCAGACGACTCTGCCATTCTCGACAGTCTGGGTTGGGTGAAATTCAGACTGGGTAAACTCGATGAGGCATTAAAATGGCTGCAGCAGGCTTTTGAGATTAATGTCGATGCTGAAATTGCCGCCCATCTGGGAGAGGTGCTGTGGAAAATGGGCCGAATCGACGATGCCAATGAAGTCTGGCAAAACCTGCCCGAAGAGATGAAACAGCACCGGCGTTTGCAAGAGACCATAAAGCGACTTAAAAAGTGAAAACTATTTTACGCCTGAGCTGGCCGGCACTGGCACTGCTGCTAACAGCCTGCGCCTCATCATCTTATATTCAAAACGCCAATAACATAGCGGCCTGGCAGCAGCAAAGCGCTCAGCTGCAAGCAATCCAGCAATGGCAGCTCAGTGGCAAAATATCGATCCGTTCAGGGCAGGATGTCTATATCGCCGATCTGTTCTGGCAACAACAATCGGCTGAGCTGAAACTGCGGCTAGTTGCGCCATTTTCTCAGGCTGTTACCCAGTTCAGTGGCAATACCGAAAACGGTTATCAGGTACTGACCGAGCAGGGTGAAACATACCATGTCGATTCGCCCGAATCGGCTACTGAAAACGCTTTTGGCGTGAGTCTGCCCTTTAGTGAATTAAAATCTTGGATCAAAGGACTGCCAGATAGCCATAGCTCAGTCTGGCAAGCACGCTTTAATGATGACAACCGGCTGCAAAGTTTTGAACAAAACGGCTGGCAAGTGAGCATACTCAAATACAAGCAGGTAGGCGCGCAGGCCCTGCCTGCCAAACTCTTTTTATCGCGTATCAATCACGAACTGACTGATAACAAGGTCGATATTCGTATAATATTACGCCGCTGGGTACTCTGATTTAACCATGATCGATTCATCTGTTTATTGGCCTGCACCGGCCAAGCTCAATCTGTTTTTACACATCACCGGACGGCGGGCGGATGGTTATCACCTGTTACAGTCGGTTTTTCAGTTTCTAAACTGGGGTGATGAACTGGCCTTTGAAATTACCGAAAATGGCCAGATCTCACGCCAGACAGAGATAGCGGGAGTGGCTGAGGCGGATGACCTGATCATACGGGCTGCCCGTCTGTTACAACAAAGCAGCGCTACCAAGGCCGGTGCCAGAATCAGCGTTAAAAAAATCCTGCCGATGGGAGGCGGTCTTGGTGGCGGAAGTTCAGATGCCGCGACCACACTGGTGGTATTAAATCAGCTCTGGCAATGCGGTTTATCGCGGCAACAATTAGCCGATTTAGGTCTGACTTTAGGTGCTGATGTACCGGTGTTTATTCACGGCGTCGCAGCCTTTGTTGAGGGCGTGGGCGAACGAATTTCAGCCATCGATGTGCCTGAAAAGTGGTTTTTTGTGCTGCATCCGCAAATAAATGTATCAACTGCCAAAATTTTTAACGATAGTGGATTGACAAGAGACTGCGCTGCCATCAGAATATGCGACCTTTCTGGGGCAGTACTTGGTAATGTTTGTGAAGCGATAGCCTGCAAACATTATCCGGAAATAGCAGAAGCCATCGAATGGTTATCAGGCTATAATCGGCACGCCAGAATGACCGGCACAGGTGCCTGTGTATTTGCTGAGTTTGACTCGCAGCACGAAGCCGAAGAATTGTTACAAAGGTTGCCTGAAAAATGGCAGGGTTTTGTAGCTAAAGGTGTAAACCAGTCGCCGTTGTATCAACAACTGGCAGCAAATGGTTTTGTAATCCCTTAAGTCTTAGCTTGGGACTTAAAATACAAAGTATGTTGGGCCGTCGCCAAGCGGTAAGGCAACGGGTTTTGATCCCGTCATGCGGAGGTTCGAATCCTCCCGGCCCAGCCATATTAAAAGAGTATTAGTTTTAAAGAGCAGGAATTCTTTATAAAAAACTAATGCTGCTGAAACCCGGGAGGGTTTGAACCGATAAGAGGTTCGATAAATTTGCCAGGAGCAAATTTAACCAGCGCGTAGTTTGCGCTGCCCCGCAGGGGTGAGGGCATGGAAGCCCGGAGTAATCCTCCCTGTTCAAATTTAGAGTTCCTTGATAATAAGGCACTCAACGATTGAAGGTTTTGATCTTCAATCAAACCATCTTTTAAAGCATAGTGACATACTGGTAACTATAGTGACCCATTCAGACTCAAGCATGATGGTGTTTTCCGGCAATGCAAACCCTGCATTTGCCGATAAGATATGTAGTCACCTTAATATCAAACGAGGCAGTGCCTTCGTTGGTCAATTCAGCGATGGTGAAGTCGGCGTCGAAATCCATGAAAATGTACGTGGTAAAGACGTTTTCATCGTGCAGCCTACCAGCATGCCTTGCAATGATAACCTGATGGAACTGATCGTGATGATCGATGCCATGCGTCGTGCATCGGCAGCGCGGATAACCGCAGTCATCCCTTATTTTGGTTATTCACGGCAGGATCGTCGTACGCGCTCTATGCGGGTACCCATTACCGCCAAAGTGATTGCTAATATGCTGACCAGTGCCGGTGTAGACCGCGTGCTAACAGTGGATTTACATGCCGATCAGATTCAGGGGTTTTTTGATATTCCGGTCGACAATGTTTATGCGTCGCCGATATTGCTGGGTGACATCTGGCGTAAAAAACACCCGAACCTGCTGGTGGTATCACCGGATGTGGGTGGTGTGGTTCGTGCCAGAGCGCTGGCAAAGCGACTGGATGATGCTGACTTAGCCATCATCGACAAACGTCGGCCAAAAGCCAATGTCTCACAGGTGATGAACATCATCGGTGACGTAAACGGTAAAGACTGTATTTTGATCGATGATCTGGTCGACACCGCTGGCACACTGTGCAAAGCGGCAGACGCACTAAAGCAACACGGTGCAACCAGCGTCAGCGCGTACTGCACTCACCCTGTGTTATCGGGTAATGCACTGGCCAACTTAATGGCGTCATCGTTAGATGAGCTGGTGGTAACGGACACCATTCCGTTGCGTGATGATATTGTCAACTGCGGCAAAGTTCGTCAATTATCGATTTCAGGTATGCTGGCTGAAACTATTCGCCGCATACACAACGAAGAGTCAGTTAGCTCTTTGTACATGGATTAAATCTCAGGTTTATAGAGCCTGAAATTTACGTTGCGATAAGCAACAAAATGCCTTCCCTGGTCGCGTGGAAGGAGATGTCCGCTCAGCAGGGTTCTGTTGAGCGGCTTTTTATTAACTGGAGTTAAAGAAATGTCTATTGAATTAAATGTAGAAGTTCGTGAGGACCTGGGGAAAGGTGCGAGCCGCCGCCTGCGTCATCAGAACATGGTACCTTGTATTATTTACGGTGGTGATAAAGAGCCAAGCAATATCATGATCCGCCATAATGTGGTTGCCAAGCAGTTAGAAAACGAACTGTTTTACACACAGGTAATGACCTTAAAAGTTGGCAAGACAGCTGAAAAAGTCGTACTGCGTGATATCCAGCATCACCCGATCAAGCAGCAAGTATTGCACATGGATTTCCTGCGTATCGATCCTAAATCTACCATGCACGTACACATCCCGCTGCACTTCATCAATGAAGAGACAGCACCGGGTGTTAAAGCAGGCGGTAAGATCAACCACGTAATGATCGAGATGGAAGTTGTTTGTTTACCAAAAGACATTCCAGAGTTCATCGAAGTCGATATGGGTGCATTGGAAATGGATCAGTCAATCCATTTATCAGACATTAAACTGCCTAAAGGCGTTGAGTGTGTTGCACTGAGTCACGGCGAAGAGCATGACACAGCCATAGCTGCAATTCACGCTGTTCGTGGTCAGTCTGAAGAAGTTGAAACTGGCGCGCCAGTAGCCCCTTCTAACGAGCCAGAAGACTAAGCAAAGCAGGAGAGAACCGGAGTGGCTGCATTATCTGTTGAGATTAATCTCATCGCAGGTCTGGGCAACCCCGGCGCTCAGTACGAACAGACCCGGCACAATGCCGGATTCTGGTTCGTTGATGAAATTGCCCGCCAATATGGCGGGCAATTTCGTGTTGAAAGCAAATTCAACGCAGAAATCTGCAAACTCAGCGTAGAAGGTAAAACCATCTGGTTAATGAAACCACAAACCTTCATGAATCGCAGTGGCCAGCCGGTCCAGGCACTGGCAAACTTTTACAAAATACCATTTGATCAGATTTTAATCGCCCACGACGAACTGGATTTAGATCCGGGTACCGCCAAACTAAAAACCGGTGGTGGTCACGGTGGTCATAACGGCCTGCGCGATTTAATCAGTCAGCTCGGCAACAAAGGCTTTCAGCGCCTACGTTTGGGCATAGGACATCCCGGTCACAAAGACCAGGTGGCCGACTTTGTGCTGCACCGCCCGGGTAAAGACGAACAAATAGATATCGAACGCAGCATAGATGATGCGCTGCGAATACTGCCTGAGCTAATGGCTGGTGACTGGGAAAAAGCCATGCACAAGCTCCATAGCAAATAGATCAGCCTGAATCCAGGCTTAATAGAGACGAGAGAAATTATATGGGATTCAAATGCGGCATCGTAGGCTTACCCAATGTTGGTAAATCAACCTTATTCAACGCACTGACCAACGCGGAAATTCAGGCCGAAAACTACCCGTTCTGCACCATCGAGCCCAACGTCGGCATCGTGCCGATGCCAGACCCGCGTTTAAACGCACTGGCAGAAATCGTAAAGCCAGAAAAAATCCTGCCGACCACGATGGAGTTTGTTGATATCGCAGGCTTAGTGGCCGGTGCCTCAAAAGGGGAAGGTCTGGGTAATAAATTCCTCGCCAATATCCGCGAAACAGATGCCATCGCCCAGGTTGTACGTTGTTTTGATAACGACGACATCATCCACGTCGCCAACAAAATTGACCCCGCCAGCGACATCGAAGTGATCAACACCGAACTCGCGCTGGCCGACATGGAATCGGTAGAAAAAGCGCTGCAAAAAGCTCAAAAAACCGCGAAAACAGGCGATAAAGACGCTAAAAAGCGCGTTGAGTTACTGACAAAAGTGCGTGACCAACTCGATAACGGCAAACTGGTTCGCTCCATGGGCTTGAGTGACGATGAGCTGGCATCATTAAAAGAACTGTTTCTGCTCACCATCAAACCCACCATGTACATCGCCAACGTCAACGAAGATGGCTTTGACAACAACCCCTACCTTGATGCAGTAAAAGCCATTGCAGAAGAAGAGGGTGCGGTTGTGGTATCTGTCTGTGGTGCCATCGAAGCCGATCTGATTGCGCTGGACGAAGCAGAACGCAAAGAATTTCTGGATGAAATGGGCTTAACCGAGCCGGGCTTAAACCGCGTTATCCGCACCGGCTACGCCTTATTAGGCCTGCAAACCTACTTCACCGCCGGCGTTAAAGAAGTCCGTGCCTGGACTGTCGCCATCGGTGCAACAGCGCCGCAAGCTGCAGGCGTGATTCACACCGACTTTGAAAAAGGCTTTATCAAAGCCGAAGTAACGGCTTATGACGACTTCATCGCGTTTAATGGCGAGGCTGGGGCGAAAGAGGCGGGTAAGTTGCGGGTGGAAGGTAAGGAGTACATAGTAAAAGACGGGGATGTTATGCATTTCCGCTTTAACGTTTAAAATAAGCTACTTAACATGTGCTAGCGTTGTTGTAGTCGACCTCAAAATGCTCACTTACTATCTTGTAAGCTCCGCTTTTTCGGTTCAACTACGCCTAGCAAGCCCTGCGCACGTGACGCTTATTTGTAGTTTGATAGATACACCACTAACGTGTCTTTTTATATTGAAATACTCGATTGGACAGAGTGGCGTAAGTTAAGAAGAAATCAAGGGAAATGGACTAAAGTCGTCTTGACATAAGGCCCAAAAACACTCAAAATGCGCGCCTTCCTTACGGAAGACATTTGGCAACATAGCTCAGTTGGTTAGAGCACATCACTCATAAGGAATGGGTCGTGGCCAGAAATGAAGAAGAT
>JAOULX010000015.1 GCA_029881795.1 Gammaproteobacteria bacterium
TATTATAGGGACACTTAACCCTCCGTCAACACCTATTTACTATTAATTCCATTTAATTTTAATTTAATCCGCTTTCGGCTATTTTATATACAATATTAGTGAATCATTGTTTACTAAATGAACGATTAGAGCGTTATCTGGCGCTGCTCTGATGCCGCCAGACCGTAATCGTTGCGCAAAGATTTCTCATCAGTATCCATGCAACAGATGCTATTGGTTATGCTGATTTGTTAATTCGGCGGATTAAGCAGCGTTGTATCACAGCAGCACTGACTAAACGCGCTGAATACGACTAAACACAGCCTTAAGGTATTCGGTTTCTGGCATGACCGGGTTGATCGGATGATCCGGTCCCTGGCTGCCCCATTCGATAATTTGCATTGAGCGATCGAGATGGCGAGCAGCCTGATTGGTCAGCTTAACCAACTCCGTTCTGGGCATATGATGCGAGCAGCTACATGACACCAGAAAACCGTCCGGGTTTAATAACTGTATTGCCATCTGGTTTATTCGTTTGTATGCCTGGCTGCCGGCTTTGAAATCTTTCTTCTTTTTGATGAAAGCCGGCGGGTCAACCACGATCAGATCAAATTTTTCCTGCTCTGTCCTGAGATTTTTCAAAACCTCAAAGGCATCACCCTGTATCGTTGCTACTTTATCGCTGACGTTATTTAATGTCGCATTATGATGCACTGCGTCCAGCGCTTTTTCTGAGGCATCGACACAAAAGGCCTCGGTTGCGCCGGCCACTGCCGCACTCACGCCCCAGCCACCAATATAACTGAACACATCGAGCACGCGCCTGCCTTTTGCGTAGTGCATAAAACGCTGCCGGTTCATGGCCTGATCATAAAACCAGCCGGTTTTTTGCCCCTTACCGATTAACGCATCAAACAAAACACCATTTTCAGTTAAGCGCGCTACTTCGGGCACCTCTCCCTTAGCTGTTTCAATATAGGATTCAAGCCCCTCAGCTTTTCTTGAGCCGGCATCATTTCGAATCAGGATTGACTGCGGATCCAGCACAGCATCCAGTGCTTCGACGATTTGTTGTTTCATTCTTTCCATACCAGCCGTACTCAGTTGCACCACCAATACATCATAAAAACGATCCACCACCAAGCCTGGCAAGCCATCAGCTTCACCAAAGATCAGACGATAGCAATCTTGCTTATAAAAACTCTGGCGCAGCGACAAGGCTTTTTTAATTTGTTTTTTGAGAAATGATTTACCTGGGAAGCCATCCGTGCCTCGCATTACCAGTCGTGCAGCTATCAGGGTATTGGGGTTCACATAGGCATATCCGATCGCTTTATCGGCTGAATCGACTAATAGCGCCATTTCACCATTTTCAAATTCTTTTAAAGGCGTTTTTTCGGTATCTATTTCATTGCTGTATATCCACAGATGACCGGATCGGATGCGACGATCTTCATTTTTTTTCAGTTTTAATACACGAAACTCTGGCTGGCTCATTAAATTGACTCTTGGATAATAGGATTAGGGCTGCGGCTGCAAACGATTTGTATGATAGTGCTGCAGATGATAACAAAGTTTCAGGCCATACAGACACAAAACCCATGACAGATAAATCCATAGCAGGGTAAACAGCAATAAACTAAAGGAACCATAAATGGTGTTATAGGTTTGATTGAGCACAATATAATACAGAAAAGCGGTTTTTGCCGCCTGCCATAATGAAGCAGTAATGATGGCCGACATCAAAGCTGGTAGTGGGCTGACTTCTGTATTAGGCGAAAATTTAAAGACGCAATAAAACAATAAACACAGCATAAGATAAGAGTAGATATAACCAAGCCAGCTCACTTCAGTCAGCACATCGAGATATACCGCCAGTTGCGATGGCAGCAGCAAGGAGAAACCGAGCATAAATGGCGCCAGCACCATCATCGCGACAAAGCCCACCAGTGACCTCAGCAGTCTGCGATTCGAGACCTGAAATATACGATTAACAACCGCAGAAAAATGCGCAAAAAACAGACCCGAGGTAAACACCACATAGAGCAAGCCAACCCAGCCCATGTGGCTGGAGTTTTCGATAAAGCCATCAAATAATGCAATCACCTGCTGGCTCTGACCCGGTACCACAAAACCCATTAGTACCGTCTTCATCTGCTGATAATAACCAGTAAAGACCGGCATCGAGCTGATAACCGAAAATAAAATCCATAATATCGGGATGATTGCAAACAAGGTATAAAAGCTGAGACTGGCTGCCAGAAACGTTAGGTCATCGCTTAGCGGTCGCAGCTCGGAAACGAATACCGAGATACGTTTGCTTTCATTTTTTATATCCTGCCATAAGACCTTATTCATCCGCTTAGGACCTTTTGTTTTTCTTTTATTATATAGTAACCACAACGATGGCTTATTTGCGTCAATATCACGAGATCCGTATGAACCTCAAATCCACCAACAATCATCTGCAGGACGAAACCAGCCCGTATTTACAGCAACATAAAGACAATCCGGTAGAATGGTACCCGTGGGGAGAAACGGCATTAGAAAAAGCAAAAACTGAAAACAAACCCATTTTGCTTTCGATTGGCTATTCTGCCTGTCACTGGTGCCATGTCATGGCGCACGAATCATTCGAAGACCCGGCAACCGCGGCATTAATGAATCAACATTTTATCAATATTAAAGTCGACCGCGAGGAAAGACCAGATCTTGATAAAATTTACCAGACCACGCATAGCTTATTAACGCACCGCGCTGGTGGCTGGCCATTAACCGTTTTTCTAACACCAGACGAACAAATGCCGATATTTGCCGGCACCTATTTCCCAAATGAAGCCCGCCATGGCATGCCGGCCTTTACTGAAATCATACAGCGCATTTCACAGGCTTATAAAAATGATATTGGCCAGATTCAGCAACAAAACATCGCGATCAAAGACGCCTTTAAACAAATTACCGCTCAGAGCGAGAACAGCAGCGACAAACTTTCGGCAATGCCCATTGATATCGCAAAAAATGAGTTAAAGAAAAACTTTGATGCGGAGCATGGCGGGTTTGGCGCTGCGCCGAAGTTTCCCCACACCAGCCATATTGAGTTTGCTCTAAGACAGTGGTCACAGTCCCTGCGCCTGCAGCACGAAGATTTCGATATGCTCAATAGCGCCATTTTCAGCTTATCGAAAATGGCAGAAGGCGGCATTTTTGATCAGTTAGGCGGTGGCTTCAGCCGTTACTCGGTTGATAATAAATGGCAGATTCCGCATTTTGAGAAAATGCTTTATGACAACGGTGCATTACTGAGTCTGTATGCCAGCGCCTATTGCATCGTTGAAAAAACACTGTTTAGAGACACCGCGATAGACACCGCGGGCTGGGTTATGCGTGAAATGCAGGCTGACGGCGGCGCTTATTATTCCAGCCTCGATGCCGATTCTGACAATATTGAAGGCAAATTTTATCTGTGGGACCGCGATGAGATTCGCCAACACATTGAACACGATGACTATCTCTACTTTGCCGATTATTATGGGCTGACTCTGCCCGCCAATTTTGAAGACAGATCGTGGAATTTATTTAAGGCGATGCCTCTTCAGAGTCTGGCTGACAAATACGCTATCGATATGCCACTGTTAAAACAGCGCCTTAAGCACAATCGCCAGCATTTACTGCATATTCGTCATCAACGCACCGCTCCTGCAACCGATGATAAAATCCTGACATCATGGAACGCGTTAATGATCCGTGGCATGTCTGTTGCCGGCAGGGTATTTCAGCAACCTGAACTCATTCAATCGGCTGAAAACGCTTTTAACTTTATCAACAATCAGTTGTGGGACGGAACACAATTATTTGCCAGCCACAAAGACGGCAAAAGCCACTTAAATGGTTATCTCGATGACTATGCTTTTTTACTCGATGCAGCGCTTGAGTTATTGCAGGCCGAATGGCAGTCATCAATACTGTATTTTGCAACGCAACTGGCCGATAAGTTATTAACTGAATTTGAGGATATGGAACACGGTGGATTTTATTTTACCGGCCACCATCACGAAAGCCTGATTCTGCGACAAAAAAACTATGCCGATGAAGCAATGCCATCCGGTAATGGAATAGCCGCCATGGCATTGTTCAAACTGGGACATTTAATAGGCAGCAACCGTTATATTAAATCTGCCGAACGCTGTTTAAAGGCAGCCTTCAACAGTGTTCAGCAGTCGCCAGTTGCCCATACCACATTATTACAGGTACTGGATTTATACCTCGAAAATCGCTTACAGACTGTCATTATTCGCGGTGACAAGGCACAGGCCGAGAGCTGGCAGGCACAACTTAATCTCCGCTATCAGCCTGAACTACAGTCATTTTATATCCCCGATGACAGCCCTGTGCCGCAGCCACTGGCAGCAAAAACCAGCCAGCAACAGGTCTGTGCCTATCTGTGTCAGGGCAGCAGTTGTCAGGCCCCGCTGTTCTCTCTGCCGGAGCTACTCAGTCAGTTATCATGAAAAATGCCTATAAAGATTGCCGACCTTACCGGACCAAAGACAACTCCGAAATACGTGAACTGTTACACCCGGCCAATAACAGCTCGCTAAAAAACCAGAGTTTGGCAGAAGCTCGGGTGGCCACAGGCGAAAAGACGCGCTGTCATTTTCACAAGCAAAGCGAAGAAATTTATTTTATTTTAAAAGGAAAAGGCAGGATGTTTATCGACAATACGTCGTTTGATGTCACTGCAGGGGACAGCATCTTAATAGCTCCCAGCGCCCTTCACTGTATCGAAAACAGCGGCTCTTGTACGCTGGTTTTCCTGTGCTGCTGCGCTCCCGCCTACCAGCATGACGACACCTATTTTATCAATGATAAAAAACAGCCAGGCAGCGCACTATGATGATTTAGATTATTGCTCTGCTGCCTGCTCCGGCTCGACATACTTATCTTTCACTTCAATAATCAGATCCAGATTTTCTATAAAATATTCCACCAGCACAGGATCAAAGTGGGCGCCCGATCCTTCTTTAATCAGTGCCACTGCATCGTCAACTGTCCAGGCTTTTTTATAAGGCCGCTCTGAGGTCAGCGCATCAAACACATCCGCCAGTGCTGAAATACGTCCCACCAGTGGAATGGCCTCACCTTTAAGGCCGTCAGGATAGCCGCTGCCATCCCACTTTTCATGGTGTGTCAGCGCAATTTCTCTGGCCATGGCCATCATCGGTGAGTCATCTCCCGACAAGATATCTGCACCTATTCTGGCGTGCGTCTTCATAATCTCCCATTCTTCCGGTTCAAACTTTCCGGGCTTTAACAGAATCTGATCGGGCACACCGATTTTACCGATATCATGCATCGGGCTGGCATTTAATAACAAGTCCAAATCATCTTCAGACATTCCTGCTGCACGGCCTAGTATCACCGAGATATAACTCATACGAATAATATGTAAACCGGTCTCATTATCTCTGTATTCTGCCGCACGCCCTAGACGTCTGACCACCTGTAACCGGCTTTCATGTAATTGCTGATGCGCCTCAACTAACTCTCGGGTACGTTCCTGAACAATTTCTTCCAGCTGTTTATTTTGCTGTCTCAGCAGCGACTGTGCCTGCCGTATCTCCATCTGGTTTCTGACTCGGGCCAGCAGCTCATTCACTACAAAAGGCTTGGTGACAAAATCACGAGCCCCCAAGTCCAGTGCTTTTTGGCGATATTCCTGCGCTTGTTGCGCCGTCAGAACCAGTACCGGCGGTAAAAACTCATCTTGCAGCGCCATCAGCGCTGCAATCAGCTCAAAACCGTCCATTACCGGCATGTTTAAATCAATTAAAAATAAATCAGCGCCGCTTTGTTTATAGATTTCGACCACGGTTGTCGGGTCTTCAATTAAAGTCACCCGGTTATATCCGCCGACCTCCAGTACCCGCTCGACCAGCTTCAGATTGGGCGCCTCATCATCAACCACAATAATATGGCCGGCTTTTAGATCTTCATTAATTAATAATTCTTGATTCACTGCTTAGTCCATCTTGGTCGTCATTATTAAAATGCAACGTCTTTATATTTTTAATAACTGTCGTACTGAGTCTAGCAACAATTTGACATTTATGGGCTTGGTTATGTATTCATTGAAGCCCGCTTTGATACCTTTTTCTCTATCGGCCGGCAAGGAATTGGCGGTGATGGCGATCACCGGGTAATCTTTTCCGAACATTTTGTGAATTTCTTCTAACACGCTGAAACCGCTCATTCCGGGCAAGTTGATATCCAGTAGCACAAGATCCGGTTTACGCTTTGCCAGAAGATCTAATCCCAGTAACGGCTCCATTGCGGTTGATAGATGCAGATTCTTTTGCCGCGAGAAAACTTGCGCCATTAAACGAATGTTTGCCGGATTATCTTCGATATACAGAATATTATAATGACCGTCTTTATTTTCCAGTGTGTCATCAGTCTTATCAGTTTCTCTGATTGATTCAATATAATCCTCATTAAGCGTATTTAACTCAACCGTAAACGTTGTACCTTCACCAAGCTGACTACGACAACTGATTCCGCCGCCCATCATCTCGATCAGATTTTTGGTAATCACAAGTCCAATTCCGGTACCTTCGACTTCCGAGTCTTCAAAACCAAAGCGAGTAAATGGCTTAAATAAATCCTTCAAATGCTCTTCAGATAACCCCTTACCGGTATCGCTAATTTCAAGGCGACAGCTTTCATCGGAAACCAGATCATAACTAATTGTAATACTCCCTTTCAGGGAATTATATTTTACCGCATTGCTCAGTAAATTTAGTATCACCTGCTTTAATCGCCGCTTATCTGCTAGGATAACAAAGTCCATCACCGCGCTGCCCATATCATGCAGCAACTTACCCGCCTCATAGACAACAATATCAATTTCATTTTCTTCGGCCAGCGGCGAGATCATCTGGATGCACTCATCAATAATTTCCGCTAGCAATACCTGCTCGATGAGTACCTGAGTCTGACCGGCTTCGATTTTAGATAAGTCCAGCACCTCATTAATTAATTCTAATAAATGCCGAGCCGCTCTTAAGAGCTCAGCGATATTATCTTTTTGCATGTCATCCTGGCTTAATGACAACTCCATTTGCAATAACTGGCCAAAGCCAATAATTGCATTCAACGGCGTTCTTAATTCATGACTCATGCTCGCTAAAAAGCGTGTCTTGGCCTTGTTGGCCTTTTCTGCCTGTTCTTTGGCATTGATCAGTTCAGCTTCAACCCGTTTACGTTCAGTAATATCTTTAAACGTAATAACAGTACCACTGACCTCACTACCATGCCGTATTGGCATACCCGCATATTCAACGGCAATGACATCACCATCGACACATTTGAAATCTGTTTCAGTCAGCCTGTTTTCTTCAGTCAGCAGAAAATCATTATCGGCCTTAAACTCAGCGGCGACTGGCAGAATCAGATCCGATACCCGCTGTCCTAATACCTCTTGCTGGTCGTATCCCAGAATCGCGCAGGCCGCCTGATTGACGAAAGTTGCCCGCCCCTGTTGATCAAGTCCAAACATGCCTTCACTCATCGAATCCAGTTGCGAACGCATCAGCTGTTCTGAATAACTCAGTTGCTCCATGATGCTTTTACGCAAGGTAATATCCCTCACCACACCTAACATATGAAGCGCTTTTCCCTGGCTGTTTTTAATCACAGTTCCACTTTCATGTAGCCAATGTACGGAGCCATCAGGCCATATTACGCGGTGCTCTAAATCATATCCTGTAGCATCGTCAATACATGCCCTGATCGATTCTTCGACATAGTCTTTATCATCTGGATGTATGGCTTTATCAAAGGCTTCATATGTGTATTCAACAGCGCCGTCTTTATAACCAAATAAAGATGCCGCTATTTCAGACCATAACACGGTATCTGTCTCAAGGTTCCAGTCCCAGGTTCCGATTCCGGCAACTTTCTGGCTCAGCGATAAACGCTGTTCGTTGATTCTTATCCGCGTAATATCTGTTCTCACCGATACATACTGATATGGTAAACCCTGCTCATCCATAAAAGGAACAATGGTTGAGTCAACCCAGTATTCTTCTCCTTGCTTATTATGGTTACAAATCACTCCGTGCCAGATATTACCGCCAGAGATAACATGCCAGATATCGTCGTAAAAACTTTGCGGGTGCATGCCGGACTTCAATAACCGGTGATTTTGTCCAATCAGTTCGTGCTCTAAGTAGCCACTGATTTCACAGAATTTATCATTGATATAAATAATATCTCCGTTTACATCGGTGATACTGACGATTGCATGCTGATCAATCGTCAGTCGCTGTTGCTCTCCCAGTAAGTGGGCTTTATTAAGCGCCTGATGCAGTTTATTTGAATGCCTTGCGTATTTAAGGCGGGAGCCAATAGCTGCCATAAAATGCTCAGGCACCACCGGTTTTACAATAAAAAACTCGCCACCAAACTTTAACGCCTCCTGTTGACGCTCGGCATTGGACTCTGATGAAAGGAAAATAATCGGCACGTAGGTATATTTATCAATCTGCCTAATCACCTGCGACAGTTCAACGCCATTGATCTCTGGCATTTCAACATCCAGCAGCACCAGATCCGGCTTAAACGCATCCATCACATCAAGACATTGCATCGGCTCACTTAAACGCCTGACTTCGATACCCTGCTGCTCCAGCAATATCGAGTGGTACTCCATCGTCACGGTATCATCATCGACGACCAGAACCCGATAGGAGTCCGCATTAACTGATTGAATCATGTCCGCTATCGACGCAAGCAATGCAGAACGATCCAGCGGTTTGCTCAGACACTGCGAGCAGCCTTGCCTGATAGCCAACAAACGTTGCTTAATATCAGTATGCGTAGACACGCCGATTATTGCCAGTCCTTCTGTACTCAGCGCAGACAGAGACAGCTGATTGCTTTGAATAAAATCGTAATCGACGATCAGGACATCAGGCCTGCTGTTTTGTATACCCTGCTTCAGAGACTCAATAGTTTCAAACCCAGAGAATTGATAGGGTTGCCCCTGCAACAGAGAAGCAATATCAGCCGCCTCGTTAGCATCCAAAGCATAGATACTAGGCATTTTATTTAATGGAAGATTAACCATATTTACAAATCAATTTAAGCATACCAATTAAAAAAGAAGGCAGAAGCACTGTTTATTAAACTTTAATAGTAGGATAGCAGATAAATGTGAGTATTTACCGTAAAACAAAATTCACAAAATTACTACAATGTACAAATTCATCAGCTATATTTAGATTACTAGTGACTCACCAATAAATAAAATGACACTGCTCTGATATGCACCATATTTTAATATTAAATACCAAAGGCGGCTGCGGAAAGACCACAATTTCCGTCAACATTGCCAGCTTCTTTGCCTGCTGGGGAGTACCGGTTGCGTTAGCCGATTATGACAAACAGCACTCCAGCACAGACTGGCTGCGTTTGCGCCCAAAAGACAAACCCAGAATAATTTCCGTTGCCGCCTGGCAAGAAGATTATCACATACCCGATGAAGCCGATTATGTGATAATGGATACACCCGCAGGCATGGATTCTGAAAATATGCTGTCCTTGCTTAAACAGGCCGATACCATTTTGATTCCTATCCTGCCCTCACCTCTGGATATTCGTGCAGCAGGGCGTTTAATACATGACATCATGCAAGACTATAACAAACTGCCGAACAAACCCAGAATCGGTATTATTGCCAACCGAGTTCGCAGACAAACAAAAATTTATGATTCTCTGAAACGATTTATTCAAAAACTTGATATCGACTTCATTGCTTCATTACGCGACACCCAGAATTATATAACCACTACCGATGTTGGCATCAGTTTATTTGAACTACCTAACTGGCAAAAAAAGAAAGACCTGACAGGCTGGTGCCAGCTCATAAACTGGATCAATCACAACCAAATATTTGAAGCTCCAACCCTGGAAGACACCGCTTAAAAACCCAGACCATCAAAGCCACTTTTGCTGTCTAACATCAAGCCCCTGAACCTTAATCACACCCTCGAATAAATCCAGCGTAATTCTGCGTGAAACACTACCACCCAATGCTTCATGAGATATTTTAAACCCATGTTTAGCAAGCAACTGATATGCTAGCCTTAAGTTTTGTTTTCCTATACTTTTTTCATCCGTTGGCACTACCTCGCCAAACATATCGCCAGCACCATAAACACCGACTGCCATTTGCTCTGGCGTCAAACCAAAATCACTCAGACTTTCCATGAACATTTGAATCGCTTCTTCACCATAACTGCCATCTAATTGTGCTTGCGGTTGTATTTGTGTGCCACCAGGCCGGTGCGGTAATTTATAATGACACATGCCCCCGACTTTACTGTTGCTATCCCACATCGTGATAGCAACGCAGGACCCCAGTAATGTTTTTATATAACGGTGTTCATTACCAAAATAAAACTCTCCTGGCAGTAAGACAATTTCAGGCATAACAACTCATTTCTCAAGCCTGTAAACAGACGGTTTAACCATGACAAGTTTCTTTGTTACAGTGTTTAATGTTTCAGAATGACCAATGATCAGATACCCCCCAGGATACAGCCGCGTGATAAGCTGATCGATCAGTTTAACTTTTGTATCATGATCAAAATAGATCATAACATTTCTCAACATTATCAGGTCAAACTTATCCACATCTGGCATATTGCCATTTAAGTTCATGTGCTTGAATTTAATCTGGCTAAGCAGTTTTTTATCAATCAGCATCACACCTTTTTGTGAGCGAACACCTTTTAAACAATATTTAAGCAGCAAATCCCGAGGAATTTTATCGGCCTCCTGCAGTGAATAAGTTGCTAACTGAGCCGTTTGTAACATCCGCGAACTGATGTCCGTAGCCAACATTTCCCAGCGACCCGAACCCAGCTTGTTGTCCAGCACCATAGCCAGAGAATATGGCTCAGCCCCGTTTGAGCAGGCCGCACTCCAGCAGCGAAAACGGCTACCCCTGAATGAGCGTAGAATATCATCCTCTAAATACTCAAAATGTTTAGGCTCTCTGAAAAAATACGTTTCATTGGTTGTTAACAAATCAATTAACAGTTGTTTTTCAGTGGAGTACTCGGGCTTATGAACCAGATCGAAATAGTCGTTAAAACGACTAAAACCATAATGTCGCAATCGTTTAGTCAAGCGGTTATTAACCAGTTGTTTTTTAGAATCAGCCATACTAATACCGGCCTGATCAAATATAAAACTCTGGAATTTCTTAAACTCTTTATCTGTTATGTCAAACGCTTTCATCAAAGCACCGAGGAGAGCAATAAAGCATCATAATTCACTAGTCTGCTTCTGCAGCCGCCACGTCATTTATAACAGATAACTCTTCTATAGAAAGCACATGATCAATATTTAATAGCACCACAAATTTTTCAGCTACTTTACCCATTCCTTGAATAAAGTCTGTTCGGATTTTTGCACCGAAGTTTGGCGCGGCCTCAATATTCTCAGGCACTATATCGATCACTTCATTAACCGCATCAACCACTATACCAATTTCAATACTTTCTTCTTCATGCACTATCTCAATAATGACAACACATGTTCTTTTACCAACCTCAGTAGTTTTTTTACCAAGGCGCAATGACAAATCAACCACTGGAACCACGCTGCCCCGCAAGTTAATTACCCCGCGAATAAAATCCGGCATCATCGGCACCGTCGTCGGCTCATGGTATTCGAGAATTTCTTTAATCACCAGGATACTGACGCCGTAATTTTCCCCACCCAATACAAAAGTAAGGTACTGATTGGCATCGCCTGCTGCACTGTCATCGTGAGATGTTTCCACTGTCGTAATATCTTTCATAACTTTATCCGCCCTATTGATTAACTAAAGCGCTCAAAGTCAGAATCGTTACCGGACTTGCTAGCAGACGGTTTTGTCGGAACTCCTTTTTTCTGGCCAGTCACAGGCTGTACTGCTTTGTCACTTACAGCGCTGGTATCACCATCACTTACTTTAAAAAAGCTCACCACATTCTGTAACTGTACAGCCTGTGAACTAAGCTCTTCAGAGGTTGCCGCCAGCTCTTCAGATGCTGCGGCATTTGTCTGCGCTACTTTATCTAACTGTGACACTGCGGTGTTAACCTGGCCGACACCTGCTGCCTGCTCTTCAGAGGCCGCAGTAATTTCCTGTACTAGATCTGCTGTCTTTTGAATCCCCGGAACTATCTGACTTAACAATGTGCCGGCTTTTTCTGCTATTGTCACACTGCTACTGGCCAGCTCCGATATTTCCTGGGCTGAATCCTGACTACGTTCTGCCAGTTTACGAACTTCTGCCGCCACCACTGCAAAACCTTTACCGTGCTCACCCGCTCGCGCTGCTTCAATCGCCGCATTTAATGCTAACAAATTGGTTTTATATGCAATATCTTCAATAATATTAATTTTCTCTGCAATATTCTTCATTGCAATAACCGTTTCTTCTACTGCTGAACCACCTTCCTGCGCTTCCTTTGATGCTTTGCTGGCTACTGAATCGGTTGTTTTTGCGTTATCTGCATTTTGATTAATAGAAGCACCCATTTGTTCTAATGACGCACTGGTTTCTTCAATAGATGCGGCTTGCTCTGTTGCTCCCTGGCTTAATGTCTGCGCCGTCGCACTAATTTCTTCTGAACCCGATGAAATATTATCAACCGAACTACTGACCTCTAACATTACATTCTGAATTTTTTCGATAAAGCCGTTAAACGCCCTGGCTGTTTCTCCAATTTCATCGGTTCCAAAATCTGGCAAACGTTGTGTCAGGTCGCCCTCACCCTGATCAAGATCACTTGCCGCTGCCCGCATCATATTCATTGGCGTAGTAATCGAACGGACTGCTAAAAACCCACTAACTCCACCAACAATTAAAACCACGATACTGATAACTAATATCGTGATAATTGCAGTCTCTTCATGTGAAAGAACCGTCCCAGCTGCCTCTGCTGTGAATTTTTCCAACTCATCCAGCAAGACACCAAACTCTTTATTCAATTTATCTTCTTCAGCTTCAATCTTTTCTTCTGCGGCACGCGCTTCTGCAAGCAAGCCTTTGCGTAACTCATCGACTACTATAAGCACATGCTTGTCCACACTGCTATGCTGCTCACCTATAGACTTAAAGCTTTCACTAACATGCTGAAATTCTTTTAACAACTTATCCGAGTCTGCCTGTTCGATTGCCGCTGTTACCACCTTTTCTGCCGCTTTCAGTTCTGCCTCGACTTTAGCCATCATTGCCTCAAACTCTTTTTCAAGCTCTTCAAATTTTTCGGCGGCATGAGCACTGGCCGACATCACTTCGCCATACCGGATCATCCTTTCAAAAATAACAGTTTGTTGAAGCTGATACTGTGTTAATAACGAGACTGATTTAGTCAGCGGTATATCGTTATTCACAACACCTTTAAGCTCATTCCCAATACTCCCCATAGAAGAGATGGCCAGCACGCCCAGTATTAAAATACCGCTCATGAGCACGCCAACACCCATATATATTCGGGCACCTACTTTCATATTTTTTATTAATGACATTTTAATCTCCAGGTCCTTTATCTGCTCATCATCGTACGGCCATGCAATGGCTGAATAATGCGCGCATTATCTTCAACTAAATTTCTGAATGCTTTTACTTGTTTCGGTGAAATCTGTATCGGGTTTTGAAGAACAAACCAGTTCACACCTTCAGAGCAAGGCGGGGTGGTTAATGAGCCATTATAGTGATAATAAGACTTATCAGATGGCAGTAATGATGAAGCATTTATAGTGATACTGCCATAGGTGTTCACATTGCCGACACTGGAAGGCAAATGATCCCAGGCCTTTTGTAAATTATAATTTGTAACGCCACGATTTATCATTACACCCACCACTGCCAGGCGGCCATCAGTAGCCTGATGCACCAGATGCATTTCCATTGGACTCGCTCTGCCAGCTATTTTATGTTCACTGGGCGCGTGAAAATGAAATTGTATTAAGTTATATCGCTTACCACCTGCCAGCAGATAACTGTTGCCGCTGTAGTTTACCTGAATGGTGTGTCCGTTATTAATGATAGCCAGTGAACTGGGCGAATAATGGAACTCAAGCTTATCCAGACCCCGGTTAACTGCCTCACGAATATCCACCGGTGACTGATTCTGACCAGCCTTGCAGGTATGATAATCCTCACTCATATCCCCCCAGGCATTAGGGCCATTGTCATTACCATATCCCCAATGCGCATTACCATGAGAAGATTTATTTGTTTTAGTAGCATGCTTTTCAGCGCCACCACTCTGGCTGGCGATTGCATGAGACATAGTCAAACCGATTGTCGCGGCCAGTATTGAAACTGTCATTGTTTTAAATATTTCCATTCTTCACTTCCCCTTATTTAATGTTGTGTTAGCTGTAATTCATGCTTTGAGTTTGAACTCAGCACAGCACTATTTTCCTGATTAGCAGTACGGGAGACTAGCGCAGGCACATCTAAAATAACCGCCACCTCACCCGAACCTAATATGGTCGAGCCACCAATTCCCGATAAGTTACTAAATATCTTGCCCAACGGTTTGATAACTGTCTGAAATTCACCCAGCAACTCATCAACTACAATCCCGGCTTTTTTTCTGGCATATTGCACAACCACGATATTTTCCCGGTTTACCGAAGCCGTTGAATGGTGGAACATTTCTCTAAGACGGATAAATGGCAGTACTTCACCCCGAAGATTAATATAATCATGTTCCATAGAGGCCTTTCTCTCCTCTTCTGTCAATTCAACACACTCAATTACAGAATCCAGCGGGATGACATATGATGCCTTCTCCACCCCAACCAGAAATCCGTCAATTATTGCCAGCGTCAATGGCAAGCGTATTCTGATGGTTGTACCCAGTCCCATTTGGCTTTCAACATCAATGCTTCCGCGTAAAGATTCAATATTTCTCCTGACAACATCCATGCCTACGCCGCGTCCTGAAATATTTGTAATTTCTTTTGCGGTAGATAATCCAGCCTCAAATATCAGTCGATATATTTCTGCATCTGTAAGCGTTACACCTTGTTTAACAAGGCCTTTTTCCAGCGCTTTATTAAGCAGCTTATCTTTATCCAGTCCGCGACCATCATCGGTTACTTCTATAACAATACTACCGGAATCATGATAGGCACTGAGAGATAACTTTCCGACAACAGGTTTTAAACTGCGCTGCCTCTCATCCGAACTCTCAATGCCATGGTCCATTGAATTTCTAACCAGATGCATTAAAGGGTCAGAAATTTTCTCTACCACTGTTTTATCCAGCTCTGTATCGGCGCCATTTATTGTCAGCTCAATATCTTTTCCAAGCTCAAGACTGACATCCCGCACAACCCGTTGAAAACGATTAAAGGTATCACCAATCTGAACCATTCGTAAACGCAATGCGCTGTCACGGATTTCTTCTACCAGTCGTGAGGTAATAGAGTTGGCTTCCATCAACTCTGAGTTTTCACTTTTTTCTGCCAGCAAGAAAGAGCTTGAATTGGCAATCACCAGCTCCCCTACCAGATTGATAAGCTCATCCAGTTTTACCGCATCTACTCTGACAGACTTTGACTCAGATTTTTTCTTATTGCGAACCACCTGTTGCTTTTCAACAGCAGCGGTGACCACTTGCTGTTCAACCACACCAGAATCAACCAGTATCTCACCTAAAGGCTGCTCACCACCGGAGTTGGAAATAGCCTGCTGATCATTCAGTACTTTATTCAGCTCTTTTCTGGTTAATACTTTCGTCTTAAGCAGAATTTCACCCAGCATTGAGTCTTCTTCTGGTAATTCCTGTATTAAACTAATGTATTCGCCGATCAAACTATTCGGCGGTAAAATTCTAATCTGGCAATCATCTTTAACAAAATCAAATACTGACTCGATAGATTCTTTACTTTCCTCTGTTTCAAAACCTATTTCAAATCCCAGATAACAGTCTTCAGGATCGATCTCATGCAACAACGGTACGTTATCAAGCAGTGTTGAAATTGAGACGATATTACCTATCCGCTGTAGGTAACGAATAAATGACTGCGGGTCCATTCCACCTTTTAACACGTCAGGGCCAAATCTTAATGAAATATGCCAGTTATCATTACTCACGCTAAGACTTTCATCTCGCGAAATTTCCTTAATAACTGACGGCGCCGGCTCGGCGTCATTGCTTGAATTATTTCTTGTTTGCCCCATACACGATTCAAGCTGTACGATCAGCGACTCACTGATCACCAGTAAATCTCCGGGCACTGAGTCGTCGTTCTCAACCACATAATTGACCAGCTCGGCCATATGGTCTCCCGACTTTAACAAGACCGCGATAATCTCGTCATTAATAACGATCTCCCGGTCACGAATCTTATCCAGCAAACTTTCGGCAACGTGAGTAAAGGACACTACATCATCAAACCCAAATACTCCTGCCGTGCCTTTTATGGTATGAGCCGCACGAAAAACAGCGCTCACTGCATCCATATCATCAGGCTCGCTTTCAAGATGTAACAGCGCCTGTTCCATATCTTCGAGCAACTCTTCGGCTTCTACCTGAAAGCCTTGTTTGGCCGCATCCATTTCATCACTCATAAGACATACTCCTTCTGATATTTATACTCGAGAGTTTATTTCTCAATCACTATTGGATCACCAAAATATGTGGTCATATCAAATAAATCCAGCAATGAAACCACGGCCGAGCTATGCGCTGTAAAGTTCACGACCTTGTTATCTCTGGCTGCATTTTTTTTCAGCGAAACCATCAACTGAATTCCGGCAGTGTCTATTTCAGTCACATTATTAAGACTGACATTAATACAATTAGCTGCAGACAAAGACGACTCAAAAAGCTCTTTTAATTCTCCCGCCTCATATATTGTCATATCGGCCGGAATCTGAATGTCGATCTGTTGATTACCCATCTCAATCACTACCTATCCATTTATGGCATAATTAGTTTCGATACTGCCGCCAGCATCTGATCCGGTTTAAATGGCTTAACCACCCAGGCTTTCACGCCTGCCGCCTTACCTCTTTCTTTCATGTCACCGCCGGATTCGGTTGTCAGCATGATCACGGGGGTAAATTTATAATTAGGCAGCTTCTTCATTTCTGTAACAAATGTAAGACCATCCATCACCGGCATATTCACATCACTGACAACCAGATTGATCTTGGTACCATCAAGTTTACTCAGCGCCTGTTTGCCATCACCCGCTTCTATCACATCGTATCCCGCACCTCTTAATGCGATAGCGACAACCTGCCGTAAAGAAGACGAATCATCTACTATTAAAATTGTTGCCATTCTTTATTCCCCTTTCTCCATTTAATAGCAATTTAAAAAAACGTTATTTCTTCATCTGCATTTACTGACACAGCGTTTTTACCTTCATGATTTCTGTGTTGTTCTTCAGTGGTGTAATGATGTTTCATGCTTTCAACCCACTCATCCACATCAACCTGATTTACAGCCTGTCCGCTTTCCAAGCGGCTAATAAAAGTATCTACTTCCTGCTTAAAGTCTTTCTGGTTTTGAACAAGAGCAGCCGTTATCTGACTAACCCGATCCTGAAACTGAAGATTAACCAGTACCCCGGAAATATCATTCTGAACTTCGGAAGTTTTATTTTTCAGCACTTCTTCATTACGACTTAATTCTTTTAAAACATCATGCAGTCTAGTCATAACTTTACTGATCACATCACGGCTATTTTCCAGCGCCACTTCATCCCTTTGTACAGAATCAGATGCCACTGATACCACACCAAAAATACTGTCTCTGACTTTCGTCACACCATCATTTATTCGTTTACCAGTTTCAGCTGACATGGCCGACAAATTCCTAACCTCGTCGGCCACAACCGCAAAGCCACGGCCACTTTCTCCTGCACGGGCTGCTTCTATAGCGGCATTTAGCGCCAAAAGATTAGTCTGGTTTGCAAGTTTGCTTACCTCTTCAGCCATTTTGTCCAGCTCTTCCATGTAACCACTCAGTGACTGAATCTTTTCAAGCATTTCTGTTTTAGCTGTCGCAGCTTCCTGCAACACTGTTAATACAGTGCTCAGCTGGATCTCACTCATCTGCACGACATTACCCACATCATCATCACTATTGCCTGCAACCAGTGAGAGCGTATCATTCAGATCGACCACAATGGATGCAAACTGTTCAGTGACACCATTAATCGACACTTCTATTTGCTGCTGAACAGTTTCTTGCTGTGCAATCCAGACCGGTACAATCCTTTGACTTAATTCATGGACCCAGTCTTTTTTGGGCAGATCTTGTACCTGCTTATTATCATTCGCGTGAATTTCTTTTTTCTGCTTATCAATGACTGCATATTGCAGATTCAAGCTGACGACTGAAATAACTACGAGCAAAATAATCAGGCCTGTCGAAATAAAACCGCTAGTATAAATAGCAGTCACACTGATAATCAGCAACACAATAGACAACAGGTACTTTCTCAATATATCCATTCTTTTATGATCTTTCTGTATGAACAAACAGCTCAAATATCCAATCGACAGCCTTGAGTATAGACCGTGTTATTTGCGTTTTGCATGAATTTGGCGGTGAAATCAAAACTGTAACAGATATGTAACAATTTCTTATTAACTTTGGGGTTATTTCAACACTAAATCAGAATTAGCACCTACTTTTACTACTATTTTAATCCTGCATGGTAATAATCCATGATTTTTTTAGGCATCTCCTCCAGCCCCAGCTCCAAATCAACAGCACCTTTTTTTACCGCTTCTTTTGGCATACCATAGACGACACAGCTTTTTTCGTTTTCTGCCAGTGTATAACTGCCCGCATTTCTCATCTCCAACATACCCGAGGCACCATCATCACCCATTCCCGTCATAATAATACCCATCGCATTTTTTCCGGCATACTGTGCAACCGATCTGAACAAAACATCCACCGAAGGTTTATGTCGACTGACCAAAGGCCCGTCCTGAATATTAATTTTATAAATAGCACCACTGCGTTTGATCATCATGTGTTTATCACCCGGTGCTATATAAACATAGCCAGCCAGCACTGATTCTCCATCGACCGCCTCTTTAACGGTGACCTCGCAAAGCGTATTCAGCCTCGCTGCAAAGGCTGCAGTAAAAGCACCAGGCATATGCTGCACCACAACTATAGCCGGTGCTACTCTAGGTAAACAGGTGAGGAGTTTTTCAAGTGCCGTTGTACCGCCTGTCGAGGTACCAATCGCGATTATGCGCTCTGTTGTTCTTGCCATTGCCGAGGTAACAGGTGCCTTAAGCATGGCATCGGCACTAAGCTTTGCCCTGACCTCGGCAACAGGCACCGTTTTAGCGCCTGAAGCTCTCTTTAATTTAGCCCTTGATGCCGCTCTAATAGCGTTCGCAATTTCTTTTGCCGACTCCTCAAGGAAGCCTTTGACGCCCATTTTTGGTTTGGTCACAATCTCTACCGCACCTGCAGACATTGCCTGCATCGTGGTCTCTGCACCTTTCTCAGTTAATGTTGAACACATGACGACCGGAGTTGGCTGTTGTTGCATGATCTGCTTGAGAAAAGTAATGCCGTCCATACGCGGCATTTCGACATCTAGCACAATCACATCCGGCCATTGTTTTTCCATATACTTGATGGCAAATAATGGATCCTGTGCTGCTGCACAAACCTCCATATCCGGCTGCGCTGAGACTATTTCTGTCAGCATTTTACGAACTACGGCAGAGTCATCCACTAAAAGAACTTTGATTTTTTCCATTCTGTACTGACTATCCCGTCTAATAATTATTTTCTTAGATAGTTATAGCTTTGTTTTTACGAACTACCAAGTTTTATCAATTACATTGTTTATATCTAGCACAAATTACACGCTAGCTGTTTTTTACCCTGTCCCAGAGCAGAATTAATTGCTGCTCGCTCATCTCAGATACATCCTTGCCCTGCTCTCTGCATAACACCTCTACTTGCCTGTAACGACTTTCAAATTTATTAGTGGCTCTGCGTAGTGCATTTTCTGCATCAAAATGTAGGTGTCTTGATAAATTAACAACAGAAAATAATAAGTCTCCGATCTCCTCTTCAATATTTACCTGATTATTATTAATATGCGCTTCTCTGACCTCTGCTAGCTCTTCTTCAATTTTTCTATAAACCGGCTCGATTTGCTGCCAGTCAAAACCCTCTTTAGCAACCTTTGCTTGCATTTTTTGCGCTACTTTCAGAGCTGGCAGGGCTTTACTTAAGCCATCGAGTGAACTTTCTGTACTTTTATTTTCAGCCTGTCTCTCCTGCTTTTTGTTATTTTCCCAGGCATTTTTAAATTCAGCTTCATTTTCAAACACAGCATCTGAAAACACATGCGGATGGCGACGTGTCATTTTCTCAACTATAGCCGTGACCACATCCGAAAAATCAAAACTGCCTTCTTCTTCTGCAAGCTGGCAATAAAAGACCACCTGAAACAAAAGATCACCAAGCTCCGTTTTAAGCTCGTTTTTGTCACCTTTATCAATCGCCTCGGCCACTTCATAAACCTCTTCGATGGTATAGGGCACTATCGATTTAAAATCTTGTTTTAAGTCCCAGGGACAACCTGTTCCCGGTGTTCTCAAGGATTTCATCAATTCCAGCAATTTCTCGATTTTCATTTCATCACCTGATATTTCACTGCGCTAGCTAATTCACACAACAACACTCTAACACTATTTTTAAGGCAAAAAAAAACGCCCAACAGGGCGTTTTTTTGATCTGCCGAATCACTTAAAAGCTGATTCGAATACCCAGATGCATCGCATCATCCAGATCAAACTCATTTGCAAGCTCATCTTTAAAGGTCATTACCCTGTAGCCAATATAGGCACGAGCATTCGGCGAGACTTCTGCTTCTATATCAAAGCGCGCTTCAGAGAATCCTTCCGCATCACCAAAACCGGTGATAGAGGGCACACTATAACCTTCAAATAACAAAGCTACCGGCGTTGAAGACGGGAATACATACCTGACTAGGCCGCCGATTCCCATACCACCACCCTGCACGTTAGCCAGACCGAGATCTGCTACATAGGCTTTAACACCAACGCCAAACTGCAACGCCCTTTTACCACCAGCGCCATTTGCACTAACCAGCAATGAAGCTGACACCATAATGTCGTCATTATTATTAAAATAATAACTCCAGCCGATATCTGAGCCGCCATAACCAAAGCTGGATGACTTATACAGATAAAATATTTCTGCCGTGTCTTCGCCGATACGGACATCGAAACCTGTGGCATTTGCCTGCAAGCTGCCAAGCATTAAACATACTGCCAACAACCACTTACTATAACTTAAACGCATCTTAACCTTACCCCATAAAAAATGCTGAACCTGCTGGCATTATAGCGCAGAATTCAGCATTAGTTAGTCAATATCTTTAATTCGTGAGCTGTTACACAGTCTGGTAGTACAGGTTTTGTGGATGATTTGCCTGCGCAAAGAAGAACCAGCGCTCAAAAATCAGACCAACAAACTGCACAACAAATGCAACTACCAGTAAAAATGAGTCAGCTGAACCAAAACCTGCTAGCAATAAAATCACAGGAACTGGGAAAACCAGCAGCATGAAAATATATTTAATCGATTTTAAGAACTTCGCTGTCTTGCCATGAAAATACTCACGCGTGTTATACGAACCACCCTGCATACCCATTGCTTTTTGCTGAATCTTGTTATGACGCACACCCAGTGCAGACTTCATAGAAGATTTATATTTAATACGTGAGTTACGATATAAGGTTGCCGCACGTGTAAACAAAACCACAACTGTCAGTACAACTGCCCACAGACTAAAGAATTTGGTCATTTCCGGTGCATTGTAAAAAGTACTGAACGCCGCAGCCATGGTGAAACCTGAAGCCGTACCAAACAGTGCATAGTTAATCACCGTTAATGGCGTCGCCCATTCCTGCAGAAACTTGATACAGGCGTAGATCATGCCAGTACAGATAAACAGAACGAACGATGCAATCATCGCCAGACTGCCTGAAACAATCAGACTGTAGCTGAAGTGGTTACCCACAGAGTCACTGTAGATAATGCCATCTAATCCAAATAAATGAATAACACCGTAAATAAAAATCATCAGCATCATAAATGGCAGCGCGATAACTTCACGTGATAACCATGAAGTACGCCACATGCTTGCCGCACGCCATGCACGCTCAGGGTGACCTAAGTGAAAGACTGAAGCGATCAGCCCAGCAACTAAAAAGATTAACGCCAACACACTACCTATACCGAAGAAATTAGTGTCTGACATTGAAGGCAATAAGTTCAGTTCAGTGTAAGCCTGAGCTGAAAACAATGCCAAAAATAAACCCTGACCAGTACCGATCAAAGTCGTTAAAAATACTACCGAAAACGCAGGATGCATAGCATTACTCCTGAGATTAAAAATTATGTCAGATTTAAACCTGACCTGTATTTTTTAGCTTTTTCATTCTCATTATTATGAGATTTAAAATGAGGGGAGAAATTTTTCAACCTCTTCCTCTCACCCTAGCCATCTCCCCAAGGAGAGGGAAGTCAATCAAAAGCTAAAACTTAAAACTGTTCATCAACTTTCCAGACCGAAGGATCAACTCTCAAGAAACGAGAGATTTTGTGTGCTGGGTAGGCGCGGTGCAGTTTTTAAAGCGGAGCGTACAAGTTAGTACGTGAGCATTTAAAAACTGTGCCGCAACACCCCCAGCGCGCAAAAGATCCGTTTCGACTACCAGGAAGTAGAGTCGTCCAGCGTCGGCGCATCAACCGGCTCAACAGAATGTTCTTTGTTGAGTGGATTATCTGCACGCTGCAATTCATCTTCATGATAATGCAGCTTGGTCTTGCGACGTGGCAAATAATGGTTCGATGGATTCGTACCCCACTCTGGCATCAACTGGTAACCCGCGTTTTCGCGAATCGCAATCGACACTTCTGATTCTGAATCATGTACATCACCAAACAGACGTGCGCTGGTTGGGCATGACATAACACAGGCTGGTTTACGCTCATTCTCTGGTAACGATTCATCGTAAATACGATCAACACATAAAGTACATTTTTTCATGACTTTCTGATGTTCGTCGAATTCACGCGCACCGTATGGGCAAGCCCATGAACAATACTTACAACCGATACATTTGTCGTAATTTACCAGTACGATACCGTCTTCTTCACGTTTGAAGCTGGCACCTGTTGGGCAAACCGGAACGCAAGGTGCATCTTCACAATGCAGACAAGATTTAGGAAAATGCAGTGTTTCCGTTTTAGGGAACTCACCAATTTCATAAGTCTGTACACGGTTAAAGAAAGTACCGGTCGGGTCTTTGCTGTATGGATTGTCATCTGACATCGCACCGGCCGGGCCTGAAGTGTTCCACTCTTTACAAGACGTAACACAGGCGTGACAACCGACACAAACATTTAAGTCAATAACAAGGGCTAACTGAGTCATTATTACTTAGCTCCTTTTTTTGTGAATTTGCCGGCAAAATAACCTAACCATGAACGACGCTGTTCCATGCCCGGGAATACCGGCATGGTGTCGAAAGTCGGGAAGGTTACTTTTTCTTCGTCATCTTCAGCTTTATAAACACGTACACGCACATCGTACCAACCTGCCTGACCGGTAATCGGATCAGAGTTTGATATATGCTCGCCACACTCATTTTTTGGCAGTTCTTCTGAGATCAGGTGATTCAGCAAGAAACCTTTATTGGATTCATTGGCTGTCTTATCCAGATTCCATGCACCGCTGGCCTTACCCACTGCATTCCAGGTCCAGATCGTACCCGGCTCTACCGCTTCCGAGTAACGTGCCATACAACGCACTTTGCCGTGCATTGATTCAGCCCACATCCAGCCACCGTCTTCAATCCCCTGCGCTTGCGCCGTTGAAGGATGAATGTGCATGTAGTTATGCGAATGAATCTGACGTAACCAGGCATTCTGCGAATCCCACGAGTGGTACATCGCCATTGGACGCTGAGTCAATGCGTTTAACGGATATTTATGTTTATCCGTTAACTGCGACTCTAAGGTCTCGCTGTAGAATGGTAACGGATCAAAGTGTTCTCTGACGCGTTCTTTCAAATGCTCTGGTGGTTGTTTACCAGCACGCTTGCCTTCTGCCGCTAAGCGGAAACCTTGCAGTACTTCTGAATAAATATGAATATTTATTGGCTCTGCAAAACGCGTTAAACGGTGATCCTGTGCCCAGGTTAAATAACCTTTATTCCAGTTACGCATGTACTGGTAAGACTTCGGCAGGTGATGATGATAAACGCAGTCATTCTTCTCATACATTTCCCACTGATTAGGATTCGGCTCACCCTTCATAAATTTCTCGCCGCCTTTACCACGCCAGCCAGATAAGAAACCGATACCGGAACCCGGCTCTGTTTCAAAATTCACAATGAAGTCAGGGTAGTCACGGAATTTACGTGACCCGTCTTTGTTAGTGAACGCCGGTAAACCTAAACGTGAACCCAGCTCAATAATCACTTCCTGGAACGGCTTGCAGTCACCTTTTGGTGGCACAACCGGTATACGAACCGAATCAACCGGACCTTCAAATTCTGAAATTGGACGATCCAGCATCGACATTACATCGTGACGCTCTAAATAAGTTGTATCCGGTAATACCAGATCAGCAAACGCAACCGTTTCTGACTGGAATGCATCGGCAACGATTAAGAATGGAATCTTGAATTCACCATTCTCATCTTTGTCGTTCAGCATCTTACGCACTTCAGAAGTGTTCATGCTTGAGTTCCAAGCCATGTTCGCCATGAAGATTAATAAGGTATCAATTTTGTACGGGTCGCCGCGCCATGCATTGGTGATCGCATTGTGCATTAAGCCGTGTGCTGATAACGGAAATTCCCAAGAGAAGGCTTTATCGATACGAACCGGATTAGCATTTTCATCAACAAACAAATCATCAGGATTTGCAGGCCAGCCTAATGGCATACCATTTAATGGTGTGTTTGGCTGAACATCTTCCGGACCTTTCGGGTTTTTCGCGCAAGGTGGAATTGGACGCGGGAACGGCGCTTTATGACGGAAACCACCCGGACGATCAATCGTACCTAATAATGTCATCAGGATAGATAAGGCACGGATAGTTTGGAAACCATTTGAGTGTGCCGCCAGACCACGCATTGCATGGAAAGAAACTGGGTTACCGGTTACCGTGTCATGGTCATTACCCCAGACATCCGTCCAGGCAATTGGCAGTTCGATTTTTTCATCACGCGCCACAATACCCATTTCATGAGCAAGACGTTTGATGGTTTCAGCAGGAATACCAGTAATAGATGAAGCCCACTCAGGTGTATACTCTTCAACACGCTCTTTTAACAATTGCAGTGAAGATTTAACCTTAGTGCCATTTTCCAACGTGTAAGCACCAAACAGGAATGGATCGGCGCCTTTAGTATGAGTGATAACCGGCTCATTCTTATTACGATCCCACCACAGTTTATTCTCTGGATCGAAACAACCTTTTTCACCCACTTCAACATCTTTGTTACGCACAAACATACCAAAGTCATCACTGCTCTCGTCCTGATTAACCAGCTCAGCGGCATTGGTGTACTGCACCAGGAACTCGCGGTCATACAGACCCTGTGTAATCAGCTCGTTAGTGATGGCTAATAATAACGCACCATCGGTACCCGGCTTGATCGGAACCCATTCATCGGCAATCGCGGAATAGCCAGTACGCACAGGGTTAACAGAGATAAAGCGGCCACCGTTACGTTTGAATTTAGACAGCGCAATTTTCATCGGGTTGGAGTGATGATCTTCCGCCGTACCCAACATAATGAACAAGCGTGAACGCTCAAGATCAGGACCACCGAACTCCCAGAAAGAACCACCGATGGTGTAGATCATGCCGGTTGCCATGTTCACCGAACAGAAACCACCGTGTGCCGCGTAGTTAGGTGTTCCGAACTGCTTGGCAAACATACCGGTAAGAGCCTGCATCTGGTCACGCCCCGTGAACAATGCAAATTTCTTCGGATCTGTGCCGCGCAAGTGACGCAGGCGTTCTTCCATTACCTCGAAAGCGCGATCCCAGCTGATTTCTTCAAAGTCGCCGGTACCACGTTCCGCGCCTTCGCGACGCATCAGAGGCTTGGTCAGACGAGCCGGTGAATACTGCTTCATGATGCCCGAAGCACCTTTCGCACAGATTACACCTTTGTTTAATGGATGATCCGGATTACCCTGGATATAACGAACTTCGTTATCTCGCAACGTAACGCGGATACCACAACGACAGGCACACATATAACAGGTTGTATTTTTAACCTCTGTGCGACCATCACCAGCATTTGCAGTTGTCGTATTCATATAATATCAATACCTATTGGGTCTTAATTTAGGGGGGCGAACCGGCCACCTCGCCGTTCTCGACAAGCCAGCCAGAACTGGTAGCTGCAATAAAGAGAGTATTGAGTATAGTCAAACTATACAAAAAGCCCGCTCTAGAGCCCGCCTCTACCAGTTAAATTCTAATAAAAATCAATTATTTCAGACGAGCGTAAAAACCCAGACTAAAAAATTCAGCGCTGCAGTTTGCCTATATCATCAGCAACTCGCAAGATAGAATTTTTAATCAAGCGATAAGTAGTATTTATCTATATAAGAATTTATTAATTTTAGTGCATTAGAATATGCGCATTCTATTAAATTGCGATAAAATTGAAATAAATCAATCTGCAAACAATCAATAAGTCTATACTCTTTGCAATCACTCAGATCGATGCTCGCATCAGGATCACTATGAATCAGCTCACTGATAAATTTGGACGCACCATCGAATACCTGAGGCTCTCCGTCACCGATCGCTGCGACCTGCGCTGTACTTACTGTATGCCCAAAGGCTTCAATGACTATGAAGACGCTGAAAACTCCCTGACTAATACTGAAATTGAGCGCGTCGTTAAAGCCTTTACCGAACTCGGCACCAAACGAATACGCCTGACAGGCGGTGAACCCCTGATACGAAAAGGTATTGCCGAACTGGCACACAATCTCGCCGCATTACCCGGCCTGGAAGACCTCTCACTCAGCACCAACGCAACCCGCATGAGCAAATATGCTGACGACTTAAAAGCCAGCGGTATCCAGCGACTCAATGTCAGCCTCGACACATTAGATGCCGACAAATTTAAACGCCTGACCGGTGGCAAACTCTCCAAAGTCATTGATGGCTTAATGGCCGCCAAAGCAGCCGGCTTCAAACCCATTAAAATCAATATGGTGGTAATGAAAGGCGAAAACGATATGGACGCTGAAGAGATACTCAGCTTCTGCATCGAACACGGATTTACCTTGCGCTTTATTGAAACCATGCCAATGGGTGATACCGGCCGCAATGCTCAGGATCACTATATCGATCTGAAAATCATCAAACAACGGCTGGCAGAGAAATTTGACCTGATTCCGGGCGTCATGCCCGGTGGTGGTCCGGCGCGATATATGAACGTCGCTGATACCGATATTAACATCGGCTTCATCACCCCAATTTCCCAGCACTTTTGTGATACCTGCAATCGGGTGCGCTTATCGGTTGATGGCACCATATATACCTGCCTCGGCCAGGAGCACCATATCGCACTGCGACCAATACTGCGAGCCAACTGCAGCGACGACGAACTAAAACAGGCCATTATTGATGCCATTAACCTCAAACCAGAAAAACACGAGTTCAATGAAAAACCTGAAAAACTGGTTCGCTTTATGTCAATGACGGGGGGCTAGACCCTGTTTGCGGTTTGCGGTTTGCGGTTTGCGGTTTGCGGTTTGCAAAAGCATAATCAACTCATTCTAAGTTTTTGACACTCACTGCAAACTGAACACCGAATACGGCACACTTAGATACCAACATGGGGTTTATTGAAGTCCCAGCCCTGAACCGCAAAGCGCCATCAACAAGTTTCAAAATACAAGGCAAACAATTAAGTGTCGACCTTCTCACACCAATGACAGGTAAAACAGATACCAGACCGGTGCATATTTCATCATTAAACACCTTTGCCGAACCCGTGCGATTTCTTGATTACCTGCTTGAAGACACTCAGCCTGCCGTTATTGTTGCTCGTGCAGGCATACTTGTTAATGTGCCAGCTCCCGCAAGGTATGCACTGCATAAACTGGTTACCGCAGAACGAAGGCCTGCCGCTATGCACCTGAAAGCAAACAAGGATATGAACCAGGCCACACAATTATTGAGCTTTCTGCTTGAAAACCGTGCCGGAGATATTACCAGCGCAGTAAAGGCAACAAAAATAATGCCAGAGAAATTCCAGCAACAACTAAAAAACAGTATTAACAAGCTTCCGGCACAGCTAAGTAAACATATTAACCTGTAAAACGACATATACAACCGCTGGCTACACACTTACGACTATGCAGTTATGGCAAGAATCACAATAGACACATGGAACCCTGATTTTTTAAATCTATCCCTCATCTTTGATTCCATTAGAGATGTCGCGATACCTTTTACTCAATTAAAACACTGGCCAACACTGGAACAGTTTGCAGACGAGTTTGGCCAAGACAAAATTCTATCCCGTAACGGCAAGCGCATTCAGCCGGTAGCACAGGGCGAAGCGCCGGAAAAGTTTGATGAGCTTTACGAGTCACGCATTTTTTTAAAAGGTGAATTACAAACACGACTTGAAAACTGGCACGACTTTTTTAACGCCATGTGCTGGTTACAATTTCCAAAAATGAAATCTGCACTCAATGCCCTGCACTTCGAGCATTCACAAACCCGCGAGGCCGGTAGTAATCGCTCCGCACTGGAAAATGCCATCACACTGTTTGATGAATGCGGAGCCATTATTGTTTCTGATGATGAAAACCTGCTGCAACTGATTCGTCAGCACCAGTGGAAAGAACTGTTCGTAAAACACAGAAAGGCATTCACTGACAAAGACACTCCGCGTCAAATTCGTGTTTATGTTGTCGGCCACGCAATGCATGAAAAAGCTCTGACACCATACCTGGGCATGACCACGCACTCCATTCTGATTCACCAACCCACAGCGTTCTTTGAACAAAGCCAGTTGTCGCAACTGCAGCAGCTAGATGAACAAATCGCCGGGTTATGGCAAGAAAAAACTATTGCCTCAAGTAAAGACTTACAACCGTATCCACTACTGGGCACGCCCCACTGGTGGCAAGATGCGCAGGATGATGATTTCTATAACAACAATGATTATTTCAGAGCAAAAAAGATAAGCTAAGGACCACGGCGGAACTGCGTCCCATTATCCTAATAACAGCCAGCGCCTGCATTATAGACAAGAAAAAATGACACGTCCCTGCGCCAAACAATATCCATTTCAAAATAAGCAAGAGTTCTTGACCAGCTGCTAAGCCTATAAAAAAACCAGCGATAAAACATCACCCATTTAGGTGAAATTAAATCTAAATGGCAACATATTCGATAAACAAGCACTCAATTTATCAAAGCCATCTGCATTTCACCTTGTAGCGTAAGTAAAATAAACCACCAAAGCGCTATTTCGTCAACTTATCGAGTATCGCTGACCATTGCGTATAAAACAGAAAATGTCCCTGTTCTTCAAGAAGATTATAACGGCTGTCCTTTAACTCATTATCCAGTCTCTGCGACAGCACCAGTGGAACATGACAGTCCTTGCCCCCATGCCAGATATCTATCGGTACCTTTATCTCCGCTGGTTTAAACTGCCAGTCATGCATCAGCTGTATTATTTCCATCGCAGTCGCCTTCCCGCCCTGACAAAAACCTTCCAGTAATGAGCTGAACATTTCCTTTTTAAACTGCTCCGATGCCATTACTTGCTGATCCGCTTCGCCCAGTTTCTTGCTTAATTGTGAAAAAAAAGTGGCAGGGTCTTCGATAATTCCTTTTACCAGTACATTAGATAACAGCTTGTATATTTTCGGCAGATGTTTTGCCAGCCGTATATTCATTTTGTATAGCGGTATCATAGGTTTAAAGTCTTCAGACGAGACCGCCGGCATACCGCAACTGATCAAGGCGATGCGTTTGATGCGTTCAGGGAATTCATGCGCACAAGCCAGAGCATACTGCCCGCCCATGGCATATCCGCTCAGCAAAAACTGCTCCAGCTTCAATTCATCCGCTAGTTGCAACAGATCTCTCGCCCAGTTAATAAAACTCATATCAGGATCAGGATCAGAGGCGCCAAAGCCCGGTCTGTCTGCAACAATCAGGCGCACATTTTTCTGCCGACAGATTTCATCCGCATCCAATGCCAGCTCATGACGTGAGCCCAGCACACTGTGGCAATGTATCAGCACTTCACCATTCGCAACGCCGTATTGCTGATAAGCCAGGTTTCTGCCATCTTTTAGCATCAGCACCTGATATTCTTTGTTCCAGGCTCTGGCTTTAGTTAACAGGTTTTTCCTGCTTCCCGGTTGCTGCACAGGAACAGAGTTAATGAAGCTACCCATACCGTTATACACCAGACTTACCAGTTCGGCCTGGCGTGAGGTCTGGGTTTTTTTCATCACCGATTTGACATGTGAACGTACGGTATGCTGCGACACCGACGCTTCCTCAGAGATCTCTTTAACGCTTAATCCCCGTACCAGCTGAGAAGTGACCGCTAATTCTTTTTCGGTTAATCCATACAACTCCGACAATTCTCCGGGTAAAGACAGCGGCTGCGATTTTCTATGTGCGATAAATATTGCAACCGACGCCTTACCTTCGTTGCCGTGATTTTTAACCGGCGCCAGAAACAGCATCAGACTGTTCTGCGTCTCTTCATGATTCATCACCAGAGCCTGACCTCGTGATGTAGCAGGGTCATGTTTTGCCATCTGCCGCACCGCTTTCAAAAGCTTTTCCTGATTGTATGAGCTTGCCCTCAGGCAACCCGATTGCTGCGACAACCCTTCACCTTGTTTCAGTAATTCATCCGCTAACGCATTGCTCTCTATCAGCCTGCTGTTTTTATCAACCAGCACCAGTGCAATCGGCAGCCGATCGAGCACCGAAAACACCACTTCATGTTGCTCATCAATATCAATCAGTCGCTTGGCTATCTTTAAAGCACGGGCAAAGTGCTCAATCAGCACGTCATTAACCTCACCCAGTTCAGAAGGACTCTGCTGTTCGGGGTCGTTAGTGTTGAAAGCCGTGATTGATTTAAGTGTTTCTGAGATGCTAGCGGCCGGTTTTTTATTCCCCGTATCAGCCATATCCGGGATCACCGACAAGATATGGTGACCCGTGACCTCTGTTTGATTATCAACATGATCAACATACTCAGCGAACGCATTCAATAAGTCAGTCCATTTTGCTGGTTCAATGGCGGCATCATAAATCAATCCGATCAGCTCATTAATTATGGTGTTTTTCATAGCCTTATTATTCTTATTTTTTAATTTTCAAACAACCGCTGCTGATTATTTCACAGCGCTCAGCAGACATCTTGCTCCAGATCAAGCCATACTGTGTTTTGGTTTAGATCGAAGGCAGCCGGGTCGCTAGAACAGATGACGCGAGTTTATTAAAACATTTGAATCGCCGGTATCGATAGCATAACCAATATCCATCCGCAGGTTTACATTAACAAATGCCGCCAGCTTCCAACGAAATGCGACACCTATCGCCGGGTGTAAATGCGCCAGTTCAATCTCATCGAAACTGTCGTAAGTATTCCCCAGATCAAATAGCATACCGTAACGATATGACGGATTATTAGTAAACGGCTTTAAATATTCCAGGTTCATCAGCACGCGTACATTGCCGGAATAGTAATTCTTTATATAACCACGAAGCTCACTGCCCCCCAGATAAAACTCAGTATCCCCCAGATACTCTCCTTCACTGACTCCCAGCTCAACACGTGCATTCAGGTTATTCAATGGCGACGATTTAAGCCGGTAATAGCCCTTATAAAATAACAAATGCTTAGTATGGTTCTGCTCTGCATCAAACAATAAGCGGGTTGTATCGATCGTATAACCAAAATCTTTTCCGCGACGATTAAAAAGATATTCATCAACTTTTTTATAGCCAACTCGCAGGCCCCAAAACTTGCCCTGATAATCCGGCTCTGACACATCACCAGCCACCAGCGCTTCATTATTTCGCTCTTCGTGATACAGACCGGCCCCCATATACCAGCCACTACTGCGATTTTTCAGGTGTCGCCAGCGCAACACATCAAAACCATATTTTTTTTCTTTTCTGGCCTGCGCATCTACATTGGCTTCGACGATTGCGGCTTCGCGCAGGTGTCCAAACACGGTAAAATTAAAAGCTGAACCGTAGAGCCGCGGGATCTCATACGTCAGCTCATGGCGGATATCATCCACCCCAAGAATACCGCCAAACTCTCGGGTTTTTAAATGCAGACGCTGATTGCTGCCAAATATATTATCCCAGTAACCCAGTATCCCCAGCCTGAATGCTTTATCTGCCTCGTCAAAACGTATTTCAGGGATGACCACCATGTAATACTTTTCCCTGACTACAACGATCAACTTAACGTGTCCCTGCACATTATCATCTGCCGCATACAGGTAATAATCCACATCACGAAATATACCCAGATTCATAATGGCTTGCAGATCATCTTTCAGCAACGCCATATCAAGCTCATTACCGATTTTGGTTTGCATTTCCTGCTTTAGAATATAGTCACGCGTTTTTTCATTACCCACAAATTCAATCTGTGTAACAATCGAGGCCAGTAACTGTCCGCAAAACATCATCAAGATGACAAATACAGCACACAGCAGCCTGTGTTTTATTGCTGTCACCGAACCCATTGACTTAATAACTTATCTCCCCATTGATATATCACCAGTCCCATCAGTACAAAAAAAGTACCACAGGCCATAGGTATCGTGATCGTCTCGTGATTAAAAAGTAAACCCAGCATTAATGCGGTCACCGGTGTAATCAGTGTTATCAACGCAACCGCAGAAGTGCTTAAGTTTTGCAATAAAAAATAATACAACATAAACCCCACAACCGAACCCATCGCCGCCAGATAAACAATCGACAGCATTGCTTTAAGGCTGATCTGTTCCGGTACTGTTGCACCATTCGCCAACCAGGTGATCGTAAATAACGGTAGCGCCACCAGTAAAGCGCCGGCTGTTACGGTGACGGCGGACAGTCCGGGATTGATCGCCTTAACCATAACCGCACTGGCACTGTGCAACATCACCGCCAGCAGAATAATGATGACTCCCTTTATACTCAGCAAAGCGGAAAAAACAGCTTGATAAAATATCACCATCAGACCAACAATACTCAGTAGCATCGCCAGCCATTGATAATGCCGGTGTTTTGTTTCATCGAGGAATTTTTCTGCCAGCAAACTGGTTATCAGTGGCGCCAGCCCAAACAACACCGCAATCAGACCCGAAGGAATATAAAGAGCCCCCCAGTAAACCAGTTGCATCGACGCGTAAATCGACACGGCTGCAGCCAGATAAACTTTAACTGCCTGACGACTAAGATCGAGGTTTTTATTAAGCACTGCCAGTGTCAGTAACGCCAGTACGGTTCCGATCAGCATCCGGCTGAGTACGGCAAATACAAAACCTGCCTGTTCTGAACTCCATTTTATCGCCAGCGGTGTAGTCGACCAGATCACCACAACGGCCAGATAACTGAAAATCACCCGGCTTAAGACCACTGCTTTAAATTCCGCTTTTATCATAACCGAGCAGTAACCTAGCTAGCTGTCTTTGGGCCGGCTGTATTTTTAGAAACAATCGGCAGCTCAATTTTTTCTTTTGATCCTCGCAAAATAACGTTTTAAGGCATAAAAACAGCCTTTTTATCCCCATAACCTTGTCAATTGTCTTCTAAAACGTCATTATTGATGATTAATAATAAAAAAGCATCATTATCTAAGCGGATTAACAACATCGTAGTCAGCTGATTTTGAAATAATAAAGATTGAAATAGGCCTTAAATGAACATTAGCAAAGTCTGTATTTTGGGTGGTGCTGGTTTTGTCGGTAGCACTCTTGTTAGTAAATTAGCCCGTATAGGCATCCACACTCGCATTATCAGCCGTCACCCTGAACGCCATCGTAAACTGCTGGTACTGCCAAATGTTGAAATCGTTGAAGCCGATATTAATGATTTTAATCGTCTGTCCTATTACCTGCATGATGTGGATGCGGTGATCAATCTGGTCGGCATTCTGAATGATAACTCACTGGATGGCGCAGGCTTTAGAAAAGCCCATATCGAATTACCCAAACTGCTGGTTCAGGCCTGCCAGAAAAACAAAGTCAAACGTTTATTGCAAATGAGCGTTTTGAATGCCGATGCCGGTACCTCACCCAGCCACTATTTACGCTCTAAAAGTGAAGGCGAAAATCACCTGCATATTTTCAGTGACAAAGGCATACAAATTACCACCTTCCGCCCATCCATTATTTTTGGCCCCGGTGACAACTTTTTCAATCGTTTCAGCAGATTAATCAAAGTCACTCCACTGATCTGTCCGGTTCCCCGCGCACAGGCCCGCTTTGCGCCGGTCTATGTCGGTGATGTGGCTGACTCAATGATCGAACATTTATTTAAATCTGACAGTAACGGGCTACGTGTTGACCTCTGTGGCCCGCATAGCTACAGCATGATGGAGCTGATGCAATACACGGCCGCACTGTCAGGCGTCAAACGTAAATTCATCGCACTGCCCGATCGGCTGTCACTGGCTATGGCACATATGTCTGACTTTGCCAACAGCATTCCGATTGTCACACCAACGATGAACTGGCTGATCCCCGGCTTTGAAGAGGCACGTTTCTCGGTGGATAATTTTCGCTCTTTACTGGTAGACAGTGTCTGTAACCAATCTGCGCCCCAAAAGACCTCGATTGAAGACATCGTTCCGCACTATATCCAAGCAAAACCCAATCACAGCCGCTTTGATAGTCTGAGACAAACCATCCGACGGGATTAAACTATGCCGCTCTGCTAAACCAGTGCGGCACTAAGCCGGCTTTTGGGTTATGTAAACTACTCAGAATAACCCTGCATGTTAATAGTTGAATTCCCTGTCTGGCTGAGCCAGTCTGCAATAATCACCAGTAAATACCGAGAAAAACCTTGAAGACGGACGTTATTAAACAGACATTACTACCGGCTTTAATGGACATACTACCTGCCGAGTCCATCCTTTCAAAAGCGGAAGACCTGCACCCCTATGAATGCGATGGCCTCTCGGCCTACCGCCAGACTCCTTTACTGGTTGTTTTACCTGACAGTATTGATCAGGTTCAGCAAATTATGCGGCTCTGCCATCAGCACAAGGTAGCGGTGATTGCCCGAGGTGCCGGCACCGGATTGTCAGGTGGCGCTTTACCGCTTGCTGATGGCGTTTTACTGAGCCTAGCTAAATTTAAACAAATTCTGCAAATTGACCCGCTGGCGCGTACCGCCCGGGTTCAGCCAGGTGTTCGTAATCTGGCTATATCCGATGCCTGCAAACCGCATGGACTCTATTACGCACCTGACCCGTCCTCACAAATTGCCTGCACCATTGGCGGTAATGTGGCGGAAAATTCCGGCGGTGTTCACTGTTTGAAATACGGCCTGACGGTACATAATATTTTAAAACTGGAGATTATCACCGTCGATGGCGAACGGCTGACGGTTGGCAGCGAAGCACTCGACAGCCCGGGTTATGATTTACTGGCCTTGATGACCGGCTCCGAAGGCATGCTCGGCATTATTGTAGAAGTAACCGTCAAATTGCTGCCAATTCCTGAACAAGCCAAGGTGATCATGGCGTCATTTGATGATGTCTATAATGCCGGTAATGCCGTTGCCAATATTATATCTGCTGGCATCATTCCTGCCGGCCTCGAAATGATGGATAAGCTGGCAATTAAAGCGGCCGAAGACTTTATTCACGCCGATTACCCGCTGGATGCCGAAGCGATCTTATTGTGTGAGCTGGACGGCAGCCGGCTTGAAGTTGATGAGCAAATACCTCATACCATCAGCCTGCTTCGCAGCAGCGGCGCCAGCGATATACAGCTTGCCAAAGACGAAGCGGAAAGAGAGAAATTCTGGCAGGGCCGTAAATCTGCTTTTCCTGCAGTGGGCAGAATGGCACCGGATTATTATTGCATGGACGGCACCATCCCGCGCCGCGAACTGGCCAATATCCTGAAACGTATCGCCGATTTATCAGCCGACTATCAGCTGCCGGTAGCCAATGTTTTCCATGCTGGCGACGGTAATATGCACCCGTTAATTCTTTACGATGCCAACATCGAAGGCGAGCTTGAACGCACCGAAGAGTTTGGCGCTAAAATACTCGAAGCCTGTGTTGCTGCCGGTGGCACCATTACCGGTGAGCATGGTGTCGGCATGGAAAAAATTGATCAGATGTGTGTGCAGTTCCAGCCTGCTGAGCTGGCTCAGTTTCACGCCATTAAACATGCCTTCGACCCAGACACCTTACTCAACCCGGGCAAAGCCGTACCCACTTTACATCGCTGCGCTGAACTGGGTGCCATGCATGTTCACAATGGTAAACTGCCGCACCCTGATTTACCCCGCTTCTAAAACCCATGACCGATCATACAAAACATCTGCAACAACAAATTCTTGCGGCCTGCCGTGATAATAGCGCCTGCCGTATCGAAGGCGGTAATAGCAAAGCCTTTATCGGCAATGCTTCAAACGGCGAGTTAATCTCTACTGCCCAGCACAGCGGCATCATCAGTTATGATGCCAGCGAACTGGTTATCACCGCACGCAGTGGCACCCCATTGAGTGAGATTCAGCAAGCGCTGGCCGCCAATAACCAGCAACTGGCCTTTGAGCCACCGGCTTTTTCAGAGCAGGCAACTATCGGCGGCAGCATCGCCTGCAATCTGTCCGGCCCGGCTCGCGCTTATCTTGGTGCAGCGCGTGATTTTGTACTCGGCTGCCGCCTGATTAACGGCAAGGGCGAGTTATTACAGTTTGGTGGTCAGGTCATGAAAAATGTTGCCGGCTATGATGCCTCACGCTTAATGGCGGGAGCTTACGGCACGCTGGGTGTATTATTGGAGATATCGTTAAAAGTGCTGCCCAAACCGCAGTCCCAGATCACCGTTAAAATTCCGCAAGTCGCCAACGATGCCATCCTGATCATTAACCAGTTAGCCGCTAAAAATCTGCCGATCACAGCCAGCTGTTATCTCGATCACCATTTGACTATACGGCTTAACAGTAGCCAGCAAAATACCGTCGCCGCCAGTCAGTTTATCTGCAAACAAACCGGTGGCCGTGTCATTGAGGACGATAAAGGTTTCTGGCAGTCGATTCGCGAGCAGACTCATCAGTTCTTTGATAGCAGCACGCCTGTTGCCCGCCTCTCTGTACCGGCATGCAGTCAGCTCGATCTTGCCGGTGAACAATTAATCGAATGGGGCGGCGCTTTACGCTGGCTGAAAACAGAGCAGGACATCGACAGTCTGCGCGATGAGATAAAGCCCATCGGCGGTCATGTTACCGCTTATAAAAACTTCAAGCCATCGGCTGAATATTTTCAGCCACTGGACAGCAGCAACAAATTATTACAGCAGCGGTTAAAACAGGCTTTTGATCCGGCTGCTATTTTAAACCCCGGCCGCCTGTACAAAGAGTTTTAACCTATGCAAACCAGAATCAGCCCTGAATACAATAGCTCAGTGGCAGCACAGCGGGCCGAACAAATCTTACGCAGCTGCGTACACTGCGGTTTTTGTACCGCAACCTGCCCGACCTATCAGTTACTGGGTGATGAACTTGACTCACCGCGTGGCCGAATTTATCTGATCAAACAATTACTGGAAGGTAACCCGGTCACACAAAGCACACAACAGCACCTTGACCGTTGCCTGCTTTGTCGTTCCTGTGAAACTACCTGCCCGTCGGGCGTTGAGTATTCGCATTTACTCGAAATCGGCCGTTCACTGACAGCAAAAAAAGTTAAACGCCCGCTAACAGAACGCATCAAGCGTTATCTGCTGCGCATGCTATTGCCATACCCTGCCCGTTTCTCTACCGCACTCCGCGCCGGCCGTTTTTTTAAAAACGTATTGCCGAAAAAACTGAAACAGGCAATCCCTGATATAACGGGTAACACACAATGGTGTCACGAGCCACAATCACGAAAAATGCTGCTACTCAATGGCTGCGTGCAGCCTGCGTTAAGCCCGTCGATTAATGCCGCAACATCGCGAGTGCTGAATAAACTCGGCATAGAGCTGATCAATAAGCCGCTGGCCCGTTGTTGCGGCGCCGTTAATCAGCACCTCGACGACGAAGCCAAGGCACAGTTATTGATCAAACAAAATATCGATCAATGGTATCCCCTGATTGAATCTTCCGAGGTTGAAGCCATTGTGATCACAGCCAGCGGCTGTGGTGCGATGATCAAAGACTATGGCTATTTACTGCGCCACGACAGTGACTATGCAGCCAAAGCCAGCGCCATCAGTTTACACTGCAAAGACATCTCGGAAATTATTGCGGCCGAAGACCTGAGCCGCCTGCAGATTACAGCCGATCAGACGGTTGCTTTTCACTCACCCTGCACCTTACAGCACGCGCAAAAGCTCAATGGCCTGGTTGAAAGTATTCTGCAACAGGCCGGTTATCAGTTAAATACAATACGCGATGCACACCTGTGCTGTGGCTCGGCAGGCACCTATTCAATTTTGCAAGCTGAGATCAGTCAGCAATTAAAAACCAACAAGCTTAATGCGCTGCAGGAATATCCGGCAGACATTATTGCCACCGCCAACATTGGCTGCCTGCATCACCTCAGCAGCGGCACACAAACAGTGGTAAAACACTGGATAGAATTACTCGATCAATAATCACCTCAGGAATACACCATGAATGTTACAGAAGCGTTGCTGCAAAGAAAATCAACACGGGCCTTTCTTGACAAAGCGGTCGACCGCTCGCTCATCGAAACGCTGTTAACTGAAGCCTCACATGCACCCTCGGGAACTAACACCCAGCCCTGGCAAGTAGCGGTTGTCAGTGGCAAGCAGAAGCAGGATTTACAAACCCTGCTTGAAGCCGCATTTCGTGATGGCAAGAAAGCCAATCCGGATTATCAGTATTACCCGTTAGAGTGGCAGTCGCCTTATAAAGACCGACGCCGTGAGTGCGGCCTGCAAATGTACAGTACGCTTGATATCAAACGTGACGATAAACAAAAACAGACCGATCAATGGGCTAAAAACTTTCGCGCCTTTGATGCCCCGGTGATGTTATTGTTTTTTCTCGACCCGCTGATGCAAGCCGGATCTTATCTGGATTACGGTATGTTTTTACAGTCACTGATGCTCAGTGCCGAGCAGCATGGTCTGGCTACCTGCCCGCAGGCTGCACTGGCCGATTATCCTGAGATCGTCAAACAACAACTGGCTTACGATAACGACAGCGTCCTGCTCTGTGGCATGGCATTAGGCTACGAAGATAAATCGGCACTGGTAAACAGCTACCGTACAGGGCGCGAAGAAGTCAGCCAATTCAGCCGTTTTTTTGACTGATCGCGGCTGACTTTTATTTTACGCGGACTTATTATCACCTATACTCTTTAAACGCCTGATCAAACGGATAACAATATGCTCATCGTAGTATCACCTGCAAAAAAGCTCGATTATGAGACGCCTGCAAAAACCACAACCAGCACCATGCCTGAATTTCTTGAAGACTCTCAGCTATTAATTGATCGTCTTCGCCAGTTTTCTGCTATCGACATCGCTGAGCTGATGCACCTGAGCATGAAACTGGCCGAACTTAATTTTGAGCGCTACGAAAGCTGGTCATTACCACTGAGCAGCGACAATGCCAAACAAGCCATGTTTGCCTTTAAAGGCGATGTGTATAGCGGACTAGATGCAGACAGCTTTTCAGCAGCGGATATTAAATTTGCGCAGAAACATTTTCGTATGCTGTCCGGTCTGTACGGACTACTGAGACCTCTTGACCTGATGTTTCCATACCGGCTTGAGATGGGAACCCGTCTCGATAATCCGCGCGGAAAAAATCTTTATGAATTCTGGGGCAACATCATTACCGATGCCATTAACACTCAGTTAAAAGCCAGCAAGTCGACGCACTTAATTAACCTCGCCTCTAATGAATATTTTAAATCCGTTAAAACCAAAAACATTAACGCAGATATTATTACACCGGCTTTTAAAGAATATAAGAACGGTGAATATAAGATGATTGGTATTTATGCTAAAAAAGCACGCGGCATGCTCAGTCGTTATATTATTCAAAATCAGCTGACGGATGTGGAAGACATTAAAAACTTTGCAGAAGACGGTTACAAGTTTAATAAAAAAGCCAGCAGCGGTAATAACTGGGTATTTACCCGCAGACAAAATAAATAGCGTTTTTATCGCTGAATAATTTTCGCCCATTCAGCTTGCAAGCAATCAACACAGCGTCGCCAGCCTACAGCATATTCTGTACGCTGCCGGCTCTGTGATGAAATACCTGTGGCTTTCTCTAAAAAGTGACTGCTACTGAACTCAAGTTTGCAGCAGCCACTGACGATCAGCCCATACAATCAATTACTTGATTTCTGAAAGCAACTCAGGATTAAGCACTAGGTTTCTGACCCCATGTGCATGGTCTTCTTTGAAGGTATTTCCTTTACACCAGTTACCTACCGTCTCGATATTAACTCTGGCAACATTAGGACGAACACTCCATGCAACCTGGAACGGTGAGCCTTTTTCATTGTAACCAGGGCCGGTTGTTGAACCGGCATATTGTATAGCAGCACCTGTATTAGTAGGAATATTCAGCGCCTGATGCAGATTGTTTTTCTTGCCATGCTGAGTCAGCGTAGCAAAATCCAGCGCTGACTTATCATTAACCAGCACATATACCTGAGTCTCTACCCGCAGCTGAGGATTCTTGATGGAATCACTTAAACAAGAGCCTAAAGTCGGACCGGGATTAACCTGTGCAGTTGAGTGCACATAATGCACTTCAATCGTATCACCTGCTGATAAACTGCCATGCTTGCTCGGGCATATTTCCTGATGCACCGGCTTTAACTCTGCCGCACTCAGATGACCTGAATACTTATAGCCACTTTGAAAACCGTGACCGTCGCCGTTACCGGCATATTGGGTAAACTCACCACCTTTATGTTCAGCATTTTTGTGAAAATGGATATTACACAAATTCATTTCTGCATAGCCCGGTGAGGTATTAAAGGCTCGCTGGTTATCACCGGCTACTGAATCGATATCACGCGGTGATTGTGGACCAAAACCCTTACCATCTGTATTCTGTGCAAGCTTGCTACGCTGTGATTCAATCACCTGATCTGACACCATGGCATGACTACTGTCATGAGTCGGAGTACTAGCGCTGACAGATAGTGGCAACAAAGCTGACAAGGCCAGCATCGAAACAACATTATTATTCATTAATTTCTCCCTGTATTTATCTGTGTTATTTTAATGCTCAGGCAATCAGCATCTGTTCTTTATTTTTTATTATATAAAGCAAGGTGCTGTTTATCCATAGCGAGCCGGCTGAGTATACATCAGCACAAACCAGCCTGGATATAATATTTTCTTATTTGTTAGCAACCAATTAAATTTGTATAGAGAATGTCTGGAAAACGTATGGACAGTGAAAAAATATATTTTATAAAAACAGTTTCAGTCGACACTTGCCCTGACCACAGTATTTGGCCAGCATTAGCAGAAAAAGCTCGGCTGTTGCCACCGCATCTTCGAGTGCGTTATGGGCTTTATATCTTGGCAAGCCATAAGCCATACGGATATTAAACAGGCGTAACTGCGCGGATTTGAACCCGGCATGTCTACGCTGCAGCCGCTTTTTTTCCAGCAACAAGGTATCAACTACTCTCACTGGCAGGCTATAGCCGTAGTATTTTTGACAGGCTATATTTAAAAATCCCAGCTCTATATCGGCATGGTGTGCCAGCAATACTTTTCCAGCCATTTTCAGCAGTAACTGGTCCAGTGCCTGTTTTAAATCAACACCCTGACTGGCCTGGGTATCGGTTATCTGATGAATCGCAACATTAGAACTTTGCAGGTTATTATCCTGTCTGATTATCTGATAAGCGCTTTCTTTTAGAATGACACGGTTATTTTTTATCACGGTATAACCTATGCTTAATATCGAATCCAGTGCTGTATCCAGCCCTGTGGTTTCAAAATCCAGCGCTATAAATTCCGTGTTGATAACCTCATCGCGTCTTGCTGGCACTTTCTCCTTCAGATATTCTTTAAAGGCGCTATCGCTCACTCTTTTATAGAGAATTTTACGCACCACATCCCGCGGAAAAAGTTTATATAAAATCGACATCAATAACGCTGCTTTAAAACATCTTGCATCATCCGCACCACATCAAAAGCATCTTTCAGGTGCCTTCTTTCCAGTGGTGACAACATTTCAGGTGACACATAATTATCAACTTCCTGAGCTCTTTTTGATTGCAGCGACTGATGCTGCAATCTCACGGTAGCAATAAACTCAAGCGCGTCACGTAAATCACTCATGCCTTCTTTGCTCAACACACCGGCTTCACTTGCGGCCTCCATTCTGTCCTGTGTATTGATCTGATACAATCCGGCAGATAATGCAAACACACGAGCCAGATCTGTTATCGGCACTACGCCTCTTTTTTTCAAATCCAATGCTTTTTCTTCATGGCCATTATCTTCCATCACAAAGTTTCTGAACAAACCCAGTGGTGGTTTAAATTGCAGTGCATTTGCGGCCAGATTAATCAGGAAGCGTTCATTAGACTGTGTTTTAGCCAGCATATCTTCTCTGACCGCCTGCAATAAAGCATCATCGCCATAGGCACAGCGCAAATCAAAAAAGATACTGGCATACATCAAGGCTTTTGGTTCCGGCTGATTAATCCATTTATCGAAATAGCTCTTCCAGACTTTTTGTGGCTGACGCCATTTTGGATTGGTCGCCATGACATTGCCGGGGCAATAAACATAACCACACGCATTCAAACCATCACACACTATATGGCTGAGCTTTTCAAAATAACTAGCGTGCTCGGCTTCGATGTAGTCGTCGGATAATATCAAACCGTTATCCTGATCTGAAACCGCAGTCTGTTCATTTCTTGCCATCGAGCCTGCAATAATCCAGGCAAAGCTGACGGGGGCCTGACCAAGTTCATCCTGAGCAAACTTTATCATTCGCTGAACTATCGCTTCACCGATAGAGCTGATTAAATTGCCAATGTCATAAGCTGCCAGACTGTTTTCAACCAAACTCAATAAGGTATTAGGTATCTGCTTTGCCAACTGCACCAGTTCAGCCAGATCACCGGCACGATGTATTTCATTGATCAGGTAGATGGAATTATGACTTTGCTGACGGATCAGATCGGTTGCGGTAACAACACCCTGAACCTGGCCCTGCAACAGCACCGGGATATGCCGGATATTATATTGCGCCATCATCAACAGCGCTTGTGATCCCGGTCGTCTGGCATCAATGGTCAACGGATTCGGCGTCATGATCTGGCTAACGGGACGCTCGACTGATAATTCTTTCGCTACTACCTTGGTACAATACGCGCGGTCTGTGACGATACCAACCAGGACATCCTGATCCATTACCAATGCCACGGTATAGCCGGCCTTTGTCATTGATCTGGCTACCTCGCGAATACTGTCGGTTACCTTGACCAGTAACGGCTGGCCATGCACCAGATCCTGCACCGGTGTCGTCACCAGTACAGTATCACCGGCCTGCCGAATATCCTGCGTAGCACTGCGAATACGCAGCGGTTTCTGCTGTGAAAAATACTCTGAGATAAAACTGTATTTTTGCATCAGCTGACTGAACAAATTAGCTGGGATGCGATAAATCAAAGTATCTTCTATCGCCTTTACTCCCAGCGTAACCAATCCGTCTCCCAGTGCTGACTTATAGCCAACCCACTCACCAGCAGCATGCTGCCCCGTGAGCTGATCATTTTTATCATAAACTGCCAGTGCACCAGAACGGATTAAAAATAAAGTGTAATTATTCTCACCCGGCTTAAGCAGCTGCTGCCCTTTCTGGCTATAACTGATCTCAAGTGCAATCGCGAGCTGATTCAGATCCTGCTTATCTAGTTTGTTCAGTGGTGCACACTGAGCAAGGTAATCGACTATTTCAAGCTGCTCTATTTCCATAACTGATAAAATTCTCTACTGCTGTATTTTTTCATCTGCAAAATAGATACTACCCTGCCAGCCGACCACGAGTCTCAGATAGAGTTGCTTAGTATCAACATCGCTTTCAATAAATACACTCTCCTGCCAGATGTTTTCTTCTTTCTCATACAATCTATGCGGTCGGCTCTGTTGCTTTTTACCAGCAAAGGAAATTAAAGCATCATCGAGTTTTTCTGAACTGGTCATTTTAATCGTGACCGACTGTCCTGCCTCTAATTTCTGATCTGCACTCAGATTAAGGCTTAAACCCAGCGTTTGTAAGAGACAGTCCGCTGCTGTTATACGACAATCCTTTTCCATCACCAGCGCTCTCATCGGTGGCTCCGGTGCATCCACCATATAGCCAGCTATGATGTAACCGGCTACTGCTAAAAAAGGTGCCATTAATATCGCTAATTTTTTATGTCTGTTCATAATTTTGTTTTGTCTTCTTTTCAGGATTAAAGCATCTTCGTTAAATGACTGCGGTAGCCATCACCTAACAAAGTTACTTTATATAAAATCTTACAGAAAACAAAGGCCCCATAAAGGAGCCTTTGTCTTTTACCATTTCAGGTATTAATGTCAGATTATGCTGCTAACATTAATGATCTGATGCACTACCGCTGCCGGATGGAATACGAATATCCTCAACCATATGCTGGATGTGCTCTGGTGGCTCTTCTGTCTGACTAGATACAGCATAAGCCACAACAAAGTTAATCAGTGCACCTACCGCGCCAAATGCACCCGGTGAGATACCCATTAACCAACCACTTGGGTTATCAGCAGCCATTGCTGTACCTGGAATAAACAGGAAGCCTTTATAGATAAAGATGTAGATCAGAGTAGAACCCAGACCTGCCAACATACCCGCTACTGCACCTTTGTTGTTAATACGCTTAACAAAGATACCCATCATCAACGCTGGGAACAACGAAGATGCTGCCAGACCGAATGCCAGCGCAACAACCTGCGCCGCGAATCCGGGCGGATTGAGCCCAAAGTAACCGGCCACCAATACCGCCCCAGCCATTGCAACACGACTGTACATCAATTCTTGCTTTTCACTGATTTCAGGTTTGAATGTACCTTTCATCAAATCATGCGAGATCGACGATGCAATTGCCAGCAACAGACCCGCTGCAGTTGATAATGCAGCAGCGATACCACCGGCAGCCACTAATGCGATTACCCAGTTTGGAAGCTTAGCAATTTCTGGATTAGCCAGTACCATGATGTCACGGTCAACTTTAACCATCTCGTTGCCTTTCCAGCCAGCTTTATCAGCGGTGTCTGCAAATGACTTATTTTTGTCATTGTAGTACTGGATTTTGCCATCACCGTTTTTGTCTTCATACTTCAGCAGACCGGTTTTTTCCCAGTTGGTAAACCATTGTGGTTTATCAGCATAGGCCAGATTTGCATCAGCAGCAGCAACCGGACCAGTCTGGATTGTGTTCATCAGATTCAAACGAGCCATTGCACCAACAGCAGGAGCCGTGGTGTAAAGAATTGCGATGAAAACTAATGCCCAACCAGCAGATGAACGTGCATCACGCACCTTAGGTACCGTGAAGAATCGCATGATAACGTGTGGCAGACCCGCAGTACCAATCATCAGAGACAGCGTCAGCAAAATCATATTAAGCGTGCCGCCTTTCTGCTCGGTATACGCGGCAAAGCCGAGATCCCCCAACACTAAGTCCAGCTTGTCCAGCAGATAAACACCGCTACCATCAGCCATCGTACTACCCAGACCTAACTGCGGAATTGGGTTACCTGTTAATTGCAGTGAAATAAATACCGCAGGAACAGTGTACGCAAAAATCAGTACAACATACTGTGCGATCTGAGTGTAAGTAACACCTTTCATTCCACCCAATACGGCGTAGAAGAATACGATCGCCATACCAGCGAACAGACCCGCTTCAAAAGGAACTTCTAAGAAACGAGAGAAGGCTACACCGATACCTTTCATCTGACCGATAACATAAGTCAGCGAAGCTACGATTAAACAAACAACCGCTACGATACGAGCCGTTCTTGAATAAAAACGATCACCAATGAACTCTGGTACCGTGAACTTGCCATACTTACGTAAGTAAGGAGCCAGTAACATTGCCAGCAGTACATAACCGCCGGTCCAGCCCATCAGGTAAACTGATGCATCGTAACCTTTAAACGCGATTAAACCCGCCATAGAGATAAATGATGCAGCAGACATCCAGTCGGCAGCAGTAGCCATACCGTTTGCAACTGGGTGAATACCTTTACCAGCTACGTAGAACTCACTGGTCGTGGAGGCACGTGCCCAGACAGCAATACCCATATATAGAGCGAAGGACAAACCCACAACAATATACGTTAATGTTTGTAATTCCATCAATAAACCCCTTAGTCTTCGTGGACGTCAAATTCACGATCGAGTTTATTCATTTTCGATGCGTAAAAGAAAACCAGTGCGACAAAGGTATAAATTGAACCTTGTTGCGCGAACCAGAAGCCAAGCTTATAACCACCGATTTGGATGGTGTTTAAAGCATCAACTAACAGTATTCCAAATAAAAACGAAACAGCAAACCACACCGCCAAACATCCCAGTACCAGACGCAGGTTTCTGTTCCAATAATCTTTTGCTTTATCAGAAGTCATTATTCCCCCTCAGGTTAAATTCTGTATTTGCAGCACATTTATAGTGCAAATACCCAGAACTAGCTTAATCATCCGTAATTTCAGTGCAAGGCGTATTTTTTTTATCAGAAACACCATAAAACTAGCTTATATTGCCTATAATTCATAATTATGAATAATTAATTAATATCCCCCGTCCATAAGCTATCCACACTCCACGCATATAACCAAATGATTATATTGGTTAAACCGCATATAAATTTTATTTATTTGTCTAAAAAACAACCGGCAAGCAATACCCTATATTTTGCCGTAAAATCACGCCTTTTAGCGTTATAACCTCTTAAAAATTAGGTTATCCTTTAATAAAAGTATGGTTATACTGCGCGTTTGCACAATCAATAATTCTGGACAAATTTATGACCGCTTCATTTAACCCTACACCACGCACATTAATGGGCCCCGGTCCTTCTGATGTTCACCCTCGTATTTTATCTGCGTTAGCCAGACCGACTATCGGTCATCTCGATCCCGAGTTTGTCGGCATGATGGATGAAGTTAAAGCCATGCTGCAATATGCCTTCCAGACCAAGAACGAGCTAACCATTGCTGTCTCTGCTCCGGGTTCTGCCGGCATGGAAACTTGTTTTGTCAATCTGATTGAAGCCGGTGATAGCGTGATTGTCTGCCAGAACGGTGTTTTTGGTGGCCGTATGAAGGAAAATGTTGAGCGCGTTGGTGCCACCGCTATCATGGTTGAAGATGACTGGGGCAAAGCGGTTGATGTAGCCAAAGTCGAAGCAGCACTCAAAGCCAACCCGGGGGTTAAAGCCGTTTGTTTCGTACATGCAGAAACCTCTACCGGTGCAACATCTGATGCAAAAGCTATTTGCGATCTGGCTCATCAACACGGCGCTCTGACTATTGTCGATGCCGTCACCTCATTAGGCGGCTCTGAACTGCGGGTTGATGAATGGGGTATCGATGCCATCTATTCAGGCACCCAAAAATGCCTGTCTTGCGTACCGGGTATTTCACCTGTCAGTATTAATGAGCGCGCTATTGAGGTGATTAAAAACCGCAAAACCAAAGTACAAAGCTGGTTTCTGGATCTAAATCTGGTTATGGGTTACTGGGGCGGAGAAGGCAAACGGGCATATCACCACACCGCTCCCGTTAATGCTCTGTATGCATTACATGAATCACTGGTAATGCTGCAACAAGAAGGTCTGGAAAATTCATGGAAACGCCACCATGACAACCACTTGGCATTACGGGCCGGCATCGAAGCGATGGGGCTTGAGTTTGTCGTCGACGAGGCTTCACGCTTACCTCAACTTAACGCTGTCAGCATCCCCGATGGTGTTGATGAAGCAGCGGTACGAGCAACCCTGTTGGACCAGTTCAATCTTGAAATTGGTGCCGGTTTAGGCGCATTAGCTGGCAAAGTATGGCGCATCGGTTTGATGGGCTATAGTAGCCGTGCTGAAAATATCCTGCTGTGTCTGGCGGCACTTGATGCTGTGCTCACCGACATGGGCGCTAAGATCAACAGTGGTGCGGCAATTCCTGCGGCCCAGGCACAAATGAAATAAAGCCCTGCTTGCAATGTATTAACCCTGACAAAAATCGGCGAACAGTCCCTATTGTCAGGGTTTTCCCGTCTATGTTCTGAACTTTTGAGCCGCTATACTGGTCTACAAGACAATATATTTTAAAGGTATTCGTTATGATGTTCAGCCGATCTATTCTCGTCTTTTTAGTATTCATTATTACTATTTCAACCGCCCAGGCTGAACTAGAACCGAACAACAAAATGATTAACAAATGGAATCAGTTTGTAGATGACCTGATGACATTAAGCCAGCATTTAACCAGCAAGTCTGAACATTCTGAAAAAAAACGCAGCGGTAGTTACAGTAATTTGCCGGACTTTTATCACGAAACGAAATACATCCACTCAGATAGCGAAACAGTTACCAGCATTGTCCAGATGGAAACTGAAAATCCTGAAAACGTACACTCCATTCAGGTTTATCTCCGCGATAAAAACGGCCGTGTTATGAAAGACTTTTCCGGCAGCTATCTAACCACCCATCATAATGCACCGATTCAAACTTTGATTACCCTGCATTATTACAATGATGAGCTGCATGCATTCCGGGTATTTGATGCCTCGCATGAACGTCTCTATGAAATATGTCGTGGCAAACTGGATGGTAAACAAGTCAATATAGATATCGATGATGACTACGGCGAACTATCAGAAGCTTTGGAAGACAAGCAGGGCATTATGAGCAGCGCCGAATACAAAGCTTGTTTTGGCAGCCGCGACTATGATAAGAGCCGACTGCAAATCCCGCTTAATTTCTAAAGCTCAACAGCAAACTGCAAACACATCTAATCCTGTAGTCCGCTCCACTGCCGCAGTGCTTTTTTATCATTGTTACACAGTGCCAGTGCTGACTGCAGGCTTTTAATATACGGAATCAGGTCACTGTAAACCGCTTGTTGTTTATCGAATACGGGCGAACCACAGTCTCGCAGATATTTTTTCTGCGGCAACTGTTTTTCCACCCGGCTCACCACCAGCGCCGGACTACAACTGCATAAGATAAAATTCAGCGACAGGCATATCAGCACAGCTTTCAGAATTTTTTTCATTCCCCTCATCCCTGCTAAGGTCAGACACATGACGCGACGGCCTTTGATTTTTTAAACCGCTACTCTGCTCTGTTAGTTTCAGCAGCCGCTGCTGCAGCTGATGAATTTTGTGTTGCAACAGATTTTGCTGCACCTGCATTTCCTGTTTCACTATCTCCAGTGTTTTTTCATGATGCGTCGCACTCAGCTCAGCTGACTGCTGTTGCTGCGCAAGTTGCTTCGTCTTATGCAACTGCTCAGACTCAAGTGTTGTCATTAACTGCCGGTTAGCCTGCTCAAGCTGACCCAGTTGTTGCGACAAAGAAGAATAGCGCCAGAATCCCAGACTCAGAATAATCGACAGGCTAAGAATAGCGCCCAGATAAATTTTTGACATCAAACCCTCCTGGCAATACAGCACGCGATGATTATTAATCCGCGGCCGATCCTGATAACATTAAGCATCTTAACCAATATACTCAGATGCGGAAACCATCTTTAATGAAAGCTTATCTGGTCGGCGGTGCCGTTCGTGACAAATTACTTAACTATCCCGCCAATGATCGTGACTGGGTAGTCGTCGGTGCCACTATCGCTGAGATGGAAGCCGCCGGCTACCGGCTGGTCGGCAGTGACTTCCCGGTTTTTCTGCACCCAAAAACCCATGAAGAATACGCCTTAGCCCGGACCGAACGAAAAAGCGCGCACGGTTACAAAGGTTTCACGGTATCCGCATCCCCAGAGGTCACGCTAGAGGAAGACCTGCTCAGGCGTGACCTCACCATCAATGCGATGGCGGAGGATGAAGACGGCCATATTATCGATCCATTTAATGGTCAGGCCGATCTCAACAACAGAATATTCAGGCATGTTTCAGAAGCCTTCACCGAAGACCCGCTACGGATATTACGCGTTGCAAGGTACATGGCTCGCTATAACGACATGGGTTTCAGCATTGCTGCAGAAACCATGGCACTGATGAAAGAGATTGTTGCACAGGGCGAAATTGAACACTTGGTTGTCGAACGTATCTGGCAGGAAACCGAACGTGCCATTGGCGAAAAAGCACCGCAGCGTTATTTTGAAGTCTTGCGTGAATGCGGCGCACTAAAAATCATATTACCGGAAGTCGATATTTTGTTTGGAGTTCCGCAAACAGCTCACTATCATCCCGAAATTGATACCGGAATCCATACCATGATGGTGTTAGAACAGGCTGCAAAATTATCCACCGATAATGCGGTTCGTTTCGCCGCACTGGTGCATGATCTGGGCAAAGGCACGACACCTGAAAACGAATGGCCCAAACACATCGCCCATGAAGAGCGCGGAGTGCCTCTGGTTAAAGCGGTCTGCGAACGCCTGAAAACACCTAATCCGTTTCGCGATCTGGCTGTGGCCGTGACCCGCTATCACCTGCATTACCATCGCGCTGCTGAGTTACGCGATGACACCTTGCTGTCGACACTGGAAAAGCTCGATGCATTTCGCCGACCTGAGCGCTTTGAACAGTTTCTGCTGGCCTGTGAGGCAGATTCACGCGGCCGCACCGGTTTCGAACAAGCGACATTTGATCAGCCCACTATTTTCAGAGAGGCCTTTGCCGCCGCGCAAAAAATCAACGCCCAGCCATTTCTTCAGCAAGGCCTGAAAGGACCGGCTATCGCCGATGCCATTCGTAAAGCCCGTATCGACTGTATAAAACAGGCTCGCTCAGCTTATCGTTAGTCAGTATTGCGCTTTTAGCGCAAGCGAATATGCTAAAATCCTGTTTTTCTGATTATTCGATAAGCACACTGCATGAGCACTACTACCAGACCCCCTAAAGTCGGCTTTGTCAGCCTTGGCTGCCCAAAAGCCACTGTCGATTCCGAGCACATCATTACTCAGCTACGTGCCGAGGGCTATGAACTATCATCCAGCTATGAAGACTCCGATCTGGTAGTGGTCAATACCTGCGGATTTATCGACAGCGCCGTCGAAGAATCGCTGGATACCATTGGCGAAGCACTGGCTGAAAATGGCAAGGTTATCGTTACCGGTTGTCTGGGCGCAAAAGATACCGTGGTACTGGATAACTACCCGAATGTATTAGCCGTCACCGGCCCGCATGCGCAGGCAGAAGTCATGCAGGTGGTACATCAACACCTGCCAAAACCACACGACCCATACACCGACTTGGTACCACCTGCCGGCGTAAAACTGACGCCAAAACATTATTCCTATTTAAAAATATCGGAAGGCTGCAACCACGGCTGCACATTCTGCATTATTCCGGACCTGCGCGGCAAACTAGTCAGCCGTGATATCAGCTCAGTAATGACCGAAGCTGAGAATCTGGTCAATGGTGGTTGCGGTGAATTACTGGTGATTTCACAAGACACCAGCGCCTATGGTGTCGATCTTAAATACCGCACTGATTTTCACGGCACTCAGCCGATTAAAACCAATATGGAAGAACTGGCAAAAAATCTGGGCGCCTTAGGTGTCTGGGTTCGAATGCATTATGTTTATCCCTACCCCAGCGTTGATAACATTATTCCATTAATGGCTGACGGATTAATTCTGCCCTATCTGGATATTCCATTTCAGCATGCCAGCCAGTCGGTATTAAAAAATATGAAACGCCCTGCCAGTGCCGAAAATGTATTGAAACGGATTGAAAACTGGCGCCAGATTTGTCCCGACATTACATTACGCAGCACTTTCATCACCGGTTTCCCCGGTGAAACAGAACAAGACTTTCAGATTCTGCTCGACTTTTTAGACGAAGCACAGCTCGACCGAGTTGGTGCATTCGCCTACTCAGATGTCGAAGGCGCTAAAGCCAACGCGTTAGCCGGTGCGGTGCCTGAAGAACTAAGAAAAGAGCGACTGCAACGCTTCATGTTAAAACAGGCCGAAATCAGCGCTGCCAAGTTGCAGCAAAAAATCGGCCAACGAATGACCGTACACATCGACGGTTACGATGAAGAAAGCGGTGAAGTTCTGGCCCGATCAAAAGCCGATGCTCCCGATATTGACGGCATGGTGATATTACCTGCCATCGAGGGTTTTCAGGCCGGTGATTTCTTAGAAGTTATAATCACCGATGCTGATGAACACGATCTGTACGCAAACCCTGTACACCCGGATGACGACTGGTGATCAGCGATGATCTGATGCTGATTCACTATCGGCATCAGATCATAAAAAACATTTCAATAATTTCAATCCAAAAAACCAAATTGAAACCGGGTTTCCTGCCTGTCAATTTATAAAGAACGTACTTGTCTCAACATATAACACAAGCGAAGCAATCCTGATTTCAACCCGCACACTGCATTAACGATTGTTTATATTCTAAAGCGTTAATCTGCGCACAACATTATAAAAAACATCGCAGCTTAATCTTCAAACTGATAGTATAAAAGTTAAATAAAAAAAATATAACGCCTCATTTAAACCATTTTATTGATTACGCACTGCGCCTTAGCACTGCTTTAATTTTCTATGCCATAAAACATAATTAAAGAAATGGCATTATTACCAGGGATGCGATAATGCCAGCCACAAGCAGCATACTGCAACAGAGAATAGATCAGCTCGAGCAGCTGATCAGCAACACACATGATGACTTAAACAAGAAAATACTTGAGCTTAAATTTGAATTAAATGATTTGCGCCAGCAACTCAATAACGAAACTGCAGCAGAGTCTGAATCAGCAGCCGGTCCCGATGCACTCGTCGCATACAACCCTCACACGCCATCCGCATTTGTCAGCCCTGCGCCTGCAGAGGAGACTGAGTCCATAAATGCAGGAAACACAGCGTCAATCCAGAGTACATCAACAGGCTGGAATGAAAACAGTTCAAAACCAATCATAAGCGCCCAATCGATAGTTTTCGTTCGCCAGTTTTTTTTAACTATCTTTTATTTTATGCTGAACCATCTAAGCCTTTTCATCAGCCCGATTCAAGCACTTGCACACCGATCAAAACACCTTTATCAGCATTATAAAGACCATGGCAAGGCACCCGTATTTTTAATGACAGTTGCCGGCCTGATCACCTTAACCGTAGGCTTTGGCTATCTGTTGCAATACTCTTTTAATACACTGTTCAATGACACACTAAAAGCACTGACAGGTTTTTTACTGGGCATCATCATTATCATATCCGGCAGTTTACTGGCCAGAAAAAAGCCTGACTACAGTGAATATGCTGCCAGCGTCATTGCGCTGGGTGTAATATTTAATTATTTATCCGCCTATTTTATTGGGCCGTATTTCAACATCATCTCAGACAGCAGCAGCCTTATATTGTTATGCGTGATCACTCTGGCTTCGTTTCTACTTGCATTGCTATTTGAAACTCGTGTAGTCGCCATCACCACACTTGTCGGTGGTGTTTTTATGCCATTTATTTTTGCTGATGTTAACTCCACCGGCCTCGTCTTTATTGCTTACCTGTTTATTCTTAGCTCTGCCAATCTCTACCTCAGTAACAAAATACAATGGCCCGCTCTTGGCAAATTTACGTTTATACTCAGCCTGTCGGTGCTTGAATATATCGGTATCCGCGACAATGCCAGCGCCGTTTTGAGCCTGATACTATTGAGCGCATTTCTTTATTTATATGTTTATTACTGGTCATTCAAAGGCAGCCGGTTAAAACAACAGATCACAAGATACGACATCACATTTCTGCTCTCTAACAGCTTTTATTTTATTTACGCCGTACTGCATACAGAACATAGCCAGTCATTAATAGCCAGTATTTTTATACTTCATGCACTGCTGCTATCAGCCTTTGTGCTGTTGTTCCGAATCATACACAGCACTTTGGCAGCCGCTTATTTATTGATGATAAGCGTACTCATTGCCTGCTCGGTCTTTGTACTGGCTCCGCTCAACCTGTCTGCACTGATTTGGGCACTCGAGGGACTGGTTCTGGTCTTCATCGGTTTTCATTACCCGCATAAGCTGCTGCGAGCAGAAGGTTACGCCATCTACTTTATCGCCATGCTCAGTCTGTTATCGCATCTTCTTATCAACTATGACTACTCATCATTCTCTGCACAACAGGGCTCGGAAGCCTGGTTAAACCTGTCTGCTTTTGGTTTCTTAAGCCTGCTTGCTTACCGCTTAATTGCATACTTTAAGTCTGCTACAGAAAAAGCAGAGCAGACGGCGGGATTTATCATAAATGAAACTTTTAGTTTATGGGGAGCTGTTTTTTTAAGCCTACTGTTTACTCTATATACCGCTGACCTCGCTCCTGTTTTAACCGTCATACCGCTGGCATGGTGTTTTTACCGGGCAGCAAAATTCAGGCTACGACTGGCTCAGCTCATTGGTTTTTACTATCTGTTTGTTCTTGCTCTTTACGTCTTATATCAAATGTTCTCAGCCAGAAGCAGCATTATTTCTGAACAGAGCACATTGACCCAGATCGCACTTTTTGAACTGGTATTTTTTTCCTGGGGTCTACACCTTTACTATCAGTATTTCGCACTGACAGGCCGCGCCCAGAACCTGGCAAAGAAAATTCATCAACTAACTTTTTATCTGCCGGTTATTATAATCTGCTCCAGCCTGATCAATATTTTCTTTAACCTTTCAAACCAAAAAACCATGTCTTTCGATGCGCTCTGGTTTGATTTTATTATTAGCGCCGCGTTGTTATTACTGGCATATTTATCAGCCAATAAATCCTCTGCCTTTATCAGACAGCAGCAGAGCTCGTCCGCTCACTACATAACACAGGAATCGGTTTCTTTATTTATCAGCGCTTTCTTTTTATACAGTACAGCGATTCTCTTCAGTGAATGGATGTACAACGCAGCCGCTATTCCTTTATTGTATTTACTACACCGCAGCCTGAAATATAAACTACCATTAACCGAACTATTGGCATGGTTTCACTTTGCTTTCTTTTTTGTCATCAGCTGGCTTCAGTATAAGTCGGTTGGTAACCTGCACTTTTCCGAACAGGCGCTGAGCACACAAATTGTCTGGCTAGAATTATTACTTTGCAGCTGGTTAATGCGGCTGATTTATGAGCGCACTGACAAACAGGCCAGGCTGTACCAGCTGGCAGTACATCTGCGCACTAGCGTTTACTTACTGATACCGCTACTGATGTTGCCACGTATCATTCGGCTCTATCCACAATACCTTGCTGCAACATTATGGCTGTCATTTACCATCAGCTGGCTGATGCATAAAAAACTTAAAATTAACGCTCTGCAACATCAGCTCAGCATACTCTATATGACCGCAATCTTATCTAGCATACTGGTATCACTTAATGCGTTGACAGGTGACCCTGAACTGCCGGGGCTGATTGCCATCGTAGCCGGTGCATTTGTCATCAGCCTTTTCAACTATAGCGAAAAAGCATTGACTGCTGTTTCCCGGCAATACACTAACTACCTTAGCATTCAGCAAAGCAGTCCGTATTTCTATGGCTTTGCAGTGGCCGCTCTCAGTTATTCTTTAACTGGTCAGCTAAACCTGGCTATTTTCTTAAGCGCTGTGTTCTTTTTATACCTGAGTCAGGAGAGACGTCTGCTTATCATTATGAAGCGCAGCCTGATCTTATCCTACTCATTGGCATGGATGGGTCTCTGCATCGTCCCTGTCATTATTTTTTTACAAGCCAAGCTGTCCTTCACCGACATTGTGGTCAACCTGCTAAGTTTGCTCGCACTGTGGTTTTTAAGTCATCAACCAAGAGCCGTCTTCAGACTATTACAAAGAAACGGTTTCAGCCAAGTGATTCAGTTATGGCTGTTTCATATAATGGCTTTCTGCGTTTACAGCGCTATCCTCAATACTTCTTTTGAGGCCTGGTCGGTCGGAACATCTCTGGCCATGCTGATGCACGCAGTTGTCGTGCTGTTTTTAACTTTGCAAACAAAGTACAAAGCCTTACTGCGCTTATCCATTAGCTTATACGCATTAACAGCGATCAAGCTTTTATTTCACGATATGACCGACTTTAATCATATTCATAAAGTGATCGCATTAATGGGCATCGGCAGCATTCTTATGCTGGCCGCGTTTATTTTTCAGAGAGCGCGTAATAACCGCAATCTGGAAATTACTGATGCAGTCTAAAACTTAGTGTGTCGATATTCACACCTGTTTTATTTCGGCATCTCAAAATAAATATCACGTCTTCAGTTACCCGCTGCTTACTGCACATCTCGGTGGTATTTGCATGCGATTTTATTCGGGATATTACGTAAAGAATTTTTACAATTGATGATTTTCAAACAGCCGGAAGTTATGATGCCGACCCGCTAAAGAAGCACCTTTTGCTTGCTAGTATTACCGGTAACAGTGACATTAGTATTGAGCGGGATTTCGCGCTGTATTTAACAGCGACAATAGCGACATTCTAACTGCCGCTTTAACGGCAGTTTTCTTCTTCGCATTGTTTATTTGCCAGCCCAGAAGCTTTTAAGAAAAGAGCAAGGCTGGTACACCGTTATCTTCAGATATTTTCGCCTCACCTAATAACGCAGTAATCGCCGCCATTGATACTGGCCGACCGAACAAGAAGCCCTGCATATTACGACAGCCCAGTGATTTCAACAGCTCAAACTGACTGATCTCTTCAACACCCTCAGAAATAATCTGCAGCTTCAATCCTTTTGCCATCTCGATAATGGCTTTAACAATCGAGTATGCTCCCTGATTTGATTCCATTTGCTGAACAAATGACTGATCAATTTTCAGCGTATCGATTGGCAGTTTTTGCAAATAATTTAATGATGAGTATCCAGTGCCAAAATCATCAACAGCAATACTGATTCCCAGCGCACTAAGCCTCCCAAGCACACTGACAACGGTATCCATATCTTCCATCAGAACATTTTCTGTAATTTCTATTTCCAGCATATCACCGCTGATATCATGCTTTTTTAGCGCTGCTTGAATTTTATTAACAATTTCCGGGTGTTCAAACTGCCTTGCCGACATATTCACGGCCACTTTAGGTATTAACACCCCGCTCTCTCTCCAGTGCTTTAAGTCCCGGCAAACTCTGTCGAGTATCCAGTCACCTATCGGCAGAATTAATCCGGTTTCTTCACACAGCGGAATAAACTCTGAAGGCTGCACCATACCATGGCTCGGGTGTGTCCAGCGTATCAGCGCCTCAACAGAAACAATTTTATTTTTAAAAGCATCAATTTGTGGCTGATAGTGAATTGAAAACTGCTTATTAGTCATTGCCCGGCGCAGATCATACTCCAGAGAAAAACTCGCTGACAGTTCCTCATGCATCGTGTCATTGTAAAACTTGTATCCGTCTTTAGCTTTATTCTTTACTGCATACATGGCGATATCGGCATGTTTTAGCAAACTCTCAATACTATCCCCATCATCCGGGTAATGCGCTATACCGATACTGGTAGTAATAAAGATTTCCTCTCCATCAAGATCAAACGGCATCTTAAGCGCTTCTATGATTTTATTAGCAACAAATTCTGAATCGCTTCTGCTATGAATTTCTGGCAGCAGTATGGTGAACTCATCACCTCCGATTCTTGACAGGGTATCGCATTCACGAATACATTTATTCAGCCTCAGCGCAACGCTTTGTAATAATTTATCACCGACAAGATGCCCTAACGTATCGTTGACGTTTTTAAAACGATCAAGATCAAGAAACATCACTGACAGCTTGTTCTTATTTCGCTTTGCCAGTGCGATCGACTGCTCCAGCCGGTCCTTAAGTAGCGCTCTGTTAGGCAACCGGGTCAGTGTGTCGTGATAAGCCTGAAAATATATTATCCGTTCAGATTCTTTTTTATCTGTAATATCCCTGGCCACGCCGTAGGTTCCAATAAATGTATTATCGTTATCCTGTGAATTATAAATTCCAAACGAACTGACTGTTATCGGCAGCATTTGTGATTCAAAATACTTCACTTCAGGTTTTGTTTCATGGCACTTCAGTCTCAGCTCAACATTAAACGAGGCTCTTTTACCGGTTCTTCTTTCATTGAAACTATACCTGGCCATTTCAAGGTCATCGGGATGAATGATAGTTGTGTAATGTTTACCCAGCACATCCTGCTTACTATAACCCAGAGTTTTTTCCAGCCGGTCGTTAACAAACGTAAAGCAACCTTCTTCATCTAGCATGTAGACAATATCCGGCGATTTATTAACGATATAACGATGCAGGTTTTCAGATTTAAGCAGGCGCAGCTGCATGGCCTGATTTTCATGTTCTAACTGGCGTTTTTTAAAGGCATTTTTTAACGCATTAAGCATGCCATCGATTGAATACGGCTTGCCTATATAATCATAAGCGCCGTACTTCAGAGATTTTTCTGCTGCCTCAAACGTGGTCTCACCACTGACCACAATAACCGTTGTATCTATCTGCTGCGTCCGGATATATTTCATCACATCCAGACCGCTGATATCCGGCATATTAAGATCCAGCAACAGCAGATCTATGACTCCACTATCGAGCATTTTCAGCGCTTCTTTTGCACTGCCACACACCAATACTTCATAACCTTCACTGTCAATAACCTGTTTAAGACTGTTTCTCTGATTTTCCTCATCATCAACAATCAACACCACTTCTGTATATGGCAAACTACTGTCATTACTGTTTTCATCCAAATAAAAACTATCCCTTTTTCCCAGTCCATTTGTATTTATATTTTTCATCATGGCTTTACTGCTTCACTAATAGGAAAATGAATACTAAACATTGTGCCGGAGCTGTTTGTCCTGCAGGTTATATCTCCGCCCATATCATCAATCAGGCTTTTCACAATACTCAGTCCCAAACCTGAGTGCTGCTGACCCTTTGTACTTTTCACCGGTTTATATAAATTATTCAGCACCATATCCGGTAGTCCCGGCCCTGTATCCTGAATCTCTATTTCAACAAATCGTTTTCCACTGATGTTTATATTTCTTGTTGCAACTGACAACTGTTTTTCATTGTCCATTGCTTCTACTGAATTTTTTATCAGATTAGTCAGTATTTGTTTTATTGAATTTTTATTTGCCGATATAAGACACAGATTACTCTCAAGTTCTTTGTTAGCTGTGATACCGTGAGTAACATAAAGTGATGACATCATGATGCTGTGCATTGTATTAATGACATCATTAACATTAATTTGCTGTAACTGATCAGGGTCTGTTAGTCCATCTAGGCTTTTGTCACACTTAAGCACCACACTGCCAACACGGTCTATTTCTTCGGCAATAATTCGCAGATCAAGCTGCACCTGATCATTTTCACTAAAACGCTTACCCAGCACATGCAGATAATTTTTAATAACCGCCAGCGGATTATTGACTTCGTGAATAATTTCCCGCGACCTGGCGCGAATCATTTCCTGGGTTTCCGCTATGAATTCCTTTTTTTCTTCACGCTTACTCAGCGCAGCGCAAACAACGGCCGCCACTTCTGCAGCGTATATTGTCAGCAGTGCAGATCTCTCCATCAGTTTTTGATATTGTTGTTGGCCGCACCCCGCCACGATCATACCTGCGTACTGACCTGCCTGTAGCAAAGGCACACACATCATCCCTTCTGCATCCAGCGCTTTGATAATCTGCTGATCAACCACGGGTTGCAGGCTTTCATTTACCTGTGCAAACGATGACATGATATCCCCGTTCTTTAATGACACGGCAAGCAGACTGTCTGAGTTATCGCTGATTCTAATGGCTTCGAGAATCGCTTTATTAAATCGAATACTGGTCTGTTGTGGCAGCAAACAGCTGCTTTCTTTGTCGTATAAAAACAGGCAGCTTTTATTCAGACCAAACAACATCATCATGCTTTTTTGTATTGCACTGAAATCAATACCATCCGCAGTTGACGGCAGTGGCTGAACGGCAGCCTGAGTCAGGCTGATATCTCTGATCGCTGCGGCCAACTGAATATGTTTTTTCTCATCATGCTCAGCAATCGCATCACTGTCATCAATATCAATCTGTAATGAGCTGGCGAGTTTATTGACTTCGATGTCTGCCTTGCTGACAACATCCTCCAGAACAGAATCGGTTAAGTCAAATAGCTGCTGATCATAATCCGCTGTTTCGGTGTTACCGATTGTGGTCAGCCGATTTGCCAGATTAATAATTTTCACCAAATGGTGCGCTTCCCGAATTTCCTGACTACTCGCGTGATGATATTTAACCGCTTCAGTAATCACTTCCGGCACAGACCATAAGGACAGTAACTGTGCTCCCACCTGATCATGGGTTATATGATATTTTTCAAATTCAGACTGATGCAGTTGCTGTGCCGAAACGCTATTACGGACTAACTGGCTGTATTCATTCTTTGACAGACTCTCAAATACCATCTGACCTATATCATGCAGCAATCCGGCCAGATAAGCCTCTTCCGGGTTTTCATAAGCCGTTAGCTTTGCCAGGGATTTAGCGACGATGGCCGTGTATAGCGTATGCTTCCAGAAATTTTTTAAAAAATGTGTTTTTTCTCTGCTGTAATGCGAAAAAAACTGCTGAACCGAAGCCGTTATTGCAATCGATTTAATGGTATCCAGCCCCAGAAATAACAGGATCTGTTTATGCGTGGTTAATTTACCGACTTTGCCATAGACCGGTGAATTAGCCACCGATATTAATTTCGCCGATAGCACGGCATCTTTAGCAATGATCGCGGTCAATTTATCAAAACAGGCATTTTCATCATGACAGGCATCGAGCAGTTTAATCAAGACATGCGGCAACGAGGGCAGCTTAGTTAGCCCCATTTCTTCAAGTAAGTTCGTCGCATTATTCCCCATGTCATTAATATTATTAATATTATTGATATCGTGTCAATCTAATTTGCCGAAATAGCCAGATTTTCGTCAGATTAAAGATGCTCCATTGCAAATGGCAGCTAAACAACAGTAAACAGGCATTTGTATCTTACGAACTACTCAGCACTGCAAATAACGCAAATTCCGCAACCCATACCAACAAATTAATGGTAGCATCCACTGTAAACGTTCAATCAAATATGATTTTATTTAGACACAGTTTTGAGAATGGATACCAAATCAATAACAATCAGTAGCGGTAAAGGCGGTGTTGGCAAAAGCTGTAGCAGCGTCAATCTCGCCATCTTACTGGCCCAGCACGGCTATGAAACCTGTCTGCTGGATGCCGATGCAAATCTGGCCAATATCAATATCATGCTTAAACTGGTTCCAGAGTTTACTCTGGAACAGGTTATTTCCGGTGAGAAAACCCTCTCTGAAATTACACTCTATAAAGAAGGTATAGAAATTATACCGGGCTATTCCGGTCTTAGTGACTTTGTCTCTCTTTCCAAGGATCAACGCCAGCGCCTGATACAGGCGTTGCAGCAGCTTAAATCAAAATATGATTACCTGCTAATCGATAATCCGGCCGGAATCAGTCAAACCGTGCTTTCCTTTATCAAATTTAGCACTAACAATATCATCGTCATCACCCCTGAGCCGACCTCGTTAACTGATGCCTTTTCACTTATCCGGGTCGCCAGTAAGTCTACCGGCCAGAAACATTTTCAGATATTACTTAATCAGGTTACAAACCGGCAACAAGCCGACTCGGTCTTTAAGCGCTTTTCAATGGCAGTGGAAAAACACATTGGCCTGACAGTCAGTTATCTCGGTCACATCATATCGGATGACCTGGTCACAGCCTCTATCTGCATGCAAAACCCGGTCGTACTTGAACACCCAGGCTCTGCCGCGGCCTATTGTTTTGAAGAAATTTGTAAAAAATTACTGTCATTGCCAGGCCACAACAATTCCCAGTCAATATCTGAAACAACATTCGCGCCAGCAGCCGCCACACCCCAAACTCAGCCGACCACTTCAAGCAGCCTGAACAGAGCTGACACAAGCCGGGAACAGCCACCAACAACTATAGAATCGCTACAAGATGAGTTGCTGGGATTAATTGCCGATGACAAGCAGTCACAACAGGGCTTAAAACAGGCGCTAATCAGCATTAATGCCGCCTATATAAAACGCTTTGGCGAGACAGATCAGGTACTTTCTGGCTTGCTTGAGCACGCTGTTAATACATCCACCGTGGCAGAACCGGCTTTGCGAAACTTGCTAACCAGCCTCTATAGTCAGTATCAGGAAAAGTATGGCTCGTTAGCAGAAAACACCGCCACCACAACCGGTCAGAGCGCTTCTGAAAATGCCTTTACCGAAAAGTCTCTCGACCATGTGATCAAATTACTACAAGATCAAAAGTTATCGCATTTACAACAACTGATTAATCAGAAACAACAGACTCCGCAATTACCACAGCAACACGACAACACAGAAAACAGCGCACAAGCCGGGTTACGCGATAGCATCAAATACGCCGCGATGACCGACACTGAATAGCCCTCAGATAACACCTAAACAGCACCGGTTATCCGCCACCCAGCGCCCCAACCGTCGAACAAATGGTCCCAAGCCCGAAAACAGCTATCGATAAAATTTTCATATCGTTATGATAATAAAAATTGTCTTTACAAGTTTTTTAATAATGCTAAATAGTAACTTTAATTAACTGTAAATTATTACTCATATCTGGAGGTGATAATTATGTCTGATGAAGACAATTTTGATGACGATAACGAACTTGATGACCAGTACGATGACTATGAGTCTGTAGATGACTCACGTGTAGCACGTATGAAAAACTACTCAGCTCGTCGCCGTCTAGAAGCCCTCAGGGAAGACCGTGAACTGGAGCGTTCGCTTAACAGCGTCTTTAATGAGTCCTATGACTCATATGAATCTCACGACAGCTATCTAAGCAACCACTAAATCCTGCCATGATCATAGCCAAACAAGCGCGAGGCTATGATCATCACACCCTTCAATACGCAACAATAAGTCGTTAGCATACAACCCCAGCAGGTTTTACTACGGTAGCTTGAGCTAATTGAGAAAAATACCCGCCAGAAACAAAAGAGTATCTAAAAATAGACAACTACGATCTAAATACGCAGCTGCCTGAACTACCACAACAGCGCTCATCCCTGACCAGATCAGTAATTATGACATCTTCTGAAAAATTACTAGCACCGCCAAGATCGCTCGCAGGTTTGCTTGACAATACGCCCGGCATTGAAAGTCCTGCATTCAGCCAACCATCTAATTTGGTTTTATTTGTGTTTTATTTGAGTTTTATTTAGCCACCCAACACGCATCCAAAAAATGGACGATGCTCCATAGAAATTAGGAATCTGTGTTGAATCGATTTATGATTTAATTTGCAGAACGCTTAACGGATTATATTTATCTAAGACATTTACGCAGAATTATTTACAACACCCACCTCGCCCTTTATGTCATTCAAAAAAGGGCGAGGGAAATCGCAATAATTGAAACTATTTAGCTTTTGTTTCTTTATTGATTTGCATAGCAACCTTAGTCACCGCATCACCAAGACCATCCAAGAAGACGCCTTTACTATCATCAGTCAGACCGACATTGCCAAGAACCAATATCAGATTTTCTGATGATCTACCTGAATAACCGTATGTACCAGTATGAACCCGTATCTTACCTGTCTTGTCATATACTGAAACCATTGCAGTTGTAATAGCTGTACCCGCACCATTACCACCCAGTGACATCATACCTGCTTTATATTCCAGCTTTGTTCTAACAAAAGCAAAAGCATCAACATTAAGTTCTGAAGCTAATTTGTTTAGCTGCTCTTTATAGTTTTCAGGAACCAGCATGGCCGGCATACCTTCTGCATGAACGGTTCCTATTTTCTGCACTTTCATCAGAGTAGCGAATTCTTTTTCATTTAATTCACCCACTGATTTAACAAAGTCTTTATAGACCGATTTATTCATATACGACTTTGGATCGAGTACTGTCCAGTTCTCAACTCTATCCAGATCTCTGACAATCACATCAACAGATTTATTAGCAAAGTCCTGAGCAAAATTGGCAATACTACCTTCATCTTCTTTTTCTTTAGGTTTACTCGATAAAGCGCCAAGCATAGACAGACCAGATGTTAAACCACCACCGCCATCCAAACTCTTAATGTTTCTGTCAGCTTTTACGCTGATAACCGCTACTTTTTTTATAGAAGCAATACCCGGCTTTTTAACTATGGTATTTGCGGAAAAACAACCTGACGTCAGGATTGCCAGGGCCATTACAATTATTAGCTTTTTCATTTTATTTCGCCTTTTTAGCTCTTAGATTATTTACAAAGGATGGGCACACAAAAACTTAAACATCGAATAACAATCCTTTGATCAGCAAGAAACCACATGACATGCTTATGATGACAAGTTTTATTACATCTACCCTGAATATCTTATTTAACTTCTCTATCGTATCGGCAACACCACGCAGTCACAATCCCTTATCCCAGTGGTTGTCATTGAAAACTTACTGTAAGAAAAATAATACGTAGACTTTGCAGGTAACTGCAAACAGGCTGCATTAACCCGATCTAAGCAAATATGATTAGTCTTTTTGGTTTATATAAACATAGCAATGGCATCGCCTATACTTTAAGCACTACACACTAAAAGGAACTAAAACATGAACCGTATCTATAAAAGCATGATCGTAAGCCTTGCCATATTACTGGCATCTGGTTGCGCATCGGTGAAAATGGTGGAGAAAAACATCGCCAGCAAAATAAGCAGCGTCGCTGTCATCACCGTTGTAGCCCAAGACGCGATGTATGGAACAAACCTCACCAACCAGCAGCATTCAACCATTGCAAAAGATCACGTACAAAGCCTGACCAACAAATCGATCTCAATCATCTCCGATGAATTGAATAACATTCGTGGCTGGAAAGTAAAGCAACCGGATAGCTACGCTGAAACGCCAGCTTACCAGGCATTCAACCAGGCTATTAACAAAATCTGGGAACAGAACAAATATGCAAAGACCGTTACACCGTATAACAACACCATGGCAAGACCACCGGTAGGTATTGTCCTGTTTGCCGGAGACAAGATCAAAGCATCCCTCGAAGAATATAAAAAAATCTGCACCACTCTTGGTGTCGATGCGGTAGCCATCGCTTCAGTCAGTTACAAATACAAAAAAACCACGCGACTTGTCGGCACCAGCATAGCTGAACCTGTTGTTATATTGAGTATTGAGGTAATAGATAAAGACGGCAACACCGCAATAAGACACACCCCGGTTACCGCAGAGAGCCGTGACGCTTTAGCCATCACTACGGTTTTCGGCTCATCGCATCATACGTTCGATGACAACCCACAAGCTGCCTATATAGAAACGCTTGAATCAGCTGCAAAAAAGCTGGTTAAGATAATTAATATGAATCTGTAACAACAAATCTGACAGGGCCATAAGCTATCCGGCCCTGTCAGAGTCTGTGGTGCCTGAACCTAAAGACCATTATTTTACTGCCAGCCTTTTAATCCACGCCTAAGTTAACGGTAACTCACTACTCTGCCTGTCAGAGCAGGTTCATCTGTACTGGCTGCCTCAATATAGAGCTCGGGCGAATCAACATACGCCACAAATTTAGTCATCTTTTCAGACAACCCATCTTTTCCGGCCAAGCTGTCCCACATCTGACCATACATCTTAATACATGAAGACATCGGGTTACAGGCAAGCTTACGTTCCATATCAATCGTCCACTGCACACCGCTCATGCGCTTATGGAACTTTGCTGGAGCCTGCTGAATAAACTGCTCTAAATACTCGCTTCGCTTTGTTTCAAAAGCGCCTTCATCCTGCTTTGCTAACTCTATCCATTCATCAATATCAAAATTATCACTTCTAATCATCACACCACATTACCGAAGATAGTAAGCCTATCCTGGCTTGTGTTTTGTCTTTACTGTCACTAGTAAATCAAGGAATATTCCGCCGCAAATATTACCACCAAATGCTATGTGATACTTGATACATAAGAAGATTTTACATAACAGCAACGAATAACATAAACGTATCAAGCGTTTTATTTGATTTGCATAATTCGAAAATGTTTTTTTAAATGACGCTTTAAGCGGTTTTATGATTCCCTACACAGACAACCTTAATACGGAAACCAAAAGCCTCATTAGGCCAGAGTTACTGCGAGGTAATTTTATATCTTATATTTGTGACTCATAACTTACGACTTGTGACTACTGACTTAATACGCTGCTGCTGAAACTCTCTTGGTGACACACCAAAAAACAGACTAAAGCGACGACTAAAATGACTAGGGCTTGCGAAGCCCATTTCATAACAAACCTGGGTAATGTTGTCACCTTGCTCTATGCGCTTAGCCGCACTCTTTAAACGCAACTGCTGCTGCAGCTCACATGGCGTACAACCTAATTGTTTTTTAAACTCAGCGTATAAACGACTTCGGCTCATGCAGGATATTTTGGTTAATTGCCCGATCTCAAGATAATCGCTCAGATGTTTCTCTATATAAAAAATTGCTGCCGTAATACCACTGGCATCTGATTCGCGCCGACAATAATCAAATAAAATGTCCCGACTCTGATTTCTCAACAAACGCACAATCAACTCGGTTACACCTAAATCAATCATGACGTCACGATCGGTATTGTTCTCTGTAAAAACTGAAACCATGCGCTCAAGCAAATTCTGTGTCGCAGCAGTATGTTGGGAATGCATAATCTTCTTACTATATTGCCAGCCCTCAGCGCCAGACTCGAGTGGTGCAAGATCACTCATGCGCTGCGATATTTTTTCTATTTTTTCGCGCGCTATCTCGATGGTAAGACAACTGGTTGGCAGATCGATACTGGCTTCAGGAAAATCAATTTCAACCCGCTCGCCCGGCGCCATTACAAATGACTCATGCGGCAGAAAAACCTGTTCTGTCGGCTGCTGTGCTGAATGCATAATTTTACGGCCGCTCATCATGCCACAGTAGAGCAACTGGTCAGCATCGAGCGCGACACGATTAACCGCATCATAGGTATCATAGATACTTAGCTCTGAATCCATACCGGCAAAGCTGATACGGTTTTCCACCAGCTTTTGCGGCACTCTGAGGTGATCCAATTTGATCGATTGCATAGCTCGCCCCTGATAAATATAACCATTTAATTCAATTACTTAAAAAATACCATGTATTTGAAGCAGCCATATAGAATGCATCGCTTACGGATTAAAAGTCAAGAAATCTGGAATCACAGACAAGTATTCACCGAGCGTTAGAGATAGATTTGACATGATAACTAAAACCAAAATGATGAGGTATCTACATGATTTACGCAAAACCCGGCCAAGATGGCTCTGTTGTTTCATTTAACGAACGCTACGAAAACTACATAGGTGGACAATGGGTCGCTCCTGTTAAAGGTGCCTATTTTGATAACCACACACCGGTTACCGGAGAAATAATCTGTCAAATTCCACGCTCCAGCGCTGAAGATATTGAACTGGCACTGGACGCAGCTCACGCCGCTAAAGACGCATGGGGCAAAACATCGGTTACAGAACGCTCAAACATCCTGTTAAAAATTGCCGATCGCATAGAAGCCAACCTTGAAATGCTGGC
>JAOULX010000017.1 GCA_029881795.1 Gammaproteobacteria bacterium
GCCGATGGTAGTGTGGGGTTTCCCCATGTGAGAGTAGGACACTGCCAGGCTTATACACCTAAAAAACCCGTAACTAACGTTACGGGTTTTTTTTTGCAGGACGACTTTTACATTAATGATTGTTTTCATTTGTTTGTAAGCATCGAAAAGAATCCGCGCACAAATGTAGGTGTTGTTTATTGGTCTAGTAAGGCTGTCTAATTGTGTATGAAAATGACAGACAATAATAAAGCTACTGTTGAGGCGTACTAATAGTCTGGGTTTTTGTTTCTGGCGTCTTCGAGTTGTTTTTTCATGGTGTGCTTAATAATCAGTTCGCGGTCATCTTCATTTATGTTAGTAAAATCAATTGCAATGTGATAACCCTTATCGACGGCTTTTAGTTGCTTGATTATGCCAAGGCAGATAATGCCGTTGTTTTCGGGCAGCAGTAATAATTGAATACAGACCTGATCGCCAACTGAATAGCTGTCTTGGGTCGTTAAGGCTACACCTGAGGCGCTTAAATCAATCGTTGTTGGTATCTGTCTTGATAGTTCTGAAGAGGCCTGAACGAGATGGTTGGTGATAAGATCTATTTTTTTATTGATGACATCAAAGTAATGAAATATCTCTGGTGATGATCGTTTTATTTTGCTGCTAATTGCCTGGTGTTCCAGTTCCAATGCGTTCATAGCAGAGCGTATGGTAAAAGAAGCATGTTGCTTTAGCAAAGATTCAAGCTGCTGGTCTTCAGTGTTAGGACTAATGCTGATGAGGGCTTGGTCATTAATCCTGAAGTACTCTCGTCTTTCTGATGTGGATGTGCTCATTTTTCTTTTTTGCCTTCTTGTTTTACGGCGTCAATGATCTTTACTTCAGGTCCGATCTCAACCTGGCGAATTTTAATTTCGACGCGTCGATTTTTAGCTCTGCCAGCGGCAGTTTTATTTGAGCTAAGAGGTATAGTGTCTGCATGGCCTGCTACTGAGAGGCGTTTAGGGTCAATTTTTTGGTATTGCAGAATCGATTTTAAAACGGAAACTGAACGACTAGAAGACAGTTCCCAATTTGAACGGAAAAGGTAAGTGTATATCGGGACGTTATCGGTATGACCTGAGATGACGATGTCGCCAGGAATTGTTTTGGTTAGATAGCTTATTTTTTTCATTATTTTACCGAAGCCTTTGTTTAGTTTGGCGCTGCCGGACGGGAATGAGCCTTTTTCATTGATACGGATAATGATTTCCTGGTTTTTACCGATGACTTCAATTGTGCCTTTTTTTATTTCCTGCTTAAGTGATGACTGTATGCGTTTAATGGCTTCCTGCTGTTTTTTCTGGGCATCGGTGACGACCTGACTTTGAGCAAGCTGAACTGATTTCTGGTTCTTGCTCTGAGCCTCGGTAAATTTACTGGTAATTTTGGTCTGTGTAGAGGCCTCTTGTACGACGAGCTCGATTTTAACCGGCACGGGTTTGCCTGGACTGAAATGCATTGCAATAACGCTGGTGCCTTTGGGGATTTGCTGGGCTTTAAGTCTTTCTTGTACACCGAATGAATCTCTCATAGAGCCGGCAAGTTGTTTAAATTTGAGAGCGTCCATTTCAGAAAAAGAAAGCAGCAAAACAAAGAAACAAAGCAGTAATGACATCAGGTCAGCAAAGGTAGCCATCCAGGCCGGCGCTCCGCCTGGTGGGCATTTTTTTTCAATGGCTTCATCGCTCATCTTGACTACCTTGGTTCTTCGTCTGTGGTGCGCTTACTTTCTGGTAAAAATGTTTTAAGAAGCTCTTCCAGTACTCTCGGATTGATGCCTTCTTGAATAGCGCTGATAGTTTCAAGTATCAGGTTTCTGTTAACACGCTCCTCATTGCTTCGTAAAGCTAGCTTGTCTGCTATTGGGATAGCAAACGCATTGGCTAGAATAGCGCCGTATAAAGTGGTCAGTAAAGCGATTGCCATGGCAGGGCCGATTGATTTGGGATCATCCATGTTCGAGAGCATTTGTACCAGACCGATCAAGGTTCCTATCATGCCCATTGCTGGTGCAATGTTACCGAGAGTGCTGAAGAAATTTCGACCTATTTCATGGCGTTCGATGGTTTGATTAATGTCTTTGTTAAGCATTTTTCTGACCAGTTCAGGTGGGTGGCCATCAACGCATAACATTATGCCTTTACGCAAAAAGGGGTTTTCAACTTCGTGTTGTTCCAGTGCAACCATGCCTTCTTTTCTGGCGATCTGAGCCAGTTCGACGCCGACATCAATCAGATCGGACGGGTTGATCGGTTTGTTGAAGAAGGCATTGAGCCCGACCTTGAATGACCCAAAGAACTGACGCATCGTAAAGCTCATTAGAACAACAGCAAAGCTTCCGACTATTACGATAAGGATCGATGGGACGTTGATGAAGAGTCCAATTGAGCCACCGGTAGCAATCGCGGCAATAATGATACCAAATGCGCCAATTAGGCCTAATAGTGTTGCTATATCCACTCTGAAATGCTCTCCGAGTCAGGTTGCATAAAAATTAAGCGAAATTAGATATCTGCTTAATCTTGATTAATAGTTACTTTAATTGTTAATTGTAGACAATTGTAGTGAAAATTTATGATTATTTTGATAGCTGGTTATAATAACGCTAACAGTCCTGTTGGCAATTAAGAAGTGTGGTGTGTGAATATGTCATCGGACGATAGTCTGAATCTGAATTTAATTAAAAGCATGATTAAAGCTGAGACTGAGGTCTTTATTTTTGACGAGCTTGAGTCAACCAATCAATGGCTAATTGAGCGGCTTTCAGGGGGGGCGAATCACCCGCTTCTATGTGCGGCAGAATCACAAAATAGTGGCAGAGGGCGTTCGGGCAGAGTCTGGCAGTCACCTGCATACTGCAATATATATATGAGTTTTTGTCGCCAGATTAATCATCAGCAAAAAAACATAACGGCAATATCGCTGGTGATGGGTTTGGCAATAATACGTGTATTGAAAAACCACGGAATTGCTGAGGCAAAATTAAAATGGCCAAACGATATTTTGCTAGCAGGTAAAAAGCTGGCTGGCGTTTTGATAGAGGCTAAAAAGATTGATGGTGTGTTATATCTGGTTGTGGGGATAGGTGTTAATGTGCAGATGCCGGAGGGGTTTGAGATTGATTCGGACTTGAGCTGGTCTGATTTATCGGCTCATGGTTTATTGCCAAAAGACAGATCACGAATGATCGCAATGATATATAACGAATGCCAGCTGATGACCGAATTGTTTATTGATAAAGGCTTCGCTTTTTTTCAAGAAGAATGGTGTTCTGTTGATGAATATGCAGGCCAAGAAGTGGTGGTTATGGATCAGGATAAACTTGTCGTTGCAGGGGTTGCGGCTGGAGTTGATGAAACCGGTTGTTTGCTAGTAGAAACCGATACGGGGCAGACAAAACTGGTATCTGGTGATTTGTCTCTGAGAAAAAGAAGATGACTGTGGATGCTGTTTTATGTATTGATGTCGGTAATAGTCGTTTAAAGTGGGGGCTTTGTAATTTGTCGACGCTGAACTTTAAGCAACAGGGTGTGCTGGATCTGAATCAGGTGTCAGTCGATGATCTAACGGGGTGTTTTGGTGATATGGAAGCTTGTCCTGTCTGGTGTAGTTCGGTTGCAGGGGCAGGCGTGCTACATTTGCTGACAGACTGGTTTGCAAAACACTGGTCTGTGGCTATCAATAGTGCTCAGGGTGCTTTGGCGGAGTACCATCGTTTGAATGCTTATAAAACTGCATCAGAGCTTGGACTTGATCGCTGGCTGGCAATGATTGCTATTGATAATATAACGGATGAAAGTTTTTGTATTATCGATGCGGGAACAGCTATTACGATAGATGTGGTCATTGCAGGGCTGCACAAGGGAGGGGTTATCATGCCGGGTATCCAATTGATGCTAAAAGCGTTACAAGCTAATACAGAAAATATCGGGTCTGCGTTGGGTAGCTATGTCAGCTTGGCTGATAACACAGCGGATGCGGTTGAGAGCGGTGTGATCGATAATATAGTGGGTGGAATCGAGCGAGCGTTGAGCCGAATACAAACGATCTGTCCGGATATTATTGTAATGATTACAGGTGGAGATGCGGAGCGGATAGCGCAGTTGTCGGACATGAATTTAATTATAGAGAGTAACGCCGTGATGAAAGGGCTGGGTGTGGTGGCTAGAAATGCTTATGCGTAATATTTTTTTGCTGCTATTGGCGGTAAATATATTTGTATTTATGTTTTATTTTTATTTGCCGGATGAATCAACGCAATCAGAATCTAGGCTGCCAACAAATGTTGAAAAGCTGGTTTTATTGAGCGAGGTTGATAAGGCGGCACTGACATCAGAGATAAGTGGTAAAAAACAGCTGCAAGCCAATAAGTCGGCGGATAAAGATCGTGGTGTCAGTGCTTGTTTTACAATCGGCCCGTTTCGCGAAGAGTCAGGCATCCTTGCTTTTCAGTCTGAAATAAAACAAAAAATAAAATCGTCGAGTGTGCGCGAGCGTGTGGAGAAATTACACTGGCGTTATTGGGTGTATTTGGCGGATTCGGGATCAAAAGAAAAAGCGGTTGCGCAGGCATCAGAGTTGGCAAAAAAAGGACTTAAGGACTATTACGTGGTGGCACGCGGAGATAGTAAAAACAGTATTTCACTCGGTCATTTCAAGGATAAATTGCTGGCAGAAAAGCGCTTAAAGGCGATCAAGTTGATGGGTTACAAGCCTAAGATACGGACAATAGAAAAGGAGTATACGCTGTACTGGCTTGATTATGTGGTTGACAGTAAGCAGGGTTTAAATAGCCAAACCCTCGATAGTTTTGAGCTGGAAGAATCTATCCACCAATTTAATCGAAAATGTGATAAATAGGTGTTGCGTTATTGTGGATGTCTACTTATAATTGCGCGCTTGTTTTAAGCCGGCATAGCTCAGTTGGTAGAGCAACTGACTTGTAATCAGTAGGTCCCGTGTTCGATTCATGGTGCCGGCACCAAATTCCTTCAGTACTTATTCGAGTGCTGATTAGTTAGAAAGCGCAGGTTTTGCGTGTTTCTAAGTATCTAAACAGGGCTTGGGCAGAAAATACTATAAAAAGATATTTTATGTTCCTGTTTATTCTAAAATTTATTGACAGCCGCTGCAGGTTCAAGCAAAATGCACGGCTTCCAATGATCTGGAGGGGTTCCCGAGTGGCCAAAGGGGGCAGACTGTAAATCTGCTGGCTCCGCCTTCGGAGGTTCGAATCCTCCCCCCTCCACCATATTAATGTATGACGGTAAGATTGGAAGTAGATTGATCAGCGGGTGTAGTTTAATGGTAGAACTTCAGCCTTCCAAGCTGACCGCGTGGGTTCGATTCCCACCATCCGCTCCAGTTTTGATGGCTGGATAAATAGCTGGATATTAAAAACTGAGGTTGAGTTGTAGGTTTTGGTTGTTAGTTACTGAAAAGTATAAGGCAGCTGGTTTGCTGCTCAGGTTAGTTTTTAGTGTCTAACTGCCCATATAGCTCAGGCGGTAGAGCGCATCCTTGGTAAGGATGAGGTCACCGGTTCAACTCCGGTTATGGGCTCCACTAATATAAAGTGTTTTTTTGTTAATAATTTACCCTGGAGAGACGTTTCCATGTCTAAGGAAAAGTTCGAACGTAATAAACCACATGTAAACGTGGGCACAATTGGCCACGTTGACCATGGTAAAACCACACTGACTGCTGCGCTGACCAAGTGTATGGCAGAAAAGCACGGTGGTGCAGTTAAAGCATTTGACCAAATTGATAATGCACCGGAAGAAAGAGCGCGTGGTATCACGATCGCGACTTCACACGTAGAGTATGAGTCAGACAATCGTCACTATGCCCACGTTGACTGCCCGGGACACGCTGACTACGTTAAAAACATGATCACGGGTGCTGCTCAGATGGACGGAGCGATCTTAGTATGCTCCGCTGCAGATGGCCCAATGCCACAAACGCGTGAGCACATCCTGTTATCACGTCAGGTTGGTGTACCTTATATTCTGGTATTCATGAACAAAGCAGACATGGTTGATGATGCTGAGTTAATCGAGCTGGTAGAAATGGAAATCCGTGAGTTATTGGATCTTTACGACTTCCCAGGTGACGATACGCCAATCATCGTTGGTTCGGCCTTAAAAGCACTGGAGGGTGATACCTCTGACATCGGTGTACCTGCGATCGAGAAACTGGTTGAAGCAATGGATTCATACATTCCAGAGCCAGTTCGTGATACAGACAAAGAATTCCTGATGCCGGTTGAAGATGTATTCTCAATCTCAGGTCGTGGTACGGTTGTAACAGGTCGTATCGAACGCGGTATCGTACACACAGGTGACGAAATCGAAATTGTTGGTATTCGCGACACTCAAACCACTACTTGTACTGGTGTTGAAATGTTCCGCAAACTGCTGGACGAAGGTCAAGCGGGTGATAACGTAGGTCTGTTATTACGTGGTACTAAGCGTGAAGATGTAGAGCGTGGTCAGGTATGTTGTAAGCCTGGTTCAGTTAAGCCGCACACTACCTTCGAAACAGAAGTTTATATACTAAGCAAAGATGAAGGTGGTCGTCACACGCCATTCTTCAACAACTACCGTCCCCAGTTCTACTTCCGTACAACTGATGTGACCGGTGCTTGTGATCTGCCAGAAGGCACAGAAATGGTAATGCCAGGTGATAACGTCAAAATGACAGTTACCCTGATTGCCCCAATCGCGATGGAAGAAGGTTTACGCTTCGCTATTCGTGAAGGTGGCCGTACCGTTGGTGCAGGTGTTGTAAGTAAAATTATTGAGTAATCAATAGTTTATGAAAACAGCTGGCAGCCCTGTGGTTGCCAGCTGTTCTAGTTTAGGCCAGTGGCTCAATTGGTAGAGCAGCGGTCTCCAAAACCGCAGGTTGGGGGTTCGAGTCCCTCCTGGCCTGCCACTTTTAACTAAGTAGCTGGTGTAATAATGGTCGCTTCAAGCGAATCTGGAAAGTCTAAATTAGATACTGTGAAGCTGTTGTTGGCTTTGATGTTGTTGGGGTTGGGTGTTTTTGGTTTTTATTATTTTGAAGACCAGTCTCAGTTATATCGGGTTATTGCTTTACTGGTTATAGGAATTATAGCTGTTGCGGTGGTTTATACCACGGCAATTGGTAAGCGTGTTGCGGGTTTTGTGCGTGATTCGCGAACAGAAGTTCGAAAGGTTGTGTGGCCGTCCCGTCAGGAAACTATTCAAACGACATTGATCGTCATTGTTGCGGTATTTATTATAGGTATCTTCCTGTGGTTGCTTGATATGCTGCTGCTTTGGGGAGTGCAGATGTTGACAGGTCAAGGAGGCTAGTCATGTCAATGCGCTGGTATGTTGTACATGCCTATTCAAATTTTGAAGCAAAAGTTGCCCGTTCACTGCGTGAGCAGGCTGAGCTGCATGGTGTTGCTGATAAATTCGGCGAAATTTTGGTGCCGACTGAAGAAGTTGTAGAAATCAGAGAAGGCAGCAAGCATCGCAGTGAGCGTAAGTTTTTTCCAGGTTATGTGCTGGTGCATATGGAAATGAATGATGATACCTGGCATCTGGTTAAAGACACGCCAAAAGTGCTGGGTTTTATCGGTGGTACTTCTGACAAGCCTGCACCGATCTCGGACAAGGAGGCTGAATCAATCTTACAGCGAGTACAGGATGGTGTTGAAAAACCAAGACCTAAGGTGCTGTACGAGACTGGTGAGGTTGTACGTGTTACAGATGGCCCATTTAATGACTTTAATGGTGTTGTCGAAGAAATCGACTATGAAAAGAATCGGCTTAAAGTCGCTGTTCTTATCTTTGGTCGCTCTACGCCGGTCGAATTAGGTTTCGGTCAGGTAGAAAAAGCGTAATTAGTTTAAAGCTGCTGCGCTGTATTAATTTAAATTTATTAACCCAATGGGGAGCCGCGAGGCGTTTGCACCCGACGGAGAGTTAAAATGGCTAAGAAAGTCGAAGCTTATATCAAGCTGCAGGTTCCTGCAGGTGAAGCAAACCCAAGTCCACCGGTTGGTCCTGCGCTGGGTCAGCACGGTGTTAACATTATGGAGTTTTGTAAGGCCTTTAATGCTGCAACACAAAGTCTTGAAAAAGGTTTGCCAATTCCTGTTGTGATTACTGTCTACAGCGACCGTAGTTTCACTTACGTTACAAAAACACCACCTGCGGCAATTTTGCTGCGCAAAGCTGCCGGAATTGCTAAGGGTAGTGGTACCCCAAATACTGTTAAAGTGGGTACTGTTAACCGCGCTCAGCTGGAAGAGATAGCGACCACTAAAAAGCCTGATTTAACCGCTGCTGATATGGATGCGGCGGTCAGAACAATCGCTGGTACAGCGCGTAGCATGGGTCTTGATACAGAGGGTGTTAACTAATGGCTAAATTATCTAAGCGTGCAAAGTTGTTTGCTGAAAAGGTTGATGCTAACAAATCATACGTTATCGAAGATGCGTTTGCGCTGGTTAAAGAATTGGCGACTGCAAAGTTTTCAGAGTCGATTGATGTTTCGGTTAATCTGGGTATTGATCCGAAGAAATCTGATCAGGTTGTTCGTGGCTCTACCATTATGCCTAATGGTACTGGTAAGACGGTTCGTGTTGCTGTTTTTGCGCAAGGTGCAAATGCAGATGCGGCAACTGAGGCCGGTGCTGATGTGGTCGGTTTTGAAGATCTGGCAGAAAGCATAAAAGGTGGTGATCTGGATTTTGATGTTGTTATTGCTTCTCCTGATGCAATGCGTGTGGTTGGTGCATTAGGTCAGGTGTTAGGTCCACGTGGTTTAATGCCTAACCCGAAAGTAGGCACAGTAACTCCAGATGTGGCAACTGCCGTTAAAAATGCAAAGTCTGGTCAGGTGCGTTACCGCGCAGATAAGGGCGGTATTATCCATGCGTCGATTGGTAAGGCGGATTTTGAAGTTGCAGCACTGAAAGGTAATCTTAATGCGCTGATTTCTGATCTGGTTAAAGCCAAGCCAGCAGCTGCTAAAGGTGTTTATCTGAAGAAGATTGCAGTTTCTTCTACCATGGGTCCTGGTGTTACTGTAGATCTTTCAAGTTTATAAAAAGTTTTGACCGTATAACCTGTCCGCAGGTTATACGTACGTCAAAGACCGTCGGTGGAGCTTGTTAGTGCAATCTCCTTAATTGAATAGTATTTATTCTGCCGGCGCAGACGGTAGTCCCGGATTTTTCGGTTCGCCGTAGGTGGGTTATCAGAATCATATGATGAAGATAATCTTTTAATAGGATCGGAGTGGCTCTTGATGAGTTGTTCCATTCGATCTGGAGAAGTAAACGTGGCATTAAATCTCGAAGACAAAAAAAGCATTGTCGCTGAGGTTGCTGCGGTTGCTGCTACAGCCCACTCGGCTGTTGCTGCTGAATATAGTGGTTTAACAGTAGGTGAAATGACGGAATTGCGTGAAAAAGCACGTAATGAAGGTGTTTACCTGAGGGTTGTGAAAAACTCTTTAGCGCGCAGAGCATTTGAAGGAACTGATTTTGAATGTATGGGTGATGACCTTGTAGGTCAGCTTGTACTTGCATTATCGATTGAAGATCCTGGTTGTGCTGCTCGTGTAGTAAAAGATTTTTCAAAAGCACATGACAAATTAGTCACCAAAATGGTGTCGATCGGTGGGGAGAAGTTGGATGCGTCAGCACTGGCGCAACTGGCTAGCTTACCGACTTATGATCAGGCAATCAGCATGCTGATGTCGGTTATGAAAGCACCGGTTGAGAAGTTTGTTCGTACTTTGGCAGAACCGCACGCTAAGATGGTTCGTACTGTTGCGGCAGTTCGTGATCAGAAACAGGCGTCTGCATAATTGTAAATTAAATTGATTTAACCCCGGTTGAATCGAACTGAAAAGTATATTGGAGAATTATCGTGGCTGTATCTAAAGATGATATTTTAGACACTATTTCAAACATGTCTGTAATGGAAGTTGTTGAGTTAATCGAAGCAATGGAAGAAAAATTCGGCGTATCTGCTGCTGCTGCTGTTGCTGTTGCAGCACCTGCTGCTGGCGGTGACGCTGGTGCTGCTGCTGAGAAAGAAGACTTCGACGTTGTTATGACTAGCTTCGGCGCTAACAAAGTTGCTGTTATCAAAGCGGTACGTGGTATCACTGGTCTTGGTCTTAAAGAAGCTAAAGAAATGGTTGAAGGCGTTCCTTCTACTATTAAAGAAGCCGCTCCTAAAGGCGAAGCAGAAGATATTAAGAAACAGCTTGAAGAAGCTGGCGCTGCAGTCGATCTTAAGTAATAAGCTTCAGACTTGCTGAATAGCAATATTACTTCAGCTTGAGCAAAAGGCTGGTGACGATTATGTCGCCGGCCTTTTCCTGCTTGTGCTTACAGGGTTTGTAGCGCAAGTTTATATTTAATTGACAATATTTAATTAAGAGGATTCCCGATGGCATATTCCTTTACCGATAAAAAACGCATCCGCAAGGATTTCGGTAAACGCGCTGCAGTCGTAGATGTACCTTATTTACTATCGACTCAGATCAAATCCTATCGTTCATTTTTGCAACAGGATCAGTTACCTGATGCTAGAGATGAATCAGGTTTGCATGGCGCTTTCAAATCGGTGTTTCCGATTGTCAGTTATAACGGTTATGTATCACTCGAATATGTGAGTTACCGTCTTGGTGAGCCGGCGTTTGATGTTAAAGAATGTCAGTTGCGCGGGATGACATACTCATCACCACTGCGCGTCGTTCTGCGTCTGGTTATCTGCGATAAAGATGCGCCAGGCAAAAAGAAAGTGGTTAAGGATATTAAAGAGCAAGAAGTTTACATGGGTGAACTGCCTTTAATGACAGATAACGGTACGTTTGTTATCAATGGTACTGAGCGCGTTATTGTTTCTCAGTTGCACCGTTCGCCTGGTGTGTTTTTTGATCACGATAAAGGTAAAACGCATTCATCAGGCAAGTTGCTGTATTCCGCCCGGGTTATTCCTTACCGTGGGTCATGGTTGGACTTTGAGTTCGATCCCAAAGATTCTGTTTTTGTACGTATTGACCGTCGCCGTAAACTGCCGGCTACTGTTCTGCTGCGTGCATTAGGTTATGGTTCAGAAGAAATTCTGAAGATGTTTTTTGATACTATCGATTTCACAATTGCAAAAGATAAAGTTTCATTTGAAATGACACCTGATCGCTTGCGTGGTGAGTCGTTAACCTTTGATATAAAAGTTGGTAAAAAAGTACTGGTTGAAGCGGGTCGTCGTGTCACCATGCGCCATATCAAAGAAATGGAAGAAGCGAAGGTTACCAAGCTGGATGCACCGCTTGATTATTTGCTGGAAAAAATTCTTGCTCACGACATTATTGATGAATCAACCGGTGAAGTGTTAGCAGCTGCAAACAGCGAGTTTACAGAAGAGTTAATTGAAAAATTAACCGAAGCAAAAATTAAGTCATTTAAAGTGCTTTATACCAATGATCTTGATAAAGGTCCTTATATCTCGAATACGCTGGCGATTGATTCAACGACTACGCAGCTTGAAGCCATGGTAGAGATATACCGGATGATGCGCCCCGGCGAACCACCAACCAAGGATGCGGCTGAAAATCTGTTTGGCAACCTGTTCTTCGCCTCCGATCGTTATGATCTGTCCGGAGTTGGACGGATGAAATTTAACCGTCGTCTGGGTCGTGCTGATTCAAATGGTCAGGGTGTACTGTACGATTCAAAATACTTTGCTAGCCGAAAAGATGAAGGCTCTAAAGAACTACTAGAAGAGCTTGGCGAAACGTCTGATATCTTAGATGTGTTGATGCGTCTGATCGATATTCGTAACGGCAATGATATTGTTGATGATATTGATCATCTGGGTAACCGACGTATTCGTTGTGTTGGCGAAATGGCAGAAAACGTTTTCCGTGTCGGCCTGGTTCGTGTTGATCGTGCTGTCAAAGAGCGTCTAACACTGGCGGAATCTGAGGGCTTGATGCCGCAGGATCTAATTAATGCCAAGCCAGTCGCAGCAGCGGTAAAAGAGTTCTTTGGCTCAAGTCAGCTCTCTCAGTTTATGGATCAGAATAATCCATTGTCAGAGATCACGCATAAACGTCGTGTTTCTGCATTAGGTCCGGGTGGTTTGACTCGTGAGCGTGCTGGTTTTGAAGTGCGAGACGTGCATCCAACTCACTATGGTCGTTTATGCCCGATTGAAACGCCAGAGGGACCAAACATTGGTCTGATTAACTCACTGGCTGTTTACTCGCAAACCAATAACTATGGTTTCCTAGAAACACCATACCGAAAAGTGGTTGATGGGCAGGTTACCGATGATGTTGAGTACCTATCAGCGATTGAAGAAAGCAATTATGTAATCGCTCAGGCCAATGTCAGCGTTGATGCAAAAAATAAAATTACCGATGACATGGTAACGGTCAGGCACAAAAATGAAACCACGATGGCGACACCTGACAAAGTGAATTACATGGATGTCTCGCCAAAGCAGATTGTCTCGGTTGCTGCGTCACTGATTCCTTTCCTTGAGCACGATGATGCTAACCGTGCACTGATGGGCTCGAACATGCAGCGTCAGGCGGTCCCAACCTTACGTGCTGATAAGCCGGTTGTTGGTACGGGTATGGAGCGTACGGTTGCTATCGATTCAGGTGCGACCGTGGTCGCCACCCGTGGCGGTATTATTGATGCGGTCGATGCGTCTCGTATAGTTATCCGTGTCAATGATGCAGAAGCTGTAGATAGTGATTCAATGGTTGATATTTATAACCTGACTAAATACACGCGTTCAAATCAGAATACCTGTATTAACCAGAAACCTCTGGTTAAGCTCGGTGATGTTGTGGCGCGCGGTGATGTGCTGGCCGATGGTCCTTCTACCGATCTGGGTGAGCTAGCGCTGGGTCAGAATATGATGGTCGCGTTCATGCCGTGGAATGGTTATAACTTCGAGGATTCGATTCTGATCTCAGAACGGGTTGTTGAAGAGGATCGTTACACAACCATTCATATTCAGGAATTAACCTGTGTTGCTCGTGATACTAAACTGGGTTCAGAAGATATTTCTGCCGATATCCCGAATGTCTCAGAAGGTCTGTTATCAAAACTGGATGAGTCAGGAATTGTCTATATCGGTGCAGAAGTAAAACCGAACGATATTCTGGTCGGTAAGGTCACGCCTAAAGGTGAGACGCAGCTGACTCCGGAAGAAAAACTGCTGCGTGCAATCTTTGGCGAAAAAGCCTCAGATGTGAAAGATACTTCTTTACGGGTGCCTTCAAGTGTTGCCGGTACCGTAATCGGTGTACAGGTCTTCACTCGTGATGGTGTTGAAAAAGACAAGCGCGCACTGGAAATTGAAGATGAACAGCTGCAGGGTATCCGTAAAGATATCGCTGATCAGTGGCGTATTATCGAAGCGGATATCCAGTCTCGTATTCGTCTTCTGGTAACTGATCAGGTTGCAGCTGGTGGTCCTGCTGGTCTTAAGTCGGGCGCTAAAGTAACCACTGATTATCTGGATGCTTTGGCAGCAGATAAGTGGTCTGAGATTCGTATGAAAGATGACGGATTAAATACTCAGGTTGAGCGGATGACTGCGCAGCTGGCATCGCAGCGCGAGCGCCTAGATGCGTTCTTTGAAGAAAAGAAAAACAAAATCACTGGCGGCGATGATCTGGCGCCTGGTGTTTTGAAAATGATTAAGGTTTACCTCGCTGTTAAGCGTCGTATGCAGCCAGGTGACAAGATGGCTGGTCGTCACGGAAACAAGGGTGTTGTTTCCATGATAGTGCCGGTAGAAGATATGCCACATATGGCAGATGGCACAACCGTTGATATCGTGCTTAATCCTTTGGGTGTTCCGTCACGTATGAATGTCGGTCAGATTCTTGAAACACATCTGGGTATGGCGGCTAAAGGCCTTGGTGTCAAGATCGGCAAAATGCTTGACAGTAATGCTAATGCGGCTGAAATGCGCGACTTCCTGGGTCAGGTTTATAACCATACCGGTGACGTTAAGCAAGAAAACCTGAATGAGTTTAGCGATGATGAAGTGATGGCGATGTCGAATAATCTACGCGGTGGCGTGCCGATGGCAACACCTGTATTTGACGGCGCTGCCGAAACCGATATCCGTGCCATGCTGAAACTGGCAGATCTGTCAGAAACCGGTCAGACCACACTGTATGACGGTCGTACTGGTGAACAGTTTGATCGTCCGGTCACGGTGGGTTACATGTATGTATTAAAACTCAATCACTTGGTTGATGACAAAATGCATGCGCGTTCTACCGGTCCATACTCTCTGGTTACGCAACAGCCGCTGGGTGGTAAAGCTCAGTTTGGTGGTCAGCGTTTCGGGGAAATGGAGGTCTGGGCATTACAGGCTTACGGTGCTGCTTATACGCTGCAGGAAATGTTAACCGTGAAATCGGATGATGTAGCCGGTCGTAATAAGATGTACAAAAATATCGTTGATGGTGATCATCGTATGGAAGCTGGTATGCCAGAATCCTTCAATGTATTACTGAAAGAGATTCGTGCTCTTGCCATTAACATTGAACTGGAACAGGATTCCTGATCGGGCAGGGCTGTGCTAACACAGCCCTGATTGATTTACTGACGTTTAATCGATTTAACTTTAGGAGATAGGCCTTGAAAGATCTGCTCAAGCTTATAAAGCAACAGGGTCAAATTGAAGATTTTGATGCCATTCGTATTGGTCTTGCATCACCCGATATGATTCGTTCCTGGTCTTACGGCGAAGTGAAAAAGCCGGAGACTATTAACTATCGTACATTTAAACCAGAGCGTGACGGTTTGTTCTGCGCCAAGATTTTTGGTCCGATCAAAGATTTTGAATGCCTCTGTGGAAAATACAAGCGACTAAAGCACCGCGGTGTTGTTTGTGAGAAGTGTGGTGTTGAAGTAACGCAATCTAAAGTGCGTCGTGACCGCATGGGACATATTGAACTTGCGAGTCCGGTTGCGCATATCTGGTTCTTAAAATCATTACCGTCGCGCATTGGTTTATTGCTGGATATGACGCTGCGTGAAATTGAGCGCGTGCTGTATTTCGAAGCATTTGTTGTAACCGATCCTGGTATGACAACGCTGGAGCCAAAACAATTACTGACAGACGAAACTTATCTGGAAGCGATTGAAGAGCACGGTGATGAATTCGAAGCGCTGATGGGTGCCGAGGCTGTCTTTAAATTATTGTCGCGCCTAGATCTGCAAAAAGAAACAGTCCAGCTTCGTGAAGACATGGGAGCGACTAAATCAGAAACCAAGCTCAAGCGTCTTTCTAAGCGCCTGAAACTGGTTGAATCATTCATTCAGTCGGGCAACAAGCCGCAGTGGATGATTATGACGATCCTGCCGGTTCTGCCGCCTGATTTACGTCCGCTGGTGCCGCTGGATGGTGGTCGTTTCGCGACTTCTGATCTGAATGATTTATACCGTCGTGTGATAAACCGTAATAATCGTCTGAAGCGTTTGTTAGAGCTTTATGCGCCAGACATTATCGTGCGTAATGAAAAACGTATGTTGCAGGAATCAGTAGATGCGTTACTGGATAACGGTCGCCGTGGTCGCGCGATTACCGGTACTAATAAGCGTCCTCTGAAATCACTGGCTGATATGATCAAAGGTAAGCAGGGCCGTTTCCGTCAAAACTTATTGGGTAAGCGTGTCGATTATTCAGGTCGTTCAGTTATCGTGGTTGGTCCAAAGCTGAAATTACATCAGTGCGGTCTGCCAAAGAAAATGGCGCTGGAATTATTTAAGCCATTTATTTTTAGTAAATTGCATCGTCGTGGTTTAGCGACAACGATCAAAGCTGCGAAGAAGCTGGTTGAGAAAGAAGGTGCGGAAGTTTGGGATATCCTTGATGAAGTGATTCGCGAACATCCTGTTATGCTTAACCGTGCGCCAACTCTTCACAGACTGGGTATTCAGGCGTTTGAGCCGGTTCTGATTGAAGGTAAAGCGATTCAGTTGCATCCATTGGTTTGTACCGCATTTAACGCTGATTTCGATGGTGACCAGATGGCGGTACACGTGCCATTGTCAATCGAGGCGCAGTTAGAAACGCGTGCCCTGATGTTGTCAACTAATAATGTATTGTCACCAGCATCAGGTGAGCCAATTATCGTACCGTCACAGGATATCGTACTCGGTCTGTATTACATGACCCGTACTTCAGTTAATGACAAAGGCGAAGGCATGTACTTTGCGGATGTGACTGAGGCGATGCGTGCCTATGACGCCGGTGTTGTTTCCATTCAGTCGCTGGTTAAAATTCGAATTCGTGAAGTCTCAAATGATCAGAATGGTGAAAGACAAGTCACTAATAAAATATATGAGACTACAGTAGGCCGCGCCATTATTTCAGAATTATTGCCTGAAAGAATTCCGTTTGATGTAGTTGATCGGGATCTGACTAAGAAAGCTATTTCGAATCTGATCAATGCCTGCTACCGTCGTGTTGGCCTGAAAGACACGGTTATCTTTGCTGACAAACTGATGTACACCGGGTTTAAATACTCGACTAAAGCGGGTGCTTCAATCTGCATCGGCGATATGGTTATACCGGAAGAAAAAGCACCTTTACTGGCAGCGGCTGAAGCCGAAGTGCGTGAAATAGAGGAGCAGTATTCGTCTGGTCTGGTTACCAATGGTGAGCGCTATAACAAAGTTGTCGATATCTGGTCTCATGCCAATGATCGCGTTGCCAAGGCGATGATGGATAAACTGGGTACTGATGAAGTTGAAACCAAAGATGGCGAGATGGTTAAACAGCCTTCTTTCAACAATATCTTTATGATGGCCGACTCCGGTGCTCGTGGTAGTGCGGCACAGATTCGTCAGTTAGCTGGTATGCGTGGTCTGATGGCGAAGCCGGATGGCTCGATCATTGAAACGCCTATTAAAGCAAACTTCCGTGAAGGTCTGGACGTTTTACAGTACTTTATATCCACTCACGGTGCACGTAAGGGTCTGGCTGATACCGCACTGAAAACAGCAAACTCAGGATATCTGACGCGTCGACTGGTTGATGTGGCACAGGATATGGTGGTATCGATTGACGATTGTGGTACCGAGAATGGTCTGACCATGACGCCGATTATTGAAGGTGGTGATGTTGTGCTGCCGTTACATGAGCGTACTCTGGGGCGTGTCACAGCGGTGGATGTGTTTAAGCCAGGAACTGAAGAGGTGCTGGTCGAAAAAGGTACCATGCTGGATGAAGCTCTGGTTAATATGCTGGAAGAAAGCGGTGTGGATGAGCTGCTGGTTCGCTCTGCGATCACCTGTGATGCTGAGTACGGCGTCTGCAAGAAATGCTATGGCCGTGACTTAGGTCGGGGGCATCTGGTTAATCGTGGTGAAGCGGTTGGTGTCATCGCGGCGCAATCAATCGGTGAGCCGGGTACCCAGTTAACCATGCGTACTTTCCATATTGGTGGTGCGGCATCGCGTTCGGCGGCAGCTAATAATATTGCTGTTAAAACTACGGGTAGTATGCGTTACCACAATATGAAAGTGGTAAAACAGACAAGTGGAAACTACGTATCGGTCTCTCGGTCAGGTGAAATCGGCGTGGTTGATGATGCTGGTCGTGAAAAAGAGCGTTATAAATTACCATACGGCTCAATCATCTCGATAGCGGAAGGCAAATCGGTTGAAGCGGGGCAGATCGTGGCTACCTGGGATCCGCATACGCACCCAATTATTACCGAGGTTGCTGGTCGCGTTCAGTTCGGTGAGTTTATCGAAGGTATGTCAGTGCAGAAAGAGGCTGACGAGATTACCGGTCTGTCGTCAATAGTCGTTATCGATGCCAAGCAGCGTAGTAGTGCTGGTCGTGACATGCGTCCAATGGTTAAGCTGGTTGATGTAAAAGGTAATGACCTGATGATTGCAGGCACTGACATTCCTGCACAGTACTTCCTGCCAGGTGGTGCCATCGTTAACATTACCGACGGTGCTGAAGTGGCGGTTGGTGACGTGGTTGCCCGTATTCCACAGGAATCTTCAAAAACACGTGATATTACCGGTGGTCTGCCACGGGTAGCTGACTTATTTGAGGCACGTAAGCCAAAAGAATCTGCGATTTTGGCGGAAATCACCGGTATTGTGGGTTTTGGTAAGGAGACAAAAGGTAAGCAGCGTCTGATGATCACTGATGAAAACGGTGATAGTTATGAAGAGCTGATACCCAAGTGGCGCCACATCAATGCGTTCGAGGGTGAGCGTGTTGTTCAGGGTGAGGTGCTGGCAGATGGTGAGTTGAATCCGCATGACATTCTGCGCCTGAAAGGTGTTGAGCCGTTGGCAGAGTATCTGGTTAAAGAGATACAGGATGTTTATCGTCTGCAGGGCGTAAAGATTAACGATAAGCACATTGAAGTAATCGTTAGACAAATGCTGCGTAAAGTTGATATTCATACCTCTGGTGACAGTAGCTTCCTGAAAGGTGAGATTCTGGAATATCGTCGTATTGTTGAAGAAAACGAAAAGCTGATTGCAGCAGGTAAGGCGCCGTGTACCTTTGAGCGTGTATTGCTGGGTATTACGAAAGGCTCGCTGGTTACCGAATCGTTTATTTCTGCGGCATCGTTCCAGGAAACGACGCGGGTTCTGACTGAGGCGGCAGTTCGTGGCAGCAAAGACGATCTTCGTGGTCTGAAGGAAAATGTTATCGTTGGTCGCCTGATTCCGGCGGGCACAGGACTGGCATTCCATGATGAGCGTCGCAAGCGTCGTTCGGATTTTGATGCAATGACTGCTCTTGCTGAAGTGACTCCGGTTTCAGATGAAGAAGAATCAGTAACAGAAGATAGTTAATCTATTTAACAGCCCTTAATCGGGGTAATTGTTAAATAATCATTTAGCCTCTTGACAGAGGCTAGCTAGAAGCATAGTATGTGCGCCTCGCGACAGGCTGGTTAGTCTGTCGCTTGCGTTTATGCGTTTAAATTGCGCGTTATATACCTAAATATGTAGCGGGTTTTGGAGAAGAGTGTTCCATGACAACTATTAATCAGTTGGTTCGTAAGCCGCGTAAGCGCAAGCCAATGAAAAGTAACGTACCGGCGTTGGAAGCATGCCCACAAAGACGTGGTGTTTGTACCCGTGTTTATACAACAACGCCGAAGAAACCAAACTCAGCGATGCGTAAAGTAGCTCGTGTGCGTCTGACCAGTGGTTATGAGGTCACCAGTTATATCGGTGGTGAAGGTCATAACTTACAAGAGCATTCCGTGATACTCATCCGTGGTGGTCGTGTAAAAGATTTACCTGGTGTTCGTTATCATGTGGTTCGTGGTAGCCTGGATACACAGGGTGTTGAAGCTCGTAAGCAAGGCCGTTCTAAATACGGTACTAAACGACCTAAAGGTTAACGGATACTGATATGCCAAGAAGAAGAGAAGTCCCAAAACGCATTATATTGCCAGACCCTAAATTCGGGAATCTGGTATTAGCTAAATTCATGAATATGATTATGTACAGCGGTAAAAAAGCTGTTGCAGAAAAAATCGTATATGGTGCGCTGGATCATATGGCGTCAAAAGGTGCTGCTGCACCAGTAGAAATGCTAGAGAAGGCACTTGAGAATGTGAGTCCTGCGGTTGAGGTTAAGTCACGCCGTGTTGGTGGTGCGACATATCAGGTACCTGTTGAAGTGCGTCATTCGCGTCGTCAGACGCTGGCTATGCGCTGGATTATCGATGCGGCGCGTAAGCGTGGCGAAAAGTCGATGGATCTTAAGCTGGCTGGTGAGTTGATGGATGCTTCTGAAAGTCGTGGTTCTGCGGTTAAGAAGCGTGAAGATACCCATCGTATGGCTGATGCTAATAAGGCGTTCGCACATTACCGTTGGTAATAAAACGAGTAATACTAGTATAAGGTTTTAAAAGTGGCACGCACGACTCCTATTGAGCGTTATCGAAATGTTGGCATCATGGCGCATATTGATGCAGGCAAGACGACAACGACAGAGAGGGTGCTGTATTACACTGGAGTATCTCACAAAATAGGTGAGGTGCACGATGGTGCTGCTACCATGGACTGGATGGAGCAGGAGCAGGAGCGTGGTATTACCATTACGTCTGCTGCTACTACCTGTTTCTGGCAGGGTATGGATAAGCAATACGAGCAACATCGTATTAATATTATCGATACCCCAGGGCATGTTGATTTTACAATAGAGGTCGAGCGTTCGTTGCGTGTGCTCGACGGAGCGGTTGCTGTTTTTTGTGCGGTTGGTGGTGTTGAGCCTCAATCGGAGACGGTATGGCGTCAGGCGGATAAGTATCATGTACCGCGAATGGCCTTTATCAATAAAATGGACCGTACCGGTGCTGATTTTCTGCGTGTGGTTGAGCAGATAAAGAAACGATTGGGTGCAAACCCGGTGCCAATGCAAATTGCAATTGGTGCAGAAGAACAATTCGCAGGCGTCGTCGATCTGGTTAAGATGAAGGCGATTTACTGGGAAGAGGAAAATATGGGTGTCGCGTTCGAAGAACGTGATATTCCTGCCGGGATCTATGACCTGGCTGCTGAGTGGCGCGAGCACATGCTTGAAGCTGCGGCCGAATCTTCAGAAGAATTGATGGATAAGTACCTAGAAAACGGTGATCTGTCATCAGAAGATATTAAGCAGGGTATACGAGTTCGTACTTTATCTAATGAACTTATTCCTGTTTTATGTGGTTCCGCCTTTAAGAATAAAGGTGTTCAGTCAATGCTGGATGCGGTGGTTGATTATATGCCGTCGCCGCTCGATGTGCCGCCGATTAAGGGTGAGTTGCCGGGTGCAGAAGTGGGTGAAAGACATGCTTCTGATAGTGAGCCGTTTGCAGCGCTGGCATTTAAGATAGCGACCGATCCGTTTGTGGGTACGCTGACGTTTTTTAGAGTTTATTCCGGTGTCTTGAAAACCGGTGATGCGGTCTTTAATTCTGTAAAAGAGAAAAAAGACCGGGTCGGGCGTATTGTGCAGATGCATGCCAATAGCCGTGAAGAAGTTAAAGAAGTGCGAGCAGGCGACATTGCTGCTGCTATCGGGCTTAAGAATGTAACAACTGGCGACACCTTGTGTGTTGTTGATGATCCGATCGTGTTAGAGCGTATGGATTTCCCGGAGCCGGTTATCTCGGTTGCGGTAGAGCCAAGAACCCTCGCTGATCAGGATAAAATGGCGATTGCTTTAGCTAAGCTGGCTAATGAGGATCCTTCTTTTCGGGTACGTACCGACGAAGAATCTGGTCAGACTATCATCGCTGGTATGGGTGAGTTGCACCTAGAGATTATAGTTGATCGTATGAAACGCGAATTTGGCGTTGAAGCGAATGTTGGTAATCCTCAGGTCTCGTACCGTGAGGCTATTCGCAAAACGGTAGAGCAGGAAGGGAAGTTTGTTCGTCAATCGGGTGGTCGTGGTCAATACGGTCATGTCTGGTTGAGGCTTGAGCCGCTCGAGCAAGGTGCTGGCTATGAGTTTGTTAGCGAGATTGTGGGTGGTGCGGTACCCAAGGAATATATACCTGCTGTTGATAAAGGTGTTCAGGAGCAGATGGAAAGCGGCGTGCTTTCAGGCTATCCGTTAGTGGATGTAAGGGTTACTTTGTTTGATGGTTCTTACCATGATGTCGACTCAAATGAGATGGCATTCAAGGTGGCAGGTTCCATGGGTTTAAGGCAGGCTGCTTTAGAGGCTGATCCTGTATTGCTTGAGCCCATGATGAAGGTTGAGGTTGTTACCCCGGAAGATCACATGGGTGATGTGATGGGTGATCTCAATCGTCGGCGTGGCATTGTGCAGGGGATGGACGATGTGCCGGCAGGTAAAGTAATTAGTGCCGAAGTTCCGTTGTCGGAAATGTTCGGTTATGCGACATCTTTGAGGTCAGCAACTCAGGGTCGTGCGACCTACTCCATGGAGTTTGCGCACTATGCTGAAGCCCCGTCAAGTGTTGCTGATGTTGTGATTAATCACTAGAGGATTTCTGGTTGATTAAAAAGAATTTAACGATTATTAAGAGGTAAGAGCTGTGTCTAAGGAAAAGTTCGAACGTAATAAACCACATGTAAACGTGGGCACAATTGGCCACGTTGACCATGGTAAAACCACACTGACTGCTGCGCTGACCAAGTGTATGGCAGAAAAGCACGGTGGTGCAGTTAAAGCATTTGACCAAATTGATAATGCACCGGAAGAAAGAGCGCGTGGTATCACGATCGCGACTTCACACGTAGAGTATGAGTCAGACAATCGTCACTATGCCCACGTTGACTGCCCGGGACACGCTGACTACGTTAAAAACATGATCACGGGTGCTGCTCAGATGGACGGAGCGATCTTAGTATGCTCCGCTGCAGATGGCCCAATGCCACAAACGCGTGAGCACATCCTGTTATCACGTCAGGTTGGTGTACCTTATATTCTGGTATTCATGAACAAAGCAGACATGGTTGATGATGCTGAGTTAATCGAGCTGGTAGAAATGGAAATCCGTGAGTTATTGGATCTTTACGACTTCCCAGGTGACGATACGCCAATCATCGTTGGTTCGGCCTTAAAAGCACTGGAGGGTGATACCTCTGACATCGGTGTACCTGCGATCGAGAAACTGGTTGAAGCAATGGATTCATACATTCCAGAGCCAGTTCGTGATACAGACAAAGAATTCCTGATGCCGGTTGAAGATGTATTCTCAATCTCAGGTCGTGGTACGGTTGTAACAGGTCGTATCGAACGCGGTATCGTACACACAGGTGACGAAATCGAAATTGTTGGTATTCGCGACACTCAAACCACTACTTGTACTGGTGTTGAAATGTTCCGCAAACTGCTGGACGAAGGTCAAGCGGGTGATAACGTAGGTCTGTTATTACGTGGTACTAAGCGTGAAGATGTAGAGCGTGGTCAGGTATGTTGTAAGCCTGGTTCAGTTAAGCCGCACACTACCTTCGAAACAGAAGTTTATATACTAAGCAAAGATGAAGGTGGTCGTCACACGCCATTCTTCAACAACTACCGTCCCCAGTTCTACTTCCGTACAACTGATGTGACCGGTGCTTGTGATCTGCCAGAAGGCACAGAAATGGTAATGCCAGGTGATAACGTCAAAATGACAGTTACCCTGATTGCCCCAATCGCGATGGAAGAAGGTTTACGCTTCGCTATTCGTGAAGGTGGCCGTACCGTTGGTGCGGGCGTTGTAAGTAAAATTATTGAGTAATTGAGAAAATGGCTACTAATCAAACAATACGTATTCGTCTTAAGGCTTATGACTATCGCTTAATTGATCGTTCTGCCGGAGAAATCGTAGAAACCGCAAAACGTACCGGTGCTCGAGTTTTGGGTCCGATACCTTTGCCTACAAAGAAAGAACGCTTTACGGTTTTGATATCGCCACACGTGAATAAAGATGCGCGTGATCAATATGAGATCCGTACTCATAAGCGTTTGCTGGATATCGTAGATCCTACAGATAAAACTGTAGATGCTTTAATGAAGCTTGATCTCGCTGCTGGCGTAGATGTGCAAATAAAACTCAACTAATCGAAATTTATCTGTTATAATGCGTGATTCGCTGGCCCGGAATTACTTCTGGGCCAGTTGTATAATGGGTTTGAGTGATTGCATTTATTTGCATTAAGAATTTAGTTTCCAATATATGTTTCCTGGGTGGAAAAAATGGCTTTGGGTCTAGTAGGTAAAAAATCTGGAATGACGCGCATCTTCACTGAAGATGGTGTGTCGATCCCTGTAACTGTTGTTGAAGTTGCACCTAATCGTGTTACTCAATTAAAGAACATTGAGAGTGATGGTTATTGTGCTATCCAGGTAACGACAGGAACAAAGCGCGCTTCTCGTGTAAATAAGGCGAAAGCGGGTCACTTTAGTAAGGCGGGTGTTGAAGCCGGTTCGGGTTTGTGGGAGTTTCGTGTTGAAGCTGATGCAATGACTGAGCTGCAGCCTGGCTCTGAGTTTAATGTGGATGTGTTTGAAGATGGTCAGATAGTTGATGTTACTGGCCAGAGCATAGGTAAAGGTTTTCAGGGCGGTATTAAGCGTCATAACTTCTCTATGCAAGATGCAACGCATGGTAACTCCCTGTCGCACCGTTCAAACGGTTCGATCGGTATGAACCAGACGCCTGGTCGTGTATTTAAAGGTAAGAAGATGTCGGGTCATATGGGTGCGCGTCAGCGTACTGCTCAGAACCTGGAAGTTGTTCGTGTCGATACAGATCGTGGTTTGCTGCTGATTAAAGGCGCGATACCAGGCTCTAAGGGCGGCGACGTAATCATTAAACCTGCTGCCAAAGCATAACGAATTTCGAGGTTCCTAGAGAATGGATCTGCAAATTTTAAACGGTTCAAATAATGTGTCTGTCAATGATGCGATTTTTGGCTGTGATTTTAAAGAAGGTTTGGTACATCAGGCGGTTACTGCATTTATGTCAGGCGCGCGTCAGGGTACTAAAGCGCAAAAGAGTCGCTCGGCAGTTCGCGGTGGCGGTGCTAAGCCATGGGCTCAGAAAGGTACAGGTCGTGCGCGAGCAGGCACCAGTCGTAGTCCGCTTTGGCGTTCTGGTGGCGTAACATTCGCTGCTCAGCCGCGTGACTATTCCGTTAAGTTGAATAAGAAAATGTATCGTGCTGCGATACGTTCTATTTTGTCAGAGCTGGTTCGTCAGGAGCGTTTGGTTGTTGTTGAGGATTTTGCGATTGCAGAGCCTAAAACAAAAGCTATGGTCGCTAAGATGAAAGAGTTTGGTGAGGGTAGTTCATTGATCGTTACCGAAACAGGTGATGAGGCTTTATACCTTTCAGCAAGAAATCTGATTAATGTTGAAGTGACAGATGTTTCTGGTCTGAATCCGGTTGCATTGGTTGGTTTTGATAGAGTTATTTTTACTGTTGGTTCTATCAGAGTTATCGAGGAGTGGTTAGCATGAATGAAGAACGCTTATTACAAGTGCTGTTAGCGCCTCATGTTTCTGAAAAAACGACAGCAGCTGCTGATGCAGTTAATCAGCACGTATTTAAGGTTGCAACTAATGCTACTAAAACCGAAATTAAACAAGCTGTTGAAAAGCTGTTTAATGTAAAGGTTTCAAAGGTTCAGGTTGTTAATGTAAAAGGCAAAAGCAAGCGCTTTGGCCAACGTTTAGGCAAGCGTTCAGACTGGCGTAAAGCATATATTGCTTTAGAAGCGGGTCAGGATATTGAACTTGCCGGCGCTAATTGAGTTAAGGGTTAATAAACGATGGCTATCGTAAAAACTAAACCAACTTCACCAGGTCGTCGCTTTGTTGTAAAGGTTGTTAATAAAGATCTTTACAAGGGCGAACCTCATAAGGCGCTGGTTGAGAAAAAATCCAAGAATGGTGGTCGTAATAATAACGGTCGCATTACTGTACGACATGTCGGTGGTGGTCATAAGCAGCGCTATCGTGTTGTTGATTTCAAACGTGATAAAGACGGCATTGAAGCAAAAGTTGAGCGTATTGAGTATGATCCAAATCGCACAGCCCATATTGCTTTGTTGGTATATAGCGATGGTGAACGTCGTTATATAATTGCACCAAAAGGTCTGCAGGCAGGTGATACTGTTGCTTCTGGTGCTAATGCGCCAATCAAGATTGGTAATACTTTGCCAATCAGAAATATACCTGTTGGTTCGCAAGTGCATTGCATTGAAATGAAGCCTGGTAAAGGTGCTCAGATTGCACGTAGCGCCGGCGCGGTAGTTCAGTTGGTTGCTCGTGAAGGCATTTATGCGTCTCTTAGACTGCGTTCAGGCGAGATGCGTAAAATCCATGTTGATTGTAAAGCTACAATCGGTGAAGTAGGTAACTCGGAGCATAGTCTTTCGTCACTGGGTAAAGCTGGTGCGACTCGCTGGCGCGGTGTTCGTCCGACGGTTCGTGGTGTTGCAATGAACCCGGTTGATCACCCACACGGTGGTGGTGAAGGTCGTACCTCTGGTGGTCGTCATCCTGTTTCTCCATGGGGTGTCCCAACTAAGGGTTACAAGACTCGTAGTAATAAACGTACGGACAAAATGATTGTTCGTAGACGTAATCGTAAATAATTGAGGTAGTACTGTGCCACGCTCACTTAAAAAAGGCCCGTTTATTGATCAACATCTGCTGAGAAAAGTAGAAGTTGCTAAAGAAGCAAATGACCGTCGTCCAATCAAAACTTGGTCTCGCCGTTCGGTTATCTTTCCAGAAATGGTTGGTTTAACGATCGCTGTGCATAATGGTCGTCAGCATATTCCTGTGTTAGTTAATGAGAATATGGTTGGTCATAAGTTAGGTGAGTTTGCGTTGACGCGTACATTCAAAGGTCACGTTGCTGACAAGAAATCTAGGTAGGACTGATCATGCAAGTTTCTTCAAAATTGAGATATGCCCGAATTTCTGCACAAAAATGCAGACTAGTTGCTGATCAGATCCGTGGTTTGCCGGTCGATCAGGCATTGCAGGAGTTAACCTTTAGCACTAAAAAAGCGGCTAAGATGGTTAAAAAAATACTTGAATCTGCAATTGCAAATGCCGAGCACAATGAAGGTGCTGATATTGATGATCTTAAAGTATCGACTGTTTTCGTTGATGAAGGTCCAACAATGAAACGAATTCAGCCTCGAGCAAAAGGTCGTGCGTATCGTATTTTAAAGCGCACAAGTCATATTACAGTCATGGTTGCGGATAGCTAAGAGAGATAATGTAATGGGTCAAAAAGTTCATCCAATTGGAATTCGTTTAGGTATCGCAACTGACTGGAGTTCAAAATGGTTTGCAGAAACAAAAGATTTTGCAAATCTACTGAATACCGATCTTACAGTTCGTGATTATCTGAAAACAAAACTGGCACATGCTTCAGTCAGTCGCATACAGATTGAGCGTCCTGCACGTTCGGCTGTTATTACCATACACACGGCTCGTCCAGGTGTTGTTATCGGTAAAAAAGGCGAAGATATTGAAAAGCTGAGACATGATGTTGCTGAGCGTATGGATATCCATGTTAATAATGTAAAAATTAACATTGAAGAAATTCGTAAGCCGGAGTTGGATGCGCAGTTAGTCGCTGAAGGTGTGGCGCAGCAGCTGGAACGTCGAGTTATGTTCCGTCGTGCAATGAAACGTTCAGTAAGTAATACGATGCGTATGGGTGCTCAGGGTATTAAAATCAATATCGCTGGTCGCCTGAACGGTGCTGAAATAGCTCGTGCAGAATGGTACAGAGAAGGTCGTGTTCCATTGCATACATTACGTGCTGATATTGATTATGGTGTCGCCAGAGCTAACACTACATACGGTGTTATTGGTATAAAAGTATGGATCTTCAAAGGTGAAGTTCATGATTTTTATGCCGTTAAAGACTCTGACGATAAGAACAAAAAGACTGCAGGCTAGGAAATAGATAGATGTTACAGCCAAAGCGTACAAAATTCAGAAAGGTGCATAAAGGTCGAAATCGCGGTCTTGCACAAAGTGGTAATAAAGTTAGTTTCGGTGAGTTTGGTTTAAAAGCTGTCGATCGCGGGCGTATTACTGCGCGTCAGATCGAAGCGGCTCGTCGTGCAATGACTCGTCACATTAAACGTGGTGGTAAAATCTGGATTCGAATTTTTCCAGACAAACCAATTACAACCAAGCCTTTAGAAGTTCGTATGGGTAAAGGTAAGGGTAATGTTGATTACTGGGTTGCTCAGGTTCAGCCAGGTAGCGTTCTTTATGAAATGGAAGGTGTTTCAGAAGAGCTAGCTCGTGAAGCATTTAAATTGGCGGCTGCAAAGCTTCCTATTAAAACTGTTTTCGTTAATCGTCAGGTGATGTAATGGCTATTGTTACTGCAAAAGAATATCGTGAAAAGTCTGTTGCTGACTTGCAACTTGAGTTGCTTGAATTGCGTCGTGAACAGTTTAATTTGCGCATGCAAAACGGCATTGGTCAGGCTTCAAAAAATCATTTGTTTGATAATGTGCGTAAAAACATCGCGCGCCTTAAAACAATTGTAAATGAAAAGACAATAGCGGGTGATAAATAATGAGTGATACTCAGACAGAAATCCAGCATTCACTAACAGGTCGTGTGACCAGTGACAAAATGGATAAAACCGTTACAGTAACTGTTGAGCGTCGTGTTCGTCATCCTCTTTATGGAAAGATTATCAAGCGTTCTTCAAAGTTTCATGTTCATGATGAAGCGAATGAATGTAATGTAAATGATGTTGTAACAATCGAGCAGTGTCGTCCGATTTCTAAACTGAAATCCTGGCGTCTGGTTAAGATTGTTGAGAAAGCAAGCCAGATTTAGTGGCTTTTTATAAGAATTTGCGAGTCGGAAATAACTAGCCATGATTCAGATGCAGACAGTTTTAAACGCGGCAGACAACAGTGGTGCCCGTCGTGTTCAGTGTATTAAGGTACTGGGTGGTTCACATCGTCGCTATGCAGCGGTTGGTGATGTCATCAAGGTAAGCATTAAAGATGCTATTCCACGCGGTAAAGTAAAGAAAGGCGAAGTATATAATGCAGTTGTAGTTCGTACTGCTAAAGGTATTCGTCGTCCGGACGGTTCTGTTATTCGCTTTGATTCAAATGCAGCAGTACTGTTAAACAATAATTTGCAGCCAATTGGTACTCGTATCTTTGGACCTGTTACTCGTGAATTACGTAATGAAAAATTCATGAAAATTATTTCTCTTGCACCAGAAGTGTTGTAAGGCGGAGTTAATAGAGATGCATAAGATTAAAAAAGGTGACGAAATTATCGTTACGGCAGGTAAAGATAAAGGTCGTCGCGGTAACGTTCTGCAGCTACTTGAGAATGATAAAATTCTGGTTGAAGGTGTGAATCTTGTTAAGAAACACGCTAAACCAAATCCTATGAAAGGTGAGCAAGGTGGCATTGTCAGTAAAGAAATGCCGTTACACCGTTCGAATGTTATGTTGTTTAATCCGGCAACTAACAAGGGTGATCGAGTAGGAATTAAAACGTTAGATGACGGCAAAAAAGTCCGTTATTTCAAATCTAACAACGAAGTCGTCGACGTATAGGTTTCTGGCAATGGCAAGGTTAGACAAGCATTATCGTGAAACAGTAGTGAAACAGCTTACTGAGCAGTTCGGTTACAAATCAGTAATGGAAGTGCCTCGTATTACTAAAATCACTCTGAATATGGGTGTTGGTGAAGCGGTTGGTGATAAGAAGATCATCGATTTTGCAGTCACTGATATGGAAAAAATTGCAGGCCAAAAAGCCGTAGTTACAAAAGCTCGTAAATCAGTTGCAGGCTTTAAAGTGCGCGAAGAGTGGCCAATCGGTGTCAAGGTAACACTGCGAAGTAATCGCATGTTTGAGTTTCTTGATCGCCTGGTGAATATTTCTATTCCACGTATCCGAGATTTCCGTGGTTTAAATGCCAAATCATTTGATGGTCGTGGCAATTACAATATGGGTGTTCGTGAACAGATTATCTTCCCAGAAATCGATTACGATAAAATCGATACTCTGCGAGGTCTAGATATCAGTATCACAACGACTGCAAAAACTGATGAAGAAGCTAAAGCATTACTGTCTGCATTTAGCTTCCCGTTCCGAGAAAAAGGGTAAGCAATGGCTAAAGTATCGATGGTTATGCGTGAGCTTAAGCGCACTAAACTGGTTAATAAATATCAGGCTAAACGTGCAGAATTAAAGGCAATCATTGCTAATCCTGAATCCAGTTTTGAAGAATTAATGACGGCTCAGAATAAGTTAAATACTCTGCCTCGTGATTCAAGTCCGGTTCGTCAGCGTAATCGCTGTCGTATAACGGGTCGTCCACACGGTTACTACCGTAAATTTGGGCTGGCGCGTAATAAATTACGTGAAGCTGCAATGCGCGGTGATATTCCAGGCCTTGTTAAGGCAAGTTGGTAAGGGTTTAATTATGAGTATGTCAGATCCAATCGCTGATATGTTGACACGTGTAAGAAACGGTCAGTCAGCAGATAAAGCAAGTGTCCAGATGCCTTCTTCAAAAGGTAAAGTCGCAATTGCAACTGTGTTAAAAAACGAAGGTTTTATTTCTAATTTTTCAGTTGATGAAAATGCCGGTAAGCCATTGTTAAATGTTGATCTTAAATACTTCCAGGGTAAACCTGTTATTGAAGAGATCAATCGTGTGAGTCGTCCGGGTTTGCGTATTTACAAGAGCAAAGACGAATTGCCAAAAATTCAAAATGGCTTAGGTATTGCCATTATTTCTACATCGAAAGGTGTAATGACTGATAGCCAAGCACGCGCAGCCGAACAAGGTGGTGAAGTGCTTTGTACTGTATCATAGGGTAGAGCAATGTCTCGAATTGCAAATAAACCAGTTGAATTACCATCAGGCGTTGAAGTTAAACTAAACGGCCAAATGGTAAATGTAAAAGGTCCTAAAGGGTCTTCTGACATCACACTGCATGAAGCTGTTGCAGTGGCTCAAAATGATCAGGAATTAAATTTTTCAATGGCTGATGAAAAAGCAACAAATCTGGCCATGGTCGGAACAATGCGTTCATTAGTTGCAAATATGGTGCACGGTGTATCTCAAGGTTTTGAGAAAAAACTAACGCTGATTGGTGTTGGTTATCGTGCTGCGGTTCAGGGTAAGGTTCTTAATCTTACATTGGGTTTTTCGCATCCAGTAAATTTTGCTATTCCAGAAGGCATCAATATCGAATGTCCATCTCAGACTGAGATTATCGTCACCGGTATTGATAAACAACAAGTGGGTCAGGTTTCTGCGAATATTCGTGCTTACCGTCCGCCAGAGCCATACAAGGGTAAAGGTGTCCGTTATGCTGATGAATATGTATTGCGTAAAGAAGCTAAGAAGAAATAGGTGCTGAGATGAAAGACGTTAAATCAAACAGAATTCGTCGTGCTAAAAAAACTCGTATGCGAATTCGCGAGCAGGGTAAATGTCGTCTGAGTATTCATCGTACTCCGCGTCATATTTACGCTCAAATAATTGCAGCTAACGGTTCAGAGGTTCTGACGGCAGCATCGACTGTAGAAGCTGATGTTAATAAAGATCTTAAAGTAACTGGTAATGTTGAAGCTGCCATTGCAGTCGGTAAAAAAATTGCTGAAAAAGCAAAAGCTGCTGGCATTACAGGCGTTGCGTTTGATCGTTCAGGTTTCAAATATCATGGTCGTGTAAAAGCTCTGGCTGATTCTGCACGTGAAAATGGTTTAGAGTTTTAAGGCTAAATATTATGGCAAAGTTCGAGAAAAAAGGTCCGGAAGACGGCTTCATTGAAAAACTGGTAACAGTAAACCGTGTTTCTAAAGTTGTTAAAGGCGGTCGCCAGTTTGGATTTGCTGCACTGACTGTAGTTGGTGATGGTAATGGTCGCGTTGGTTTTGGTTACGGTAAAGCGAAAGAGGTGCCGATAGCCATCCAAAAAGCAATGGATAAAGCCCGTAAATCAATGCAGGACGTACACCTTAAGGGTGACACTCTGCAGTATGAGATAGTTGCCGGTCATGGTGCTGCTGAAGTATTCATGAAGCCAGCATCTGAGGGTACTGGTGTTATCGCCGGTGGTGCAATGCGTGCTGTTCTTGAAGCTGTTGGCGTAAAAAACGTTTTAGCGAAATGTGTTGGTAGTCGTAATCCTGTCAATGTTGTTCGTGCAACAATCAATGGATTAACAAAAATCAACTCACCTGAATATGTTGCTGCTAAACGTGGCAAAAAAGTAGAAGAGATTCTGGGTTAATACACCATGGCTAATACTAAAAAAGTAAAAGTAACACTGGTCAAAAGCAAGAATGGTCGTTTGAAAAAACATCAGGATTGCGTACGTGGTCTGGGCTTACGACGCATGCATCATACTGTCGAGGTGATTGATACACCTGAAAATCGTGGCATGATCAATAAAGTTGAATATATGTTAAAGGTTGAGGAAGCTTAAGATGTACCTAAATACACTCAAACCTGATGCCGGCAGTAAAAAAACTGGTAAACGTGTTGGTCGTGGTATCGGTAGTGGCACTGGTAAAACCTGTGGACGTGGTCATAAAGGCCAGAAATCTCGCTCTGGTGGTTTCACTAAAGTTGGTTTTGAAGGTGGTCAGATGCCTTTACAGCGTCGTCTACCAAAAGTTGGCTTTAACTCCCGCATGGCAAAAACCCGTGCAGAAGTACGTCTACATGAGCTGCTTTTAGTCACTGAAGATGTGGTAACGCTTGATGCTTTAATCACGGCGAATATCGTTCCTGTTTTCACTAAAAAAGCAAAAGTAATCTTATCTGGTGAGCTGACTAAAGCAGTTAATGTTAAAGGTCTTGCTGTCACTAAAGGTGCTAAAGCAGCGATTGAAGCAGCTGGTGGAAAAGTCGAAGACTAATTACCTATGAATAACGCGCTCAGTAACGGAAAATTACACGAACTTCGTCAACGCATCTTTTTTGTAATAGGTGCGTTGATCGTTTACCGTATCGGTACCTTTATACCTGTACCTGGAATTGATCCTGTTGTTATGGCTCAGCTCTTTGAACAGCAAAAAGGTGGCATACTGGACGTGTTTAACATGTTCTCAGGCGGTGCTTTAGAACGTATGTCGCTGTTTGCCTTAGGTGTCATGCCCTACATATCGGCATCTATTATCATTCAGTTACTTAGCCATACAGTACCTGCCTTGGAAGTATTGCGTAAAGAAGGTGAAAGTGGTCGTCGTAAACTTACATCCTACACGCGTTACTTTACTTTGGTGTTAGCAACCTTTCAGTCGATTGGTGTATCAATGGCATTGCAGAGTCAGCAACTCGGTGGCAGCCAACTAGTGCTAAACCCTGGTTTTACTTTTGTGATGACTGCTACCGTGACACTGGTTACGGGTACAATGTTCCTGATGTGGCTAGGTGAGCAAATCACTGAGCGTGGTATTGGTAATGGTATCTCTGTACTGATCTTCTCTGGTATTGTTGCGGGTATTCCAGCGGCTATTGGCGGTACGCTCGAGCTGGCACGCACTGGTGAGCTGCATTCACTGACTGTCATCTTGCTATTTATCGTTGCAATGCTGGTTACTGCTTTCGTTATTTTCGTAGAGCGTGGTCAGAGACGGATCACTGTTAACTATGCCAAGCGTCAGCAGGGTCGTAAAATGTATGCAGCACAGAGCAGCCATTTACCACTTAAACTGAATATGGCGGGTGTAATTCCACCGATATTCGCATCAAGTATTATTCTGTTTCCGGCAACCATGGGTGACTGGTTTAGCCAGACTCCAGGAATGGAATGGATGCAGGCTATTACACAGACATTATCACCAGGTCAGCCCATTTATGTAATGTTGTATGCAGCTGCGATTATTTTCTTCTGCTTCTTCTATACAGCGCTGGTATTTAATTCACGTGATACAGCAGATAACCTGAAGAAAAACGGTGCGTTTATCCCGGGTATACGTCCGGGTGATCAGACAGCTAAATTTATTGATGGTGTTATGACGCGTTTAACGCTGATTGGCGCTCTATATATGACTTCAGTCTGCCTGTTGCCTGAATTTTTGATCTTGTATTTAAATGTGCCATTTTATTTTGGTGGTACATCTTTATTAATCATTGTCGTGGTAGTCATGGATTTCATGGCCCAGGTACAAACACACTTAATGTCTCATCAGTACGAAGGTCTGATGAAAAAGGCGAATTTAAAGTCTTCTGGTAACAGTGGCTTAATTCGTTAATCCGGTATTGATTGGAGTAAAATCATGAAAGTTCGCGCTTCTGTTAAAAAATTGTGCAGAAACTGCAAAGTTGTAAAACGTAAAGGTGTTGTTCGGGTTATTTGTAAAGATCCGCGTCATAAACAGCGTCAAGGTTAATGTTATTGTATTTTGATAGAAAAGCCGGTAAACTGCCGCGCTTTCCGTCAACATCATGGGGATGTATTGAATGGCTCGTATAGCGGGTATTAATGTACCAACAAATAAGCATACTGTTATTGCTTTAACTTATGTTTACGGCATAGGTTTAACCCGAGCACAGTCAATTTGTGCAACTACCGGTATCGCTGAAAACACAAAAATCAGCGCTCTGACGGAAGATCAGGTAGAAACTTTACGTACTGAAGTAGGTAAATTCACAGTAGAAGGTGATTTACGACGTGAAGTATCAATGAATATTAAACGATTGATGGATTTAGGTTCATTCCGTGGTATCCGTCATCGTCGTGGTTTGCCTTTAAGAGGTCAACGCACCAAAACTAATGCGCGCACACGTAAAGGTCCACGTCGCGCAGTTCGCAAATAAATAACGGTATTTCTGAGGAATAACTCCTATGGCGAAAGCGGCCAAGAAAAAGGTAAAACGTTCAGTAGTTGATGGTGTTGCACATATTTATGCTTCATTCAATAACACTATTGTCACAATTTCAGATCGTCAGGGTAATACCCTGTCATGGGCAACTGCAGGTGGCTCTGGCTTCCGTGGCTCTCGTAAGAGTACGCCATTCGCTGCACAGGTTGCAGCAGAGCGTGCTGGTGAGGCGGCCAAGGTCTATGGTCTGAAGAATCTGGATGTAAACGTAAAAGGACCTGGTCCTGGTCGTGAATCAGCTGTTCGTGCATTAAACGGCGCTGGTTTTAAAATTACAAACATCAGCGATGTGACACCGATCCCGCATAATGGTTGTCGTCCACCTAAGAAACGCCGTGTTTAAGGCAGAGGTACTATAAAGTGGCAAGATATATTGGTCCAAAACTTAAATTAAGTCGTCGCGAAGGCGTTGACTTAGGTCATAAGTCAGGCGTACGCCCGATTGACTCAAAATGTAATTTTGAAAAAGTCCCTGGTCAGCATGGCGCACGTCGCGCCCGTGTAACTGAATACGGCACACAGTTACGTGAGAAACAAAAATTACGTCGTATTTACGGTGTTTTAGAAAAGCAATTCCGTAATTACTACAAGAAAGCAGCTTCTACTAAAGGTTCAACCGGTGAGACTCTGCTTAAACTGTTAGAAACACGTCTGGACAATGTTGTATATCGTTCAGGTTTTGGCTCTACTCGTTCAGAAGCGCGTCAGCTGGTATCACATAAGTCGATTCTGGTTAACGGCTCTGTCGTTAATGTTGCCTCTTATCAGGTTTCAGCTAACGATGTGATTTCTGTTAGAGAAAAAGCCAAAAAGCAAACACGTATCAAGGACTCAATGGCATTAGCTACAGCTCGTGGTATTGATGAGTGGATTAGTCTGGATTCAGATAAAATGGAAGCAACATTCAAATCTGTTCCTGAGCGTTCTGATCTGCCAGCTGATTATAATGAATCACTCGTAGTGGAACTATACTCCAAATAAGGGAGACTTTTGTAAATGTCAGGCAATAGTAAAAACTTGCTCAAGCCTCGTGTTATTGATGTTCAGTCATTCAGTGACACACACACTAAAGTTACACTGGAACCACTTGAGCGTGGTTTTGGTCACACACTTGGTAATGCGTTACGGAGAATCCTGCTTTCATCACTTGAAGGTGCGGCAATTTCTGAAGCAGCTATCGATGGTGTATTACATGAATACAGCACTATTGATGGTGTTCAGGAAGACGTGCTCGAGATCTTAATGAATCTTAAGGGTGTATCTTTACTGATGCATACTAAAGATGAAGCATTATTGTCACTGACTGCAACTAAAGCAGGTGTTGTTACTGCGGCTGATATTACTCTGGATCACGATATTGAAATAGCAAATCCTGATCATGTAATTTGTACATTGAATAAAGATATTAATTTATCAATGTCGCTTAAGGTTACAAAAGGACGCGGCTACGTAGCAGCTAATACATTAAGTGCTGATGAAGCATCTAATATTGGCGGCCTCAAAATGGATGCATCATACAGTCCAATTCGTAAAGTCTCATACAGTGTTGAGAATGCGCGTGTAGAGCAGCGTACAGATATGGATAAATTGATTATCGATCTGGAAACTAACGGTACTGTAGATCCAGAGAATGCTGTACGCAGAGCCGCTGGGATCCTGCAAGAGCAATTATCTGTATTTGTTGATTTACAAAGTGCAGAAGAGCAGTCACAGGAACCTGAAGAAGCAGCTGTTGATCCGTTATTGTTACGTCCGGTTGATGATCTGGAATTAACAGTACGTTCAGCAAACTGTCTTAAAGCAGAAAATATTTACTACATTGGTGATCTGATTCATCGCACCGAAGTAGAGCTGCTGAAAACACCTAATTTGGGTAAAAAATCCCTAACAGAGATCAAAGACGTTCTTGCATCTCACGGTTTATCTCTGGGTGTGCGTCTGGAAAACTGGCCGCCAGCATCAATTAAAGATAAAGCAAGCTAACATAGTTTTAGGAATTAAATCATGCGTCATCGTAAGTCGGGTCGTCAACTTAACCGTAACAGCAGTCATCGTATTGCAATGTTTCGTAACATGGCAACATCTCTGTTCGAACATGAAGTAATCAAAACTACTTTGCCGAAAGCAAAAGAGTTGCGCCGTATAGTTGAGCCATTAATCACATTAGCAAAAACTGACAGTGTTGCTAACCGTCGCCTTGCTTTCTCACGTCTTCGTGATAAGGACATGGTTGCAAAACTGTTTTCAGATGTTGCTCCTCGTTTCAGTACTCGCCCAGGTGGCTACACACGTGTCTTAAAGTGTGGTTTCCGCTCAGGTGATGCAGCGCCAATGGCATACATTGAGCTGGTTGAGCGTGCAGCAGCAGAAGAAAAAGCAGCCGATTAATTAGCTGTTTTTGCAGACACAAAAAAGCCGGCTATTGCCGGCTTTTTTGTGTCTGTCTGTTTTAGTCTGAATTAATGACTAATAGCAGTACTCGGATCAACTTCATACATGGCTGGTAAGGAGTGAGCAATTCCTTTGTGACAGTCGATACAAGTCTTTCCAGACTCCAGTCCCTGTTGATGTTGCTTCATACCTCGGCGACCTTGCTCTGTATAATCCATGAATTTAAAGTCGTGGCAGTTTCTGCATTCCCTAGAATCGGTATCTTTCATCTCTTTCCAGACATTTCTAGCTAGATGAAGTCGCTTGGATTCAAACTTTTCCGGGGTATCAATGGTTCCAAGGGCTTTATGGAACAGCTCATTGGTGGCTTTAATTTTTCGTACAACCTTGTAAGCCCATTCTTTGGGTACATGGCAATCCGGGCAGGTGGCTCTGACACCGGTCCTGTTGGCGTAATGAATGGTGTCTTTGTATTCTTCATACACATTCTCACGCATCTCGTGACAGGAAATGCAGAATTGTTCGTTATTGGTCATTTCCATCGCCGTATTAAATCCGCCCCAAAATATTATCCCGGCAATAAATCCGCCAACGAGCAGCGTGCCTAGCGAGTACTTTGCAGTGGGTTTTTTTAATAAGCGCCATAAATTCATAATTATTTCTTTAATGCTGTTCATATTAGCGACCTGTTATCGGTTGGAGAACAATACTTAATCTTAATGATGTATTGTTTTAATGGGTGTAAAAGTGTTTTCCACCAAGGGTTCTGCGTCAACCTGCGGAACGTGGCACTGGGTACAGAAATAGCGGCGCGGTGCAATATTAGCTAATACATTATTTTCACGATCACTAAAGTGTGTCTGGCTGATTTTTGTCGCGCCGGCTTCTTTGTAGTTAGCCCAGCTATGACAGGTCAGGCACTTATTGAAATTCTTATTAATTTTATATCCATTAATTTTATGAGGAACGAGCGGGGGCTGTTGTACATAATCTCGCTCAATAGGCTCCCTGTCATTTTGTGTTTTCTTTAGTACATTAGTCGGATCTGGTTTATCCAGAGGCGTGCTTCCCCGCAGGGATCTGACCTGTTCGGCAAACAGATGTGTTGTACCAAAGAGCATGTATAGCATGACGGATAGAACAATCAGTTTTTCTTTTTTCATTGAGATGACCCTCGATTCGGAAAATCGTTTGAAGTTGTTGTGTGAGTAAAGCGGTTGCTAAATTTAAATACGTTTTTGTCGCAAACATCGATACAACGTCCGCAATTAGTACAGTTAATTCCCAGTATGACAGGGCTGATATTTTTCTCTGCACCCAGCAGAGCAGGTTTTATAACCTGTTCTTCAGGGCAGATAACAAAACAGTCCATGCAGTCGTCGCACTGATTTCGATTATATGCACTGACCCGTAGTATTCCGAAACGGGCAAATAAACTATAGAAAGCACCAACAGGACATATATGACCGCACCAGGCATCACGACTGATCAGAAGATCGAACAAGAAAATGGCCAGCATAATAAAGGCTGAAGTCCATAGTCCGTATATAATGCCGCGTTGAACAAGTGATACCGGGTTGATGAGTTCCCACGAGAGGGTTCCAGTGAACAGTGCCATTAAGAAGGTAAGGCCAAGCAGCCAGTAGCGAGTATTGCGCGGAAACAGTGAGTTGCTTTTTATCAGTAGTTTTTTGCGTAACCAGCTGGCGCAGTCAGTTGCGATATTAATAGGGCATACCCACGAACAATAAACCCGGCCGCCAACAAGAATATAAAAAATTGAAATAATCAGAGCGCCGCTAATTGCAACAGCGGTTAATGTCTGACCGGCAAAAAGTGATTGAACCAGAATATAAGGGTCAGTTAACGGTAGCAGTTCGAGTGTCAGGCTTGCGCTCAAGTTACCTTTGATAATCCAAATATCTGCTAACGGACCGAGCAGAAACAGCGTAAAAATCGAAAGCTGAGTTAAGCGTCGAATAAGCAGCCATTTATGCCGTTGTAAACGGCTTCTGCCGCTTGTGGTAACAGTTGATTTTAATAAAGTGATCACAGCTGATCCTTTTTCAAACCATCACCGGCATGATCGTATTGCAGGCCTTTGGGTAAATTGTATTGATGTTGAGTATCTGGTGTCACCAGGCTTTTTCCAGCTTTTTCTTTTTCTTTCCAGCCCCAGCGATAATGTTGACCTAATTCGCCTTTAGCCAGATTAATGGGCAAAACTTTAATCGCGGCTTCCTCGAGCACACAGGCGCGCTCACATTTGCCGCAGCCGGTACATTTATCCGAATGCACCACAGGTATAAACAGTGCGTGCTTTCCGCTGCGTTTATTGTGCTGCGGTTCGAGTGTAATCGCTTCATTAATAAGTGGGCAGATTCGGTGACAGACATCACAGCGTAAGCCCTGAAAATTAAGACAGGTTTCGTGATCTATTAAGACAGCTAATCCCATCCGAGAATGATCTATATTGGTTAATGATTTATCTAATGCCTTGGTCGGGCATGCAGCAACGCAAGGGATGTCTTCACACATTTCACAAGGTGCTTTGCGTGCTTGAAAAAAAGGTGTGCCAGTAGCGGCCTGATCTACAACATCAGCCAGTTTTAAAATATCATAAGGGCAGTCCCGAACGCACAAACCACAACGTATGCAGGCAGCAAGAAAACGACTTTCTTCAAGCGCACCGGGAGGCCGTAAAGAGGTAGCAGGCAAAGACCGGGCATTATGAGTATAAAAGCCCAGTCCAAGACCAACTAATGATACACCACAAACTGTACGAGCCGTTTCTGTTAGTAAACGCCTGCGTGTCATGCTGGTTTGTGGTGTGGTAAGACTCACTATCGCTCCTTATGCCTTCATTACTTTAACGGCACATTTTTTGTAATCGGTTTCTTTAGACAAAGGATCAGTTGCATCCAGTGTCAGTTTATTAATCAACCGTCCGGCATCAAACCAGGGTACAAAAATCAGACCTTCGGGAGGTCGATTACGACCACGTGTTTCAACCCGCAGTTCAATATCACCACGACGACTGGCCACCTTGGCAAGCATGCCACGACGCAGGCCACGTTTTTTAGCATCGTTTGGATGAATAAACATGACGGCATCAGGAAAGGCGCGATAAAGTTCTGGTACACGACGGGTCATAGAACCAGAATGCCAGTGTTCAAGCACACGACCGGTTGATAACCACAGATCGTATTCTTTATCGGGGCTTTCAGCAGCCGGTTCATAAGGCGCGGTAATGATATTGGCGCGGCCATCTTTGAAGCCGTAGAACTGAACATCCTGTCCTTTTTTGACAAAAGGATCATAGCCTTCGCGATAACGCCATAAAGTTTCTTTGCCATCAACAACTGGCCAGCGTAATCCACGAGCTTTATGATAGGTGTCAAACTCGCCAAGATCATGACCCTTTTTAGGTCCCTGTGTACCAAATACTCTGTACTCTTCGAACAGGCCTTTTTGCAGGTAAAACCCGAAAGCGTCCATTTCATCATTGGGGTAAACATTGCCATTATCATCAGTGATGGCCTGCTTGGGGTATTTATTAACCTGGCCATTAGCAAATAAAACATCAAATAATGTTTTACCTTTGTATTCAGGTTTTTTCGCAATTAAATCAGCAGGCCAAACTTCTTCAACCTTAAAGCGTTTTGAAAACTCAACCAGTTGCCATAGATCAGATTTTGAATCACCAGGAGCGGATACTTGCTGGCGCCAGAACTGAGTACGGCGTTCTGCATTACCATAAGCGCCTTCTTTTTCTGTCCACATAGCGGTTGGCAAAATAAGATCTGCTGCCTGTGCGGTAACGGTTGGGTAGGGGTCGGAAACAACAATGAAGTTCTCAGGATTGCGATAACCCGGTAAAGTTTCTTCATTCATGTTGGCGGCTGCCTGCATATTGTTATTACACATAACCCAATAAGCATTTAATTTGCCGTCTTTTAACATACGGTTTTGTAATACTGCGTGATAACCTGGCTTTTCGGGAATCGTACCTTCAGGCAGTTGCCAGACTTTTTCGGCAAAGTCACGATGTGGTTTCTTTTTAACAACAAGGTCAGCAGGTAAGCGATGAGCAAAAGTACCGACTTCACGTGCAGTACCGCAAGCGGATGGTTGACCGGTTAAAGAGAACGGGCTGTTGCCAGGTTCTGAAATCTTGCCCATTAATAAATGGATGTTGTAGACCAGGCCATTTACCCATACACCGCGAGTATGCTGATTGAAACCCATGGTCCAGTAAGAAGAAACCTTTTTATCCGGGTCAGCATAGACTTTGGCCAAAGCTAATAAATTGGCTTCGGGTACACCGCTTAATTTTGAAGTGTATTCAAGTGTGTATTTTTCTACAGACTTTTTGTATTCATCAAAACTGATGCCGCTGAGTTTGCCGCCGGTACCGGTTTTCTTTTTCTCCAGCTCATGCTCAGGGCGTAATCCATAACCGATATCGGTTGGGGTTTTTTTGAAGTTAACGTGTTTGTTTACAAAGTCCTTTTTGTAAGCTTTAGTCTGAATAATATAATTAGCGATGTAGTTAGCTATCGCCAGATCGGTTTGTGGTGTGAATACCATACCGTTATCAGCGAGATCAAAACAGCGGTGTTTATAGGTTGACAGCACATGCACTTCACAACCTTCTTTGGTCAATCGTGTGTCGCTTAAGCGTGACCATAAAATCGGATGCATTTCCGCCATATTGGCACCCCAGAGCACAAATACATCAGCATGTTCTAAGTCATCGTAGCAACCCATGGGTTCGTCTGCGCCGAATCCGCGCATAAAAGCACCCACTGCAGAAGCCATGCAATGGCGTGCATTGGGGTCAAGATTATTGGAACGGAAACCGGCTTTAAACAGTTTGGATGCAGCGTAACCTTCCCATACTGTCCACTGGCCTGAACCAAACATACCGACCGAGGTTGGACCTTTCTTTTTAATGGCTTCCTTCCATTTGTCTGCCATCACATCAAAGGCTTTATCCCAGCTGATGGGAGTGAATTCGCCTTCTTTATCGTATTGACCGTCTGTCATTCGTAATAATGGCGTTGTTAAGCGGTCTTTGCCGTACATAATCTTGGAAAGGAAATATCCTTTGATACAATTAAGGCCGCGATTTACAGGAGCATCCGGGTCGCCCTGTGTAGCGATGACCCGGCCATCTTTGGTGCCGACCAGAACGCTGCAACCTGTGCCACAAAAACGGCAAGGGGCTTTATCCCAGCGAATTTGTTTGCTGCTGGTTTTTGCAATGGCATTGTTGATCCCGGGTATGGTGATACCGGCTGCGGCAGCAGTGGCAGCGATGGCATTGGTTTTTATAAAGCTTCTTCGTGTGAGTTTCATTATGGAGCCTCCAGAGGATTAAATTCATTGCAGTCACAGCTTGGAATGGTGACTGGATCAATCAGCTCATCATCATTAGCTTCGTCGTGGTGATAAACCACCGCAACAGACAGAATATTGGGCAGGTCTTGAAACTGAATGACCCGGTCGGCGAGAGCGCCTGTATTTTCATCTTCAATCGTTACGATTAACTTTCCCTGTTCACTGGCATGTACTTCAACACCATCAAATTCAGACAACATCTGAGAAACAGTGTCTGCCTTATCGGCTTGAGCGTACACAAGTACACCGCTTATATTCATATTGCTGACTCCTTATAGGATGACATATTGATTGACTGGCTGGATTTATTAACGCTGAGTTTAATTGCTTTAGCAGGGCATGGTTTAAAGCAGGCACCACATCCGTTACATAATAAAGGCTTGATAACCGGCTGCGCTGGCTGTGATAGTTTGGGGATGAAAGTAATAGCCTCAGTTTCACACTGGTCGCGGCAACTCATACAGTGGATGCCTTTAAAGGTCAGGCAGAGCTCGTTGATGCTGGCTTCGAGTTGCCATGGCAGGTCGCTGATTTGACCGGACAGTGCATTATCATGACAACTGTCTGCGCATTTAAAGCAGAATGTGCATTCGCCATTAGCAAATGATACTTCCGGGTAGTGACCTGATCCTGAGATAAGAATTTTTTCTGGGCAGACTTTTATGCATTCGCCGCATTGACTGCAACTATCAAGAAAGTCAGTTTCATTGCCAGACCATGGCGGGCGTATCGGTGCATAACGATTTTTAAAATCGCCGCGTAAAAACTGTTTTCTTGATATGGTTTCGGTCACGCAGTCTCCAGTGAAATATTCACTTGCCATATCATAATATTATTTTTTTAAAATAAACTAATGATATAGGTCAACTCTGGCAGAGTTATTTGGAGAATAAGTTATAGCAGAAGATCAAACTTTTTTTAACAGTTTTGAAAATGAAAGTCGTGCTGCAGAATGAATGGAGGCACAAAGCAGAAAACAACTGCCTTGTGCAAAATTGACTATTAGTTTGATTTGTTAGCTTGCCTTTCAAGCGTTTCTTTTAAATATTGACCGGTATAGGAATGACTTATTTTCATAATGTCATCGGGTGTGCCGGAGGCAATAATTTGCCCGCCTTTGCCGCCGCCTTCAGGCCCAAGATCAACAATCCAATCGGCGGTCTTGATGACATCAAGATTGTGCTCAATAACAATCAGCGTATTGCCATGGTCTCGCAGCCGGTGAATAACCTGTAATAATTGTTGGACATCGTGAAAGTGAAGACCGGTGGTCGGTTCATCCAGAATGTAGATGGTCTGTCCGGTGTCGCGTTTGGATAATTCTTTTGCCAGTTTTATACGCTGGGCTTCGCCGCCGGAGAGAGTAGTTGCGCCCTGTCCCAGTGTGATGTAAGACAGGCCGACATCAACTAGTGTTTGCAGCTTGCGTTTTAATACCGGAATCGCATCAAAGAACTGCAGTCCGTCTTCAACGGTCAAGTCCAGCACTTCGGAAATATTTTTTCCCTTGTACTGAATATCCAGTGTTTCACGGTTGTAACGTTTACCATGGCAAACATCGCAGGGTACAAAGATATCGGGTAAGAAGTGCATCTCAACTTTTATAACACCATCACCTGAGCAGGCCTCACAACGTCCTCCTTTTACATTGAAACTAAAGCGTCCTGGTTTATAGCCTCTGGCACGGGATTCCGGTGAGCCAGAAAAAAGCTCGCGGATTGGGGTAAATAATCCGGTGTAGGTGGCCGGGTTTGAGCGTGGTGTTCGGCCGATTGGAGCCTGATCTATATCAACCACCTTGTCAAAATGTTCAAGTCCTTCGATCGATTGATAAGGTGCGGACTCAACCGATGATTTATTAATGGTTTGGGCGAGTACTTTATACAGAGTGTCATTGATCAATGTGGACTTGCCAGAGCCTGAGACGCCGGTAATACAGGTCAGTAAACCGACTGGGATTTCAAGGTTCACATTCTGCAAGTTATTGCCGGATGCGCCGTGTACTTTTAACCAATGTTCACCGGCCGGGTTGTGTTGTTTAGGGATTTGAATCGCGGCTTTTCCAGACAGGTATTGTCCGGTTAAAGAGTTTTTATTGGCAATGATTTCAGCGGGAGTACCGATTGCTGTGATACTGCCGCCATGTACACCGGCGCCGGGGCCGATATCAACCACATAGTCAGCAGCCAGAATAGCATCTTCATCATGCTCAACCACAATCACGGTATTACCCATGTCGCGTAATTGCAGCAGGGTTTTAATCAGCCGGTCATTATCGCGCTGATGTAAGCCGATAGAGGGTTCGTCAAGAATATACATAACCCCCATCAGCCCGGCTCCAATCTGACTGGCCAGTCGGATACGCTGTGCTTCGCCACCGGAAAGGCTGTCTGATTTCCGGTCGAGTGATAAATATTCCAGTCCGACATTGACCAGAAAGCGCAAACGCGTGCTGATCTCTTTAACAATTTTTTCTGCGATCTCGCCCTGCTTGCCGCTGAGGTTTAAGTTATCAAAAAATTCAAGACTGTGTTCAATCGCCATTTTGGATATTGAAGGCAGGTTTTTGTCGGTAATAAAAACATGGCGGGCACTGGTATTAAGGCGAGTACCATCACAGGCCGGGCATTCCTGTTGTGATAAGTATTTGGCCAGTTCTTCGCGTACGGCTGATGAGTCAGTATCGTGATAGCGTCGGTCCATGTTTGGAATAATACCTTCAAACGGATGAATACGACTTTTTGCCGGTCCTCGTTGCGACGGGTAGAAAAATTCTATTTCCTCGTCGCCGCTGCCATAAAGCATAATCTGTTGATATTTTTCTGGCAGCTCGTTGAAGGGGCTTTCCAGATCAAAACCGTAATGCTCCGAAAGTCCTTGCAGTAAACTGAAATAATAAGCATTGCGACGATCCCAGCCGCGAACTGCACCACCGGCAAGACTGATGCTGGGGTTAAGGACGACCCGTGTCGGGTCGAAATAATCTTTGTTACCAATGCCGTCGCATTCAGAACAGGCACCTACTGGGTTGTTAAAAGAGAATAAGCGCGGCTCCAATTCGGTAATGCTGTAGCCACAGACCGGGCAGGCATATTTTGAGGAGAAAACAAGCTCGTCTTTAGCGCTCTCATCCAGGTAAGCAATAACGGCGATACCATCGGTGATATTAAGTGTGGTTTCAAACGATTCGGCCAGCCGCTGTTTAATGTCGGGGCGAACTTTGAAGCGATCAACGATCACTTCTATCGTGTGCTTTTTATTGGCCTCCAGTTCAGGCAGATCATCGAGCTCGGTAATTTGACCGTCAATCCGGGCGCGGATAAATCCCTGACGTTTTAAATCGTCAAATAAATTCTGGTACTCACCTTTGCGTTCTTTAATCACTGGTGCCAGCATCATCAGCCGACTGTCTTCTGGCAGGCTTAAGACCTGATCGACCATCTGGCTGATGGTCTGTGCTTCCAGTGATTCAGCATGATCCGGGCAAACCGGCACACCGGCGCGGGCATAGAGCAGTCGTAAGTAATCATAAATTTCGGTAATAGTACCGACGGTTGAGCGGGGGTTGTGCGAGGTGGTTTTTTGCTCAATCGAGATGGCCGGTGATAAGCCTTCAATGTGGTCAACGTCCGGTTTTTCCATCATCGACAGGAACTGCCTGGCATAGGCCGATAGCGATTCGACATAGCGCCGCTGGCCTTCTGCAAAAATGGTATCAAAGGCCAGCGATGATTTGCCTGAACCAGAAAGGCCGGTAATTACAATCAGCTTGTCGCGTGGTAAATCGAGAGAAATATCTTTCAGATTATGAGTCCGCGCGCCGCGTATTTGTATCATTTTTTGCATAACAATCCTGCTACTGTGCTGATAGAATAGGCGCGCTAGATGCCGTGATGAGCGAACGGCGTAAGCTGTAGCCAACTGCCTATTATAAACCTTTTAGGTACTGCGCGTCGGCTCAAAAACCAATGAATTGAGAGTTAATAGAGAGATGTCTGTAAAACAGCAGGGATTAACCCCACTCGAACTGAAAGCCGGCTCTTCAATAGCGCTGATCTACGGCATCAGAATGCTTGGGCTGTTCATGATATTGCCTGTTTTTTCAATTTTTGCAGAGAATCTGGCTGCTACAACGCCTTTTCTAATAGGACTGGCTTTAGGTATTTATGGGCTAACACAGGGGCTGTTACAAATACCGTTTGGAATGCTATCGGATAAGATCGGGCGTAAACCGGTGATAGCGGCCGGTTTGATTATCTTTGCCATTGGCAGTGTGATCGCCGCTTATGCGGATACTATCTATGGGGTCATTGCAGGCCGGGCTATCCAGGGCGCAGGAGCCATTGCAGCGGCGCTGATGGCGCTGGCAGCAGATCTAAGTCGGGAAGAGCACCGGCTGAAAATAATGAGCATGATCGGTATGAACATTGGTGTTGCCTTTGCGGTAGCCATGGTTATCGGGCCGGTTATCAGTGCCTGGGTTGGCATCAAGGGAATATTCCTGTTAACCGCAATACTGGCGCTGCTAGCTATCGTCGTCCTGTATAAGGTTGTGCCAAAAGCCAGTAGCCTGAGTTTTCATCGCGATGCTCAGCTTGAGCCATCGCAACTATCCAGCATTTTTAAAAATACCCAGCTTATCCGGCTCGATCTGGGGATTTTTGTTTTACACGCAGTATTGATGGCAAGCTTTATTGCAATACCACTGATGTTGCAGCAGGCAGGGCTTGCAAGCCTGCAGCATGGCTGGCTTTATGCGCCGGTATTTATAGTCTCGATTGTATTGATGGTGCCCTTTATCATACTGGCAGAGGCTAAAAGACGTATGAAACAGGTATTTGTTGGCGCCATCGTGGTACTGGCCAGTGCCCTCATCTTAATGATGTTCTCACAGCAAAGTCTGGTACTGATTACGATCGCTTTAGGGCTGTTTTTTGCCGCATTTAATCTGCTAGAAGCTAGTCTGCCATCATTAGTGGCCAAAATTGCGCCGGCAGACCGCAAAGGTACGGCGATGGGGCTGTATTCATCGGCCCAATTTTTAGGGGCTTTTGCCGGCGGCATTTTAGGCGGCTGGACTTACGGAAAAGGCGGAATAATGTTATTGTTCAGCATCTGCCTGGTTCTGGTATTACTCTGGTTTATACTGGCTCTTACCATGAAGAGTCCCCGATACGTCAGTACCTATTTGTTGAATATAGGTCAGATCGAGCAACAGGATATCAGCCATATGATCGCAAAGCTGGTTCGGATACGCGGTGTGGCAGAAGCCTCCATTATTGCAGAAGAAGGCGTGGCTTACCTTAAAGTAGATTTAAAAGCGTTGGATATGGATACCTTACTGGCATATTCAAAATCAAAAGACATTTAGACAGTAATAGATAAAATTGAGAGAGTTCGATTATGGCACGTGGCGTAAATAAAGTTATTTTAGTTGGTAATTGTGGCAAAGACCCGGAAACACGTTACACACCAAGTGGTGCTGCGGTCACAAATATTTCAATTGCAACCACAGAAAGCTGGAAAGACAAGAATACCGGTGAAAAGCAGGACAGAACCGAATGGCACAATGTGGTGTTTTTTGGTCGTTTGGCTGAAATTGCCGGTGAATACTTGAAGAAGGGCTCACAAGTCTATGTTGAAGGCAGTTTAAATACAGAAAAATGGACGGATAAGTCTGGTAGTGAGCGCTACACAACAAAAATAAAAGCCAACGAGATGCAGATGTTAGGTGGACGTGGTGATGGCAACTTTGCTGGAGCTAATAATAATTTCCAGCAACAAAATCAGGCGCCGCAACAATCTCAGCAATCCAATCAAAATTCTGCACCCGCCTACAGCGGTGCGGATGATAATGCGTTTGATGACGATATTCCTTTTTAATTCGGAACTAAGAAAAATGTAAAGAATTTGAAAGTGTAAAATATTTAAAGCCCCGTTGTATGGGGCTTTTTTATTTGTAAACTGACACTGCGCCAAATGGCGATTCAGGTATAAGCTAAGATTAATAATGGCCATGTATAAAAAAATAATAAGCAGGAAATGAGTCTATGTATTTGCAACGATTGAATAGTCTGTGGTTTTTATTGACCGCTTCCAAATCAAAATTAATGATCGCTTTTCGAATAATTATATTGCTGCTATTGGTGATTGCAGTGGGTCGGTTGATACAGGTATACAGTGGTAATTTTTATAGTGGCGAAAGGCAGCCGTATTTACAATCAATGAGCAGTGACAGCGTGGTGATTCGCTGGCAGACGGCAGAAAAAATGCGCGGACAGTTACATTATGGCGTGCATCCAGCAAAGCTTGACCAGCTGATAACAGAAACCAGTGAGGCTGAAGAACATCAGGTCAAGCTCAGTGCGCTGTCGGCTGATACGCAGTATTACTATGCGATAGGTAATGAAAGCCGACTGCTCTGGCAAGGGCCAAAATACCGTTTCCGAACAGCATTGCCCGCCGGTTCTGAGCAACCGGTACGGGTCTGGGTGCTGGGTGACCCCGGCTATAATAGTGAGCAGCACCACAAAGTCAGGGACAGTATGTTGAACTGGGTAGAACAACACCCGAGAAAGAACCGCCCGGCTTATGACCTGATTATGACGACTGGTGATAATGCCTACCGTTCGGGTACTAATCAGCAGTTTCAGCAAAACTTTTTTAACCTGTATAGCGATATATTTACCAGTACAGTGGTCTGGCCGTTATACGGTAACCATGATGCTCGGCGCTGGGCATTTTTTAATATTTTCAGTTTTCCAGAAAATGCAGAAGCCGGTGGTGTGGCCTCGCACTCCGAGCGTTATTATTCCTTTGATTTTGGCAATGTGCATTTCGTGATGTTGGATTCTTTTGATGGTGCAAAAGATCAGGATGATGAAATGCTGGTCTGGCTGAAAAAAGACCTCGCGCTCAACAATAGTCGCTGGCTGGTTGCCGCGCTGCACCATCCACCTTATAGCAAAGGTAATCAGGATTCTGATGATCAGTCAGACAGCAGAGGACGACTCTTTAATTCACGGCAAAATATCGTACCGGTACTGGAGAAATACGGTGTTGATCTGGTTTTGTCCGGCCATTCGCACAGTTATGAGCGCAGCCATCTGATAGATTGTCATTACGGTTTAGCGTCTTCGTTTAATAGCGCAATGCTGGCAGCCAAGGCTGAAACAGATCCGCTTTCAGCTATCAGGCATTACACGAAATCGGCGAAAACACGTGCTCATCAGGGGGCGATTTTTGCCGTGGTGGGCTCAACCGCGAAATTGAACCGGCAAGGTAGCTTTGATCATCCTGCTATGGATGTCGGTCTGGCAGAATACGGCTCGTTTGTGCTGGATATTGAAGCCGACACAATGACGGGGCGTTTTATTAATCAGAATGGACAACAGCGTGATGCTTTCGTGGTTAAAAAAGACAGCAAGCAGGAGACATTTGTCAGCAGTTGTCAATGAAGCGGTGAATGGCGGGAACTGAGAATCTGGCAGATTGTCTGCATATAATATCAATGCGATATTGCCTCGCTGAGGTGACAAGAAGTGCTGCTGATGACGTATAATGCCGGCAGACTCTATATATTGTATAAAACAGTGATCAGCGTGCGGCTGGTCATGGCCTTAAATCTGACGTGATATGTTCACTGAAACGTAAAAATTATTATTCTATGAATCTGACTGAATCTAAATTGAAATATTTATCTGCCTGGCTCGGCTCACGACGGGTGCGCTATGTGGCTTTACTGGCACTGACTTTGTTTGTTGTTTTTGCAGTGATGCGACTGGGTTTTTACTGGTACTTTAGTACCGAAGACGAACACCTGGCTGGTGGTGAGTTTTTTAATGCTTTATATATCGGTTTTAAATTTGATCTGCGGCTGGCTATTCTGGTGGTTTTACCGGTGCTGTTGCTGGAAGCAATACCAAAAATAAATCTGGTTCTAAATAAACTGACACGCTGGATTTCTATTGCCTATCTGCTGATTGTTTTTACCATAATACTGCTGATGTATTTTGTCGACTACGGGCATTACGCATATCTCAACGAACGTTTAAATGCGACCGCGTTACAGTTTGCTGATGATATGGTGATTTCTGCAGAAATGGTCTGGCAAACCTATCCGGTGATCTGGCTGATAATTTTATTGTCAGTGCTGATTCTGGCTTTTGTAGTGGCTGTTCGTTTTTATATTTATCCGGTACTGGATAAAGAATACAAACGCATTGGCATCCTTGAAAGAATTATAGGTGTGACCTTATTTGGTTTTATTCTTCTTTTTGGAATTTATGGAAAGTTGTCCTGGTATCCACTGCGCTGGAGTGATGCATTTTTCACCAAATCACCTTTTGTGAATGCAGTGGCGGTAAACCCGGTTTTGTTCTTTTATGATACCTTGCACAATAAACAAAAGCGGTTTGATAAAGCAAAGGCTGAAAAATATTTTCCACTGATGGCAGCTCATCTGGGGATTGATACAGCGCTGAATAAGCCACTGGATTATAGTCGCGTCATAGCAGCCAAACCGGGTAAAACGCCAGCACCGAATATTGTCTATGTGATTCTCGAATCTTTTGGCTCGAACCAGTACGGTTTGTTTGGCAATAGTCTGGACTCAACGCCTTATCTGGATCAGCTGGGGCGTCAGGGACTGGTGTTTGATCGTTTCACAATACCGACCGGTGGCGGCACAGCGCGCTCAGTATTCACGGCAATGACAGGTATTCCTGATGTGTATCCGGAAGAAACAGCCAGTCATAATCCGTTATTAATTGATCAGCACCTGATCATGAATGAGTTTGACGGTTACGAAAAATATTATTTATTAGGTGGCAGCGCCAGCTGGAGAAATATTCGTGGTTTTCTGACGCAGAATATCAAAGGCCTGCATCTGTACGAAGAAGGTTCGTATACCGAACCACGGGTAGATGTCTGGGGTATTTCTGATCTTAGTCTGTTCAGAGAAGCCAATAAGGTTCTGAAAAAATCGGCTGCCGGTAAACCGTTTGTTGCGGTGATTCAGACGGCGGGTAATCATCGTCCTTATACCATACCGGAAGACAATCAAGGTTTTGTGGTTAAATCATTGCCAGATGATAAAAATCAGTGGCAGGGCTATCTGTCGGATGGCCGTTATAATGCAGTACGCATGATGGATCATTCTGTCGGCAAGTTTATTGAAATGGCGAAGCAGGAAAGTTATTTCAAAAATACTATATTCGTGTTTCACGGTGATCACGGTATCCAGAGTAGCCCGTCACCACATTTGCCGAAATACCATGACCGCTTAAATTTTGCCAGATTCTCCTCGCCATTAATTATCTATGGCCCGGCTGTGATTGATCAGCCAAAGCGGATTAGCAGCATAGCCAGTGAAGTTGATGTGTTTCCGATACTGGCAGGGCTGGCAGGTATTGAGTACACTAATACAACCTTAGGCAGAGACTTATTGAATCCTTTTGCGGGTATGCAAAATTATTCGCCCTTGATTAGTAATGTGCGGATGGATGGGATGATGGGAGTCATGAGTGATCGTTTTGTTTTATGGCGGGATCATTATAATAAAAAAGTGCTAATGCATGAGCTAGCCAGTGACAAACCTCAGGACGACGTAAGAGAGCAGTATCCAGGGCAGGCGCAGAAATTAAGCGAACTCGCCGAAGCGATGTATGAAACATCTCGCTATATGCTGCATTATAATCAGACAGCTAAAATCCAGTAATCGGGTCATCTAGGTAGCTTGAATTGTGCGTGATATAATAGCCCACGCTTTGTTTATTGCCTTACTATAGTGTGTGGCACTGGGCTGGAAAATGCACCATTATGAGGCAGCTATCAGCTTAAGTTTTGATATGAGCTACCGCTAATGAATATAATAAAAAGAACATGGGCTTAAAAATGAGCGAGACAGAAGGGACATCCGCAAACGAGGCAGAGATCAAGGTCTTATATATAGAAGACAATGGCTCGAATGTTAAGTTAATGCAGGATATATTTCTTGAGTTTTTACCCTATACATTAGTTAGTGCGAGTACGGCAGAAGAAGGCATTGTGCTTTCGAAACAGCTTAAGCCTGATCTGATATTAATGGATATTAACCTGCATGGTATCAGTGGCCATGAGGCGCTAAAAATTATTAAGGCTGACAGTGATATTAGCTCTATTCCTGTCATTGCCATCAGTGCTGATGTGATACCGAATCAGCCTGATGAAATAAGTGAAAACGGATTTGATGACTATATTTCAAAACCATTCGATCTGGCTGATTTAATCAAACGGTTAAAACAGCGTCTGGGTTGAAGCAACCATAAGAGGCTTTTACCTGTCAGGAGAGTGCGTCGTTTCTGACAGAAATCTTAGTGTATTGTTTCTTTGTATTGTTAATGTTTTATATTATTGAGTAATCGAAATGTGTGGAATTGTTGGTGGTGTAGCTGAGCGAAATGTAGCACCGATATTGCTAGAAGGACTGAGACGGCTGGAATACCGTGGTTATGACTCTGCCGGAGTGGCGGTTATCAACAAAGATGCCGGCATAGACCGACAGCGTAAAGTGGGTAAGGTTGAAAACCTGTCAAAAGCGATTGAAGAAAACCCACTGAACGGCTTTGTCGGTATAGCACATACCCGCTGGGCCACACACGGTGTACCTTCTGAGCCCAATGCGCATCCACATGTCTGTAATCAAAGCGTGGCAGTGGTACATAACGGCATCATTGAAAATCACGCCGAACTGAGAGCGCAGCAAACAGCAAAAGGCTATCGCTTTACATCGGAAACCGATACCGAAGTAGTAGCGCACCAGATCGAAGATTACCTGAAACAGGGCGGTGATCTGCTGGATGCCGTCAATAAAGCAGTGCTTGATTTTGAAGGTGCTTATGCACTGGGTGTGATGTCACCTTCCCAGCCCCAGCGTCTGATTGCAACCCGCAGTGGCAGCCCGCTGGTTATCGGTGTCGGCTTTGGTGAATATTTTATCGCCTCTGATGTAGCGGCGCTGTTACCGGTTACCTCGCGATTTATTTTTCTAGAAGAAGGCGATATTGCCGACATCACAAAAGATTCGCTGCAGATATACGATAAAGACGATCAGCTGGTCGAGCGGGAAATTTCAGTCTCTGAATTAAGTGTCGATGCGGTCAGTCGAGGTCAGTATCGTCATTACATGCTGAAAGAAATATACGAGCAGCCGGCTGTGTTGCTGGAAGTTCTGGAAGGCAGAATCTTTAAAGACAAAGTTATCGACAGTGCTTTTGGTAATGATGCGGCGGAGGTTTTTGATCAGGTCAAACAGGTGCAAATCATCGCTTGTGGCACCTCATTTCATGCCGGCATGGTGGCAAAATACTGGCTTGAGTCATTAGCTGGGATTCCGTGTCAGGTGGAAGTGGCCAGTGAATTCAGATACCGCAGCCCTGTGGTGGTTGATAATACTTTGGTGGTGACCATATCACAGTCGGGCGAGACAGCCGACACGCTGGCAGCGCTGAGAAACCTGAAAGATAAGGCAAAGTTTTCCCTGTCCATTTGCAACGTGCCTGAAAGCTCGCTGGTGCGCGAATCCAAACTGGTGATGATGACACGAGCCGGCCCTGAAATTGGCGTGGCCTCAACCAAAGCCTTTACCACTCAGCTGGTTGCGCTGATGTTGTTAACACTGTCGTTGGGTCGCCGTTTTAATATTACAGAGCAAACAGAAAAAAGACTGCTTGATGAATTGCTGCAATTACCTTCAAAAATAGAAGATTTGCTGGCAAACAATCAGATCGAAGCCTGGTCTGAAGACTTTAAAGACACCTTAAATTCATTGTTCCTGGGCCGCGGTGTGCAATACCCGATCGCCATGGAAGGTGCATTAAAACTAAAAGAAATTTCATATATTCATGCCGAGGCCTATGCAGCCGGTGAGCTTAAACACGGTCCGCTGGCACTGGTTGACCCGGACATGCCGATTATTGCGGTTGCTCCCAAAGACGGCATGGAAGATAAACTCAAATCCAATTTGCAGGAAGTCATCGCACGAAAAGGTAAAGTCTATTTGTTTGCCGATCAGCAGGTGGACGCAAAAGATCTGGGTGAGAACTGCCAGATTATGAAAATACCTTCAGTAGGTCCTGAAATCGCACCGGTACTATTTGCCGTAGCATTACAGTTATTTTCCTATTACGTGGCAGTGCGCAAAGGCACCGATGTCGATCAGCCAAGAAATCTGGCCAAGTCAGTTACGGTTGAATAATACTTTTACTTTTTTGTAAAAATATTCTGAGCAATTAAAGTCGAAAACTAGCGGCGGCTTAAATTGATCATTAACTTCTCAGTGATCGAGATGATAGGTATTAGGCTGGCGTTAGCTATTGCAGGCATTATTTAACATTGGATGTCGGTAGTTGATGATTCATAGCTGTCATTATGGGAGTGGTAGAAACTCTGTAAAATAGAGCATCAAGAAAAATGTTTGAATGGCGGATTTTTAGTCACTGATGGCTTGAATCTCTGGCATTGAATTAGAAAAACTTAAAAATTCAATGCTGATCTTGCTCATGAAGTGTTTATTGGATCATGCACCAAGTCGTTCAGAAATTTTCTTGCCCGCATTTTTCACCAGTTTTACCCATTCCTCTTTGCGACGTTCAATGGGTGCAGATATCGATAACCCGGCAACCACATTCTCGCTACCGTCATAAATTAGTACACCAATACAGCCGACACCTTCTTCGGCTTCTTCATTATCGTATGCAAAACCGTGACTATGTACTTGTCGAGCGACATTGATTAAATCAGCTTCGGTGGAGATAGTATGTGGCGTATAGGCTTTAAGCCCGGTGCGGCCAGTGTAGGCGTGAATAAAATGCTCACCTAGTTCAGCCAGCATCAGTTTACCCACCGCCGTGACATGTAACGGTGCGCGGCTGCCAATGACCTGTTCAACGCGCATCATGCGCTTGGGGGTAACGCGCTCGATATAAATAACTTCATCGCCTTCACGCACGGTCAGGTTGACCGTTTCGCCGATCGCATCGCACAATGCTTCCATAATACTCAGTGCCTGTTCTCTCAGGTCAACGCCTCGACGAACTTTACTTGCCAGCCGTACCAGCTTGTTGCCCAGCCTGTAATGACCGCCGCTGTCTTTATCGACAAAACCAGCTTCCATTAAGGCAGCGAGAATACGAAACGTAGTTGAGGGGTGCAGGCCGCTATCGGCAGACAAGATTTTCAGGCTGACCGGATCTTCATACTTACTAATAGCGTCTAGCAGCACAGCGCAGCGGTCGATAACTTGTATGGATGACATAAAAACCCGTTATTTCATAATGTGAAAACGATTGTGTATTGTAAAATTATAAAGTCTAAGCTATGGTTTACACAAGTGTTAAATAAACAGCGGGTGATCGGTTTTCCGCTTTTTTTTAGTAATGTAAATTTCATAATGCGAAATATTGGTTGCATTATGAAACGAATCAATGATCAGATACGGCGAGGGCCTTCCTATGAGCAGCAATAATTCAAGCATTCCAGATTTTTGTCAGGGTATTCAGCACTTTGGTGAGAAGTGGCCTGATTTCGACAAGCATGCTGCTCAGGCAGTCATCGCTGAGGGCAAGAGTGCGATAAGTAACAGTGCTGATGATGACAGTGTTTACCAGACTTTATTGGCGGCGGATGCATTACGTTATCTGACGTTACAGGTTACTGGCGCTAAAGGCAGTGGCCATCCGGGTGGATTCGCTTCCAGTGCAGAAGCACATGCTTCGCTGATGATGTTAGGTCATACCAATATCGTGACTGAAGTTGGTCATCATGCCCCTGGTTTTTATTCTTCGATGTTCCTGGATAGTTCACTGGAAGACATGGGCATTCATAACATGAATGACATGATGCAACGTTTCCGTGAGCAGCATGGTCTGCTGGGGCATTTGTCAGGTGCTATTCCGGGTTTGCTGGCACCGGCTGGCCCGCTTGGTCAGGGACAACACTTTGCAATGGCGGGCGCGTATCTGCACCGTGATAAATTATTCCCTGTAACCATCGGTGATGGTGGTATGGGCGAACCCTACGTATTAAATTCAATGATGCATTTCCATACGGCGTATCCGGATGTGACGAATTTCTTACCTTGTCTGATCTGGAATGGTTATTCACAGGAACATCATTCGATGGTTTCTTTGCATGACAATCAGCAAATGCTGGATTACTGGACTGGTCACGGCTTTGAAGAAGTGATTCTTATTGATGCCAAAGACTTTGATGACAGTGACCAGAAAGGTGCCTATGTTGACAGCAGTCATTTTTCACTGAAACAGCGTCTGGCATTTACCAAGGCCGTTTTGCAGGGTGTTGATGCTGCTGCTAAATCAGCCATGGCTGGCAAGCTGACTGCATTCATTATTAAGCAACTGAAAGGTACCGGTGTTCATACGGTTGGTGCTAAGTCACACAATCTATATCCTGCTGACACGCTCGATCAGCCACACATAATTGATGGCCTGAAACGCCGTGCCTTACCGGCAGAAGCATGGCAGCTGGTGCGTGATAATTTACGTCGCGCTGGTGGTGGTCCTGCTGCCAAAACGGCTGTTACTGAAGGTGAGCTGGAATTCACATCATTACCAAGCCTGAAAATGAAAGAATTTGCGAAAGGCGAAAAGTCCGTACCTTCGACTGCGATGGGTGAACTGGTTGCACAGGTTGGTCTTTCCGATGCACGTTACGTTGTAACCAATGCAGATGGTAACGAAGCATCGGCAATGAAAAATATTAACGATGCATTAAAAATTCGTCACCCGACACAGGACCCTCTCTATAACCAGGAGCCTAATGGTCAGGTCTACGAGCCATTGAATGAAGATGCCTGCGCCGGTTTTGCAGCCGGTCTGGCATTGTTTGGTTCACGTTCGATATGGTTATCGTACGAATCATTTGCGATCAATGGCTGGCCTATTATGCAAACCGTTGCTCAGGCGATGGCAGAGTTACGTCGTAAAACACCATCGACTGTATGTATGTTTACAGCAGGCGCACTGGAGCAGGGCCGTAATGGCTGGACGCATCAGCGCCCTGAAATTGAAAACTATTTTGCAGCAATGATGCGCAATGGTAATTCCTATCCATTATTCCCTTGTGATGCGAATGGCATACAGACTGCGTTTGAATACGCGACTGCAAGTTATAACAAGAGCATGGTGATTATTGCATCGAAAAGTCCATTGCCAGTTTATATGACGATCGAAGAGTCGCGTCAGGCTATCGAAGAAGGCGCGGCAACGATTTATGAATCCAAATCGGGCAGTAAAGGTACCGTTGTATTTGCTGTAACCGGCGATATGATTTTCCTGCCAGTATTTGAAGCAAAAGATAAACTCGAAGGTGATGGTTACAAGGTTCGTATTGTTGCTGTTGTTAACCCGCGTCGTCTGTATCGTCCGACTGACATCGCCTGGGATACTGTGTCACAACCTGACGATAAATTTATGGGTGATGATCAGTTTAACGCACTGTTTGATGGTGATGCATTACTGGCAGTGAGTGGCGGACCGAGTGCGGCGCTGGAGCCTGTGCTGCTGCGTACACGTGCGCCAAAACGTGATACTTTCTGCTGGAAGCGTGGTGAGACAACTGCATCTCCAGCTGAAATCATGGCCTTCAACGGCATTACCGCCGAAGCAATGCAAAACCGCATAAATGGTTTTTTAGCCACTAAGTAATGTGGAACAGTAAGTAGCCTGGTTGATTTCGCTGTTAGAAAATACAGCGAAATCACCGTGCTAACTCGACGAGAAAGAGACGATGAGTAAAACAAAAATCATTGTGCTTGATGATGATCCGACCGGGTCGCAGACAGTACATAGCTGCCTGCTACTGACACGCTGGGATGTGGATACATTAAAACAGGGGCTGACAGATGCAGCGCCTTTATTTTTTGTGCTGACTAACACACGTGGCATGAGTGCCGCTGATGCGGCTGACTTAACGCGTGAAGTCTGCGTTAATTTACGCTCAGCTCTGAGCCAGCTTGCTGCAGCAGGTGAGCAGATTAATCCGTTGCTGGTAAGCCGTTCAGATTCAACGCTGCGTGGTCATTACCCGGTTGAAACAGATATCATCGCAGAAGAGCTGGGGCCATTTGATGCGCATTTTATGGTACCTGCGTTTTTTGAAGGTGGCCGGATTACGATTAACAGCATCCATTACCTGATTGTCGATGGTAAACCGGTACCGGTGCATGAAACAGAATTCGCGCGTGATTCTGTTTTCGGCTATTCGCACAGTTATCTGCCGGATTATGTCGAGGAAAAAACCGCCGGGCGAATCAATGCTGCACAGGTTGAACGTTTTGTATTAAAGGATGTTCGCGGTGATTCTATGTCGCGTTTACTGGCGCTCAGTGGAAATCAGTGTTGTGTAGTCGATGGCGAAAATCAGTCTGACCTGAATCATTTCTGTACGCAATTAATGCAGGCCGCCGGCGAAGGTAAACGCTTTCTGTTTCGCAGTGCTGCCAGCCTGTTAACGGCGCTGGCACAATTACCACCGCAGCCGATAGCGGCAGATAAAATGCGTGAGTATGTTCGTGATAACAGATCCGGTGCCGTCATTGTCGGTTCACATGTATCAAAAACGACATCACAGCTTAATCATTTATTACAGCAGCAAGGCATAAAAGGCATTGAGATTAATGTTGAAAAAATTGCCGCACAGCGTGATCAGTTGCTTGCCGATGTTTTATCTGAAGCAGAAGCCTGCCATGCCCAAAATATTACTCCGGCAATTTACACGAGCCGCACTGAACTGAAGTTTGCCGATCAGCAAACAAGACTTGCATTTGGTGAGCAGGTGTCTGCCTTTTTGATGGATGTGGTGAGAAATTTGCCGGCAACAACGGGCTTTTTGATCAGCAAAGGGGGCATTACCTCGAACGATGTGCTAAGTGACGGACTGGCATTACGAACGTCACGTGTTGTCGGCCAGATTCTGGCTGGTTGCTCTGTCGTACGTTGTCCGCATGACCATCCACGCTATCCGGATTTGCCGGTGGTGATTTTCCCCGGCAATGTGGGAGACGAAAGCGCGATAACAACTGTATATAAACGACTTGCCGCATAAGGTTAGCTGATGAAAACAAATCTCAGTCAAGTATTAAGCAAAGGTGCAGCGTCAGCGACAGGCTCATTTAATATCCTGGACCTTGATATGGCGATGAGCATTATTGATTGTGCAGAAGCATTAAACACACCGGTCATCATTGGTATAGCGAGCCGTCATTTTAATGCGGTGCGCGCACCAGTGCTGGTGCCTTCTGTATTAAAAGCAATTGAGTCAAGCAATGTGCCGGTGGCTTTGCATCTCGATCATGCCGGGCCGAATCAGATCGAGATGATCAAACAGGCGCTTGATCTGGGTTTTAGTAGCATCATGATCGATGGTTCCTTATTACCACTTGAAGAAAATATTGAAGTGACTGCAAAAGTGGTTGAACTGAGTCATCGTTATAATGCAAGTGTCGAAGGTGAAATAGGTGGCATCGCCGGTGAAGAAGGCGTGGCCGATACAGAGCAGGATAGTCCGGACTATATTCCTTATACCAACCCGCTTGAAGCACAACAGTTTGTTAAAGCAACCCGTGTTGATGCCTTAGCGATTGCTGTGGGAACGGCGCATGGCATTTATAGTTCAGAGCCGCACATTAACTTTGATGTGATAAAAGAAATTCAATCGATGGTGTCAACGCCACTGGTTATGCATGGCGCAACCGGCGTATCGGATGCATCCATACAAAAAGCGGTCAGTAATGGTATACGGAAAATCAATTATTTTTCAGGCCTGCTGCAGACAGCAATGGATGAAGTCAGAGCTTACGATTCAAAAGGCAATGACTTTCTGCAATTCAAACACTCGATGCAGGAACAGTGGCGTAAACTGATAGCAGAGCAGATAAAGCTGTATGCCAAGCTGCCTGAAAATATGTACAAGCAGGCGTAACGAGCGGCAATGAATATGACTGATAAAGAAGAGCATTCAGGCAATAAACTTTCATTGCTTAAAGCGCTGTTAAAAATTCTGCCTGAAGATGCCGTACTGCATGAGAAGGAAGATTTACATCCTTACGAGTGTGACGGCTTATCGGCATATCGCAAACTGCCAATGATTGTCGTGTTGCCAGACACCATTGAGCAGGTACAGTCGATCCTGCGCTTATGTTATGAACTTGAACTGCCGGTGGTTGCCCGTGGCGCTGGCACAGGTTTATCCGGCGGTGCGTTACCGTTAGAGAACGGTGTGCTGTTAAGTCTTGCCAGATTTAAAGAAATTATTCATATCGATCCAAAGCGCCGTATTGCGCGGGTTCAGCCGGGTGTGCGTAATCTCTCGATCTCACAGGCAGCGAATCAGTTTGGATTGTATTATGCTCCCGATCCGTCATCACAAATTGCCTGTACTATCGGTGGCAATGTCGCTGAAAATTCGGGTGGTGTGCACTGTTTAAAATACGGTTTAACCGTACACAATATTCAGCAATTAAAAATTATTACGATGGAAGGTGAGTTGCTCAGCATCGGTGGCAGTGGTCTTGACAGTGCCGGTTACGACTTGCTGGCATTAATGACAGGCTCAGAAGGTATGCTGGGTGTCATTGTTGAAGTGACCGTCAAGTTGTTGCCCAAACCTGAGCGGGCGCAGGCCATATTAGCGGCGTTTGATAATGTCGTAAAAGCCGGTGAAGCTGTTGGTAATATTATTGCCGCAGGTATTATACCTGCCGGTTTAGAAATGATGGATAAACTGGCGATACGTGCAGCGGAAGATTTTGTGCATGCAGGTTATCCGCTCGATGCAGAAGCTATTTTACTTTGTGAGCTGGACGGTACTAACGAAGAAGTATCCGAACATGTCGCCCGGGTGCGTGATGTGTTACATCAGAGCGGTGCTACCGAAGTGCGTACAGCAAAAGATGAAGCCGAACGCCTGACTTTCTGGAAAGGCCGCAAAGCCGCCTTTCCGGCAGTGGGTCGTTTATCACCCGACTACTATTGCATGGACGGAACCATTCCGCGCAAACAATTACCACGCGTTTTAAAAACAATGGCCGAATTATCCATTGAATATAATCTGCCGGTTGCTAACGTGTTTCATGCCGGTGACGGAAACTTGCATCCACTGATACTCTATGATGCAAACATTCCGGGTGAGTTAGAGCGCACCGAAGAGTTTGGCGGAAAGATCCTCGAATTATGTGTCGAAGTGGGTGGCACGATCACCGGCGAACACGGTGTAGGTATAGAAAAAATAAACCAGATGTGTGTGCAGTTTAATTCACTGGAACTGACGCACTTTCATGCAGTGAAAGCGGCCTTTGATGAAAAGAGTCTGCTGAATCCGGGCAAAGCAGTGCCGACATTGCATCGCTGTGCGGAGTTTGGTGCGATGCATGTACATAAAGGTGAACTGCCATTCCCGGAACTGGAAAGGTTTTAACACCGGGTCCAATGATGAACAATATATTTTTATGGATACAAGTATGAGTGCTGATCTAAGCCAGCAACTTCAGCAGCGAATACAGCATGCTTATGAAGCAAAGCTGGCGTTACAGATTGTCGGTGGTAATAGCAAATCCTTCTACGGTCGTTCGGTTGCAGCAGAAACATTGTCGCTGGCCGGGCACAGTGGCGTGCTGAATTATGAACCCACAGAGCTGGTGATTACCGCACGTGCAGGCACGCCGTTAAAAGAAGTTGAGGCACTGCTGAATCAGAACGGACAGATGTTGCCATTTGAGCCACCGGCGTTTAGTGAGCAGGCGACCATCGGTGGCACGGTAGCGTGTAATCTTTCCGGGCCACGTCGTGCTTATGCAGGAGCCGCCCGCGATTATCTTTTAGGCTGTAAAATCATTAATGGCAAAGGTGAAATACTCACATTCGGTGGCGAGGTAATGAAAAACGTCGCCGGTTATGATGTTTCCCGTTTAATGGCCGGCGCAATGGGAACACTGGGTGTGTTGCTGGAAGTGTCTTTAAAAGTATTACCTAAACCTGAAATGGAACTGACGCGGTTGTTTAACTGTTCGGCAAATGACGCTATCGAAAAAATGCATGCCTGGTCACAAACCCCGTTACCGATTTCTGCGACCAGCTTTCATGATTCGGTTTTGTCTGTACGTTTTTCCGGTGCAGCCAAAGCAGTGAATGCAGCAGTGAATCACAGCGGTGGTGAGATAAACGAAGACGCTGAAAAATACTGGCATGATCTTAAAGAACATCGACTGGATTTTTTTAATACAGATAAACCTTTGTGGCGCTTATCACTGGCATCGGATATCGAATCATTAGCACTTGAAAACAGTGCCGCGGATTATTTATATGAATGGGGCGGCGCATTACGCTGGTTAAAAACCGATTCACCCGCAGCAGAAATTCAGGCAGCGATGGAAAAAATCGATGGCCATGCCAGTATCTTCCGGCATACAGATCAGGTGAATGTATTTCAGCCTCTCACACCGGCGCTGATGCGAATCCATAAAAACTTAAAAATGGCATTTGATCCGCATAATATTTTAAATCCTGGCAAACTCTATACCGAGCTTTAATTCCAATGCAGACATCGATCAGTGAAAAATTTGCAAATAACCCACACATCGAGGATGCAGAATCGATCTTACGATCCTGTGTGCACTGCGGGTTCTGTACGGCAACCTGCCCGACATATCAGTTACTCGGTGATGAGCTGGACGGACCGCGTGGCCGTATTTATCTGATTAAACAGGTGCTTGAAGGTAATGCTATCTCTGGCCGTACACAATTGCATCTGGATCGCTGTCTGACCTGCCGCTCCTGCGAAACAACCTGTCCTTCCGGTGTGCGATATGGACGACTGGTGGAAATTGGCCGGGAGATTGTCGACCAGCAGGTGCCGCGCACTTTGCCGCAGCGTCTTGTAAGAAAACTGTTGCGAACGATTGTGCCTTTTCCACAACGCTTTGCCCTGATCTATAAAACCGGTTTGTTGTTTAGGCCGCTGTTACCCGCCGCGATAAAACAAAAATTACCGCTGCCCCGGTCATCTGCTGATTCATCTGTCGAAACAAAAGCCCGTAAGATGCTGGTGCTGCAAGGCTGCGTTCAATCCGTAGTAACGCCGCAAACGAATCAGGCGGCCAGCCGGATATTGCAGAAACTCGATATTGAATTAATTGCTGCACCAAAGGCAGGATGCTGCGGGGCCGTCAGTCATCACTTATCAGCACCGCAAGAAGGTCTGGACTTTATGCGTCGTAATATCGATGCATGGTGGCCATATATTGAGCAGGGTGCGGAAGCTATTATTATTACTGCCAGCGGTTGTGGAAGTGTCGTTAAGGATTACGCTGAACTGCTCAAACACGATAGCAGCTATGCCGATAAAGCAAGGCGTGTCAGTAAGCTGGCTAAAGATATCAGTGAAGTTTTGCGGGATGAGGATCTTTCTGCAATCACCTCAAAACAATCCACTGCTGTTTCAGTTGCTTTCCATAGCCCCTGTACGCTACAGCATGGCCAGAAAATCACCGGTGTTGTGGAACGCATTTTAGAGAATGCCGGATTCCGCTTGACGCAGGTTGAAAATCCACATTTATGCTGCGGCTCGGCTGGTACTTACTCTATCTTACAAGCTAAATTATCAACGCAGCTGTTAGATAATAAATTGTCAGCTTTGCAACAGGGCGCGCCAGATGTGATAGCCACAGCAAATATCGGCTGTCAGATGCATCTGACAAGCAAAGCCAGTATACCGGTAATACACTGGCTGGAGTTGATCGATAAAAGTCTTGTATAAAGGCAACGATTACACACTATGAATGACGCGGGGGCAATGAACATATTGCACTGCTTGATTCATTAGTAATGACATAAGAAAAATAAAGACAGAAAAATCCTTCTTTACAATACTGGTTTCGATAAACAGGTGCGACAAACAAGACACTGATTTAATAGTGCTTAAAACTGTTGTTGCTCAACGAATCCACGTCGTACAAAAAATCCCGGCGCATGCAGCGTGAAACACAATGATAAAAAGATGTGGCATCAAGTGTAGTGGTCAAGTACTTAGAGTGGGTGTCCATGCCAAGTATTTGATCGAGCAAAACTCAATTCATCACTGATAGTTATCTTCAGTACATGTTTATAAAAAAAAACCAATGCATTAAGAGCCTGAGACTGGGTGCTCGTAGAAACTCTAAGAAGTTCAAACTATAAAATGAAAAATCACGATCTACAAGACAAAAAAGGCAGCAGAAGAACATAAGAAGCAAGTATTGATTGCAAATCTACTAAGTTACTGATATTAATAATAAATAAAAAAGCAACCAAGCTTATCTGGTGGGCACAATTTAATACGCCCACATCTGTATATCTCAGTAGTCTTTAGCTTTCGTTGTTAGAACAAATAACCACTTGAAATTTATACTGTTATTAGAGTAGCAGTATAAATAAGAAATAAAGGATATATGGCCATGGGCGTATTATATTACGGCCATGGCTATATACTTAACTGTTA
>JAOULX010000018.1 GCA_029881795.1 Gammaproteobacteria bacterium
TTATTGCGCTCACCGACATTAACAAATAACGAGTCGGCAGAAATATTCTGTGGCTCTAAACCGGATAAGCGACATTGAACCGGAATCTCAGGAATTTGGCGCGGTTTGATTTCAATCACCGCATCACGAATGGCTTTGATATGTGCCGGTGAAGTACCACAACAGCCACCGACAATATTCAAGAAGCCGCTTTCGGCAAACTCTTTTATTGTTGCCGCCATTTGCTCAGGTGTTTCATCGTACTCGCCAAACTCATTGGGCAAACCGGCATTGGGGTGTGCAGAAACATGGGTGTTAGCGATGCGGCTCAGCTCTTCGACATAGGGCCGCATTTCAATTGCACCTAAGGCGCAGTTCAAACCAAATGAAATCGGCCGAGCGTGGTTCAGTGAATTCCAGAAGGCTTCTGTGGTCTGGCCCGATAAGGTACGACCAGATGCATCGGTAATAGTACCGGAAATCATGATCGGCAGATGACAGCCATCTTCTGCGTAAACGGTTTCAATCGCAAACAGTGCTGCCTTTGCATTCAAGGTATCAAATATGGTTTCGACCAGCAGGAAGTCGGCACCGCCTTCAATCAGTCCGCGCGCTGATTCGCTGTAGGCTTCAACTAGCTGGTCAAAGGTGACATTTCTAAAGCCAGGGTCGTTAACATCGGGTGAAATGGTGGCAGTTCGGTTAGTTGGGCCTAACACGCCGGCCACGTATCTCGGGCAACCACTGGCGCTAGCTACTTCATCGGCGGCTTCTCGCGCCAGCCGTGCCGATTCAAGGTTCATTTCATACGAGAGTGACTCCATCTCGTAATCGGCCATGGCAATTCGCGTGGCATTGAAGGTGTTGGTTTCAAGAATGTCGGCACCGGCTTCGAGGTATTCTTTATGGATGGCTTTGATAATTTGCGGCTGGGTCAGTGATAACAGGTCATTATTGCCTTTGAGATCACTTTCCCAGTCGACGAAGCGCTGACCACGGTAATCGTCTTCGCCTAATTTATAACCTTGAATCATTGTACCCATCGCACCATCGAGGATGACGATGCGTTGCGTTAATAGTTGGCGGAATTCTTCAAGACGCTGCTGACGGGTCATTTAGCCTATCCATTATTCAAGATATAAAACACAGTAGTATAGCATCAGACACTAATATTGACCCAGATATTGGCCCTGTTACTTGAAAAGAGCGGCAGCTGCGTCGATACTGCTGTTTTTTATTCTACAGACGATACACCATGTCTTTTCAGGACCGTGATTTTTATCTCACCGTTGAACACAGCTGCGCTTATTTCGCAGACCGAATCTGCCAGAATGTGATCCCTGACCCTAATATCGCGATGCAGGCTGAGTTTTATGAACAGCTCGGCATGGTCGGCTTCCGGCGCAGTGGCGATCATATCTACCGGCCACACTGCCCGCAATGCAGTGCCTGTGTGCCGGTGCGTATCAAAGTAGCGGATTTTTTACCTAACCGCAGCCAGCGCCGCTGCTTAAAGCAAAACAGCGACATTTCTGTGAAACCGGTGGCTGCTGAATATAATGATGAATTTTTTGCCCTGTATAAAAAATACCTGAACCAGCGACACGGTGACGGCGAGATGAAAAACCCGTCGGCTGATGATTTTAAACACTTTTTAATCTGTGACTGGAGCCATACGCATTTTCTGGAATTTCGCGAAAATGAACAGCTGCTGGCAGTGGCTGTTATCGACAAAATACACAATGGCCTGTCGGCTGTTTACACTTTTTATGACCCGGAGCACGCCCGCCGCGGCTTGGGGACTTATGCCATTTTGCAGCAGATCCGGCATTGCAAGAATCACCGAGCGCCATACCTGTATCTCGGCTACTGGATCGAGCAGCATCCGAAGATGCAATATAAGATCAACTTCGATGCCATCGAAGCCTTTCAGTCCAACCACTGGCACACGCTGCAGAAAAGTTGACTGTGTGTGTATTAGTTGATCTGTCTCAATTTACCCGGCCGATGTCTGCTGTAACCTTCTAACCGTGCCTCATGCACACCTGCCAACTGTCTTCTAAGCGAAGCAGTTCGCATGGTCTCCTGGGGGGGAGCGAGAGCCGAGAAGTTTAGCCAAGTGGACTTCTCGGCTCTTTTTTTGTCTGCGTTTTTTTACTGCCTGTTTCGCCCTTAATATCTTAATGGTTAATATTTGCCTCGCTCACTGATAAAATGGTCGACTTCACCGCATTCAAAGAGATAAGCAGATGACCATGCAAGCCCTGATCACTGATAAAATTCAGCAAGCCCTTAATCCACTGCACCTGGAAGTCGTGAATGAAAGCCATATGCATAATGTGCCACAAGGCTCAGAGTCGCACTTTAAAATTCTGGTTGTCAGTGATGAGTTTGAAGGCCAGATGCTGATAAAACGGCACCGTCTGATCAATCAAATTCTGAATCAGGAATTACAGCAGATTCATGCGATGGCACTGCACACCATGAGCCCCGACGAATGGGCCGAAAAAGGGGTGGCACCGGCATCCCCACCCTGTCAGGGCGCTGTCAAATAATGCCGATGCCAACAAAACCTGCTGGAAAACACAATAAATACATTATAGAGGCTTGGCAAAACACTCGTTTCACCCTATCCTATTGTTATTAAATACGCGGATTAATAATAATGACTCCCCCAACCGTTAAATTATCGACTCTTAAGACTGCCTGTAAAAATTGTAAACTGCACCAACTGTGTCTGCCTCTGGGCCTTGAAAATAACGACATGGAAGAGCTGGATAAGATTATAAAACGCGCCAAGCCCTATCAAAAAGGCGAATATCTGTTTCAACATGGGGATAACTTTGATGCGCTTTATGCTGTTCGTTCCGGTTCTGTAAAAACCTATTCACAGGATGATAACGGCGACGAACAAATCACCGGTTTTTATCTGGCCGGTGAAATCATGGGGCTGGATGCAGTACACCAGGGCTCACACCCCTGCTCTGCGATTGCTCTGGAAACCACCAGTATCTGCAAGATTCCCTTTGACCACCTGGAAAATCTCAGTACTCAGCTACCCAGTTTGCAGCATCAGTTGCTGAGAATCATGAGTAAAGAAATTACCGAAGATCAGGCTCTGCTGATTTTACTGGGCCAAAAATCTGCCGAAGAACGGGTTGCGGCTTATCTGGTCAATATGTCTGACCGCATGGAAAAACGCGGGTTTTCACCGCTCGAATTTAACCTGAGTATGTCGAGAAAAGATATCGGTAACTATCTGGGGCTAACCATAGAAACCATTAGCCGCACCTTCAGTCACTTGCAGCAGATTGGTTTAATAAACCCGCAACGAAAACATATTGAAATTGTTGACTCCGTTGAGCTGAGAAGGCTTGCCGGGCTGCCAAAAATTGCATGCGGCATGAGATCAACAGCTTAAAAATAATAACAGTTTGAAGTAGAACGTTTGATGGCTAACAAGAATGAGCAAATAATCCGCGCCTTAAGAAAAATCCCGCTTTGGGACAACTTAAGCGACAAAGAACTGGAGTCGGTTTACCTTCGCTGCAAACCGCAGAAAACCGCAGTTAATCAGGTAATTTTTAGGGAAGGCGATCCGAGTCACGATCTCTATGTTTTACTGTCTGGTCGGGTCAATATCATGACGCAAAAAAAAGGTCAGATACACACGGTAACTGAAAACGAAACCTTTGGTGAGATTGGTCTAGTGACCAAAAACGTTCGTTCAGCCACCGCGATCAGTACCTCACCGTGCAATATGCTGAGAATGACCTTGTTTGATTTTAACGACCTGCTGGAAAACGATCCCAGAATCAGCGCGCTGATGATGCGTAACATTACCACCTCGCTGTCTCAGCATATTATCCGCATGAATCACTCGGACCCTGAATACATTTCAGATAACTAAAGCCGTCGCTTTAGTTGCTTTCTGATCTGGCCCAGCTCAGTTTTAATATCAGCAACATCACCGGTGTACCGTGCATAAACAAATCGAAAATATCGATCGGTTTTACCAGCTCACCGGCAACCAGCATTTTCAGTTTTTCAAAAAGATGCGGCTCAGGCACAAACGGAGCCAGTCCCAGCATCAGCGAAATCAGCGCTAATTGAAAAACCGGTATCTTGATCAGTATCGTTTTAAATTTGTTTAACATTATTCGGTTACCATTGTATAAGCCAATATGTCGACGACTTGCTCCGGCGTCTGAGCCGTTGCCAGCGCAGCGGCATCCACTTCTTTTAGCGCGTGTGTTAGATCTTCATCATGCAATGTAATAATTGATTTACCCAGTGCCGCTGCATAACCGGCATCAAACGCGGCATTCCACTGCCGGTATTTATCACCAAAGCGGACCACTACGACATCTGCCTGTTCAATTAATTTTCGGCTGCGTATCGCATTAATCTTGGCCGCTTTATGATCTTTCCAGAAGGCCTGTTCTTCCTTGCCCAGCAGAACATCGCCGCAGTCATCACTGGCGGCATGGTCAGTTACCGGTGAGGACACGGTAACTTCCAGTGCTTTGGCTTTTATCCCGTCACGAATTCGCTGACGCCAGTCAGAGTGGATTTCACCCGATAAATACAGCTGCCACATCGCTATACTCCCAGTTTTTTTGCAACGATTTGATGCATTGCGGTGCTGTTACATGCCAGCACGGTTGTCGTATCCAGATCCAGCGCCTTGCCATTGAGGTCGCTAAAACAACCGCCAGCTTCGTTAACAATGACGCTAAGAGCAGCAATATCCAGAATATTCACATCCGACTCAACAACCATGTCGATTTTGCCGGCTGCCAGTAAATGGTAGTGATAAAAATCGCCATAACCACGGGTACGGTGCACCGACTGGATCAGTTCGGCCAGATTACTCCATTGCGGCATGGCCGCCAGGGTTGCAATATTACCAATCGACAGCGTCGATTTTTTCAGCTCGGTCATATCACTGACATGAATCGGCTGATCATTTAAAAACGCCCCCAGGCCTTTTTCTGCATACGCCATTTCACCAAACATCGGCGCATTTGAGACCCCCATTATCAGCTCATCGCCTTTCATCAGCGCAATCTGGGTGGAAAAGAAGGGGTACTGGCGTACAAAACTTTTGGTGCCGTCGATTGGATCAATCAACCAGTTATATTCGGCATCTGGGTTGGTTTTACCGGTTTCTTCACCAAAGAATCCGTGATCCGGAAAGGCACCAAGAATAATCTCTTTGATGGTTTTTTCAGTTTCTACATCGGCAATCGTCACCGGGCTTTCATCGGCTTTAATTTCAATATCAAACTCACCCAGATAGTATTTACGGATGACTTCTTCGCCCGCTCTGGCTGCTTTGATTGCTGTTTCCAGAAATGCGCTTTTTTGCATGGTAGCCCCACAGATATTCTGATTGCTTTAATTGCGGCGTATTCTACCTTATTAAGCCGACCACTAGCACCCTTATGCGGCTGACATCTGTGAAAACCACGGATTGTGATATAATTAAACGCTGATATTCATCAACACCCCAGAGAACCATGAAAAACATCGAACTGCTTTCACCAGCCGGTACTATCAAGAATATGCGCTATGCCTTTGCTTATGGGGCCGATGCGGTTTATGCCGGTCAGCCTCGCTACAGCCTGCGGGTGCGTAATAATGATTTTATGGGTGACAATCTGGCGATTGGCATTAATGAAGCCCACCAGCTTGGTAAAAAGTTTTTTGTGGCCTCCAACATCATGCCGCATAACAGCAAGATCAAGACTTACCTTGATGACATGGCACCGGTCATCGAGATGGGGCCCGACGCACTGATTATGGCTGACCCCGGGCTGATTATGATGGTTCGTGAAACATGGCCAGATATGCCGGTTCACCTGTCTGTTCAGGCCAATACAGTTAACTACGCTGCGGTTAAATTCTGGAAAAAAATGGGCGTCGAGCGAGTCATCCTGTCACGCGAATTATCGCTGGATGAAATCAAAGAAATCCGTCAGGAATGCCCGGATATGGAGCTTGAAGTATTTGTTCACGGCGCTTTATGTATCGCCTATTCCGGCCGCTGTTTACTGTCCGGTTATTTTAATCACCGCGATCCAAATCAGGGCACCTGCACCAACGCCTGCCGCTGGGATTATAAAACCAGTGCCGCGACTGAAAATGCAGAAGGCGTCTACAAACCTGTCGAATCTGAGGCGACTGAAAACACAGCCGGCACAGCAGTACGCCATGAAAAAGCCCAGGATGTTTATTTTTTAGAAGAAAAAAACCGTCCCGGCGAACAGATGCCTATCATCGAAGATGAGCACGGCACTTACATCATGAACTCGAAAGACCTGCGGGCGATCGAGCACGTGCAAAAGCTGGTTGAGATTGGCGTTGACAGTTTAAAAATAGAAGGCCGTACCAAATCACATTATTACGTGGCACGCACTGCGCAAACCTACCGACAGGCGATTGATGATGCACTGCGTGGCGATCAATTTAATCCTGAATTATTAGGAGTGCTTGAAAATCTCGCCAACCGCGGTTACACCGACGGTTTTTACGAACGCCACCACACTCAGGATTATCAAAATTATATGCAGGGTAATTCGGTTGGTCATCAGCAACAGTTTTGTGGCCAGGTTACGCATTACGATGCCGCGACTGGACTTGCTGAAATTGATGTGAAAAATAAATTTGCCGTCGGCGACAAAATTGAAATCATTACACCGGACGGCAACACCGATGTTACCTTGGAACAAATGCAGAATTTAAAAGGCGAACAAATGGATGTCGCACCCGGTGGTGGTCACGTGGTAAAAATCCCGCTACCAGAAAACACCACCGAACAATGCATGATCGCGAGGTACCTGTAACTGCAGTCATAAATCAAAACGAACAAGACACTATACAAACCAATTAACAGCATTGCTATCAACTGACGACTTAATTATAGATTACCCGCAAATAGCCAGCTCGCTCCGAGCGCTATCATCCAGTAGTCATTCTGGTTTACCAGCGGACTGTCGACAAAAACGCCATTGTCTATATTTTGATAACGCAGATACAGCCCCAACCAGTAAGATTTCATGCGCCGTGTTAACGATAGATTTAAACGATAGCCAGCAAAACCTTCTTTTGCCTGATATGCCGTTCGACTGATATTCACCTGATCACTGTCAACACTATAATAATATTGATGAAAATCCTCCGATCCATAAACTGGCCCAAACGATGCGCTTATATCAAAGGGTATGTCTGATTTTTCAGCCTGACTGTTGAAATAAATTCGTGGATTCAATACCCGACCAGCTGAACTTGCATTCAGATTATCAAATGAATAAGCATAAGTAAGCGGCAACTGAAGCTGCCACTGCTTGCTTCCGGGAAACCGATAGATAAGTAATGGCCCAATCTGAGCGACAGGATCTAAGTCCGGCATTCCGGCCCTTAATTCATTCTCGCTACTGTCTACTGGCAGCCCGAGATCAAAACTAAAATCCAGACGAAAATTTGTATTTTCAAACCAGTTTGTATGCAGACCTTCACGATCCAGGTCAAACCATTCGGTTTTGATTTTTAAATAAGGAATCGGTGAAGTGACAGACACGGTCTGATCTGACCCCGGGTAACTATTAGCTGTTATATTACCGAGACCTGCACCTAGCTGCCAGAAAACTTCTGACGACGCGGAGTTCGATACTATAAAAATAAAAAAGAGAAGTATGTGCCTCATACAAATAACAATAACCTAAATTAGCAAACAACATAAAGAGGTATCGACTTACTCGTCATCATTGACTAACTACTGCAGGTAATACCTGCATACACTTCTCACTATAAGACCAGAAATAAACACAAAACATATAAAAACCTACCTTAAAAGATCAGGCTTTCATTACAGATGGTGCTCATAAAACATCACAACTGCGATGACAGGAAGGTGAATAAATATCCCGCAGCACAACTTTACATCAAAGTATCTTCACATATTACAGACAAAAAAAAGCCCCATCAAAGGGGATTTTTTTGTAATACGAACGAAGAGTCCAAGGCGATGGATTTTTTCGTGAGTACAAGGCGCGGGAATAGTTTGGGCGCGGAGCGCACACCTAGTACGTGAGCACCCAAACTATTTCCGCAACGCCGTAATCGCGGAAAAAGGCAAGCCTCCTACATCATGCCGCCCATTCCACCCATACCGCCCATACCACCCATGTCAGCACCGGCAGCGTCTTCTTTTGGTAATTCAGCGATCATGCATTCAGTAGTGATCAGCAAACCAGCAACAGATCCTGCATTTTGTAATGCTGAACGTGTTACTTTAGTTGGATCAAGAATACCCATAGCGATCATGTCGCCGTATTCGCCAGTTGCTGCGTTATAACCGTAGTTACCCGTACCTTCAGCAACCTTGTTCATGACAACAGAAGCTTCATCACCAGCATTGGTTGTGATTTGACGGATAGGATCTTCCATAGCACGCAGTGCTATCTGGATACCAACATCCTGATCATGGTTATCACCTTTAAGACCGGCTAAAGCAATCGCAGCACGAACCAGCGCAACACCACCACCAGGAATTACACCTTCTTCTACTGCAGCACGTGTTGCATGCAATGCATCATCAACACGGTCTTTTTTCTCTTTCATTTCAACTTCAGTAGCCGCACCAATTTTAATAACCGCAACACCGCCAGCTAATTTCGCTACACGCTCCTGAAGTTTTTCACGATCATAATCAGAAGAAGTTTCTTCAATCTGTGAACGAATTTGCGCAACACGCTTATCGATCTCTTCTGCAGAACCACCACCATCAACAATGATTGTGTTCTCTTTAGAGATGCTGATTTTCTTTGCTGTACCTAAATCTTCTAATGTTACTTTTTCTAAAGACAAACCTACTTCTTCAGAAATCACCACACCACCAGTAAGAATAGCGATATCTTGTAACATTGCTTTACGACGATCACCAAAACCAGGTGCCTTAACCGCTGCCACTTTAACGATGCCACGCATGTTATTAACAACTAATGTTGCCAGTGCTTCACCTTCAACATCTTCAGAGATAATCAGTAACGGCTTACCGGCTTTAGCAACAGCTTCTAATGTAGGTAACAGTTCACGGATGTTTGAAATTTTCTTATCAAATAACAGAACGTATGGGCTATCCAGCTCAGCCGTCATGTTTTCCTGATTTGTCGCAAAATATGGAGACAGGTAACCACGATCAAACTGCATACCTTCTACTGTATCCAGTTCATTTTCCAGTGAAGTACCTTCTTCGACAGTGATAACTCCTTCCTGACCCACTTTTTCCATTGCATCCGCAATGATCTGACCAATTTCTTTATCAGAGTTAGCAGAAATAGTACCAACCTGTGCAATAGACTGAGTGTCTTTGCAAGGCTTAGACATTTTTTTCAGTTCTTCAACGGCAGCAATAACTGCTTTGTCGATACCGCGTTTCAGATCCATCGGGTTCATGCCAGCAGAAACTGATTTCATACCTTCGCGAACAATACCCTGAGCCAGAACAGTTGCAGTTGTTGTACCGTCACCCGCGATATCAGAAGTTTGCGAAGAAACCTCTTTTACCATTTGTGCGCCCATGTTTTCGAACTTGTCTTCGAGTTCGATTTCTTTGGCAACTGAAACACCATCTTTAGTAACGGTTGGTGCGCCGAAAGCTTTTTCTAATACAACATTACGGCCTTTAGGACCTAAAGTAACTTTTACAGCGTTGGCTAAAATATTAACACCATTAACCATGCGACTACGCGCATCATCGCCAAAACGTACGTCTTTTGCACCCATGTGAAATTCCTCTATTAAATATGTTTGTTAAATGTTGATGTTGAAAGCACTGGATAAACTTAGGCTTCAAATACACCAATGATGTCGTCTTCGCGCATGATCAGCAGCTCTTCGCCATCAATTTTAATTTCTGTTCCGGCAAACTTGCCAAATAATACCTGGTCACCGACTTTTACATCCATAGCACGAACTTCACCGCTGTCAGTTACTTTACCGCCACCAGCAGCCAGAACCGTTCCGCGAGATGGTTTTTCAGTCGCTGAATCAGGGATAACAATACCAGACGCTGTGGTACGTTCTTCTTCTGTACGTTTTACAACAACACGATCATGTAGTGGGCGGATATTCATGGCAGTAGATTTCCTCTATTAGCACTCTAGTTAGATGAGTGCTAATGATAGGGTCGAATTTAACAGAGTCAAGGTGGCTATATGAAATAAAAGACTAAAAAACACGATTTTTTGTAACAGCTAGCGAATCAGCCATACAGATAGCTACAAAGCAGGCTTACTCCTCGCGCTTATAGTCGCCTTCAATAGTACGACTACCAGAAGGTTGATTGCTGTCACTGTGCTGATAAGACGCTGAACCATGAGTACTCGAAACACTGGCGGACTGCATCACCAGATTCTTTAATAGGGTCTGTAATAGCAGCTTGCGCACTGCCGGCAGCAACAACAAAAAACCGACTGCATCGGTAAAGAAACCGGGTGTCACCAGCAGCACGCCAACCAGCGCCAGCAAAAAGCCATCGAACATTTCCTGCGCCGGCATCTGCCCGGACTGCATTGCCTGATTTGCTTTCAGCAGGGTTCTCATACCCTGCTGCCTGAGCAGGCTAACCCCAATAACAGCGGTAATAAAGACCAGCAATATCGTCATCCAGGCACCAATTTCTTCACCGACCTGTACCAGAAAATAAATCTCAACGAGAGGGATAACAAAAAACAGTAATGGCCAGATACGTAACATTTGAAATAAATCCACTTATTTGGAAGAAAATAACCTCATAACTCATCATAATAATTAATGACCATGAACTTGAATCTGATAATATGGTCTATTAGGACATTATCAACCGCAACATGAAAAGAATAACTATTATGAAACAGATTGTATCGGTATTTATATTGCTTGGCGCTCTATTAAGTGGTGTTTTTAGTCACAATGCAATGGCAGCTCCGCTCGCACTCTCTGCGCTGGCAGGCTTAGACCTTGGTCTTAACAGTGGCGAAGATGAAATACTTGCCCCTGACCAGGCCTTTAAGCTGACTACTGATGTTGCAGGCAACAAGCTGCTGGCCAGCTGGGAAATTGCTGACGGACATTATCTGTACCGCGACAAATTCAAACTGAGCCTGACTGATGCTAACGGCGTTGAAAGCGGCAGCCTTGATATTCCTGCCGGTGAACTGAAAAACGACGAGTTCTTCGGCAAGATTTATGTCTTTCACCACAGCGCCAAAGCCACTTTGGGTTTTAGCAATAGTACTGGCCAGTCACAGACTGCAACCTTTAAGGTTCGTTATCAGGGCTGCTCTGAACTATCGGGTATCTGTTATCCACCGATTACAAAAAAAATAACGCTCGAATTACCGGCCACTAACGGCAATACTGAAGTCAAGGCATCGGCTCCAGCTCCAGCCAGTTCCGACGAGTATATCTCGGAGCAGGACCAAATCGCCTCAACATTAAGCTCTGGCAGTACTTGGATTATACTGATCTCGTTTTTCGGCTTTGGTTTATTGCTGGCGTTCACCCCCTGTGTATTTCCGATGATTCCGATTTTATCCAGTATCATCATCGGTCACGGTGATCAGATCACTACCCGCAAAGCCTTCACCATGTCATCTGTCTATGTTCTGGCCATGGCATTAACCTATACCGCTGCCGGCGTGTTTGCCGGCCTGTTTGGTGAAAATCTGCAAGCGGCTTTCCAGAACCCGTGGATTCTTGGCTCCTTTGCAGTGGTCTTTGTTGGCTTATCTTTCTCGATGTTTGGTTTTTATGATTTGCAGCTGCCCAGCAGCTGGCAGAGCAAACTCACCAATATCAGCAATAACCAAAAAGGCGGCACACTTAGCGGTGTTGCGGTGATGGGATTTTTATCCGCACTGATTGTCGGTCCCTGTGTTGCCGCGCCGCTGGCCGGTGCGTTAATTTACATCGGCCAGACCGGTGATGCGGTGCTGGGCGGACTGGCACTGTTTGCACTGAGCATGGGCATGGGCGCACCGCTGATTGCCATCGGCACCTCGGCTGGTAAATTGCTGCCACGTGCAGGCGCCTGGATGGATGCCGTTAAAGCGGTTTTCGGCGTGATGTTACTGGCGGTTGCTATCTGGATGCTGGAACGTATTCTTCCCGCCGCAGCCAGCATGACCTTATGGGCATTGTTACTGATTATCTCTGCCATTTACATGGGCGCGATGGAATCACTTGATCACGGCATTTCTGGCTGGAGACGACTCTGGAAGGGTATCGGCATCTTTTTATTGACCTACGGCATCGTCATTTTAATCGGTGTCGCCTCAGGCGGAAACGATGTCTTACAGCCTTTAAAAGGGGTCGCTTTTGCATCCACTAAAGGCACTCCACAGACTGCTCACCTTGAATTCAAACAGATCAAGGGTCTCGATGGATTAAATGCTGCGCTGGCCCAAGCCAAGGCCGAGGGCAAACCGGTGATGCTTGATTTTTATGCTGACTGGTGTGTCTCCTGCAAGGAAATGGAAAAACTGACTTTCGTTGACCACGAAGTACAGAAAAAATTAGCCGGCTTTGTTTTATTACAAGCCGACGTCACACCCAATGACGAAAAAGATCAGTCTCTTTATCAACATTTTAAAATTATCGGCCCGCCTGCGATTGTCTTCTATGACAGCGAAGGCAAAGAAAGACGCAATCTCAGGGTTGTTGGCTATATGCCAGCAGCTGAATTTGCCGGTGTTATTGATCGCGTATAAAAAAATACCGGCTCACCTGCCCCAAAAACAAAAACTATAAAACTATTGATTATGAAAAAAATTATTATTGCTCTTATTATTATTGCAGCCGCGGCTGCCGGTTTTTATTTCCAGCAAAATCAGTCCAAGCCCCCGTTGAACAGCGCTGCCAAAACCAGCGCTAAAGCCAGCTCAGCCATTTCTGTGATCGGCCAACTGCGGCCTGAATTTATTTTGCCCGACCTGGAAGACAAACCCAGAAACATCAGTGAATGGGATGGCAAAATCAGACTGGTAAATTTCTGGGCCACCTGGTGCCCGCCCTGCCTTCGTGAAATGCCGGCTTTCATTGCCATGCAGGAAGAATATGCCGATAAAAACTTTGTCGTGTTGGGTATTGCGATTGACCGGAAAGACACGGTACAGGACTTTGTCGATTCCATGGGAGTTAACTACCCTATTTTATACGGCGAAATGGCTGCTCTCGATCTGACCACAGTTTACGGTAATCGTCTCGGTGTGCTGCCATTCAGCGTTTTTGTCGGCGCAGATAACAAAATCATCTCGATTCACAACGGAGAAATAACCGCTGAAACCATAAAAAGCATCCTGTCATCGCAAAATATCAAATAATTTACCTCTCGGCTCACAAAATATTTGAAGCCGATCACAAAATCCCGAGTATTTGCTGCTAACTTCAGTAAATAGTCGGGATCTTCCGAGAAAGTGGACATAACCTAAATATTGGTGCAGAATACCCTCTATTGCTGTTCTCTGGAAAATAATCAATGTCTCGCATTCTTGTTCTCAATGGCCCTAATCTAAATTTACTGGGTAGTCGTGAGCCGGAACATTACGGATCAGACAGTCTTGCAGATATCAATCTGCAACTGACAAAACGCGCAACGGAATTAGCGTGCGACATCGAATTTTTTCAGTCTAATCACGAGGGAGAACTGGTAGAGCGAATTCATCAGGGCGCAACTGAAGGGGTTAACTTTATTATCATAAACCCTGCTGCCTACACGCACACCAGTGTCGCCATTCGTGACGCCATCAGCGGGGTTAAAATCCCTTTTATCGAGTTGCATTTATCCAACGTGCATGCACGTGAAGAATTCAGGCAACATTCTTATTTTTCCGATCTGGCTGTTGGTGTTATCAGCGGCCTGGGTCCTCAGGGATACGATCTCGCACTGCAAGCTGCAGTCCGGTATTGTTCCCAATAACATTCATAAGCAGGTTTATTATCAATGGATATTCGTAAAATAAAAAAATTGATTGAACTACTGGACGAGTCCGGTGTTGCAGAAATCGAAATTAAAGAGGGTGAGGAGTCGGTACGTATCTCGCGCCAGCAAAATGTTATTGCGGCAGCTCCTGTTGCGGCACCTGCACCGGTTGCCGCCGCACCTGTCGCCGCAGAAGCTCCGGCAGCCCCGGCTGAAAATGCATTACCCAGCGGACACAAGGTCGAATCACCTATGGTGGGTTCTTTCTACCGCTCTTCTGCTCCTGGTTCAGCACCTTTCACTGATGTAGGTCAGACGGTTAATGTCGGCGATACACTCTGTATCATCGAAGCCATGAAAATACTCAATCCGATTGAAGCCGATAAAGCTGGTACTGTGAAAGCAATACTGGTAGAAAACGGTCAGCCGGTTGAATTCGGCGAAGCATTATTCATCATTGAATAAATCATCCTCTCTGACATTAAAGAAGATTAAGTAATCGTTATGCTCGATAAAGTCGTTATTGCCAATCGGGGCGAGATTGCCCTGCGTATATTGCGTGCCTGCCGCGAGTTAGGTATTAAAACCGTAGCCGTACATTCTGATGCTGACCGCGAACTGAAACACGTTCGTCTCGCCGATGAATCCGTATGTATAGGCCCTGCACGCTCCGATCAAAGTTATTTAAATGTGCCTGCTATTATCAGCGCCGCAGAAGTCACCGATGCCGTTGGTATTCACCCGGGCTACGGCTTCCTTTCTGAAAACGCTGAATTTGCCGAGCGTGTTGAAGACAGTGGTTTTGTTTTCATTGGTCCCAGAGCTGATTCAATCCGCACCATGGGCGACAAAGTGGCCGCGATTGAGGCCATGAAAAAAGCCGGCGTTCCCTGTGTACCAGGTTCTGATGGCGCACTAGGCAACAATGATGAAGAAAACATGCGACTGGCTCGTGAAATTGGTTATCCCATCATCATTAAAGCTGCTGGTGGTGGTGGTGGCCGAGGTATGCGTGTTGTGCATGCCGAGGGCTCATTATTAAACTCCATCTCGCTGACTAAAAATGAAGCCGGTCAGTTCTTTGGTAATGACATGGTGTACATGGAAAAATTCCTGGAAACACCGCGTCACATTGAAATTCAGGTTTTATCTGATGGCCAGGGCCATGCGGTTCATCTGGGCGAACGCGACTGTTCAATGCAACGACGTCATCAAAAAGTTGTTGAAGAAGCGCCAGCGCCCGGTATTACCGAAGAACTGCGTAATCAAATCGGTATGCGTTGTGTCGAGGCCTGTATTCAGATGAATTACCGAGGTGCTGGCACCTTCGAATTTTTATATGAAAACGGCAGTTTCTATTTCATCGAGATGAATACCCGTGTTCAGGTAGAACACCCGGTTACAGAAATGATCACCGGCATCGATATCGTCAAAGAACAACTTTATATCGCTTCTGGCGAACCCTTGCGTATGAAGCAAAGCGATATCAAGATTACCGGCCACGCTATTGAATGCCGACTGAATGCTGAAGACTCTAAAACCTTCATACCATCTCCCGGTAAAATCAAAGCCTATCATGCACCAGGTGGGCCAGGTATCCGTGTTGAATCGCATATTTATGCCGGTTATACCGTACCGCCTCATTACGATTCAATGATTGGCAAACTGATCGCTTACGGTGAAAACCGCGATGTTGCTATCGCCCGTATGTTAGGTGCGCTGGACGAGGTTATCATTGACGGCATCAATACCAATATCGATTTGCAGCGCAATATTATCAGCGATGCGGCCTTCAAGGTCGGTGAAACCAATATTCACTACCTCGAAAAGAAACTAGGCCTGTAATTAAAAAGCCCGCTATCTGCGGGCTTTTTTAATAGTCGTTAGTCTAAAGCGCTAAGTCTTTATGCTAACGCTTTTTGACTTCCGACGACCGACTCAGCACTCATGACCGATTCCTGGCAACAAGTACACATCACCATTGCGAAAGATCAACTCAACGAAATCGAAGACTTTCTTCTCAGTATCGGTGCACTTTCGGTAACTTATAAAGATGCCGGTGATAATCCAGTACTTGAGCCCTTACCCGGTGAAACACCGCTCTGGCCCGAACTGATTATTAGCGCTTTATTTGCACAGAAAAAAAACATCAACACAGTGATGAATATTCTGCAGCGACATTATCCCGAATTACCGCTGCGTCAGGATGAACTGCAGGACCAGGACTGGGAACGCAGCTGGATGCAAGACTATCAGCCGATGTCATTCGGTGAACGCCTCTGGGTTGTGCCCACTGAAATGCAAGCCCCTGATGAAAATGCCATTAACCTGCGGCTTGATCCCGGACTGGCTTTTGGCACCGGCACCCATCCGACCACCGCCTTATGTCTGCAATGGCTGGACCAGCACTCACTAGAACAGCAAACACTGCTGGATTATGGCTGCGGCTCCGGTATTCTGGCCGTCGCCGGTTTATTGCTCGGTGCCTCAGCAGCAGATGCGGTCGATATTGACCCACAGGCTGTTACCGCAACAAAAGCCAATGCCGCAAATAACCGGGTTGATCATAAAATTAATGTCTATCTGGTAGCCGATTATAAACCGCGCCAGTACGATCTGGTGATGGCCAATATTTTATCCGGTCCATTGACTGAACTCGGGCCCAGTTTAAGCGCTTACACCAGAGCAGCCGGAACGATTATTTTATCCGGCATTCTTGACCAACAAGCCGAAGCGGTACGAACTGTTTATCAGCAATGGTTTGATATGGATGAGATCATCAGCAACGATGGCTGGGCATTGTTAACTGGCACAAAGAAAACATAAATACTAAACTAGGATTCTTCTGATCTACGGAACAAAAAACAGATGCAAACACGCTGTCCCGAATGCCATACCTTATTCAAAGTAAATGATTCTGATCTGACGATTGCGGCAGGACAGGTACAGTGCGGTCATTGCTTTCTGGTATTTACAGCCGAGCCGCAGCAGATAAAGCCGGCTCTCGATGATGAGATTGATACCAGTGATATCGATATCAACACATTTGCCGACAGCATCAATGATATCACCGAAGATTTCACAGTAAAAAACTCTGAGCAATTATCAACTGGCAGACAAAGTACCCTAGCAGCTGACGAGCAGGACAGCGTTCCGCTGTTTATTCAGAACCCGATGATAGATGATCTGGTACCTGCTGAATTGCGTCACCAGAAGCTGCCGCGTCGTACCAGCCCACTACTTAAAACACTGTGGTCGCTCGCCATTATCAGTTTGTTACTGAGTAGTGCGGCACAGCTGATCTATTTCAAACGCACCGAACTTGCCAGCCATACAGAACTACGACCTTACCTGATCAGTTTATGCAAACTGGCAAACTGTGACATTCCCGACTTACGCGACCTGCAACGACTAGAGCTGTCGAGCAAAAACATTTATTCACACCCCAATGTTGAACATGCCTTGATGATCACCGCCGTGCTCGTTAATCAGGCATCTTTCACCCAGCAATTCCCGGTATTGCAGATCAGCTTTACCAATCTGGTTGGCGATATCATTATGGCCAGACGCTTCAGCCCGAGTGAATATTTGCATACCAGCGTCGAGAAACTCGGCGAGATGCAACCCGGTTTACCGATTCAGATCACACTGGAAGTGCTCGACCCCGGCAAAAGCGCGACAGCCTATGAGTTTAGTTTTATATAAGCAAGAAGTAAGATACTCATATAACGGTCTGATCAGGCTTGCCAAGCCAATCGAAAATGCCCCGGATTTTGTTTTAAAAATCTCACACTTTAACCTTTAACCGCCGCCCAAATAAGCGTATTATTCTCGCCCCGTTTAAGGAGTGTTTCTTGCCGTGCAAATTGGACCATATCAACTAGAGAATCAGCTGATTTTGGCACCCATGGCCGGTGTGACTGATCGACCGTTCAGACAGCTTTGTCGTCAGTTTGGTGCTGCAATGACGGTATCAGAAATGATATCTAGCAGACCGGAATTACGGCAGACCAGAAAAACCCGCTTACGCATGCAACACGACGGCGAGAATCAGCCACGCAGTATACAAATAGCAGGCACCGATCCACTGATGATGGCAGAAGCCGCGCGCTTTAATGTGCAGCAAGGCGCTCAAATCATTGACATCAACATGGGTTGTCCGGCAAAAAAAGTATGCAGCGTACTGGCAGGCTCAGCCTTAATGAAAAACGAGTCACTGGTTGCAGATATTTTGCACAGTGTCGTCAGTGCTGTCGATGTTCCGGTCACATTAAAAATGCGTACCGGCTGGGACAGCAACAATCGAAACGTTCTGAGCATAGCAAAGATCGCTGAAAGCGCAGGGATCCAGGCGCTGGCTATCCATGGCAGAACTCGGGCAGACAAATATAACGGCGACGCCGAGTATGAACATATCGCCCTCGTTAAGGATCAAGTATCAATACCGGTTATCGCAAACGGCGATATTGATACTCCCGAAAAAGCGGCTTTTGTGTTAAAACATACACACGCGGATGGCCTAATGATTGGTCGCGCTGCCCAGGGCAACCCTTGGATTTTTCAGGAAATCAATTATTTTCTGAGACATGGAAAAAGAATGGATGCACCCGATAAAAACCATGTCCGTGACGTTATGCTCAAACATTTGATGAACTTGTACGACTTCTACGGCGAATACATGGGGCTTCGCATTGCACGAAAGCACCTTGGTTGGTACTGCAAAACCCGACCAAACGGAGAAGCATTCAGACGTTTTTTCAATACGCTTGAAACAACTGATTTACAACAAGAACAGATTCGACTTTATTTTGAAGACGAACACAGGGCTATGAAAGCAGCATGAACTTACAAACGACAGAAACCATCGAAACAAGCACACTAATGACCGATAATTCAGCTGATAAATATTCTGCAACACTGACAGATACGGTAAAACACACACTGATCACCTACTTCAATCAGCTTGAAAATGCCGAACCCAATGATATCTATAATATGGTATTAAAACAGGTTGAAGCACCCTTGCTGGAAGTTGTTATGCAACAGGTTGATGGCAACCAGACCAAAGCAGCCGCTTGCCTGGGCCTAAACCGTGGCACCCTGCGCAAAAAATTACGCATCTACGGACTGGATAACAGCTAAGTTACACCCTGTTCTGCCAGCCACTTTCATCAACCATCGCTTGCTTGAAAGTGGCAACAGACAAAAATCCTATTAAAAGCCTCAATTTAGCCGAGACTCACCGTCTAAAAAATTGTTATAATTTGCAGCTACATTCATCAGGGGGTTTCTCACTCAATGGCTGCCAGCAACACTCGTCCCATTCTTCGTGCTTTGATCAGCGTCTCAGATAAAACCGGTATTGTCGAATTTGCCCGCTCTCTGCATCAGGCTGGCGTCGCTATTCTTTCCACCGGAGGCACCGCAACCCTCTTAAGCAATGAAAAAATTCCGGTTACCGAAGTATCAGAGCACACCGGTTTCCCTGAAATGATGGATGGTCGAGTTAAGACACTGCACCCTAAAATTCACGGCGGCATCCTGGGGCGTCGTGGTACCGATGATGACGTCATGTCAGAGCACGGCATCGCCCCCATCGATTTAATCGTTGTTAACCTCTACCCGTTTGCTGAAACCGTCGCCCGCCCCGACTGCAGCTTAACCGATGCGATCGAAAATATTGATATTGGTGGCCCAACCATGGTACGTGCTGCAGCAAAGAATCATGCGCATGTGGCGATTGTGGTCAATCCTTCTGATTACGACCGCGTCGTTGCAGAAATGCGTACCGACAACAACACACTGACCAATGCCACACGTTTTGATCTAGCCGTTAAAGCCTTCGAACACACAGCACACTATGACGGCATGATTGCTAACTATTTAGGTAAAATCAGCGCCGACAGCGAACACTCTTTATTCCCGCGCACCTTCAACACCCAATACATAAAAACCCAGGATATGCGTTACGGTGAAAATCCGCATCAGAATGCGGCATTTTATAAAGAACACAATATTGAAGAGGCCTGTATTGCCACAGCCACACAGATTCAGGGTAAAGAATTATCATTTAATAACATCGGTGATACCGATGCTGCACTGGAATGCGTCAAACAATTTACTGATAGCCCGGCCTGTGTAATTGTAAAACACGCCAACCCTTGCGGTGTTGCAACCGGCTCAACTTTATTAGAGGCTTACGATCGCGCCTATAGCACTGACCCTGAATCAGCCTTTGGCGGCATTATTGCGTTTAATCAGGAACTCGATGCAGCAACCGCCAGTGCCATTGTTGAGCGCCAGTTTGTTGAAGTGATTATTGCCCCCTCTGTCAGTGCTGCCGCTAAAGCTGCTGTTGCTGAGAAAAAGAATATTCGTTTACTCGAATGTGGCCAGTGGTCAACAGATGTTGCTCATCGTTACGATTACAAACGCGTTAACGGCGGACTACTGGTACAAGATGCCGACCTGCTATTAAGCAACGAAATTAAAGTTGTGAGCAAACGTGTGCCCACTGAAGAAGAAATGCGCGATCTGTTATTTAGCTGGAAAGTGGCTAAATTTGTCAAATCAAACGCTATTGTTTATGGCAAAAATGACATGACGATTGGTGTCGGCGCAGGCCAGATGAGCCGTGTTAACTCAGCCCGTATTGCCGGTATTAAAGCCGAACACGCCGGCCTCGAAGTACCCGGCTCAGTGATGGCATCAGATGCCTTCTTCCCGTTTCGCGATGGCATAGATGCAGCGCACCAGGCCGGTATTAAAGCCGTTATTCAGCCCGGTGGCTCAATGCGTGACAATGAAGTCATCGATGCCGCTGACGAACATGGCATGGCGATGGTGTTTACCAGCATGCGCCACTTCAAACATTAACATACGTTTTATCTTTTGCGTTCTGACTGCGTTATGAATCATTTTAAAAATACTCACTTATGACGAACAGGAAGTTCTAATGTCGCGAAGCACAAGGAAGTGCTAGAGCGACCTATTGTAAGCTCCGTTTTTTAAAATGATTCATGCCTTGTTAGAATACAAAATCTTTCTCGTATGCATTCTCTTTTAAGCCTTTAAGAATTATCGGATTAATTTTATGAAAGTTTTGGTTATTGGTAACGGTGGTCGTGAACATGCACTGGCATGGAAAGCGGCTCAGTCAGCAGATGTTGAAACAGTTTTTGTGGCGCCGGGTAATGCCGGCACTGCGAGCGAAGCGAAACTGGAAAATGTAAATATCGGTGTTACTGATATCGACGAGCTGATTGCTTTTGCCAAAGATAATGAGATTGGTTTAACTATAGTCGGCCCCGAAGCGCCGCTAGTGATTGGTATTGTCGATCAGTTTCAGGCTGCTGGATTACGTATATTTGGCCCCAGCCAAGGCGCAGCACAACTCGAAGGCTCAAAAGCCTTTACCAAAGACTTTTTACAGCGCCACAAGATCCCGACTGCCGCTTACGGCAATTTTACCGATGTTGATGAAGCCGTGGCTTATATTGAACAGCAAGGCGCTCCTATTGTCGTTAAAGCTGATGGTCTGGCTGCCGGTAAAGGCGTTATTCTGGCACAGACCAATGCAGAAGCCATCGCTGCGGTTAAAGATATGTTATCCGGTAATGCCTTTGGTGATGCCGGTGCCCGCGTGGTGATCGAAGAAATGCTAATCGGTGAAGAAGCCAGCTTCATCTGCATGGTCGATGGCGAGCATGTACTGGCAATGGCCACATCACAAGACCATAAAGCCCGTGATAACGGCGACCTGGGTCCGAATACTGGCGGCATGGGCGCCTACTCTCCGGCTCCTGTCGTCACACCGGAAATGCATCAGCGCATTATGGATGAAGTAATCTGGCCAACGGTTAAAGGCATGGCCGCCGAAGGCAACGATTACACCGGTTTTTTATACGCAGGAGTAATGATAGACGCGGCTGGCACACCCAAAGTGCTGGAATACAATGTGCGCTTTGGCGATCCCGAAACACAGCCGATTATGATGCGCCTGCAATCCGACCTGGTGGCCTTATGCAATGCCGCGGTTGATAAACAGCTGGATCAGGTCAGCGCGCAATGGGATACACGCAACGCATTGGGTGTGGTACTGGCAGCCGGTGGCTATCCAGCCAGTTATCATTCGGCTGACATCATCTCCGGGCTTGAAACCAATACCGCAACCGATCGCAAAATCTTCCATGCCGGTACCGCAGAAAAAGACGGCAACATCGTCACTGCCGGCGGCCGGGTGTTATGCGCTGTGGCCTTGGGTGACAGTGTCAGCGAGGCCCAGAGTAAAGCCTATGAGCTGGTCAAACAGATCGACTGGGACAAGGTATATTACCGCACCGATATAGGCTACCGTGCGGTACAAAGAGAGAACGCTTAAATCTTGGATTAAAAAAACACAGGCATAAAAAAACCGGCGTTAGCCGGTTTTTTTATCGGTATAGTGCGTGTTACCAGCGCATGCCTAACTGAACAATTCCTTCAGCACTATTTTCACTGGCAGCAACGGCCAGATCCAGCGTAAACAGGAAGTGGAAACCGATACCCGCTGTAATCACGTCGGCTGAATTACCGGTCGCGTCAGTACGCAAACCGGCACGCAGCTGTATCAATGCCAGATCCATTTCCAGACCCACAGAGGTGTATTGTGATTCCTGCAGTGAATTCAGCACAGGGTCATCGGTATTCACCAGGCCCTTGTTAACTGACATATCCTGATCCATCGTCAGTGTTGCCCAGCCTGCATCAAATGCAATACCGGCGCGTAACTGCGGCTCGACAACCACGCGGCTGCCCGGAATAACTGAATTAACCATGGCGTATTCCTGTGGAATCATATTTTTAACCACAGCGCCCAGCTTGAACACACCCAAATCCATTGCCAGGCCTACATCAAAGTTCGCATCGCTAAAGCTTTCACCGGTATTATCCAGTGCTGTATCGGTATCCGCCACGTCGATACCCTGGATAAATTCGATGGTATCAATACGCAGCTGCTTAGGAGTCACACCAATCGCAATACCAGCAATTTTAGTTGCCATCGCCAGGCCGACTTCGGTTACCGCACCACCGGTCATCACCAGACTTGATTGTAAACTGGTACCGGCAAACGGATCACTAATGGCCTGAAGATCAGAAATACTGGTAGGTGACGTAATAGTAGTAGCGACATCTGTGATGATAGTGGTATCTTGATCAATATCCGTCACATAACCGGAACCGATAATCCGCGAGTTAACAAATAACGAAATACCTAAACTTTCACTCGGTATGGTCATATTAAAACCAACCGTTGCACCCAGATCAATCGGCTTATCAGCGAAATCATTTAATGCTGTTTGTAAAGCTACTGCATCATTATTCAGCGTAGTAGCTGCGCCAGATACTGAAGGTAATGCCTGAAAAGCGGTAAAATCATCATCTATTATCAATTGTAAATTAGCCGGATCATTAACTGCAGCCGTTACCGCAGTCTGATACGCTGAAGTACTGTTACTGAAATTACCCACCAGATCCGGGCCGTTCTGGAAGCTATCCAGCGTATCGATCATTCCCTGCTCATCACGGGCGATAAAGCCAAATGACAATGACAGGTTAAAATCTTCGTCTTCACGGTAAGCTGCCAGTAAAGCCGGGTTAAAGGTGCTGGCATTAACAACAGAACCTGCCGCAACACCGGTGCCGCCCATTGCCAGTGAACGTGCATCTGTGCCAGAAAAGGGTAACGCAAGGGCCTGATAAGAGCCTAAGACCAATGCACTGCTTAACAGTGCTTGCTGGATTTTTTTCATTATATTAAACCTCAAACCTTAATTAGTGATCTAATAATAGACCATTTTTTCTCTATTGGTATGTCGACTTGCTCACAAATAACAGCCGGCTTTCAATTCCCCCCCCACTGTTATCAGTGGGTTTTTCTCGTTAAAAAAAAACAGAGGCCTAAGCCTCTGTTTTTTAAGGTGTAAAATAACGAGCCAGGGCTTTAGCCTTTCATCGATTCGAAGAACTCGTCATTGGTTTTGGTTGCCTGCATTCGGGTTAGCAGGAATTCCATGCCTTCAACTTCATCCATACTGTGAATCACTTTACGCAGTATCCAGACCTTTTGCAGTTCATCGTCGGGTGTCATTAATTCTTCACGACGGGTACCCGAACGGTTGATATTAATGGCCGGGTAAATCCGTTTTTCAGCAATTCGGCGATCCAGATGGATTTCCATATTACCGGTACCTTTAAATTCTTCAAAGATGACCTCATCCATTTTTGAACCGGTATCAACCAGTGCGGTCGCCAGAATAGTCAAACTGCCGCCTTCTTCAATATTACGGGCTGCGCCAAAGAATCGTTTAGGGCGGTGTAGCGCATGCGCATCAACACCACCGGTCAGTACTTTACCTGATGACGGAATCACGGTGTTATAGGCACGTGCCAGACGGGTTATTGAATCAAGCAGGATAACCACGTCTTTTTTATGCTCAACCAGTCGTTTGGCTTTTTCAATAACCATTTCGGCAACCTGTACATGACGGCTGGCCGGTTCATCAAAGGTACTGGAAACGACTTCACCGCGAACACTTCGCTGCATTTCGGTCACTTCTTCCGGACGCTCGTCAATCAGTAACACGATCAGGTAACATTCCGGATGGTTGGCTGCTATCGACTGCGCGATGTTTGACAACATCATGGTTTTACCGGCCTTGGGTGGTGATACGATCAAACCACGCTGACCTTTACCAACCGGTGATGCCAGATCAATAACCCTAGCAGTAATATCTTCTGAACTACCGTTACCCATTTCCATGCGCAGGCGCTCTTGCGCATGTAACGGTGTCAGGTTTTCAAAAGCGACTTTATTTTTTGCATTTTCTGGCGGCTCATAGTTAATCGTGTCAACTTTGAGCATGGCGAAATAGCGCTCACCGTCTTTAGGCGGCCTGATTTTTCCTGACAGGGTATCACCGGTGCGTAAGCTAAAGCGGCGAATCTGACTCGGTGATACATAAATATCATCAGGGCCAGCCAGATATGAGCAATCGGCTGAACGCAAGAAACCAAAACCATCCTGCAGGATTTCCAGCACACCCTGTCCAAAAATATCTTCTCCACTTTTAGCATGCGCTTTAAGTATGGCAAAAATAACATCTTGCTTACGGGACCGAGCCATGTTCTCGAGCCCCATTTCCTGAGCAATTTCAATTAAGTCTGAGGGGGTTTTTTGTTTTAATTCTGTAAGATTCATAGGTAGTGGAATATCCAGGATGGGTTGATTTGATATTTTGACAGGTTACTTTTTTAAGTAAGGTTGGTTTTTTTAAAAATTTTATATAAATTTATTTTATTGCGTAGCGTTCGTTTCGATTATTATTTTCTGTTTGAAAGTATGGCGAATTGAATTTACGCAGGGGTATTTCGAACAACTTGAAGATCACAGACTAGCACGCTTTTTTTATGCCGTCCAGCTCTGGACGGCATAAAAGCCGGAATTTAAAGATTACTGTCAATAAATGCCGTTAACTGTGATTTTGATAATGCGCCAACTTTAGTGGCTTCAACATCGCCACCCTTAAACATCATCAGTGTCGGAATACCACGAATACCGTATTTTGGTGGTGTGCCCGGATTGTCATCAATATTAAGTTTCGCGATTTTTAACTTGCCTTCATAATCGGCACTGATTTCGTCTAAAATCGGCGCTATCATTTTGCAAGGACCACACCATTCAGCCCAGTAGTCAACCAGTACCGGCACATCTGACTTTATGACTTCTTCCTCAAAACTATCATCTGTCACGTAGACAATTTGATCGCTCACAGTATAAAACCTCCGGGTTTTAATAATGCCATCAACTCAACCGGAACTTATCACAAGAAAAAGGAACAGGGAGTTTAAAACGGCGGGTAAATGTTATTGAAACTTGATTGTATCCGATTTACACAGCAAAGCGAATACTGAATAACTACAGATAATACAATAACTGCTTTTTTTGATTAAATCTACAGCGAAAAAGTGCTTTTTACGTTATGCTACGCGCCATGAATGATAACCAACACCTTACAGCCACAGCCTATAGCCATTTTAATTTACCTGAAAGCATTCTTCGCGGGCTCGACGAAGCCGGTTTTGAATACTGCACTCCGATTCAGGCAGAAACCTTACCGATCACACTTAAAGGCATAGACATTGCCGGTGAGGCGCAAACCGGTACCGGTAAAACAGCCGCTTTTCTGGTCGCCCTGTTTAACCGGCTGGTCACACAAGCGGCTCCCGCTGAACGCAAAAAAAATCAGATCCGCGCCATTATTATTGCCCCAACCCGCGAACTGGCTATACAAATCCATAAAGATGCCAAATTACTCGGTCAGTACACCGATTTAACGATGGGCCTTGCCTATGGTGGCACTGATTATCAGAAACAACGTGATCAGCTTGAGGCCGGTGTCGATATTTTAATCGGTACCCCCGGTCGTATCATCGACTTTTTTAAACAGGGCGTTTTCAAGCTGAATGCTGTCGAGTCTGTGGTACTCGATGAAGCTGACCGGATGTTTGATCTGGGTTTTATCGATGATATTCGTTATCTTCTGAATGCCTGCCCGGAGCCATCTAAACGCTTAAGTATGCTGTTTTCAGCCACGCTTTCTCTGCGTATTAGTGAACTGGCTTATGTGCATATGAACGAACCGGAAAGCATTAAAATAGAATCAGAAACAAAGACGGCTGACAATATTGATCAGGTGGTTTACTACCCGGCAAATGATGAGAAAATCCCGTTATTGCTGGGTTTGATGCAACGCGACAAACCGTCCCGTTCTATTGTCTTTATTAATACAAAGCGTATGGCAGAAAAAATTTATGCTTTTCTTAAAGGTAATGAGATTTCTGCTTCAGTGCTGTCTGGCGATGTACCGCAAAAGAAACGCGAAGCTCTGTTGAAAAGCTTCCAGAACGGTGAGGCCAGCGTACTGGTAGCGACTGATGTGGCAGCTCGTGGACTACATATCCCGGAAGTCAGCCATGTCTTTAATTTCGATCTGCCACAGTCATCTGAAGATTATGTACACCGTATTGGCCGTACCGGACGCGCTGGTGCCAGTGGCCATGCGATCAGCTTTGCCTGCGAAGATTATGCCCATTACTTACCTGAAATTGAAGATTATATTGGCCATTCTATTGCCAGCCAATCGGTTACAGCCGAGCTACTGATCAAACCTAAACCAGCAGCAAAAATTGATCGGCCCGCTAAAACCATAACGCCTTATAAAAGAGAACAAACCTCGGCTAAAAGAGAACAAACCTCAGCGAAACCGGCAGCGGCGAAAAAGCCTAATAATGTCAGATCACATAACGATATAAGCCAAGCGGAAAAAGCACCGCTAGCGGCGACAAAACCGACGCAGCCATTTCCTGCCGCTAATCAGGAAAATATTTTTATCCGTATGTTACGTTTTATGTTTTCTTAAAAATGTGCAGTTAATCACTGCACTGGCAAAAAATGTCTCTAAACTGTAAAACTTAGTGACAAATTGCACCAGATGAGGAAAAAGTCATGGACTTTTACCTGTATTTATTTTATTACATAATTGTCGCACCATTTAGGGAAAGAAGATGACAAATACTGACCAGTTCACCGAAGGTAGCCGCGTTAAAATAGCGTCGACAGGACACGTTGTCACTATCCAGAAAATCAGTGGCCACGGTATCGTAATAGTCGAGTATGATTTTGGCTATCGCCGGATGCTGATGATTGATCAGCTGATTAAAGAAACCAGCTCTCAACCCAAACTAAGCGTAGCTTCATAAACAGCTAATCGCTGCGCTTGAAGCCACTAACAAGTGCACGCCTAAAAATCAGGCGTCGGGATTCTTTTCCTCTGTTAAACCTATAGCTGCCGCCACGCCAGCTGCCAATAAGCCCGCCAAAACACAGACCGGACCGATTCCCGTCTGCAATAATGTTTCAGCCCAGGCAAAACCAAAAACGTTTGCCAGATAAAGCATGCCAGAGTGCATCACCGTACCCACGATAAATAACCAGCTTACTAATTGTTTAAGCCAGACAGCTACCGCCAACATCCCAATGACCAGACCAACCACAATATTTAATAAAGCTTCAAGATTACCGTGGGCATGTGGCCCGCCCTTAATACCATCAATTGGCATTTCGGCGTTCATCAGTTTATTTATCGACAAAATCCCTGCTGTGTTAGCTTTCGCGATCTGTTCTGCTTTTAAGACTTCTAAATCTTCTTCAAATTCATTTTCCTGCAGTGCCTGTAAGCGCCCCACTGATTGCTGCTTTTCGACCATCGCACTGCCAAAGTCTGCGTACATATTGACCATGAGTGGCCCCAGTGCCGCTGTCAGTACCAGATATAAAAAACCAAAAACGATGTTTTTCTTACCGACCATATCGTGCCTCGCTCCGTTTACTACGTCTATTTGACGCCATTTGCGTTTAACTTCGAGACACTACACTACCTCTCAAGCTTCAAATCCACAACATAAATATTTCTTTATAATCAATGACTTATAAACAAAGCAGTAATATAGTTATATTGTAAAAACCAGCTTTCTTTACAGAAAAACCCATTAAAAACAATAAGATATTTGACATACATGATAACCTGATATAACTTTGCATCGTAACATCACATATCTGTGATTAAACGACATCCATTAAGGGGATCGATATGACACAATCTGAATATAATGTAGGTGACACTGCACTGGTCAAAGCTACAGGTATAGAGGTCAGAATCAGTCAGATCAGTAAGCATGGCTTTGCGATCGTTCGCTTCGAATGTGGTTACGAGCGCATGATGTTGCTTAATCAGCTGCAGGCCGGTTCTGCCATAGCCCCGGTTATTCTAGCCACCCGGGCCGCATAAAAAACTCACTGCAGCCTGCTAACGCGCGCTGCAGCTGCACCAACAGAAGCTAACATCAGTTTTCCTGTGTTTTATTGAGGAACTCTCTGAGAAATTAATCTGTTTTTTGCTTCGTTATCAATCAGGACATCGCGATGAGTAAACCTACTGACGAAGAGCTAAAAACCGCATTAAGAACAGCTATGCTAATGAAAGAACACGGTAATGACTCTGACTTTTTAGCAAAAACTTTGCTCAATCATCATTACCGGCTGCCTTATCTGCTGGATGTATTATTTGCTGCGGACCGCTACCTGAATCATGGAATGGCTGAGCGCGAGCACACACAATTATTACGACTGATTGAAAAGGCCAAGGAAGCCGAAGAACATATTTCAAAAATCGAGCATTATAATTTTGGACTTGAGTAATATCCGTTATTATTTATTATTATTTTTTAAGTAGAAATCAACGAATGGTTGCTCAGCTAGCGGCACAGAAAAATAATAGCCCTGATAACAATCACACTTATTAGCCTTAAGATAAGCAAATTGCTGCTCAGTCTCTACGCCTTCAGCTACAACTGACAGACTAAACTGATTCGCCATATTAAGAATACTATTAACCATAATCTGGTCACTGCTCTCCTGATTCAGGTCGGCAATAAACGAACGGTCAATTTTAATCTCATCTATAGGTAATCTTTTTAAATAACTTAACGAACTATAACCGGTTCCAAAGTCATCCATTGAAAAGCGGATACCCAGCTGCTTAATGCTCTTCATTATACTAATTACTTTATCAACATCTTCTGCAATGATACTTTCAGTCACTTCGAATACAATTTTATTGCGCATTTCCTGAGTCAGGTATTCCTCGCATAATAACTTCACATCATCTACAAAATCATTATAAAAGAGCTGCCGCATACTGACATTAATTGAAAACTGATCAAGTGAAATGCCCTGCTTGTCCCAGCTGCCGAGTGCACGAAATGCTGACTCCAGAATATAGCGCCCCAGCTCGATGATAAAACCCGTTTGTTCCGCGATCGCAATGAATGTTTCAGGAGATATTGCACCCAGTTTTTTATTTTCCCAGCGCGTCAGCGTTTCGGCTCCAATCACTTGCTGCCGGATATCAAGCTGCGGCTGAAATACCAGACTAATTTCATCATTTTCAATAGAGAAATGCAGTAATCTCTCTATTTCAAGGTTACGTTCAATGCGTTGCGCCATATCATCATCAAACACGATAACACCATCGCGACCTTTTTCTTTGGCTTCATACATGGCGATGTCAGCTTCTTTAATCAAACGACTGGCATCATTGTATTCTTCTACTAGCAGGCTAACACCAATACTGGCACTGATATAAAGATTATGTAGCTCTACGGTATAGCTTTCTTTGAGTCCCTGTAGAATTTTGTTTGCCACTGCCTGCGCGTCTTCTCTGCAGCTTTCTTTATTACTATATTCCGACCCAAGTATGACGAACTCATCGCCGCCTAACCTTGCCAGCAAAGTATTTTCTTGCTGATATTCTTTGATCCTATTGGATACATCTTGCAGTAAGTGATCACCAATATCGTGGCCTAATGAATCATTAATGGTTTTAAAATGATCAAGGTCAATCAACAACAGATAGGTATAGGATTTACCAGCCTGCAAGGATGACAAGGCACTCTGAAGATAGTTAATGAAGTAAAATCGATTCTTAAGTCCAGTCAGGTAATCATGATTAGCCTGATAATTTGTTTGCATCAATAGCTTATGGCTGCTTCCTGCTGAATATATCAAGACCCATGCCAGAGTGGCAGAAAACACAGCCAGCACATAGCCATGCCAGTCACCCAAAATGACAAAGTAAATCATCAAAGGCACCATCAGCATAATGATATTGGGTTTAAAAAGTTTTTTATCAGGAATTAACAAAATAGAGGCCACAACAGAAGCACCTATCTCGGTAAAGATGGCGATATAATGCAGGTTATATTGCTTTTCTGAAATAAACAGCAGAAATACTAATAACCAGAGTGCAAATATAACGTAGTAAAACCAGCTGAGTTTTCTATACCATATTTTTAACTGCTTACTATTCCGGTCATTCGCAAGGTATTCTTTATAAATGCTGTAGCCCCACAGGGAAACAACGACAACCAGCGCATACCAGATAAATCCTTTAAACTGAATATCGTGCAACCATGCCAGCAATACATAAGCCAACCCTGGAAAAAGAGACAGCACCATCATTACCGGTATTTGCTTATGCAGATATGAGTAAAAGCTATTATCGTTCATTTATTGAAGTAGTCCGCAGCACATTCATCAGGCCATAACTGATGGCATAATACACGTTTATATCCTTAGTGAAAGCCGTTAAATACAAACATTATCACCAGTGTATAATAAAAGTCTGCTGGACAGAGCTATAAACACGAATATTAACCCAGCCGACGCCAAAATAACGTATTTTTTAGATAAGTTTCAAGCACTTTACCGCCTATGAAAAAGTACCTACCACTCATCATCTATTTACTTTTATTGCTCTCATCGCCAGTATCCGCCTTTACTGATGATGAGGAACGCTGGTTAAATTCAGAAAATGACACAGATCATAGCCAGGTCAACGAAGGCATCCTTGAATTTATTAACCACTCACTGAAACCGTCTGTTTTACACACAGTCAACCGATTGAAAATCAGCCCAAGCAGTATTGATAACGGCTGGGTGTATATGGAGCAGTGCTACCGGCATATCGACAAATTACCGGAACTTGATATCATTTTTCAGTACCGCCATATCAATAACTTGTCCGTTCTGTCAAAACAGAACATTGAGTCGGTGCGCATTAATAAGCAACGCATTACACTAACAAACGTTGGCCATAATTCAGAACTGTGTGTCAGCGCTAATGTAAGAATTTTTTATCAGAATCTGGACTTGTCATTCAGCCTGATCAACGGGCCTTACCATCGACGCTTTCTTGATGGTTATTACCCGTTCCGTGTAAGCCTCAGCGTTGCATACCCAGAAACCCTGCTGTTAGTTAAAAAGATAATCCCGGAAAAACAGCTAGGATTTAGTGTAAATCACGCGGCCGGAACAATAGCAATAGACACGCTCTTCAAAGGGATATTGAAAACAGAAATAATCTTTGAGCTGCTTAAATAAACTGACAAGTAAACCATCATTAATAAATGACAGCATCGACGTATTTTATCGATTAGATTAGCGGTCGCGTACCAGCCCTCACGTTACAGTATTAGCAATACATAGTCATTTTAGCCGAGGCCATTTTATATAGGCTTCCCACAATACCCGACAAACATTGCGGTTAAACAGTGAAGTTGATAATGACTTTTTTAGTATCAGCGTTAGCCATCTGCTCAGTTTTATCGGTTTTAGCGATGGCACTTTGTAAACACTTTGTAAACACTTTGTATCAATTTACCAATGCCCTTTAACAGCATCACGCTATACCCTATAAACATAAGTGCCGGTCCAGTTTTACCCGATTAATACCAAATTTAAACCAGCTGAGGAACAAATATTGTGGGAAAAGTGGGTTTATTTCATAGCCAGTTTTCAACAAAACGTCTAGCAAAAACATTTGCTGTGACAAACAATACTATTTCATTTATTGCTGTCATACCCATAGTTTCCGCCTGAACCGCCAAGCCACCATGAATAATAAAACGCATCGTAAAAAAACATCACTGAAGACTGTCATCATCGTCTATGCAGTAATTACCTTAATTGCGCTGCTCAGTCAATACAGCTTATATACAAGCCATTCAGAAAATATCATAAATGAACAAGATAGAGATGCCCGTCTTATTGATAAAAAAAGCAAAGACCTAAGCAATGTTTTGAACAATACAATTCCGCTGATTACTCTGCTAGAGGAACTTAAGTCTGTTACAACATTGATGCGTATTGAAATGCAAACTCTTAAAATTCAGAAAAATGAAACCAGCAATGCTTTCAGGCAACACAGTGAAGAGCTGAAAAATATTCAGCAACAACTTTATTCAATTAACACTTCTCATATTACCGAGTTTTCCAAACTCAATACTACCGCATTAGTGCTTTCACAAATTTCCGAGAAGACTAGCGGCAATCGCACCAATATGGATGTGAAAATATTACATAATGATTTTGACAGAATCGCATCCGAGCTAATCAGGACAATTAGTGCCGTAAAACAATCTATAAACAGCTCGATAACATCAAGCTCAGCAAGCATCAAGGATGATTTCTACCTGCAAAAAAATCATATCGAAAAAAGAAAACAGCAAGAATCTCGCCATAAGCTTCTTTATTTAATCCAGACGACCACAATTACACTGTTACCACTGATCGTCATATACTATTTGATTTCACATCTATACAGACGTATAGCAATGATAAGAAAATATGCAGACAATATCGCCAGAGAGAAATATTCATTGCCGCCGTTTACATCCACCGACCCAACCGGCAGGCTCGCATTAACACTGTGCTTGATTGGCCGAAAAATCAGATCATCATTGCAACAAAGCCGCCAGCAAACAGCGCGAACCAGAAATGTTCAGCGTGATACAAAACAAATTGATTCATTCGACACCCTTACTGGCCTGGTAAACAGGCGCTACTTCAAAAAGATTTTACATACTGCGATCCAGTCTGACAATAACAGTAATTACCTGCTATTTCTTGATCTTGATAACTTCAAAGACATCAATGACGTTATGGGACATGATTTAGGTGACCAGCTTTTAAAAAACATCAGCCATAGGATCCAAGATGCTTTACGGCCTGATGACGTAGTCTGCCGAATGGGTGGTGATGAATTCTCTATACTTCTTTATGCATGTCATAACAATATCAAACAGGTTCTTGAGCGATTACTAAGTAATATTAACTTACCATTTATCATTAATAACGAAACGATACGAGCCACTATCAGTATCGGTGTGGTTAAAATCAAATCAGACCTTAATGTTGAAACTTTAATGAAGCACGCTGACCTGGCAATGTACAATGCCAAGCATAGCGGTAAAAACACCTATCGCTTCTTCACCGATAAGCTTGAAGAAACCGTTGTTCGCAAACAGGAAATGCTGCATGAATTACGAGTTTCACTTGCAAACCAGGAATTCGAGCTATTTTATCAGCCCAAGATCTCCCTTTCAACAAACTGCATCAATGGATACGAAGCATTAATTCGCTGGCGACATCCTGAAAAAGGCCTTATCCCACCTGATGATTTCATTCCAGTCGTTGAAGATAGTGAAATCATTCACCCATTGGGTATGTGGATACTAGAAGAGGCTTGTACGCAATCAATGACGCTACAGAATCATGGCATTATGATCCCGGTCTCCGTTAATGTTTCGCCCAAACAGTTCTTTGCTAAAAACTTTTTATTGATGATTGAAACTATTCTTACACAGACAAAAATGCCTCCTGAGCTACTGGAACTTGAAATTACTGAATCAATTCTAATGGACAACTTGGATACTGCTATTACGCACCTGAATATACTCAGATCTAAGGGCATAAGAATTTCTATTGACGATTTTGGAACAGGTTACTCATCGATGAAATATCTGCGTGACCTGCCAGTCGACACGATGAAAATTGATAAAAGTTTTCTGTCCAATATTCACAATGACACCAAAGACAAGGAGATTATCAAGGCCATGGCAGGACTGGGTAACACACTTAGTATGGAAGTTATTGCCGAAGGTATAGAAACTCTGCAACAGATGAATTTTCTGAAAGAAATTGGCTGCGATACAGGACAAGGCTATCTGTTTTCTAAACCCCTACCTTTTGAAGAGCTAAAGCTGTACATTGAAAACATAAAGAACAACAAACTGTCACCAAGCATCACTGAAGATAGTAGCCCGGCGCTATACATTATAAAACCCATGACTTAGCTTAAAAGACCATGCATGCATCACACAAGCATTAAAGCACTAGTCGCTCATACTTAGGTCACGAATACCTCTTTAGCATCTAGCACTCCACAAAGAGCAGACTCAAGATCAATCTGAGCTGGGTTCTCATTTAATTGCTGCTTGATCAATCCTACTTCGCTGCTTTATCACCAAACTGATGCTACTGTGCTCGTAGTTCTCAAAGGTTAGCCAAAGCAGTTCCCTTCACTAGACTTTATGAAAGCACTCACTCTTAACACTAAACTCAAGTGTGATCTTACTATTATCGACAAATCAGTTTCTAAGTTAGCTGCCTACATCACTTTTTCGCAGCACAATACCCCCACCATCACACTTGTCCAGATTTAATTCATAAAACTTTTTAAGGAAAATAGTATATCAGCATGGATTTATTAATTAATCTGCTAATCAACCTTATATCCCGTCCTAGCCCTAGTATAAGTAACATTCTCAGCACCCTGTTATTTGCGAAAACAGCATCAAAATAGTAACCACTAGATATGACATTGTTTTGAGGCTGCAACCACTCAACCCCATACAGAATGATAATATATTTTATCTGGCTGATTAATCCTAAAAAATGATCTACTATGAACATTCATTTTGTAAAAACCCCTGCTACAATACACTGTATGGAAGATTTCAAAAAAATACTGAAAGAGCTTGCGGACAACTACCTGGAAGCTTTGCCGGATACATTACATAATGTTGAGCTATTGTTAGTCAATTTTAAACAGCACGTATCAATTGAAAACTACCAGACACTGTTTCGTGAAATACACAGCATTAAAGGTTCCGCTGGTACACATAACTTTAGTTTTCTGTCGGCCATCTGCCACCAGTTTGAAGACGAGCTATCAGAACTATCTCCTTCCACTGGTGATATATCAGATCAGCAAGTCAATAACTGGCTCGCCTACATCGACCTGTTGATAGTAACCACCGAGCTATACCAGCAACAAGAAGATAATTTCTCCAACTTAGAAGACAAACTCAACTTACTCAGAAGTCAGCACGGCAAGCACCATTACTCTTGCTTACTGGTCGAGTCGGAAAGTAGCAGCACCAATATCGTTAAAAGCGCACTAGAAGCTCATTCATTTCAAGTGAGCCTTATGAATGACGGTTATCAGTCACTTGGTCGCTTGTTAACTGATAAATATGACTTGCTAATTACCGGTATGCATGTTGAAACATTAAATGGAGTCGGTCTTATTGGTGCTATTCGCTCTTCAACCTCAGTTAATAAAAAGATTCCTGCAATTTTGCTGACCTCAGGAAAATTCAATCGCAATATAAGGCAATCCGACCCTGACTATATCGTATATAAAGATAAAGACTTAATTGCGAATCTTGATGCGGCTATCAGTTCAGTTAAAGAAAACCACAAAAATTAATATTCTATAAAGAGATATATTTTGTTAGTTTTTTAGAATTTATCATTTCTATATTTTATTAAATCAAAGTCAAAGTCATAGGTGATCATCCATTGTCTTTTTCTGGATTTCGTATCTCAAACCAACTTACGTGCTTACATGCTATAACAAGGTGTCATAAACTTGCTCCGCTTAAGCATTCCGGTAGTCGCACCGGCGGGTGAGGCACTTTTTCCTACAGTTGAAGCTTCCGCATCCTGCTCACGCCCCTTACCTACATCCATGTAGGCAAAAAAGTACCGTACTTGCATGTGTAGGAGACACGTTAATTAATTACGCGATAGCGCATATACTATCTATAAAAACCGCCCTAACACAGCTTGCCCTGCGGATACCCTGCATCGTATTTTCAAACCTCTTTCTATATTAAATTCTTGAATTGTTTTAACCTCGCTAACGGGTCTTTTTTATTCGCTTCCCTGCTTAGCAAAACTAAATACGCTTTTGACTTCGATCTTAATGTTTAACGGCTGTTCTAGTAAATTAAAATTAAAATAAAAGTCAAAAGCGTGGGTTCCCGCACCCACCGGCGTGTTCATTTTCTTTAGACGGATAAAGAAAACGAACCAAAAGAAATCCACCCAATTCACAAGCCTGTATATAAAGCATACAGGTTCCCTCATCTCTCCCTAAAAACAGGGCTGCTGCGGAACTCGCATAAACAGCATGCTCAGACAGCCACAGCAGAAAACTCCCTGCTTTTAACTCGTTCTTCGGCTTGCTCAAATGGGAGGGGTAAATCAAAACCGATAAGGTCTGATATTTTTTGTCTTTTAATTTTAACTTACGACTTACGGCTTACGGCTTACGGCTTACGACTTACGACTTACGACTTACGACTTTTCTTTTGACTTTGACCCACCCTCCCATCTGAGCAAGCAGAGGAAGAAGTAATATTATCGGGGCTTTCTGCGAGGATGTCTGAGCGAGTGCTTTTCTCGCGAGTTCCGCAGCAGCCGAAAATATTGCGACTGACGAAGGTACCCTCATGCCTTATATGAGGGCTTGTTTAGCGGGGCGGCTTTCTTTTCGTTAGTTTTCTGTAGCTGTTGACAGAAAAGTGACCTGCTGTCGGTCAGCCACCGACGCCTTTGACTTTGATCTTAACATTTAAAAACCGTTGGACTTCGTTCCTCAGTCCAACCTACGAGCTGGAAAGTTTACCCGAAAAATAAGGCAATCGGACCCGGATTATATCGTACATAAAGACAAAGAATTAATTGCGAATCTTGAAACGGCTATTAGTTCAGTTAAAGAAAGTTACAATAATTAATATTTTATAAAGAGCGATATTCCCCTTAGCTTTTATAATTTATCATTACTATATTTTATTAAATCAAGGTCAATATGCAGGTGATTAATTTCAGAAACACGCCGCTCCTTGGCCCCGCGACATATGTATATGCCTACACATAAAAAAGCCCGCATCAGCGGGCCTTTTTAAAACTAAACTTCTTTATAAATTTCTACCCCGCCTTCCCTAAACTCCTTCGCCTTATCCTTCATGCCTTTATCAAAGGCAGTTTCAACCGTATAGCCATTCTCACTCGCATAATCTCGTACGTCCTGAGAAATCTTCATAGAGCAAAAGTTCGGCCCGCACATCGAACAAAAGTGCGCTACCTTATGTGCTTCTTTTGGCATGGTCTCATCGTGATACTCACGCGCTCTTTCCGGGTCGAGTCCTAAATTAAACTGATCTTCCCAGCGGAATTCAAATCGAGCTTTTGATAAGGCGTTATCGCGCACCTGCACACCCGGAAAACCTTTTGCAAGATCAGCTGCATGCGCTGAGATTTTATAGGTGATAATTCCGTCTCGCACATCGGCTTTATTAGGCAAACCTAAATGCTCTTTGGGTGTGACATAACACAGCATCGCTGTACCGTACCAGCCAATGTTAGCAGCACCAATGGCAGAGGTAATGTGATCGTATGCCGGCGCAATGTCTGTGGTCAACGGCCCCAAGGTATAGAAAGGCGCTTCGAAGCAGTCCTTTAATTCTTTTTCCATATTGTCTTTAATCATTTGCATGGGCACATGACCCGGACCTTCGATCATCACCTGCACATCATGCTTCCAGGCAATCTTAGTCAGCTCACCCAGTGTTTCCAGCTCACCAAATTGAGCGGCATCATTAGCATCGGCCAAACAACCAGGGCGCAGCCCATCACCTAATGAGAATGACACATCATAAGCCTTCATGATTTCGCAGATATCTTCAAAATGCGTATAAAGGAAATTTTCTTCGTGATGCGCCAGACACCACTTTGCCATAATAGAACCACCACGCGAGACGATACCGGTGACACGGTTTGCGGTTAACGGCACATACTGTAAACGCACACCGGCATGAATAGTAAAATAATCCACGCCCTGCTCGGCCTGTTCAATCAATGTATCGCGAAACAGTTCCCAGGTAAGATCTTCTGATTTACCGTTTACTTTTTCCAGTGCCTGGTAAATAGGCACTGTACCGATTGGCATCGGCGAGTTACGTAAAATCCACTCACGCGTTTCGTGAATGTTTTTCCCGGTCGATAAGTCCATCAAAGTGTCACCACCCCAGCGCGCTGACCAGACCATTTTTTCAACTTCTTCGGCAATCGATGAACTCAGTGCCGAGTTACCAATATTGGTATTCACTTTAACGAGGAAGTTACGGCCGATAATCATCGGCTCTAATTCTGGGTGATTAATGTTCGCCGGTATGATGGCTCGGCCACGTGCGATTTCATCACGCACAAATTCCGGCGTAATGATCTCGGGAATGGACGCACCAAATGATTCACCTTTATGCTGACGCAGTAATTTTTCGTAACGACCATCATCTCGCATTTCTTGCAACTGCTGGTTTTCACGAATAGCAATGTATTCCATTTCAGGCGTTATGATGCCCTGTTTTGCATAATGCATCTGGGAAACATTTTTACCGGCCTTGGCGCGACGCGGCTTACGGATGTGTTCAAAACGCAGGTGCGCTAATGTCGCATCAGCCTGACGGGTAGCACCGTACTCAGAGGTCGGGCCTTGCAGTTCTTCTGTATCATCACGTTCAGCAATCCAGCCATCGCGTACATCGGGCAAACCTTTCATTAAATCAATTTTTACAGCCGGGTCGGTGTAAGGACCAGAGGTATCATAAACATAAATATCCGGATTTTTTTCAACCCCGCCATCGGTCTGCGTGTCCAGCTGTTTGATGGCTCGCATCGGTACGCGGATATCCGGACGTGATCCTTCAATGTAGATCTTGCTTGAATTTGTAAAGGGCCGAGTTACATCTTCTGATAACTCGGCCGTTTTTTTCAGGAATTCTTCTGGAATTGCGCTCATAATAATGAACCTATAACTATTGTGGTGGTGAGCCGGAGGAGGAAGTGGCCACCGAAGCTTCCCTTCACCGCCCTAATAAAACCTGAGCGGATTCGGTTCTAAGAGTATTTCTCAGCACGGCAGTCTCTTTTTAGTCAGAGTAACCGGCACCCCTAGCCTCTAAATCAAGCTATTGATTCTACCGTTTTTAAGGTCAGAAACACACCCTATCGTGGTATAAGTTATACAACTACCCAAAATTTCATCGTCTGTGTACAATGCTGTGATAAAAAAAATTAGATCGACTGGATGGACATTATGAATTTCAAACAAGCCCGCTTTAATATGGTTGAACAACAGGTGCGCCCCTGGAATGTACTCGACCCTGCGGCGTTAGCCGTTATGTCAGAAGTACCCCGTGAAAACTTTGTCGCCCCGGCTTATAAAACACTGGCTTACGGCGATTATGGTGTGCCTATCGGCAACAATCAGGAAATGCTGAAACCGGTTCTGGTTGGTCGTTTGCTGCAGGCCCTGAGCATCCAACCAGATGAAATCGTGCTTGAAGTGGGCACCGGCACCGGTTATTTAACGGCTTGCCTAGCGAAACTGTCCGCGTATGTCTACAGCGTTGATATCAATGCCGATTTTCTGCCCGAGGCCAAGAAAAACCTGACCTCACTGCAAATCGACAATGTTTCTCTGCAGACCGGTGATGCCTCTGCCGGCTGGGCTGAAAGACCACTATATGATGTCATTGTCATTACCGCTTCAATGCCCGAAGTGCCTGATTGCTATAAAACATCATTAGAAATTGGCGGCCGTCTGTTTGTTGTCACCGGCGCATCACCGGTCATGCATGCCAAATTAATCACCCGGGTCGCAGAAGATGTCTGGTCAGACGAAAATATTTTCGAAACTGATTTACCTGCCTTAGAGAACACCCGCTTAAAAGCCAGCTTCTCATTCTAAACTGATGCAACAATTCAGCCCGGCCGAGCTCAGGAATTATCTTGAGCAGGCCACTATTCAGCCGCTGTTACTGGATGTCAGGGAACCCTGGGAATTTGATATCTGCGCAATAAAAGGCAGCCAGTTACTGCCGATGGCTGAAATAACGTCTAAACTAGATACACTGAACCCTGAGCAGGAGATCGTCGTGATTTGCCACCATGGCATCCGCAGTGCGCATGTCTGCCGTTATCTCGAACACCAGGGGTTTACAAAAATGATCAACTTAGCGGGCGGAGTCGATGGCTGGGCACGTGACGTTGATTTGAATATGAGTGTTTACTAATATACGTTTATAGGCTATATTAGAAATCTCTAATATTTGATGGAGCGAACTACATGAGATTATCCAGATTCATCGCATTACCTCTGACTATCACAGGCATCCTCAGTTTCAATAGTCACGCACTCACCTTACAACAAAGCTTTGAACTGGCTCAACAAAGAGATCCCCAGATATTAGCAGCCCGAGCTGAATTTGATGCGGCTATAGAAAGCATCCCTCAGGCACGTGCGGCTTTATTTCCTAACCTGCGACTGGACGCCTTCAGTGGCAACCGCGAACAAACAAGCTCTGATATTGTAGGCACTGATTTCAGCCCCAGCAGCAGTGATATCGACAATCAGGGTTATCAGCTGACCCTGACCCAGACTATTTATAACCACCAGATTTATAAACAGCTTGAGCAGGCCAAAGCCTCGGTAGCCCAGGCTGCGGCATACTATTCAGTACAGCAGCAAGCACTGTTAATCAGAGTTGCCGACCACTACTTTAAAGTGCTGGCAGCCGACGATAATCTGCATTTTGCCAGTGCCGAGAAAAAAGCCGTGGCCAAACAGTTACAGCAAACACAAAAACGCTTTGAAGTCGGCCTCATAGCGATCACCGATGTAAAAGAAGCTCAGGCTCAATACGACATCACCGTAGCGCAAGAAATTGCCGCTATTAATCAGGCTGAAACCAGCAGAGAAGCGCTTCAGGTTATTATTAATCAGACCGTCGATAAGCTTTCTGCGTTGCCTGAAAGCATACCGCTGGAAGTACCTGCTCCCAACGATATCTCGCAGTGGGCAGAAACTGCGCAACAACAGAATCTGGCGATCAAGGCCGCAAGCTATGCGCTGGAAGCAGCACAGGCTGCACGCAGCGCCAGTCGTGCCGGACACTATCCCAGCCTCAGCCTGCAGGCAACACAAACCAACACGGCTCTGGAAACCAGCAGCTCCAGCGCAGACACCGAGGACACGACGATCAGTCTTAATCTGAGTATTCCGCTCTTCAGTGGTGGCCTGACCTCATCACAAAGCCGCCAGGCCGGTTTCAAACTGAGTCAGGCAAGCGCCGAGCTGAGCTTACAGAAACGACTAGCAAGACAGCAAACACGCAGCGCTTTCCTCGGGCTAAAAGCCGCTATCGCCAGTGTTAACGCACTGAAACAGGCGCTGGTATCGAGTCAGAGCGCTGTTGAAGCCACCCAGGCTGGTTTTGAAGTGGGTACACGCACCTCGGTCGATGTGTTAAATGCACTGCGCAACCAGTACCGTTCTGAAAAAGACTACGCCCAGACCCGTTATGATTATTTGCTTAATATGCTCAAGCTCAAACAAGCAGCAGGCACCCTGAGCGCTAACGATATCACCACTATTAACCAGTGGCTCAGCAAACACTAAAACACCAGTACTGCCTCTGCCGTGTTAGCGCTGCCCCGCCGGTAGCGTTAATACGCGGTCAAATCATGACTTCAGATTTTTAATCCAAAACTATTTCAAGCCTGCTAAAATAGCTGACACTTTAGTCACGGCCTGTCACAGTGAAACAAATTGCTTTAAAACAACTCATACTGAATCCGTTAAACTGGCCGAGCTGGTTTTTTCTGGGCCTGTTAAAACTGATGGTAATGCTACCACTGCGCTGGCTTGAATATTTTGGTATCGCTTTTGGCATGCTGGTTTATTATCTGCGCCCCTCGCGTGTTGAAGTGGCAAAAATAAATTTACGTATCGCTTTTCCAGACAAAAACGAGCAACAGATTCAGCAATTATGTAAAACAAATTTCAAACAACTTGGGATGGGTGTATTTGAAGTCGGTCTGGCCTGGTGGCAACAGCGCCGATTAATTAAAACTGCGAAAATTAACGGTCTTCAGCATCTTACTCAGGCACTCGACAAGGGCAAAGGCGTTATATTATTAACCTCACATTTTACCTGTCTGGAAATCGGCGCACATATTCTCAGTGACAAAGTAGCTTTAGAGGCAGTTTATAAGCCGGCCAGAAACAAAGTCTTTGATTACCTGATGGTGAAAAAACGCAGACAACATTTTCAGCACCTGATCAGCAATGACAGCCCGCGAAAAATGATCGCTGCCTTAAAACAAAATCATGTACTGTGGTATGCACCGGACCAGAACCTGCGCGGCAAAGATATGGTGTTTGCGCCTTTTTTTAACCAGATGGCAACCGCCATTACTGCGCCATCGCGGCTGGCTAAATTAAGCGCTGCGGCACTGGTGCCTTATTATATAAAACGCCATAAAGATGCCGACAGCGACAGGCTTATTTATGAAATATTTATCCAACCTGCTGTCAAAGATTTTCCCAGCGATGATATTGAACACGATGCCGCGACAATCAATCGGATAAATGAAGATTTAGTTCGCCATAACCCTGAGCAATATCTGTGGGTTCATAAACGCTACAAAACTCGCCCCGAAGGTGAAAAGCCGATTTATTAAGGCTTAATGATTATGATATTAAGCTACCAGTTACTTTTATTTATATTGCTGCCGGTTTTTGCAGGCATCACGATCAGGCATTATCTGAACAACAAAGATGCTTTATATCTGTGGCAGCGCTGTGCTTTAAAATTACCCGGCATTTCTAAACCTGTCTGGTTTCACTGCGCCTCGGTCGGTGAAATCAATGCCGCCATTCCGCTGATTACACTGCAGCAGAAAAAATACCCGCAGCAAAAAATACTGGTCACAACGAATACGGTAACTGCTGCACGCATCTGTCAGCAGCGCCTGAGTTTTGTCAGCCATTGTTATTTGCCGCTGGACTACCGGCTGTCTATCAGGCACTTCCTGAAGAAAATACAACCACAAAAACTCATCGTTCTGGAAACTGAAATCTGGCCTAACCTGTTTCAGTTATGCCACCAGCAAAAGATTGCAGTGGCGATTGTCAATGGCCGGCTTTCAGAAAAAACACTGAACACAAACTCATGGATCAGAAAAATTTATAAAACCAGCCTGAGCTATATCAGCAAAATCTACTGCCGATCTGAGGCTGACGCTGAGGGTTTTGAATTTTTACAGGCTGCGGCCGAGAAAATAGAATGCATCGGTAATTTAAAGTTTTCACTGGTCACACAAAGCACCGAGTCTGAAGCTAACCTGATCGGTCGTCAGTATGTACTGGCGGCGTCTACCAGAGAAGATGAAGAACTGGAAATCGTCACTATCTGGCAGCAGAGCGAACACCGTGATTTATTACTGGTTATTGCACCGCGACATCCACAGCGTAAAGACGATATTATTAATACACTTAAACCACTGGCTGCTGAAATAACCGTCAGAAGCCAGCATCAGCAGATCAGCGAACACACCGATATTTATCTGGCCGATACCATCGGTGAGATGGGCGCATTATTTCAGCACGCAGAATTTGTCATTATGGGCGGCTCCTTTGTTAAAAAAGGCGGCCACAATATTTTAGAACCGGCCGCTTATTCCAAAGCCATTATTTACGGCCCGCATATGGAAAACTTTGCTGCGGAAAATATTCTTTTCCTCGAAAATGAAGCCGCGATTCAGGCTAACGACAGAGACAGTGCTGTCCGCTCGATCAGCCAGCTGATTTCGGATCAGCCTTTACGCCAGCGACTTGGTAAAAACGCCAAACAACTGATGATAAAAAACCGCAATATAGCAGAACTTTATCTGCAAAAAATATCCCGTTTGTAACGCTATCTCAGGCTTTACCATCATAGCCAGCCAGTAAATCCTGCCAGGCCTGCTCGTTAAAATTAAAAACCTTCAGCTTATGCTGAAACTTATCCAGTGATCTTTTCAGGCGCAACAGGTTTTTAATTTTCCAATTATCCCTTGACCTGAATTCACACTGATCAAAATCAATCAGGTATACTTTTTGCTGCTGGTCGAGCATGATATTTTTTGCATTAAGGTCTGAATGATAGACTTTATTGTCGTGAAACTGACGGATACAATGCCCGATGTTATGCCAGAGTTCTGCAGGCAATGCATCTGCCTGCAGTATCTCAGCCAGTGTTTTTGTCTGCTCTATGTATTCGGTAAGCAGATCTGCACGATAAAATAAAAAGGTTTTTGACACACTGGCTGCAACCGGCCTTGGCACCGGCAGCCTGAGCGCAACCATCTGTCGCAGTAAATGCCATTCTTTCCAGGCCCGGGTGTTTTTTAAGCGCAAGCCAAAATACTGATCTGACAGCAATTTAGCAACCAGTCCGCCTCGTAAATAATGCCGTAAGGCCCAGATACTGTTTTCTGCCCGATAGAAACAGGTTTCACCACGGCCACCAGCACTGCCTGTTAGCGCATTTTTTTGTTTCATCGCGGCGCAGCTGAAATATTCCTCACAGGGATTTTTCATTAAAGCCGGATCAAATAGCAGCCAGCGTTTATTCAGTTTTTTAATTTCAAACTCTTTCATATTCATTATTCACACGTGTTTTTTTTCGACGTATTTTTTGACCTGTCTGTTACTTTATTTATCTCAAACTGATCCGCGACAACTGCCTGCTCATCGATAAATCGTGCCGTCAGTTTATCACCGTCAATATCCACAATCATTGATCCCGTTTTCGCTATCGACTGCGCCATAACCGGATGGTCAAAACTGCCGCTTAGCGCCTCAGCCGAAGAACCTATCACGGTATAGATACTGCCCTGATGAGGTGCCCTGCTCCGATTTTTATAAAACACCGGACCTTTTTGCAAAATTGATTCTGTGCGAAAAGTTGAACTGATTCCGTAATGACAGTCCACCAAATAACTGCGCTCATAGGAATGACTGTAACCGGATACCACCAGATCAACACTGGCCTGCTCTAGTACGGGCAGCACGCGTTTACGCATATTAAACATTCTATTAGCGCTGTCTCTGGGGTCATTGGAGTTATGCGAACCGCGACTATACGGCGGGTGGTGCATGAATGCCAGCAACCACTTCTGTCGGCTCTGCTTTAAGTCGGCTTTTAACCAGCGAATCATCGCATCATCACTGCTATAAGCACCATCATGACTGTCCAGAAAAATAAGATGTGCAGCACCGTAATCGACCGAGTAGTAACGCTCTGTGCCAGATGCCAGCCCGCCAGATTCTGCAGCCTGCGGCAGGCTGAAAATTTTAAAAAATGACCAGCCTCTGGCGTCATACTCACCATAAACAGGCCAGTACACATAATTTTTTAACAACGCCTGATAAGGCGAAAACAAGCCTTTCTGATAGCCTGAATTAGTACCCCGCTGGTCACCATTATCACCGCTACTGACGATCATATTAAGTGCACTCTGAGCCTGTCGGGGATGCTGTCTCAGCCAAGTTGTGATTGACTGACTGACGCTTTCTAGATTTTTGCCGGTTTGCCCGGAATTCCCCAGCAACCAGATCCGCAGAGGCTGGGGGCTATTGTTTTCGCTCGCCGTTTCAAACCAATAGCCGTCACCCTGACGATAGGGTTGCTGGTCCTGATAGATACTGTAATAGTAGCGGGTTGCAGGTTCTAACTGACTGAACTGCATACTGTGAGCGTTTTTTGCGAAAGTCTCAGTCAATTCATAAAGCTGGTTATTGCGGCTGTTTCTTAGAACCACTCGGGCCTGTGAGCGGTGATCTGTCTGCCAGCGTATCGTTACATTTTTTGTACCGAGTGACTGAATATAGGGCTCACGGCTAGCCGTATATTGACTCCCCATATATAACACAGCCAGGTGTATCACCAGCCCGACACAGGCTGCGAAAGCGGCAATAAACAACAATACCGCAGCACTATTAAAGTGCTGCTTTTTGGGCTTTAAAATCGCTGCAGCCTGACCCCAAACTTTGTATTTCATCGCCAACCGTATTCAGATTTTTATCATTATTATGGTGTTAAATAGCCGACCAATCGCACTCACCCCAGCATATTTAGTGTGTTAATATACATCAATTCAAACACTTAATGTTGCTTCAATAAAATACGCTATGTCTTTTATCTCCTCTCCGCCTGCCAGCCTGTGCATATTACGACTATCAGCCATTGGTGATGTAACGCATGTTTTACCGGCTCTTAACTGCATCCGTCAACAATGGCCAGATTGCAAAATCAGCTGGATTATCGGTAAGCTGGAACATCAGCTGGTGCATGATATTGCCGGGGTTGAGTTTATTATTTACGACAAATCAGCTGGCCGAGAGGCCAATAAAACCCTTAAACAAACTCTTAAAGGTCGCCGCTTTGATATTTTACTGCATATGCAAATTTCGCTGCGTGCCAGTCTTGCCAGCCGCCATATCCAGGCAACCTATAAAATAGGTTTTGATTTTAAGCGCGGCAGGAATTTTCAGTGGTTGTTCAGCAATAAAAAAATACCTTATGTTCCGCACCAGCATGTACTCGACAGTTTCCTTGAGTTCCCTAAGCTGCTCGGGCTGAATACAGAGACTATCGAATGGCATATTCCGGTTCCTGAAAGCGATCGGTTATTCATCCAGAAAGCCACCCACAACAAGCGCTATGTGGTCATCAATCCCAGCGCCAGTAACGCTGTCAGAAACTGGGGGGCAGACCATTACGCCACGATCATTGATTATTTGTCGGAGCGCTATGGCTTGATCTGTGTGCTAAGCGGCGGTCCGTCTGATAATGAAATACGCCTCAGTCAGACCATTGCCGAAGAAACCAAAAACAAACCGCTGCTGCTGACAGGTCAGACCACACTTAAACAACTGGCCGCTCTTTTGCAGCAGGCCCAGTTGGTTATTGCTCCCGACACCGGACCGGCGCATATTGCGAATGCACTGGGAACCCCAGTCATCGGCTTATACGCCAATTCCAACCCATACCGGACCGGGCCTTATTCATGGCTCGATCTGTGTGTCAATTTATACCCAGAAGCCTTACTTGAAACCTATAACAAAACGGTCGAGCAGGTACGCTGGGGGCGGCGGGTACGGCGTGATGACATTATGGAGTTCATAACAAAGGATCATGTTATCGACAAAATCGATCTGTTTTTAGAGCAGTGGCAGGACTGAATTTCGCGCCTTAAACAGCGCGATATTTTAATCAAACTGTGCCGTTAATGACGGTTATTTTTCAATCTGTGCCGAGCGAATAATCTGACTGGTTGAACAGCCATCTCTTAACGACAATATTTCAACACTGCCACCATGGCTGAGCACACACTCTGCACCAGCTATCTCCTCGACCTTATAATCACCGCCCTTGACTAATAAATCCGGTAGCAGCTGACAAATTAAATGCTCTGGGGTGTCTTCTGAAAATGATACCACCCAATCGACAGCAGCGAGCGCAGCCAGTACCTCCATGCGCTGATGCAGGCTGTTAATCGGTCGCGAATCACCTTTTAAACGCTTAACTGAATCATCATCATTCACCGCGACAATCAGCCGGTCACCTCGGGCCACCGCTTCTGACAAGTACTGCACATGACCGGCGTGCAAAATATCAAAACAGCCATTGGTCATGACCACTCGCTGGCCATTGTTTTTACTGAATATTACTTCGCGTTTGAGTTCTTCCAGACTGACAATTTTCTGATGAAAATCGAGCTGAAATGAATCACTGGCAGCGCGTTTAAGTTCATCAGAATTGACACAGGCAGCACCCAGCCGGCCGACCACAATACCGGCTGCGATATTTGACAACAACGCCGCAGATGCAAAATCGGCTCCTGCCGCAATCGCCGCAGCCAGTACCCCAATAACCGTATCACCGGCACCGGTCACGTCATACACTTCTCTGGCTTTGGTCGGCAAGGTTACGCTGGCTTTATTATTTTGCAACAGCGTCATGCCCCGTTCACTGCGGGTAACTAGCAGGGCCTGAAGCTTCAGTTGCTTTAACAAACCCTCGGCCTTTAACTGCAGATCATCATCATCACTACAGTGGCCAACAATCGCTTCGAATTCTGACAGATTGGGTGTCAGTAAACTGGCACCGGCGTATTTCTCGAAATTATGACCTTTAGGGTCAACCAAAACAAAGACACCGGCTTCGTTTGCCGCCTGTATCAGTGGCTGCACATCTTGCAGACAGCCTTTATTGTAATCAGACAGCACCAGCACATCATATTGATTGATGTTTTTTATAATGGACTGATAGAAATCGGCAATATCCAGATCCGCCTGTGGGTCTTCAAAATCCAGCCGGATCAGTTGCTGGTGCCGACTCAGTACACGCAGTTTGGTAATGGTTTTGTAATTGTCCTGGGTGACGAATTGCTGGCTGATACCTTTCTCTGCCAGCAACGCCGACAAGATAGCCGCGGCTTCATCATCACCGACTATTCCTGCCAGTGTCACATTAGCCCCTAGTGAGGCGACATTCAGAGCCACATTAGCGGCACCGCCTGCACGGTCGACAGCAGTATTGATATTAACTACCGGCACCGGTGCTTCCGGTGAGACTCGGTTAGAATCACCACTCCAGTAGCGGTCCAGCATCACATCGCCGGCAACCAATACACGTGCTTTTGAAAAATCAGGGATTGTAACTGACATTGTTTTATCCGGTCTCTGTTGAGATTATTTGTATTCTTTCTGTTGCTGGAAATATTGGTCGGTATTGACTGACTGCAAACTACTGCAAGCTATCCGTCTCCGTGCTGCGATCAGCGCGCTTTTGCTGTTCCAGCGTCCACAGTACGGCGTATTTATTAAATGTATATAGCGCAATATGAGTCGCCAAGATCAGACCTCTGAAGCCATCCAGAAAACCGAGCTTTAATAGATAGCCCACCAAAAAACTCCAGCTACTGTTTATGATCGCTTTACGCCACGATGCTTTCTTGCCGTTTTCGAAACGTTCAACACCCCATAACCAGGCATAGTCAGTGTATTTTTCCATCGCGTGTTTTAAATTGCGGTGGGTATAATGCAGCAAGCGTTCATTCAACAGACCAATATGCCCGGACGCAAGCAGAACTTTTTCATGCACTGCCACTTCGCTAAATCTGGCCAGCTCGCGTCTGAACAGACGTAACGGTGCGCGACCATTATGGCCAAAATCAATCCGTTTATTGTAAATCATAACCTGCCATGGAATACAGAACCCGGTCTCTACCGGATCAGAATCAATCAGTTTATCAATCTCATTTTTTAAGGCTGGTGTTACCTGTTCATCTGCATCAATGGATAATACCCATTCGTATTGCGCCTGCTCCAATGCTCTTTGTTTCTGTTTACCATAACCTGGCCAGTCGGTTATCGACACTTTATCGGTATATTTTTTTGCCAGCTCTGGCGTCCCGTCATTGCTGCCATTATCCAGCACAATAATTTCATCCGCCCAGCCGGCTACTGAGGATAAACAGGCATCGATACGATCAGCCTCATTGTAGGCAATTAAAATAACCGACAACTTCTGCTGACGGCTGATGCTTTGTTTGCTGTTTTCTTCTTTACTGCGGTACATCAGTGCAAAAAACATCGCCAGATAAAAGGCATAAAACCCGCTTGAAAGTGAGCGCTCAAAAATCGCTTCACTGACTCCAAAGCCGATAAAGCTCACCACCAGCACCAGACCGGCCAACGCATAAGCCTGTACGTCTTTATCCGGAAAAAAAACGAAACGCCGGAACATATCCAGCGGTATCAGAAAAAAATACAGCAAAGCCAGCAGCATAATCAAGCCACCACTGGCTATTGCCGAAAAATATTGATTATGCGGATGATTCCATGACACCGCGCTGCTCTCGAGCTGATTCTGATCAACAAAGTGTTGCGCCGCCTCGATATAATGTCCCCAGCCTGCACCGGCTAGCGGCTGTTCTTTAAATATCAGCCAGGTAGCCTGCAACATTTCTAATCGAGTTTCTACCGATACGGTTTTATCGCGCCCGTCCGGGTATTTTTCAGACTGCGCTACAGCACTCTGTTCACTATTAATAAGATATGCTGAACTGAAATATACAAACGCCGGCACGGTGATAATAAAAACCGCAAACAACATTAAAATTTTCCGCGGCATATGACTTTTATAGCGCCAGAACATCAGCAGCATTAATACCGGCACCACCACCCAGACACCCTGAAACTTTGACAGGCTGACTGCACTTAAGCCCAGTAGAAATATTATAAAAAAAGCCGCGATATGTTTACTGTTCCAGCTATCCAGCGTGGAACCAACCACCAGCAACATAAATGACATGGTAAGGGCAATATCGGCAAACAGTATCGGGTGTGTAGCACCGCTTGCTCTGCCGTTCCATTCTTCGAACAAACTGCCCCAGTAGCTTTCATAAATTGCGATAACACCGCACAACACTACCCCGATGAACAGCCCCCACCAGATCAGCCGGGGATTTAACAAATAACGTTTGAACAAAAAATAAATCGGCACAATCATTAACAGGGTTAAAAAATTATTAATTTTTTGCCAGCCAAGCTGATTAAAGCCGCCCAGCCATGCGGTTAATATAGCCGCGATAAAAATCAGAAAGCTGCAGAAAAAGAGCAGTTTTTCTTCCCGGATACTCTGACTTTTTGGAAACAGGACGATAAACACCAGCAAGGACAGCAACGCCAGCGCACCAAACAAATTCGGTCCAGCATCCGGTAACGTGACAACGACGATGGGATATAAAAAAACAATAAAATGGACCAGATGACTGATAAACGATGATGCAGTCGCCGCAGATTTATTCATAAAAATATCTTAAAACCAATACTACTTAACGCGCTTATAAAGCGTTCCACAATACGGACATTTTGCTTCTGTTGCATTATCCAGTGCGATATAAACTCTGGGATGCGAGTTCCAGAGACTGGTACCGGGCAACGGGCAGTGTATCGGCAGCTCTGCTTCGGTCACTTCATAAACCGCTTGTGAACAGGAATTTTTAAGATTTTCTGCGGCCGTATTTGGACTTGGCATTTTCTTCCCCTTTAGTGTTTAAGCTAATTATTTTTACCAAAAAAGAACGGGGCACATATTTATGCACCCCGTATTTTTATTTAACTGCGGTTAACCAGTCTTTATGTTTTTCTAGTCGTCCGTGCACCGCATCAAAATACAAGCTCTGTAATTTTTCAGTGACCGGACCACGGCAGCCCGCACCTATCAGTCGTCCATCAAGTTCACGAATTGGTGTGACTTCGGCTGCAGTACCGGTAAAGAAGGCCTCATCGGCAATATACACTTCATCACGGGTAATGCGTTTTTCTACCACTGGTATACCTATTTCAGCAGCCAGCGTAAAAATCGTATTTCGGGTGATACCGTTAAGTGCCGAGGTTAAATCCGGTGTATAAATCACATTGTCATGCACCAGAAATATATTTTCGCCACTGCCTTCTGCCACGTAACCTTCATTATCCAGTAACAAGGCCTCATCACAACCGCATGCCATGGCTTCCTGCAGCGCCAGCATGGAATTGATGTAATGACCATTAGCCTTGGCTTTACACATGCTGATATTGACATGGTGACGGGTATAAGACGAGGTGCGGATTTTAATACCTTTCTCAAGTGCATCAGCACCCAGATAAGCGCCCCATTCCCAGGCCGCTATCATGACGTGAGTTTTTAAATTATCGGCACGCAGTCCCATGCCTTCTGAACCATAAAAAACCATCGGCCTTAAATACGCGGTATCCAGATTGTTCTGGCTGACCACATCGAGCTGAGCCTGATTGACTGTTTCTTTATCAAACGGCATCGGCATATTCATAATATGCGCTGAGTCGAATAAACGACGGGTATGTGCATCAAGGCGGAAAATGGCCGCACCCTGATCTGTCTGGTAGGCGCGGACACCTTCAAAAACACCCATGCCATAATGCAGGGTGTGCGTCAGCACATGAACCTTGGCTTCACGCCACGGTACCATTTCGCCATCTAACCAGATAACACCATCGCGATCAGCCATGGTCGACATATTGCTTACTCCAATCATTTCTATTATTTGTAATACCGGCCGTGCTGATATCAGCCTCGCCGGGTCTATAATTCTTCGTTCAATACTTCAAGCCAAATGCGCTTGATTTTATCCCTGCATTGGGCGATTTCTGCTTCATCAAACAGCAGATTTTCTTCATCCAGAGCTCTCTGGTGAGACAGATCGCGGTAATGCCGGTAACAGGCTATCAGTGTATCTGCCCTGTCCTGCTGCCAACAAGAAAAATCCGCCAAAAGCCCGATTAATTCTATGGTAGAACAACGCTCTAGCAGATTCGGCTGACTGGCTGCCACGGATAACACCGCGTACTGCACAATAAACTCGATATCGACCAGTCCGCCCCGGTCCTGTTTCAGCTGAAACTGGCCGGATTCAGCAGCACTTCCCAGATGTTGCTGCATTTTTGTCCGCATTTCACGCACATCATCCAGCAGTTTATCCTGCTCTCTGGGCTGCGATAAAACTGAACGTCTGATTCTACCAAACTCAGAGCTAATTTGGGTATTTGTAACGACGATTCTTGCCCTTAATAAAGCCTGATGTTCCCAGGTCCAGGCCTGATTTTCTTGATATTGTTCAAACGCCTTCAGACTGCTGACCAATAAGCCTTTGGCACCATCCGGTCTGAGCCGGGTATCCACTTCATAAAGCCGGCCAGCATGGGTGTATGAGGATAAGATATGGATAATACGCTGGGTCATTTTGGCAAAAAACACACTGTTATCAACCGAACGCTGACCGTCTGTCATGGCGCCGTTACCGACACTGTCATGCAGAAAAACTATATCCAGATCGGAGTTATAACCCAGCTCCTGGCCGCCGAGTTTGCCATAGGCAACTATCGCCAGTTGCGGATAGTAAACGCCGTTATCGGTTTGACAAAGCGGGCGGCCGAATTTCTCACTGGTATCCAGCCAGGCCATCTGATAAACCCGGTGCAGGATTAATTCGGCTAGTTGCGTGAGCTGGGAACTGATTTCAAAAACAGTCAGATCACCGGCAATATCCAGTGCGGCAATCCGTAATATCTGGCTGTGTTTAAAATGCCGCAGCACATCCATTTGCTGCTCCAGATCTTCTTCCTCATAGCGGCTGGCAGCTATATCCAGCTGCTGCTCCATCTCCATACTGGTTGGCAAATGGTAGAGCTGCGACGGGTCCAGCAAATCGTCCAGCAGCAACGGATAGCGTGTCAGTAATTTGGTTACCAGCACACTGCAAGCACAAAGCCGAATCAGCTGTGACAAAGCCATCGGGTATTCAATCAGCAAGGCCAGATATACACTGCGCTTTAATACCGCATTAACTACTTCCAGCACCCGTGCCAGCACCTGTTCGGGTTGTTTTTGCTGCTCCACAGATGCCAGTATCATTGGAATTAACTGATCCAGACGCTTTCTTGCGGCATCACCAATATGGTGTATGACTTTTAATTCAGAAAATTCACTGATCTGTTGCCAGATTTGCTTGGCCTGATAAAAGCCTTTTGCCGTCAGTTGCTCGAGTGCCGAATCCTGATCCAGCTGACCGACCCAGAGCGCATGATAAAAATCATCCTCTGTTGTCTCATCATCCGCACTCAGCTGTGGCGATTCAAATACCAGTTCAAAGTAACCATGCACGCGTTTTCTGTGATGCCAGGTCAGCTCGGATAAACTCGCCCAGTCATTAATCTGCATCGCAGCGCATATTCTGGCTCGTGAGATTTCATCTGACGGTAATAAGTGCGTCTGCTCATCAGCCAGCATTTGCAGACGGTTTTCAAGCCGTCGCAAGTAATCGTAACTTTCCAGCAAATGAGCAACCGTTTTCGCTGGCAAGTCATTGTGTTCAACCAGCAGTTTCAGTACCGCAACAATACCCCTAATTTGCAGCTCCGGCTCACGACCACCGCGTATTAGCTGAAAGGTCTGACCAATAAATTCTATTTCCCGGATACCGCCTTCACCCAGTTTTATATTATGCTGCAGTCCCTTACGGTTAATTTCGTTTTCAATCAGCACTTTCATTTTTCTAATCGATGAAAATGCACCAAAATCAAGATAACGACGAAACACAAAAGGCTTGAGGATGTCGGTTAATTCACGGATATCGTTTTCATCGCCATAAATAACCCGGGCCTTGATCATGGCATAGCGTTCCCAGCTGCGACCCTGTGTCTGATAATAATTTTCCAGCCCGGCAAAACTCATTGCCAGCGGCCCACTGTCACCAAAGGGACGCAATCGCGTATCCACCCGGAAGACAAAACCATCGGCGGTGGTTTTGTTTAGCATGGTGATAAAACGCTGCAATAGACGGGTAAAAAACTCGCTGTTTTCAAGCGTGCGAATACCCCGGGTCTGGCCCTGTTCGGAATAGGCAAAAATAAGATCGATATCAGAAGAAAAATTCAGTTCATAAGCACCGAGCTTCCCCATACCAATAACCAGCGGACGAATGGCAAGCCCGCGACTGTTTTCAGGTACTCCGATTTTTTCACAACTATCGCGATATAAAAACTCGAGTGTCACACTAATACAGGCATCGGCTAACCAGCTCAGATCCTTTAATGTTTGTTCGGTGCTTGCCAGCGCCTCCAGATCGCGCCAGGCAATGCGGATCATTTCATACTGTCGAAAGCGTCGCAGCACCGACATCAGCTGATTGTCATCGATAATTTGATCAAGCTGTTGTTCTAAACGCTGGTGATAATCTGCTGCTGTGCGCGTTGTCTGCAGGTCGTTTTTGGCAAACAGGTCTTTTACAATCAGCGGTCGCTGAATAATGTGGCGTGCAATAAAGTCACTGCAACTAAAGATGTACAGCAGTCGCTCAGCACTGACAAATTCTTCGCTTTGGTAGCCGTCACGCTGACAGACATCCTGCCAGCGTGAACAGTAAACCTTTAATTGCTGATGCAGTATCTGTGGGTATTTTTCGAGTGTTTGTATCATCTGTTTAACGAACAACGAACCGACCAGGCGTTACTACTTTCATCAAAAAAAGAACACCCGGATACTAAAACAGTTCTATATCTTCCTCGGTGGCAGCAGCAGTATGCTTCTTGGTTACCATCTCATGCAGCACATCGATTATGGGCTTACCCGAGAGGATTGCATCAAACATTTCTTTATCTTCTTCCATAGTATAAGCATTTCTAACATCGGCTTGTAATTTCTTCCAGGCCTCGGCTGAATTCAATGTTTGCTCATCGCCGATCAGATCAGTCAGACTAGTCATGCTGTTACGAACGTGACTCAGGCGCTGCACCAGCTTATCGTAAAACTGAAAGGCAATGATTGATTTTTGTATCTCACCACTGAGCTGATCACAATGTTCGGTGACTTCTTTGTGCAGTATGGGGTCGATATTGCTGTATCGCGCAAACGACTGAACCGCTTTGCTGATGGCTCCAATGCCTTCGGACATTGAGGTAAAAGACTCAGCCAGCACATCAATTGATTCATCGCCATCACTCATACTGTATTCAATCTGCGCTGTTGCCAGATTTAACATGACGATGGTTTCTCTGACCTGACTCCAGTCGTCATCTGATAGTTTTGATGGGATCTGATTGGATATTTTCTGAATCGGTTTTTCCGTCATGAGTAACGTTTCCTAAATAATATATTCAATGACTGTTACTCAGGAGTATAGTATTTTTTTTATGATTTCGCCGACACAGGCTTGACCAAATCAGCGGCCTTTTTTGCCTTCTTACGTGCCAGCATGATATCGTCATCGACCGCCAAAGCCACTCCCATACGCCGGCGTATGAATGACTCCGGTTTACCAAACAATCGTAGTTCTGTTTTTGTATCGGCCAATGCCAGCTCAAGCTGCTCAAAGGCTATGGCTTTTTCATCAAGCCCGCCATAAATAACCGCACTGGCTCCACTGTCACGCAACGAGGTATCAACCGGCAAGCCGAGAATAGCTCTGGCATGCAGCGCAAACTCACTTTGCCACTGAGTCATCAGAGTCACCAGCCCGGTATCATGTGGCCGCGGACTGACTTCACTGAAATAAACCTCGTCGCCTTTGATAAACAATTCGACCCCAAAAATACCACGGCCGCCGAGACTTGCTGTGACTTTCTCTGCCATCTTCTGGGCTTTTTTCAGCAGCGGCTCTGTCATCGGCTGCGGTTGCCAGCTTTCCACATAATCGCCTTTTTCCTGCCGGTGGCCGATAGGCTGGCAGAAGCTGGTTACAATATCACCATCGATATTAACGGAACGAACCGTTAATAGAGTGATTTCATAATCAAACTCAACCACCGCTTCAACAATGATTCGGCCACTGTTTACACGGCCTCCACTCATCGCATAATTCCAGGCACTATCGACATCATCCGCGGTGTTAATACGGGACTGACCTTTGCCGGATGACGACATCACCGGTTTGATGATGCAGGGATAACCAACATGCTGATCAATAGCGGCTTGTAACTCATCCTGACTGCTGGCAAATGCGTAAGCCGAACACAGTATTCCCAGCTCTTCTGCAGCAAGCCGCCGGATACCTTCCCGGTTCATTGTTAACTGAGTAGCCCGTGCCGTCGGAATCACTTCGGTAATGCCCTCGGCTTCAATCTCTGCCAGCGTATCAGTTGCAATAGCCTCGATTTCCGGCACCACCAGATCCGGTTTAACAGACTCGATCAGTTTTCTTAACTCGACTCCGTCTGCCATATCAATGGTATACGAGCGCTGGGCAACCTGCTGACCGGGCGCGTTGTCATAACGGTCTACCGCGATCACTTCAACACCCAGACGCTGTAATGCAATGATGACTTCTTTGCCCAGTTCACCACTGCCTAGCAACATCACTTTACTGGCAGACGGGCTTAATGGCGTACCAATTTTCACTTAGCTAAAAATCCCTTTTAGTACATAGAAGAAAATAATGGCCAGAATCGCACCGGCTGGTAAAGTAATAATCCACGACATAAAAATATTTCTGATCACAGTCAGATTCAGTGCCGCCATACCACGTGCCAGACCGACACCTAATACCGCGCCCACCAGAGTATGCGTGGTAGAAATAGGTAAGCCCGTACCGGATGCCAGCACCACCGTGGTGGCCGCAGCCAGTGTTGCCGCAAAACCCCGGCTCGGTGTCAGCTCGGTAATGTTATTACCGACTGTTGCCATTACCTTATGACCATACATCATCAGGCCAATAACGATGCCAACACCACCGATCAGCAAAACCCAGATCGACAATGTAGACTTCTGGGCAATTTCACCACCACTTTGCACAATACCAACAATCGCAGCAACCGGACCAATCGCATTCGCCACATCATTCGAGCCGTGGGCAAATGCCATTGCACAGGCTGTTACAACCATTAACACCCCAAACACTTTTTCAACACTGGCGTAGTGAAAGTCTTTATTCAATGATTCATTCATTTTTATTTTACGAATGACTGAAATGCCAAAGCCCATAATAACCAGACCGACAATCACCGCATAAAAATAATTTTCAGCGGTAGAAAGATGCAGGCCTACATGCTTCAGACCTTTTACCAGAGTTACCAGTGAAATAATAAAACCAACAATGAAAATATAAAACGGCACATAACGTTTGGCATTATCAAACGGGGTATCTGTATCAAGAATCAGTTTCTGCACACTGCGAAACAGGGCATAAGCAATTACACCGGCAAGCACTGGTGAGACCACCCAGCTAGCAACAATAAAACCGACCTTGCCCCAGCTGACCGCTTCAATACCAATACCGACCATCGCAAAGCCGACTATTGCACCGACTATTGAATGCGTGGTTGAAACCGGCCAGCCTTTGCGTGATGCAATTAATAGCCAGCAACCGGCTGCCAATAATGCCGCCAGCATGCCATAAACCAGCAACTCGGGAGACGACTCCAGAACTTTTGCATCAATAATACCTTTACGAATGGTTTTGGTAACCTGACCACCTGCTAAAATAGCGCCTGCAAATTCAAAAACGGCAGCAATTAAAATCGCCTGTTTTATGGTTAACGCCCGTGAGCCCACCGATGTTGCCATCGCATTGGCGACATCATTCGCACCTATACCCCATGCCATAAACAGACCAAAAATACCGGCCAGCACTAAAAACAGGGTTGCATTTTCAATAATAATATTCACCGTCGCTTACCTCGCCAGTAATAATTGTAAGCGACTTCCCACGCGCTGTGACTGATCAGCTACATCTCCGGTAGCCTCTATGACCTTGTACATAAACATTGCCTCTAATGGCGGCATATCATTTTCTATTTCAAATAATTTTGCCCGAATCTTGCGCTGAATTTTATCGGTATCGGCTTCAATTTTGTCCAGCGTCTTGATCATTTTCTGAACCAGTTTTACCTCGGTTCCACGAAACCCCGTTTCAACCAGTTCGTCGAGCTCATTAATCGTCATTTTTGCCTGTGCACTTGCGTCCACGCAACGCTGCACAAACTTTAAATAATCATTAGCGATTTGCTTGGGTAAAACCATCTTCCGGCCTTTGATAATCCCGGCAACATCTTTTGCTTTATTCGCAACGCTGTCCTGAATGGTTAATATTTCCAGTAAATCACGTCTTGAAACCTGCATAAAAAGTCCTTTTGGAAGATTCAGGCGAAGTTCTTTTTTCATCACATCCGCTTCATTCTCCAGCAAAGAAATTTTTTTCTGATGCTTTTCAACGCTTTTCCAGTCTTCAGCGACTACCGCTTCAAAAAACGGCATCAATAATGATACGCAGTCATGTACTTTTTCCATGTGTATCTGCATCGGTTTAACGGGAGAGTTTCCGAAAATACCGGACATATAATTACTAACAGCCATAACAGCCTCTCTGGTTTTTAAAATTCAATATTTGTGTGTAAAAAAAAAGCCTGAGATTTGTCTCAGGCCTGATTAATTATTTTTCCAGTTGAGAGACATCTCTCACTGCGCCTCGAGAGGCACTGGTCGTCATCGCTGCATAAGCTTTTAAGGCATTGCTGACGATACGATCACGATTAACAGGTTTCCAGCCGGCGGAGCCTTGCGCATCCATCGCATCACGACGTTTTTGCAGATCCGCTTCACTGATCAACAGATTAATTGAGCGGCTTGGAATATCAATTTCAATACTATCGCCTTCGATAATCAAACCAATGGCACCGCCCTCGGCCGCCTCAGGTGAAGCGTGACCGATTGATAAGCCGGAGGTGCCGCCTGAAAAGCGCCCGTCGGTAATTAATGCACAGGCTTTACCCAGACCTTTTGATTTAAGATAAGTCGTCGGATACAGCATTTCCTGCATACCCGGTCCGCCACGTGGTCCCTCATATCGAATCACGACTACATCACCGGCTTTTATTTGGTCACCTAAAATGGCTGCAACTGCCGCATCCTGGCTTTCAAATATCCGCGCCGGGCCGGTGAATTTCAGGATACTTTGATCAACACCGGCAGTTTTTACGACGCAGCCATCCAGCGCTATATTGCCGTATAAAACCGCGAGGCCACCGTCTTTGCTGTAAGCATGTTCGATATCACGGATACAGCCATTATCAACACTGTCATCCAGACTCGGCCAGCGTTTGCTCTGACTGAAGGCTGTTTGAGTAGGTACATTGCCAGGGCCCGCCATAAAAAATGTTTTTACCGCGTCATCGTCAGTACGACGAATATCATATTGTTGCAGTGCCGCCATTACCGAGGGGCTGTGAATCATCGGGATCTCGGTATTGATTAAACCACCGCGTTCCAGTTCGCCCAGTAAGCGCATCACGCCACCGGCGCGATGTACATCTTCCATATGGTATTGCTGAGTGGATGGTGCCACTTTACTTAGGTGCGGTACTTTGCGTGACAGACGATCGATATCATCCATATCAAATTTAACATCGCCTTCCTGGGCTGCGGCCAGCAAATGCAAAATAGTATTGGTGGAGCCCCCCATCGCAATATCCACACACATGGCGTTTTCAAAGGCTTCAAAGGTGGCGATGTTGCGCGGCAGAACAGACTCATCATCCTGTTCATAATAACGTCTGGCCAGATCAACAATACGACGACCTGCAGATAAAAATAACTCTTCACGGTCGGCATGTGTTGCCAGCATTGATCCGTTGCCCGGTAATGATAGGCCCAGCGCCTCGGTCAGGCAGTTCATTGAATTAGCGGTGAACATACCCGAGCATGAACCACAGGTTGGGCATGCAGAGCGCTCCATGGTCATCACATTTTCATCACTGGCGGCAGGGTCAGCCGCAGAGACCATCGCATCCACCAGATCAAGATGCACCTCAACACCATCAATTACCGATTTGCCGGACTCCATCGGGCCTCCGGATACAAAAATAACCGGAATGTTTAAACGCATCGCGGCATTCAGCATGCCCGGTGTGATTTTATCGCAGTTGGATATGCACACCAGTGCATCGGCACAATGCGCATTGACCATGTATTCAACGGCATCCGAAATAATTTCTCGCGATGGCAATGAGTACAGCATTCCGCCATGTCCCATTGCGATACCGTCATCCACCGCGATGGTATTAAATTCTTTTGCCACGCCACCGGCCTTTTCTATCTCACGTGCGACCAGCTGCCCCATGTCCTTTAAATGCACATGGCCGGGCACAAACTGAGTAAAGGAGTTGGCGACAGCTATAATTGGCTTGTCAAAATCACCGTCTTTCATTCCGGTGGCACGCCATAAGGCACGGGCTCCAGCCATGTTACGACCATGAGTCGTGGTACGTGAACGGTATTCGGGCATGTTGTTCCTCGGTGACACTTTAAAGACAGATTCGATATTGTAGGGTTTAGCTGGCAAATCACAAAACTTTTCCCGTAAAAAATATAAATTTATTAACCTCGACCTAAAAGCTGCTTATAATATCCCTATCGAAGATCTATCTTTAATTGAATTAATCTATTTATATTGCATCCAATCCGGCGGAACTAACAACCATGACCTTAACCGAATTACGCTATATCGTTGCCGTAGCACGCGAAAAACATTTTGGCCGTGCCGCTAAAAGCTGCTTCGTCACACAGCCCACATTAAGCCTTGGCATAAAAAAATTAGAAGAGGAACTCGGCAGCAGCTTGTTTGAACGCGGCGCTAAAAATGAAGTACGGGCCACCGCGATTGGCGAAAGGGTCATCAATCAGGCACAAAAAGTACTGGAAGAGGCCGATGCGATCAAAACGATCGCGGAATTCAACTCAGATCCGCTGGC
>JAOULX010000004.1 GCA_029881795.1 Gammaproteobacteria bacterium
ACATTTCCGACATTGATTAAAAAGCTTTGATCAATATTAACCACGCCATCAGTGACCCGGAGTGTGACTAAATAAGTGCCGACATCTGCATTACTCGGGGTACCCGTTAATTCACCGGTCGACACATTAAAACTCAGCCAGTCCGGCTTGGTCTGCACACTGTAGCTCAGTACATCACCAACATCTTCATCAGAGGCGGCAAATGTATAACTGTAAGCAACCTCTTCGGTTGCAGAAGTTGGCGCCACACTGCTAATAACCGGGTCATCATTTGTATTGCTAACCGTAATTGTAAAGCTCTGGTCAATATCGACGGATCCATCATTCACTCTGAGTGTTACCGCATGACTACCGACATCGGCATTAGCAGGTATGCCGCTGAGTTCACCCGTGGTGGCATCTATACTCAGCCATGTTGGTGATACCGGCGCACTGTAAGTCAGCACATCAGAAACATCTACATCAGTGGCACTGAAGAGATAGCTATAAGCCACTTCTTCAGTGGCCGACAAAATCGCAGTGCTGGTAATAACAGGCAGATCATTACTATTGATAACAGTCACAATAAAACTTTGATCCACATTCACCGTGCCGTCAAACACACGCAGTGTAATACTATGCTCTCCAACATGTGTATTGTCAGGTGTACCACTTAATATGCCAGTGCCCGAATCAAAAACTAACCAGCCTGGCAACAGAGGCGCAGTGTAGATCAGCGTGTCACCCGCGTCGGCATCAGTGGCGGTAAAGGTGTAACTGTAAGCAGCATCTTCGGTGGCCGTCGTTATTGCTGTACTGCTAATCACCGGTGCATCATTGGTGTTGTTAACTGTTATGCTAAAACCTTGATCCACATTAACCGAGCCATCTGATACTCGCAGTGTGACCGTATGATCGCCGACATCGTCATTCGAAGGCGTGCCACTTAATACGCCAGTGCTGGCATCAAAATTCAACCATGTCGGTAACACTGCCAGCGCGCTGTAAGTCAGCGTATCGGCAACATCGACATCGCTGGCAGAGAAAGTGTAACTGTAAGGCTGATCCTGGGTAGCACTGATGATAGCCACACTATCAATAAACGGCGCATCGTTGGTATTACTAACCGTGATAGTAAAGCTTTGATCCACATTGACCGTGCCATCAGTCACGCGCAAAGTTACTGTATGATCGCCAACATCCGCATTTAACGGTGAGCCACTTAAAACACCAGTGCCAGGATCAAAATCTAACCAACCCGGTAACAGTGGTGCACTGTAGGTCAGTGCATCAAGATCGGCATCGGTGGCGCTAAACGTGTAACTATAAGCCAAGTCTTCTGTTGCAACATTATTCGATGTACTGCTAATCACCGGTGCATCATTGGTGTTGTTGACGGTGATAGTAAAACTTTGATCCACATTAACCGTGCCATCTGATACACGCAGGGTGACCGCGTGATTACCGACGTCGGCATTTAACGGTGTGCCACTTAATACAGCCGTGCTGTCATCAAAACTCAGCCATGTCGGTAACACTGTCTGCACACTGTAAGTCAGTGTATCGGTAGCATCAACATCGCTGGCAGAAAAGCTATAACTGTAAGCCAGATCCTGAGTCGCCGCAGTGATCGCCACACTACTAATTACCGGCGCATCGTTGGTATTACTCACCGTGATGGTAAAACTTTGATCCACATTAACCGTACCATCAAACACCCGCAGGGTGACTGCATGCTCACCGACATTGGTATTTAACGGCGTGCCACTTAAAACACTCGTACCAGGATCAAAAGTTAACCAGTCTGGTAACAGTGGCGCACTGTAAGTCAGCGTGTCACTTGTATCGGCATCAGTGGCAGTTAACGTGTAGCTATAAGCAGTATCTTCAGTTGCAGTGGTTATTTCGGTACTGCTAATCACTGGCGCATCATTGGTGTTGCTGACCGTGATAGTAAAACTTTGATCAACGTTAACCGTGCCATCAGACACTCTCAGTGTGACCATATGATCGCCGACATCGGCATTCGAAGGCGTGCCACTTAATACACCCGTGCTGGCATCAAAATTCAACCATGCTGGTGTTGTGGGTGCACTGTAAATCAGTACATCACCTACATCCTCATCGCTGGCAATGACGCTATAACTATAAGCAGTGTCTTGCACCACACCTGTTAGTGCGACACTACTAATTACAGGAGCATCGTTTATATTACTGACATTTAAATTGAAGGCAGGCAATGAGTCTGTCGCAGATGCCGCGTCAGTTACTGTAATCACTATATTATTAGTGATACCCACATCAGCATTTGTAGGTGTACCACTTAATGTACCTGTCGTGGTACTAAAACTAGCCCAGCTAGGCTGGTTGTTAATACTAAAGGTTAAGACATCTCCCACATCCACATCACTGGCAACTGGTGTAAAACTGTATGCTAAATCTTCATCAATAAATGTAACGGATGAGCCACTGATAGTCGGTGCATCATTGGTATTTGAAACCGTAATAGTAAAGCTTTGATCAACAGTCACTGCGCCATCAGACACGCTCAATGTCACGGCGTGAGCACCGACATCAGCATTCACTGGCGTGCCACTTAATACACCATTGACAGCATTAAAACCCAACCACGCAGGTATTGAGGTAGCACTGTAAATCAGAGTATCGTCCTTATCGACATCTTCAGCAGCAAAGCTATAACTGTATCCTGAGTCTTCCGTTGCAAGCACAACAGCTGATGATGTAACCGTGGGCGCATCGTTGGTATTAACGACCTGTAAATTAAACAATGGCAAGGTAGCTGATGCTAATGATGCATCGGAAACAGTGATCAATATATTATTAGTTGTACCGACATTCGCATTGTTTGGTGTACCACTTAAAGTACCGGTAGCCGAATCGAAGTCAGCCCATATTGGCTTATTTCCAATAGTAAAGATCAAGCCATCACTATCACCAACATCGACATCGCTACTGACAGGCGTGAAAGTATAAAAACTGTCTTCTTCAACCGTTATGGCGGGAGCACCACTAATCACCGGCGCATCATTGGTATTGCTAACCGTAATGGTAAAACTTTGTTCTACGTTAACCGTGCCATCAAACACACGTAAGGTAACTGGATGATCACCGACATGCTCATTTAACGGCGTCCCCGTTAACTCGCCGGTACTAGGATTAATGACCAACCACACTGGTGAAACAGGTGCGCTATAAGTCAGTGCATCAAGATCAGCATCGATGGCGCTAAAGGTATAACTATAGGCTATATCTTCGGTAGCTGTCGTTATTGCCGTACTGCTAATCACCGGTGCATCATTGGTGTTGCTGACGCTGATGGTAAAACTTTGTTCTACGATAACTGCGCCATCCGACACGCGCAAAGTGACCGCATGATTGCCGACATCAGCATTCACTGGCGTGCCACTCAACACACCTGTGCTGTCATCAAAACTCAGCCATGTGGGTATTTCAAATGCACTGTAAATTAATGTATCGAGAGCATCGACATCACTGGCACTAAAAGTATAACTGTAAGCCAGATCTTGAATCGCTGTAGCGATAAACACACTATCAATAACAGGCACATCATTGGTATTACTAACCGTGATGATGAAACTTTGTTCTACGTTAACCGTGCCATCATACACACGTAAGGTAACCGCATGATCACCAACATGCTCATTTAACGGCGTACCACTTAAATCACCCGTATCAGGCTCAAAAGTTAACCAGCCCGGTAACAGTGGCGCACTGTAAGTCAACGTGTCACTTGTATCGGCATCGGTGGCAGTTAACGTGTAGCTATAAGCCAGGTCTTCTGTTGCAACGGTGTTTGATGCACTGCTAATCACCGGTGCATCATTGATGTTACTGACGCTGATAGTAAAACTTTGATCCACATTGACCGTGCCATCAGACACACGAAGATTGACTGCATGATCGCCGACGTCAGCATTTAGAGGTGTGCCACTTAATACTCCCGTGCTGTCATCAAAACCCAGCCATGCAGGCAACACCGTTGCACTGTATGTCAGGCTGTCACCAAGATCAGCATCAGTGGCGCTAAAAGTATAACTATAGGCTGTATCTTCGGTCGCAGCAGTAATGGCCACACTATTGATCAGCGGTGCATCGTTGATGTTGCTGACGCTGATGGTAAAACTTTGATCCACATTGACCGTGCCATCAGACACACGAAGAGTGACTGCATGATCGCCGACATCAGCATTCGATGGTGTACCACTCAACACACCCGTGCTGTCATCGAAATTCAGCCATGTCGGCAACACTGTCTGCGTGCTGTAAGTCAGGGTATCAGCAACATCAACATCGCTGGCAAAGAAACTGTAACTGTAGGCAAGATCCTGGCTAGCGGCGGTAATTGCAACGCTATTAATAACCGGAGCATCGTTAATATTAATAACTTCCAAATCAAAACTGGCTAATGAATCGCTTGCCAGCTCTACGTCGGTGCTGGTAATTATGATGCCGGAGGTAGTACCGACATCTGCGTTTGTCGGGCTACCACTAAGAGTTCCGGTTGCAGTATCAAAGTCTGCCCAGGCCGGTTGATTAACAATACTGAAGCTTTGTGTATCACCATCAAGATCGCTGACGACTGGTGTAAAACTGTAACTACTGTCCTGATCAACGGTAAGTAGAGGTATTCCGCTGATAACCGGTGGACTATTAGCCACCAGCACATTGGCTGTTGTTATGGCCACTGAACCATCGTTATTATCATTGGCTGTAACCTGAGCACTTATCGAGGCATGAGCTTCCAGCGTGGTGAGTGTGTAGTCAATGTTAACTGCGCCAATAATCGGGACTTCATCGGCAAACCACTGGTAACTGACAGTGACTATGTCACCAACATCTGCGTCTGTTGCTTCGGTATCGATAATAGAAAGCGTATTACCCACCACCGCTGTGCCACTGATAGACGGGGTGCCAGTGAACGCAGGCAAAACTAAAGCACTGGCACTTATGACTCCTCCGAGTATAAATGCCAGACTTATCCTGAATGTCCATTTGTGCAACCTTATTACCATCCCGGTAACAACTCCCCATTTATTGCATTACGTATTTTGCAGCATGATCGCGTCAGCTTTTTTTACTAATTGATGCTATTAACAACACGATTGATCGTTATAAAACACTATAAAACGTATTCGAAGCAATGAGAAGTAAAGATATTTTAATTAACAATTATTAAAAAAAATAATGCAAGGAAAAGCAGTTGTTTCAGCGCTATCTTTTTAGTAAAAAAATAGCACCCAGACCATTCATAAAGCAGAAAAAAACCATGTGGAAAAATCCAAATATTAATAAAATCAGTGACATCAACACAGTTCTTGATTGTTTACTCAAAAACTTACAATGTGAGAGCACTAACTGAACGATGAGCTTTATTTATTTGTATTGGCTAGCAACATGAATGGATGCAGCGCTGAATATTTTTTTGTAAAAATTATCAACGCTCACAAAGACAGTCAAATCCATAACGAGGTGCGTCAGGTTTTTTAACACACAAGTTTTACCTTCAGCGGCTAGCAACTAAAGACTATTTACCGAGTGCTTCCTGCTGCATCTGCTCCAGTGTTGTATGCCTTACATCCCTGCCCTTAACCATATAAATAACGTATTCACAGATATTTTTTGAGTGATCACCAATTCGTTCCAGTGCACGAGCTGACCAGAGTGTATTAAGTACACGTCTTACATTACGCGTATCTTCCATCATCAGTGTAATCATCTGCCGTACAGCGGCTTCATATTCTGCATCAATTTTTTCATCTTCTGCTGCACAATCTAGCGCAGCTTCAATATCGGTTCTGGCAAATGCATCGAGTGAATCGTGCAACATTTTACGAACGTGATCACCTAAATGCTTTATTTCGCGGTACTGATCTTTTGGCCGTTCCATGTCAGCCAATTCAATCGCCATACGCGCAATTTTTTCTGCTTCATCGCCAATCCGTTCAATATCAGTAATGGTTTTTACGATCATCATTACCAGCCGCAAATCACTGGCAGTGGGCTGACGTCGCGCGATAATCTGCATACACTGCTCATCAATCGAGACTTCTAGAGCATTCACTTTAAAATCTTCATTCACAACGCGCTCGCCCAGCTCTACATTTCCGTCAACCAGTGCGGTTATGGCATTTTTGACATTCGTTTCAACCAGACCACCCATGGTCATGACTTTGTTTTTTACATCCTCCAGTTCTACGTTAAACTGTTGTGATATATGTTTGTTATCCATGCTCTTACCTTTTTAATGTAACTGTGAACGCGAACTTAACCGTAGCGACCCGTAATGTAATCTTCGGTCTGTTTTTCTTTTGGGTTTGTAAACAGATTATCCGTGGCACCAAATTCAATGAGGTCGCCCATATACATAAACGCAGTATAATCCGATACCCGCGCTGCCTGTTGCATATTATGCGTAACAATCACGATAGTGTATTCAGATTTTAATTCATAAATTAATTCTTCTATTTTTAAAGTCGAGATCGGATCAAGCGCAGATGCGGGCTCATCCAGCAGCAAAACATCCGGTTTAATCGCAATAGCACGGGCAATAACCAGACGCTGTTGTTGTCCGCCAGACAAGCCCAACGCACTTTCATGCAGACGATCTTTTACCTCATTCCACAAGGCCGCGCCTTTTAACGACTTTTCAACGGCCTCATCGAGAATGTGCCGCTGTTTTATGCCTTGCAGACGCAGGCCATAGGCCACGTTTTCATAAATTGATTTTGGGAACGGGTTTGGACGCTGAAACACCATACCAACACGACGGCGCAAAGCCGACACATCAATATCAGGCTGATAGATGTTTTCACCATCAATCTGAATTTCACCTTCAATCTTTACATTATCAACCAGATCGTTCATCCGATTAAAACAGCGTAACAAGGTGGACTTACCACAACCACTGGGGCCGATAAAAGCAGTCACCCGCTTGCGTGGAATCGGCAGATTAATACCATGCAGCGCTTCTTTTTCACCGTATGATAATTTCAGGTCATTTACATTGATACAGATATCTTCATTTTCCAGTGCCATAGGCTGACCACTGGCTGAGAGAATACTTGTATCTATACCGTGTGTTAAAACTTCATTACTCATTCGAGTCTGCTCCGGCCTTTAATTTCATAAACACAAAATATTTATCAATCAAGGGCTTTGTATTTTTCGCGTAAGCGATTACGTAACATAATCGCACTTAAATTCAGTAAGACAATAACCAGCACTAATAAAAACGCCGTGGCATAAACCAGTGGCCGGGCGGCTTCTACATTAGGGCTTTGAAAACCGACATCATAAATATGAAAACCCAGATGCATGAATTTACGTTCCATATGTAAAAATGGGAAGTTATCATCAAGTGGCAACTCAGGCGCCAGCTTAACCACTCCGACTAGCATCAACGGTGCCACCTCACCTGCTGCGCGCGCCACCGCCAGAATAAGACCGGTCATAATAGCCGGACTAGACATCGGTAAAATCACACGCCACAGTGTTTCGGCCTTGGTTGCACCCAATGCCAGACTGCCTTCACGCAGATTTTTTGGAATCCGCGCCAGACCTTCTTCGGTAGAAACAATAACCACCGGCACCGTTAATAAGGCCAGCGTTAAAGCCGCCCAGACCAGCCCCGGTGTGCCGTAAGTTGGTGCAGGTAGTGCCTCTGGATAAAACAGCTGATCAATATTTCCACCAAGAAAATACACAAAGAAACCCAGACCAAACACACCATATACAATAGATGGCACACCGGCGAGATTATTAACGGCAATACGAATCAGTCGAATTAACGGCCCCTGTCTGGCATATTCTCGTAAGTAAACAGCGGCTATCACACCAAAAGGCGTGACCAGTATGGACATTAAAATCACCATCATTACGGTGCCAAAGATAGCAGGAAATACACCGCCCTCAGTATTAGCCTCACGCGGATCTTCAAAAATGAAGTTATAAAAATTCAGTGCATAATGACCCAGCTTGCTAACAACACTCATCTGATTTGGTTTGAGTATTGATACCAGCATATGCAGCGAAACAACAACCTCTTTATTATCTGCCGTAATAAACGTAGCACTGTCGCGTTTAATCTCATCACGCAGTAAATTAAGTCGCTTTATAACGATCTGGTAATCCGCTTTAAAAGCATCCTCTTTTACTGCCAGCGCTGCCAGATTTTCCGCACTGTTTTTATTCTCAAGTTCCAGTTTGCGTTTTTTCAGACGCAGTCTTTCCAGTCCATAATTAATTGAACTGATACTGTTTTTTTCCAGTTCTTCAAGCTCAGATCGCAAACCCAGCACACGCTGAAAGCGATGATTCAGTTCATCCCAGGCCTGCTTTTCACTGGCAACAACCCTGCCCTGCTCTTTAACATCTTTCAGATAACCGTAAAAGTTACCCCACTCCAGACGTTCAAGTTTTATCAAATGCTCGGGCTTGGCTTGTTTTGTAATATAGTGTGCATAAATCCATTGGAAATCGGCAGAAGCCTGATCACGGTTACCGCTTTTAATTAAAACTCGCTGGATAACATCAACGCCGGCAGGTGCTTTTACTGACGCAACTTCTTCAAATAATTTGGATGAAAATTCGGCGGTTTCAATACGCTCACCAATTATAGTGCGGGGTTGCGCTTTGCTATCATGGTAATCAAGCTGATAAATATCAGAAACCCAGAAATGTCCCATGCCTTTGACCATGATCATCGCAAGAATACCGATAACCAATAGCAGGCTGATACTTACCGCACCTGCATTGAGCCAGATCCACGGACTGCCACTGCCCCACCAGTTTTTTAATTTATCTATCATCATAAATTTTCTTACAAGCTACCGTATTGTTTACGTAAACGCTGGCGCACAATTTCAGCAGCGGTGTTAAAAAAGAAAGTCACTACAAACAGCACAAACGCAGCAAGGAATAATATCCGATAATGTGAACTGTCAATTTCTGATTCTGGTAATTCAACCGCGACATTGGCCGACAATGTACGCATACCTTCAAAGATACTGAAATCCATGACCGCTGTATTACCGGTTGCCATTAATACAATCATGGTTTCGCCTACAGCGCGTCCCAGCCCGATCATAACCGCGGAAAAAATACCCGGGCTCGCTGTCAAAATAACAACCCTTGTCAGTGTCTGCCACGGTGTTGCCCCAAGTGCCAGCGAGCCCTGTGTTAAGTATTTTGGCACACTGAAAATAGCATCTTCGGTAATAGAAAAGATAGTCGGAATGACAGCCAGTCCCATCGCGATACCGACGACCAGTGAATTTCTCTGATCGTAGCCAATACCGAACTCATGCTCCATCCAGACCCGCAAACTGCCATCAAAAAACCAGCTTTCGATGACAGGGCCGCTGGCAATAGAAAACCAGACCAGTAAAGCTATCACCGGCATTAATACCGCAGCCTGCCAGCCATCGGGTATCAGGTAATGAATTTTTTTCGGCAGTTTATGCCAGAGCACAGAAAAAGCCAAAATACCCGGTGGCAAGATTAACAGGATTGAAATAATGCCGGTGAGATTATCCTCTATCACGGGAGCCAGCCACAAGCCGGCAAGAAAACCAAGAATAACCGTGGGCAGTGCTTCCATAATTTCAATACCGGGTTTAACCCAGCTGCGCATGCCCGGCGACATAAAATAAGCGGTGTATATTGCACCCATAATCGCCAGCGGCGTAGCAAACAGCATGGCATAAAATGCTGCTTTTAACGTACCAAATGCCAGTGGAACCAGACTAAACTTCGGCTCAAAATCGTTATCCGCAGAAGACGACTGCCAAATATAATCTGCTTTATCATAGCCTTCGTAAGTCACTTCACTCCAGAGTGCAGACCATGATAATTCTGGATGTTCATTATGAATATAAGTGACAACAATTTGATGATCTGCATCTTCATGCAATAACAGATTGGCACGGGTTGAAAGCGCAAAATGCTTAACCGGAAGATCCGACAAATGCTGTTTTGCCAGCAAATTATCGGCGGTGGTATGATAAATCAGCAAACTGCCTTTTTCATCCAGTGCCAGTACGCCTTTACGACGATGTTCAGACTGAATATGCAGCAACTTATTGTCATTCTTAAAACCACGCACCCGCACCAGCGCATAGTTATTTGATTTATCTCGCTGTAATGTCCACTGACTAAACCCGCCCTTTTCATCGGCAGCTAAAATCGATAAGCCGCCCAGTAACATTTTTAATGCAGAAAGTTTTTCCTTGGGCGGTAAAATTTTAGTCTGACTTACCAGCGTCACATCTTCCAGCTCAGAAATATCAAAGACACTGACCTCGCCCTGCTCATTGGAAAGATAGAGCCATAAGGCCTGCGCATCAAGCAGCATATAATCAGTCTGATGCGGCTCTTCGACAACCACTTCTGCGACGGCTTCTGAAAAGCTATCATCGTCTTCGATTTCATAACGATACAGTCTGACTTCACCGTCTGCCATCAGCAGACTTAGCGTCAGTTGATCTTCTTCGCGTGTCGTGATGACTTGTTTAAAATCATCTTTAAAATCTATAAACGAATCTTCAAACGGGTATTCGATATCCGGTGTCAAGACACGTTTATCATTGTTGAAGCTGACTTTATAAGTAAGACGGATAAAGAACAGTTTGCTGTTATCCAGTTCCAACGCCAGCATACTTTCATTCAGTCCAACAACTTTTGCACCGGTCACCACGGCATCGTCCGGTAACTCAAGCGTCATCACATCGGAGACATCACCGCTTTGTAGTTCAAAAAAGACGGCTTTTCCCTGATCGGTTAAGCGCAACCCCTGCTCACCACTTTCTTCCGGCAACAATAAAACGGTATTACCCGATTCTGCTGATGGCAGCGAATAATGTTCTTTGGTCTGTATATCGACCGAGCTGAACATGGGTAGCACTACCCATAACAGATAAAAGAAAATAAGCACGATAGCCAAAATAACACTGAGACCACCCAGACCTACGCCATAACGGGTGATGTTATCGATGAGCAATCGCCTTTGCTGGCGCCAGGCGCTGGATTTCTGAAGTGTAGTCATAGCCTCTATTTTATTTCACTTTTATGACACTATTATGACAGTGCATAAGTAAAGGCCGCACTGATGATTATCAGCCGGCCTGTTGATGACAAAATGCCATCTACTCTAAGCATTTCTGCCCAAAATTAATCCAGCTTCTGCAGTTCTTTTGCAATCACTTTAGCCGGTAATGGTATATAACCGTCTTTTATTACAATTTCCTGACCCATTTTTGACAACACCAGCTTGACAAACTCTTTTTCCAGCGGGGGCAGCGGCTTTTCAGGGTGCTTATTCACATAAACATAGAGAAAGCGTGATAGCGGATAAGTCTTGTTAATTGCATTTTCAGGGGTGGCCGCAACAAAAGGCTTACCGGCTTTTTTCGCTAAAGGCAGCGCACGTACACCGGATGTTTTATAGCCGATACCTGAATAACCAATACCGTTTATCGATGAGCTTATCGATTGCACCACAGATGCCGAACCCGGTTGCTCATTTACATTCTTTTTAAAATCGCCTTTACACAGACCTTTCTTCTTGAAGTAGCCATAAGTACCGGAAACCGAATTACGACCATATAACTGAACTGAGCGTGAAGCCCATGAACCACCAAGCCCAAGATCGCCCCATTTTTCTATATCGCTATTACCACCGCATTTACGGGTCGATGAAAAAACAGCGTCTACATCAGGAATCGTCATGCCTTTAATCGGGTTGTCTTTGTTGACATAAACCGCTAAAGCATCGATGGCTACACGAATAGCTACCGGCTTATAACCGTGTTTCTTTTCGAACGATTCTTTTTCTTTACTTTTCATCTTTCGGCTCATCGGGCCAAGATTAGAAATACCATTAGTTAAAGCTGGTGGTGCGGTAGATGAACCTGCCGCCTGAATCTGAATATTAACGCTTGGGTACTGACGCTTGAATTCTTCTGCCCAGAATGTCATCAGGTTAGCCAGCGTATCAGAACCGATACTGGACAGGTTTCCTGAAACACCACTGACAGCCTTATAATCAGCAACAGCCGAATCTACTTTAACATCGGCCTGAGCCTGATTCATACCAGCTATTAGCACTGCAAACAAAGCAATTAGATTTTGTTTTATTTTCATTGTATTTCCTCTTTTAATTAATGAGGCCAGTATCCGTCAGTTATATGACAGCTTTATGACAACTGCATTAACATTTGATGACATATAAAGCGCATTAATTCGTTGTAACGGTATCCGACTCAACGCGAGCGACTGGGAATCGGCAGCTGAAAATACTGCCACCGGCCGCTTTACTATTGATCACTAATTCAGCATCGTGTCGGCGTAAAATTTGCTTAACAATCGCCAATCCCAGGCCGGTGCCGCCCACTTCACGCGAACGCCCTGCATCAACCCGGTAAAAACGCTCGGTTAAACGTCCAATATGTTGTGGCGCAATTCCCAGCCCCTGATCACTGACACTGACTTGATAGGAATTATTATCCAGCGACGTTTCGATAATAATTTCGCCACCATCGGGGGAATATCGAATCGCATTGCTAATCAAGTTGCTAAGGGCGCTGTACATCTCCGATTCAACCGCTTTCAGCTTAACCTGCAAAGTATTTTTCAGTGAGATTGTATGTTGCCCCTGACTGAGCTGCTCACCATCTTTTTTCAGCTGTGATAATAAAGTCTGCATATCGAGCAGCGGTGCTTCTGATGAATTAGTCGGCACATCGAGATCAAGCCGGGACAATAACAACAGGTCGGTAACAATCTGATTCATACGTTGTGCCGGCGACGATAATTTGCTCAGTTGCTGTTTGATTTCAACTGCACTGAGATCATCAATCTCCTGCAATGATTCCAGATAACCGAGGATAACTGTCAGCGGTGTACGTAATTCATGCGACACATTGGCGACAAATTCTTGTCGCATCAGTTTGAGTTTTTGCACCTGTGTAATATTTCGGATCAGCAATAGTTGTTGACCAACACCATAAGGCATGATGCGTAAATCCAGCGACTGGGTTTCATCTAGCGGAGAACGCATCTCAAATGACTCGCCCTGTTCTGCCTGCCTTAAAAAATGAATAAATGACGGCAGCCGGATCAGATTGCCGATATTCTGACCGATATCCTGACTGCTTAGCCGCAAAATTTTGGTTGCAGCCGGATTAAGCCAGAGAATATTGTTATCTTTATCCAGCACGATGGCCGCATCTGGCATCATGGTGACTGAATCCTGAAAACGCCTGAGCATTTTACTCAGACTTTTCTTTCGGCTACGACTACGCTTGCGCTTGTGATAGATTTTATAAGCCAGCTCTTCCCATAAACCTTTGACGTTTAGATCGGCATCAAGGCTGCTGTTGAGCCAGCGATAGAGCTTGATAAACTGCCGGTACTGATGCGATATAAATAATAACAAGGCAATAAACAAGGCCAGCGACGGCGCATCAAACATCCAACCCAGCAGTAATGCAGGCAACAGGAAACGCGTCAGACGCCAGAGTTCATAAAGCCATATATTTCGCATTATTATCTGGCCTGATTATTTGCCAAGTCTTGCTCGGGGGAAAAACGATAGCCAGCACCGCGTACGGTTTTTATCCAGCCATCACAGCCATACGGCGTTAACAGTTTTCTTAGCCGCAAAATATGAACATCTACCGTGCGCTCTTCAACATAAACATTGCGACCCCAAACCCTGTCCAGCAATTGTTCTCGGCTATAGACCCGGTTTGTTTTCTCCATAAAAAACTCGAGCAGTCGATATTCAGTCGGACCAATATCGACATTTTTTCCATCGATCGTCAGCAAATGCTGTCCCAGATCAAGAATCATTTGACCAGCTACCAGCTTATCATCTTCGGCCACACGGGAGCGACGCAACAAAGCCTTGATGCGGGCCAGTAATTCTTTCGGTGAAAATGGTTTGGTCATAAAATCATCAACACCGTGATCAAAGCCGGTTAACTTATCATGCTCTTCACCGCGCGCTGTCAGCATAATCAATGGCAAGCCCTGGGTTATTTCATCTTTTCGTAATAACCGCACCAGTTCCACTCCCGAGATGCCCGGCAACATCCAGTCAACCAGCAGCAAATCGGGTAAACGGGCATGTAACTGCTGCAGTGCATCTTCTGCAGTCTCGGCTTCTACTATTTCAAAATCAGCACGCTCGAGAGTAAAACGCAGCATATCCCTGATTTCAGCTTCATCTTCTACAATCAGAATGCTTGCCTTAGTCATAATTTCGTCCAGTATTTCATATTGGGTGTATTAAACAGCCTCAATGTGACAGCAATATGACACGGCAGAGTAATTTTCAGTCTGCCAGGCTTATAAACTGCAAACCTGCTTGACCCGGCTTATTTTGATATCCATCTGCCTGCCAGTAGTCAGCCACTGCTATCAATTCATCATCCAGGTATAACAAAGGTATTCTGTCCCGCAACCAGGGGGGAATGGCCGCTTGCTGCATCAGTTTTTTCAGATCCATCGTATGAGCTCTGCCTGCCGGTTTGATCTTCTCTCCACCCTGACGAAAGCGAATAGTCAGTGACTTATGCAAGATATCAGTGGATAAACCCGTTTCAGCAGACTGCAGCAATACCTGCTGACGCAAAGATTCGAGGTTGATCACTTGACGACCACTCCATGTCAGATGTTGACTGGCAGCATGCTCAGAAAGCCGGGGCATCGCGTACAAATCACCCTGAAATCGTCGCACTTCGGTCTCGGCCCAGCTCACTAGCGGGCTTTTATCGTCGGCCGCTGTCAGCATCGGGCCGAGAATTTCATGCAATCGTTTTGCTGTCGGCACATCCAGCTCAAGCTGCTTTAACCAGTAGCGAATGCTGTTTCGTTGCCGCGCCGGACTCAGTCTGATCAGCGCACTAATCGCCAGTGTATCGCCACTGATCATAGACGGCGCATCCAGCGCCGCCAGATCATTCATTAATTCGGAAGCCTCGGCTTGTAACAGACTGACATTGGACAATGTCTGATTAATTGCTGGCCAGCGCTGCTGTAGCAAAGGAAAAACAGACTGACGAAAAAAATTCCGGTCATAACGCTGATCCGTATTGGAAGGGTCTTCAATCCATTGCAGCTGATGATGCCGGGCATAGGCTTCCAGCTCAGTGCGGGCAACGCCTAACAGAGGTCGCAAATGCCAACCCTGGGCAAATAGTTTTGTCTGTGGCATTGCCGCCAGCCCATCCGGCCCGGCTGTTCTTAGCATTTGCAATAACAGTGTTTCAGCCTGATCCTGTAGATGCTGTGCGGTCAGCAAAATATCACCGGGCCGCATTAGTTCCGCCAGCGCCCGGTAACGAGCCGTTCTGGCCGACGCTTCCGGACTTTCACCGGCGGCTGCACGGGCATTAACGCTGACTGACTGAAACTCAACTGCCAGTAGCTGACAGTTTGCCGCGCAGTGCGCCGACCAGCTTTTGGAAAGCGCCTGCAGGCCATGATCAATATAGACCGCGAGGCAACTTAGCCCACTACTGTGTACTAAGTGCAGCAGTACATGAGAATCCAGCCCGCCACTATAAGCCACGATAAACCGCGGCTGATGAGCAGCAGCGGACGCTGAAAATGAAACCGGGCCAGCTGATTGCTCAACTAACCCGGTAAGGTGTGCTTTAAAATGGTCTTTATCAAGTGTCATCTTGATATCGCTGGCATTAACCGCCGGTACTAAACTCACCAAAGCTCATCAAACGCTGGTAACGGTGTTCCAATAATTTATCCAGCCCCATCTGATCCAGATTCTTGAGGCTGTCCGTTAAGGCTCGCTTGATATTAATCGCCGCCTGATCCACATCACGATAAGCACTGCCCAGTGGCTCTTCGATAATATGATCAATTAAATCCAGCTCTTTCAGTCGCTCGGATGTAATACCCAGCGCTTCCGCAGCATCTTTGGCTTTATCAGCACTCTTCCATAAAATGGACGCACAGCCTTCCGGTGAGATAACCGAATACGTGCTGTATTCGAGCATCATCACGTTATCACCAACACCGATTGCCAGCGCGCCACCGGAGCCACCCTCACCAATAACGGTACAGATGATCGGGGTTTTAAGGTCAGCCATGACAAACAGGTTTTTGGCAATCGCTTCTGACTGCCCGCGCTCTTCTGCGCCAACACCCGGATAGGCTCCCGGTGTATCGATAAAGGTAATTAACGGCAACTGAAAACGCTCTGCCATTTTCATTAAACGCATCGCTTTGCGGTAGCCTTCTGGACTCGGCATGCCGAAGTTACGACGAATTTTTTCTTTGGTATCACGACCTTTCTGATGACCAATTACCATCACCGGGCGGCCGTCTAATCGTGCCACGCCACCGACAATCGCTTTATCATCAGCAAAAGCGCGGTCACCGTGTAGCTCCTGAAAGTCAGTAAAAATTCGGTCGATGTAATCAAGCGTATAAGGACGCTGTGGATGACGCGCTAGACGGGCAATATCCCAGGGCTTTAATTTAGAAAAAATACTTTCGCTAAGGCTCCGGCATTTGTCCTGCAAGCGTGAAATTTCATCGCCGATATTAACTTCACTATCATCACCAACAAAGCGTAATTCTTCAATTTTGGCTTCTAGTTCTGCAATTGGTTGTTCAAAGTCGAGAAAGTTTGGATTCATGCTAAAACGTCGTTATATGTTGTTAATTGTTATAGAAATTCTACCGATAATACCATGTGAGGCCTATTCGCGCACAGATTATTTAGACATATCCTTAATTTGGCATAACTCGCGTAATACAGCAGTCGCGTAACTGCCTTTAATTAACTCAAAACTGACGCTGAGCGTATTATCGCTGCCAAACTGCCATTGCATTTGCGCCGGCATTAAGCGCATTGCCCGCCTTTCCTGTTTTAAACCGGCCTGTTCCAGAGCGCTGGTAAAATCGCTAAATTCTGCTACCACAGCCTGTTCCAACTGAGCTGCCTGCGCCGAGACCATGGCTTGCCCGCGCCCCCACAATGCCGCTGTGATATGAATATCAGCCTGAGAAAGTCGTAGCAAATCGTCCTCACCAAGTGCATCGTCAAAACAGGCCTGGCTGGCTGCCAGCATATACACATCACCGACCAGTGGCTGATCAAAGCTTGTCTCGACGAGGCGCTGCGAGACAATCCGGTTAAAAATCCAGGAACGCATTGCCGATAGATACAGTCCGCGTTTAAACGGTTTTAGCCGCCTCATCTTATTCCCCGCTATTAATTCAGTGGCCCGACTCAGGTTTCCCATGCTATGACCAAAGCGCTGCTGTCCAAAATAATTGGGCACCCCTTTAGTGGCGATGAGTTCCAGCTGCTGCTGCCACAGAGCCTGTTCCCCCTGCAGTTCTGACAAACGGATATTAAAGCGATTGCCACTTAAGGTACCGCGTTTAAGTTTGCGTGAATGTCGGCAAATTTGCTGAACTTGAAAGCTGTCACAATCTAACTGATGCCAGTCCGGCCCTTGCTGACCCGGCAGCTGAACACTAAACCATTGTGTGGTAATGCCATGACGATCTTTAAGCCCGGCATAACTGACCGCCACTTGTTTTACCTGTGCAAATTTTTGCAACTCTTTTGCCACATGCTCGGTATTACAACCCTGTTTAGTAATTTGTAACCAAACATGCTCGCCTTCACCGGAGCAACTGACCGGCATGATTTCATCGACCAGAAAGTCATCATGCTCTGTTTTAAAGTGAGCACTAAGGACGGGGCGGATATGCTGAAAGGCGAGACCATCGTAATCAAACATCTGTTCTATTAATCTGTATTGGCTAACTGATTGCAGTAAGATACAGCCTATGAAATACAAATCAACAGCAATAGTGTATTTTTTCATTTTTGTTATTACTGCATCCTGCAGTGATAACAATGCGCGCTTCTCAAAACTACCGGCAAACGCAACGATTCTGGCCTTTGGTGACAGCCTGACAAAAGGTAATGGCGCCGCCCTATCCCAGAGCTATCCATCACGCTTACAGCAGTTAACCCGACTCAGGGTAATCAATGCCGGCATTTCCGGTGAAATCAGTGAACACGGCCTAAATCGCTTAGCCAGCTTATTAGAAAAACACCGCCCTCAGCTAGTGATTATCTGCCATGGTGGTAATGATATTTTGCGTCACCTGAGACTGGAAAAAACCAAAACCAATATCACCGAGATGATCCGGCTAGCTCGCAGCTATCATGCACAGGTATTATTAATGGCTGTTCCTAAACCGTCTCTGTTAGTTAAACCCGCTGACTTTTATGCCGACATTGCTGAGAGTACCCGGGTCGGTTTTGATAACTGGACATTTGCCGAGGTACTAAAAAACAATGCGCTTAAATCGGATAGCTACCATCCTAACGCCGCTGGCTACGCTGTGATCGCAGACGCGATTTTTCAGTTGCTTTCACAGCAAGGTGCCATCTGAATAACTTTTAACACAATCACTTGAGCAGGTTTTTACTGATGAATTTATACCTGAGATTACTGTTAATACTGATAAAATGCAGATTCGGCCCGCCTATGCAAACACTCGATACCTCGATTATAAAACTGCGCGTACTACTGAATGATCTCGACCTTAACCGGCACATGAATAACGGTCGTTTTTTAACCATTATGGATCTAGGAAGAATGGACCTTTTAAGCCGAACTGGCACCTTGAAACAGGCGATGAAACAACGCTGGATGCCGATAGTTGGCACTGCCAGTATTGATTTTCAGCGTCCATTAAAATTATGGCAGCGCTATGAACTGCACAGCAGAATTTATGCTTGGGATGAAAAATGGATTTATCTTGAACAAACCTTTATCAGTCGTGGCAAACTGATTGCCAAGGCACGAATCAAGGGTCTGCTGCGTGGCAAGGATGGTAATATTGCACCGCAAATTGTTATCGATAGCATTCAACCCGGACTGGTCAGCCCGGTTGCGGCAGAAAAGCAAATATTTTAAACTGCCAACTGATCGTAAGCGCAACGGACAGCCTGATTACTGAACATAAAAGCGCGTCTTTAGCGCTCTGTGCAGGCGGATTCATACTAATGAAATAAGGAAGCGAATCGTTTGTTTTATTCGACATTAAGCGTTTTGTTTGGCTATCGGTACCTCGTTAGCGTATTCATTGGCTACTTTGTTATCAGTGGCTGCTTCCGTTTTATTCTGGCCACTGACCATCAGGCATTAACCGGCAACACCTTTCTTTATGGCCTTAGAATGGATCTGATTATAATCAGTCTTTTTTCATTCCTCTCGGTCATTTTATATAGTGTTAACCTACATAAAGCCAACCGCATCTATCTCGGGCTGATATTTTCTGTGTTTATTTTTCTTGAAATGATAAACCTGCATTTTTTTGCTGAATTCAATCTGCGCCTGAATTATTTATTGATCGATAATCTTGCGTATTTAGGCCAGATTTTACCCAGTCTGTTTGCAGACTACCGTTTCAGCCTTATTTCGACTCTGATTTTATTGCCGGCTGTTTTTTATATTGTGTTTCGATACTCCGCGGTTTTTTTTAAACAAAACACCCCGTTAAAACAAAACCTGATTGCACTGCCTTTTTTATTATTTATCCTGCTGTTAAGCAGTCGCGGCTCTTTAGGCCAAGCCGCTCCCAGCCCGAGCTATTACTCATGGTCATCTGATAACAGCATAAATGAAATCAGCACCAATACCGTTCATTCATTACTATCATCTTTTATCTTTCACGAAGAAGATAATCTGTATATGTACGGACAGGCACCGACCTTATTAAAAAAACGTTTCGGACAAACCATTCAGAGCTCTTTGAAAAAGAAAAAGCGCATTGTGTTAACCATTATGGAATCGTTCGGCCATCTGTTTGTTGGCAGTCTTGGTGGTAAAAAAGCCTCCCCTGAATTTGATCGTCTGACTAAAAAAGGCCTGTTCTTTTCCAATATGTATTCTTCATCCAACAGAACAAACCGCGGCATCGAAGCCATTTTAAGCTCGATATACCCGTTTGTAGGTCGGACCTATTTGAAATTACCTGATGCACAGGGTGATTTCTGGACGCTTGCCTCAAGCCTAAAGCAACAGGGCTATCGCACCGTTTTTTTATACGGCGGCGATATAAAATTTGATAATATGAAGTCTTTTTTACTTTCCAATGGCTTTGATGAAATTATTGATAGCAGCAATATCGGACTCGATACCAAAGAGTTTTCCTGGGGCTATGCTGATGAAGATATCTACAATAAAGCGATCGGGCTTTTACAAACATCAGACCAACCTATTTTCCTGACGATTCTGACTTTGTCCAACCATAAACCTTTTGATTTTCCTGAAAACAGGATCAGTCTGTTTCCCGATGCAGATAAAAAAAGTTTTGAAAATGCCACCCGCTACGCTGACTGGGCATTAGGAAAATTCAGCCGCGAGATCATTGAAAAAGATTTATTTAATGATTCATTATTAGTGTATGTCGCCGATCACAATGCCGACGTAAAAGGCTCTAAAATCGTGCCGGTTGAACGCTACCGTATTCCAGCACTCTTTCTTGGGGAGGATATCGGGCCCAGGGAAATAACCGGCGTCACTCATCAGGCCGACATAGCGCCCACATTATTAGCTGCCGCCGGTATTAACACCACGATTCCGGCGCAGGGCTTTAATATGCTGCAAGCAGAAAAATCACGAGCACTCATCATTAAACAGAAATCCTATGCTTTTGTGAATGATCAGGGTCAGGTTATTTTTCAGCCTGAACACAAACCGATCGGCAATCAGATACTGACAGAAGAAGGTTTAGCACTGATCTATAACAGTTATGCCGCTTATAAAAACCACACACATAAGTAAGCTGAGTATAAAGCCTTCTAGTTCGGCGAACTGTCTAAATGCATTAATACAAACTGCCTGACGGCTTCATCGATTAATGAAGATTGCTTTATGAAGAGCTGGCGTATTGCCGGCAGATCATAAGCCGTATGCTGGGTAAGAATCGGTGTGGCTTTATAATGACCATGACGATTTTCTCCGCTATCAACCAGCTCATGAACAAAACCCGCCGATGGCTTCCAGCTTAAGGCTTTTTCCTGCTGCAATTTATCATAACAAAGCTGAAAGCCGACAATCTCAGTCGCCTGCTGCCACACAATTAAGTCCATATCTTCCCCACTGAACCAGCGTCTGGATGGCTCCTCTGGTATTTGACGTGTAGCCCGAATTTCTTTTAGCATCTGTCGTTACTCTTTACTTTAAACCCAGCAGCTTCTCATTAATGGCTTGAACTTTATCTCGTATCGCAGCGGCTTCTTCAAACTCAAGATTTTTTGCATGTTCATGCATCTGCTGTTCCAGTTTTTTCATTTCCTGGGCCAGCTGTTTATCTGTCATCTGCTGATATTGCTGCATGGGCTCTGCAACATGGCGCTCGTCAATACTGAAGGCTTTATGCTGATAACCGGTTTGCATCACATCCGCCACGGCTTTTTTAATACTGGTCGGAGTAATACCATGAGCCAGATTATATTCATGCTGTTTCTGACGGCGTCTTTGGGTTTCATCAATGGCTTTTTTCATTGATTTGGTAATTTTATCTCCATACAAAATAGCTTTGCCATTAAGGTTTCTGGCTGCCCGTCCAATGGTCTGTATCAATGACCTTTCTGAACGCAAAAAACCCTCCTTATCGGCATCCAAAATAGCGACTAGTGAAACCTCGGGCATATCAAGGCCTTCTCTTAACAGGTTAATTCCGACCAGCACATCAAATTCACCCAGCCGCAAATCACGGATAATTTCAGTGCGCTCAACCGTATCGATATCAGAATGTAAATACCTGACTCTGACGCCGTGTTCACTCAGGTAATCCGTCAGGTCCTCAGACATGCGTTTGGTTAATGTCGTAATCAGTACACGCTCATTAATTTCAGAGCGCTTATTAATTTCAGAAAGCACATCATCAACCTGAGTAGCCACAGGTCTCACTTCAATTTCAGGATCCAGTAAACCGGTTGGCCTGACAAGCTGTTCAAGCACATTATCGGAGTGCTCTTCTTCATAGATTGCCGGTGTGGCCGAGACATAAATCGCCTGCGGTTTTAAGCGTTCCCATTCCTCAAAACGCAAAGGCCGGTTATCCAGCGCAGACAGCATCCGAAAACCATAATTCACCAGATTTTCTTTACGCGAACGGTCACCTTTGTACATCGCACCTAGCTGCGGCACAGTGACGTGACTTTCATCAACAACTAATAAGGCATTATCGGGCAGATAATCATACAGACACGGTGGCGCTTCACCCGGAGCACGGCTGGATAGATAACGGGAATAGTTTTCGATGCCGTTGCAGTAACCCATCTCACGGATCATTTCGATATCGTACTGGGTACGCTGCTCCAGTCGCTGAGCCTCGACCAGCTTGTTCTCATCACGCAGCTGTTGAAGCCGCTCCTTGAGTTCTGCTTTGATTTCATCAATGGCATTAATCAAGGTACTTCTGGGTGTGACATAATGGGTCTTGGGGTAAATAGTCAGGCGCGACACTTTACGTATCACTTCGCCTGTCAGCGGATCAAAGAAACTCAGCTGCTCGATTTCATCATCAAATAACTCCAGTCGAATCGCTTCTTTATCGGATTCAGCCGGGAAAATATCAATCACTTCACCGCGAACCCGGTAACAACCACGAGTCAGCTCAAGATCGTTGCGGGTATATTGCAGCTCGGCCAGCCGTCTGAGCACTTCTCTCTGATCTATGATATCGCCTTTAACCATATGCAATACCATGCTGAAATATAATTCCGGATCACCTAACCCATAGATCGATGAGACAGTGGCTACAATGATGGTATCTTCTCTTTCTAATAAGGCCTTGGTAGCAGAAAGTCGCATCTGCTCAATATGTTCATTAACCGAAGCGTCTTTTTCGATAAACGTGTCACTCGCAGCGACATAGGCTTCCGGCTGATAATAATCATAATAGGAAACAAAATATTCCACAGAGTTCTCCGGGAAAAAATCTTTCATCTCACCATAAAGCTGAGCCGCCAGGGTTTTATTTGGCGCCAGTAATAGCGTGGGTCGCTGTACCTGCTCGATCACATTAGCAATCGTAAAGGTCTTGCCTGATCCGGTGACGCCTAATAATGTCTGACCTGCCAGACCATCATTTAATCCTTCAACCAGACCTTTTATTGCTGTCGGTTGGTCGCCAGCTGGTGTATATTCTGTATGTAATTTAAAAGTTTTAGACATTGCTCTACAATTAACATTATTAGAAAATCGATATCAGGAAATCTTAGTGGATATAAAAACTGCAAACCGCCTGTCCCGCGTTAAACCATCACCTACTCTTGCTGTTACCGCTCTTGCCAATCAACTAAAAGCTGAAGGCAAAGATGTGGTTGGCCTCGCCGCAGGTGAACCGGATTTTGATACTCCTGATCATATCAAACAAGCCGCTATTGAAGCGATCCAAAACGGTTTTACACGATATACCGCTGTGGATGGCACACCCAGCCTGAAGCAGGCCATTATAACCAAGTTCTCACGAGATAATGGTCTTGATTACACCGCCGATCAAATTCTGGTTTCCAGCGGCGGCAAACAGAGCTTTTATAACCTTGCTCAGGCGCTGTTAAATCCGGGTGACGAAGTGATCATCCCGGCGCCGTACTGGGTTTCATATCCTGATATGGTGCTGTTAGCCGATGCCGAACCGGTAATTGTCGCGGCAGATCAGTCACAGGATTTTAAAATTACTGCGGAACAGCTGGAAGCGGCGATCACGCCTAAGACGCGTTTATTTGTGATCAACAGCCCGTCTAACCCGTCAGGCAAAGCCTATAGCCGGGCAGAGCTAAAAGCGCTGGCCGACGTCTTAAAAAAATATCCTGAGATTATCATTGCCACCGATGATATGTACGAGCTGATGATCTGGAATGATGAAGGCTTTAATAACATTCTGAATGTAGCACCTGATCTATACAACAGAACCGTGGTACTTAACGGGGTTTCAAAAGCCTATTCAATGACCGGCTGGCGCATTGGTTATGCCGGCGGCCCTGCCGACCTGATAAAAGCGATGAAGAAAATTCAGTCACAGAGCACCTCCAATCCCTGTTCGATTTCACAGGCAGCTGCTGAAGCCGCATTAAATGGTGATCAGAGCAGTGTCAAGATGATGAGAGATGCCTTCAAAGATCGCCATGACTATGTGGTACGACGCCTCAACACTATTAAAGGTGTTGATTGTGTTGAAAGTGACGGCACATTCTACAGCTTCCCTAATTTTCAGGCCGCTATTGACGCACTGGATGACGTCAGTGACGATGTCGAACTGGCCGAGAAATTACTGGCGGACGTCGGTGTCGCACTGGTCCCTGGTTCTGCTTTTGGTGCCCCCGGACACCTGCGACTTTCATTTGCTACCAGCATGGAAAACCTCGAACAGGCATTAAGCCGAATTAATTCCATATTTAATTAATTTAGCTATTGACCGACGAAAGGTGAATCTATAATATAGCGCCCTCTGTTGAAGAGCATGTTCCCTGATAGCTCAGTTGGTAGAGCAACGGACTGTTAATCCGTTTGTCCCTGGTTCGAGTCCAGGTCGGGGAGCCACTTCTTTCTTCACAGCTCTACTCCTTCAAAAAAAACCTTGTTTCATCGCTATTTACTACTTTCTTTCATTAAAACTGTTGTCTGTATGGCTTTCTTTGCATATTGTGTCTAAAATGTTAAAAGTATGTTACAAAAAAACAAGGATATACCGTGCTAATAGCTATTATTGAAGATGACGTAGATCAGTCACGAATGCTATCTATCTGGCTGGAAGCTGCAGGACACGTTCCCAGTATTTTCGGCACCGCCGAAACCTTTCTCGAAAAAAACACTATTGATGATTTTGACATTCTGATTCTTGACTGGGACCTTCCCGGCATTGACGGAATCGAGTTACTTCGCATTATCAGAGAAGACAAAAAACTCAACACCACCGTGCTCTTTGCAACCCGCCATGAAAGCAAAACCGACATCGTCACAGTGCTCGAGGCCGGTGCTGATGATTACATGGTCAAACCGGTTGACCGGCGCGAATTACTGGCCCGACTAAATACTCTTAAACGCCGCAAGTCTGATGATGTTGCACCTGTCTCCAGCCAAATCATTGCCGGCGAATTTAAACTCGATGATAAAACTCACCGCCTGACACGTCATGGTGAGATTCTGGAATTAACACCTAAAGAATATGAACTGGTATCGTATCTGTTCACTAATCTGGAACAGGTTTTATCGAGAGCCGATTTATTATCCCATGTCTGGGGTTGTGATGCGGATATCAATACCCGCACCGTCGACACCCATATCAGCCGGATCCGCAAGAAGCTTTCTTTAACACCGGAAAATGGCTGGAAACTTGAATCGATTTATCACTACGGTTATCGACTCGAGCAAATCAATGACACGGAAACCGAAGCTGTCTGAGCCAATCACAATAATATATTAGTGGTTTTTAATTAAACCATTAATATATGATATTCTTTAGCCTTCCTTAAAGACCCGACCTGAAGCCATGACTTACGTCGTAACCGATAATTGCATACGCTGCAAATATACTGACTGCGTGGATGTATGCCCAGTTGACTGTTTCCATGAAGGCCCTAACTTTCTTGTGATTGATCCTGACGAATGTATCGACTGCACACTGTGTGAACCTGCCTGCCCGATTGAAGCTATTTACGCCGAACAGGATGTACCTGATGATATGCAACTATTTATCAGCTTAAATGCAGAACTCAGTCAAAGCTGGCCAGTTATCAATCAGATGATTGCCGCGCCAGCAGATGCTAAAAAGTGGGACGGCGTTGAAAACAAACTTAAATACCTTGAACGATAAGCTCCCGCTACTATGACAGAGAACACCAAGTGCGTTAATGAAAATGCTTTCTTTTTTGTAGCACACGGCCTTAACCTGCAACAAACCATCAGCGAACATATCTATCGATTATTTTCTGACCAGTTACCTGATCTGAGTCAGCTGGTGATTATTGTACCGGCACCTGATCTGATTTATACCTTTCGCAGGTTTCTGTTGTCCTATTTGTCGGCAAACAATATCGACGCCATCATTGGCACTGAAATCACGCCGTTAAAGAAGTGGGTTGAGACCAATCTAAACCTGCCAGAGCAGACACCGACATTTATTAATAACCACTGCCGGCAACTGATAATTTTAGAAGCCTTGCAGGCTTACCCTGCTCATTTTAAGGACGAGAATCTGTGGCAAGTGTCGACATCCTTATTACAGTTATTTGACGAACTGACACTCAATAATCTCAACCCGGCTGAGTTCAGTGAAAGCAACTGGCAACAACAGATTCAGTCACACTATGGTATCAATAGCAGGCCCCAACACCTGAGCAATGAAGCACAGCTGATTTATCGTTTATGGAGCGCCTGGCATCAGCAACTTGAGGATGAAACCTTAATTGATCAGACCAGTGCCTATGTAAGACGCCTGCAAAGCAGTTCCACCCAGAGCATAAAAGATAAAGTGTTTATTATTGCTGGTGCAGAGAAACTCACACTGAATGAAGTGGCGTTAATAAAAAACCTGTCTCAGTCAAATACCGTACACTTTTTTATTCAGGCAGCGCCAGACAATATCGCCCAGCCACAGCACCCCGATCATTTTGTAAACAGCCTTGTGCAAACGCTGGGGTTTGATCAGAACATCATCAACAATCTGGCACAGCAAGCCATCAATAAGGTGTTTGAGCACGAACTTCCCGTTCATCAGCGCAGCCAGGTGGATAACACTAAAACAGATGCCAATACGCTACAGGTTTTTGCTGCCTTTAGTGAGGAGCACGAGTCCAATGCTGTCGATCTGCAAGTCAGGCAATGGTTATTACAGGGTAAACGCAATATTGCCATCGTCACTGAAAATCGCAAACTGGCAAGACGTGTGCGCGCCCTGTTAGAGCGCGCCGGCATCAACCTGGTCGACTCGGTTGGCTGGTCATTATCTACCACCAGTCCCGCTACTATTGTCGAGCGCTGGCTGGAATGTATCGAGCAGGACTTTGCGGCTATTACATTTCTGGATTTTATGAAATCACCGTATTTTAAATCTAACCAGAAAGATGATCGCTTACTGCAGGATATTTTCAGATTTGAGCAGGATGTCATCTTTCACGAAAACATCAGCGGCAATATTGAACGTTATAAAAATGGGCTTCTGCTCAGAAAACAGCGCCTGGCTCACTGGGAAAGCAACAGCTACAACAACATCAGCAACTTACTCAATGAAATCAATGAGCAATCCGCGGTACTGGTCACGATGTATACAGCCAATAAAAAAACTGCTGCCAGTGAATACCTCAAAGCCTTGTCGCTGAGCTTAGACGAACTCGGCATAACAAGCGCTTTACAAGCTGATGAAGCCGGTGAACAGGTATTAGCAGAAATCACCCATATGCTCAATGCCTGCGCCACTGCCAACCCGGAGATGAACTGGTTTGATTTCAGAACCTGGCTCGCAAGCGCTTTCGAAAACCACCATTACAGCCCTAGCAGTGCGGCCTCTCATGTCAGACTACTGAACCTTAAACAATCGAACAGCGGTTATTACGACGGTCTCATCATCGCCTCTGCTGAAGCCTCTCAGTTACCGGGAGCAGCACCTAAGACTGCTTTTTTTAATCACCATGTCAGGCGTTCTCTTGGGCTTTCAGACTGGCAACAGCATAAATCAGAAAAGTATTATCTGTTCAGGCGGCTGCTACAAAGCGCTGATCAGACCCTGATTAGCTACTGCAAAGAAAAAAACAACGAAGAACAGCTGCCTTCTCCTTGGCTGCAAACCATTCTGGACTTTTATCAACTACACAATGATGAATCACTTTATCCAGAGCAGTTGTATCAATTGCTGGCTAGCAATAAAACATCCGTGTTCGCTTCAGTTGATATTCCCTTGCCTGATCTCAGCAGCGCAGCAAAACCGGTTATTGATCACAAACAACGCCCTGCCAGCTTTTCATCCTCGCGACATCAGCGTCTGATCAATTGCCCTTATCAGTTTTTTGCCAGTGATGTACTTAACTTAAAAGCCCCGGATGAACTTATTTTAGAATTACAAAAATCCGAGTACGGCCAGAAGGTTCATAAAATACTGGAACTCTATCACCTCGATCATAAAAGCGGCGAAAGCTTTGAGCAAAGCTTGTCGCGGCTGCAACGACTATCTGAAGAGGTTTTTAAGGAGCAAGTTGAAGATAACTTTTTACACCGTGGCTGGTTAAAACGCTGGCTCGACCACTGTGAAAATTACCTCAAATGGCAACAAGTGAGACAGCAGGAATGGCACTTTAGTGAAGCGGAAACCGACCACACAGTTAATCTAGGCAATAACACTGAGCTCAAAGGCCGGATCGACCGGATTGATAAACAAAGTTCATCGCTTGCGATTATTGATTATAAAACCAGCAGCAAAACCCCGTCTCAAAATGACGTGCTCTGCGGCGAGGAAGTCCAGCTCAGCAGCTATGCCCTGCTGCTTGAGAATGCATCCAAGGTTGAATATTTAAAACTGGATGAATCTTATGGCAAGGTTAGCAGCGGTGCAATGCTGCAGGATGAGCAACTCGAAGAGATTGCTTTAAAAACAAAGCAACGATTAGTCGAACTGTTACAACAGATCGACAACAATACCGCACTGGTTTCTAACGGCAATCAGGAAGTCTGCCAGTTCTGTAATGTATCCGGACTTTGCCGAGAGAATTTCTGGCGTCTAAATTCTTAGCGTATAAACAAAAAAAGGCTGAAATTATCAGCCTTTTTTCTAAGTCCACGCTGTCACTCAAGCCACTAGATAGCAGTAACAGCGTTTTTCAGCGCCGCATTATTGCACAGCAAACAGTTCACCATTAATACTGCTAAACATTATCATGCCGGAATATGCCACCGGAGCAGACAAAATTTTATCTGAGGCCCTGTATTTCCATAATAATTTACCGCTATCATTAATCGCATAGAGGTGAGTATCATGACTGCCTATATAGGTAATATCAGATGCTATGGTTGGCGATGATAAAACAGCACCAGCCGTTTTGTATTCCCAGATCCGTTTACCGGTATCCTTATTCAGCGAATAGACATAGCTGTCGCCACTGCCAAAAATGATGCTGTCATCATTGATCGCGGGGGACGAATAGACCCGGCCAGCTGTTTTCTTGTTCCAAACTTCCTGACCTGTTTTCTGATTAATTGCATACAGGCGTTTGTTATCACTGCCAAAATAAAGTTTTTCATCATCCAGTGCCGGTGATGAATAAATCCGGCTGCCTACTCTGAATTTCCACTGTTCCTGACCAGAGCGAGTATTGATGGCATACATATAACCATCTAGGCTTGAGACATAAGCATACTTGTCCTTTACAGCCGGTGAGGTTGGAATGCCGCCACTGGTTTTAAAGCTCCACACTTCGGCACCGGTTTCAGCATTAACCGCATACAAGTGCATATCTTCACTGCCAAAGTAAACGACACCATCATAGATCGTAGGCGCTGAATAAATCTGTCCTTTGGTACGGAAACTCCATAACGTTGAGCCATTATTGGCATCCACGGCATACAGATTACCGTCCCAACTGGCAATGTAAACCGCATCACCTGCAACCGCTACGGCCACTTCTATATTTCCACCGGTACGGAATTTCCAGAGGATTGTGCCGTCTGAGGCATCTAAAGCATATAAATTACCGTCTTTTCCGCCCAGATAAACCCGGTTATCAACTGCTATGGGGGAAGCGTAGCTTTTATCTGGCAAGCTGTATTTCCACTTCAATTTATCCAGCTCATCGATTCCAGCACTATCGGATATACCCGAATGCATTGCATCACCACGGTACATCATCGATACGCCACCACAACCCGAGAGTATCAGCACCAAACCACAAACTAAGACAACTTTCATGCGCGATAACATAAAAACTCCATCAAACTTTATAATATTTTAATTAAAACAGACTGAAATTCTTTAATATTCTAATAACAATCATACGGATACAGTTACTTTAGCACAATTTACATTAAAAATTGATGAAAGCTTATTGATCCTTGCCGCAATGACATAACAATTCGTATGAAATGGTCGATGCCGCCTCGGCAACCTCATTAATATCCAGCGGCCCGCCCCACAAAGTGACTTCATCACCGATGTTTACCGTGCTGTCACAGTCGCTGATATCTACACAGATCATATCCATCGAAACCTGGCCGACTAAGGCCAAGCGCTGACCATTAAGCCATACCGGTGTACCATTATTTGCATGACGCGGGTAACCATCGCCATAGCCAATACCGACAACAGCAATTTGACTATCCCGACTACTTCGCCAGAGACTTCCATAACCCAGTGCCTGGCCAGCGCTGAGGGAATTGATCGCAATCACCTGACTGGTTAATGTCATCACCGGCTTTAAACCAAAATCAGCGGCAGCTCGATGCCCGAACGGGGATGCGCCATAAAGCATTATACCGGGGCGTACCCAGTGCTGAATGGCATTTGGCATCGACAGTATCGCCGCAGAATTGGCCAGACTGGCTTCCAGTCCTAGTGCTTGCTGACACTGATTAAACCGATCAAGCTGAATCTGATTAAAAGCGGATGCGCTATCATCAGCATTAGCAAAGTGACTCATCAGCCGCAGCTGCGCGACTACGGGCGCATCATTCAACTGTTGAGCTGCCAACAGCGCCTGCTCCGGCGCGATACCCAGCCGATGCATACCGGTATCGATTTTTAACCAGCAATTAATACGCTGTGCAGAATCGGCCTGTGACAACAGCTGAATTTGCCACTGTTGATGACAGACCGGTTGCAGATCAAAATCCAGGCATTGTTGTAATTGATACTGATTCTGAAACCCCTGTAAAACCATAATAGCCGCATTAATGCCATCAGCTCTTAAAACCAGAGCCTCTTCAATGCAGGCCACCGCCAGCGCGTCAACCCTGCTCTGCAGATGCCGGGCAACCGCAAGCATGCCATGGCCATAGGCATTGGCTTTGATCACTGCAATAATATTGGCATCAGCTGAATACTGACGCACTATTGAAAGGTTATGCGTTAATGCATCAAAATCTATTTTAAGCCGCGCACTGCGTTGCATTAAAACCCATCACCGTCATAAACTTCGGGCATATGATTTTCAAAACGCGTGTATTTACCAAGGAATGTTAAACGACAGGTACCGATCGGACCATTTCTTTGTTTCGCGATGATAATTTCGGCAGTGCCTTTTTGTTCACTGTCTTCGTTATACACTTCATCACGATAAATGAAGATGATTAAATCGGCATCCTGCTCAATCGCACCCGACTCACGTAAATCTGACATAACCGGGCGTTTATTCGGCCGCTGCTCCAGACTTCGGTTTAACTGAGACAATGCAATGACAGGTACTTCCAGCTCTTTTGCCAGCGCCTTTAAGGAGCGTGAAATTTCCGATACTTCAGCGGTTCTGTTTTCTGACGCTGACTTTGCACTGCCCTGCATTAACTGTAGATAATCAATCACAATCAAGTCCAGACCATGTTCTCTTTTTAAACGTCGGGCACGGGCGCGTAATTCTGAAGGCGACAAGGCAGCGGTATCATCAACAAAAACCTTGGTCTGCGATAACATACTGACTGTGGATGTGATTCTGGCCCAGTCATCATCTTTGATCTGGCCGGTGCGCAAATTATGCTGATCAATACGTCCGAGCGACGAAATCATACGCATCGAAAGTGACTCGCCTGGCATTTCCATACTGAATACCGCGACGGTTTTACCGTTACCAATCGCTGCATTTTCGGCCAGATTCATCGCGAATGTGGTTTTACCCATCGATGGGCGCCCTGCAACAATAATCAGCTCGCCAGCTTGCAAGCCCGATGTCATTTCATCAAACTTATCAAAACCCGTGGCAATACCGGTAATTGCACCTTCATTCTGGTAGAGCTGATCAATCTGATCGACGGTATTTTTTAACAGCGCATTCATGCCGACAAAACCTTTCTGGTTTCTGGCACCTTGTTCCGCTATTTTAAAGACACTTCGCTCCGCTGAATCAAGCAAATCACGGCTGTCACGCCCTTCCTGATTATAGGCACTGTCGGCAATTTCAATACCGACCGCTGCGAGCTGACGTAAGATGGATTTCTCGCGCACGATATCAGCATAGGCTTTTATATTGGCGGCCGTTGGGGTTTCTTTTGCCAGTCGCCCCAGATATGACAGACCACCAGCCTGTTCAAGCTCATCTGTTGACTGCAAATGCTGTGACAAGGTGACCGCATCATTGGGCACGTCTTTGGCTTCTAGCTGCTGAATCGCCCGAAAAATTAATCGATGATCATGCCGATAAAAGTCACCATCGCTGACTCTGTCCGCGATTTTCTCCCACGCTCTGTTATCCAGCATCAAGCCGCCTAAAACGGCCTGTTCTGCTTCTATTGAATGCGGTGGGACTTTTAGCTGACTAACTTCTGTGTCGCCTGAATAAGATATCATTTCTGCCATATAGAAATTAAAACATACGCCCTGTTCTCTAGCAATGAATCACTGTCAATATATCAAGAAAATATAGAACAGCAGGAATTAGCGAGGTTACTAGAGACAAATATTCATTTATTGTTTAAATATAAGACAACGAACACACAAAAGCCTGCCCGGAATGACCCGGACAGGCTTTTGTTTTCAGTATTCATCAGCCGGGCATATTCTGGCCGGCTGATGAATTACTCTTCTTCCTGGCCTATAACAGTCAGTTTTAGAGTAGCATCAACATCAGTTAACAGGTGGACCGCAATATCGTATTCACCGGCCTGACGAATCGCACCATGAGGCATACGGATTTCACGCTTAGCCAACTCAGTACCTAGGGCAGTCACGTGCTCAGCCAGATCAACCGGGCCAACAGAACCGAATAATTTGCCTTCGTTACCGGCGCGAACGGTAATGGTAACTTCCATACCGTCCAGCTTGGCTTTACGTGCTTCAGCCGCAGCCAAGGCATCAGCCGCCTGTTTTTCAAGCTCAGCACGACGTGCTTCAAAAGCCTCTAAATTTTCAGCTGTTGCTGATGTTGCTTTGCCTTGTGGTAACAAGAAGTTACGCGCAAATCCAGACTTTACGTTTACTTTATCGCCCAGAGTACCTAAACGATCCACTTTTTCAAGTAATATGACTTCCATCACTTATACCCTCTATTTTATTTTTCAGCCTGATCATCAGACTGAAAAGAAACTTTAATTTACGATTGTGTTGCCGGCGATATCAATTTTCTGACATCAACCCAGGCATCTAACAAACCCAGTACTGCTAAAATGACCGTCACTTGCGGGATCAGTAATAGCAAAATATAAAAACCGAACATCCAGCCTCTGGACAACTGCTTTTTGGCAATAACACCGTGCATGATAGCCGTGCCCTGTACAAGTGTCATTGTCAGCATCACTAGCATTGACCCCAGTACCCAGTCGTTATCAACAAAGGTATTAGCAACTAAAAATAACAGCGCAGCTGATGCAAACACTTTACCAAGGCGCAGCTCGTTAAATTCACGAGCCAAACCACCTGGGTTAAACAGACCAGCCTGCCACCAGCGTGCTATCAATAAACCTATCAGGATATTGAATATCACTACTATTGACAGCAAACCAATCACCGCATGTGAAAACAGCTGTAACAAGTTTTCCAGTTTCTGTGGGTCAACCCGTGTACCCGACTGCTCTAAAGCCGGTTTTAAAATCTGCTCAAAGGCCTCACGCCAAGTTTCCCCCATAGAGGGAAACAATAGGTATAAGCCCGTTACTATCAGCAAACCTAAAACAGTTAATAACTGCAGGCTCAGTGTTAACGAAACACTTTGCCTTAATACATAAGCAATAAGACCGGCAGGCAACCACAAAAACAGCAGGTAACCGGCAGCCAGTACAGGTGCGCCGAATATAACCCAACTCATCACCAGTACTGCCAGAGCGGCGATCGCTGTTACTTTGAATGCAGCTTCTTTGTCCTGATGCAACACCACCAAGATAAGTGCCGCTGCACTGATCCAGGAAAACGGCATTAATATGATGGAAAGCAGCGCACTGCTAGCCATCACCAGAGCCGCCTGGCTCGGCCCCCGAAGGATAAATCGAGCCAGTACCATGCTCAGCTCAGCCCCTTATCAGTGGCGATCTGTATAAGGAATTAACGCCAGATAACGAGCGCGTTTAATCGCCGTTGATAACTGACGCTGATATTTAGCACCGGTGCCTGTCACACGACTCGGTACAATTTTACCGGCTTCGCTGACATAGTTTTTTAACAAGTCCAGATCTTTATAATCGATAATGTTACTGCTATCACCGCTAAAGCGGCAGAATTTTTTACGACGGAAAAATGCCATGTTTGTATTCCTCATTTACCAGCCTGATCAATCAAACCGGTATCAACAATAATTATATGAATTACTCGGCTGCAGCAGCTTTATCATCCGCTGCTTCATCAAGATCATCGTCATCATCCTGTTCTTCATCATCTACAGGTGCTGCGCGCTCAGTTTTCTTCTCTTCGTCTTTCTCTTTCATCAATAATGATGCTTCAGTAATCGCTTCTTTGCGTTTGATAATTAAATTACGCAATACAGCATCATTGAATTTGAAAGCCGACTCAAGCTCAGACAGAGCTTCGCCATTGCACTCTACATTCATTAAAATATAATGTGCTTTGTGGATTTTGTTGATGGGATACGCTAACTGGCGACGACCCCAGTCTTCTAGACGATGGATATTTCCACCAAAAGACTCGATCATGCTGCGATAACGATCGATCATAGCGTTAACTTGATCGCTTTGGTCTGGATGAACCAGAAATACTACTTCATAATGACGCATTTACATGCTCCTTACGGTTAGATGCCCCCTGCACCTGTAATCAGGCCAGTGAAGCAAGGAGTAAAAATTACAAGCCGCGTATTCTAATTAGCTACGCCCCCACAAGCAAGCTAAATCACTGGTTTTTGGCTTTTATCATGCCTTTTACTATGATTACCGCTATATTTTACTCAGGATCCCGTAAAAACGGCGCGATATGCCTAAAAACAATAATACGGGTTAAAAGCATAAATGACGCAAACAACTATTAATCTCATTATTTTTAAAATCGGCCCGGTACCCTGCTGCGTCGATTCTAACTCTGTCCAGGTGGTAATCGAACCACCGGACCATATCACAGCGATACCCGGCAGTAATGCACTGCGCCCTGGTTTATTCAGCCATATGAAAAAAACAGTGGCTGTTTATGATGTTCGTTCAAAATTCAGCTTATCGACCGGACAACGCGGTAAGATTCTGATTGCCAATATGCATCAACAACAATTTGGCTTCTGGGTCGACAACATCCAGGAAATTATTTCTTCCGATAAGGCTCGCTGGCAAGCACTGCCGGCAGAATGTCCAAAAGATATTTTTGACGGCATCCTGCTTTATAAAGAGCAACTAATCCTCAAAACCGACTTTGACAAACTGGCGCATGCCAACGTCAGCACGCAGACGCAATTATTTATCAAACAATTCATAGCACCTGAACCTGAGCAGAATTCTGCCACTGAGATCGATTCTAATACCATCCCCACCAACAAAAAGACAGCAACATTGGGCAGCCAGCACGAACAAATCGCTCAAACGACAAGCCATACCTCAGACAAATCACCGCAAGCTGTTAGACCTCAATCTGTTGTGGCACCTAACCATCAGCATACTGCTGTAGGCACTGCAGTCACTCCGCATGCGGATAAAAAACCTGCACCAACACCTGCAACCACACCTTCATTTACAGCCAGCGCTGCTAGCACCAGCACCAGCACCAGCACCAGCACCAGCACCAGCACTAGCACTAGCACTAGCACTAGCACTAGCACTAGCAGGGCTGAGTCAGTTATAAAACCTGCTTCAGCAGCGGAAAGTCACAGCCCGGCTCAAACAATTACTCAGCCGCGCACAGCAACAAACACGGCGGCAAAGAAAAATATCACCCCAACCACGGCCGTCAATCCAGCAGCTCATTTATACTCAAATACAAGTGACATAAAAACCAGTATCAAGCCAGACCCGTTACAGAAACCAGCCACTGCAAAAACAGTTCCAGCTGAATCCGTGACCGGCGCAGAAAAATCAGAACATACAGTCCGCCAGGCGAAACAAGCTTCCAATAAATTTTACGCCAGCATGTTTCTTTTAGCCGTAATAACTGCAGCTATTACCGTGCCATTTATTGATTTCAAAAAATCCAGCTCTGGTTCTCAACCGTCACCAGTGGCACCGAGCAGACCATCGCAACTAGCACTCGATATAGTAAATAATGAATCAGATTTAAATGATCACGTTACACCTGATAGTGTCGATAACACAGCAACTATGACACTAACAACAGAAACACCACCTGAACCAAAACAAAGTGCCAGCGATACACAAGAGATAGTATTTACTGATTCAGGCCTTCAAATCAGCAAACAAAAAGATACAATCGTTATCACTTTAGACGACAGCGAAGCTCGACTTAACTCAGTCAGCACAAACACAAAACCCAATGCACTCACCCCCCAAGCGCTAAGCACAGCCAAAAATCCTGATAGCAACAATAAAACACAACACGCAGCCAGTAAAAACAGAATTTCAAATAACAAAACTTCCGCAACAAAACCTGAAAAAATTACTCATGTGGTCGTTAAAGGTGACACGCTATGGCATATAGCAAAGCGATATATACATGACCCGTTCAAATATAAACAAATCGCAAAGCTCAGCAGAATAAAAAACCCTGACCTTATTTACCCGGGCAATCGCATTATCATCATCATTCACAAAAACAACAAATAAAATTGGCAGCAGAAATATTGCTTATAAAAATAACACACACAACACTTTACAACACCGATAACACATGTGTCCGCCATTGCTTGATCAGACAGATTTTAATATAAATAAACTAGGGTAATAAGTGTGTATAAAATCAGAGTTGCTTCATAACAAGCAGGGTTAGGTCATCAAAGATTTTTTGCTTGCCAATATGCTGTTTGACATCTTTGATAATCAGATCTTTAATGTCTTCCGGGAGCTTAAGGTAATTAGCCTGCAGTATTTTACACAATCGCTCTGTTCCATATAATTCATGTGCTGTATTTGCAGCCTCGGTGATACCATCCGTATACAAAGCAACCAGATCACCCTGATACAGTGATATTTTTTTACTATGGAAAAAATCATTGGCATCACTGACAAGACCAATTGGAAAACCCAGTTCATCAGTATCAATTTCTTCAACTTCACCGTTATTTCTTATAATGATCACAGATTCATGCTGACCTGCCAGAGTCATTTCAGCAGACGGCCTGTCCGCTGCGGCGGCGGACAAACCAAAATTTTTATAATCAAGCAGCATCAGGGTCAGATTCTTTTCAGAATTCATTCTGTCTACATTGTTGTAAATCGTTATATTGGCAACTTTCAGCATTTCGATCAGATCATAACTCGATGCGCTTAGCTGAGACCGGATGATACTTTGAATCATCAACATTACCATACCGCTTTCCAGGCCATGCCCAGTGACGTCACCAATACCAACTAACGCACCACTATCATGTTTAAGCACCTCATAATAATCACCGCCTATTTCATCGGCAGGCTGCATAAAAGCAGCGATTTCAAGCCCGTCAATAGTGGAAATTTCTTGCTGAGTTGGCAGAATAACTTTCTGTAGCTGCCTACTGACGTCAAGCTCCGCTCCCATCCGCATATTTTCTTCACGCGTATGAAAAAGTTCTTTAGTACGTTTTTCTACCCGTTGCTCAAGCGTTTGATTTACTTCTTCAAGCTGCTGCATAAGAACAGTTAATTTAATACCCTGGTTTCTTATCTGACGAATCACAAAATATACAATCATCAGGCTGAATGCCAGACCAAATAAACCCAGCACCACCATCTGACTTCTTGTCTCTTCATAGGAAGTTCGCGCATCCAGCAATTCATGCCGTGATAGTTTAGACTGCATTTTACGCAATTTATTTAATCGCTCGAGCACGCCGGCATTAACTTCTCTGGCTTTACTGATGAGTTCAATCTGATTATTACCTGTCTCATCGATCGCATTTTCGACAATCTGAGCAAGCAGAAGCTGCGCCTGTTTGAGTATTTTCCTCTGATCAACAAGTTCATCGATCTGTGTTTTAGTCAGATCCAGTGACATTAGTTTTTCACGGGCGTTGATGAAATCCGTTGCTTTTTTAGAAAGCCCCATATTCATTTCATCAATTTCAAAGGCATCTTCAGAATTGAGGATGTCGTAAACAATTAACATGCGATCCCTTATAGAATCACTGAGCTCTGTCATACTTTCGGATTTTGCATTGCTTTGATTAACCAGATAATCCAGTTTTTTATAATTTTCCTCCTGATTATTAAGCACTACCTTGACCGCAACACCAAGTATCGAAAAGGTTAGTACAAATCCGACGATCACCAATGTGATTTGTCGACCAACTATATGATCCTTTTTATTCAATTTTTTTATTCCAGAATCAATTCCATTGCAGGCATTAGTCTTTTTAAATTATTCAGTGATTTTGTCTGCCAAGGAACACTCTGCGAACCGACAACAACCAGTTTAAACTCGGCTTTGTTACGTGCATTGATAACAAACTTAGAAAACATGGCAATACCTGAACTGTTTAAAAACTCCAGTTCTTTAAGCGACAGTGTCAACGCATCTGACTCAGTGACAGCTTGCGTAAGGCAATCGGCAATAGGCGCATACTCAGACAAACCACCTAGTCGCAAAGTACCTGTAAATCTAACTACGCTATCAGCTGGTTGATATTCTACCTGGTAATTATCATCTTCAATTTTAATCATCATATCTCTCGTATTAGATCTTTATCACGACTTGAGTGGTCACTTTACAGGCATCATTAATATCATCGAACTGCCAGCCCAATTCTGCCTGATAATCATTAATCATTGTTAAATACCCCAGACCCGACGCCGAGTCAGACTCCGCACTGGCTTCGAGCCGTTTCATAAACAATTCATCTGGGTCACTGCTTTCAAGCTCCTTAATAAAGGCCTTAAACTCAGTTTTTTGGCCTGCACTGATGCCATTAATTTCAGTAAAAATTAACTGGTCAGGTAATAAGGTTAGATCAATGCTATTGGGTATATTGCCGTTTTCATCACAATATTTCATTGCATTTTCTAGTAACTCATTGGCTATATAGGTTGCCGCATCACGAACTATCGCTTGTTTTTTAGCCGAATCAGGCTGCTCATTATCTTTTGGAAAAAAGGTGGTCAGATAGTCTCCCAAAAAATCTGCCGAGAGACCATTGTTTCTCCATCTCTGTTTAATAGGTACTGAACTTGGCTTAAAGCTAAGACACATATGTTCACAATAGTTATTTGGATCAATTTCATTAAAACAACCGTATCGCTCACTCATTCAGCAGGCCCTCTGCAATTACTTTTATTTTCGGTTTCATTATTAAATCCGACAACTTGATTTCTGCCTTTTTCTTTGGCTTTATAAAGCATATTATCTGCCTGTTGTAAAAGACAGGATTCTTCTGCACCAGTAATAACGGTGCAGCTGGCAACGCCGATACTGACACTGACAGTGTCACTGATTTTTGATTTATTATGCGGAATATCGAGCTGCTTAACAGCCAGACGCAAGTCTGATGCAATTTTCATTGCCCCATCGTAATCGGTATCAGGCAGAACAATTGCAAACTCTTCACCACCATAACGGGCAAATAAATCGGTACTTCTTACCGATATTTTTTTCCCCTGCTCAGCAATACGTTTAATACAGTCGTCACCTATCTGGTGGCCGTATTCATCATTAAAGAGTTTGAAATAATCGATATCTATCATGATAATTGAGAATTTCGAATGGTGTCGTAAAGCCCGGCTCCATTCACTGGCAAGGTAATGATCAAAATGCCGCCTGTTTGATACTTGGGTTAAGCCATCCGTTAAGGCTTCTTCTTCTGCTACCCCCAAACGTTCGAGCCATTCATATTGCAAATCATCACCATGAGAAGTAATGGTTTCGACCAGCACCTCAAGATCATCTTTTTGCTGGGTTAATGCAGAGATTAGATTTTGAAGGCGGTTTTCAGCTTTCCTGCGCTCGTTGGCTTCACGCTCCAGCGAATCGTTAACCAACAATAGCTGCTCCTCTATTGAGTCGCCATGCTCGATCGCTGTCATCAACGCAATCTCAAGATCTGAAGCATCCTGACTCAGGCGTTTGATTGCTTTTGCCTGATCTTCAATAATTTGCAGTAAATCAGATTTTTCTTTTATCATTATTATTTCTGCACAAATAAATGCCCGCTGGAGTATTTAACATAAAGCTATTAATTTAAATGCCGCCAATTTAGGAAAGTCTAATTTATTATTTACTTAGCAGAGAGCGTACTGACATGGCTACTGATAAGCTTATTATTTTATATTTATATGCTTTTATTATATAAAAAAAGAACTATCAGGTAATCTATAGCTGATTGCCGCTTTTTTGACAAGTTATTTAAATAAAATGATTGAATACACTGGAAAAACTGGATATAAAATAAACACGATAGTCAGTGTTTTACAGGTTTCTTCTGAAGTTTTCTTTGCAATGTGCGCCGGTGCATATTCATCGCTCTTGCAGCGGCAGAAATATTACCGTCATGCTCGTGCAATACTTTTTGCAGGTGTTCCCATTCAAGACGTTTTATTGACATCGGGTTAGCTGCGGCTTCGACATTAACATCGCCTGGTATTTTATCAAAGGCATCGATAATATCTTCTACCTCAGCCGGCTTTGTTAGGTACTGACTCGCACCCAGCTTTATCGCCTCAACAGCAGTTGCAATACTCGCATAACCGGTTAAAACAACAATGCTGATATCAGGCTGTAAAGTAACCAGTATTTCTACCATACTCAACCCCGAATCCTGACCAATACGGAGATCAACCACGGCACAGCCAAAAGCCTGTTGTTCGGCTACCTTTCGACCCTCAGCTACTGACTGCACTGCACACACATTATAGCCATGTCTTTGTAATGCCCTGGATAGAACCTCACAAAATGCCAGATCATCATCAACTAATAATAATTCTTTATTAACGACGCCAGTATTCATAGACTAAATTACTTGCTCTAACGGTATACTAATCAAGGTTCGGCTGCCTTTAGTTTGCCGGTTACTTTGCGTGATTTGCCCTCCCTGCCTTCTTATTGCAGCATAAGCTAAATATAAACCTAATCCCAGACCCAGCTCTTTTTCACTGTAAGGTTGCTTGCCAATCGTCTGCAACGCTTTCTCAGACAAGCCAGGGCCATGATCCAGTATTTCAACTGAAAGACTGTACTGATCAGAACTCAGTATCCATTTTACAAAATCAGGGGAAACATCGATCGCATTTTCAATGATGTTAATCAGTGCAAGACTCATCGTCCGGCTCGTAACAATCCTGCTAAGCGGATCGACAGCATCCCATGCGTAAAGCACATTTGCTTCCGGTCTGATCAAAGCAATTTCATCTTTCAAACGCGCAAAATAATCCACCGCGTTTTCAATATTGCTGCCATACAAATCAGAAGACATACCAACAGATGCCGACAAATCTGACAATGATGTCTTGCACCGACCAATCTGTGATTTTAAATTTTCAAGATCCTTATGCACCTGCCGGTTTTCATCATCGATTTCTGCCTCAAGCTCACTCACTAGTAAGGACATTGTCCCCAATGGAGTACCCAGTTCATGCGCTGTGCTCGCAGCCAGTGTTCCTAATATTACCAGCTGCTCATCTCTTATAGACTGTTCGCGGGCATGTGCCAGCTGCTTGTTTTGTAAACGCAGTGTATTGCTCATACCATAAACATAATAAGTAATCAGACCTGCATTCAGAATAAAGGCCAGCCACATCCCCATTAAGTGCAGATCATATTCAGAGCTCAGTAACTGACCATGCATACCAGGATTCACTGCCTGCGCTGCAGCATGATTCATTTCATGCCCCATATTGTGCATCATCGGTAAGGCCTGATAATTAAACATCAGCAAGCTATAACAGATCACTGCCAGCACAGCCAACCACCACGCATAACGAACCGGTAATATTGTTACCGTTATGGTTAAAGGAAACAGAAACAACATCACAAACGGGTTTGTTGCTCCGCCGGTAAAATACAACAACAAAGCAAGAGCCAGCAGGTCAAAAGCCAGATGAATGAATATTTCATTTTCAGTCACACGCTTAGGCTGCCGAAGGCGCATCCAGACAAAGGCATTAAACAAAATAATCTGAAAAATTATAAGACTGATCGGCAACACAGGAAGGTCAATTTTTAGCCACAACAAAACGACCAGAAGCGCACTAAACTGCCCAGCAATAGCGAGATTTCTCAATACAAACAAACGTTTTAAATGGAAATAGTTAGCTGTTTCTTTCATCTGCCAAGTCTAGCATAGCCAGACTTGCGCAGGGTGCGACAATTTGTCACGCGACACTGTGTCACATTCCCTATAACGATTAGAGAGTTTATGCTTGATTTACGTACTGACATACGTTCTTCAGAACAGGAAAGGCGCACCCCGTGCTTTTCCTGTTCTGGCCTCTTTTACAAGCGCCCTTACCTAACCCAGATCTCTATATGGGAATTAGGAATTCTGCTTTATCTTTATCTAACCAGTAACACAAAATACGTCACAGCTGATTACTTTTGATGCTCAATAAGCTGTCATAAATCATTACGTGTCGGAAAAATCACTTCATCAAATCCACTTCTATTCCCTGATCCCGTAGCCTGTGTGCTCGCTGATCTATCCAGCGCTGAAAGTTACTGTGTTTTATATAAGCCTGTTGCGCGACATAATCGAGCACAGACTGCACATGAAAAGACTTCAAATAACCTTCTATACGAAAAACATCTTTCCCATCACGATCAAAAAAAACCAGACTAGGTGCATACTGAATATCCAGCTCTTTAGCCCAGGATGACATTTTACTTCTGCCACCATCAGGCTTGATAATGGATTCATCACTCCACATATCCACAACAGCAATTTCAAAAGGTTTCAGCAGTTTTTTGCTCTGATCACGCATTAGCGTATCCAGATGCAGCTCATCACAGGCAGGGCACTGTTTCTGCTCAAACATGACGACTAATGGCTTGCCTTTTTTTAATGCCTGTCTGAACTGATATGGTTGATCAACAGTCTCCAGCGACTTATGCAGTTTTCCGGCTGATTTAACCGGCGTCACTTCTGCCATATATTCACTGAATTTCTGATATGTGAATTTATTAAGCCGCACATAATCCAGTGCCGCTTCAAATTTTCCGGGCTGATAATACCCATTCATTCGTAAAACAATATTACTTTTTTCATCAAAAAACAGTATCGTCGGTGTATACATTACTTTTGCGACTTCAGAAAATGACTTTTCAGTAAATGTATTTTTTCTGAAAACCAGCTCATTATCTCCCCACATATTCACAGCAACCAGATCAAAATGTTTTCTGGTTTTATCTGCAATGTCTTTTTGTGAAAAATTATCATCCAGTATTTTTTTACAGTACGGACAACCGTCCTGATAAAAGAAAACAATCAGTTTTTTACCGGATTCTCTGGCTTCTGCAATATCTTCATTGAGATCAAGAAATGAGTTTTTAAACCATTCCGGCTTTTCATGAAAACCTGGGTTAACCATTCCTTCGGCTAGCTCACCCGGTTCTTTTGCAAATACCGGACTCGCCAATAGAAAAAGACACAGACCCAGCCAGTAATACAATTTCATTATTCTTTTCTCCGTCTGATAATCGCTTAGCTGCGATTCTTTTTTGCAAAAGAACCCAGATTTTTTTTCTTACTAGCCGAGGTATATTTCTGACGACGACTTTCTTCAATTTTGCCTTTATTAATACGTGTTAAACCGACAGTAGCCGCCAGTTTAGTCACATCGCTGTCACTCAGCTCTTTAAAATTACCCTGACGTATTGCACGGGATAGCTCAATATCACCATAACGCACACGGATAAGCCGACTCACCTTAAACCCAAAATGCTCCCATAGGCGTCGTACTTCACGGGTCCGGCCTTCACGTAAGATAACGTGGTACCAATGATTCGCACCCTGCCCACCAGCATCAATGATTTTATCAAAGTGAGCCATGCCATCTTCCAGCAAAACACCGTCGTGCAGTTCTTTAAGAACTTCATTACTGACTTCACCCAAAATTCGTACTGCATATTCACGCTCAATTTCATGTGACGGATGCATCAGACGATTCGCCAGCTCACCATCATTGGTGAACAACAACAGGCCGGTTGTATTCAAGTCCAGCCGGCCGATTGCGACCCAGCGTGCCGATTGTAGTCTCGGTAGCGACTCGAAAACTGTCTTGCGCCCTTCTTCATCTTTACGAGTTGTCACCTCTCCTTCGGGCTTATGATAGGCCAGAACACGGGTACGCAGCATTTCAGCCGGTTTAATTTCCAGCTTTCTGTTTTTATAACTGATTTTATCACCGGCTTTTACTGCCTGTCCCGGTGTTGCCACATTGCCATTAACACGAATAAGGCCTTCTTCAACCCATCGTTCAACTTCTCTTCGTGAGCCCAGCCCCATACGAGACAGAGCTTTTTGAATTCTTTCTGTTTCCATAAAACGTCAATACCTGAAGGCGCGTTAGCGCTGTATAATAGAAGATAAGTTTTTAACAAATATTCCAGCTATTTTAACTGATTTATTAACAGGTATCAGATATGTCTGACAATCGAGAGTTTATTTCTTTAAATATATGTGTTTTAACTATTTCAGACAGCCGTACAGCGGCAGATGACACATCCGGCAATATCCTTGTCGAGCGCGCTAAATCCGCTGGACACCAAGTTATTAACAAACACATAGTGGCTGATGATATCTACCAGATCCGTGCTGTGATTTCAGACTGGATAGCCAATCCCACGATTCACGCGGTGGTCAGCACCGGCGGAACCGGCGTCACCGGCAGAGACGGAACACCGGAGGCAATAAAGCCCTTGCTTGATAAGGAAATTGAAGGCTTTGGCGAAATGTTTCGGATGCTCTCGTACAACGATATCAAAACCTCGGCATTGCAGTCTCGCGCCATCGCAGGTGTTGCCAATGGCACCTATCTGTTCTGTTTACCCGGCTCATCTGGTGCCTGCCGCACAGCTTGGGACAATATAATTAAAGAACAGTTAGATTTACGCACAGCGCCCTGCAATCTTGCAATGCTGATCCCCCGCTTATTAGAGAAATAAGACGTTTAATGACTTTAGGCCATTTAATGATTGATTTATAAGCATATTCACGTATATATAGTAACCCGCATAAGAAATTATTCAGTACATTTGGGGGAATTAATGGCTCACGACTTTTCTGAAAAACGCAGTTTTTTTCGTATGCCTGTTGAATGTCAGCTAGAGTACAGCGAAACCGGAAATGACGAAATACGTACCGGCCATGTAAAAAATATCAGTGGTGACGGCATTTTATTTCAGATAGCCCATGCCGTTAATATCGGCACAGAAATGAATATTATTGTTAAAGCCGGCAGCAATTTAACCCCGCCTCTGCATGCAACTATCGAAGTGATACGCTGCCACTTAACTGACGATGACAGCTATGAAGTCGCGGCGACAATGAAAAACTAGCCGGTAAATTTGAATCTGAGCACTAGGCCACTATATCAAAAACGTCTTGAGCTGGTGAAGCCAGACTAGTGCTTGAGTAACCCGCCGCAGCCGCCTCGGCCTGTGTATTCAGTGTTTCTGTATCAGCCTGTTCGTTCTTCTCACCCGCCGCTTTATTTTTGCCTGCTTGTGCCTGCATCTGTTGCAACTCTCTTTGCTGAATAGCTATATCAACCCTGGCTTTAGAAGCCATGCGTGTTGCATCTGAGGCTACGCGTAAATCCTGCGTTGATGGCTCGGCTGGTGCTAATGCCGCTCGCCTGACAACTTCTGCCTTTGCCAGTGTTGCTCTGGGATCTGATGGCACCGCCGAAGTGCTGATCGAAACCTCTCCACCGACAGCGTATAAACGGCCATCTGACCCACGTTGATAGGAAAAACTGGCACCACTGGTAACATGCTTTCCACCGGCCGCGATATGAGCCTGTTCATGCGCCCGTACTTCCCGGTCGCGACTTTGTAGTTTTTGTAGCTGTTTTGCTTCTGCTTGCTGAGTCTGCTGCTGCCTTTTCTCAGCCGCTGCAGTTTCTGGTGTAGCATCTGATTTTTGCTGGTATGAGGAGGTTGAAGCAGACGCTTCGGAAGAACTGACTGATTTTGATTCAGACGAATCGGTGCGCGCTGAGCTCGACGCGCCTCGAATCGGACCGGTTATTTTGTGTGTAGAAATTTCCACCATTCAGAACTCAAAGGTTTAAACGGAGTTGCGTTAGGCTTCTGTGTCCAGCAATGTTCCCACCGTTTCACTAACGGCCGAAACCACTTTGGCATTAGCCTGTACCTGAACTTCGCTTTGTTTTAAGCCAACCAGAGAGCCTGCCAGGTCTGTTTCTTTACCGGCCTGATTAAGCTGGTCAGCACCGGCAATCTCAGACGCATTACGACGCAGGTTATTGAGACCTTGCTGAATACCCATAACTGCGCTGTTTTGTACCGCCAAAATACCCATATTGACTCCAGAAATGACGTTATTACTTGCTTTATAGCCTCTGATTGCTCAAAAAACAACCAGAACGAGTTCATTCTAACTGATTTCAGCGCTTTCGTAGCTTATTTTCTGACTAGTGGTTGACTTCGCGAATGTTACTCTCGCCACTTATGCATTTTTATTCTTTTGCAAAGCAACACGCCGGATTCGTCGCATTCGCCTGACTTTAATCTTTCGCGGACTATCAAAATTACTAGACTTGCCGCTTTCTGACGAGTTCTCATCATCAGTGATGACTTGCTCGTTAATTATGGCGGTCGCTAATTCTTCGGTTTTTTGCTCCAAAGCCAGTTCAGGCGCTATCTTATCTAAATCTTTTATTTCAGCCAAAGACGGTAACTGATCCAGAGATGTCAGATTGAAGTAATCGAGAAACTCCCGGGTTGATCCATAAATAGCCGGCTTCCCCGGTACATCACGGTGACCGACAACCCGAACCCACTCCCGCTCTACCAGAGTCTTTATGATATGGCTGCTGACACTGACACCCCGAATCGCCTCAATCTCACCCCGTGTTATCGGCTGACGATAAGCAATCAAAACCAGCGTTTCCAGCAAAGCACGCGAATACTTTGAAGGCTTTTCTTCCCACAGTTTGCCGACATAATCAGCATAACCCTGTCGCACCTGAAAACGGTAACCAGAAGCCACTTCTTTCAGCTCCATTGCGCGCCCGCTGTAATCCTGTTGCAAACTGCTAATAACGTCTACGATGGCACGTTTCAGGTTAACTGACTCTGGCGTTTCCTGTGACTGATCTTTTGTATCCGCTATGCTTTCAGCGTTGTCATCAGCGACAGTTTCCGGCGCCGCAGCCTGATCTGCCGTATGCACCGTATCATTGGCTGCCACATTAACAGCCGCTTGAGGCTCACTACTATCGGCTTTTTGCTCAGTTGATCGCTCGCTCAACATTTTTTCAAGGTGACTCAGACTCAGTATCCGGTCAGAAGCCAGCAAAATAGCTTCTACAACATTTTTTAATTTGATTTTATCCATTGTATTACCTGTTATGAGGATGGACTCGAAGTATCATCAGATTCAAAAGAATCATCCATCGATTCGGCATCACTTTCCTCTTCTTCAATCTCAGTTTGATTATGACTATTTGCAACGGCTTTAACATGTATCGGCGCGTAGGGTTCAGCTTGAACCATATCAATCAACTGTTCCTTTACCAGCTCCAGAATTGCCAAGAAGGTAACAACCAGTCCACGCCTACCCTCCTGAACATTGAATAAGCTGGTATACGCGATGAACTCGCTGCTGGATAATTTCGACAAAACGATCGTCATCCGTTCGCGCACAGAAATCGGTTCACGAGAAATATGATGATGTGAACTGATTTCAGCCCGTTTTAACACATCCTGAAACGCTAATAGCAATTCACGCAGATCAATATCCGGTAGCGGCTTATCCTGCTTCAAGTCCGGTAATTCGATATTGATTTCGAAGGTATCGCGCTCCATACGAGGCAGCTTGTCGATATTTTCAGCGGCACTTCGAAAACGCTCATATTCCTGCAAACGCCGAACCAGCTCGGCTCTGGGGTCTTCTTCGTCTTCGGTTTCTTCTACCCGTGGCAATAACATCCGCGATTTGATTTCAGCCAGCATCGCAGCCATGACTAAATATTCAGCCGCTAATTCCAGCCTGATCTCGGTCATCAGGTGAATATATTGCATGTATTGCTCTGTTATCTCTGAGATAGAGACAGTCAATACATCCATATTCTGTCGTTTAATCAGATACAACAACAGATCCAGCGGCCCTTCAAAGGCTTCGAGAAAGATCTCCAGCGCATCCGGCGGAATATACAGATCTTTCGGTAATACCGTGAGTGGCTCGCCCTGCACCAGAGCAAATGGCATTTCGCCTTGTTGCGGCTGAACAATCGTCTGGCGCTTATTTTCGTCGGTGATCAATGACTTTATCCCAGCCCCATCGCTTTACGTACTTCTTCCAGCGTATCACGAGCCACGTCACGGGCTGCTTCACAGCCTTCATCAACAATAGCTTTAACCGCACTGGGGTCATCAATATATTCTTTAGCACGTTCCTGAATGGGTTTTAACTCAGCAATCACCGCATCAATCACCGGCTGTTTGCACTCAACACAGCCGATACCGGCACTCTTACAGCCTTCCTGTACCCACTCGCAGGTTTGCTCATCGGAATAAACTTCATGAAACTGCCAGACCGGACAATTTTTTGGGTCACCCGGATCGGTACGACGAACCCGCGCGGGATCGGTCGGCATGGTGCGCATTTTTTTCTCAATATCATCTGTCGAATCACGTAAGGCAATCGTGTTTCGATATGATTTGGACATTTTCTGACCATCCAGTCCCGGCATTTTCGAAGCCTTGGTTAACAGGGCTTTTGGCTCTGGCAATATGATCTTACCAGCACCTTCCAGATAGCCGAATAAGCGCTCTTTGTCGCCGATAGAGATATTCTGTTGCGATTCGAGTAAAGCACGGGCCACATCCAGTGCCTGTGCATCACCTTGTTCCTGATAACTTTTACGGTATTCACGGAACATTTTAGCGTTTTTCTTGCCCATTTTTGAAATGGCGGATTCGGCTTTTTCTTCAAAACCAATTTCACGACCATAGATGTGATTAAACCGTCTTGCCACTTCGCGGGTTAATTCGACGTGCGCAACCTGATCTTCACCGACCGGTACCTGACCCGCTTTATAAACCAATATATCAGCGCTTTGTAACAACGGGTAACCCAGAAAACCATACGTAGCGAGGTCTTTTTCTTTCAGCTTGGCCTGCTGATCTTTAAATGTTGGTACTCGCTCAAGCCAGCCCAGAGGGGTGATCATTGACAATAATAAATGCAACTCAGCATGTTCAGGTACTCGGGACTGAATGAAAATTTTTGACGCACCAGGGCTGACGCCGGCGGCCAGCCAGTCAATCACCATATCATTGCTGCTTTCGGCGATGATGCCAGGGTTTTCGTATTCGGTGGTTAGCGCGTGCCAGTCGGCAACAAAGAAAAAGCATTCGTATTCATGCTGTAGATTCACCCAATTTTTTAATACGCCATGGTAGTGTCCTAAATGCAATAAACCAGTAGGACGCATACCCGATAATACACGTTGATGCTGAGCAGGAACGGTGTTCATTATAACCCTCTAGTAACCCCAAAAAGTGCGCATGTTGGATCTCAGCATCATAATCCGACGATGGAATAGATAATCGTCTGTAGCTGAGCCACAACCGGCCCCAGAATTTTACCTAATATGCCACTAAACAACAGCAATAACAGAATAATCATCCCGTATGGTTCGAGTTTCATATACTTTATCGCCAGCACTGGTGACAAAAAACCCGTCACAACACGCCCGCCATCCAGCGGCAGCAAGGGCAATAGATTTAATGCCATTAATATCAGATTAATCATAATGCCGGCTTGTGCCATCATCGCCAGCGGTCTGGTCAGTGAACCTTGTGGGTCCATCCAGTTAATCGCAAACGCCAGCATTAATGCCCAAAATCCAGCCATTATTAAATTAGATGCTGGCCCGGCCACTGCTACTATCGCCATATCTTGCAGTGGTTTTTTAAAATTTCGCGCATCAACCGGTACCGGCTTGGCCCAGCCAAACACAAAACCGCCCAGCACGATCAATATCAATGGCACAAGCACAGTGCCAATGAGGTCGATATGCTTTAGCGGATTGGCAGTAATCCGTCCCAGTGTTCTGGCTGTCGGGTCACCGAGTTTATTCGCCACCCAGCCATGAGCCGCCTCATGCAAAGTGATAGCGAAGATAACCGGTAAACTCCAGATAGTAATGGCTTCTAAAATTTGATCAAAATTCATCTTTACTCTTAATAACTCACTTGTAACTTGGCCGGGTTAATAACCGACTTTATAGCGCCTCAATACCATGATCAGTACCTTTACCCTGACGCCTCAGCAGCGGGACATCTCCTGTTAAATCAATCACAGTCGTCGGTTCAAAGCCACAATGCCCGCCATCAATCACCAGATCCAGTTCATGCTCTAGCAGCTGCCGGATCTCCCAGGCATCGGTCATCGGTAATTCCTCACCTGGCAGGATCGCTGTCGAACTGAGGATTGGTTGCCCCAGTGTTGAAAGCAGCTCTGTCACAATCGGGTGATCAACAATACGGATGCCTATGGTACGGCGTTTCGGGTGCATTAAACGCCGCGGCACTTCGTGTGTAGCGGGTAATAGAAATGTATATGGCCCGGGCGAAATCGACTTCAATAAACGGTAATGAGTATTGGTCACCTTGGCATAGGTGGCGATTTCAGACAAATCCTTACAAACCAGCGTAAAGTGATGCTTGTCATCAACTTTACGAATCCGGCGGATCACTTCAAGTGCCTTTTTATCGCCTAAATGACAACCAAAAGCATAACTGGAATCCGTCGGGTAAGCGATAACGCCGCCCTTATCCAGAATTTCCACAGCCTGATGAATCAGCCGTGCCTGTGGGTGAGTAGGATGGATTTCAAAAAACTGGCTCATTAATTATTTTATTTGTCTGCAAGAGGCCGGCATTCTAGCATTCTCTGACAAGTTTGACCTATCAAAATAAAGCCCGCCCCAGCTATCGAAGCGCTTGAACTTGTGTTAGATTTGTTGGCCCAAAAGAAGATGACACAAGCCTTAAATACCTCTATGAAGCTGTTAATTGATTTTTTTCCGATAATTCTGTTTTTTATTACTTATCATCAGGCCGGTGCTATTACCGAGAACACGGCAATTGGCCAGCTGTTTGATTCTTCGCAGCCCGAGATCATCGTCGCCACCATGCTGGCAACGGCGGTCGCCATCATCTCCAGCTTTATACAGGTTGGCGGTTACTGGTTAAAAAATCGCTCAGTAGAAAAAATGCACATCTTCTCTTTGTTATTGATTACGATTTTAGGCGGCATCACAATTGCTTTTGGCGACCCGGCTTTTATTCAGTGGAAACCTACCGTACTTAACTGGGTTTTTGCTGCCGCCTTTCTGATCAGCCAGTATGTGGGGAAAAGTAGTCTGGTACATCGTATGATGAGTTCACAAATCAGTCTACCTGATGCGGTCTGGAAAAGACTTAACTTATCCTGGGTTGTATTTTTTATAATCAGCGGACTGGCTAATATCTACGTCGCCTTTTACTACGCAGTCGAACTGGACGAAAAAACCCGCATGGATACCTGGGTCAACTTCAAATTATTTGGTCTGTTAGGTTTAACTGTCATCTTTGTTATTGCACAGGCCTTCTATCTGGCCCGATACATGACACCTGAAGAAGATGCTAACCAAGACGGAAATAACGCCTGATGCTATATGTGATTATTGCAACCGATGTAGAAAACAGTCTGGCTGACAGACTGGCCGCCCGACCTGCTCACCTTGAACGGCTACAGTTATTGCAAAAACAAGGTCGTCTGATCACAGCCGGGCCACACCCGGCGATTGATAGTGAAGACCCTGGCGAAGCTGGCTTCACAGGCAGCCTGATTATTGCCGAATTTGAATCGCTGCAGGAGGCGCAATCGTGGGCGCAGGCCGATCCTTACAACGCAGCCGGTGTTTATGCCAAGGTTATCGTCAAACCATTTAAAAAGGTATTTCCGCAATAGTTTAAATTTCGCCGGATAATCGGCTTTTTCTCTTGCTGATGCAAGAAATTATCCTGTAGAATACGCCGCTTGGTCAGGCAATCTGCCTATCTAAAATTGTTATACGCCGGTGTGGTGAAATTGGTATACACGAGGGATTCAAAATCCCTTGCCAGCAATGGCGTGGCGGTTCAAGTCCGCCCACCGGTACCACTTCTTAAATCATTATTTCTATTGCTCTGATAAGACCCCAGAACAACCACTCGACTATCAATAACAAGCTGTCCTATTAAATTAAATACAACTTAAGTTAAGCGCTATTAAGAGAAATTGTTATTCTTTACACAATTCACGGAATAATATGCCTGTCATTCAATACGCGTCGAAATTATTTACATTTCAGGATTTTTTATAAGACCTACTTTAGCTTAGTTATTGAAAATCCAATCAAAAAAAACACTGGAACAGTAATTGCATTGTTAAAGATGTATTTGTGATAGAAAGGAGACTTATCATGAAAGCGATTATTTCAACATTTTCGACCATCGCCTTACTGCTGTATTCGCTATCGGCCTCTGCTATTTTCATGGGTGGCTGGACTGCAGATTCGGGCACGGGTGATGGCTACGTCGATGAATCAAACTTTCCAAACTCAATCATGCTATTTGGCAATGATAATGGTGACGAAGGCGTCTTTACCAGCTACTTCACCACGATAGGTCAGGACATGAATTTCAGTTTTGACTGGATCTATGGCACCACTGACACTGAAGGAGCAGCATATGATCCGTTCGGCTATTTTATCAACGATGAGTACACCCAATTAACCGATGACGATGGAAACTTTCTACAAATGGGTTCTGAAATGCTCAGCTTGCTGAGTTCAGATCTGTTTGGCTTTTATATTGACTCAACTGATGGCTGCTGCGGCGAAGCAGGTGCCTATATCAACCCAGACTACGAAGTTTCTGTACCAGAGCCTTCTACACTGGCACTGATGGGGCTGGGACTGCTTGGTTTTGGATTAACCAGAATCCGGCTTAAGTAACCCTTAAGCAGATTAAACCCCTATTAAAAAGAGCCGAAAGGCTCTTTTTTTTGGTGGATTTTAATAACATTAACCGGTAGGACGCTTTGTAATAAACGTGCTAAATACGGCGCACTCTAAAACGCCGGCCTTTAAGCTTACCGTCCGTTAACAGTGTCAGTGCCTTATCAGCCAGCTCTCTGTTGACCGCGACATAAGCCCAGTTTGCTGCAAGCTGAATCTTCCCCACCTGATCACCGGCAATACCATTGTCGCGTGTCAGCGCACCCAGAATATCACCCGGGCGTAATTTTTGCTTTTTACCACCATCAATGCGCAAGGTCGTCATCGGCGGGATATAAATCGGCTGATCCAGCACATCAAAGGAAGGCAAGGCTTCAGACGAAAGTCGCTGACCTAAATAGTTCTGTAGCGACTCCAGTTTATACTGCTCTTTTTCATCATATAAGGTACAAGCCATGCCCGAATTTCCGGCTCGACCGGTTCGTCCGATCCGGTGTACATGTACCTCGTTATCGTGTGCAAAGTGGTAGTTGATCACCATATCCAGCGCATCAACATCAAGTCCACGCGCCGCAACATCGGTAGCCACCAGAACTGAAATACTGTGATTCATAAACCGTGTCAGGGTCTGATCACGATCCTTTTGGTCCAGATCGCCGTTTAACGCCAGCGCGCTAAAACCGTAACGCCGAAGTTCATCTGCCACTTCCTGCGTTTCTCGTTTGGTTGTACAGAAAACAACAACAGATTGTGGATTATAACGCATCAGCAATAAACGCACCGCTGTAAGCCGGTCTACATCCTCGCCCACTTTATAAACATGTTGTAAAATACTGTTGCTATCATGCGTAGACAAAACCTGTATGGTCAGCGGCTGATGCATTATGCGCGCAGCAATCGACTGAATCTGCTCGGGAAAGGTTGCACTAAACAATAAGGTTTGCCGGTTTGCCGGAAGCTGCTCAATAATGGCGTCTAATGCATCCTGGAATCCCATATCCAGCATGCGATCGGCTTCATCGAGCACCAACATATTGAGGTTTTCGAGATTAAGATTAGCTTTACGTAGATGATCTTCAATTCTGCCCGGTGTCGCAACAATAATATGTGCGCCGTGTTCAAGCGATGCAGTTTGTGGCCCCATTGGTACACCACCACACAATGTCAGTACTTTTATATTTTGAATCCCTCGCCCCAGCTTACGAATTTCTTTTGCTACCTGTTCTGCCAGCTCCCGGGTTGGGCACAATACCAGTGATTGTATACAAAAACGCTTAAGATCCAGCTTTTGTAACAAGCCTAAGGCAAAAGCAGCTGTTTTACCTGAGCCGGTCTGGCCCTGTGCAATCACATCCTTAGCATCCAGAATCGCCGGCAAGGCTTCAGCCTGGATATCGGTCATAGCGTTGTAGCCAAGGGTTTTTAAATTATTGAGTAGCTCAGTGTTTAATTTAAGGCTAGAAAAGTCGGCTGGACTCACAGTAGTCATCCTCTGTGGTGATTGTCGAAGGAAGCTCGAACAGGAATAGGAGCAGCTATAATATCAGATAAGAAATAGATTTTTTTAGCTCAATAAAAAAAGGGCAAGGCGTCAGCCTTACCCTTTCACACCATCCTCTGTTAAAGAGGACAGCCCGGTTTGTATCGAACCGACACAAACCGCTAGCGTTTTAAATTAAAGCGCTACGATGTTTTCTGCTTGAGGACCTTTAGCGCCCTGAGTTACAGTAAACTCAACTTTCTGACCTTCAGCAAGCGTTTTGAAACCGCCACCAGAGATTGCACTGAAGTGAGCGAAGACATCAGGACCTGATTCTTGCTCAATAAAACCAAAACCTTTCGCTTCGTTGAACCATTTTACTGTACCAGTAGTAGTAGACATATTTTTTACCTATTTAATCAAGAGTAATATAGCCTCGTAAAATACAAGACTATTAGTTTTGCTGAATGTTGGTTTACTTATGAAGAACAGGACGAGGTACTAGGATGGAACATCGAAATGGCGTGCATAATATAAGTCGAACTTTCAAGCTATGCGGAGTATATATCATCAAACCATGAAATCATAGCGTTTCAACTGTTTAATGCACTAATTAATTAACCGCGACTCTCCGCCTGTTCAAAGTGCATCATCGTACTGAGCCTTAATCGCAAGAATCGTCTCAAGTTTGCTGACAAAAACCTCAACCAGCTTCGGATCAAACTGCAAGCCGGCTTTTTTCTTTATATATTCAACAGTTTCATCAATCGTCCATGCCTCTTTATAAGGACGAATCGTGGTTAATGCGTCAAACACATCACTTAATGCCGTGATACGGCCCTCAATCGGGATCGATTCACCGGCCAACCCTTTAGGATAACCAGCTCCATCCCAGCATTCATGATGACTTAGGGCAATACTACCAGCCATTTGTACCAGCATCGATTCATGGTCGGAGAGCAAATCAGCACCCATTTGAGCATGCCCGTTCATCACTTCACGCTCTTGTTCGGTTAACTTGCCTTTTTTTAATAAAATTTTATCGGGGATGCCGATTTTACCAAGATCATGTAATGGAGCCGCTTTTTCAATCATATAGCCAATCTCATCAGGCAGACCTATAGCATCGGATAATACACGGGCATATTTCCCTACCCTGAGAACATGTCGACCGGTTTCGGTATCGCGCATTTCGCCAACCTGAGCCAGTCGCTGAATGAGGATAGACGTGGCTTTCTCAAGCTCCTGAGTTCTTTTTTCAACCCGTTCTTCAAGCTCGGTATTCATTCTCGATTGTGCCAGATACGCCGCTCTGACCCGTAATAGGTTTCGTACTCTTAATAACACTTCGGTATTATCAAAAGGTTTGGTGAGAAAATCTGAAGCGCCAACCTCCAGCGCCTTATTGCGAATGGCAGGCAACTGATTACCGGTCAGCACCAGTACCGGAATAAACTGATGGTGTAGTACAGACTGATGGATTTGCTCGATAACCTCAATACCACTTAAGCCTGGCATTTCAATATCCAGCAATAACAAGTCATAAGGCGTTTCCAGCATCGTCGGTAACACTTTCAGTGGATTTGTAATCGTGGTAATGGACTTATAACCGCTGTCCTGCAACAGCTTTTCCAGCAGCAACACATTTGAAATCGAATCGTCACAGATTAGGATATTTAAATTTTTAATACTGATTTTCATACAATACCTGACGTCGTTATCTCTAATTAACTGCTAAATCCATCCTGACTCAGTTATTCCTTGTTTTAGTTAATTCACTAAATAGCACTATGCAAAAAACGCATGGGCTATTGATACGGTTTAATGCGATACAGTTTACCGCTATCTGTTGAAAAATACAGCCAGCCCTGCGGGCTTTGGGCCAGCGCTCGAATTCGCTCATTCAGTGCTTCCAGCAGACGTTCTTCTTTCACCACCTGTGCCGCACTGTTTAAAACAATACGGTTGATATGACGTAATTTCAGCGCACCGGCAAACAAATTACCCCGCCATTGCTCCACTGCATTACTGTTATACAACAACAGACTTCCCGGTGCTATTGATGGGGTATATTCCTTTACCGGCTGTTGCATACCGGCTCGATGAGTCGCTTCACCGACAGCAAGCGGCCCCCAATATTCCTGTCCATATGAAATAACAGGCCAGCCATAATTTTGTGCCTTAGTAATCAGATTCAGCTCATCTCCACCTCTCGGGCCATGCTCATTCGACCACAGCCGATTGTTTTGAACATCATAGACCAGTCCCTGTGGGTTTCTGTGACCATAACTCCAGATCTCAGGCTTTGCAGTATTGTGTTTTACAAAGGGATTATCAGCCGGCACTGAACCGTCGAGATTAAGGCGTAAGATTGCACCGGCATGGTTTGACAGGTCCTGCGCATTGGGCCTATGACCACGGTCACCAATACCAAAAAACACATGGCCCTTGTTATCAAACGCAATACGGCTGCCAAAATGCCGCGAGCTATCATTGTGAGAGTCAGTGACCAGCAGATCCTGCCACTGACTAAAACGATCTGCAGACAGTCTGGCTCTGGCCAGCACGGTGACGACCTGAGAACTAACTGCTTTGACATAGGTGAAATATATCCAGCCGGTATGACTATAATCGGGAGACAGTGCCAGATCGAGCAATCCAGCCTGGCCAGCTGTGAATACTCTGGGTAAGTTTTTTAAGCGTAACTTGGCGCCCGTTTGTAAATTAAGACGATAGACAAAGCCTTGCCGTTCGGTAATCAGCATACTTTGAGGCGACAAAAAAACCATTGCCCATGGCACCGTAAAACCCTCTGCCACCAACTCGACCTTAAGCTTGACACCTTCGCTTTCTAACGATAAATCAGGGCTTGCAGCCCACAGCAAATTGCAGCAGCAGAAAATCAGTAACGCCAGAAAAAAACGCAATCCAGTCATTCTCGCCGAAACAAGCATCATCGGGTTCCACCTAGGTTTAACAGCAATCTTAAACACCGCAGGCATTCAGCCGACTATTGTTTAACCGAGTCAATAATCAGTTTAATACTAGCTGCTGATGGCAGATCTACCGTTACTATTGCGGCCTGAAGATCACCGCTTTGTGCGATCGCTGAGCCACTACCTGAGACGCGGGCACTGACATCAACTTTTGCAAAAGTAGACAACTTCATCTGCGGCATCATGGCCATACTGTCATCCAGTGTCACGGTAACAGGCAGCTCAGCCACCCGTTTACGTACGGCTGCCAGTGGCATTGGCGGCCCTTGATGAGCCTTGGCATAAATAAACACCACATCATCCGCTTTAACACGTGACTTTAATGCATCTGACAGACTGATTGAGACCGTAATGGACACCGCAGCTGCGTTTTTCTTAACCGTGTTGACAACTGGCTGCTGAACAGAGACCTCTGCTTGACCCAGGTTCTTGCTGGCTTGTGCAATTAAGGCTCGGACTTTGGTTTGCGAGTCCTGATTGTTTTCAAGTAATGGCAGCAACTTTTGCCAGCTTTTTATCGCAGCCTGAAAGTCGCCGCTTTCACTATAACCCAGCCCCAGCAACCACAAGCCGGTGGTATTATTCGGCGACTGCTTAATGGCTTTCTTGATCAGCTCAAATGGTTGTCCACTAATCCGCCCGCCCCGGGTCATAGAGAGCGCATCAGCATAGGCTAACAAGACATCAGTCTGATCACCGACTAACTGATAGAGTTTTCCATAAGTATCAGCGGCAGCCTGAAACCGGCGCATCGACATATAACTGCGCCCCAGCATTTGCCAGCCTTTGACATTGGTCGGATCTTGCTCGAGTTTACGGGCCAGATTGTTTAACGCCTGCTCCATTGACACCATGCTGCTCTGTGCATGATCAGCAGACACCGGGCTGACAGTAACACCATCAAGCGCAGACAGGTTACCCAGACTCAGGTAAAGCGGCAGCGCCACCAGTGGCAGCAAACCCAAAGCCAGTAGCAGCTGCCATTTAGGCAGCTTACTGGTCTGTAATGCAGCCTCAGCTTCAGTGACATCAGAAACCAGCGCCTTTTGCAATTCGATTTTCTGTTGCTGATAGAGCTCATTATCTATCACCCCCTTTTCGAATTCTGCATCCAGTTCCTGCAACCGATCACTGGCGATAGCTGCATTCTGCTGATTACGATCGGCATTGCGTAAACGCTGTTTACCCAACAAAGCCGGCACAATAAAACCGGCCGCTGCCAGCAACATCAAAACAACCAGAGACCAGAACAATAGCATGACTATTTATTTCCTTTTATGACATCATTTTCTTTTTGTGACGCAAGCAAGGCATTGGCCTTTTTTAACTCGTCATCACTAAGTTCCGTTACCTCAGACTGTTTGTTGCGCTTAATAAATATCACAACAAACACAGTCGCCAGTAACAATAATACAAAAGGCCCCAGCCACAACAAAAACGTAATCGGCTTAAAGGGGGGGCGGTAGAGCACAAAATCACCGTAACGAGCCACCATAAAATCGACGATCTCTGAATCAGTATCGCCTTTAACGATCATCGCAGACACTTCGTTTCTCAAATCCTGAGCCAGCTCTGAATTAGAATCGGCCAGGTTCTGGTTCTGACAAACCAGACAGCGCAATTCATTAATCAGTTTTTTGTACTGTTGATCCTGAGCCGCTGATGAAAATTCATGCACCTCTACTCCCGCACTCAACCAGGGCGAATAACTCAGGACAAAAACAGATAGGATGGCAAGTTTAAGCATTTTCATTCTGCGGTTTCCTTCATTAACTGCTGCACCAGCGGCATGATCTTTTCTTCAATATCTTGCCAGCCAACAGGCCCGGTATGCTTATACCGCACATGCCCGCGCTTATCGATGACGAAGGTTTCGGGCACGCCATAAACACCCCAGTCAATACCAGCCCGGCCAGAAAAATCAAAACCATTGGCAATATAAGGATTACCTCTTTGCTGCAGCCAGTTAATGCCATCGGCACGCTGATCTTTATAATTTAAGCCGACAATTTTCAGTTTATATTTTGTGGCCAGCTGATTTAACACCGGATGCTCTGCCCGGCAAGAAACACACCAGGAAGCCCAGACATTCAGTAACCAGACCTGACCTTTATATTGAGCCGGCGATACTTTCTGTTGCTCATTGTGCAGATCAGCCAAATTAAATTCTGGTGCCGGTTTGCCAAGTAACGGTGACGGCACATCTCTGGGATTAAGACTCAGCCCCATACTTAAGAAAATAACCAGCACGACAAACAAGCCCAGCGGAAGCAGATAACGCCACATCAGATCGTTACCTCCGCTGAGTTTTTCTGTTGAGTTTTTTGTCGTGTCCGTCTATAACGGCGGTCGGTCGATGCCAACAAAGCTCCTAGTGACATAATAACCGCACCAATCCAGATCCAGCGTATAAAAGGTTTCACATACAAGCGAACACTCCATGCCCCCTGATGATCAAGCGGTTCACCTAAAGCCACAAAAAGATCCCGACTGATACCGGCATCAATCGCGGCTTCGGTCATAGGCATTTTCTGAACCCGGTAAATACGTTTCTGTGGTTCCATCACCTGCAATAATTGTTCACCTCTTGAAACCTTTACCCGACCCTGATTAGCGGTATAGTTTGGCCCCATCACCTGTGTCACGCCTTCAAATTCAAAGGTATATTCACCCAGCTGGTAACTCTGACCGGGTTCCAGCCGCACATCTTTTTCCTGGCTGTACAAGCTAGTTAAGGTGATACCGATAATGAAAACCGCAATACCCATATGCGCAATAGTCATGCCGTAAAAACTTCTTGGGATCTCCAGTAAAGCAACAGACAAAGCTTTTTTTCGATTAAGTCTTTCCATAAACAAACGCAGAGCGGAAAGACATACCCAAACCGCCAGCAACAAACCGACAGCGGCAGCAACTTTAAACTCAGGCAATGCCAGCGATAAAAGAGCGGCGATAATTACACTGGCTAATGCGGTTATTCTGATACTTGAGAAAACCCTTTTCGTATCATCGTTTTTCCAGCGAGTAAAAATACCCACACCCAGCAACACAGCCAGTGGTGCCATTAATGGAACAAACACAGCATTAAAGTAAGGCGGGCCTACTGAAATTTTCCCCATACCTAAAGCATCTAACAATAACGGGTAAAGCGTACCCAGAAGAATACTGGCGGTGGCCACAACCAGTAACACATTATTCATTAACAACGCGGTTTCTCGGGAGAACAAAGAAAACTGTGTCGTGGTTTTTATCTGCGGGGCACGCCACGCATACAAGCTCAGCGAACCACCAATCACAACCACCAGGAAGATCAGAATAAAAACACCGCGCGCCGGATCAGTTGCAAACGCATGCACTGAAGTCAGTACGCCTGAGCGAACCAGAAAGGTTCCAAGCAAACTTAATGAGAATGCCAGAATGGCCAGTAACACAGTCCAAGCTTTAAACGCATTACGTTTTTCAGTCACTGCCAGCGAATGGATCAGAGCCGTGCCTACCAGCCAGGGCATAAATGAGGCATTTTCAACCGGATCCCAAAACCACCAGCCGCCCCAGCCAAGCTCATAATAAGCCCACCAGCTTCCGAGCGTTATGCCCAGCGTTAAAAAGACCCAGGCGATATTAGTCCAAGGCCTTGACCATCTGGCCCAGGCCGCATCCAGCTGACCGCCTAACATCGCCGCAATCGCAAACGCAAACGGTACTGCAAAACCGACATAGCCGAAATACAACATCGGCGGATGAAATGCCAGACCAGGATCCTGCAACAGTGGATTTAAATCCCTGCCTTCAAGCGCTGCCGGTATCATGCGATCAAACGGATTTGAGGTCAGCAGCATAAACAACAAAAACCCGATACTGATCAGGCCTAATACGGCGACCACGCGTGCAACCATTTTTGCCGGCAAACTGGCGGAAAAAAGAATCACCGCATTGGTCCAGATCACCAGCGTGTAGCCCCATAATAACAATGAGCCTTCATGCGCACCCCAAACTGCTGAGATACGGTATAACAACGGCAGATCTGTATTCGAATTATTGGCGACATAAGCCACGGAAAAATCACTGACAATAAACGAATAAACCAGAACAGCAAACGAAATCGTCATGAAAAAAAACTGGCCCTGCGCTGCCGTTTTCGCAACAGCCATCAGATTCAGTTTGTTATTGGCAGCCCCCCAGAGCGGAACAACAGCCTGAAAAAAAGCCATACAAAGTGCCAGTATTAATGCAAAATGTCCTATTTCTGGAAGCATTTTATTACCTTTTTTAGTGTGTTATCTGATCGCGCCAGTGATCTTTTCTGCATCCTGTCATAAAGACCGTTACTTAGACACAGGACTGCAGATCATTCCCATATCGATTGAACAGTCTTTACTGTTTAATATGCAGGTGTTGTTTTTGCTTTCATACTTTCTGCCACTTCAGGTGGCATATAGTTTTCATCGTGTTTAGCCAGCACTTCCTCGGCTTCAAAAATTCCGTCTTGCCGTAACCGTCCTTTAGAAACGATACCCTGACCTTCCCGAAATAAATCAGGCAGTATGCCGTTATAATAAACCGTGATCACCGACTGGTTATCGGTCAAATCAAAATAGGCTGCCAGACTTTTTTCTTTACGTTTAAAACTACCATTGACAACCATGCCGCCAAGACGAAAATCTTTTCCTGCCGGTGCTTTTCCAGCCTTTACATCAGTGACTGAGAAAAAAAACATCAGGTTTTCATTGAATGCTTTTAATGCGAATGCGGTGGCAATAGCAACACCTATCACCATTATTGAAATCAGGAATATTCTTTTTTTTCTAGCCGGTGTCATTTAAGCTGCTCCGCTCTTTCAAGTTGCTTTGTTAGTTTATTCAGCATCGATTTGCGCTGATAGATCGGCAATATTATATTTGCAATTAAAATAAGTGCCGCCACAGCGTATGAGCTCCAGACATAAAACCCGTAACCGCCCATATAAAAAAATTCTTTCATGCTCAGGCCTCTTTGCTCTGATGTAATAATTCTTTAACCCACTGGGTGTTTCGCTCGCGCTCCAGCAATTCAACCCGCACCCGTAAAAACAAGGCCCAGACATAATAAATTTTAAACGCAACAGCCATTATTAAAAGCGGCAGCAGCATTCTCATATCGATCGAAGGTTTATCAAACTTGGTTACGGTTGGCCCCTGATGCAGGGTATTCCACCACTCAACGGAATAATGAATTATGGGTATATTAACCATGCCAACCAGCGCTAATAATGCCACTGCACGGCTGGCGACTCGTTTATCCGGTATCGCCACGTAGAGCGACATCACGCCCAGATACAAAAACAATAATAATAATTCAGCCGTTAAACGTGCATCCCAGACCCACCAGGCACCCCACATCGGTTTACCCCAGAGCGAACCGGTAACTAGTGCCAGCAAAGTAAAACCGGCACCGATCGGCGCACTGCAAACCGCCACGGTTTCTGCCAGTTTAATTCGCCAGATCAGACCTATTGCGCCAGCAGCAGCCATTGCCATATAAATAAACAGTGACATCCAGGCTGCCGGCACATGAATATAAATAATCCGGTAACTCTCACCTTGCTGGTAGTCTGTCGGTGCGGCTATTAACCCACCATAAAGACCCGCTATTAACAGCAACAGTGTGATCGCACCCAGCCAGGGTATCCATAAACCACTGAGGCGATAAAAATACGGTGGTGAGGCGGTTTTATGAATGAATTTCATCATATCAGCTTAAACTCAGTTTCAGTGCTGCGGCAGTAGGCCACGGCGTTAAGGTAATGGCTAATAGTAAAAATGACGCCAGGATCCATAATTGCGCGGTAACGGGCATACCCGACATCGCCATTTCTATCGCATTGGTTGCGAAAATCAGTACCGGCACATAAAACGGTAACACCAGCAAAGATAATAAAATACCACCGCGTTTAAGTCCCACGGTTAAAGCAATAGCGACAGCGCCAATCAGGCTTAATACCGGAGTGCCTAGTAATAAGGTTAAAACAAGCAGCCCGATCACATCTTGATCAAGCCCAAGAAATAGCGCTAAAAGCGGTGCGATGATCATTAAAGGCAAGCCGGTGATCAACCAGTGAGCCAGTACCTTTGCCAGCACCAGGATACTAGTCGGGTGTGCGTTTAATAATAATAGCTCGAGTGAACCGTCTTCAAAGTCTGAGCGAAATATAGTATCCAGCGAGAGCATCGCCGCGAGCAAGGCCGCTACCCAGATAATACCCGGAGCCATGGTTTGTAAGAGCCGGGTTTCTGCACCGGTGCCCAGTGGAAACAAGGTCACTACCAGCACAAAAAACAATAGCGGATTAAATAATTCGGCGCGGTGACGAAATGCCAGTAACAGATCGCGCTTTAACAGCGCTAAAAATACCCGTGACAGTGATCCCTGACTCATTGGCTAAGGCTCAGCTTTATGACTTTGTCGTTGTCAAATGAAACACTGTGATGTGACGTCATAATAACCAGCCCTCCCTGTTCAAGCTGTGCATTAATTTCCCGCTCCACCATGGCGATACCCTTTTTATCGAGCGCAGTAAACGGTTCATCAAGAATCCATAAGTAGGCACCTGATAATAACAAGCGCGCCAACGCCAGTCGACGACGCTGCCCTGCCGACAGGTTTGAGACCTGTAAATCATCAAAGTGTTCCAATCCTACCCGCTCGAGGACGTCTTTTATAGTGTTGTTGTTGCCGAGTGCTAATGAACGCGAAAATTCGAGATTTTCAGTCACGCTTAAATCCAGTTTATTACCATCAAGATGACCCAGAAATGCCATCTCACCGGCATAGCTTTCCTGGCCGTGTACCGCAATAGATGATTTTTGATCGTCAGACTGTCTTACCCAGGTCACCTGCCCTTGTTCGGGCAGCCGTATGCCGCACAGAATACGCAGCAAAGAGGTTTTACCACTGCCGTTATCGCCTTCTACCAGCAATAACTGACCTGAAAACAAATTAATGTTCACGTCGCTAAACAAGATCCGGTCGTCTCTGATACAACTCAGATCACGCACTTCGAGGGACATCATATTTTTTATTATTCTCTATTTAAGTGTTATGTCCATATAACCTGAAGTTAACACATCCTTATAGCCACTTCAAAACGACTGATTATATTTATTATATTTTCTTAATCTCGGTTAACTTTTATGCTTAATCTGTTCGATACATTCGACCGCATTGGCATCCGGGTCTCGACAAAACAAAGCTTTGCGGCCTGACTTACTTAAGCTGTAAGCAATACCGGCATTATCCAGCGCCTGTATCAGCTGCTGCAGATCATCCACCAGTAATGCCATATGCCGGTCACGTCCGCCATGTAACGGACGACTCGCTGCTGAATCGGGATTGGGCAGTTCAAGTAAATGGATTTGCTGCTGGCCAACATTAAGCCAGGCACCAGGATAACCCAAATCGGGCCGAGCAGAATCGAGCTCAAGCCCAAGCACGCCCTGATAAAATGCCAGCGAATCATTCGTATTATTCACAATAACGCTGCAATGATGCATGGCTAAAACCGCCATATCTCCTCCAAAAGATGCTTTTGCGACTGCATTCAGTCACCGAATCCCCTATAATAACCGACTTTTGTGGCCAACTTCGCTGTTTTGTAGGCCGATTTTAATCCCGACCTTGTCAATCACCTGTACATAATTCAATGAATCCCGATTTAAAACGATTGCAGCCTTACCCGTTTGAAAAATTAGCCGCGCTCAAAGCAGGAGTGACACCACCGGAGTCACTTCAGCATATCGCCTTATCTATCGGCGAGCCAAAACACGATGCCCCCGGCTTTGTCGTCGATGCACTGGTCGCTGCAATGCCAAGCCTTAACACTTACCCATTGACTAAAGGCATGCCTGCATTACGCCAGAGCATATCTGACTGGCTGCAAAAGCGTTTTCAGTTAGCCGCTGCAACACTGGATATCGAAACCAATATATTACCCGTTGCCGGTACCCGTGAAGCCCTGTTTGCCTTTGCTCAGGCCGTGATCAACAAGCAAAGCGAGTCCACTCCACTGGTTTTAATGCCTAATCCGTTTTACCAGATTTACGAAGGTGCGGCCTTTTTAGCCGGCGCGACGCCCTATTTTTACGACACCCGCGCAGAAAATAATTATCTGCCAGACTTTGATGCCATCAGCGACGATGTCTGGCAACGCTGCCAGTTACTGTATATCTGCTCGCCCGGCAACCCGACCGGTGCCGTACTCAGCCAGCAATGCCTGCAAGACTTGATTCGCAAAGCCAGACAGTTTGATTTTGTGATTGCCTCTGACGAATGTTATTCAGAACTGTATTTTGATGAATCCACACCACCGACTGGTTTATTGCAGGCCTCGCATGCAATGGGAAATGATAACTACGCAAACTGCGTGGTTTTCCATAGCTTATCAAAACGCTCCAACCTGCCGGGCTTACGTTCCGGTTTCGTGGCCGGTGATGCCAGTGTATTAAGCGGATTCCTCAGTTATCGCACCTATCACGGCTGCGCCTTGCCGCCGACGCACCAGATAGCCAGCATCGCAGCCTGGCAGGACGAACAACACGTCAGACAAAACCGCATGTTTTATACCGAGAAATTTAAAGCCGTTATCGATATACTACAGCCCGTTATTGAGGTGCAGATGCCAGCGGCATCTTTTTACATCTGGCTGAAAACACCAGTTTGCGAACAGGAATTTGCCAAACAACTGTTTGCCACACAAAACGTTACCGTATTGCCAGGCTCATACCTGTCACGTGATAACAACGGATTCAACCCCGGTGCCGGGCATGTACGCATGGCACTGGTTGCTCCTCTTGATGAATGCATCGAGGCAGCAAAGCGAATTAAACAGTTCATCGCAACACTGAACTAATCACTTATTTAATTACTTAATGCGCTATTTCGCTAACCGCGAAAACGACATTAAATAAACCGGAGAAAATGATGGAAGACATCAAAAAAATTATCGAAGAAGCTTTCGAGCGTCGCGCCGATATCACCCCTCGCAATGCAGAAGCTCATGTTATTGATGCGGTTAACACCGTTATCGGCATGCTGGACTCAGGCGAACAGCGCGTTGCAGAGAAAAAAGACGGTGACTGGATCACTAATGAATGGCTGAAAAAAGCCGTGTTATTGTCTTTCCGTATAAATGACAACAACTTCATCAAGGGCGGCTTCACTAACTACTACGATAAATGTCCATCAAAATTTGCCGACATGAATTCAAAAGACTTCCGTGAAACCGGCGTTCGTGTCGTGCCACCCGCAACAGCTCGTTTTGGTTCATTCATCGGTTCTGGCACTGTGCTGATGCCTTCTTACGTTAATATCGGTGCTTATGTTGATTCTGGCACCATGGTCGATACCTGGGCAACCGTTGGTTCTTGCGCACAAATTGGTAAAAATGTTCACCTTTCCGGTGGCGTTGGCATCGGTGGTGTTTTAGAGCCGTTACAGGCAACTCCCACCATTATTGAAGACAACTGTTTCATCGGTGCTCGTTCAGAAGTGGTCGAAGGCGTGATCGTTGAAGAAGGCTCGGTTATTTCAATGGGTGTTTACATTGGCCAGAGCACCAAAATATTCAATCGTATGACCGGTGAAGTGACTTACGGCCGCATCCCGAAAGGCTCAGTAGTGGTATCGGGCAACCTGCCATCTAAAGACGGCACTTACAGCCTGTACTGTGCGGTAATCGTAAAGCAAGTTGATGCCAAAACATTAGGCAAAGTAGGTATTAACGAATTGCTTCGTGATATCGACTAATTAACATCACTGTTGATATAAAGGGCGCTTCGGCGTCCTTTTTTATGAGAGAACTATTATGATTACGGTATACGGCATCCCCAATTGCGACACAATGAAAAAAGCCAGAAAATGGCTAGAAGCAAATGGCATCGACTATGAGTTTCACGATTATAAAAAGCAGGGTATCAGCAAAGTCAAACTTAAAGACTGGTGCAAACAAGCTGACTGGGAACTGTTATTAAATCGTCGCGGCACTACCTGGCGCAAGCTGGATGACGAAACCAAAACCACTGTCAACAAAACTCTGGCCATCGATATTATGGCAGAAAATACCAGCATCATTAAACGCCCGGTTATTGAAACAGGCAGCGATATTCTGATCGGATTTTCAGTTGAAAGCTTTGAACAGGCATTTAAATAGCACGATGAAAATACAATCGCTCGATCATCTGGTTTTAACCGTCAAAGACCTCGATATCAGTATTGATTTTTATTGCAATCGACTGGCTATGCAACATATCCGCTTTGCAGACAAACGCCATGCCATCGCTTTTGGTGAGCAAAAAATCAACCTGCATCAGGCCGATAAGATTTTTTTACCGGCAGCAGGCACGCCGACCATGGGTTCTGCCGATTTATGTTTTATTGTGTCCACACCGATGCCACAGATTATTGAACATCTGAACGCGGCAGGTATCACGATTATTGCAGGCCCGGTTGAACGAAGCGGCGCACAAGGAAAAATAATATCCGTGTATATCCGCGACCCGGACCAGAACCTGCTGGAGTTGAGTAACCACATCTGATGAACTGAAATACACCAATCAGTGCTATTAACGCTGGTTAGACTGCTGAAGCCGCTGACTTATAGCAGTGGTTCTGCATGCAGCACAGCCTTGTTTACCAAAGCTGCGCCTCAACAAAACCTTAGCCGCCCGTCACATCCACATGCAAGCCTTGTGATGCAATAAAATCAACAATCGATGACGGGCTGACATAAGCCTCATCATACTCCACCAACATTTCATGCGGCATTCTGGAATGATAGGCCACATTAACAACATGGCTGTCTGCCATCAGGTTGCTTTTTATAGCCTGAAAGTTTGCTTCGTTAAGGCTTTCATTGATATACAAATTGACTGAGTGCATCGACCGTCTCCGCTATAACTACTCAAAATCATGTTACAGCCAGATTGAAGACCGAGACAAATCAAAATATTTAATTAACGAAATCGAAAAGAATGATCAGTCACTCTGCACACTGATCATTTCTGACCTCGTCTAGGATTTTTTTTGCCGGCGCTCTCTGACTGCAGCGGCTAGCTGATCCAGCATTTGTGCGCTGTCATCCCAGCTAACACAGGCATCGGTAATGCTTTTACCGTATACCAGACAGTCATCATCGATATTCTGGCGACCTTCAACCAGATGTGACTCAATCATTAAACCAAAAATACGCTGATCTCCGGCCGCAATCTGTGCCGCCAAATCCTGGCAAACATCAATCTGCTTTTTATAATCTTTATTGCTGTTAGCATGAGAGCAGTCAACCATGATTTTTGCCGGCTGAGATTGACTCTGTAACTCGTCTGCTGCCACGTTAATACTGGCAGCATCATAATTCGGCTTGCCATTACCACCTCTTAAAATGATATGGCAGTCTTCATTACCTTTGGTTGAAAAAATAGCCGAATGGCCCTGCTTGGTCAGTGACATAAAAACATGTGGCCGCGAAGCGGCATGAATGGCATCAATCGCGATACTTAAACCGCCATTGGTACCGTTTTTAAAGCCAACCGGACAGGATAAACCTGAAGCCAGCTCACGGTGCCCCTGACTTTCCGTTGTGCGGGCACCTATTGCACCCCAGCTAATCAGGTCAGCGATGTATTGCGGACTGATAAGATCCAGAAACTCGGTTGCCGCGGGCACACCCATTTCCGCCAAATCCACTAATAAATGCCGCCCTAAGCGCAGACCTTCATTAATTTTAAAGCTGTTATCCAGATGCGGGTCATTAATCAGGCCTTTCCAGCCAACCGTGGTACGCGGTTTTTCAAAATAAAAGCGCATAACGATACACAGATCTTTTGAGTATTCAGCAATTTTTTCTTTCAGCAAGCGGGCGTATTCACGACCCGCTTCAGGGTCATGTATTGAACAAGGTCCGATGATTACCAGCAGGCGATCATCTTCGTCATTGAGAATCTGATGAATTTGGTTACGAGTAGAAAAAATCAGCTCTGCCGCCTGATCAGACACGGGAAATTCTTTATGTAATTCTTCAGGTGGAATAACTTCCTGAATACCCGTAATGCGTAAATCGTCAGTTTTATACTTCATTTGCCGGAAATCTATCCAAAAATCGCTGAAAGGTTAATGATAAAAGAGCGCATTATATACCATAAATTTGCCCAAGTGGATGCAGGCTTTTAAATTCGTTCTGCCCCAAGCAATGGCAATATCTCGAATAAAGTCTGCAGGCTGTGATCGGGCTGCAAGGTCTGCTCTGGCCAGCCTATCGACTGACGATTTAACCAGATACTGTGCATACCGGCTGCTTTGGAACCTTCGATATCATCGAGTGGATGATCGCCCACAAACAGGATTTGATCAGCTGCCAGCGCTGAACTATCAATCAGCCGGTTAAAGATAGCAAGGTCGGGTTTGGCTGCGCCGCTACTTTCTGCCGTTAAAACATAGTCAAATAAATGCCCTAACGAAGTAGCGGAAATATCCGCATTACCATTGGTCATTGATGCCAGAAGGTAATTCTGTTTAAGCGAGTTCAGCACCGGCTCAACATCAGCATAGAACTCGACCTGCTGTCGGGCCTGATAAAAAACCTCAAAAGCTTGCTCTACCCAGCTGTCATCATCACAAAATTCTGCTGCCAATTGCCTTAATGAAGCCTTTCGAAGTGCCGTCAGATCATGTTTTATATCAGCGCGTTGCTGAGCCAGAGCCAGTCGCTTTTGACGTAATTGTTGTTGCGTGTAGTGCCCGGTTATTTCCGGCTGATGAACACAGAGCCACTGATAAAGCGTCTGCTCTGCTTTCATAATAACCGGCATACAGGGCCAGAGCGTATCATCCAGATCAAAACAGATCAGTCTGATCTTATTATAATCCGGCATATTACAGTAATTCGCTGATGAGAAATGCCTGCGTATTAAAATCAACATTATATTTCAATAATGCAGACTCGGCTTGTTGCCGTGTTCTATAGTGTCCGATTCTTACATCATAGCGGCTTTGATTTTCAAGGTTCTTTCGACTGATGATAAAGACCGGGTCATATTGCCCGACTAACTGATTCTTCAGCCTTTGTGCATTTTCCAGGTATTTAAACATGGCGACCTGAATACTAAACTTCTGCTGCTTCACTGCTAAGCTTACTGCGGCGTTATGATGGTCTGTTGTTTTCTGATCGACAGGATCAGTGGTAATAAAGTCAGGGTATTTTTTGGCTTTAATATCATCTGGCAAATCGACGTCATGAAACTCTCCCGGTTCATTCACAAGATAAACCTGTGGCTTCATCACAGAAAGGCCGTGGTCGTCATTAACCGGCAATGTCAACTTTAATTCTTTTGTGGTTTTCACGGCAGATGAAAAAACTAGACCATGATAAAACACAAAACATAGCGCCAGGCCAGCCAGCAAGGTTATGAACTTTGCTTTAGATCGCATAGCCTACTGACGCTCAAGCAACTCTTTAATTTGTGAACGTAAAAAACTGTTTTCATCTTCCAGAATAATAACCACTTGCTCGGTTTCTCTAAGCTGCCCGGTAACCCAGTCCGTCTCTTTAACCAGCTGTTTTTTCTCTTCAAGTTCAAGCGAAAGATTGCCAACTATGTCATTGAGCTCTGACACCCTGGCATTTTGCTGTGACAAAATTTTAGACATATCAACTCGTTCATTATGAAGATTACGCTCAATCTCACTCGCCAGTGTCTCTCTGGGGGCTTTTTCCAACAGCACCGGTGTATGTAGCATTTCTAAATACTTATCTTCCATTGCTTGCAGGCGCTCAGCAAGCAAATCTCTTTCTGAGCGCAGTAGAACCAGCATATGAGACAATTCTGCTGAATCATTGGTTTCTGCAAATTTTTGTATAAGCCCTATCACATCATTATTTTGATCCATCAGGGCTGTTGAATTAGCCCGGTAGGCTTCCAGCTGATCCTCCATATCTGCTGTATCAGCTACCGTGTTAGTTTTGCTGGCCAAGTCATTTTTAATGTCTTCAAACAGATCATTAGCTTCTGGTTCTGCTTCTGGCTCTGCAGGCTGTTGATAAACAAATTCGATACTGGCACGATACAACTCCCAGAATCGCGCCGTATCACCCTGCGCCTCGGCCATTGCCTTTTGCTCGGCATTGAGGTGTTTTAAACGGTATTCATACATGTTGATTGTTTCAAAATCATCCTGATGATTTTCTTTAAGATCATCCAGGTGAATCAGGGTTTCTGTTAATTCACGATTGATAAACTGCAGATATATTTCAAAAGGATCTGTGACATCAGCCTCTTCAGGCGTGCCGTTTTCATCATCTGGCAGCGAGTTTTTTTTATTTTTTGAAATACGCCAATGAAGAAACACTATCCAGATGACAAGCAGGAGTATTATTTCCGATAACACTGCAATGCTAAAAAAATTTACATCCATATTTATAGAACCGTTATATTACCTGTTATCGTGCAATTATTGATTAGACACAACAATCACCAAGCTATGATCGTACCATCTATATCATAAAATGCACCACTGTCTTGCATGCCGCTTGTTTCAACAATGTTAAAGATATTAACCACAGACTCCTGTGTATCTATTTCTGCATTCGGGCCACCCATATCTGTTTTTACCCAGCCCGGGTGCATGGCTACAACACTTATGTTTCTGCTTTTAAGATCAATCGAAAGACTTTTAATCACCGCATTAAGTGCTGCTTTTGTAGAACGATATATATAACTGCCACCCGATGAATTATCAGCCATACTCGCCATCTTACTGCTCAGAGTTACAACTTTTTTCTCGCTACCGGATTCAAGATTATCGATAAAGGCTTCTGTCATTTTCATCGGACCGATGGTATTAATACGAAACGTTGTCAGCCAGTTCTGTTCATCGGTTTTACCAAACTGATGTTCGGCAGAACCATAAACACCGGCATTATTGATAAGCCAGTCTATCGGCGTGTTTCGCAGCTCATAAGCCAGCGCCTGAATCTGCGCCGTTTCAGCAATATCCAGCACATGGACACTGACCTGCCCCGGTGTCAGTGATGCGACCTTAATCAGCTCATCTGCAGCGCCAGGCTGACGGCAGCAGGCATAAACCCGCCAGCCATTTTTTACCGACTGCCTGACCATTTGCAAACCGATGCCGCGGTTTGCACCGGTAATGAGTACAGATCGTGACATCACAATGCTCCGCTTTCTTTACCAGCCAGGAAGATATGCATTCTGATTGGCGTCCTGCTTTGTTTCAAGCTGAAGAATTCTGGCATCAGATATTTTAAGTACATCAACGCTTGTTTTTCTTGTCTCGGCTAACGGGATAACACGGTCAAGACGGTCACCGACATAAACCAGCAGTTTTGCAGTTTCATCAATATCCGCATCTGCCGAGTAATTCACCACCGTCACTGTATATTGCTGGTCCTGTTGAACATTATTCAGGGTAATGGTTTCCGGTCCAAAACCTGACTGCTCATCCTGATCCAGTCTCGCTTCACCAGCCGCTCGCAGGTCTCTGTACGAGACATGAAAGCCATTACCGGTCAAATGCAGATCAAGATCCTGTGGTTGTTCATTCCATTGCAGGATAAAGCGCATACTGTTTCCGGCCAGCGAGGGACTCAGTAACAGACGTTTGTTTAATACCGTACCGGCCGCAACCTTGAGCACAGTGCTGATTGTTGTATAACCCTGTTTTGATACCTGCATCGGCATTTCTAAATCATCCGCCTGTAAAAAAGGTGCCATCGGCAGGGTCACATAACCTTTTGCATCGGTCTGATAAACCAGTTTACCCAGTTGTACCTTCGCGCCTTCTATAATCTGGCAACTCACCGCGTCTTTAAATGACAGGATCAGTTTGTCATCCAGCTCAGAAAAGTTTTCAATTTCTCTGTACTCTTTTTTGTCCCAGCATGCTGCCTGCAACACTGGCGATATCATCATCGTTACCAATAAAACAATCACTTTTACTAACTTCATTGTCATACCCTTTATATTATTTATGCCTGCAGGCTTTTGTTTACTACTTCATAGACATCTTTTGCCAGATTTTCCAGCCCGGCAATTCTTTTAAGCTCAGCTTTCATTAAATCCTGACGCTTTGTATCAAAGCGTTGCCAGCGCCCCAGTGGCAATAACATGCGCGCCGCTATCTGCGGATTGAGCTGATTCAACTCGATCACCAGATCTGCCAGCATCTGATATGCTTTGCCAGACAGATCATGGAAACAGACCGCATTAAGCTGACTCAATGCCGCATATAGTGAACGTACCCGGTTTGGATTTGCCAGATCAAAGTCAGAATGTGACCTGAGCATTAAAATATCATCAAGACTGCCTTCGACAGTCGCCGTTGCCTGAACGGTAAACCATTTATCCAGCACCAGCGCATCATCCTTCCATTGCTGATAAAAATCCTCAATGATTAACTGACGCTGTTCACAAGGGTGATGACAAATGGCCCTGAAGGCTGCCATTTGATCAGTCATATTGCTGGCATTACGGTATTGCGACAGTCCGAGCTGATGATTTTCTGTTAAACACATCAGGTAACTCAGACAAACATTTTTCAAACTGCGTTGCCCCATCGCTTCCGCAGTCAGTTTATATTCACTGTTCTGATTACGCTGATAAACCGCTTTGAACTCGTCACTCAGTGCGCTCGCCAGTTCCGCGCGCATGAATTCGCGGACATGGTGTATCGCATCTACATCAATCACCGTCATCATTTCGGCCAGATAATCTTCTGACGGTAAAGTTAATGCTCTGGCCGCCAGTGCTTTATCGATTGACTGATCATTTAAAATGTTTCGACAGGCACTGATTAGTGCGGCGGGTACACTGAGAACGTCACCGGCCTGCTGCCGGCTGATCAGATTCAGCATAATATTCAGTGCCAGCCGCTGACCGGCATCCCAGCGATTAAATGCATCGCTATCATGCGCCATTAAAAATGCCAGATCTTCTTCACTCTGTTGCATCTGTAGTTTTACTGGCGCAGAGAAATCTCGTAGCAATGAAGCACGCGGTTTTTCGGTAATATTTTCAAAAACAAACTGCTGTTCTTTTTCTGTCAGCAGCAAAACGGTTTCGGTTTGCGCTTCGGCCTGAGAATCTGTCATCAGCGCCATGGCCTTACCATCTGCAGCCAGCAAACCCATGCGCAACGGTATGACAAAGGCTTCTTTAGTCGGCTGCCCACTGGTTGGCGGACAATCCTGCCGACAGGTTAGTTTATACTGCTGTTTTTTAGCATCGTATTCTTCGCTCACTGTCAGTACCGGTGTGCCGGCCTGATGATACCAGCGCTTAAACTGGTCCAGATCAGTAGCACTGGCATCCTGCATCGCAGCGACAAAATCGTCGGTCGTCACTGCCTGTCCATCATGCCGTTCAAAATACAGATCCATGCCTTTACGGAAGTTTTCTGCCCCTAATAAAGTGTGAATCATACGAATCACTTCCGCGCCTTTGTTATAAACGGTTACCGTATAGAAGTTGTTAATTTCAACGTAGGTGGATGGCTGAATCGGGTGCGACATCGGCCCTGCATCTTCAGCAAACTGACGGGTTCGCAACACCTTGACCTCATCAATCCGCTTGGCCGCATGTGATAGCATGTCGCCACTGAATTGCTGATCCCGAAACACCGTCAGGCCTTCTTTTAAGGTTAACTGAAACCAGTCGCGACAGGTGACACGATTACCACTCCAGTTATGGAAATATTCATGCCCAATCACGCCCTCAATATGCTCGTAATCGACATCCGTCGCGGTGTCCTGACTGGCAAGGACAAATTTTGAATTAAAAACATTCAGTCCTTTGTTTTCCATTGCTCCCATATTAAAGTCATCGACCGCAACAATCATATAAATATCCAGATCGTATTCACGCCCAAAGACTTCTTCATCCCAGCGCATCGCATTTTTTAATGACAACATGGCATGATCACATTTATCCTTATTGTGATCCTCAACGTATATTTCTAATGCAATATCCCGACCCGACATGGTTTTAAAACTGTCTTTAATACAGGCCAGATCGCCAGCCACCAAAGCAAACAGATAGGTCGGTTTTTTAAAGGGATCCTCCCAGCTGACCCAATGGCGATTATCCTCGAGTTCACCGGATTCAATCAGGTTACCGTTGGACAGCAGCACCGGATAACGGTCTTTATCGGCAACGATTGTAGTTCGATACGTTGCCATTACATCCGGCCGGTCGAGAAAATAAGTGATTTTACGAAAGCCTTCTGCTTCACATTGTGTACAGAAATTACCACTGGACTGATACAAGCCTTCAAGAGAGGTATTCAACTGCGGTTTGATAAAGGTTTCGATAGACAGCTTAAAGTTTGCCGGCAGCGAGGAAATGCTTAACGAGCTGTCATCAACCACAAACTGATCAGACGAGACCGTATTGCCATCAAGCAATAGCTGTCCCAGCTGCAGCTCCTCTCCGTGTAAAACCAGTGCGGCGTTATCTGCCACATTCTGACGACGGCGGAACTCAATAACAGAAAGCACACGGCTTTGCTCTTCGCCCAGTTCAAAACGCAACTCAACATGGTCAATCCAGTAATCTGGCTGTTGATATTCACTTAAATGTATCGTTTTTGGGTTTGCGTCTTTCATGCGGCAGGTCTTCCGGGGAGTCAATTAAAACAGACCCTGACTGTAGCATAAACACTTAAAAGGATAACCCCAAAGGGGAAGAAATAAGATAATTGATGGATAATGATAACAGCCGAATGCTGTATCGTGTCACTGAAGTCGAGCCATTTTAAAAATGGCGGAGCGGACGGGACTCGAACCCGCGACCCCCGGCGTGACAGGCCGGTATTCTAACCAACTGAACTACCGCTCCGTTTCTTGGTGGGTGGTGAGGGAGTCGAACCCCCGACATTCGCCTTGTAAGGGCGACGCTCTACCAGCTGAGCTAACCACCCTGATAGAAGGTGCAGAATAATATAGAGTTTCACTAATGTTAGCAATAACTATTTCAAGTTTTTTTAAGTTTTTGTTATATCGATGATTTTTCAGACAATGAATGGTGGTTTTTTGTACATCGTTTGCACTGGCAAGCTCCGCGTCTGCCACACAAATCGTACAGAATTAACAAACGGCCGCTTGCCTGCCTTTGATGATATTGATTGAAGCAAGGCCGACAACCGTTGCTGCTCGCAAGCTGTCAACTGTCCCGCGCAATCAATAAACATTTTTTTGCTCGGCTGAGTTTCTTAATCTCATATTCGCGTTTAGATGCAGCTGACCGTGATGCGCACGGCTCAGAATACAGCAGCGTTACAGGACGTCTGCTACGGGTATATTTAGCGCCATTGATATTATCGGTATTGTGCTGCTGCAAACGCTTCTCGGTATCCTTCGCGATGCCGGTATACAGGGTATCATCGGCACAACCCAGGATGTACACAAACCAGTCGTCGTTTTGCGCTGTCATTTTGTTCCGGTTTTATCGTTAAACAGGCCACAAAATACGTCATCCCGGCGTGATTAGCAAACAGCCATTATTGCCGCTCGGCGACAACGATTAGCTTGTAAAAAAACGAAAAGAAACTGAACAGAAGTTACTCATCACAAAGTCACGAAAAGCTGCAACAAGTTATGGTGAAAAAAGTATGGAGATAACAGGCCGGCTCGATAATAATACCGCCCCCACCGGCCAGTTATCTTGATGACTCAAAAACCTGTTTTTTTATTCCGCTTTATAGCCAGCGTCAGCCGGTGCATTTGTGGCTTCTGCTTCTTGTTGTTGTAAATCTTCCATGCAGGCACTGATGTAGCTTTCTAGTTGAGCATCAACAACACCTTCGGCAGCAGCCTCAGCATTACAGGCTTCCATGGCTGCTTCATTCTCGGCATAAGCTGCCTGAGAGAAGCCGATTAAAGTTGAAATAAGTAAAACTAAAACAGATATTTTCATGATGACTCCATTATTAATAGTAATTTCACTGCCCTCCTTGTATCAACACAAGTGTTTAGCCAGCTTGTGCCTATATAACGACTTAATTGAAATTTTGTATAACAAAAAATAGCGATTGTTTTAATGGAATAATTTGATTAATTAAGAGAAAATCAGCCATGGACATCACCTTTATAAAAACGTTTCTTGAACTGAGTAAAACTCGGCATTTTGGCCGAACGGCTGAGACACTGTTTATTACACAGTCTGCAGTCAGTGCCCGCATACGCCAGCTTGAAGAACAACTAGGCGTTCAGTTACTGACGCGAGACAGAAATAATATTCAACTGACAGCAGCCGGCATCCGCTTTCAACAACACGCCGAAAGTATCGTTTCCATCTGGAATATTGCACGTCAGGAAACGGCATTAAAAAGCGAGCAGAAAAAACTCATCAGCGTAGGCGGCATGTTCAGCTTGTGGGACAGCATACTGCCGGCCTGGTTAGCCGACATACGTTTGCATATGCCTGATATCGCAGTCCGCGCCGAAGCACTTGATGCAAACTCTCTGCTCAATAATTTACACGAAGGCACACTGGATCTTGCTTTCTTTTTCGAGCCACCAAGGACCAGTCATACCTGCAGTGAAGAATGTGGCGAGCTTGAACTGGTCATGGTCAGCAACATGAAAAACCTTGAAGCCGCTTCTGCACTACAAACAGATGATTATATTCTTGTTGACTGGGGAACCGAATTTCTGAGCACCCATGCCCGACTATTTTCAGACGCAGCACCGGCCATTACCCACGTTAACCTTGGCCGACTGGCACTCGACCAGATTACCCGCTTCGGTGGCACTGCCTATTTAGCGCGCGACATGGCCAGCCCTTTTATTTCCAGCAAGCAGTTATTTTATGTTGATGACGCTCCGGTTATAAAACGCAAATTCTATGTCACTCAAAACATTAACTCTCAGCGTAAAGAGCTGATTGATTCGGTTTTACAATCACTCAAAAACCTACCTACTGATGACTAATCGATGCAGTCAGGCATCAAATGCCGGCAGCTGATTGAAACAACTGAGATCGAGCCACCAAGCTTGTGTAGCACGAGTCATAACACGCATTATTCATATACCAGGCAACAGCAAATGCTGTACAATCGCGCTCAAATTTTTTAATAAACCACGCAAACTGTGACAGGAGCCCCCTCATGTTTGAAACCAATGAATATTTTGACGGCAAGGTAAAATCCATCGCTTTTCAGACCGAAACACTGCCCGCGACCGTTGGTGTCATGGCTGCCGGAGAATACGTTTTTAATACCGCTAAAAAAGAGAAGATGGTCGTCGTCAGTGGCGCATTAACAGTTAAACTGCCGAATCAAAGCAGCGAAGTAACCTATCTTGCGGGTGAGTCATTTGAGGTTGCTGCCGACAGTGCATTTGATGTCAAAGTTAGCACTGATACCGCTTACCTGTGCCTATACAGTTAAATCGTTCTGCTGATAAGATAAGCAGAAAGGCCATGCATAATACTACTTTGTCTGGCCTTTTAATCCGTTTTCAGACCTGTTTTTCTGATACTGCAATATCAACTCGATCCTATCCTCAGTTGCCGGATGGCTCGAAAAGAAATCACTGACGGAACGCTTTGCTGACAGCCCATCCGATTGCAGGGTTTGCTGATCAGCCCGCTCAGATTTTTTGCTTTGCTCTGTATAATAGTCTTCCAAACGCGCCATAACAGCGGCGAAATGCCGCGGCGAGATCCCGAACCGAGCTAACTGCTCAAGCGCAAAGACATCGGCCTCACGCTCAAACTCTCTGGAGTAAGACAGATCCAGAATCAGTGTCGGTAAACCGGTTATTAAATCAAAACTATCAACGTCGCCAGTGATAAAAACAATCATTAAACTGAGCATTGTTCCCTGCAGTGCCCGGCGCACAATATGCCGGTGCTGCAAATGCCCCATTTCATGAAAAAAGACAGCCAGTAGCTCCTGATCGTTTTTAACCAGATTAACAAAATCATCGGTTAAAACGATTTCACCGCTTGGTAAAGCCAGCGCATTAGCCTGCATGCCAGAACGAAATACCAGCTTTGGATCCAGCTGTTGATAGTATCCAAGATAAGGCGCTATTAATTCTCGGATCTCTTTTTGCCTTGATGCAGGCAACGCAGACACTTCAAAAACCGTGCGGTCTAATACACTCAGACTACTGCCTAGTTTTTCTGAGGTAAAGCCGGGCAGATTAAAAGCAATCGCCTTTGCTGATGCCGGTATACCATACACAACACCTGCCCAGACCAGCATAATGGTAAACACCACTGAAAACAAAATAAGCGGGATATTGGTTTCCAGTCTGTGTAACCGTGATGCTGAGCCACTGTACCGCCTGATCAGATCATCGACGGCATCATTATCATCTGTAACAAACAGCTGCCCATCACCAAAACTGATTTCACGCGGGATATTTCCCAGACGCGATGCAATTTTCAGATCTGAAAACAGAAGATCCAACGATGACGATAACGGATTCGTAGTGGACAGAAAAGAAACACGAACAGTCCCCGGTTGATCCGGAACAACTGCCAGCTGCGCCTGCAAGCTGGCAGTTGTTTTGCCGTCGTGGTAGTTACCGGTTATCTGCATCGTTGGCTACATGCCAAAGTCAAAAACCTCACCAAACTGTTCACCCAGTGCGCTGATATTTTCTTTCTCAGCTGCGGCATGTGTATCCAGTGAACCGGCGGCATTCATAACCAGACAGGAGCACATGTATTTAGCCATACGTACTTTTGCGGCCGGCAAATACAGTCCCAATGTAATCAGTATGAAAAAGGCGTTGGTTATAATAACTTTTGCTAAACCAGCCATCGTTAAATTTGCAGTAAAACCATGTTCACCCAGTATTGTACTGCGGTAGAACAGATTGCTTGTTTCGACCATGAAATAGACAATCAAGCCAAAATAAATAACCGCCATCAGTACCGGTACAGAAAATGCCAGCGCCGGCACAAACACAGAAATCGCCCAGACAATAGCGCCAAACAGCAGACCGACTCCAATCATAATCAGAAAAATTATGCCGTAATCTTTATAACCGGCATTAAAATCAAATTTGCTGGTGCCATAGGCCGAATTTTTAACCATGTATTCATTGACCTTAACAAAAACCAGCGGATAGAGAATACCTAATGTCAGCATACCCAGAAGAGGCCAGACATACATCACCATAAATGCCTGTTTATAGCTGGCCGAAAAGCGAAACTGAATATTTTTATAGGCTGACATGCGATGATTGAAAGCCAGTGATTTATTCAGAAAATAAGGGAAAAGTAACAGTAACACCAGCAGTATCGCAATACCTGCAACAGGAGACAGCCCTGAAACAACACTGTATACAATGAATGCGCTAACCGCAATGACGCGTGCTTTAAGAATATTGATCGGATCGGCGAGATAACTGAAGCTTGTATTATCAAGTACCGTATTGGAATAAAAGTAGCGGCGGTTTCTGACTGTCGCCCAGGCAGAATAAATACCCAAGGTCAAAATCGTTAGTAATATATTAACGATCCATATTTTAAAATACTCCATGCCATTACCACGAAACTCAAAATTTAATTGATTCTGTATAGCCCTGTTATTTTCCATAAATTCCACCGTCGTTATTTTTTTATCGTATTTTGTCTGAATGCAGGTATAAGACACCCTGTTACCGGGCCTGCGACTGTCTTTAAATGCAGCCTTTAATCCGTATTGATCTTTATACTATAGATAAGCATACCGGCTTTTACCAACTTATAATGGCGTGCTGTAAAAAGGCATGGTATCCGGCACTTCCCTACCGCTATTATCCTGTGCTTTTTTTACCAAACAGCGGACAATAAAAAAGCCGTCATCTGACGGCTTTTTTAGCCTTATACAATGTAATCAAGCGAGCTTATTTTTCCTGACTAGCCAGATACTCTTCATAACTACCGCTGAAGTTAACCACACCTGTCGGTGTTAACTCGATGATCCGGGTTGCCAGCGAAGACACGAATTCACGATCATGACTGACGAATATTAAGGTACCTTCATAATTATCCAGTGCCAGATTCAGGGCCTCAATAGATTCCATATCAAGGTGATTGGTTGGCTCATCCATTAACATCACATTGGGTTTTTGCTGCATGATTTTGCCGAACAACATACGGCCCTGTTCGCCACCGGATAATACTTTAACCGATTTCTTGATATCATCGGCAGAAAACAGCATGCGACCCAGTGTGCCGCGAACAAACTGCTCATCAGCACCTTCCGGCTTCCACTGATCCATCCAGTCATAAACCAGCATATCTTTTTCAAAATCAGAGGCATGGTCCTGTGCATAATAGCCCATGGTGACATTTTCAGACCATTTAACATTTCCTGAATCCGGCTCAAGGTCACCATACAGACAGCGTAACAAGGTACTTTTACCAATACCATTCGGGCCGATAATGGCTATACGCTCACCCACTTCAACCATCATATTAATATCACTGAACAGTGTTTCACCGTCAAAGCCTTTGCTTAACTCTTCAACTTCCAGCGCCAGACGGAATAATTTCTTTTCCTGATCAAAACGAATAAACGGGCTGACACGACTTGAAGGCTTGATATCATCCAGTTTAATTTTTTCCATCTGCTTGGCACGTGATGTAGCCTGCTTGGCTTTTGACGCATTGGCTGAGAAGCGACTAACGAAGGCCTGTAATTCCGCGATCTGAGCTTTTTTCTTGGCATTGTCTGATAACTGACGCTCACGAACCTGAGTTGAAGCCGTCATATAATCATCATAATTACCCGGATACATACGAATTTCACCAAAATCGAGATCAGCCATATGGGTGCAGACACTGTTCAGGAAATGACGATCATGCGAGATGATAATCATCGTGCACTGACGTTCATTAAGGATGTTTTCAAGCCAGCGAATGGTGTTGATATCAAGGTTATTGGTCGGCTCATCCAGCAACATGATATCGGGATCAGCAAACAGCGCCTGGGCCAGCAAAACGCGCAGCTTCCAGCCGGGTGCAACGGCACTCATCAGACCGTTGTGCTGTTCCAGTGGAATTTCCAGACCTAATAATAATTCACCGGCACGCGATTCAGCGGTATAGCCATCGAGCTCGGCAAATTCAACTTCCAGCTCTGCCACTTTCATGCCGTCGTCTTCACTCATATCCGGCAATGAGTAAATGCGGTCACGCTCTTTTTTTACCTGCCATAAACGCTCATCACCCATAATCACGGTATCGAGTACGGTAAACTCCTCATAGGCAAACTGATCCTGACGCAATTTGCCCACTGTTTCGTCGGCATCAACCGATACAACGCCTGCCGTCGGATCCAGATCGCCACCCAGTATTTTCATAAAGGTCGATTTACCACAGCCATTGGCACCAATCAGGCCATAGCGATTATTATTGGCAAATTTAACAGAGACGTTTTCAAATAATGGCTTAGCACCAAATTGCATTGTGATATTGGCTGTTGAGATCAAGGTATTTATCCAGTATAGGGCTTAAACGAAATCAACAGCCAGAGAGACTTAAGGCTGCCGAAGAAAATCCAGGCCGCATTGTAGCAGAATTAGCGGCCGATTTAGCTTAAAATACATTTTTTCTTCAGCCGGGCCCACGAGCCCTATATTACGTCGCTATGCTCAGCCTTAATCACAACTTATCGATCGCCGATGAAGAAATTCAAATGACAGCGATTCGCGCCCAGGGCGCCGGAGGCCAGAATGTCAATAAAGTGTCCAGTGCGATTCACTGCCGGTTTGATATTAATGCCTCTTCGTTGCCTGATTATTACAAGAACAAACTGTTTACATACAATGACCATCGCATCAGCAAAGACGGCATTATTATTATAAAAGCACAAAATCACCGCAGCCAGGAACAGAACAAACTGGATGCACTTGAGCGTTTAAAAGAATTAATTCTGACCGCAATTACGCCGGTTAAAAAACGCATTGCCAGCAAGCCTAAACACAGCTCAGTGAGAAAACGGCTGGATAATAAAAATAAAAACTCACAAAAAAAAGACATGAGAAAAAAAATAAATTTCTGATTTTAAGTTAGAAAATTAGAACCCTCTAAAAAACCAATTCAGAGGTTTTTAAGCGTAAAAAGTATCACTTATCCTTATTTATCTGCCGCTAACCAAAAAAGTTTACTATTTAAAGTTAAAATGAGTTTATTTAGGCTTTTAATGGCTTTTAAGTCTATTTTCTGTATGTTACGATCTGTCAAGTTTTATTAAATTAAGCATTTTTTAATAAAACCGGAAAAGTTTTTTATTGCACGTTCTTAGGTTTTACAGAAGCTCCATCTGGTAACTCCTGACTTTACCCTGAATAACATGCAATTGATTACGAAACACTAATAACAATTGAGGTAAAGCAGCATGGCTACTGGTAGTGTTAAATGGTTTAACGAAAGTAAAGGTTTTGGTTTCATCGTTGCTGACGATGGCAGTCAGGACGTTTTTGTTCACTTCTCTGTTATCGAAGGTTCAGGCTTTAAAACCCTGGCTGAAGGTCAGAAAGTTGAATACGATGTAGAAAAAGGCCCTAAAGGCCCGCAAGCAACTAAAGTAGTCGCTATCTAATCAGCTTCTTTTTAGGTTGTTTCAAAAAACCCCGCCAGTCGGGGTTTTTTTATGGCGACTTTTCAGCACAGCATCAACTGCTGATGCGTTATGTCAAAATCATGTCAATATCAGAAGTTTAGCCGTGATTTTCTTCTCAAAATCCACTAATATGACGCCCCCTTTCGATATAACTGGATCAGCTTCGTGCAACAATATATTCCCGGTCAGCGCTGGATCAGCGACGCAGAACTTCAAATGGGGCTCGGTACGGTCATTTCTACAGAAGGTCGTACCGTTACGGTGCTTTTTAATGCCAGTAATGAAACACGATTATATTCACAACAAACCGCCCCACTGACACGGGTACGCTTCACCCAAGGAGATCGGGTGCCTTCACATCAGGGCTGGTTTTTAACTGTCGAGACAGTATTCGAAGAATCCGGCCTGCTGATTTATAGTGGCCTGAAAGACGACGGCACAAAAACCGAACTGCCTGAAACCGAGCTGGATAATTTTATTCAGTTAAACCGTCCGGTCGACAGGCTCTTTACCGGCCAGATTGATAAAGATAAATGGTTTGAACTACGTTATCAGACTCGTTTGCACAATCAACGCAATGCCGGCTCTGAACTGACCGGTTTAATCGGAGCCCGTACCAGCCTGATACCGCATCAGTTATATATCGCGCATGAAGTGGCTAACCGTTATTCACCTAGGATTTTACTGGCCGATGAAGTCGGTCTGGGAAAAACCATTGAAGCCGGCTTAATTTTACATCACCAGCTGCAGACTGAACGTGCCAAACGCGTACTGATTGTGGTACCTGAATCACTGGTACACCAGTGGCTGGTTGAAATGCTACGACGCTTTAATCTTCACTTCAGTGTATTTGATGAAAAACGTTGCGAATCTATTGAAGGTAAATCTGAAGACGATGAAGCCTATGATGATGTTGAATATGAAAATCCGTTCCTGACCGAACAACTGGTTATCTGTCATCTTAACTTTTTCCTTGAGCACCCTGAACGCCACCAACAGGCACTGCAAGCAGGCTGGGATTTACTGATTATTGATGAAGCCCATCATTTACAATGGAGCGAACACGACGTCAGCCCTGAATATAGCTGCGTTGAACAGCTGGCAAAAAAAACCAGTGGTGTCTTGTTACTGACAGCCACTCCCGAACAATTAGGTAAAGAAAGTCATTTTGCAAGACTGCGTTTACTCGACCCTGACCGATTTCCTGATTTAGCCAGCTTTTTAGCCGAAGAAAACAATTACGAACCCATCGCAAAAGCGGTTGAAGCCCTACTAGAGAACCATCAGCTGAACCAGACCCTGATCGATGAATTACTCGACATCGACAGTGCTGATGACAACCGACAGCTGATTGAAACATTGCAGTCGGCAGACAATAACAGCGAACTAAAAACTCAAACAAGCAACCTGCTGATTGACCGTTTGCTGGATCAGCACGGTACTGGCCGGGTTTTATTCAGAAACACCCGTGAGACGGTTAAAGGTTTTCCTGAGCGTGAGGTCAATCCGTACCCGCTGGACTGTCCGCCACAATATTATGACTGTTTTAATTTGTTTAAAGATGAATTTTTATCCGATGCGCAGTTACTGTTATCCCCCGAACTGATATATCAAGCTGCTGGTAACGCCGATTCTCCATCTTGGATAAAAATTGACCCGCGCATCAGCTGGCTTAAAGATAAACTCAGTGAGCTTTTCCCTAAAAAAGTTTTGATCATTACCAGCAGTGCCGACAGTGCGTTGGACATTGTTGATGCACTGCGCACCTCATCGGGTATTCAGTCTGCCGTATTCCATGAGGGCATGAGCATTATTGAGCGGGATCGGGCTGCCGCCTATTTTGCTGACAAAGAATACGGCTGTCAGGTTCTGGTCTGTTCAGAAATCGGCAGCGAAGGACGCAATTTCCAGTTTGCGCATCATCTGGTTTTATTCGATCTGCCATTAAACCCGGACTTGCTCGAACAGCGCATTGGCCGTCTCGACAGAATCGGTCAGCAGCGAACTATTCAGATTCATCTGCCGTATTTAACCGAATCTGCACAACATACTATGTTCGATTTCTATCAGCTGGGTCTGAATGCTTTTGCTCATACCTGCCCGGTTGGACACAGTGTTTTCAGTCATGTTGAATCGGCACTGATCAAAGCACTACACCATGGTGAATCCGATCATGTTGAGCGTATTGCACTGATTGAAGACAGTAAAAATAAACGCATTGCCCTGACCGATGCACTGCACAAAGGCCGTGACCGTTTACTGGAATACAACTCCTGCCGTCCTCATATTGCACAACAGATTTCAGAAAAAGCACTTGAAGCCGATGATGATGTATCTATCCTCGCCTACCTTGAGGACGTGTTCGATTGCTTTGGTATAGAGAGTGAAGAACACGGCATGGACAGTATGATTATCCGGCCCGGTGATCACATGCAAAGCGGCAGCTTTCCCGGCTTATATGAAGAAGGTATGACGATTACCTGGGAGCGGGAGACTGCACTGAGTAATGAAGATATTCACTACCTCACATGGGAACACCCGATGGTCAGCGGGGCGATGGATCTTGTGCTGAATAATGAGCAGGGTAATACCGCTGTCACTTCAATCACACACGAGCAGATTAAAGCCGGTACCATGTTACTTGAATGCGTTTTTATTTTAGAAACAGCCAGCAACTCAAGTTTGCAGTCAAGCCGTTATTTACCGGCCACCAGTATCCGCACCTTAATCGACAATAATAAAAAAGACTGCAACGACATTGTCTCTCACCGCTATATCACGCAAAACCGCCAGCATATCAAAAAGAAAATGGCGAACCAGGTCATCAATGCTTATGGCGAAGAAATTCGTGATCTGATCAACAACAGTGAACAACTGGCCAGCCAGCAGGCACCGCAGATTTTACAAGCCGCCCACAAAGAGGCAGAACTGACTTTAACAGCAGAAATAAATCGCCTAAAAGCCCTGAAAAAAATCAACCCCAATGTAAGAGATGAAGAACTGGCGTTTTTTGAAAATCAATACCGCGCACTGAATGCCGCACTGGATTCATCAAGCCTGCGTTTGGATGCGGTTCGAATTGTTATTGTGACCTAATGAGCATGACCGTTAAAGCCTGTGCTGACACAGAGGCCGCAAAACACCTTGTCAAGGTGCGCAGATTCGCGACTCTGTGGCAAACTTTTTATTTTATAGCTAGTTTTTTAAGCCCGCTAAGGAGACTAAAGCGCCAGCTAACAGTCCTCCCTGTTAGCGTTTTATGAGCTCGTTGCTAAGCTTCAGTCTCCAGACAGTCATTTAATGTTTTGTCGCCAGCGCTAAGAATACCGGGTAAGATTTATCGGGTTTATTGACGGTTAGTGCGGTTACAAAACTGACGTCTTTAAAACCGTTATTTTCCAGAATTTCCTGAAAGGCTTTTCGATCAAAGCCGGAATGAAAAACCCCTTCAGCTTCCGGCGGGTGAAAACTGCCATCTTCTGAATCCAGATCTGCCAGCGCGACTTTAGCACCGGGTTTCAGGTGTTCTGAAAAACGCTGAATCATTTTCACTGTATCATCAACATGGTGCATGGCCATCGCACTCATGATCACATCGAATTGTTTATCCAGCGGCTGCTCAAGAATATTGTGACAACGTGTTTCAACTTTCCCTGCTAATTCTTGTTTTGCCGACAGCTGATCCAACATTGCCTGCGATGTATCCACTGCGGTGATGCTATTGACCAGCGGCGCGACATGCGCACTGATCAGACCGGTTCCAGCGCCAAAATCCATGACCTGCATCGATTCATTGAAATCAATATTCGTTACAATCGCCGAACCAATCGAACTTGAAAGATTACGAACCATTTCATTGACATCCCAGTCCTGAGCTTTTTCTTCAAATAAATCAGACATAATTACCCTTATTAACAAGTTTGTGCTGATATTCTAATATCAAAGCCTTAACAATGTCTTAAGTTTTACTGTTACTCAGTCTATCGCTGTAATAATCTGCCCGTAGTCATAGCGCTTGCTGATAGCGCCGCTGTGTATAAAAACATCGAGTAATGTGTTGAAAGCCTGTTCTGAGGTGTTGATATCGGTATCCCAGCAGCCGGACTGCTGATAGCTTGCTATGGTATGGCTTAGCACAGACAACTCAATGGTCGGGAACAGTCCCGCTTCAATCTGTTTTCTGGCAATTTCGATCGGCTCGGCAGTCGTCACATACTGCATTGATTGTTTATAAGCGGTTAAAAAGGCACTGGCCATCTCGCTGTCCAGCCAGTCTTGATCAGCACACAGGCTACTGAAAGCAACCGGACCGATAACCTCTCCTATCGCTGCCACTACATAACCGGCGGCATCTGCTTCGAGTTGTTGCGGGTAAGGACCTTGTAAGTGCACGTAATCGGCCTCTCCGTTGCGGAAGGCTTGCTCTATCTGGCTGACATCGCCGGCATCAATCACCTCAAAATCAGCAAAACTCATGCCCTGCTTGTTTAACGCATAGGCGAACATCGCATAGGGCTGAAAAAAATGATCAACCAAAACTTTTTTTCCTTTTAACTTACTCCAGCTAAAAGCGGGGTCTGGCTCGCGAGCTGCAAGAAAAAAACCGTCACGCTGATTAATCTGCGCAAAATGTCGAATCCGGCTCTGTTTGCCGGCTTCGAGATCAGCAAAACGAGTCGCTATTGCCGACTGCGAAACCTGGCAATAACCATTTAATAGACTCTGCTCGACCGGGTGTTTGTCACTTGCTACTTCGTAGCTGGGCTCCAGTCCCTGCTGTTGTAGAAAGCCTTCAACAAAGGTCATTAAATAAGGTGAATAAAATGCCGAATGCCGCAAAGCCATTAATTTAATTTTTTCCATGTTAATTCCTGTTATCAAACCAGCGTGCTCTGCAGTAAACCCTACAGCTTCTGATATTACTTGTCTTTTAATTGACGCCGCTGCGCGCATTGAGCTAATACATCGAGCTTCTGGTTATCACTGAGTATCATCCAGTCTTTAATTTCATCTAATGTCCGCAGACAGCCGATACAGATATCATTCTGATCGAGACAACAATTGCGCACACAGGGTGAATGTACTTCTGTCATAAAACTGTTCCGATGCAGGGTGTCTGACGATTGTAACAGCCAGCGTCATTTGCAGACAGCCGCTGCGCTTAATTATCAGCGGCCAGTCATCAATCAACTTCACGCTGCGTCTTCGCAATAAAACAATGATTTGCACTGAACCGGAAAATCTCTGCGAACATAACTTTGTACAGCACGTACGATCTGGCTAAAGTCTGGCATCGTAAAGACAGTTGCCACTATATATAGTATCGACTGTGACGCTGATAAAGACGGTGCTTGGCAGTATGATAACAACACCGTGCCCGCTTGTAGCCTTGTTACCCCGAAGCGGTTTTAACAAGTCCGCTCTTTAATAGAGCATAACCCAGCGCATAGCCACCGATACCACCGGAGATGTGCGCTACCAGATTAATCGATCCATCAGCACTATCTGATAATAAACTCAGACTATCAATACCGATATACCACAACATCAGAATCCAGGCAGGCACACTGATACTGCGTACCAGTAACAACAACCAGACAAAGACATTTATTTTCTGTTGCGGCATCAGCGCTGCAAACAAGCCCATCATTCCCATGACCAGTCCCGACAAACCCAGGGCCGGTAAAGCATCTCCTGTTATCAGTACCGACGCACTATAAGCTAGCGATGTAAAAACAATAATCAACAGACTGCATGTAATATATAGCCAGCTGCTTGCCAGCACTATTTCTACTGCCGGAGCAAATGCCATAAAAAATATTAGATTTCCGCTAATATGCAGTATATCGGCATGAGCCACAGCCGATGTCAGCATTTTCAAAAGCTCAGGCGCGTCAGGAAAATACATCAACTCTTTGTCAATTTGGCCTGAGTAAAGATGACTGAATTTAGCATAATGCTGCTCTATAAATCCGCTCATGATCGTTATTTGCGGGTTCGTGTAATCCTGAAACCAGAAATACTCATCGAGGATTTGCCTGATGGTTAAGTCAGGACGCTCATCAATACGTCTGATCATTAACTGGCATAAATAATTATCGCTCTGCATTTTATCCAACTCATCAGCCGTTTTTTGTTGTTGCAATAACTGACAAAAAGATGATGCATCCGCTTTAAAATCTCTGTTGCTCTGATACTGAAAATAAAAAACAAGCAGGCAAACAAACACAATAAAATAACTGATGACAGGTATTTTTGAAAAGCTCACTTTATTGCTATAGGGAAAAACCAGAAACATTTTAAAGCACGACCTGAGAATATGACCTTAGTCTTTATACCAAAATCGATAAGATTATTAAATCATTTTTATAAGAACAAGTTATTACAACCGCTTGATTATAGATCACGAATCAATTATCTCTACCGCTCATCTTATAAATGCTTTTTACTCGTCAATAAATTTTTATCTCAATACAAACTACCTATACTAAAGACTGACACAATCACTCAACTATTACAGGAGGACAGGATCTAGAGAAAACCATTTATTTAACTCTTGGAGAAGTTAATATGCAATTCAATGTCAATAGTAAACGTATTGAAACCAATGAACAGGGTTTCTTATACAACTTGGATGACTGGAGCGAAGAGTTGGCTGAAAAAATAGCCGACCATGATGGCGTAACACTTTATAACGATCACTGGGAACTGATCTGGTATTTTCGTGATTACCATGATGAAACACTGGTCGCCCCCACCATGCACACGGTTGTCAAAACCCTCGGTAAAAACAAAGGTGATCAGTTCCGTCAAAAGAAGGACTATGAAAAACACATTTACCGTCTTTTCCCGACTGACCCTGCTCATGAAATCTGCAAGCTGGCCGGGCTGCCAATGCCTCAACCCGATACCTGAAAACAGATTACAACAGGGTAAATCCTTTTGCTACAGGCAGCATCTTATGCTGCCTTTTCTATTTCCTGAATGAATTATCAATACCGTATTTTCATCTGCTACTTTATAATAGTGCTTATTCCGTTATAAATCAGAGTTCGCATGCTGCTTGATTACGAACAACCGCTTTACCGCCCTCCCAGTGAAGCCAGCAATCTTATTCTTCAGATCACCATAGGCTGCCGCTTTAATCAGTGCAGTTTTTGTGCGATGTACAAACATAAAGAATATCGGCTAAAGTCGCTTGATGAAATTCAGCATGATATTAATAAAGCCAGACAATTTGCACCGGCTACTACGCGTATCTTTCTGGCTGATGGCGATGCGTTTAATCTCAGCAGCGATCAGTTACTGTCGATACTCGAACTACTGCAGGCTGCCTTTCCTGCTTTAACACGGGTCTCCTGTTATGCCACACCTGCTAATATTTCAGCCAAAACCAGCGCTCAATTAAGCCTGCTACGAGACAATAAATTATCCCTTATTTATCTTGGTATTGAATCTGGCAGTGATACTTTATTAAAAAAAATCAGCAAAGGTGCCAGCAAAAACAGCATTATCAGATCACTTAAAATGGCTGATGCAGCTAGGATCAAAGTTTCTGCCACTATTATTCTTGGTTTAGGTGGCCAGCAGTACAGCCGCGAACACATAGCTGAAACCATCAGCTTGCTAAATTTGGCACCTGTTACTTACCTTTCGACTCTGCAGCTTTTTCTTGATGAATCTTCGCGCACAGAATTTTTAAATAAATTTAGCGGAACATTTATTGAGCAAAGCGATGCCGGCATACTGCACGAATTATCTGCATTGGTCAGTCAACTAGAGCCACCAAAACGAATTATTTTCAGAACCAATCACGCCTCTAATGCACTTGCGCTGGCTGGCAATCTTCCTAAAGACAAAACCCGCCTAACTACAGAAATCAGTCAGGCTCTCGATTCCCCCCGCTTGCTAACAGCCCGCTCTTTGCGATCTCTGTAAACCTATCCCGATAATATTCGTGGCCAGCGATGATAGATTGCATCGCTTTGTTCCGGCTCAATCGTCACCACGTAAAGTCGCTGTTCATAGCCTTCTTTTGCCACCAATCCCTGCACCCACTGACCTTTGGTCAGCGTATGCCAGTGACTGTTACCCTCTATATCTTTTTCCATGAATTGTAATAAAGGCAATTTGACCGGTATCGGGAACCAGCGATCCCAGCGCCCGGCATAAATTGAATCCAGTCTGGCCCATCCCCCCATTGGCAACTTTCCCTGTTGAGATCGACGACGCCCCCATGGCAATATCAGATCAGCTCCGTGTTTTGGTTTTACCGGTATACAGGCTGTCATTTCAGGAAAAAACACACGCTTTTCATACTCGCCATTGTAATAAATAACACCACCACACATCTCGTTCTCTTATTTTTTAACTTTGTTTTTAACAAGGGCTTCATCCTGAATAGTTTGTCTGTGACCGAAAGGTTTCCACGCCGGCGCAATCACATTCGGCATGCTGGAACGGTTCAACAAACGCGCTGGTGCCAGAGTAAACTCACCGTAACGGTTATTAACCTTATCCATCGCGTTATTGGCTGCATCCTGTTTCTCTGTATCGGATGCAAACATATCCCTCTGCTGCTGTAACGGACGCGGGTCAAGGGCTGTGATCTGCACCTGATGTATGCCCTCACCTTGCCAGTAGACATCCAGCACAGCGCGGCAAATATTCATTAGTAAATGACCATCATTAGTCGCCAGTTCTGTTTTCATTTTGCGGCCAAGCCAGCCTTCACTGCTGCGCAATCCGATATAAAAATTCTGCGCCACCATCTGATGGCGGCGTAACCTTGCCACCACCTTTTCACTCATGTGCAATAAATAAGTTAATAATACGCTGCGCTCTTTGGTATCCGGCGGCATGACTTTCCCGTGCCCCACCGTTTTCGGTGCAGCTACGTCCTGATGCAAGGGATCCGGATCTTCTCCCTGACACATATACCAGATACGTCGCCCCGGATTGCCAAAACGTCTGGCCAGTTCACCAATCGGTAATTTTTTCATATCACCGCACAGATAGACACCACGATCAGCTAAAAAGCCGCCGATACCGTGACTGATACCACATAACTCTGTTACCTTAACAGACTGCAATCGCTGTCGTGATTGCCACGGCGGTATCACCGTCAGACCATCCGGTTTATTCAGTTTGGCCGCATATTTTGCTGTGGTTTTATCGCCACTGATACCGACCGAGCACAATAAACCCGAGGCAGAAAATACTTTGTTTTTGGTTAAGCGGGCAATCTGTTCCGGCGTGCCTAATAACTTTTGACAAGCACTGACATCCAGAAAGGCTTCATCAACTGAGAATATTTCTATCTCCGGTGTGATATCTTGCAGTGCTTTCATTATCCGTGTTGAAACCTCGGCATATCGCACCGGATTAGCCGGGCACTGAATCAAACCCGGACAAATTTTTCGCGCCTGATTTAAACGCATGCCGGTTTTTACACCATAGGCACGTGCCTCGTATGAACTGGTAATAATGCAGGTGCCGGTTATTCCATTGGTGATGGCGACCGGGCGGCCCCGCCATTCCGGATGATCGAGTTGTTCGACTGAGGCAAAAAAGGCATTCATATCAACCAGAAGTATTGCTTTTGGCCATGGCTGATCAACAATGTGCTGCGTCATTACATATAAAAACGTAACTGCCCTGCCAGTACTCCCTGTATCCGCACCCGTTCTGCTTTAAAGCGCATTGGCTGCATGTTTTGATTTTCTGGAATCAATTCCAGAGAATCATTGCCCAGATAATGCAGGCGTTTTAAGGTCGCTTCCGACTCATCGATCAGTGCCACCACCACATCCCCTTCTTTAGCACTGTCGCAGGGTTTGATAATCACCGTATCACCATCCAGGATACCAATATCCATCATTGAATCCCCCTTCACGACCAGCGCATAACGATCCGTTCCCATAATAGGTGACAGATCCAATTTATCCTGCCCGGCAATGGCTTCAATCGGCTGACCTGCTGCTATGCTGCCAATCAGCGGGATGCTGCTAATGGTTTCCTGCAACTCATCGGATAACTGAATACCGCGTTTTCGACCCGATAGTAAATCGATATAACCGGCTTCTGATAAGGCCTGCACCTGACGATGTACCGAACCTTTTGAGCTCATACCCAGGCCTTTCGCAATCTCCGTCAAGGTCGGTGAAAAGCCTTCTCTGGCGATATATTGACGTATAAAATCCAGTATTTTATGCTGCCCAGATGTTAACATAATCGTTCTCACAATGTTCTCGATGAAAAAAGTATAGAACATTTTGAGAACATTTGAAAGCCATTCAATAATTATTTTTGGCCTCCGCCAAGCAGACTGCTAACATCGGCTACATGGTTAACAACAGACCCCCTATCCGCCCTCAGCCCCGGTCAATTAACGAGACGCTTCATCGTCATTTGCAGGGGATTTTTGAGGATCTGTTAAAACAGGAATCGATTCCGCCTGACGGGCGTCTGCTGGATAATTTTTCAGCCTTGTATTTACCCTTAGCCGAATGGATTGCACAACAGCATCAAGAAACACCACTGGTGATTGGCATTAACGGATCACAGGGCTCTGGCAAGTCCACCTTATGTGAAATATTACGCGCGCTATTGCTGCATGGATTTGACAAAAAAGTGGCTGTGCTTTCGATCGACGATCTGTATAAAACCCGCTATCAGCGCCAGCAGATGTCGGCAACAATTCACCCACTTTTTGTAACACGCGGCGTCCCCGGCACCCATGATGTCAAGCTGGGTATCAAATTACTGTCACAACTAAAGCAACAGTCCGCCACAGTACAGTTGCCGATATTTGATAAAGCCTGTGATGACAGAAAAGATAAAAAATACTGGCCCGTTGCTGATAGTAAGACCGATATTGTTTTATTTGAAGGCTGGTGTGTCGGCGCCGTGGCAGAAGATGATAGTAAGCTGTCAACCGCCATCAATGAGCTGGAAAAAAACGAAGACCCGGATGCTCGCTGGCGGCAATATGTCAATCATCAATTAAAAACTGACTATCAGCAACTTTTTGCACTGATCGACAAACTGATTATGCTAAAAATTCCTGATTTTAATAAGGTTATTGAGTGGCGAACTTTGCAGGAAAACAAACTCATTAGCGCTGCCGATCAGAGTGACAAAACCATGTGCATGTCAGCAAGCACATTAAAACGTTTTATTATGCATTTTGAGCGACTTACCCGTCATACACTCAATGAAATGCCTGCGCGCGCCGATATCACGCTAGAAGTTAATGATGACCATCAGATAAGCCAGGTTAATTCAAAAATATTCAGTTAAGAAATGAAAAAGCGGGTTTAAGGCATAACAAAGATCTTTGTTACAATTTCTAAAACATTAGAAACGCTATATTGCATGCCGGCAATAGCCCCCTATACTTAACTAATGCCACCACAGAACCCAATTTATGATGTAAGGATTGCAACAAATGGAGACTAGTTATAATTTTTATCTTGTCGCTCTTTCTTACTTTATAGCCGCTTATGCTTCCTATGCGACTCTTGCAGTATCTGAACGACTGATTCAGTCTCATTCTAAAATAAAATGGTTGTCAGGTGGCGCAATAATTCTAGCCTGCGGCATCTGGTCAATGCATTTTATCGGCATGCTGGCATTTAATATGAACATGCCGATGGCATACGCGACAGGCTTAACGCTTTTTTCCGGGGTTATCGCACTCGCAGCCTCTGCACTCCTGATGTATCTGATTGGCTGGCATCAGCTAACAGCAAAAACCATCATCATTGGTGGCATTGTGACCGGTATCGGTATCGCCTCCATGCATTACATTGGCATGGAAGCGATGATTATGCCAGCGACTATTTCGTATGAACCGCTGTTGTTTACGCTCTCAATATTAATCGCCATAGCCGCTTCTGTCACCGCTCTGTGGATTGTACATAAACTGGCTGCAACAAGAAGAAAATACCATAATACGTTAATGCTGCTGGCGACATTAATAATGGGACTCGCGATCTCCGGCATGCATTATGTGGGCATGGCTGCTGTCATATATACGCCTACTCCGGAGATGATCGTATCGATTGATGATTTTGACAACACCATTCTTATTGGCACTATTACCCTGGTTACTTTTCTTATCATTTCATCCGGCTTACTGGCTACCAGAAATAAATCTGACGCTTATATTAACGACACTATTTTACTCGTTCTGACTATCACAACAGCGATTACGATTAGCGTAGGAATTGCTGTTGAAATTTTATATAACACGGCATACAAAAATAATCGTTCACAATTAGAGAGATATATCACCGATCATAAAAACCTGATCCGCTCGGTTACAAGATTTGATGCGATACACAGCAAAAATGCGAATAAAGACGGCGCACGTGCTGCCACTATAGAACAGATAAAAGATGCCCATCCGGAACAAAACAGTAAATTCACCAGCAGTGAGTTTTTCCTTTTTAAATATATAAATAACGGAAAACAAATCAGTTTTATTATTAAAGACTCGCCACATTACGAGATTTTTCCTGATAAACTTTTATCGGACTCCTTTCCCGCATATATCTTTAAAAAAACACTTGACGGGCATAGCGGTGTTCTGAAAACCAGCCACCCTGTTTCAAGAGAACCGATACTCGCAGCATACGCGTTCATTCCAGAGCTTAATGTTGGCATCCTCAACGCCATTTCCATTAATACAATTCGGGGTCCATTTATTAAGGCTTTAACCTACACCGGGTTTTTTTCATTTTTTGTGATACTTGTAGCAGCATTTATAACCATCAGCATTAACACACCGATTATTAAATCCCTGCGCAATGAAATTGACAACCGAAATAAAACCGAAGACGAGTTACGCCTTTTAACCAACAACCTGGAAGCCATGGTTAATGAGCGTACGATTGAACTGAGTCAGGCTTTAATTATTGCCGAAGATGCCGCAAAAGCCAAAGGCGAGTTTCTGGCGAATATGAGCCATGAAATCAGAACTCCTATGAACGGCGTACTGGGTATGCTGCAATTATTATCCGAAACCGACCTGATCCGGGATCAGAAAGATTTTGTTTCTACCGCATACAAATCAGCAGAAACCTTATTAACATTGCTCAATGATATTCTTGATTTTTCTAAAATTGAAGCCGGCGCTATTGAACTGGAAAACATTGACTTCAATCTGCACGAGGCGATAGAAGATGTGGCTGCACTGCTGGCAGAATCTGCTCATAAAAAAGAGCTGGAGCTTATCACCCACGTTGCAACCAATGTGCCAATGATGGTTAAAGGCGACCCCACAAGACTGAGGCAAATTCTTTTTAATCTGACCAATAACGCAATAAAATTTACCCAGCATGGTGAAATTATCATCAGTGCCAAACTCGACAACAAGTTGACTGACAATTATGTCATACGTTTTGAAGTCTCTGACACCGGCATTGGTATATCAGAAGACAATCAGGATAAAATTTTTGAAGTATTCAAACAGGAAGACGGCTCTACAACACGTAACTTCGGTGGCACAGGTCTAGGCCTGAGTATATCCAGAAAACTTACCCAGTGTATGGGTGGTGACCTCGACGTACGCTCCTCACCTGGCGCAGGCAGCACATTCTATTTTTCTATTAAAACCGGAATATCTTCAATAAAGCCAGCATCTGAACGCAACCATGATGACCTTAAAAACCTTAACCTGTTGATTATCGATGATAACCACACCAACAGAAAAATACTTGAGTCAATTCTTTCGTCCTGGGACATCCGTTTTTCCAGCGCTGAAGATGGGACAACAGGCTTGAAGATGATTAAGCAGGCAATATCTGATAACAAACAGTTTGATTTAATCCTGCTTGACATGATGATGCCTGGCATGAACGGCATTGAGTTTTCTAAAACACTGCAAGACGACAATATTGACATAAAAATAATTATGCTAACGTCAATGACAAATTCAAATATACAACAGAAATCCAAATCCGTTGGAGTTGCTGCCTGCATCCACAAACCGGTAAAAAAATCACTTCTGCTAGACACCATGATGGCAACCTTACATGAAAGTGAATTATTTCAAACACAGCCAGAAAGCATTTCAGAAACCATCACGGAAAACAGCAGCAATAAGCCTCCCATACTCATTGTTGAAGATAATATCATTAACCAAAAAGTTGTCGGTGGCATGCTTAAAAAGCTTGGTTACCCTTTCGATATTGCCGGTAACGGCCAGGAAGCGGTTGATGCTGTCAACACAAAACACTATGCTCTGGTGCTTATGGACTGCCAGATGCCTGTTATGGACGGTTTTACGGCAACAGAACTGATCAGAAATAACCAGAGTACAACACATACAACAATAATAGCCATGACGGCCAATGCTATGGAAGGAGATCGTGAACGCTGCATTAACGCCGGCATGGATGACTATATCAGCAAACCTATCAATAAAACTGATCTGGCTGCTATTGTTGAAAAAAGATTCCCAGCCAATCCCTCTGACCAAGGATAAGTTTGTGATGTCAAACAACAATATCAATATAACAACCATCAATGAATTAAAAGAAATCCTTGAAGATGATATTTTTAGTCTGTTTCAGGAATTTAGAAGTAACGCAGCCGACATCATTAAAAAACTAAAATCTGCCGCTGACAATAACAACACTAACGATGTTTTACATTTAGCTCATACCATCAAAGGCTCATCAGGCAATCTAGGACTTAAAAACATTTCGGATATTTCTCAGCAAATTGAAACTAGCCTGCGGCTTCAGGATGAAACTGATATTGCATCGCTTATCAGTAAACTGGAAACCTCCATCACCTCTACTCTTGCTGAATTAACAGAAATGGAATTACTGAAATAATGAGCAGCATTACCACCAAACATCCCGCAGATACGATGATTCTGATCGTCGATGATGACAATGTAACCCGTATGACTTTACAAAAAGTACTTGAAAAATCCGGTTATCAGGTCAACAGTGTAGACAGTGGTGAAAAAGCCATACAAACTTGTGTTGATCGTCTTCCTGACCTTGTATTGTTAGACGTTATGATGCCGGGGCTGGATGGCTATGAAACCTGTGCCGCATTGCGCAACTTTGCGAACTATAATGTGCTGCCAATCCTGATCCTGACCGGGCTTGATGACATGGACTCAATAGACAAGGCTTTTCAGTCAGGTGGCACCGATTTTATAACCAAACCCTTTAACTGGCCTCTGCTTACTCAGCGCGTTAGATACGCACTTCGCACCAAAGAACTATTTAATGAACTAAATACCAGCCAAAAAAAATTAACCAAAGCGCAGAATATTGCTCGTATTGGTTACTGGGAATACAATCCGGCTACGGATATCGTCACATTGTCAAAAGAAACACTTATTCTGCTGGGTTTATTTAAAGAAGAATACACACTCGACAGTTTTTTAGATAATGTGAGCACGATCGAAGGTCTACAAATTAAGTCAAGTATCAAAAAAGCCATTGCTACAGCCACCTCTTATCAGCTTGAGCATAGCTTCACCTCGGGTCCTGGACTGGAATTAACAATCAGTCATTACGCCGAACCGTCTCAGCAATATAACGAAACCATTCTGATTGGTACATTTCAGGATATAACAGAGCGGGTTGAGGCTGAAAACAAAATCTACTTCCACCGCTATTTTGATGAAGACACCTCACTACCCAATAAAGAACACTTGCTACTTCAGCTAACCAAAGTAATTGACAACGACTCAAATGATTCATTAACAGCTGTTGCTTATCTTTCTTTCGACAAACTTAGAAGCATTGGCACTACTCTCGGCAATGACTTTGTTAATACTTTTTTAATAACTTCTTCAAGACTAATTCTCGATAACATTCCTGAAATAAAAGATATAGCACGTATTGGAAACAGCTCAATCGGCTTCCTTATTAAAAACACTCATTCAAAAGACCAGATCGAATCAATATGCAGCGCATTAATTGAACTATTCCGATCGCCTGTCCGAATTGATGAGACTGATTACCATACAACAGTCAATATTGGCATTACCATTCACCCGTTTGATGATGACACTTATCACTTGTTTGATAATGCAGCGACGGCACATAAACGCTGCGTAACCATGGATGGCAGTCAGTATCTTTTTTTCAATCAGGAGATGGATACTCAGGCAAATGAACTTATCGAACTTGAAAAGAAAATGCGTCTTGCGCTTACCAACAATGAATTCTGTGCCTTTTTCCAGCCACAAATAGATACTGCAAGCAATCGTTTAACCGGCATGGAAGCACTTGCCAGATGGACCGAATCTGACGGCAATATAATTTACCCGGATCAGTTTATTCCACTGGCAGAAGATACCGAGATGATTATTGAACTGGGTAAAGAGATACTGCTACAGGCCTGCCAGTTTTCAAAATATCTGCAGGATCAACAACTCGGAAATGTACGTGTTGGCGTTAACCTGTCTGCCATGCAATTTGCCGATAAAAAACTGCTGGATGACATCAAAAACATACTGAACGATACCGGACTTGAACCGGCTTTACTGGAAATAGAAATTACCGAAAGTACCGCAATGACCGACATCAAACATGCTGTTGATACTTTAAATAAAATACGAAAAATGGGTATTAAAACATCGATGGATGACTTTGGAACAGGTTATTCATCACTGAGTTATTTACAAAAACTGCCACTGGACACATTAAAAATCGACCAAAGCTTTATCCGGCCAATTGGCGCTAACGGAGAAGGCAGTGAAATCGCCAAAACAATTATTGCCATGGGACACAGCTTAAATATGCATCTGATTGCCGAAGGTGCAGAAGAAAAATACCATTATCAGTTACTAAAAGACCAGGGTTGCCATGAAGTTCAGGGCTACTATTTCAGCAAACCCGTATCAGCAAAAGATTTTGAGTACTTTGTACGTGAAGAGCTTGAATCAAAATTTTAGAAATCTTAAAAGCGCTGCTGTTTCCCCAGTTTTTACTGGACAGCAGCATTTCTATCACTATAATAGCTGGCCTCGCGGGAATAGCTCAGCTGGTAGAGCACGACCTTGCCAAGGTCGGGGTCGCGAGTTCGAATCTCGTTTCCCGCTCCAATTTACTCAGTGGCCAAGTACTCAACAATCTGGTCGACCACATCTTCGGCATATAAATCTCGGAACATGTGACCCGCACCATCAATAACCGATAAGTCCACTTTGCCTTTTTTCAAATAAGGCGCAACCTTTTTATCCAGATCCTTTACGGTCGTATCAGCACTGCCAGCAAACACTAAAACAGGTTGTTTGATTTTGGTTAATAAAGACGGGGTATTAAAACGCTGGTCCGGTTTGTTATACGATACAAATGATTCCGCAGTCACTGTGGTATTTTCACAATAGATATGATCGGTATTTTTCATTAGCGTCTTTGCCTTACCCTGATTAACCAGTGATTGCGCAGTAGCCAGTACCGAATTTAGATCTTTCTTATAACGTGATTGATAGCTCTCAAGCGCATAGTTTTCGCTCCATGTCATCGGCGCCATCAGGATCACTTTTTTAATCGCACTGTCATCCGTTTCTGAAGCATACCAAGCAGTCTGATTTCCACCACGAGAATGCCCCAGTAAAATTATATTATTGGCACCTCTAGATTTAAGCCAGTTCACCCAAAGCGCTATCTCTTCAACCGCATCTGTATGCTTATGTGCATGTGTTACCGCACAATCATACATACCTTTACGGTCACTTATACCCAGCCCCAGGTTAATCGATAATGAATTGATTTCATTGCTTTTTAGCAAGCCCTGGAGTTGTGACATTATTTCCATCTTATTATGCGCCAGCGTACCATGCGTCATCAAAACCAGGGGATCTTTAACCGTTTTACCAGTGGCCATCTCAAGACTGGCTGTCAACTCAAGACCTTGATATTTTAGTCTCACATCTTCTGCCAAAGAGGGTGCTGCTATCACCATCAACACGGGCAATAGCAAGGTTTTCATCATATTTTTGTTCATCATTTTTAATCACCATAATTATTTTTAATCATCGACAAAAACCTCCATGTATCGCTCGATATCTATCAGTATATGCATTTTTTAATATTTAAAAAGTAAATTTTGTATCTATCATTCTCTCATAGCAAATACGGTTTAATACAAAATACAGCTACCCCCTATTGAATAAAGTGATGCTTGATTTTTATCATCCGTGCTCGCTGTTATAATGCCTTAAATTCACAGCCTGATACCAACTACAGTATAATCCAGGCTATGCAGTTTAAAAGATACTTTCCCGCGGCAGTACAAAGGTAAATTGAGCACCTTGTTCAGTCTTCTCAGCTTTAATGTGACCGAAGTGTTTACGAATAATTTCATCGCAAATTGACAAGCCAAGACCGGTGCCACCAGCACCTGATTTTGTCAGGCTGGACTGTTTGAATTTCTCAAAAATCGTTTCTAATTCAGCGTCTGGAATTCCTATTCCCTGATCAGAAACCGATACCGCAAGTGCATCGACAGAAATCTGCCCGCTTAACCGGCTTGAAGCGGACAGCTTCGTGTCCTGAACAGCTAGGGCAACACAGCTGCTTTCCGGTGAGTATCTTATCGCGTTAGTCAGCAGATTATCTAACACCTGTAATATTCTATGTTCATCATAATACGCATCCGTTTTGTCTGTTTTAACTTCAACCGATACTGTTAACGATTTTTTATCCAACAGTGGCGATAAAACCGTTAACGCTTGCTTTATAACAGGCAGCAAATCCTGATGTTTGATATAAAACTCCATACGCCCTGCTTCCATTTTTGACAAATCAAGCAGGTCAGAAACCAGTGCAAACAAACGCTCGCCACTTGCTTCAATAATAGAAAAGAATGAAAACAGTTTATCGTGCGCGGCATCTGCTGAGTTTTCTTTTCCCAGAGCAGCATAACTTAGAATCCCATGTAATGGGGTGCGTATCTCATGAGACATATTCGCTAAAAATTCACTTTTCGCAACATTAGCTGTCTCGGCCACCTTTTTAGCTCGCTCAAGCTCATCAACATGTATGTTTAATGAATGCTCTATAAACTCGGCTTCGTTGTCATAGTGATCATAGGTATCGGATATAATATCGACTAACTTCTGAAGCTCCGGGGTTAATGAATCGACTTCAAATGACTTTCCATATACCCGCATTAATTGTCGCTTTAACAGCCTATGCATCATTATTTTTCATATATTACAGTCAGTGTCAGGGTCTGATTATGCAGTTCGCAGTGATAAATATCATCTGAAAAAGGCGCTATTTCTCCGTACGAATAAAAACCTGTTAATTGGGTATTCTTTCCTAAAACATTTCCGACTATTTCCAGTTCTTCTTCCACCAGATCCTGCATCACGGTTCTTCTACCAGAGCAACTCACTACCAAACCCAAAGACGGCTCATCATTGATCTTATCAATTTCTTGTGCCGCCACTTTTGCCCCGTCAATCAGCAAGTCTATTTTAGGCTTCATCAAACGAACTGTATAGCCTTCAGGTATATCACCGGCAAAAATTATACTGTTGTCATCTTCATTAATACCCAACAGTGTTCTGATTACTTCTGGGTCATTTTCCTTGTGTTTTATACTCAAAGGAAATCGCATTCCGCTTTCCGGAAGCTCATCAGCATACTTACCCAGATACTTTTTATAGAGTTTCAAAGCAGGCTCATTATCCAGCTCATACAAAATATTACCCGATGACTTTGTTACTAACCGGTCACCACCGAATTCACTCCAGCCAGCAAAGCAACCACTACTGATTGCAAGATTTTCACCATAAAAACCAACCACAACAATACAAAACTGTTCTGCCGGAGCATTTGCGACCACCCAGGTTTCTTTAAATCGCTCACCATCACCCGCCATGCCACCTGTAAATGTAACCGAATCAGTTAATTTATTAATGCCACGAACCAATGCCGAACCATTTATATTGAGCCCGTCCGACAGTACAAATATATGTCGGAGATTATCCTGTGGTAGTTGTGATATTAACCGTTCAGCAATAGCATCAACATCATCACCAGCCGAAAAATTTACACTGGCTACAGCGACGCTGGATTTTTCAAACCTGACCGCCGTAGCAACGACCTGAGCGTGGTGAATTTCATCACCCAGTATATTACCGGCAGATGAAGCCCCCACAATCTGTGCATTTGGATAAAGCGCCTGCAGATCATTAAATACCTCTGTCTGGCTCAGTATATCGGAATCACCAAACACAAACACCAGATCAGCCTGCACTTTATTGCTAATGGCAGATGTCTCAGCAAGCCAGCTATCGCTGTAAACCAATGTATCAAAAATCATCCATTTAACTCACAAATTTCGTGAAAACATGTATTTTTACCGAATAAACACTTACCCCTAAAGCCTTAAAGATATAGCACATTGATATTAAATTAATGTCAGGATAGTGTTAATTCACTATCTTCATCAGAACAAACAGACAGGCATATTACTGACTATTAGATAGCCATAACCTCCCACCTTATCCGCCACAGTGTTAACCCTACTCTTGTCCATCAGTGCAACTAGTTATTTGATTGACCAAGGCTCTTGTTCAAAAACCACCGCAAACAACGAATCGTTTTGCGTATTTATTGCGTATTTATTGCGTATTAGAAAAAACAGATATACTTAATGAGTTGTAACTAATTGAATTAAAAAAGAAATTTGGTCGGAGCGGCGGGATTCGAACCCACGACCACTTGTCCCCCAGACAAGTGCGCTACCAGGCTGCGCTACGCTCCGAATTTGGGCTGGTAGCATACAGGATTTGCTCGCTGCATGCACTTTGAAAGTGGTTTATTTAAGGATTTCTAGCAGGTCTTCCAGTTCAGTACGCAACTGGCGAATGATTTGCTGACTTTGTTCTGAATCATCTTTAGTGTCTTCGCCCATAAGCTGCTGGCGAGCGCCCCCAATGGTGAAGCCTTGTTCGTATAACAGGCTGCGGATTTGACGGATTAATATCACGTCATGGCGCTGGTAATAACGACGGTTACCTCGGCGTTTTACGGGTTTGAGTTGTTCAAACTCCTGTTCCCAGTAACGCAACACATGAGGTTTCACAGCGCATAGTTCACTGACTTCACCAATGGTAAAGTAGCGTTTGCCAGGAATAGCCGGTAATTCGTTATTGTTGCTGGGTTCCAGCATAGTCCTCAACTCTTTGTTTTAGTTTTTGTCCGGGGCGAAATGTGACAACACGTCGGGCACAAATGGGAATTTCTTTGCCTGTTTTGGGGTTACGGCCAGGTCGCGGGCTTTTATCACGTAAAGCAAAATTGCCAAAACCTGACAATTTAACGTGGTTACCTTTAACCAGTGCATCGCGAACTTCTTCAAAGAAAAGTTCGACCAACTCTTTTGCTTCCCGTTTGTTCAAACCCAGTTCATCAAACAGGCATTCTGCCATTTCTGCTTTGGTTAATGCCATCCTTACTCCCGAAGTGTAGCATTTAGTTCTTTTTCTAGTGAAGACACAATTTTTTGTATCTCCTGATCTACATCATCATCTATAAGAGTGCGCGAAAAGTCCTGTAAAATCAAGCCCAAAGCGACACTTTTTAAACCAGGACTCACGCCTTTTCCGGCATATACATCAAAAACGATAATGTCTTTTAGTACCTCAGAGCCCGCCCTGACAACACATTCCTTTATAGCAGAAACTGAGAGTTTTTGATCAACTAGCAGCGAAATATCACGTCTTACTTCAGGAAATTTTGATAAAACATTGAATTTTGGTACATTTTTGTCGCAAACGCTGCCTAATTCAAGTTCGAAAACATAGACTTTTTGACTCAAATCGAGTGTTTTTTGTAGCTCAGGGTGGAGCGCACCGATCCAGCCGATAGCCTGCCCATCTTTTATGACTTTGGCTGACTGACCGGGATGTAATGCCGGGTGTTTTTCGGCAACACATTCAATCTTGCCACCACCGAGCGCCAATAAGGCTTCGACATCACCTTTTATATCAAAAAAGTCGATCTCTCGGCTATCGGCCGCCCATTGCTCTGACAGTAACGGGCCGGTTGCGACACCTGCCAGCATGGGTTGCTGCAAGGTAGCGGATTCTTGTTCAATAAAGCGCAAACCGGTTTCAAACAGACGCACTCGTGATTGCTGTCGATTGAGGTTGTATTGCAGGACTTTTAGCATGCCAGCCCAGAGCGTGGTGCGCATCACCGACATTTCCGATGACATCGGGTTAGCCAGTGCGATAGCCTTAGAGTCTGGCGCCAAAGCCTTGCACCACTCGGGGTCGACAAAACTGTAGGTCACCGCTTCAAAATAGCCATGATCGAGTAGATTTTGACGCAGGTTTTGCATCGCCAACTGCTTTTCTGTTTTCTCGCGCAAGCCAGACTGATAAACCGGCATCACACGCGGGATATTATTATAGCCGTGAATGCGAATCAGCTCTTCTATCAGATCGGATTCAATGGTGATATCAAAGCGGAAACTAGGTGCGGTCACCAGCCAGCCTTCTGCAGCAGCCGCTACTTGCATGCCCAGCCGGGTCAGTATGGCTTCTATCTCATCATCTGCTAATTCAATACCTAAGATGCGTTTAATCCGCGCTTTGCGCAAATGGATGGCTTCTCGCTTGATACTGTATGCACTGGTCGTTTCTTCAATTACCGGGCCTGCTTCGCCACCCGCTATTTGCAATAACAATTCTGTTGCACGTTCAATCGCCTGGCTTTGTAAGGCCGGATCGACTCCGCGCTCAAAACGGTGCGATGAATCGGTATGCAGGCCATAGCGACGTGCCCGGCCAGCGATGGCATCCGGCGTAAAATAAGCCGATTCAAAAAAAACATGACGAGTATCATCGGTCACTGAAGACCACTCTCCCCCCATGATACCGGCTAATGCCAGTACGTTTTTAGCATCGGTTATTAATAACGTATCGGCAGCTGCATTGACTTTTTTGCCGTCGAGCAGTTCTACTTCCTCGCCAGCGGCGGCCATTCGAACCGTGATATCACCATTGAGTTTATCCAAATCAAAAGCATGCATTGGCTGACCCAGCTCCATCAGCACGTAATTGGTCACATCAACCACCGGTCCATGGCTTCTAAAACCAGAACGGCGCAGCTTTTCCTGCATCCACAAAGGGGTTTCTGCTGTCACATTAACATTGCGTATCACCCGTCCAAGATAATGCGGACAGGCATCGCCTGCTGCAATGTTTACCTTGATGACATCATCAATGGTAGCTGGCTGAGCATTCATATCAGCAGGGGTTAACTCGCAGTTATTTAATGTCGCGACTTCCCGTGCCACACCCTGAATACTTAAACAATCGGATCGATTAGGTGTTAATTCGATTTCTATGATCTGATCATCAAGCTGCAGATAGTCTCTAATATCCATGCCAACAGTGGCATCAGAAGCTAACTCCATCAGCCCATCGGATGATTCTGCCATGGCCAGTTCTGTTTCCGCACACAGCATACCGAATGACTCAACACCGCGTAACTTTGATTTTTTGATATTAAAATTACCCGGCAAAACAGCGCCGATTGTAGCCAGCGGCGCTTTTAGCCCGGCACGTGCATTGGCTGCACCACAAACAATCTGAATTGTTTCAGTGCCATTATTAACCTGGCAGACATTTAATTTATCGGCATCTGGGTGTTTTTCCAGACTGATAATTTCAGCCACGATAACACCACTAAACTCGCCTGCCACAGGCACAACACTGTCAACCTCCAGCCCCGCCATGGTGATCTGATCGGCCAGATCATTAACATTAATTGCCGGGTTTGCCCATTCACGTAACCATTGCTCACTGAACTTCATGCTATCTTATTACCTTGTTAATTATGCGACTCAAAACCTGTTTGTATTGACTTGGTCAGGTTAAGAAAATTGTTTGAGAAAACGCAGATCATTTTCAAAAAATAGTCGTAAATCATTGACGCCATAACGCAGCATGGCCATTCTTTCAATACCTATGCCAAAGGCGAAACCAACGAATTTTTCATTATCCACTTTGACATGCGCCAGCACATTAGGATGCACCATGCCACAGCCTAATATTTCAATCCACCCTGTGTGACCGCAGATACGACAACCCTCGCCATGACACATCACGCACTGAATATCGACTTCTGACGACGGTTCGGTAAACGGAAAATAAGAGGGACGAAAGCGGGTTTTTAAATCCTCGTTTTCAAAAAACAGTTTCAGGAACCGGTCCAGTGTACCCATTAAATCAGCAAAGCTGATATTTTCATCAATTAACAGTCCTTCTACCTGATGAAACATCGGAGTATGTGTGACATCCGAGTCGCAGCGGTAGACACGACCCGGAGCAATAATGCGGTAAGGCGGTTGTTTATTTTCCATGGTACGAATCTGTACCGGCGAGGTATGTGTTCTTAGTACACGCTTGTCCTCAAAATAGAATGTGTCCTGCATGGCACGAGCCGGATGCTGCTCGGGAATATTTAAGGCCTCGAAGTTGTGGTAATCGTCTTCAATTTCTGGACCTTCTGCGGTCTCAAAGCCCATCTGACTAAAAATTTCTTCGATACGCTCACGGGTACGTGTAACTGGGTGCAAGGCCCCTACGTCCTGACCGCGTCCTGGCAAACTCACATCTACCGTCTCGCTTTCCAATATCGACTTTAAACGCGCTTCTTCGAGTGTGGCATGGCGAACTTCAAGCGCTGTCTGAACGCTTCGCTTTGCTTCATTGATATCCTGACCGGCCTGTTTGCGCTGTTCTGCCGGCAGCTTGCCCAGTGTTTTTAGCTGGGCGGTGATCACACCTTTTTTACCCAGATAATCAACCCGAACCTGATCCAGTTGTTGTAAATCAGTCGCAGCATCGATTGCCGACTGAGCTTTGCTTATGAGTTCTTGTAAATCTTCAGACACGGTTTATTTCCAAAAATATTTCTGAAAAAAAAGGGGGAAAGCATGCACTTTCCCCCTCTTAGGATCGTTTAACTATGGCTAACCTGAATCAGGCAGCAGCTAAACCAGCTTTTGCTTTCTCAACAATAACACCAAATGTGTCTATGTCATGAATCGCCATATCAGCCAGTACTTTACGATCGATTTCGATTGAAGCCTTGTTAAGACCATCAATTAAACGGCTGTATGAAATATCAAACATACGAGCAGCAGCATTGATACGAACAATCCATAAAGAACGGAAAGTACGCTTCTTAACACGACGGTCACGGTATGCATACTGTCCCGCTTTGATAACCGCCTGATGAGCTACACGATAAACACGGCTACGTGCTCCGTAATAACCTTTAGCTTTCTTTAAAATCTTCTTATGACGCGCGCGCGCCTGTACACCACGTTTTACTCTAGGCATTTTTCAGTCTCCTATACGTATGGAAGCATACGGTTAACCATCTTCACATCTACTGCAGCAACAGCAGCATCATCACGTAAATGACGTTTACGTTTAGTGCTCTTCTTGGTCAGTATATGACGACGGAAAGACTGAGCGCGTTTAAAACCGCCCGAACCTGTGCGACGAAAACGCTTAGCTGCGCCGCGGTTTGTTTTCATTTTAGGCATTTGCCTGTACTCCAATAGCTAACATTAATAAATGACTCCGGCGAGGCCCCAAAACCCAATCATCAAAAAACACGACAAAGGTTCTGATGTTCTATTGCCCGCAACCGAAACTATTTTTTCCTGGGAGCCATGACCATGACCATTTGCCGACCTTCCATCTTCGGAAATTGTTCAACAGTCGCTAACTCTTCCAAGTCTTTTTCAATACGCTTGAGTAACTCTGCACCGAGTTCACGGTGTACGATTTCCCGGCCACGGAAGCGCATCGTAATCTTTACTTTATCGCCATGCTCAAGAAACTTTTCTAAATTTCTCAGCTTGATTTTGTAGTCACCAATATCCGTACGGGGACGGAATTTGATTTCCTTGATTGTCGTATGTACCTGCTTTTTCTTGGCTTCTTTTTGCTTTTTACGAGCCTCAAAAATAAACTTGCCGATATCCATGATACGGCACACAGGTGGTTCTGCATTCGGTGATACTTCTACCAGATCCAGACCGGCTTCCTTAGCCATTGCGAGTGCTTGAGATGTCGGCATTACGCCTGCCTGCTCACCCTCGGCGTCAATAACCCGGACATTGGGACAATCTATTTGCTCGTTAACCCGAGACTTTTTTGCTGCGGCGATATTTTAACCCTCCAAAACAGCGCGGCCATGATCCACGATTTCAGTAGTGAGCTTAGATGATAGGTCATCAATTGACATTACACCTAAGTCTTCACCACTACGTGTACGCACGGCCACTGTATTGGTTTCTAGTTCCTTATCACCCACCACGAGTAAGTAAGGAACGCGTTTAATTGTATGTTCGCGAATTTTAAAGCCGATCTTCTCATTTCTCAAGTCCGCTGAGGCCCTAATTCCCTGTTTATTAAGAATTTCTTCAATATTTCGTGAATATTCTGCCTGATTGTCTGTAATATTCATTATCACAGCCTGAACCGGCGCTAACCAGAGCGGAAATTTACCTTCATGATGCTCGATCAGTATACCAATAAATCGCTCCATCGAACCTAATATCGCTCGATGTAACATCACCGGTACCCGACGATCACCGTCCTCGGCGACGTATTGTGCATCTAGACGGCCTGGCATTGAAAAATCAACCTGCAAGGTACCACATTGCCAGCCACGGTCCAGACAATCTTTTAAGGTAAATTCGATTTTAGGGCCGTAAAAAGCACCTTCTCCAGGCTGTAATTTATATTCCAGCCCTTTCGCTTTAAGTGATTGCGCCAGAGCTTCTTCTGCCTGATCCCATATCTCATCAGAACCCACCCTTTTCTCAGGCCGGGTTGATAGCGCTATTTCAATATTTTCAAAACCAAACTCTTTATAGACATTAAATGTCAGGTCAATAAAATCAGAGACCTCATCCTGAATTTGTTCTTCACTACAGAAAATATGTGCATCGTCTTGTACAAAGTTTCGCACACGCATCAAGCCATGTAATGTACCGGATGGTTCATTACGGTGACAGGAACCAAATTCAGCCAGCCGTAGCGGTAAATCACGGTATGACTTTAAACCCTGATTATAAACCTGAACATGGCACGGACAGTTCATTGGCTTAACAGCGTAGTCACGGCTTTCAGAATGCGTGGTAAACATCATGTCACCAAATTTGTCCCAGTGACCGGATTTTTCCCACAGACTCCGATCAACAACAGACGGCGTATGAATCTCTTTATAATCGTGCTGACGCAATACCTTACGGATATATTCCTGAACCTCTAAATAAATGGTCCAACCATGATCATGCCAAAATACCATGCCTGGCGCTTCTTCCTGGGTGTGGAAGAGCTCCATTTGCTTACCAATGCGGCGGTGATCGCGCTTTTCGGCTTCTTCAATACGATGCAAATAGGCTTTTAATAATTTTTTGTCCGGCCAAGATGTGCCATAGACACGCTGCAGCATTTTATTATTTGAATCACCACGCCAGTATGCACCTGCCAGCTTAGTTAACTTAAAGGCTTTAATGGCACCGGTGCTGGGCACATGCGGACCACGACATAAGTCTATGAAATCACCCTGACGGTATAGAGATAATTCTTGATCAGCCGGAATACTTTCGATAATTTCGGCTTTATATTCTTCACCCATGTCGCGAAAAAACGTAACGGCATCATCACGTGACATAACTGAGCGCTCGACTTTAAGGTCAGCTTTAGCCAGATCTGCCATTTTCTTTTCGATGGCTTGCAGATCATCAGGTGTAAACTGACGTTCAAAATCAAAATCATAGAAAAAGCCGTTATCAATAACCGGTCCTATCGTTACCTGAGCCGTTGGAAAAAGCTCTTTTACCGCTTGCGCCAGCAAATGCGCTGTTGAATGACGAATAATCTCCAGCGCTTCTTCATTTTTACTGGTAATGATTTCTAAGGCCGCATCTTTTTCGATCAGATAAGAACTATCAACCAGTTCACCATCGACTTTGCCAGCCAGGGTCGCCTTAGCAAGGCCGGGGCCGATTTCTGCAGCGACATCATAAACAGAAACAGCGGATGAGAATGTGCGCTGACTGGCGTCAGGCAAAGTAATAACAGGCATGTTGTACTCCTAGCTTGTGATGACCCATACAAGAGGCCAGCGGGCATTCAATGATCCCTACAAAAGAACATTGAACTGGTTATATCCGGTTTTGGAAAACGGCGAGAATAACAGCAATTGCTTACAACTGCAAAGCCGCTGTAAAGACTGTTTTGTTCACTTCTATTGCCTGATGGCTGCTTTAACCCATCAGGCTGCTAACTCTCTTCAAACGGGCTTATTTCAGTAAATCACTGCCGGCAACAATCTGAAAATCAACCCCTTTAGGCAGTCGCTTATTCAGAATAACCTGATTCCCTTTTAGATCGTGCCCCAAAGTAATCGCCTGTTTACCAAGCCCTGAGCGATAATAGATATAGGTTTTTTTCTTGATTAATTTATTCGTGCTTTTCTGTGTAATCCGGTAATTAGTATTTTTTACAAAACTAATCAGGTCATTTTTATAATTGGGCCTGACAACCGGCACAATAATCTGTATATGATAACGCTTGTCTGCCTTGCTAAGCTGTGCATTAGTTAGCTTATTATCTATCAGCTGACCTGTAACCGGCTCAGCTGCTTTATCAGCCGCTTTTTGCTGTAAATGCTCGGACAAGGACAAGGTAATATCCGCATGCTCGCTCAGCGTTCTCTCAAGACTTTCCAGTCTCTGTTCCGCTTTATTAATCTTACCGATTAGCTCGTCATGCCGAGCCTCGCTGCGCTGCTCAGGATTGCTGCTGATCGAATACAGGAAACTTTCTTTACGCGGTTTTTTTTCATCCGATGGTGAATAACTCAACCCCATAAACACAGAATTACGAGGATTACTGCGATCATCCGGCACACCCAGAGCCATGCCCAACGTCAGGCTCACATCATGCGACAAGGCATATAAAAATGACGATGAGATTAATAAGTTTTTATCGTTAGTTTCATCGTCCGCCAGTGCAAGTCCCTGTAACGACAAGGTAGTCATGTCAGACAGCGCAAATTCCAAACCGACAGCAGCCGTTACGAAATTTGCCTCAACATAGGGTGTATTTAACAGACCAACATAAACATCGTCTTTTTTATAACCGAAGTTAGTATGAATGGCTGCTCTGTCAAAGTAGTAGCTCACATTATATTCAACGCCATATAAGGCATCGCCACTGCTGACATCAAGATCTCCCGACCCCGGAATGATGCTGGAGAAAAAGGTCACCGATTTTGCGCTAGAATTTACACCGCTTGGTTTTAAAAACCGATATTTTAATGTGGCCCTTAAATCTCTGGTACCACTAACAGACTCAGCCACTCCACCAGGTGTGTAATAGGCATGAGGAATACTAAACCCCAGCTCTGTTGACTGCCCCAGAGTCACGGCATAACCCAGATTAAGTTTAATTTGCGCCGCTTTGGTACCCGGTGTGGTAACGCTCTCGTATGAATCAACCCCCAAATTCATATACCAGGATGAAAAACCGGGTTCGATTATGTCGGCCGTTCTGATCAGCCCGATGCCGGTGCCGCCATCGATTGATTGCGACTCAATTGCGTGCAACATGGAACTGTTTGCAAACATGAGAAGCAGACAGGCCAGCGAAGGGTGTTTGATTTCATTTTTCATATTTTGAAACTTTCTTTTTAGTAAGCCGCATACTGCGAATATTTTCCATAACCCAGTCTGCCAGGTGCATACCCACTCATAACCAGGCCTGTGGGTTTTTTGCCAGACTGCGTGAGTTTTCGCCAACAAATAGAGACTTCATCCATAGTGGTTAAGCCTGATCTTACAACAACCATTAAGCGGTCACTGTGTTTAGCAACTATGGTGGCATCTGTAATTGACAACACCGGTGGCGTATCAACCAGAATAACATCGTATTGGGTTTTGGCTATTTCGAATAAGTTTTTTAACTTATAAGAACTCATTAAAACCGACGAGTTATTTGGGCACTTTCCTGACGTGATAACATCCAGGCCCGCCATATCAGTTGATTTAACAACATCTGAGAATTCAAGATTGCCTGATAAATATTCAGACAATCCGTTTTTATTGTTGCAGTCAAAAAACCGGTGCTGAACACCCTTACGCACATCCGCATCAACCAATAAAACCTTCTGACCGAGCTCTGCATACAAACACGCCAGATTAACCGACATAAAACTTTTACCGGCATTAGGTGTGGGTCCGGTAATCACAATCACACCACGGTGTTTGAGTTTTAACTCTCCACCCTCAAGATTGGTTCGCAGAAAGCGCATAGACTCTATCGCAGGGTCATCTGGCTGACTTCGGTACAATACACCGAGTTTTTCAACGCTGTTAGTGGTTAATTTTAGTGCCTGACGGTTTAATTTAACCTGAGCCTGACTCAATGGAACAGTCGCATAGACCGGTAAGTTAAGACTGTATTCAATCGCATTCGGATCATAGATCTTTTGATCCATAAAGGCCCTGACCAGCGCTAATACCGCTCCTAAAAACAAACCTGCTATCAGACTGGCCATAAACACCAAGGATTTATTCGGCTTAACAGGTCTCTCTGCGGGCACGCCCCAGTCAACCACACTGACTCCGCCAATTTCACCGGCTTTTAATACTTTTAACTGGTTAGCTTTTTTAATCAGCATTTTATAAATTTCATTACTGAAAACCATGTCGCCGGAAAATTTGCTTAACTGATCTTCAATAAAAAGTAACGTCTTTTCAGCCACCGCAGTCTGTGTCTTGATATTATAATTTATATAATGACGGGAAACCGAATTCACGACCTTTGCTGCCAGCTCTGCGTCGGCGTGTTCAAAAGAAATACGTAAGATTTCTTTTGAACGGCGATCGCTGTAATTGACTTTTAACTTCTCATACAAATTCCCAATTACTGTCTGCCTGGAATGTTTACGGATAACATACTCAGCATTCAAATGACTCGTTAGCTCATCAACTTTTAATTCAATACCATGCTGACTGTTTACCTGACCGGTTTTACCTGACAGTATTAAACCGCCATTCTCATCAAACAAATCATAGCCTGCACTGTCCGCCTTGACTCTGAGAACAAAAGATTTTCCCAGTTGATTATGCGGAATTGAAAACGCAGAGAGCCGGATTGATTCGGCGTATCTCACATATTTATCAGACAGTATGCTGTTGAATATTGAAAATGAACTATTGTTATGAATCGCAGCACCAATAAACAGCGGCGCTTCCGCCGTCACAGAAAGCGTTAGACTCAGTTCATCAACCACTTCTCCCAGAACACGCCGGGATCGTATAATCTCATGTTCGCTGGATTTTGCCGCTGCCATATCACCCAACATTTCCATGTCTGACAAAACTGACAGCGCACTTTTATCATTTTCAATGCGCAGCATGGCCTCGCTTTTAAATATAGGCACAGCAAGACTAAGATACAAAACAGCTGCAACAACAAAAAAAACAACAACTGAAAGCATCCATATACGGTAACGCCAGAGATGCGAAAACACCTCTGTCAATTTAACTTCATCATCCCTTATATTATTTTGATTTTGGAAATATGAATCTTCCACAATAAACACCTATTTGTTTGAAAGAACATCCAGATAAAACAATGACTGTATGCTCGGCATAATCAAATTAAGAACTCTGTTCCATTGTGTCACTCCAGCTGTTGCGACATAAACCACATCTCGTGGTTGCAACCTAAACCCATCCCCGATTATAAATGCGTCGGCTTCTTGCATATTTAAGTGAAACATTTTAGGTTTATCTGTTTCAGCCGCACGTATAACATAAACATTCTTGGCATCAGCTGCCAACGGATCAAGCCCACCGCTGGCCATCAGCGCTTCACTCAGACTCAGCTCACCAGCTAGCATTTTCACTTCTCTGGGTTGCTGCACTTCGCCGGTAACGTAGACTTTTTCAGCCCGGTTATCAGGAAAGTGCAATACATCTCCGTCTTTTAATGCGATATTGTATTGTATCTGGCCTTTAGTGAGCATTTCACCTATGGATATTTCCTGCTTTTTCCCGTCCCGCAGCAGATAGGCTTTATTACTACTGGCATGTTCTGTAACGCCGCCGGCAAGCGCCATGGCTTCCATCACCGTCAGTGGATAGCCTTGAAGAGCTATCAATTTTGGTGTATTGACCTCACCCAGTACATAGACTCGCTGGCTGGCAAAGCGAGCAACACTGACGCCTATTTGCGGCGTTTTAATCACCTTGGCTAACTTTTTTGTTAACTCAAGCCGGATATCTTCGACTGTTTTTCCACTGGCATTAATAATACCTGCAAATGGAAAGAACAGCGTACCATCCTGCTGAACCTGAAAGCCGGCAACACGATTGCTTTCAGCATCAGCTTGTGCTGATAATAAGCCCGGATGATTCCAGATAATGATACTTATTATATCTCTGGGGCCAATCCTGTAGGCCTTATTAAGGGGCTCTTTATTGAGATCAGAAAGCTTATTCGCTAAATCACTGGCTGGTTGTTTGGGCAAGGCATCCCGAACTGAAGTCAATGAAACAGCATCATAACCATTAATATTGACCTTATCGTAATCAGGAGCCCTCATTCCCGGGGCAATAGCACAGGCGTTAAGTGACATTAAAACAATCAGCACTAAGCCTGAGCGCCATCTAAATACCCGGTCAATATTCAGCCCATATTTGCAAGTATCGATAAACTTTTCCCCAATTATAGCAGCAACTTTTTAAGGTTGTTTTTAGGAATATATCCTAAATCTATAAAAATACACAGTTTTTCAATAATACACACGTAAAATATATGAGTTTAGTCACTCCATTAGCGGCCAGTTTCTGACAAACGTGAGTTTTTTTAGATTGAATGGTAAAAACAGGAGAAAATCCGGGAAAACACAATTAATGCAGCTTAATGAAACAAAAAACGCTTAGAGCAGGCTTTAAATGACTCGAGTTTAGCTAATTAAGCAGGCTATACAGATGGTTTTAATCGGTTATCAACACCTATTAACCATTGTACGCAGTCATTAAAACAACAACATTTGAAATCCCTACCAATCTCTTTGTCAAAGATTGGTAGGCGCGAGTGGATTCGAACCACCGACCCCCACCATGTCAAGGTGGTGCTCTAACCAACTGAGCTACGCGCCTGTGTTGATCTGCATACAAAAACAGAGCGCGCATTCTAATAGATGTGATGGCAATCGACAAGGCTTTATTAAAAACCAGCGTCCGCAACTGTTAGCGGGGTGCTGGCATTGAAAATGCGTTTCTAGCACGAACATAGGCCATGCTTTAGCTACTACTGTTGGTGAAAAAGAAGACTGCGCAGATAAGTAACCGGCATAACCAGATAGTTGCCGACGAAATTAACCGGGTGGCCAGCTCATTGGCCGGCCGCCCAGCACATGTAAGTGAATATGATAAACCGTCTGACCGCCATCATCATTACAATTCATTACGGTTCTGAAGCCTGACTCCGAGATACCCTGCTGTCTGGCCACATCCTGAGCAGTTAAATACATTTTCCCCAACAACCCGGCATCAGCTGGCTGCAGGTGATTAATTGTTGCGATGTGTTTTTTAGGGATGACTAAGAAATGACAGGGTGCCTGAGCCGATATGTCACGAAAGACACTCACATCATCATCCTGATATAGAATATCGGCAGGAATTTCGCCACTATTGATTTTACAAAATAAACAATCTGACACAACCTAGCTACCGTTTTAGTTTCATTAGTCGATAAAATAACACAGTTTTAAACACCATGCTGCGGTGTCTTTCAGACTGCAGATCATTTAAAAAATCAGACACACTGACCTCCACTAGACGTAGATATCAACAAGCGAACCGGCATCAATGTCTTGTTGCCGCTCGGCACTCTCTGCCCGGTATTGGTTATTAATATAGGTATTGACGGCCTGACGGGCATTGTAACCCAGGCCCGATTGCTGCGAATCTGAACGTCTGTGCGCCAGCGTATCTCTGGTACTGGAAACATCTTCTGTCTGGATTCTCTGGCGACTGAGAACCTCACCCTGAACAACTCGCTCCTGCTGAGGCTGTATTGTTGCTTTGTTAGCAGATGACTCAGCCTGTTCTCGCTTAACACGTATTCTGAGCCCTGCCTCACGGGCAATGTCATACGGGTTAATGGATGAATTGGCAGCACTTACATACATGCTAAATATCTCTCTCCGCCGCTAGGAGCAAGCTCAGATCCTGAATCTTCCAGTATAGCAATGGATTCACAAATTACTACTTAACGGCAAGCCACTTCGTCAAATTAGCTTTCTGCCACTAAAGGCATGCGCCAGTGTACCGCCATCGATAAACTCAAGTTCACCACCCAGTGGCACGCCATGAGCGATTCGAGAGGCCTCTATGCCCTGCTCTTCTGCCATTTCGCTGATATAGTGAGCAGTGGCTTCGCCTTCCACCGTCGGATTGGTTGCCAGTATCACTTCCTTGATATGACCGGTTATAAAACGCTGCTCTAACAAATCCAGACCCAGCTCCGCCGGGCCGATACCATCGAGTGGTGACAGATGCCCCATTAATACGAAATATTTGCCACGAAAACCGGTTGCCTGATCAATCGCAAGCACATCAACCGGTGACTCCACCACGCATAACAGTGAGTTGTCACGTGACAAGTCAGAACAATGCTGACATTCATCATGCTCACTAAAGGTTCTACATTGTCGGCAGTGGCCGATTTCTTCAACGCCTTTTTTCAAAAGCTCAGACAGTTTTAACGCGCCGTCGCGGTTTCGTTCCAGTAAATGAAACACCATGCGCTGGGCTGATTTCGGGCCGACCCCTGGCAAACAACGAAAGGCCTCTATCATTTGCTGTAAAAGCGGTGACATATTTCTGCTGCTATATCGTGATTAGAACGGTAACTTCATACCTGCAGGTAAGTTCATACCTGCTGTCAGACCGGACATTTTTTCCGATGATTGCTGCTCAACTTTGCGTACCGCATCATTCACCGCAGCGGCCAGCAGGTCTTCCAACATATCTTTATCATCACTCATCAGGCTGTCATCCAGATTAACACGGCGTATTTCATGGCGACCATTCATGGTCACTTTTACCATGCCGCCACCAGCCTGACCTTCAACTTCCAGCGTAGCAAGTTCAGCCTGTGCTTTTTGCATGTCTTCCTGCATTTTTTGCGCCTGCTTCATCAGGCCACCTAATCCACCTTTCATTTGCTCTACCTCATCTTAATCTGATTAATACTTGAATATTTAATCTTCGATCGACCTGACCGATTGCTCGACCACGGTTGCACCAAAGTTTTCTTTAAACGCCTGCACCACTGCATCATTTTCAATACTTTGCTGGGCTGACTGCTGTTTGTTTTCGACCATTTTTTGTTCCGCCACCGCCGGCGTTGCGTGCTGTATGTCACCGGACTCTATTTTCAGTTTCAAGTCCCGTTTAAAAAAGTCGGACAGCGCTTTTGTTAACTGCTCCTCAACGCTTTTTGTCAGCATACTTCGATGTTCCTGACTCAGGTTTAACACCACGTATTTGTCTTCATAGGCTTTCAGTTCGCAGTTTAAAGCCAGTTGTCTGGCCATACCTTTAACCGGCAATGCATTCACAATGCCATGCCATTCAGTATTCAAATGCGCATTATCAAGCGGGCTGCTGGCCTGCTCTGCCGTTTTTTGAGTGCTGACTGATGGTGCTTCGGTTTTGCTTGTCGCTGGCGCAACAACCGGTGCTGGTCGCGACGGTGGCTGGCCAGATTCGGCCGCCGTTGAGGCAAACGAAGCCTGAGCGGGCGAGGCCGGCTTAAATGCCAGCATTCTGAGCATAACCATTTCGAAGCCCGACTTCATATCCGGCGCCAGCGCCAGATCACGCCGGCCAATCAGGCCAATTTGATAAAATAACTGCGCGTCTTCAGCCGACAAAGTCTGTGACAGCGCTTTTAATTCTTCAAAATCCAGAACTTGCTGATCAAGTGCATCAGGCACCTGCTTTAACAATGCGATCTTATGCAGTAGAGCCAAGATCTCAGACAATGCATTATCAAAATCAGGTGCCATTTGAGCCAGCTGATTTACCGCGGCCATCATGCCATTTGCATCATTATTAATGACTGTTTTGATGATATTAATAACTTGGTCGCGCGCGACCGTGCCGAGCATTTCACGCACTTCCTGAGTTTTGATTTCAGAATGGCCATAGGCAATCGCCTGATCAGTCAGGCTCAGGGCATCACGCATACTGCCGTCAGCTGCGTGAGCAAGCTCCTGCAATGCCGGCACTTCAAACTTAATGGCTTCCTGAGCCAGCACAAATTCCAGGTGCCCGGCTATCAGCGCTGCGGGCATCGGCTTTAAGTTAAATTGTAAACATCGAGACAATATGGTTACCGGCAGCTTTTGCGGATCGGTTGTTGCCAGTAGAAATTTTACGTGAGGCGGCGGCTCTTCCAGTGTCTTTAACAGCGCATTAAAGCTGTGATTCGACAACATGTGAACCTCATCAATCAGGTAGATTTTGAAGCGGCCGCTGCTGGGCGCATATAAGATATTATCGAGCAACTCGCGGGTGTCTTCGACTTTGGTACGTGACGCTGCATCCACTTCAATCAGATCAATAAAGCGGCCTTCGCTGATTTCAACACAAGCCTGACACTTACCACAGGGAGCCGAGCTGATACCCTCTTGACAATTCAGTGCTTTGGCAAAGTTTCTGGCAACCGTGGTTTTACCAACGCCACGGGTTCCGGTGAACAAGTAAGCATGATGCAGACGGTTTTCGTCCAGCGCATTAATTAATGCCCGGAGCACATGCTCCTGACCGACCATTTCGGTAAAATTTTGCGGCCGCCATTTTCGCGCCAGAACCTGATAATTCATAAATTACTGTTATTTAAAACGATGACAGAAAGTCATATTCTAACGCTAAAGAGACTGGATTACCTAATGCGAAAGCATTGAAAGCGACCCATCCCAGCTACACCACGGCACACGAGATCACCGCTACCGTTGCTCCCTTCCGGGCCTGGCGGGGTTCACGGTTTATCGTTGCGAGGGAACCAAAATGGGTCACCATAACAACCTTGTGATATCGGCTATCAAAAGGCGTGGCTATTTTGCGTGAATACGACAGGCTATGCAAGCCGGATTGAATGATTCCTGAAATATAACGGACAAAGCCACAATGTCCTTTCAAAATTAAGATTTGCATTTAAGTCAGCAGCTTATAGTATAAGCCGACATGAATAACGAAGAAACAAGCATTCTTATCATCGACCCGGATCCGGCAGATCAAAAGCAAATGCGGCAGGCGTTTTCTTTACAAGACAGCCAGCCCACTCTGATAGTTAAATCAAATATTACCGATGCATTAGGACAGATACAAAATGCCGCACCCGAGATTATAATCAGCGACTACTACCTGCCTGACGGTGACGTCACTATTCTACTCAGTAATTCTTTAATCAGCGGTAAAATACCGGTTATCATTTTGACTGCGAAGGGCAGTGAAAAGCTGGCGGTTGAGGTACTTAAAAATGGCGCGATGGATTACCTGACGAAAACACCCGAAGCCTATATCAGCTTGCCCAGATCGATTCGACGAAACCTCAGAGAATGGCTCAACCTGAAACAACAGGAACAGATAAAAAAAGACCTTGTTATCAGTGAGGCACGACTGGCCGAGGCACAAAATATTGCTCAGATGGGTAACTGGGAATGGAATCTGTCAGCCAACACTTTATTTTGCTCTGATGAAATTTTTACCATACTGGGCACCCCCAGAACAACATTTGAAAATGGTTTTGACGAGATCTTGACTTGTGTCCACCCAGATGATCACCACACACTAAAACACGCCATCAATAATGTCATAAAAAGCAAAATGCCTTTTCTGCTTGAGTTCAGAATCATTCAACCACAGGGCAATGAAGTCACAGTAAAAAGTCAGGGAAAACCGGTGACCAATCAACAAGGAATTGTCACCCACATATCGGGCATCCTGCAGGACATCACCCATTCTAGTGAAACCTTTAAACAACTTCACTTATTAGCGGCAGCACTAGAGGCATCTGTCGACAGCATTGTCATTACCGATATCAAAGGCAAAATTGTCTGGGCCAATCCTGCAATGACAAAACTGACTGGCTATAAATATACCGAACTGATTAATCAGACGCCCAGCTTGTGGAGTTCACTAAAACAGGATAGAAACTTGTTTGATGGTTTGTGGAAAACCATTCTTTCAGGAGAGGTATGGGAAGGCGAAATCCTCAACTGTAAAAAAAATGGCGACCAATATCTCGAAGAACAAACCATTACATCAGTATTAAATGACTGCGGCGAAATCAGTCATTTTGTTTCCATTAAAAGAGATATCACACAAAGAAAAGAAAGCGAGGCAAAAAACCTGCAGGCGGCGCATGTTTTTGAACACAGTATCGAAGGTATTTTAATTTGCGACAGTTTCAATAGCATTATTCGAGTTAATCCGGCCTTTACGAAAATAACTGGTTACAACGAGCACGATATAATTGGTAAAAAACCTAATATTTTAAAATCCGGCAACCATGACGACGTATTTTACAACGAGATGTGGTCTGCCATTAATAACACCGGTGTCTGGCAGGGAGAAATTTGGAACCGGCGCAAAAGCGGTGAAATATATCCCGAACTGCTAACTATTAGCACACTGAAGGATGAGCAGAGCGGCAGCATTGTTGAATATATCGCTATTTTTGCCGACATTACAGACAGAAAACAGAATGAGGATCAAATCCGAAAGCTGGCTTTTTATGACACGCTGACCAACCTACCCAATCGCGTTCTGAGCCATGAAATTCTCAAAAACACCCTGTCATTGCGAGAGTCTGAAAATGAACTGATCGGTATACTAAACATTGATATTGACCGTTTTTTTAATATCAACGAGACCATGGGACACGATGCCGGTGATAAACTGCTACAAATTATTGCCCGACGAATTATCCGCTGCAATAACGAAGTCGATAAAATAGCCCGCATCAGCAGCGATGAATTTGTCATTATCTGCCCCGACATCAGCAACCCCAATCAGCTCGCAACAAAAGCTCAAAATATACTGGACAATATCGCAAAGCCTATCATGCTAAACAAACATGAAGTTTTTGTTACTGCCAGCATTGGCATCTCAATCGCACCAACAGACGGCAACAATGAAGCAATGCTGTTCAGACATGCTGAATCAGCCCGCAAGCATGCAAAAAAACAGGGCAATAGTTTTCAATTTTTTAATGATGAAGTCGACACTCAGGGCTTCGAACAACTGGCAATGAAAAGCAGCTTAAGGCGTGCTTTAGAAAGAAATGAATTTCAACTCTACTACCAGCCACAAATCGATATCAGATCTGGAAAAATTCTTGGTGCTGAATCACTTATTCGCTGGCTACACCCGGATCTTGGCCTGATTGCTCCGAACAAATTCATTCCCATTCTTGAAGAAACCGGCCTGATCATTGAGGTCGGTGAATGGGTACTGAGAACAGCCTGCCGGCAGAACAAAGCTTGGCAATCAAAGGGATACCCTCCGATTCAAATTGCCGTTAACCTGTCACCCAGACAATTTCGTCAGACCAGTCTTGCGCATGACATAAAAAAAATCCTAGATGAAACCGCTCTGCAGGCACAATGGCTTGAACTAGAAGTCACTGAGAGTAGTATTATGGACAAGCCATTGGAGGTTGCAGATACTTTACAAAATCTGCATAAACTTGGTATTAAAATTTCTATTGATGATTTTGGAACCGGCTATTCTTCGCTCAATTATCTGAAAATATTTCCAATTGATGTGTTAAAAATAGACCGCTCTTTTATCCGAGACATTACCTTTGATAAAGATGACGAAACCATCGTCAAAACCATCATCGCAATGGGACATAATTTGGGCCTCAAAATTATTGCCGAAGGCGTTGAGGCAGAGCAACAACTGGATATTCTTAAACAATATAACTGTGAGTGGTATCAGGGATATTATGGCAGCATGCCTGTGACTGCTGATGATTTTGAAAAACTATTAGTTAAAAATCAAACCGATTAAACTGCACTGTAGCAAGCCACGACCTCAGCACTGCTATCGAGACGTGTCTCGTTTGATCTTACTGACGAGTCATTGCTATCCAGCAACTGTTTAAAGTTACAGGAAATAATCCAGCTATAAAATAAGCCAACTTGATCAATATTTGCTAGCGAAATAGCATTAGCTACTTCCTTGCCAGTCGAGTTTCGCTACCCTCACTCCACCTACACTCAGACAATTATCGAGAGATCACCGATCCTCACAATAATATTAGGCAATAAAAAAGCCCGGCTATAAATCACCCGGGCTTTTAGATATTTGGCGGAGAAGGAGGGATTCGAACCCTCGATACGGATGAACGTATACACACTTTCCAGGCGTGCTCCTTCGGCCACTCGGACACTTCTCCAAATAATCTGACAGTATTATTTATATTATCGATAGCTTGAGAATTACAGCATCATTTATACCGATCAAAATGATATTAAGCTATTGATTTTATAAGCATATTTCAATCAGGCTGGCGATTCTAACACACTATATGACAAGCATTAGGATATTTTAATATTTTTTTTAAAAATCAGGCTGGGTTACGCCGATGCTTTACCGTGTCCGATAAAAGGTATTGTCCATACAATCACCGGTAATTTTCAAGTTACAGCTTAAAAATCAATGACTTAGAAATATTTATAGACATTAATTATGCGTCAGGCTTTTTAACACCGTGATATATTTTACTCATCGATAACAATTTCTATAGATAGGCTGGTAAAATATAACAACAGTAGAAGCGGAACCCATTGTATGCAACTATTCGAAAATCGCACCCAATGTTTTAAAATCGGCATTGTGCTACTTACCACATTTCTAGTTGTTATCATTCTTTTTAATTTCATCCCTAATTTAGCTTATAACACGCTGGAAAAAGTTCTGTCACGGGGCGAACTGACCGTTATAACCAGAAACAGTCCCACCACATTTTATGAATCCAATGATGGTGATAGCGGTCTGGAATATGATTTAATTAAAGGTTTTGCTGATTCACTAGGCGTTAAATTTAAATTTGTTGTTGCAAATAAATTTAACGATATTTTACCTACCGTTACCAATGGCTATGCTGATTTTGCTGCTGCAGGTTTAAGCATTACTGATCAGCGCTTAAAAATTGTTAAATTCACGCCTCCTTACCAGCAGGTAACACAGCAGGTTATTTACCATCGTGACAATCAGAAACCCAAGACACTGGAAGACCTGGCCCATAAACACATCGAAATCGTCTCAGGCAGCAGTCATTCGCATAATTTAAGAAACTTATCCAAAGAATACCCAGAACTTAGCTGGACAGATACCGAGACGGCAGACAGTGACCAGTTACTGCACTTCGTATCCGAAAAGCTAATTGAAAATACCATCTCTGACTCAAACGAGTTTATGATATATCGGCATTTTTTCCCGGAACTCGATGTCGCATTTGATATCAGCGAACCTGAGAACCTGGCCTGGGCATTTCCAAAAAGCAGCGATGACAGTCTTTTTCAAGCTGCCAGCAATTACTTACTAAAGATAAAAAACGATGGCACCTTAAAACAAATCATAGAACGTCATTACGGTCATACCAAGAAGTTTGACTATGTTGGCGTTCGACGTTTTGTACGGCATATCTCAACCCGTCTAAAATATTACAAATCACACTTTATCAAAGCCGCTGAAAAAAACAATTTGGACTGGACATTACTGGCAGCTGCCGGCTATCAAGAATCACACTGGGATCGCCGCGCCATTTCACCAACTGGCGTTCGTGGGATTATGATGTTGACTAGGAGAACGGCCGGTCAGCTGGGCGTAAAGAACAGGTTAAATGCTAAAAGCAGTATATTTGGTGGCGCCAAGTACCTTTCACAGCTGATAAGCCGGATGGATCAGGATATACCTGAGCCAGATCGTACTTGGATGGCATTGGCTTCTTATAATGTCGGTTTCGGCCACATGGAAGATGCAAGAAAGATCACAGAAAAACTGGGCAAGGATCCCAATAAATGGATTGATGTAAAGTCTGCGTTACCGCTGTTAGCTCAACGTCGCTGGTATAAAAAAACCAAGTATGGCTATGCGCGAGGCTGGGAACCTGTGAAGTATGTAGAGAACATTCGGAGTTATTACGACCTGTTAAACTGGGAAATTAACAAATCTAAACCAGCAGAAACCCCAGAGCCGGCTTCCATGCAGATACTGCCAAACATTTTATAAACTAACTTATACAGCTCAGGTATCAGGTACTACAAGAAGACTCTCAGTATTAATCTATACTGAATAACTTATCAAAATTCGCTATCTGCAAGATATTTTTGACTTCAGCATTAGCGTTTACGATTTTTATATCACCACCTAAAGTACCTGAATGCTCTTTAAGTAACAAAATCATACCTAATGCTGAGCTGTCCATATATTCAGTGCTTGTCATATCTAAAATAAATATTGTAGCGGCCTCTGTCGCACCTCTGTAGGCATCTCTAAACTCATGATGTGAACTGAAATCAAAGCGCCCATCAATTTTAATAACAACCTTTTTACCATCATCAGATTTTTCTACCGATATCGACATCTTTCTCTCCACTTAAAATAATTCAATTTTACCTTCAGACATATTATCTTGCTGAACTTTCGTTCTGGCAAGCTGACTTACTTCATCCAGTTCAGATTTTATTACCCTATTCATAGAAACAAGCACCTCTAAAATATCTTCTGGGTTGTTGTCCTCAAACTCTAATGCCTGAAGCTTACTATGCAGAAGATCAAAGCCACTCATAATCTGACATAAATGCATGTGTATATATTCACATAACTGGCGACTAATATCCTCAAACTGAAGTGCCCGAACGGCCACATTAACCCCATTTTCAATATTTTCAGTGATATTACTAACTTCCGATAATTTGGTTGCTATAAAGACATTCATGTCATTTAAACTGTCAAGCATCTCTTCGACACGATCCTTTGACTGTATGGCGACACTCATATCTTTTGATGCGATATCAGCTATGATTCTCTGGGCCTTAGTCATATCTGTAACTGAGCGCTGTACAGCAATCTTTATTTTTTCATTAAATTCATTAGAGCGCACTGAAAGTTCTCTGACTTCAGATGCAACCACCGCAAAACCTCGACCAGCATCGCCGGCCCGAGCAGCCTCTATCGCGGCATTTAACGCTAGCAGATTAGTTTGATCCGCAATCGTCTTAGTATCACCCAGCAAACTGCTAATTTCATTCATATTGAGAACCATGTCATCAATAGTGTGAACCATAACCATACTTTCTTTGCTGACATTTATGATATGACTTATGAAGTAATTGAGTATCTCATCGGTTTCATTTGCAAACTGCTTAATTGTAATGCGATCAGAATCCGTCGAATTTGAGTCGCTCATATTAACAATAAGACTCATTATCAGCCGCTCTTGAGAGCGCGCCTCAGAACTTAATGTTGAAAAACTATTACTGAGTGCAGATACAGCATCTGAGACCAGTTTACCGACCTGATCAGAACTGTCTTTTAGTAAGGCCAAATCATTCGAAACAAGTTTAATGAACTTTGTAATCTGTTCATTAACATCAGCCAGCTGAGACCTTTTGTCAGCTCCAGTTGATTGTTTTTGCATGTATTTTTGCTGACTTAAGTGCACAAAGAACACGTTAATCAGCCAGACAATTAGTATTATAAAAAGAGTCAGCACATTAGAAAAATAATTTAAAAAGAAAGATCCAAATAATATAGCAACAAGATTAACTGTAATGCTTGGCCAGTACTTTTTCATAATCCAGAGCACTTACCTAATTCCACTCTATGAAACAGATGATTTTCGAGCAAATTTCATAATTTCTTTTGCGACACCATCAAGCGGTAGCTCTTTGTCAACCGCCCCAAGTTTTACTGCTGCACCAGGCATGCCCCAGACAACAGAAGTTTTTTCATCCTGTGCGATATTGTAAGCGCCAGCCTGCTTCATTTCTAACATGCCCTGTGCTCCATCAGCACCCATTCCTGTTAGCATTACTCCCATGACATTTGGGCCTGCACTTTTTGCAACAGATCTAAACAAAACATCGACACTGGGTTTATGTCGGTTAACCTCAGGGCCATCATTGAGCTCACAGATATATTTCGCACCAGTGCGCTTGATAATAAGATGTTTATCTCCCGGTGCAAGATAGACATGACCCGATATGATCTGATCTCCCTGCCTGGCTTCACGTACTCTCAAACTAGAATATTCATCAAGCCGGCGTGCAAAACTGGTACTAAAAGTAGCCGGTATGTGTTGAGCGATAACAATGCCAGGCACATCAGAGGGAAGTGCCATAATCACTTCTTTAATTGCTTCAGTGCCACCTGTTGATGCACCAATCGCAATAAATTTATCCGTTGTATTAACAATTGTTTGTGCTGAACCACCCGCTAATATCGCATCCGCTGACAATTTTGGTGATACTTTCATGTTCTCAAATGTTTTGATGCGTTTTTCTATCTTACTAACATTAACTGTCGAGGCAATGATCACCTTTTCAATTATATCGTCTGCATAATCACTCAATGAATGCGTAAAATCTGTTTTGGGTTTGGGTATATAATCAATAGCACCACTTTCAAGTGCTTCGAGTGTCACATCAGCGCCGTCTTCGGTTAGTGTTGATATCATCACAACCGGTATCGGGCGAAGTCGCATAAGATTTTTCAGAAAGGTAACGCCATCCATACGTGGCATTTCCACATCAAGCGTAATCACATCTGGGTTTAATTGTTTGATTTTATCCCGAGCTATAAAAGGATCCGCTGCCGTACCTACCACTTCAATCTTAGGACTAGAAGATAGTATCTCTGTTAATAGCTTACGCATCAGAGCTGCGTCATCAACAATCAGTACTTTTATTTTTGACATAACGGATTAACTCTTTTTAAAACAGCTCAACATCACTGACAACAGGCGCTTTTTTAATCTCATCAAGATACCGGTTTTCTCTGGTAATAATTGTTTGATTATGCAGCTTTTTAAGCTTTTTAACCCTTGCTACACCCGTCTTTGGAAAGTAATTAACTTTCCTAGGATAGATATCGCCCACATCATCAGTTAGAACTGAAAAATTTTCCATTTTTAAGTATTCAAAAACAAAATCAATATTTTTCTGCCCAATATTCATTTTCATATCCAGAACCTTACCGCCACCAAAGACTTTAAACTCAAGGTTTCTGCGCTCACCACCGTAATGTAAAATATCGTTTATTAAATGCTCCATGGCATAATTACCATAACGCGCCGCGTCACTGACAATACTGCCATCATTGCTGTTGTCTTTAGGTAACATGAAGTGATTCATGCCGCCAATACCGTTTTTCGGATCTCGAATACAAACCGATATACAGGACCCAAGAACCGTTGTTATAAGCTCATTGGTCACTGACACATAATATTCGCCAGGTAATATTTTAGCGGCAACACAATCATTTGTTTTATCCCAGTAACGTTTAATTCCTTCAAACTCGGGTAGCGCCTTATGCAGCCGGTGTTTATCATCGCTTAATGCCATATCAGACTGTTTTCCTATAAATAGTATGCCCTACAGTCTGAAAATCTTTATTCATGGAATGAATAGACTCAGAATGTCCAAGAATAAGATATCCGCCGTCATTTAATAGATCATAGTATCGTTCAATGATCATTTCCTTTGTAGGACCATCGAAATAAATAAATACATTTCGGCAAAAAATGATATCCAGTTTCTTTTTTAGTGGCCATTCCTGAATAAGGTTCAGTCGTTTAAAAGAAATTAACTGACGTAATTTATCATTAACTTTGACTATACCTTTATTCTCACCACTACCTTTACTAAACCAGCGAGCTTTTCGTGATTTGGAAATATTTTCGATTCTTTGAGAATCGTATACACCAGCACGCGCGGTATTTAAAACATCTGAATCGATATCTGTTGCTAGAAATGAGATATCCCAGTTATCCAAATTCAAATTCTCAGCAAGTGTAATGGCTATCGAATACGGCTCCTCACCTGTCGATGCTGCTGAACACCAGACCCGAAATGACTTTTTACCCGCATATTTAACCTTGAGCTCAGGAATAATATGACTAGCAAGATAATCAAAATGGTAGTTTTCTCTGAAGAAGGATGTCAGATTAGTCGTTATTGAATTAATAAAGTTGGTGAACTCTTTATCATGGTTTTGCTTGAGATATGTACAGTACTCAGAAAAATCCGCCATCCCGAGTGTACGCACACGTTTGGCAATACGCGCATAGTACATATCATATTTATCATCTGAAACAATAATACCGGAATATTCATTGGCAACTTTTCTAAGGTAATTAAAGTCTTTTTCTGTAAAAACATATTCTCTGTTATGTTTGACTGCAATTGCCATAAATATTAACCTGCAATATCTAATACATTATTAATAAATGAAGATGTTGATAGCAGCTCAATTTTTTCCGATGCATCTTTAACAACCAGTTTACAACTTCTTTTTTGCAGTTCTCTTTGGGCCACATAAAGCAACTGCAGACCGGTTGCATCCATCGTTTCAACTTCTTTTGCATCAACTACTATATCTATTTCCTTGTGAATCACTTCTTCAAACTCATGATAGACTTTATTTATGTTAGCTACGTTAAACGCAGCAGGCAGTAAAATCGTTAATGCCTCCGCATCAATACTTGTGTCTTCGGGTGTATTTTCCGCAAACAAACCCCAGGCGACACCCTCGCCAACAGGTAATGATTTTTCTGTAGCTTTTTCATCTTCAAACAAGCCCCAGGAGGCATCATTAGCCTGCACTGCTGGAGACTCTGTTATAAGCGGTTCATCATCAAACAAACCCCAGCCATCATCCGCCGCTACATTAACTGTTTTTTCTGTTACGGTATTAACCTCTGCTGCGACCTCAGTCTCCTGATGACTTAAAGTTGATATCTGATCTTGTTCAATATCTTTGGCTACTCCATCAGCAATATCAACCGCACTTCTAACTTTGGCATCAATATCATCAAAAGAAATACCAAATTCACTGGCATCCTCACCGGTAATCCAGGATAGCGGATCATGTCCCAACTTTGATTTAAACGGACTTTTTTTAACAGCAATTTTGTGCTTTTTAACTGCAGGAGATTTTTTCTTGACAGCCGTTGTTTTAGTAGTTTTTTTATCGCCTTTTTTAGCCATCAAAAAGTTCTCCCTTTAATAACGTCTTTAACAAGCGATGCATATTCATCAGCTGATTTACTATTCTCTTTATATTCAAATACAGACTGCCCAAAGCCGGGGGACTCAGCAAGCGCTGCGGCCTCAGAAATAGAAGTTTTTAACACTGAACCGGGAAAATACTCGATAAGTTTTTCACGTACCTCCTGTGCCAGTTTTCTTCTCTCATGAAAGCGACTTAAAACAATCCATTGCTTATAAGTCTTCTGCAAGGCTTCTTCAAAATTGGTAAGCGTAGACATTAAATGTGACAATCCCTGCATAGCCAGATAATCTCCTGTCATCGGTATCAGTATTTCTTCAGCCGCAAAAAGCGCATTAATTACAAGCAAGCCTGACGAAGGTGGACTATCGATAATAATAAAGTCCACCGCCTCGTCATACTGATCGAGTGCCCGCTTCAGCAGCAGACCTCTCGATTTTCCACCTTCAAGATTTTCAACTTCATTCAAATGGCCGCCAGCAGATACCAATTTAAGGTTATCACGCACCTTCAGCTGCACACTTTTCAACGGGATACCCTTTAAAAACACAGCATCCAAACCTGCGATATCCTCACGTGTTACACCAAGACTCGAAGCAAGATGTGCCTGCGGGTCAAGATCTATAGCAAGCACACGATAGCCACTCAATGCCAGACCATGAGCCAGATTAACAGCCGTGGTCGTTTTGCCCACACCACCTTTTTGATTTATGACTGATATTAACCTTGCAGTCATTCACTATCGCCTTATTTATGTTGTTAGGAAGCATACGCAGAATCAGTCTGCCATATCCTTTAATACATGTAGCTCTTCAGGATTCAACATTTTGTCAATATCCATAAGCACAACCATACCTGACTCAGCCATAACCATGCCTTCAATAAATTTAGTTTCGACCTTAGCGCCAAAATTAGGTGATTTTTTTATCTCCGATTTAACCACATCAAGAACATCAGACACGGTATCAACAACTATGCCAATGGTATAATTTTCATTACCAACCTTTATAGCAAGCACAATAACAACAGTGATCGAGGTATAGTCTATATCACCAAGAGACAAACGCATTCGTAAGTCAATGATTGGGACTATCGTGCCACGAAGATCGAGCACACCTTTCACATACGCAGGTGTATTCGGTATTTTCCTGACCTTAGTCCAGCCACGTACCTCCTGAACACGCAAAATATCCACACCATAAATATCTTCACCAAGCAAGAACGTCAGATATTGTCGTGCTGAATCGACAACCTCTACCTCGTTCTTACCGGTGATATTTAAAAACTCAGACATTTTCAGTTCTCTTCATTATCGTATAAACAATCATTAAACTTAAAAGTCTTCCCACTCATCATCATCGTCTACCATTTTTCTCGGGGCAGGTTTGTTTTTTGATTTTCGTGGCGCCGGTTTCTCTGACTTCTCCCAACCACCTTTCTCTTCCTTCTCATGATGGTCATTTTTAGAGGATCTGGACAGACTGGCATTAGTTGAAAAGAACTCAATCAATTTAACCATTTCTACCGCTTTAGAGACAGACGATTCACTGGCTGCTGATGCTTCTTCTGCAAGTGCGGCGTTTTGTTGTGTCATTTCATCCATTTGTGAAACGGCTTTATTAATCTGATCAATACCGGCTGATTGTTCGGCGCTTGCAGCAGCGATCTCAGAAATAATATCGCCTACCTTCTTAACGCCATTAACGATTTCGCTTAATGTTTCACCCGATTCATTAACCAGTTTAGAACCATTTTCAACTTTCTCTGCACTATCTGTGATTAAATCTTTAATCTCTTTAGCCGCTGTTGCACTTCGTCCTGCAAGGTTTCTTACCTCGGTTGCAACAACCGCGAAACCACGTCCTTGCTCACCTGCTCTTGCCGCTTCTACCGACGCATTCAGTGCCAGTAAATTGGTCTGGAAAGCGATCTCGTCAATTACTCCTATGATTTCTGCAATCTTGGTACTACTTGAGTTAATCTCATCCATTGCTATCACAGCATCCTTAACCACCTCACCACCTTTCTCAGCGGTGCTTCTCGCTCCTGCAGCTAACTGATTAGCTTGCTGTGCATTGTCGGCATTATTTTTCACCGTGCCTGTCAGCTGCTCCATGCTTGAAGCAGTTTCTTCCAGTGTCGATGCCTGCTCTTCTGCACGTTGAGATAAATTGTTGTTACCTGACGCAATTTCCTCACTGGTGTTTTTAAAGAACTCACTGGATTCAATTATCTGTCCGATAACGTCTTCAAGTTTATCGATGGTAGCGTTAATGCCGTCTTTTACTTCAGCGTAGGTACCTTCGTAATCATCTGTAATTTTCTGAGTTAAGTCACCTTCTGACATCGCCCTGATCACTCTTGCAACATCATTAAAGCTGTTTGATATAACACCAATCATTTCATTGATGCCCTCACTTAACTGCAGGAAGAAGCCGTCTTTTCCGGCCAGATCAAGTCGTTGTGTTAAATCCCCTGCTTTTGCAGAGCTTACTATGGTTTCTACTTCTTTCTCTACAGCCACCTCATTGGTTCTGTCCAGCCATTCAACTGCTGTACCTAAACGTACACCCTGCTCATTAACCACAGGGTTAGCTGTTAATCTAAAGATTTTATTGCCCACATTAATTTGCGTACCGTACGGTGACGTCATATTTTTCAATAACTGCTGCTGATGCGCCGGATTTTTATGGAACACGTCGATACAGGTGCCAATCAATGAATCCGCATCAAAGTCAGGTAAATCTCTTTTGATTTCTGATTCTGCAGCTTTCATCATTTTAGTAACCGCTTCATTCATGTACATAATAACGTTGTCGTTATCAGCCATCATGACACTGCTTGATACATTATCAAGCGCGACCTTGATTTGCTTCATCTCATCAGCAGTGGCTTTGGTATCATTCACATTAAAGCCCAGCTTAATTTGCATCGCTTTCATTGAGCGCAACAAATCACCGAATTCATCATAACGTAATACATCAATGTCGCGTTTGAATTCATTTTCAGACAAATATCCGAACTCTGTATTGGTATCTTTTAAAACACTTAAAATATCACGTGCAATAACGAAGCCAACGAAAACAGCAATAAACATACCTACCAAGATCAGAATAAGAATTTTTAACTCAGACGCCGATAACGCCTCAATTCTCTGATCAAGCAGAGCAGTGAGCAATGGTGCCGCTGCATCGTAGAGTGCAAACGTACTGTCTATGGTTTCAGTGCCGTCACTGAAAAACTCATTTGAATTAAGCGAAGCTAATCTACCTGCAAGAATGACATCAACTTTATTATCAAAGTCATCGAGCGCCTTCTGCACAGCAGTAGCATACGAACCCATTCTGTTTTTAATCATCGGGTTTTGTTTATAAGCCGATTCCAGGGCCAGCTCTATACTTTCAACCAAACTGCCATTAATAACAGTTAATCTGGTCAGGCGATCCTTTTGCTCAGCGCTCATTGAGCCTTTGGCTAGAATCGATGCACCCAGGCCACGAACCTGCCCCATCTTTTCAGTGAGCTGAAAGACACGGTTAATCAGAATATCCATGATATAAAAACTGTCTACCACTGGATCAAGCATAAGATTTGAGTTATTACCGACTTCAACATTTAGCGCGATAACATCTTCTAGCAGTTTGGTATGACGAGAAAAGCTATCGCTGGCAGATAATTGAAAAGTATCACGCTTTAACTGATCCCAGTTATCCACAATACTAGATAGTCGGGTGCTTGTTTTTAATTCTGCCCCCAGCCTTTGATCTACACGCTTAAGTGCCTCAATATCTGCATCAATTTCTTTACGCTTATCAATAATTTTAGCTTTTATCGCTGTATTACCGGATAAAAAGGCAGCACTCATTCCCCGATGCTGGGGCATGCTTTGGATAACCTGACGCAGTGCCTGAGAATATTCAACACCGGTTTTTTCTTGTTCTGCAAAAACAATGTCTTTATCTGTAATTACATATACTTCGACAGCTAAAGCCGTAATTAAAGAAAAGAAAACCAAACCAACAAAGGCCATTTTTTGCCATATTTTTAATCGACTAAAAAAGTTTAACCGCGAAAGTATGCTTTGTTTTGGGGTTTTACCGGCATTCATATCCGCATACAGTCTTTCTGCCGCTGCAACTTTATCTCTGCTCGGCTTATTACGGACAGACATATAACCAGCGAGTCGACCGCCTTCCATCATCGGCGTAACATTAGCCTGAACCCAGTAGTAGTCACCATTTTTACAACGGTTTTTCACCATACCAACCCAGGGCTTTTCTTCCTTGACCGTATTCCACAGGTCTTCAAAGGCTGCTGGTGGCATATCAGGATGTCGAACCACATTATGATTTTTACCCATCAGTTCATCACGACTAAATCCACTGATGTCGATAAAATCTCGGTTAACGAAAGTGATGATTCCTTTCAAGTCCGTTTTTGTAACAAGAAATTGATCTTCTCTCATTACTTTTTCGTTATGCGTCACCGGTTCATTTATTCTCATGACTTACTTCTCCGTCCACAATCCTGATTTTATATTTAAATTCTTACGATAAGTCTTTACAACAACCCGACTGTTTTGTGAATCGGTCATTGTAAAAGCTCCCTTACTAACCCATACCATTCATTGACAACATGGCATCTACATTTAACAACATCAACATAACGCCATTGGCATCTGCCAAACCTGATATATATTCAGTATCCAAAGCAGAGCCAAACTGCGGCGTTGCCTGAATATCGCTTAATTTGGCATGCACCACATCGGAAATACTATCGACAACGACACCCATGGTTCGCTCGTTGCCATCACGTCCGTCATTCACTGACAAAACTATCACTACCGTTGTTTCGGTGTAATCCGAGACAGTAAGATTAAAGCGTTCCCGCAAATCAATAATCGGAACTATCGCTCCTCGCAGATTCAGCACGCCTTTTACAAAAGCCGGTGAATTCGGAATACGGGTAACAGCTTCCCAGCCACGGAGTTCCTGAACCCTAAGAATATCCACACCATACTCTTCATCTGCCAGAGAAAAAGTCAGGTATTCATCACCTAAGTCGGCATCTGAATCCAGCGGTAACTCATCATTTTTCAGTTCAACGTCTGTACTCATAATATAAATTCTTTCATCAATCAGACATTCTAATTAAACCGGGTATATCAAGAATTAATGCAACTGATCCATCACCTAAAATAGTTGCACCTGATATACCTTCGATTCGTTTGTAATTTGATTCAAGTGACTTGATAACAACCTGTTGCTGCCCCAACAAGTCATCAACGAACACACCGAAATGTTTGCCGTCTGCTTCTACAACTACCAGCAAACCGTCTTCAAGTTTTTTGGCTTTGGCATCGGGTATATTGAATAAGTCACAAACACGTAAAATCGGTAGATATTCATCACGTAATTTATAGGTTTCGCCTTTACCGGCGACCATGTTTAACTGCTCTTTCTTCGGCTGTACGGATTCAACAATAGAGACCAGCGGGATAATATAGTTATCTCCACCTACGGCAACAGATTGCCCATCCAGAATAGCCAGTGTCAGTGGCAAACGAATACTAAAGATACTGCCCTGACCTTTGACTGAATGTGTTTCTATCGCACCACCAAGACTCATGATGTTCTTCTTAACCACATCCATACCGACACCACGACCAGAGACATCAGTAATTTCGGTGGCGGTTGAAAAACCAGGGTTAAATAACAAATCGTAAATTTGCTGATCCGCTAATTTTGCTCCGGCTTCGACCAGACCTTTTTCAACGCCTTTGTTATAAATAACCTCTTTATCGATACCTTTACCATCATCGGTAATTTCAATCACGATATTGCCGCCACGATGGAACGCATTTAACTGAATCGTACCAACTTTTGGCTTGCCGGCTGCGATCCTGGCTTCCGGCATTTCGATGCCGTGATCAATACTATTACGAACCAGATGCACCAGCGGATCACCAATTTTTTCAATAACTGTTTTATCCAGCTCAGTATTCTCACCGTGCATCACCAGCTCAATGTTCTTACCCAGCTTTTCACTCAGGTCTCGTACCATCCGCGGAAAACGACTAAAGGTAAAACTGATCGGTACCATACGAATTTGCATCACGCTTTCCTGCAATTCACGGGTATGACGATCCAACTGAATAAGTCCTTCCTGCAGTTTTTCAAGGCGACTCATATTAAAGTCTTCGCCCAGCATACTCAACATCGATTGAGTGATAACAAGCTCGCCCACCATATTGATCAGATCATCAATCTTATCAATACCTACCCGTATCGAGCTGCTGACTGCTGCTTTTTCTTTCTTTTCCGCTGCTGCAGTGGTGGTGGTTTTTTTCTCTATAGGCTGAGCAGCCTGCGTCACAGGTGCTGCCACAGGCTGGCTTACGGATGCCTCTGCACTCTTTAATTCGCTAACAGAAATATCACTTTCATCTTCAACCCAAGCAAAGACATCATCAATCGCAGCTTTACTGGCATCGCCTTTCAATTGTAAATCCCAAGATAAAAACATATCTTCGGGGTTTAAATCGGAGAAATCAGGAACTTTACTGGTATCAACCTGGCCGCTCAAAGACCCCAGAGTAGAAAGCTCTCTGATCACTCTGATAGGATCATTTCCAAATTGCATGAAATTCTTATGCGGGGAAAAACTAATTTTCCAAGCCTTGGCAGCATTATCAGCAGCGACTGCTACAGTCTTTGCAGCAACCGGTGCTGACGTATTTTCAGCGCCCAATATTGTTTGTAATGCGTCAAAATTGATTTTCACTTCGTCGTCATTAACATCACTGCCATCACTGGCAGCCGTCATCATCATACGCAGACAATCAACTGATTTTAATAAGACATTAATAGCCGAATGATTGAGCTCGCGGATACCGTCGCGTACTTCATCCAGCAGAGTTTCCATGATATGAGTAAAATCGGCAATCGCCTGAAACCCGAAGGTTCCACTACCGCCTTTTATAGAATGCGCAGCGCGAAAGATCGTATTGATCTCTTCGTCATCTGCCTCACCGTTATCAAGATTAAGTAAACCAGTTTCCATTACATCGAGGCCTTCGAAACTTTCTTCGAAAAAAACCTGATGAAACTGCTCCATATCTATTGCCATAAAGGTTCCGTCTCTCTTTGTAATTTTATTTAAGAAACGTTCACTAACCGATAACTTTCTTTACAACAGCTAATAGCTGATCTGGATTAAATGGTTTTACAATCCAGCCCGTCGCTCCAGCAGTTTTACCCTCGGCTTTTTTATCAGCCGACGACTCGGTTGTTAGCATAAGAATGGGGGTGAATTTATACTTTGCTTCTGCTCGCAGATGTTTAATGAAGGTTATGCCATCCATAACAGGCATATTTACATCGGTAATAACCAGATCAAATTGTTTGGTTTTAGAAGCATCCAGCGCTTTTTGTCCATCTTCAGCTTCTACCACGTCATAACCTGCACCTTTTAATGTAAATGCAACCATTTGCCGCATTGATGCAGAGTCATCAACCGTTAATATCAAAGCCATATCTTTTGAACCCCATTTTTTTATATTGTTCAGGCTAAAAATCAGCCAGTTCTCGCCGGTTAGTTTTTAGTCTTTCGTTCATTCCCGATAATCTAACCGGTTATTAATAAACCCATCTCTGTTCTGATGTTTTTTTGGTTATATTTCATAACCTGATATAGCCTATTACATTACATTCTGCCAATAAAATATTGATTTACTTCCATTTGTTACAAATTATTAACTTTTACACGAAAATACTAACGCCATCAGACACATCAATGTTAACAATCTGCTCGGTAACTATCTCTTCCTGGGCCGACACAGCGTCTGAATACTGTGTCGATGAGTCACCAAATGATGACTCTGCTGAAGAATCATTCGTTTCCTGATGTGAAACATCAACATGCCCCAAATCCAGCCCTTGCTGCTGCAATTGCTCCCTTAATTTTGGCAGAGACTGCTCGATTGCATCCTTAACTGACGACTGATGTGTCAGGAATGAAAGACTGGCTTTATCATCATCCAATTGCAGACGTACACTCACCGGTCCTAAATGCGCAGGGTTAAGGCGTAGCTCGGCAACTTGTTGCTGGCCATTATTGATCATCAGACTGACGCGCTGTGAAAACTCTGCACCCCATTGTTTCTGGCCAACCGGGGTCATAACCTCATGCTGCATGCTAAAGCTGTCGCTTGGCAGTTTTGATGAATCAGCAGCGATAATATTGCTCTGTACCGATACTGGCGTCCGCGTACTGGCCAGTTCAGATGAAATAATTTCTGACTTAACATTTGTCTGCGCAGCAGCTGGCTGCGATGACAGTTGATTCGGTACGCTCTGTTTTTGTAAACCCGACTCAGGCAAATCAGCTTCGTCAGGCTCAATGTTTGCCGTCAGATCACTCAAACCAGAATCCGAGCTCTCTGCCACAGCCTGCAGCGCTGATTCGGCTGGTTTACTCTTGGTATTCTGATTTAAAGTACTCACTTCAGCTTTTAAACGCTCGGCTGAAAGAATGGCCGCATTCACAAACCGCTGCGGCTGATGACTGATCTGATCTGATACCGATATCAACGGCATAACTTCGCCTGCGCTAGCTTCAGCTGTCTCATCAGGTAAAGCTGTCGCCAGCTCAGCGCTGACTAGTACTGTTTGATCCGTATCATCCATAGCTGTCAAGCTGGCTATTTGAGCATCATTAGAAGCTACCAATTCAGAATTTACTGCACTAGAGTCTTCATCTGCCACGCTTAAAAGCGCCTCTGCCATCTCTTCCAGAGGCAATTCATTGCCAGTCTGGAGGCTATTATCTGCCTCCTGCAGGGCATCCAAATCATTCAAAGCGTCGAATAATAGCTGTTGATCAGACAGGCCATCTTGAGCCACAAAATCATTCGCTTTATTTAATTCATCACTCAAGTGCTGGTTAAACAGCCCTCCCGGTGACTCCTGAACAGTCGATTGAATCGCGCTAGAACCCGTGTTTACAGACTTTGCAGTCGTATTCACTGAGATAAGATTGTTATTGATTGATGGCATCTTCACATTCCTAATTAATCATTGTCATCCAAAATGACAACGCACTCTGCAATGGTTATATCCAGTCTTATTGCAAAACGCAGGCCAACTAATTAAGAAATATTAAAATTAAGAGGATGCTGGCTAGGCCCGGTAAAAACTTAATAACGCTTGAGATGAAATCGCTGCTGCGCCAGCTCTTCCTGTTCCAGTTGTTCCTGATAGGATTCTTTTTTTCTTTCCGCCTGTTGGTATTTTTCAACAACCGCTTCCAGCGCCTGGCAACGCGTGCGCCGTTGAACCCACTGCTGTTTCAGAACATCACGTTGCTGACAACAGAGTTTGATCGTATGACTTGCCTGCCCAATACCCTGATTGAGTTTTGCCAGAAAAGCCTGATAATCCAGTAGTTTGCTCATCGAGCCTTTTTGTTGACTCAGCGACTGATATTTCATCAGGTATTCAGCCCTGAAGTTCTCCAGCTGCTGCAACTGATTTTCGCTGTCAGTCACACGCTTTTGCGCTTCGGCAAATATTCGGGCGGCCTCTTGCTCCTGATTCTTAGCATGCGAGGCTACTGGTTTGAGTTTATTTGAACGTTTCATTAATTTTCATCGCTACCTAAAACAGTTTAGCGTCCATCAGTCATTAAACTTTAGCTTACTATATGAGAACGGGCTGATTCATCGTCAGCTCATTAGCCAATATTGTCAGCTGGCGGGCACTTTCAGCCATATCAACCGGCTGGTTCATGCCTTGTTTTAAAAAGTTATTGATTTTGGCCTGCAAGCGAATAGATAAATCGATCATCGGATCAGAACCCGGCTGATAAGCGCCCACATTAATTAAATCACGGTTTTGCTGATACACTGAATACAGCTGCTTTATCGCCTGCATCGATTGCATGTGTTCAAGATTGACCACCGACGGCATTACCCGACTCACCGATGCTTCTATGTCGATTGCTGGAAAATGACCTTGCTCTGCGAGCCGGCGCGACAGCACAATATGTCCATCAAGAATTCCGCGAGCTGCATCAGCAATCGGGTCATTGGTATCATCGCCTTCGGTTAATACGGTATAAAATGCGGTTATTGATCCCTGATTAGCATCACCATTTCCGGCTCGCTCAACCAGCTGTGGTAACTTGGAAAAAACCGATGGCGGATAACCTTTGGTTGCAGGAGGCTCTGAAATCGACAAGCCAATTTCACGCTGAGCCTGAGCAAACCGGCTCAGCGAGTCCATCAGCAATAACACTTGTTTGCCCTGGTCTCTGAAAAATTCCGCAATACTGGTTGCCAACATCGCGCCGTGTAAACGAATCAAGGGTGGGGCATCTGACGGCGCGGCTACCACCACCGCTCTTTGCATACCCTCATCTCCGAGAATATCCTGAACAAATTCCTTAACCTCACGGCCCCGCTCACCAATTAAGCCGACCACCGTGATATCCGCATTGGTGTATTTAGTCATCATGCCCAGCAACACACTTTTGCCCACACCGGTACCTGCAAATAAACCCATACGCTGCCCACGCCCAACACTGAGCATGGCATTGATAGCGGCCACGCCAACATCAAGCTGCTGCTTGATGGGCTCACGGGTAAGCGGGTTAATTTCTTTACCAACCAGAGAAACGTCAGCATCGTATTGCACCGGGCCTTTGCCATCCAGCGGCTCGCCGCGGCCATCGATGACGCGTCCCAACAAACCATAACCGACTTTGACATGACTGGTGTGACCACTGGGTATAACCCGGGCATTCGGTATCAAACCGCGACTTTCACCCATCGTCATCAGATAGGTTTTATCATCGGAAAAACCGACCACTTCAGCCTCAATATGATGACCATTTGGCGTTACTATGTCGCAGCTGGCTCCAATCTCGGACTGACAGCCCACCGCCTCCAGCGTTAAGCCGACCATTCTTACCAGCCGGCCTTCAACCACCGGTTCGCTCAACGTAATCCCATGCTGCCGATCCTTGAAGCCTTTTAAAAACTTATCACGTCGGCCTTCAAGTCTACTCATCAGCGATCCCGTTATCGTCAAGCTGATCGGCGGTGTTTAACTGATTAGCATTTTCAGGTAACTGAAGACCGGAAAACAACTGCCCGGTAATTTCTGATAAGCGTTTTTCAAGACTTAAATCGATGCTCGCCACTTCTGTTTTAATCAGACAACCGCCGGCTGTTACACTGGTGTCGGCCTCAAATTTCCAGCCCAGATCGCTGTCATGTACATCGTTTTGTTCTAACAATGCAATATCAGCAGGATTCAGATGGACGATAATTTGTTTCTGCGCAATCGGCAGGCGGCTGGTTGCCTGCCGCATCAGATCAAAAACGTGTCTCGAATCAACACTCAGTTCATGTGCCAAGATCTGCTTACAAAAAAAGAAGACCATTTCAGTAAGCTGCTGCTCAACTTCTCTATCAACATCATCCAGAGGTTTTGACAACAGATTGAAACATTTCTGCAGCTGTTGGGCATTTTGTTTCAGAACAGCTTGCTCGGCCGTCAGTTGTTGCTGGATATAGTTTTCGCTATCAGCGATACCTTTTTCATAAGCTTCATCGTAACCAATCTTATAGGCTTCATCGTAGGCTTGCTTTTGAACTTCTTCAATTTGTTTGACAGTCAGGAAGGTTGGCTGATCTTGCTGTTGCTTGATCCGCGCAAGCCTTTTTTTTATGCGCTGCTCAAATAACTGAACATCGTCTATTTCAACCCGTTGTTCCGGTTTCGTGTGTTTATTAACAACATGACCTTCCACTGCAGGCAAAGACCAGGACACGGCCTCCTTAAATGATTTATTTGATTTTTCAATATCAAAATCAGACAAACTCTTCACCGCCACCTAACTGAATATCGCCTTCATCTGCCATCCGGCGGGCGATTGCAATGATCTCTTTTTGTGCCGCCTCTACTTCACTGATACGAACAGGACCACGCACTTCAATATCCTCTTCCATCATCTCGGCAGCACGTGAAGACATATTCTTAAGGAATTTAGCTTTAACCGACGCCTCCGCACCTTTCAATGCCACTACCAGGCTTTCAGATGATACTTCTCTCAATAGCTGCTGAATACCACGGTCATCCACTTCAACCAGATTATCAAACACAAACATAAGATCATGTATCTGCTCTGCAGTATCCTGATCGGCTTCTGCGATGGTTGCAGTAATCGCCGCTTCAGTCACACCATCCATATAGTTCAGAATATTGGCCGCGGTTTTCATACCGCCGATACTGGATTGGGTGACGTTTGAGCTACCCTCAAACTGTCTTTCCATAATCTTATCCAGTTCCTGCAACGCCGCCGGAGCAACACCGTCAAGATAAGCCACTCGCATTAAAATATCCGGGCGCTGTCTTTCGGGTAATAGCGCAAGCACCTCAGCCGACTGACTGGCATCAAGATAGGAAAGAACGATCGCAATAATTTGTGGGTGTTCGAGACGAATAACCTCAGCTACAGAACGACCATCCATCCACTTCAAGGCTTCTAAACCACTCTGACCACTGCCCATCAGAATACGGTCGATCATATTACCGGCTTTGTCTTCTCCCAAAGCCGCAACCAGCATGGAACGAATGTAATCTTCAGAACCGATTCCCAGTGATGACTGATCACCAACCTCACCCATGAAATCGTCCATTACTCTATTAACAGTCGCCTGGTTAATATTGGACATGGATGCCATCGCGCTACCAATCGCCTGAACCTCTTTTGGATTCATATGCTTGAGCACTTCGGCAGCATCATCGGTACCCAGAGTCAGCAGTAACACTGCCGACTTCTCAACACCTGTGAGCTTTTGTTCTTCTACTACTATTTCTTTATTCTCAGCCATTAAGCAGATACCCAGTCTTTAACCACTTTAGCGACACGTCGTGGGTCATGTTCCACCATTGCTTTTGCAAACTGAATCTTCTGATCATTCAATTCAGGCAATGGAATAACGCCGTCTCTTTTTCTTGCCTCTTCTTCCTCATCCTCATCATCTTCAGGGGTATGAATCACCACTGGTGGACGATAGTTGGAAAGGTCTTTCAGCGATGGTTTTAACACACCAAACACTATGTATAACACCAGCAAAACACCAGCCAGCTGCTTCATTGTCGGCCAGAACCATTCCTGCTCATAGAAAGGCACATCAAGCGGTTCTACTTCATCTTCCATTAAAAACGGCGCACTAATAACATTGACCCGGTCACCACGTTCTACATTATAGCCGATTGTTTCCTGAACCAATAAAGTCAATCGCTGCAATTCTTCTGCATTCAGCTCCCGTCGCTCAAACTTGGGCTCGGCTTTTTTTACCGCCGCTCCCGCTACCGGAGGATTGGCTGCTGCAGCCTGCCCGGCTGCCTGCTCTGGTGCCTGAGCAGCGGCAGCCGCCGCAGCTGCCGCTGCCTGATCTGCAACATTTGCACCTGCTGCTGCCGCAGGGTTTGCCACAGGGGCTGCTACAGCAGGCTTTTCCACCGGAAATAAGGCATGATCAACCAGCACCGCTACCGTTAAACGCTTAATCAGACCTGTACTGCGCTTTTTATGACTAATGGTTTTATCGACTTCAAAATTTCGTACCGCGTTACGGGAACTATTGAGGATACCGCCATCGTTAGCGTTTACATCGGTTATCTCGGTATTTTCAGTAACCACAGCATCTTCAGGCGGCTTATTCGTCAAAGCACCAGGGATACCTTCGGCATCGCGGCCACCGGCTTTACGGTTCTCACTGGTCTGTTCACTACGGACAATTCGTTTTTCCGGATCGTAAGCCTCAGAGGTGCTTTCTATTGCATCAAAGTCTACTTCTGCATTGACTTCAGCTCGCACCTTGCCAACCCCGATAATCGGTGCCAGCAAGGTCTCGATACGCTGCACCAAGTCTGTTTCTAACTGTCTTGTGTACTGGTATTGTTTGACACCCATGGCCATTGAGTTGTTTTTATCGGTGGCATCAGATAACAATCGGCCATTCTGATCAACAACGGTAACTTGTTGCGCAGTCAGATGTGGCACACTGGAAGAAACCAGATGTACAATCGAAGCAACATTCGAACTATTGATACCCTCGCCGCCAATTAAATCAACCACCACCGATGCACTTGGCGGAATTCTGTCACGCACAAACACCGACTGTTTTGGCAGTGCCAGATGCACCCGCGCTTTGCGGATGTTGCGTAAGCTGGCAATAGTTCGGGCTAATTCAGACTCAAGTGCATGGTGATAACGCGCTGCTTCAACAAACTGACTGGTGCCAAAGCCCTGCTCTTCAGATAACTGCTCCATACCGCGAATAGTGGCTTTTTTCGGAATACCCAATGCCGCCATTTTTAAACGGGCATCATGTAAGGCTTCTTTTTTAACCAAGATCATGCCCGTTGCCGTATCAAGATCGTAGTCGATACCCGCCGCCAACAATGCACTGGAAACATCGGCCGCGTCTTCGCTGTCCAGTGAGGAATAAAGCGGTGTCATATCCGGTGAGATTGACCAGATACCAATCAGCAAGGCCAGCGCAAAAACAGCCGAAAAAGAAAAGATCAGGCCCATTTGTTTTGCCGCTGGCATTTCCAGCATGCCCTGGACCATTGGCGGCAGTTTTATCGTACCCGGTGGCAGCTCAATTTCGCCGTCAACCTCTGTCTCCACCAGCGCTTTACTTTTATCTTTTTCTTTTGATTTATCTTCGGTTGCTTCTAATTCATTGGCGGCCATTGTTTATTACTCCAACTTAACTCTTTATCATTTGCTTAACGGCCTTAAACCGGCATATTCATGACTTCTTGGTATGCGCTCAATAATTTATTGCGCACTTGAGTCATTGCCTGAAAGGAAACGCTGGCTTTTTCCAGCGCAACCATCACCTCCGGTAAGGTAATATCAGGATCCCCTTTTTCAAAAGCTGTGGTTAACTGAGCCGCTGTCATCTGAGTATCGTTCACAGAATCTATCGATTGCTTTAACAGGTTTGAGAAATCCGGTTTATTAGTGCCGGCAGGTGCTTCAATATTGAGACTTGCAGAATTATTCTCAACCTGTGATGCCATCGAGCGCATCTGGGCCAGTAATTGATTAACATTCATTTCACTCATGGTCTCACCTGCGTCAAGATTTTGTTCAAATTTGTCATTAATAAATATAAAAGCATAAATCAGGCCAACTTAAATTACCGGTCATACTGCAACCCGTCCGATAAAATACTCAGCCTGGAATAGGTACACCGTTATCACGCATTCTTGCCAGTTTATAACGCAGTGTTCGCGGACTAATACCGAGTTTTTCAGCAGCATATTTGCGACTACCATCACCGGCCTGTAACGCGTCCAGTATTAATTGCTGTTCGCGGTCTTTTAAATCACTGACCAGTACCGACTCGTCGGCCACGGCGCTGATAACATTCTCTGTAGTCACTGCCAATGACTGCAGACTTGGTTCATACTGAACATCTTCGGCATAAATAACGTCCGAGTTTTTTAGTATCAGTGCACGCTGTACGGTATTATCCAGTTCACGCACATTACCCGGCCAGTCATGCGCCAGTAATTTTTTTTCTGCCGATGAATCAAATACCACCGACGGACTCTGAGTGCCAAGATGACGGTTTAAAAGCTGTCTGGCAATCGGCATAATATCATCGCGACGGTTTCTCAGTGCCGGTATAACAATCGGGAATACATTTAAACGGTAGAATAAGTCTTCACGAAAACGTCCTGCTGCCACTTCCTCTCGCAAATTCCGATTGGTTGTTGCCAGTACCCGCACATCCAGTGCAATGGATTTTTTACCGCCTAAGCGTTCAACTTCTTTTTCCTGTAACACGCGCAGTAATTTTGCCTGCAAGGCTACATCCATCTCCGACACCTCATCCAGCAATAAGGTGCCCTGCTGCGCCTGCTCGAATTTACCGGCATGTGCCTGACTGGCACCTGTAAAGGCACCTTTTTCATAACCAAAGAGCACAGACTCCAGCATATTTTCAGGAATAGCCGCACAGTTTATCGCCATAAACGGACCTTTTTTGCGACTTGAATGATGATGAATATACTGTGCAAAAATCTCTTTACCGACACCGCTTTCACCGTTAAGTAATACCGTGGCTTCACTTTCTGCAACACGTTTCACCAGCGCCTTTAATTTAATAACCTCTTTATCAACGGCCACCAGGTTATCGTCGGCTTCCACTTCAGGGAAAATAGATTCGAGCAACTGCAGCAACTCACTGGTTTCAAACGGCTTGATCAGGTAGTCTGTTGCACCCTTGCGGATTGCCTGTACGGCCTTCTCAATCGTGCCATAGGCCGTCATCATAACCACCGGCACCTGCTGACGGTTTAATTTAAGTTTTTGCAATAACTCAAAACCATCCATCGGCTGCATTTGCACATCACTTAAAACCAGATCGATATGATTGTTCTGATATTTTAATAATGCCTGCTGCCCATCTTCCGCTTCTATCACGTCATAACCATTCAGACTCAGAGTATCACTTAAGGCTTCTCTCAGATTGACGTCATCTTCAACCAGTAATATTTGTTTTTTTGTCATTTATAAAATCCTCAAACAGCAGGTGTTTGCATAATCTTTAATTAGTTTTATTGAATCTGTTTTGTTTTGCTTTGCAGCAGTTTTTCTGTCTGGTAGTAATTTAATTTGATCTGCATTTCTGTACCTTTGCCCTGTTCTGACACAGCGCTGAGCGAGCCATGATGCGCATGGATAATAGACTGAGAAATTGCCAGACCGAGACCAGTTCCATTTGATTTCGTGGTATAAAAGGGTTTGAATATTTGCTCGCAGGCCTGCTTATTCAAACCTGGACCATTGTCTTTAACAGCTATCAGCAGCTGATCATCGGCTTGATCTAGGCTGACAGTGGTTTTAATCGGGCTACTGGCAGTGGCCAGTTGATAGCTGTTTTCTACCAGACTAATCAGCACTGACAACAGCGCATCACGACTACCGGCAACCATAATCTCTGCTTCATTCTCTTCTAACTGCGCCACAGCCAGCTCAAAAAACGCGTAGTTTTTTTCCTTAAAATAATTATCCAGTGCCTGTAATAACTCGCTGATATTTACCTGATCGTGTTCAAACTCACCGTCGCGGGCAAACAACAACATGTCGTTTACCAGATGATCCAGATGTAACAAATTGTTTTTGATTCTGTCGGTAGACTTTGCGCGCAGCTCGGCGCTGATATCAGGGTGTGACAGTTGCTCAATCGACAGTAAAGCTGATGCCAGTGGTGTGCGTACCTGATGAGCCAGACCAGCTGTAATCTGACCCAGTTCTGCCAGCCTGCTCTGACGATAGCCAGATTGTTGCAGTTTATGACTCAGGCTGACATCGGTCAGAATAATAACCTGTCCCTGTTCTGCATCCAGTGCACGCTGGTTATAGCTGTAAACACTGGCATCAAGACCAACTAATTCATGGCCATTAAAATTAAAATGCTGTGCTAACAAACATTCCCAGTTCAATCCGGTTATATCGGCTTTGAAAATATCTTTTGCGGTTTGATTGGCTGAACGTATGGTTTGAGACTGATCGACCCAGATCACTGCTGCTGGCATCGCGGCGTGTAAGGCTTCTAAGCGATCGGCCAGTTTTTCTTTTTCTGCCAGTTGTTTGAGTTTTTCTGAGTTGGCCGTGGCCAGAGATTTAGTTAAACACTCAACCCGCAATTCCAGATCACGGTAACTACTTTCCAACTGATTCGACATCTGGCTGAACAACTGAAAAGCAGCCTGCAATTCAGTCTTGTCGTTGATCGGTGCTTCTGATTGTAGTTGGCGTATTTGCATTACAGTGTCGTTTTTGCGTCGTCAGTTATAGTAACGATAACAAATGCACTTACTATGCCAATTTATTTTATTCTATAAAATCAATACCTTAGTATTAACAACACAGCCCAAGCAGTCAAATTTATGTCACATCCGTGGCTTTTTGTAAGCCGTATTTTTTCAATTTTTCAACCAGCGTAGTCCGCCGCATATTCAGTAATTTGGCGGCATGTGCTACCACACCCGAGGAATTATCCAGCGCCTGTTTGATTAACTGTACTTCCATATCCGCCAGATGCGCTTTCAGATCAATACCATCCGAGTTGATCATGCCTGACGCAGTATCGGGCAGGCTGTCTGGATCAAAGTTCCACAACGCATTGGCTTCATCGTTTGATACCTGAGCACCAGCCACTTGCCGGGACACACTAAAGCTGTCCTCAGAAAATGACGAGCTATCATAAGCACTGTCCGAGCCGGATGGTAATGCACCTGCTTTGATATATTTCGCCGGTAAATCGCGTACATCAACAATACCATTGGGATACATTATGGTCAGTCGCTCCACCAGATTTCCCAGCTCCCTGATATTACCCGGCCACTGATATTGCGACAGCATGTCTGTAGCCGCGGCCGTTAAGCGCACCGATCCACGGTTATCATTTTCCAATTTATCAATCTGTTCCTGTAACAGAGACGGAATATCGCCCAGGTGTTCACGTAGCGAAGGCATATCGATAGGAAATACATTGAGGCGGTAAAACAAGTCTTCTCGAAATTTACCATCGGCAATCGAATTTTCAAGATCACGATGGGTAGCGGCCACTATTCGCACGTCGGCATGAATACTCTGGTTACTGCCAACCCGCTCAAAAATTCGCTCCTGCAGCACCCGTAATAATTTAACCTGCATCGGCAGGCTCATGTCGCCAATTTCATCCAGAAACAGTGTGCCGCCCTGAGCCATTTCAAAACGCCCCTGACGCGCTGTAATAGCACCAGTAAAAGCACCTTTTTCATGGCCGAATAATTCACTTTCCAGCAAGTCTGCCGGTATTGCACCACAGTTAATTGGTACAAAAGGCTTATCCTTCCTGTCAGACAAGGCGTGCAGCATACGCGCCACCACTTCTTTACCGGTACCGGATTCCCCCAGTATCAACACATTGGCCATGGTGGGTGCAACCTGCTCAATCATGCCTCTGATACGCTGAATCACTTTACTGGAGCCGCATAAATCCGGTTTGTTTTTAGTCGCTGACTGACGAATCGGGGCGTTAACACCTTCGCCTTTTATCCGGTTTTGCAATGCGCTGCCATCACCATTCCCGCTGCGCGCTTTAGCACCCGCCCCAGCCATCCGCTGCCTGAACTGTTCAACCCGAGTAAATACATCATTGAGTTCTTCATACTGTAGCGGGTAACTTAAATGAGACATCACCGAGGCGTACTGGCTCATCTTATCCTGATAGTGTTTTTCGTCCTGGTTATAGACGATGATGGGAAATAATTGCTTATCGCTATCGAAACGTTTAATGACATTAACAATGTCAGCAGCGTCATCACTCTTACCCAGTAAGATGGCAAAATACTCACGGTGTAAGTCATCCGGGCTAAGCGATGAGTCAACCATCAAGTCGACGTCATAATTGATGAACGAGAGCAGGCTCTTCACTTCATTAGCCAAAGACAAATCTGATTCGATCAGCAGAATACAAGGTTTGCTGTGGGTTGTTGTCATACCATCCTCTTAAATACTGATAGCCGATTAATACGGTCTTTTAAGTTTTGCTACACAGTGCTGTTAGCTTTTTGGCATAGACAATTAATTTTGACGCTGATTATCTATAAATTAACTGAGATTTAAGCACAAGTTTCGAATTTGTCAAAAATCCGCCGTTATTTTTTCAGTGACGTAGTGAATTGGGTGTTTTTTTGACAAATGCAGATAGCGATTCACGAATTTGTACCAGTAAAGCCGTGGCCTGATGCAATACCTGCTGATCTTTATTTTGAATAGAATCAATCAATAGACGACTCACATAACGGTATAAATCATCAAGATTGGCGCTCATAGAAGGGTTTTGCTGGTGATCCAGCGTCATTTGTAATCGTTCAATCACCGCTACTGCGCTGAGAATACTGGTCTGGTAACTTTCATTACTCCAGCCTGTTAATGTCGCCCTGGCACGACTGATATGCAGCAAGGATTTATCAAACAGCATGACAATAACCTGCATCGGGTCATCAGCCCATAGTTGTTTAAGTTCGTCGCCATGAAAAGAAGCTGTTGGTTTTATAGTAGCAGTATCAATATTCATAAGTTCGCTATTGCAATCTCAATGCCAACTTATTAACCGCATTAAAATCAATAACTTATAAAATATACATACTCAGGATAAGGCGAGCAAAAAGGTCAGATAATGCCATAGTGGCAAAAATTGCCTGCCAGTTTGTAGTCACAATGAGAGGAGAATTAAAAAAACAGCGGTATCAGGTGTTATTTGAATAGGCCGAGATGGCATGCTGTGCATCACCGATTCGGGAAAACACAGCACCAATTTCATTTTTTATTGTCTGGCTGATCGTCAACAACTGCAAATCCAGCGCCTGAATCGTTGCAATACCCTGAGCCACTTCTGCTGCCTCGTCGGTACTGACCTGGTCTGAAAAAAACTGCTTTAATAAGGCCAGCCGAGAGTGCTCAAGTTTAGAAATCGCCAGCCAGGGCTGTTTTGCATATTCTTCATCCAGCGCAAGATCGGCCAGTGATTCATTAGGCACAGCCAGCTGACGCATTTGCTGTGTCAGCTGAAGAATGGTTTGCCATTGCTGTTGTCGTTGCGGGTTCATTAGTGTGTGATAAACCGGCTTATTTATTTTTCTCAGAAAATTCTTTTCTGACCTCTTGCGGTATGGCTGACCAGCCCGCTTTGATCTCATTCAATAAAGCAGCCACTTCATCAAGCAAATCCATATTATTGCTCATATTGGCTTCGAGTAATTTGCGCTGCATGTAATCGTATAAAGAAAACAAATTTTCAGCGATTTCACCGCCTTTTTCCATATCCAGCGAGGTGACCAGACCATCGATAATCGTAATGGCTTTACTGACATCTTCGCCTTTTTTGGCAATATTTTTCTGTAGCATATGATATTTGGCACTGTTAATTTTCTCTAACGCGCCGTCCAGTAACATCTGAATCAAATGATGCGGATCAGCCACATCAACAGCAACTTTAGTACCCACCTGTTTGTATTGATTCATGGCAACAGAATTATGCATAGTGTGTTTCCTTTTGTCTTTGTCTGTGCCCATTCGTTATTTATAGCTGAAAACAACGAATATGGCTATTAACTTGTTAGCGTCCGCTTTACTGAAAAACTTTAGTGTTTATTTCGCCTTTTAGTCGTAAACCGTCACTGATAAAAAGGACTTATCGAGTGAAATAACTCATTAAACTATTTATTGTTTACCTGAATTTTTGGCAGTGCATTCAACTGCTGAGACAGGTAACTGCTGGTTACATTCAGCTGCCCCATTAGTACATCAAGCGCTACAAACTGGGCACGGTATCGTTTCTCAATCGCATCAACCCGCTTGGTTAATGCCTCACGTTTCTCAGTAATGCTATCTATTTGAGCATCAAGACTATTGGTTTTGGCAGTGATAAGACCGCTAGATGATAGAAACTCACCCAACATACTGTTCAGGCTGCCAGCAAAACCTTTACTGAAATTGACCGTACCCCTGCCACCGGTCGTACCGCCCGTAATCTCCAGTATCATGCCAGCAGTGACACCACTGCCGGTCAGGCGTTGACCATCGCCACTGGCGACGGTACCGTTAATAGTGCCGCTCACATCCAAACCATCCGTCACCACTGCGCTGGCATCAAAACCCAATGAACTGTTATTCGCTGCTATTGCAACCGTTGAATCGCTGCCAAAACTGTTTGAAGTAATTTCAAAGTGATCAGTGACATAACTCACAGTGACACTGACGCCACCTTCTTGTAAACCGGTACTGCCGTTCAGGCGGTTTTGAATTTCTGTGGCCAGTGCATTCATATCCGCATAAACCGCCTGGGTTATAAAAATCTCACCTGAGCTGACCCCATCGATTTTCAGGTTCATTAACTCATTGCTGGCATCAATCGTCACCGGGCCGGCCACTGCAGTACCGGCCAATACACCTTTAGACGCTAATTGTGTTACGCGAATATCATAAGAGCCTTCCTGAGTCTTGGAACTTGAACTGATAAAGTTAATATCTTTATCACTCGGGCTGGCGTTGGAATAAAACATTTGTGAGACGGCTTCAAAATCAGTATTGAGAGCTGCATTAAACTTGCTTGAATCAAGCGCTAATGTGCCATCTCGCTGGGTGGTAATTCCAATCGAGGACAAGGTATTGTAATTGCTGTTATTATCAATCACCGAACCCAATTCCCGACGGATTTGCCTTATCACATTCCTTGTTGTGGTATCACCAAGCAACAAACCTGAGGGGCCATCTCCACCACCAAACTGGGTCAAGCCGGCAACGGTGTTCACCAGCTCGTTGTATTTTCCAATAAAGTTTTTAACATTAGACTCAGCATTAGAATTATCCTGCTTGATCGTAACTTGAGTCGGCTTACCAATATCAGCTGATTTAAGATTAAGAGTGACGCCGTGAATCGCGCCACTAATCTCATTGGTCTCACGAGTAATTTTCAAACCATTCACTTTTACGGTAGCATCTGACGCAGCCTGAGTTTGCTCAGCATTGGTCGCATCAATATTAAAAGCCAGTTGTGACAAACCGGTGGTATCAATATTTTCGGCCGCAGTCAGACCTTCATCAACTGTAATATTCAGACTGTTGGCAAGCCCTGAATCATCAGAGGAAAGTAATAATTTATAACCCGTACCATCATCCACAACAGTAGCGGTAACACCAATGTCAGCATCATTGATAGCATCACGCAAACCTTCAACCGTGTTGTTTGCATTGGTTATTTCGATAGATTTGGAGCTTTTATCAGGGTTGGTAGTAAAACTGGTGTAGGTATCTGTGCCTTCGGTGTAATCGGTAGTACCAAAGTCAAAAGTTAATGTGCCGGTACCAACAACGGTATCTAAAGCTTCAAAAGCAATACTGGAGAGACTATGAGTCTGGGCCAGGCTTTCAACTTCTACTGAATAACTACCACTGGTGGCGATGGAAGTGGCCGATGCGCTTAATAAACTCGTGTCACCGATACTGACTTTATTAACAGAGAATCCGGATGCGGTTTTTAACGACGTTAATGAGGATTTAAAACTGGAGACGGCGCTGGTAAGGCTGCCAAATGCGGAAATCTCAGAGAGCGTTTTTGCTTCCTGACTATTTAGCCGGTTTTCTGTGGGCGCGCGTTCAGCCTGAATAATCTGTTGTAACAGACTATTAATATCTAACCCTGAACCGATTCCCGACGCTGAAAGTGTGGCCATAGTGAACCTCTAAAATGACTAATGTCTCTTAATAATATGAGTATAGTGCAATATTAAGGCCAATTATGCCGATGTCTGAACAATAACTCCTGTACTGCTGTCAACGCTTTCCCTGATGGTTTCGGATAATTTCAGCACTTCTTCAGAAGGTATCTGACGGATCAGTTCTGCGGTCTCAGAATTGATGACTTTAATGACGGTACGACCGCTGTCATCATCGACACTGAAATGCAAATCACGGTTTACTAGCTGGGCATGATTATTTAACTGCTCAACCACTTCACGTGCTTTTTCCTGGCTCACTTGCTGCTCTGCTTGTAAGGTCGCTTCCTTTTTGACCGCTTGCTGCGTTGAACCGGTTGCAGGCGGTAAATCAGTGCCCGCCTCCACTGCAAGGGTTTGCCGCTCCGGGTTGCCTGGTTTCTTGACAGCAATAGACTGTGCTGCATTCGCCGCGGCTGTTTTTATTGACTGGTTACTCATGATATCAGAAGACATATCATCACCTATTCACCGTATTGTTCATTAAACATCTATTCACTAAAAACGACAACGCGGCCGAGGGAAAATCCCCCGTCCGCTCACTTAAACACTAGTGTGTTGTCATGGTTTTTAGCTCATCTAGCGCTAAACTTACTGCAGTAAGCTCAGTACTAATTGAGGCAGTGAGTTAGCCTGAGACAGCATCGCGACACCTGCTTGCTGCAAGATCTGCGTACGAGTCAGGTTCGCTGTTTCCGTTGCGAAGTCAGTATCCTGAATTCGACTACGTGCAGCGCTCAGGTTCTCAACCGTTGTTGACAGGTTAGAGATAGTCGATTCAAAACGATTCTGAACCGCACCCAGTGCACCTCGAAGGCTGTTAACACGTGCCAGCGCACCATCGGTAATATCAATCGCAGCTGTCGCACCTTTAGTCGTACTGATATCGATGGTATTAACCGTTTTGTTTTCACTAGCCTGTAACTGCGTCGAGTTACCCGCAAATAAACCACCGGTGATTTCACTTAAGTTTGAAGAAACACTGAAGTAACCGCCGTTTGATTTAAACTCAACTTCACCACCAATCACTGTGGAATCACGACTACCGGCATTAAGACCACCTGTTTGTAAGGTAGTTGCAACACCAACGCCACCTTTTACATCCAGAGTTACGGTTTGGCCTAATACACCATCTGCAGCGACTGAACTGTCGAAGTTAGAGATACTGATATCTTTACCCGTCGCATGCTCCAGAGCAATCGATTCACCATCCAGACTCAATACAGCCGAGATACCGGTTTTACCAGACTCGTCATTAATCGCTTCTGCTAGAGAACCTAAATCAGTGGTTGTTACATTTGATGAGAACTCAACACCATTCAGTTTAAATGAAACCACACCATCCAGCGACAGGTTACTGATCGTGGCTTTGGTATTAGCCGTTGCTGCAACACCAGTCGCATCAGAAATCGCATTAACCTGCGCTACAATAGAAGAGGCTTCAGCGTTTTCTAAAATTTCAAGATTAACCGAAGACTCACCATTTATGGTCAGCGTCTGTGCAGCAACATTATTACCTTTCTTAGTATCTGCCACACCATAAGCCGTGTAATCAGCCACACCGCCACCGGTCGTATTACCCAGTAAACTAGAGCTGGCCGCTGTATTCGCAGCGGTGGAGGTAATGCTATAACCTGCATCCAACACAACATCAATCGCTGCAATTTTAAAAGCAGAATCCTGAGCCGCTGCAGCATCATCTGTTAAGGTAATGCCTTCGAAAGCCACCGTACTAATCAAATTTGTGCTGGTTGTTGCATCAACACCGGTAGCCGAATTAGTATCAGTAAGAGTCGTGCTGACCAAAGTAGTGGTGTCCGTATCTCCTGAGACCACATCAACACTACCATCGGTGGTCGTTGTACCACTATTAAAGCTGGTAACAACCAAGTCAGTACTGTCCGCCTTTAAAATAGTAATACTGCCAGCACCATCATTGACGATGCTATATGCAGCCGGGTCTAAAACCTGTGATGCGGCCTCTGCGAAATTATTAGCCTGAGTAATAGCAGACGCATCATTTAAGTAATTAATGGCTGCACCACCATCAATGACGATAGAATGAGTTTCACCTGAGGTACCCTGAACAAAGTTACCAAAGGTAACCGAGGTTGCATCAGAAACCACAAAGTCGGAAACACCAATATCAGAGGCACCAGCTGCCGCTTCACTGGTCAACAACACTTCACCACTGTTAGAAGTCGTCGAGGCCTTAATGCCAACCGTATTGGTACCGATTGATGAATTAATTTCAGCTACCACCTGGTCTTCGATATTGGCATAGGTTTTGGTATCACGAATAAAACTCACCACGTCACCTGTACCGGCGGCACCTGCAGCATCCAGTACTTCAAACGAAATACCATCACCGTGATCAATATTCTGTGACTCTGAGAAATCCAGAACTGCCGTATTGGTAGTCGCTGCTGTTGCTGTCACACCATCAAGTGAATTAAAAATACCCAGTAATGTTGCCTGTGTTTCATCACCTACTGCTACTGCTGCTGTATCGGTATTGCCATCAATATCAGTTGTTGTCAGGGTTTGTACTGTCTGATCATAACTGCCCACAGCATTATCAGCACCGGCTAATGCATTACCGGAAATCACCCGCAGGTTAGTGTAAGTTGAATTTGCGATACCACCTGTGTCATTACCAGTCACTGGACTATTAGTACTGACTTTATTGATACCTAAAGACTCAGCCGTTGCGCCTGATACACTGACATTAATGGTTTGATTAGCTTCTGCACCAACCTGGAATGATTGTGCGGTGAAAGAGCCATCAAGTAATTTTAAACCATTGAATGAAGTGGTTTGGGCGATACGATCGAGCTCTGATACCAGCTGGTTTACCTCTGACTGCAGACTTAAACGGTCTGATGCCGAGTTGGTTGAGTTAGCAGACTGAACGGATAACTCACGAATACGTTGTAAGATATTACCTGACTCAGATAATGCACCCTCAGCGGTTTGCGATAAAGAGATCGCATCATTTGCATTTCGGCTTGCCTGGCTCAGACCACGGATTTGAGAGGTAAAACGATCCGAGATCGCAAGACCTGCCGCGTCATCTTTTGCGCTGTTGATACGTAAACCAGAAGACAATCGTTGTAATGAAGTCTGTAACTGGCTTTGTGAACTGTTCAAGTTACGTTGTGCGTTCAAAGACGCAAAGTTTGTATTAATGACTTGAGGCATGATGCTCTCCTGTTTCTTCCGTCGCTTTTTAAGTCAACGGAAGTGTTTAAGACTTAAATTTCAGCGATGTTAATAGATTTACTACTTTCAGATAACTTAGCGGCCATGTCTTAAATAACTTTAGACTTTTGTTAGAAAAAAAACCTGACATAATGACAAATACAATAACTCTTTGTTTTATTTGACAATATATTTTATTCAAGCTGTGTTTAATGGGCAATAATAGACGTTAAATGGCTAGAAACCGTAAAATAGTGCCCCAAATAACGGTTGTTGCTTATATAAATATAGACCCACTGCTGTGCTGTTAATGCTGATTTCGGGGTTATTGAGTGGATATCAACTGATTAAATGCTGGATTCCTGCTAAAACACCGCCGGAACTCAATTTGGATGATAGGTTTATAAATTAAACGAGAGATGGCGCCGACTGAAAGTCAATTATGAGCAAACCTTTAAAGAAATATTGTTTTTACCGCAAATGAACGCGAATAAACGCAAATTTAACAATGATAAAAGAAAAGTAGCCTGAATGAAGTGTAGTAATAGGTCAGGAAGCCCTTCCTGATGTAACGTCAGAAATCTACTCTATATTGATTCATAATCAGGAAATAAACCGAGTGAAAGGCTGTAATATTTTGTCAGTATAGGAATACCGGTCTACAAACCTTTGTTTCCATTGGCGTTTATTCGCGTTCATTTGCGGTAAATATTTTTTGCCTTTAACAGCCGCTTCAGGATGCTACCTTGACTCTATATATAGTCAAATAACGATAGTTGTTGTATCTGTGCAAAGCTTTGTTGCGCGGCCTGGAAAGCGGTCATCTGAAAATTCAGCTGCGAGATGGCTTCGGCATAGTCGAGGTCAATAATGTCTGAGCGTATCTTTTCTAACTGATTTTTTTGCGATTCATTCTGGCCTTCCTGGCTTTCTACAATATTTAAACGGGCACCAATCGCGGTGCGACTACTGACCACATTATCGGATGCCTGTGAAATATTGGACAAACTGATGGCAATGCGCTGCGCCAGCTGTGCCAGCATACTGACACCATTTTCTTCATTTGGTGGCTCTTCCAGGTCATTCACCAGTTCCCGCAAGGTGGTGAAGATATCCTGATGCCGACTGGCTTTGACAGTGAAAACATCATCACCCTCAGGAGCACCTTCGATACTGACATTATGGCCATCGAATATGTATGACTGATTCTCGATGTATTCACGCGCCGGAGCACCCACTATTGAATTAACGATATTAATACCCAGCGTTTCCAGTGCGCTGCCTTGAAAAACCAGACTGGCGTTATCGGTTAAGCCAAACTGGTCCGAGTTAATGACAATTTCCTCTGTCAGCGGGGTGTTCGGTGCAATCGCATTAATACCGGCGGCGGCATTGATTTCTGCCGCGATAGCCGAGGCTGAGATACCAAGACCTGCTGTTAAATCAATTTTTACAGGGGTTTTGTCGCCATCAACATAAATTTTTAACTGATTGTTTCTGTCGATACCACTGTCATAATCATTGGCCACCAGACCCAGTACGTTATTACTAAAACCCACCACCCGAAGATCAATTTCTGCGCCCTCTTCAAAAGTAGTCAGAACAATATTACCAGCGCCATTACGGGAAACCTTGACGGCATTATCACCAAAAGCGACATTAACTCGTTCCTGTAAATATCCGGGTAACGAGCCGGCATTATGCAAACCGTCTAAATTAACCGTTCTGGTCTGACCATTCACATTTAAGGTAAATGCGGTTGGCCCGCCGGTATCAAAATCTGCGCCTAAGGATAAGTTTGCCAAGCCTGTTACCACGGCTGGCTGATCAGCATCGTAAATATCCACACCACCCAGCCCCAGATCGGCCGAAGTAACCGTGCCGGGTGATAAGTTCAAGTCAATAATGTCGAAGAATTTTTCTTCCCGTACCGGTGGGTTGGTACCGGATACATTGATCGCCTGCAAGCCTAAACTGGCTGCCGTGCCGGCCAGATTTGAAAACGTGATACTACTATTTAGTCCGTCTTTTTCCAGCGATTCGATGACCATGTTACCGGCCGCATCCACATAGCCTTTGACTAAATCCTCGCCTAACTGAGTGTTGATTTCACTGGCCACCGCTTTTGCGATCACTAATGGTGGCTCTGCCGCCATGTTCAGGTTAAAGGTAATCGGAACCGCGACAGCACCGTGCACACTGATATCAAAAGTGGCCGGTGCCACTGAATAATCGAGACTCAAAGGGGCTGCTGCTGCGGTAAACTTGGCTGAGCGTAATTCATCTTGCTGTCTGAATGTCATCATGTAATCATGTGCTACAAAATCACGCGTATCGGAAACCGAGCCTTCGTGTATAACACCCGAGCCGGTATTTACCAGACCTGAATCGACTGCAAAACTGCCGTTACCTGTTCTTACTTTCTGAAAAATATCAGAACCGGAATCACTGACTTTGACCTGGCGGGTATTGCCGATTTTTATCCCCATTTGGCCCTGGTCACCGTTATAAATATACTTACCCTGACCATCGATATAAAACGGCCGGGTTTGTGATTTATAACCTGAAAATAGATAATCGCCGTTAACATCGCGGCGGTTTGCCAGATCAAAAATCTCATCAATCCGCTGCTTGATTTCAGCGGTATTAGCCCGCCGTGTCTGATCATCACCGGTACCAATATTACCAGCCTGCACAGCCAACTCGCGGATCCGGTGCAAGGCCAGACTGACACTGTCTAAGGTAGAGTCTTCCAGCTCTAAGCGCTGTTTGGCGTATATTGAATTTTCACTGTATTGAGCAATTTTTGTAATTGACTGGCCAATACCTAATACCCGCGCAGTGGCACTGGGATCATCGGATGGGGATAGCAATTTAACACCCTGACCGACCTGATCCTGAATTCTCAATAATTTTGCCTGCTGATCCAGCATGGTATTGAGGCCCTGAGCATAGAAAAATGATGTCGATATTCTCATGAGTTAATCCTTACACCACATCTAAGATGGACTGAAATATGGCCTGCGCTGTCTGCACTACCCGGGTTATCGCAGTGTATGCCTGTTGAAAGCGAATCAGGTTACCCGCTTCTTCATCCAGATTAACACCCGATCTTTCTTCTCGTCTGCCGATGGCATTATTGAGTAATATATTTTCAGCTTCACGGTTGATTCGGATGGTAGCAGTCTGCGTACCCACTTCTGCAATCAAGACGCCATAGGCTTGCGAATAAGTCGAGGTGCCCTTATCCAGCAGACTAAAGCTATCGAGTGCAGACATTTCAATAGCATTACGGTTGTCGTTAGTGGCATCGGTGTTAAATGACAGACTCATCGAGTCTTCTGCGATCGGTTTGCCCTGTAAACGAACCGTCCAGGGCCCGACACTCAGATCCATGCCTTCGGTATAAACAACATCGGACAATGGCACACCGAGATTATCAGTTAGAATATTGCCTGCCGCATCGGTGACATCAAACAAAATACCGGTGGCCGGTAAAATCGCGTCTTTAAATTTTATATTGGCGGCAAACTGATCGCCTGTTGCCGCCAGATTATCCATGCCAAACTGTGCCACGGCGGTTAAATCAGAATTACTGATCGCCACAGCGCTGCCAATGCCTTTCTGATTTGAAATAATACTTAAATTATTACCATTTAAACTGACCGTAGCCGACGGATCAGTAGCGCCAGCAAAGGCTGCATCAATCGCAGCCTGCACCGCAAACACCGTATCTAATGCATCAACCGGACCGTCGCCATTCAGGTCTGTTGTGGCATTCTGGTTCACAGTAACTGTGCGGGTCACACCATCGATGGTTAAATCAAAGACCGCATTAGTACCGGCATAGTTAAACGGAGCAATTGGCACCGTGCCACTGACACGGGCCGAGTACTCAAGATAATCCAGTTTTGCTTTATCAAGGCTTTGCAAAGTTATACTGGCATTGCCCAGATTATTGATATCGGCTTCAAGCCGGTAGGGGTTAGCCGCTGCAATTTCTCGAGGGTCTGTTATTTCAAGTGATATGCGCAGTGCAGCATTGCGCGTTGGACGCACATAAAAGGAGTCTCCTGTGACCATCCCTGACGGGATAATGCGCATACCATCAATTTCAAGCGGTGGGGCACCAGGCACTGAGACATCAGCACCATCACTCAGACGAGTAACGATATAACGACCATAATTATATGAAACTTCATAATCAGATTCGGTTATTTTCGAAATATCCGTTAGCTGCACTTCAATATCAGCAGTTGCCGAATTATCGGCATGCGGTAAGGCCTGTGCCAGTGGCATGCCGGCATTGATATCAAAGCTTTCTCCATCTGCCAGCACACCGCCCGGGGTAAAGGTTAAGCCATCGACCACAAACGGTGCTGCCGTTGCCAAAAAATTGGTCTGAGTTCCATCAGACAATTTAATCACATCGTAATTTGGCGGATTAACGCCGTCGTCATTATATTTAAGACGATAGTTACTATCACCCAGTGCAATACTGGCACCCACCTGAACTATCAAATTACCGGCTGCTGTGTTGTTAACAATATCCGGTGAGTTTTGAATAATATTAAAAAAGTTTCCGCCAGCCTCTGCATCCAGATCCAGTCCTGCGCGATGCTGCTGATTAAAACTGTCACTCATGGCAATCGCGATACGGCCGAGTCGGTTCATTGCTGTATCAAGAATATTGGTACGAAAATCAACTAATGCACCGATCTCTCCGCCGTGAAGGTTTTTACTGATATCAACCGGTATGCTACCGGCATCGAGATATACAGTGTAACGGTCTGGTTGTTTTAAATCAGTATCTACTCTTAATTTGAATGTGTCACCACTGGAAATAAGCAATTGCCCGTTACCAATGAATACATTCATTTCTCCGTTGTTTTGTTCAACGATATTGACTTCTACTTTTTCTGATAAACGCTTTAATAATAATTCACGATTATCCAGTAAATCACTGGGTGGTGTATCAGACAAATTGCTACTGCGGGTAATCGCTTTATTCAAGTTAGCGATTTCACCGGCCAGCGCATTGATATCCTGAACCACGTAACCAATACGGGTATCCACTTCTTTATCGAGCTGATCCATCTGCTCGGCTAGGTAATGAAAACGCTCAACCAGCACCTCACCCTGACCCAGCATAACCTGACGCGGATCAACCGATGACGGGTTATTAGCGACGTCACTGACCGCACCGAAAAACGAATCTATCGCCGGTGTTAAATTACTCTCGGCTGCGGCCACAATATCGTCGATACGCGAACTTAATTCACCCATGATCTCGAGCCGGCTAAAACCGGACTGGTATTGATTAATTAGACGCGCATCAAACTGATCAGCCAGCCGCGTTACTGAGCCAACCCGCACACCGGTGCCAACCGTTCCTACCGTAGTATTTACGCCAGGGTTTGTCACCAGATTGGTTCGTTGCCGGCTATAACCTTCCGTATTGACATTGGTTATGTTATTGGATGTGGTGGCAATCGATGTTCTATATGCCAGCAAACCTGTTATTGCTGTATTGTATATGTCTGCCATGTCTTAGCCTCTCCAGCTTAAACTGTTGTCAGAATTCAGTTCAATCATGTCAGCGAGTCCGCTGCTGAAGTCTGTAATTTCGATACCACATTGTTGATTAAGTCACTCTGACGGATACGTTCTATTTTTATCGAATAGTCCGGGTCTGTGGCATAACCTGCTTTTTGCAATTCAAGCGCATAGTCTTCTGCTGAATCAGCATTGATGACATGCTGATAACGAGGATTAGCATTTAAAAAATTGACATAATCCTGATACGATTCAGACAGTGAATCATAGGCTCTGAAACTTGCTGTCTCACGGTTCATGCTGCCGGAACGAAATTCCAGCGTATTAAATGAAACGGTTTTTCCCTGCCAGTTTGCTCCGGCTTTAATGCCAAACAAACAATAACTGTTTTCACCCTGATCATTAAAATGGACTTTTTTACCCCAGCCTGTTTCCAGCGCAGACTGCGCCAGTATGACCCGTGGATCGATCCCTAAGGCATCACCAGCGCGTTGCGCATGTGGCCAACTGTCACGAATAAAGTCTTCCGGGCTGTCCCAGTGTGGCGACTGCATGACATTGTCAAGCTGCATGACCGGCTTATTACTTACAGCCTTAACAGCCACTGTCGGCGCTGCGGTTTTCTCCACACCAAGCGCGACATTTTGTTTTTGAACAGCTACCGATGATACACCACGGTTATTATTAACAAATGCCAGTGGTGCATCTGAGTTGTTCTGATTACTTATGTTCTGTGCTCCGGATAGCTGACGCACAATCACGTCCGCCAGACCAATACCGTTTGACTGACTCAGTTCCAATCCGAGTTGCTTGTCATACATTTCTGTATAGGCTTTGGTCTGATCACTATGAAACAGATCGCTCTGCAAAGGCACGCTCGCATCGCGCATGGTTTTAATCATCATTTGCACAAATACAGACTCAAACTGTTTAGCCACTTCTTTTAAAGCAGCCTGACTATCCTTGCGCGCATCGGTGCGCAAACGACTTAAACTTTCAAAGTCGTTATAGTTAACACTTGAAGGCGTGGTCAGCGACATGTTAAATAATCACCAGTGATGCATTTAATGCACCGGCCTGTTTCAGGGCTTCAAGAATCGCAATCAGATCACCCGGTGCCGCACCCACATCATTAACTGCTTTAACCAGTTCATCTAATGAGACGCCGGATTTGAACAGGAACATACGTGCATTTTCCTGTGCTACTTCTATCGCATCCTTTTTAGTCACTACCGTTTCGCCCGACGACAATTCACCTGGCTGGCTAACAGCCTGTTCTGCGGTGATCGTCACCGTTAAGCTGCCATGACTGACTGCTGCCGGCATCACGCTGACACGGGAACTGATGACTATGGTACCGGTTCTGGAATTAACAATTATTTTGGCCGCAGCCTCGCCCAGCTGAACCGGCAAGTTTTCAAGATAGGATAAAAACTCAACTCGCTGATTAACTTCTGCCGGTGCTGTGATACTGATAGAAACACCGTCTAATGCAGTCGCTGTATTTGGCCCCAGAATTTTATTGATACTGGCAGCCACCCGTTTCGCGGTTGTGAAATCACTGCGATTAAGATTTACCGTTATAGTTTGTTCGGTGGCAAAACGGTTGGGCACTGTGCGTTCGACAATAGCTCCTCCCGGAATCCGGCCAACGCTGGGTACATTAACCGTCACCTTTGAGCCATCCGCTCCGGCAATGCCAAAACCACCGACGACCAGATTACCCTGAGCCACCGCATAGGTTTTTCCATCAGCCGCTTTTAGTGGTGCCATTAATAAACTGCCGCCTCTTAAACTTTTGGCATTACCTAAAGATGAAACGGTGACATCGATAGATTGACCGGGTTTAATAAACGGCGGCAACTCAGCATGCAGTGACACAGCGGCAACATTTTTTAACTGTGGGCTAATGTTTGCCGGTATTTCAACTCCGTATTGCCGCAACATGTTTTTAAAACTCTGTACGGTAAAAGGTGTCTGACTGGTCTGATCACCTGAACCATCCAGCCCCACTACCAACCCATAGCCAACAAGGAAGTTACTACGCACACCCTGCACCGAGCTGACGTCTTTAAGACGCTGCGCAAAGGCTGAACCCATACAGCTTGATAGTAATAGTAAAAGAATAAATTTTTGACACTTCATTGTCGTACTCCAGTCGTTACTGTTGTAACTGCAAGAGATATGCCATATTAAAAACAAGCGTTGTAAACAATTAAAGATTTTGTAAAAGCTGCAGAAAAGCAAGCTGGCGATAGGCATAACAACAAAGCCCGCTATCTCGATGTAAGATAGCGGGCGGTCATTTTAAATTATTTACTAACTCGGTTTGATTAAACGGTTTGCTTAAAAAGGCCACCATTTACTATTAAAGAATTGAGACAGCCAGCCTTGTTCATTGCTTTCATGTACAAAACCCTCTCCGCTATAAGCGATTTGAGCATCAGCAATACGGGTTGATAACACGGTATTGTCAGCTCTTACATCTTGCGGACGTACTACGCCTTTGATGCGGACATATTCATCACCCTGATTTAAGGTCAGCCATTTTTCACCATGCACAACCAGGTTGTTATTTGATAACACATCAACCACGGTGACGGTGATGTTACCTGTCAGACTGTTACTCTGACTGCTGTCGCCTTCACCGGAAAACTGTCTGTCCTGTGCAGTGTCTGTATTCAATATTTCAGTACCGTTATCAGTCACCAGGTTACCGAACAAGGTTGGTGAGGCAATCGTATTGCTGTCATTTTTCGAGGTCGCGGTGGAAGCCGTTTTACTGGCATTGGTACTTTCTTGTAACACCACGGTTAACAAATCACCAACTCTGTGCGGACGCGGATCTTCAAACAATAACATATTGCTCGGCTGATACAGGGATGCACTTTTATAGGTTGCCTGCGATGAAATCACTGGTCTGACTACCGGTGCAAATTCTGCTCTTTCTGTCGGTCTGATGCTGGTACAAGCACTACTCAGTAATACAATACCGATTAATAATATTTTATTTTTCACTTTAATCACCGCTGTTAAAGATTATTATTAACGTATTGCAACATGCCATCCGCCGTTGAAATAACTTTTGAATTCATTTCATACGAACGCTGTGTTTCAATCATGTTAACCAGCTCTTCAACCACATTAACATTTGACGTTTCCAGTGAACCACTCAGAATTGAACCAACACCGTTTAAACCCGGTGTGCCAACCTGTGGCGCACCACTGGCCGCTGTTTCTGAATATAAATTTTCACCCGTTGCCTGCAGACCTGCCGGATTAATAAAATCAGCCAGCTGAATATTACCAATCTGAGTCGGTGCTGTTGCACCCGGAAGATTAACTTCTACAATGCCGTCCTGGCTCACCGAAAAACTCTGAACACCTTGAGGAATGTTGATCGCCGGTTGCAATAAATAACCGTTCGATGTCACCACCTGGCCCTGAGAGTTGGTCTGAAAACTGCCGTCACGACTGTAACCCAAATTACCATCAGGTCTTAATATCTGGAAAAATCCTCGGCCATTGATCGCCATATCCAGCGCATTGCCGGTTTGTACTATATTGCCCTGACTGTGCATTTTTTCAGTCGCCACCAGACGCACACCGGTACCCACAGCGAGACCCGATGGCAGCTGTGTGTCCTGTGAAGTTTGACCACCTGACTGTCGCAAATTCTGGTACATCAGATCTTCAAAGATCGCGGCATCCTTTTTAAAACCATTGGTGCTCGAGTTCGCCAGGTTATTGGATATGATTGAGAGCCGTGTTTGCTGTGCATCCAGACCGGTTTTTGCTACCCATAATGTTTGATTCATGACTCAGACCTCTTAAAAACTATTTATTTAGCTCGCATTAACTTGGTTGAAGACTCGTCCGTTTCTTCTGCCACTTTCATCATTTTTACCTGTATCTCAAACTGCCGAGTATTATTCAGCATGCTGACTAATTCACTGACAGCATTGACATTGCTGGCCTCCAAGGTACCTGACACCAGTCTTATCGAGGCATCCGCTTCTGCGATATCCTGACCCTGTAGCCGCAATAAACCGTCGTTACCTTTGACCAGTTGCGACAACGGCGGTTTAACCATTTTGATCCGGTCAACCACTGTAACCGCTTCGGATGTCTGTCCGCGCGCAATAATACTGATTGAGCCATCGCTACCAATATCCAGTTTCTGGTACGGCGGAATTGAGATCGGACCGCCCTCACCCAGTACCTGTAAACCGGTACCGGTGGTTAAAAAACCACTCGGATCTACCCGAAAATCACCGGCCCGGGTATAAGCTTCCGTTCCATTAGGTGCTTGCACTGCAAATAATCCTTCACCCTGGATCGCTGCATCAAGTTCACGCCCTGTGCTCAGCATGGAGCCACTTTTAAAATCAATACCGGCACGATAATGCTGGTTGTAAACACGGCTATCAAAACTGCCACTGCCTTTTACCGCCAGACTTTTATAAGCATCTAAATCAGCCTGGAAACCGGTGGTGCTTACATTGGCCAGATTATGCGCAATCGTCTGTTGCGCACGCAGGTTTTGCGAGGCACCGGACATTGATATATAAAGCAAACGATCCATTGGCTGATTCTCTCTAATGTCTCATTAACGGATATTAATGATGGCTTGAGTTACCGTGTTTGCGGTTTCAATTGCCTTTGAGTTTGCCTGGAAATTACGTTGCGCTGTAATCAGTTTCACCAGCTGTGCCGTCAGATCCACATTCGATTGTTCCAGTGCGCCGTTATAAATCAGTCCATAGGTACCGGTACCTGCCTGACCAGTATTCGCCAGACCAGAATCTGCATTTTCTGTCCAGGTGGTGTTGCCGTTTTGAGTCAGACCCTGTGGGTTATCAAAGGCCGCTATCGCAATCTGACCTAATGCCTGCTGTCGACCATTACTAAAGTTAGCTCTGACCACACCATCACTACCAATATCCAGCCCTACCAGCTGACCGGTTGAGAAACCATCCTGCTCTACATTGGCGACACTAAAGGGACCAAAAACCTGTTGCGTAGAGGCTGAATTATTAATACCGAAATCAATCGTCAGTTCCAGTGGTGCCGAGCCATTAATTAATGATAAGTCGTATGGGTCATACACAATCTCACCATTGGTGGTCGAATTGGTTAAGTCCAAATTACCGTTCTGATCAAAATCAAGAATTTCTGTACCCGCTGTTGATGTTAGCAACACACCATCAAGTGTGGTTCTGGTTTCCCAGGTATTATTAACATCATCAGTCTGAATAAAATAAGAACGTGCAATATGTGTACTACCCTGTGAGTCATAAACCGTCACAGAAGTAGAATAGTTATATTGGTTAGGATCACTTGGATCGAACTCTTGCACCGACAAAGTTACGGCATTGGCTACATCTGCAATCGCCTGAGTTACCGCCAATGGATCCGGTGCCGGTGTCAGCGCATATAATGCCGCGGTATTATTAGCAGCATTAGTTATCGCTGCAATAACATCGGTATCAGCACCCGGCGCGATGGCTGCTATTGCATCGGCAGCAGCCTGCGCTGCTGCAGCAGCCGGATCATCACCCGGAAATGGATCTGGAACTAAGGCTGCCGCTGCACCGGAAGCGGCTGCAATCGGTTCATCAGTAATATAAAAATTCGGCAAATTGGTATTAATATCTGACGGTAGATTCATATTCAGATTGATTGCCGTCGTTGCCTGCGGTGTGCTGACACCATCCGGCACCTGCAAACTCACTGTGCTGTTAATACTGGTGGTCAGCGGGTTACCGTTAGCATCTACCGGATATGCCTGCAGCGAGTCACCATTACTGTTGACAATATAGCCATCCGCATTAAGCTGGAACGCACCGGCTCTGGTAAACAGTGAAGCCGATGCCTGACCTGTTGTGATCTCCGGCGACAGTATAAAAAAGCCTTCGCCACTGATTGCCAGGTCTAATGAGTTCTGAGTAAACTCAAGGTTACCCTGTGCAAACTGCTGGGTAACAGACGACAGTAAAACACCTGAGCCAATCGCGTTATCAGCATTTCCCAAAGTTGAGGTTGCAAAGATATCCACAAACTCAGCACGCGAACCTTTAAAGCCAGTTGTGCCGACGTTAGCAATATTATTACTGGTCACTGACAAGTCAGAAGAAGCGGCATTGAGACCACTTAATGAAATATTAAACGACATAATCTATCTCCAGAATCTTAAAGAATTTTACTGATGTTACTAAAAGGCACTTGTCCCAGGCCCTGTACATCAACCTGCATTTCTTCCCCGACATTTCCTAATGCCAGACTATTAACATTGCCATATAACAATGTCGGTTCAATTGTTGTTTGACCATTTCTAACCACTTCTACTTCCATCGTGTACTGCCCCATGGGGGCCTGATCACCATTAAACAATGTACCGTCCCAGGCAAATACACTGGTACCTGGCAGCTGCTCTCCAAGATCCATTCTGCTGACTAAAGAGCCACTGCTGTTATAAACATTGACGGCCACATTATTTGCAAAAGAATCCAGTTCCACCGCGCCCTGAACCAGACCTGATGCATTTAACTGGCCGGTATTTGTTTCAACCAACACACCATGACCAATAATATTTGCTGCTTGCAGCGCCTGGTTTGATTGCATATCCTGCGAGAACGAGACAAACGAATTCTTTAATTCTTCGATACCGTTGACGGTACCAAACTGCGCTATCTGAGACAGAAACTCACCATTATCCATCGGTTCAAACGGATCCTGATTTTGCATCTGTGCGGTCATTAATTTTAGAAACGAATCCTGACCCAGCTGTGAATCACCGGTGTTAGCTGTCGTCGCCGCTGATGTATTGCTTTGTAATTGTGTAATACTGCCGATTGCACTCATAGTTTTATCCTCGACCAAGTTGCAGGGTGCGTAATAAAAGTTCTTTTGATGTATTCATCATCTCCGTATTGTTTTGATAACTTCTTGATGCTGACATCATGTTTGTCATTTCTTCTACAGCGTTCACATTGGAGCCAAAGACATAACCCTGTTCATTCGCTAAAGGATGATTAGGCATGTAATTCATGGGCACCGTGGCATCGCTCTCAACAATTTGTGTAACCCTGACTTTTGATCCATCTTCATTATTAAAGTCATTGAGCACGGTTTGAAACACGGGCTGTCGGGAGCGATAAGCCCCCTCTTCTGTAGTTGAATAGGTTTGTGCATTGGCCAGATTACTGGAGACAGTATTTAGCCTTAACATTTGTGCACTCATGCCACTGCCGGCTATATCAAACACTTTAAATAATGACATCGATAAACTCCTTATTCGCCTCTAAAGGCCGCTGTCAGGCCTGAAAACTTTCTCGATAAAAAACTCACTGTCGACTGATAGCGGACCGAGTTATCTGCCACGGCTGCTTTTTCCTGCTGAATGTCAACGGTATTTCCATCAACTGAAGGCTGTTCTGCAACGCGGTAAAATTCGTAAGTGGGGGGTTGAGGCATCCCATCAATATGGCCGGCATGGGTACGGGATACTCCCACCTGCTGGATATTGGCTGTCTTAAGTGCAGCGCGAAAATCAATTTCTTTGGCTTTATATCCGGGCGTGTCCGCATTGACGACATTGGTTGCCAGCACTTGCGTGCGTTGCTGGCGAACATTTAATGCCTGTACGTGGATACCCAGTGCTTTATCAAAATTAATGGTCATAGTATTTTCCTCATGCCAAATCAGTAAGCAAAGGCTATGCCAAATAGATAGATAGTTACTAAATCAATAACTTAGAGAGATAAGGTGTGAGAAAATAAATTGATGAAATGCAATTATGGGATCAGGCGGCAATGATTGCCGCCTGCCGGCAAACAATAGAAAACCTATGGCTTTAACTGATAAACCACGCCTTTAGGAGTTCTGATCATATTAAAGCTCTCTGAATACTGTACGATAGATTCAGAAGCACCAAGAAACAGATAACCACCGGGGTTTAGCATCGCAGCCAGCCGGCTGAGAATATCTTTTTTTGACTGTGCCGAGAAATATATCAGCACATTGCGGCAAAAGACCACATCAAATTTACCCAGCGAAGCATAACTCTGCATCAGGTTATGCTCTCGAAAAGTCACTCTTGATCGAATGTCAGCATTGACCTGCCAGTAATTGCCTTGTTGGTTGAAGTAACGTTGCTTGCGCTCTTCAGACAAGCCTCTGGCCAAAGCCATTGACTCGTATTTAGCCTCGCGTGCGTTATTTAATATGGACTGATCAATGTCGATACCAACAATTTGAAACTGCATATTTGCGCCAAAATTCTTTTTACTGAATTCATCGGCAATAATACTGATGGAATATGGCTCTTGCCCCGAGGAGCAGGCGGCTGACAGAATTTTGACCTGATTTTTTTTCTGATTTTTATATTCTGTAAAAATAGTTTCGGGTAATATTTCAAACGGGAAGCCATCCCTGAACCACAAGGTTTCATTGGTGGTCATAGCTTCTATGACTTTACTCTTAAGCGGATTCATACCCACAACATTATCAATTTTTGAAACCAGATCGGTCAGCGACGCGATATTTTCCTCACGCAACAGCTTGGATAAACGACTGTTTACCAGATAATGCTTATTGTCACCCAGCACGATACCACAGGCATTTTCTAAAAATGTCTGAAATATCTGATATTCCTCGGGGTTATATTGTATTGCAGTCAAGTAATTACCGGGTACATTTATGAAAACTCAATTGAACAGAATAATCTGTATTAGCTATCAGGACAAGCATCAAGTTAAAAAACTTTTCTGTGCAGCACCGATATAACTATTCCTCTTTTTTAACAATACTAAGGATCGTTGTTGCCAGTTCATCCGGATTAAATTTAGGCACAAAGTTGTTTGCCCCTACTTTTTCAACCATCGATTTATTAAAAACACCGCTCAGCGATGTATGCAATAGCACGTATAGCTTCTCAAGTTTAGGATTGCTTCTGATTTCAGTGGTCAAGGTATAGCCATCCATACGCGGCATTTCAATATCTGATATGACCAGTCCAATGCGTTGTTCTATCGGAATTTCATCCTTAGCCCACTCTTTCAGTATATCCAGTGCTTCCTGGCCATCATTGGCCAATGTACACTCAATACCTACTTTGGTCAGCAGGCGCTTGATCTGATTTCTGGCCACTGATGAGTCATCCACCACCAGCACATGCATATCCTCTACTGCTTCGGTCTGCTCGGCCTGGTCGACAATACCGGAATCCACTTCTTCACTGACACCCATGATTTCTGCAAATACTTTTTCGACATCAATGATTTCTACCATTTCATCACCCACCTGAGTAACAGCCGTCAGGTAAGAATTTTTTCCACTGGCCTTGGGTGGCGGTAAGATATCGGACCAGTTGATATTGATAATGCGATCAACCGCATTCACTAAAAAGCCCTGTGTGTGGCGATTGTACTCAGTGATGATGACAAAGGATTCGTCACTATCTGGCAATGCACGGTGTTTAATTGCCATACGCAAATCGATAATTGAGATTGTTTTACCGCGTAAATGCGCCACCCCTTTAATAACCGGATGCGCCTGAGGCATGCTATTGAGTACAGGACAACGGATGACCTCCTGAACCTTAAAGACATTTATTCCATATAACTGTCGACCACCCAGACGAAACATTAACAACTCCAGACGATTACGCCCGGCTAATTGCGTTCGCATATCGACGGAATCAAGCATTCCTGCCATTTTTTACCTCTGAATCATTAAATCAAAAACAACACACAGCTTATAGTCGAAAAAACAACAGTCTGCCGAGCTTTAAATTGGGCTTTATTTTATTTTTACAATATACCAACACTTTTACACAATAACTGATCGCTATCAGCGTCAAAAAATTGTCTAAAGATAGCAATTAGTCTTATATAACATCTACCCAACGCATGATGAATAATGAATTTTATAATAAATACAATCACTTATATCATTTAACAGATAATTTAATTAAAAAACCTGTAACTCTGGCTAATTTTTTGCATACCATATAACACTGAACTTTTTACAGATATTACAGAATGAAATCACGGTTATTAAAAATACTATTGTTAGCCTGTCTGCCAATCACCTTGCAGGCTGGTAATTATCATGACTTAAGTACATTCAATACGATGATCAGTGATTTTCTTTATCAGCTGCCAGAGCTTAAACGCGATGATAAGACCCGTATAAAGGTACATTCTATTGATAAGCGACTCAAGCTGGCTCAATGTAATAAGGTTTCATTAAATCTTGCATCAGGCTCTCAATTGCTGGGAAAAACCAGTATCCGCGTGAGTTGCCAACAGCCTAAGGCATGGAGCTTTTATGCTACCGCGATGATTTCAAGATACGATGATATCTATGTATCTAGCGGTAATTATACCCGTGGCCACATTATCCGTGACAGCGATGTCTATAAAGCTAGGAAGGATCTGGCCAAGTTGCCATTTGGTTATATAACAAAGCCTGCTGATATAATCGGCAAGCAACTCAAACGCCAGCTGCAGGCCGGCAGAATCATTACCCCTTCGCAACTGACGAATCCCGTAGTGATTAAAAGAGGCGAAATGATTGCCTTACAACGTAAAACCAGCAGTTTTATGGTCAGTATGAAAGGCAGTGCCATGGCCGATGGTGCCATTGGTGATAGAATACGGGTAAAAAATAACTCATCTAAACGTATTGTTGAAGGAAGAGTTATCAGGCCAGGTGTTGTAGAAATAGGAAATTAGCTTGTTTATCAATGATATAGAAGATTTTTTAACCCCTTTAGCAAGGCTAAGGATTTTACTAAAGTTATCTTTAAGTCTGCCGATAACAATGATGGGTAAAAACAAATTAAGGTTAAGTTATGACTAATTCAATCAGTGGCAGCTCCAGAAATCGTGGGGATATTCTCAGCGATCAGAGCAGTAAAACCAGCAAGACCGAGAACACCAGCGCCAGCGGTGTAAAAAATATAGCCAGCAGTAAGAGCAATGCTGACACGGTTAATATCACAAGTGAAGCCAGTAAAATTCGTGAACTGCAGAGTTCGCTTGCAAACACTCCTGACATTGATCTGGCTAAAGTTGAATCGATCAAAAATGAAATCGCAAACGGTAACTATCCGATCGACCACGAAAGGATTGCCAGCAACCTGATCGACCTGGAAAAAGCACTTTCTTAAAAAGGCATGACAATGAATACAGCAGACACCTTAAACCGTATTACCGACCTGATTACCCAGACACATAACCGCATCGGTCTGCTAAATGAATGCCTGTTAAATGAACTGGAGATCCTACAATCCAGCGATGCTCAGAAACTGCTTGATATTAGCGAGAAAAAAGCTGCGCTGATGCATGAACTCAATGAGATTGACGCCCAAAGAAAAGAATTAACCCGTGCCAGCAAAATTACAACAAAAGAGCAGTACCTGCAATGGCTTGAAAAACTCGACCCCACGAAGGCACTAAAAGACCGTTGGATCGATCTGAGCCAGCAAATTATGGCTTGTCAGGAGCAGAATATCACTAATGGCATTATTAGTGAGAACATGGCTCAGGCATCACAGCAAGCACTAAATATCATCAGCGGCAATGATGCACCGGCACACGGCACTTACACGGCCAGCGGCAAAAAGCCAGCTCAGGCTAACTCATTACATAAAACCACCGCGTAAATAACCGCACGCCAATATAGACAACTTAGCGAAACAGTTCCCGACTCTTTAGCGGCTTTCCTGCTAATGAGTAATTAATCAGATAACGCATCAGTTTTTTTGCGTCTTTTAACACCTCTGGCTGATCCAGCCTATTTTCTGAAATTGCCAGCAGACTGCTACCCGTCAGCACCGGGATTTTTTCAGGCTCAAAAGAATAATCAAATTCGCACAAGCCCCGCTCGATATGAAAATAATATTTTGAGGACTCTTTTAGGCGCTTGCCTGTTACCGCATCAAGCGAAAGATCTACCAGCACGCCAAGATGGTCTAACAGACTTAACTCAAAATGCCTTAACTCAAACTCCAGTTTTTGAGTTTCGAAAAGCCGGTTAACGGTTTGGTGGTATTGTGAAAACAGACTTTCGTGTACATCGTGTTTATGAATCAGATACATCACCAGCTCGTTGACATAGAGCGCACAAGCCAGTGATTTACCCTGCAAAAAAGCCACTGACTGTGCAGCTGGTTCTGCACTGATCAGCGTTGGCATTTCTCCGCGGCCACTCCAGCCCAGCTCCAAAGCCCGGAAAGGCTGTAAAATACTCCTAAGCCGTGACTTTTGAGCGCGAGAGCCGCGACTCATTATACTCAGGCGTCCGTAATCTTTAGTAAACACTTCCAGAATCTGACTGGTGTCACGAAATGCTCGCTGATGGAGAATATAAGCGGGTTGTTTTTCAACACGCATAATAAATTACTCTGATAAAAGAGCCGTTGCAGGCAGACACATGTCAGCGTTATTTATCAAGATCTGTATAACCTAGGCTTGACAGAGCCTGTTCATCATCGGACCAGCCTTTACGAACTTTAACCCATACTCTCAGAAAAACTTTTGTATCGAGCATTTTTTCTATGTCGTGTCGCGCACTGGTTGACATTGATTTTAAACGTTCGCCTTTATTACCAATAACGATGGTTTTTTGGCCTTTAGTCTCAACCAGTACCAGTGCATGTATTCTGACCAGCCCTGCTTCCTCTTTGAATGATTCAATGTCAACCGTAGTCTGATAAGGTAATTCTTCACCCAGTTCGCGTACCAGTTTTTCTCGAATAATCTCGGCCGTTAAGAAACGTACGCTGCGATCTGTTAACTGATCGTCGGGGAAATATGGTTCATTTTCAGGCAGGTAGTTTTCAATCAGCGTTTCAAGATCCTTTACATGCGTGCCTTTCAATGCAGAAATAGGAATAATATCGCTAAAGTCATGCTTCGACTGAAGCTCCTGCAAATAAGGCAGCAACCGTGACTTATCTGTAACCCAGTCAATTCTGTTAACTGCCAGTATTAAGGGCAGACGGGTGTCTTTCAATTTATTAAGAACAGCCTGATCTTCATCGGTCCACTTTAACGCATGCACAATAAAAACAATGACATCAACGTCTTTTGTAATTGAAGTCGCGGCCTTGTTCATGTAACGGTTTATCGCCTTTTTACCACCGCTATGAATTCCCGGTGTATCAACATAAACCACCTGACTACTGTCAGTTGTTTTAACACCCAGAATTTGATGCCGGGTAGTTTGTGGCTTATCCGCTGTAATACTCAGCTTTTGCTCAACAATACAGTTTAACAGGGTCGATTTACCGACATTCGGCCGCCCTACTATAGCGACATAACCGCAGCGCTTTTTTAACGGGATATTTTTATCTGATGACATAATCAACTGGCCGATTCAATGAATTTAATGGCTTTTATAGCCGCTTCTTGCTCTGCAATCCTTCGACTCCTTCCCTTCCCACTGGTTTGAATTTTTAATTCTTTGATTTTGCATTCAACTGAAAATGACTGCTGATGCGCTTTACCCGATATCTCCACAACCGTATATTCAGGCAATCGATAACGCCTTGACTGCAGGTATTCCTGCAACTGTGTTTTGGCATCTTTTTCCGGGCCATCAACAATTGTCTGCTCTATTTTTTCTTTACATAGCCGCAATATTAATTGCTGACACTGATCAAAGCCTTTATCTCTGAGCACCGCACCAATGATGGCTTCTACAGCATCCGCAAGAATAGATTCGCGTCTGAAGCCTCCGCTTTTCAGCTCACCGCTACCAAGTGAGATAAAATCACCCAGCTGCAGCCTTATTGCAATTTCAACTAGGCTTTCTTTTTTTACAACAGAGGCTCTTAAACGACTCAGATCACCTTCACTAGCATCGGGCAAGCGCAAAAACAATTGTTCGGCAACGACGAAATTTAAAACACTGTCACCAAGAAACTCTAACCTTTCATTATTCGCGGAGCCCACACTACGATGTGTTAAAGCCTCTAATAAAAGTTTCTGATCATCAAATGTGTATTCTATTTTACGACAAAGCTTGTCTATATCAGGACTCAAGGAGTTATCTCAACTTTATACTCAAAGACAGTAACAAAAAACAAGTTACCGATTATTCGTCCTCTATCTTCATATGACAACACTACTGTATAACCGGCTCTGTCAGAGACGCCTTTATTTTTAAAAAAAACAGACTTTGAAACATTTATATTACGCAGGTTATTGGCTTCAAACCTGACTTTAATAATATTTTTTATTGCTTCGGCTGACTTACCTTTAATAACAGAATCGTTCTCAAGAGCACCGAGGACAGAACGCGCACTGAGATAATTAAGATAAGAAGGAATAATATTGAGAGCCGCGATTGCCATCGTACCAAAAAATGAAATGGCGATAAGCCAGCTCACCATTGACAAACCTTTTTGCTTATTCATTTTCGAATCCTCTTATGATCAGCTTTATTATTCAATCATATTACCTAAACGTTTCCAGTCGATGCCGTCATCACTCCAGTTCATCCAGATCATTACCGCTTTACCGACCAGATTTTCATCAGGCACCGTCCCCCATACCCGACTATCACGGCTGTTATCGCGGTTATCACCCATCACAAAATAATGCCCGGCTGGCACCTGATACTCACCTTCAGGACTGAGATAACCCGGCTTCAGCAAGATACTGTGCATAACCTCTGCCAGTGCTTCCGTATGCTCATTTGCCCTGACTTCGCCTGGCCCGGTATATTGCGAGACGAAAGCCCTGCTAACCGGTTTATCATTTACATATAGCACTTTTTCACGGTAAACGATCCGATCTCCCGGAAGACCAATCACCCGCTTGATATAATCAACGCTGGGATCAGGCGGATAACGAAAGACCACTACATCTCCTCGTTGCGGTTTGGAGTCACCCAGTACCAATTTATTGATGACCGGCAAACGAACGCCATAAGACGATTTACTGACCAGTATGAAGTCCCCGATATTAAGTGTAGGAATCATCGAGCCGGAAGGAATCCGAAAAGGTTCAACAACGAACCCTCGCAACAAAAACACGATTGCCAGTACTGGAAAGAATGACTTGGCATACTCGACAATGACTGGCTCTTTGCTTTCTGTCATATCTTTGGTCTGACGCCGGGGTGAAAGATACCACTTATCCAGCGCCCAGATTAACCCCGTAATAAGGGAGCCCATAAAAAGATAAAAGGCAAAATCAAAATTCATTTTTTTTCCTGTTTAAAATTGTATGTTATTTATTATCAACTTTTAATACAGCAAGAAACGCATCCTGTGGTATTTCTACTTTACCAAACTGCTTCATGCGTTTTTTACCCTTTTTCTGCTTTTCCAGCAGTTTTCTTTTACGACTGGCATCACCACCATAACACTTTGCCGTTACATTTTTTCGCAAGGCTTTAACATTTGTACGGGCAATGATATTGCGTCCGATAGCGGCCTGTATGGCAACATCAAACATCTGCCTCGGAATCAGCTCTTTCATTTTTTCTGTCAGCAAACGTCCACGCGACACAGAGTTTTCTCGGTGCACTATCATCGCCAGCGCATCCACCACTTCACTATTGATTAGAACATCAACTTTTACCAGATCCGCAACCTGAAAACGAACGAATTCATAATCAAATGATGCATATCCGCGACTAACTGATTTTAAACGATCAAAGAAATCCAGAACCACTTCACTCATCGGCATTTCATAACTGACTGATACCTGCTCACCCATATATTGCATGCTGGTCTGAACGCCACGTTTTTCCACACAAAGCGTTATAACGTTACCCAGATATTCCTGAGGTACAAGTATGTTGGCAACAATAATTGGCTCACGAATTTCTTCAATATAATTGACTTCAGGCAGGTCATCCGGACGGTGGATCTGAAAAACATCACCTTTGGTATTTAATATTTCATAAATGACAGTAGGTGCCGATGTTATCAGATCAAGATCGTATTCGCGTTCCAGCCGCTCCTGCACAATTTCCATATGCAGCATACCAAGAAAACCGATACGAAAACCAAAACCCAGCGCCGATGAAGTTTCAGGCTCGTAATTCAGAGAGGCGTCATTAAGTCGTAATTTTTCAAGTGCATCACGCAGATTTTCATAATCATCACTGGCTACCGGAAACATACCCGCAAACACGCGGGACTGCACTTCCTTAAAGCCGGGCAATGGTTCTGCAGCTGGCTTTTGTGACAGGGTAATCGTATCGCCGACTTTTGCCGCGTCAATTTCTTTAATGCCGGCAATAATAAAACCCACTTCACCAGCGGCAAGCTGCGCAGTATTGATGCGTTTGGGTGTAAAAACCCCGGTAAAATCCACCGGATATACCATACCGGTCGACATGATTTTTATTTTTTGTTTTGGTCTGACTGTACCTTGCATAATTCGAACCAGCACAATCACACCGACATAACTGTCAAACCATGAATCAATGATCAGCGCTTTCAACTCGGCATCCGGGTCTCCCTCTGGGGCCGGTGTTTTCTCTATCAGTTGTTCGATCATGTCGATAACACCGACGCCGGTTTTGGCAGATACGTGTACCGCATCGGCGGCCTCTATACCGATTACATCTTCAATTTCTTTTGTTACCCGTACGGTATCCGCAGCCGGCAAATCAATTTTATTGAGTACCGGAATAACTTCCAGGCCCTGATCAATCGCGGTGTAACAGTTGGCAACACTCTGTGCTTCTACGCCCTGCGAGGCGTCCACAATCAATAAAGCACTTTCACAAGCTGACAACGAGCGTGACACTTCGTAAGAAAAGTCAACATGCCCCGGTGTGTCAATGAAATTCAGATGATAGGTTTCACCATCTTTTGATTTGTAATCAAGAGACACACTCTGGGCTTTTATGGTGATGCCGCGCTCACGCTCAATATCCATTGAGTCCAGCACCTGCTCCTCCATCTCACGGTCTGACAGACCTCCGCAAATCTGAATAATCCGATCGGCAAGGGTTGATTTACCGTGATCAATATGGGCAATAATCGAAAAGTTACGTATGTTTTTTTGCATATCAGAAGAGTACTTTTATCATTTTATCTTTATCGAAAAAGTGCTGACAGATCATCTTGTCATTCAACATTAACACCGGCACATCGCTGCCATACAACGACTGCAACTGAGGCTGGCTATCAATATCAATTTTTTCACAGACCAACTCTGTGGTCTGTGAAAAATCATTCAGCTCTTGTTCAAAGGCTTCGCACAAATGACAATTTGTGCGACTGTATAGAACCACATTCACCGCCACTAATCAGTCTTTCAGTTTCAGAACATGGAATAAACGTCCGCCATCACGCATGATTAAAACAGGAATGGATTTATTAACGGGTAATGCTTTTACTATTTCTTTGTACGCCGAGACAGATGAAACTTTTTTGTGATTTAACATTAAAATCACATCACCTTTCCTTATGCCCATCATCGCAGCAGGGCTTTCAGCTGCCACATCATCGATCTGCACGCCTTGTTTATCTTCTGTCTGAGATACCTGCAAACCGATACGATCATAGATTTTTTCTGCTGATGACCCGGTAATAACAGCCTGCTCTTCTGCTTTCAAAGCGGCAATAACGACATTGATCACTTTGGTTTTTTTATCACGTAGAATCTCAACCTTTACCTGGCTTCCGACTTCAACACGACCCACTAAAGCTGGTAAATGACTGGAATCGGTCACCGACTGGCCGTTAAATTTCAAAATAACATCACCGGCTCTGATACCATATTTTTCGGCCGGTGAATCTTCTATGACCTGAGACACCAATGCGCCCTGAGGGCGATCTAGTCCAAATGATTCGGCCAGTTCTCTGGAAATTTCCTGAATATAGACACCTAACCAGCCTCTGGTCACATGCCCTGATTGTTTGATCTGAGCCACCACATCCATCGCGACATCTATTGGAATTGAAAATGACAGCCCCATAAAGCCGCCAGTGTTGGTATAAATCTGTGAATTCACACCAATGACTTCACCATCCATATTAAACAACGGACCGCCGGAATTACCCGGGTTAATGGCTACATCGGTCTGAATGAAAGGCACATAGACGTCTCTTGGCAGACTGCGACCTTTTGCACTGACAATACCTGCCGTTACAGAATGATCAAACCCATAAGGAGAGCCAATAGCCAGCACCCATTCGCCCACTTTTAACTTACTGGCATCACCGGTTTTAACCGGCTTTAAATTCTTTGCGTCAATTTTTAAGACAGCCACATCGGTCATGCTGTCCGAGCCTATCAGTTTTGCAATCAGACTGCGTTTATCATGCAGTCTGACAATAATTTCGTCCGCACCCTTAATCACATGATGATTGGTTAAAATATAACCATCACTAGAAATAATAAAACCAGAGCCTAATGACTGAGCTTTTTCATCGGGGGCACCGTTACCCTGATGATCTTTACCAAACTGGTCGCCAAAGAAATGCTTGAACAGATCACCGAATGGGTTATCTTTTGGAATATCCATACCTTCAAAAGGCGATGCCGCACTCTTTCTGCTAGTACTGATATTAACCACAGACGGACCGTTCTCTGCAGCGAGCACTGTGAAATCGGGCAATGAAGCAGCCAATAATCCTTTAGAAATCAATAAAGTAAAGGCAAAGACAATCAGTGACACGCTTTTCTGGTAAAGCGTTTTATAGCTTGGCATATAGTTTGTTCCTGAACATTTAGACTTGGGCTTTTAAAACAGCAGAATATTATCACGGACAGCCAGCATTTGCTCTAAGCCATCGCTATTAAGCAGGTAAATCCTCGACCGGCAGGTCTGTTGCTATCGTGTTATTGGGCATGGTGTATCAATCAACAACAGCGTTGATGAGCTGAAACGACAACTATGCCGACTCGTGATTAACTATTCCAGCAGACTGCTTTCTCAGCAGCAGCGGCACAAAGTCAGACTGGTGTCGTGATTTTGTAAGGTAAAAACTCGCCATATACAGACCAGCTAAAAGACCTGTCACACCTGCCAGTACGGTATGCAACTCACCCTGCAAACTTAACTGGGTGCCCATCCAGTCTGCCAGTAATGCAAAGCCCAGCATGCCAAATAATGGCAACAGATAAGCCAGTACCGAGCCACTTAATAACATGTTCTCGTTAATACCAATAACCACTTCATCACCGACTGCTAACAGGGGCTCGTCACTTTCAGCTTTAGCAATCGAAACCAGAGAATGTTTTTGACCGATGCTTTTTGACAGCACGGCGGTGCCGCAAGCCTTGTTAGCCGCGCAACTGTTACAGGATGATTTTCTTAAGGTTTGGACCACAATCAGTGCCGGTTCTACCTCCACAACCGTGGCAGCTTCTTCTATCATTGACGATGCCTGATGGATTCTGCAATCCATTTAACGGTATCCGACGGGGCTTCACCGATCGCTGTGATCTGGTAATCTTTGAATGTTAAACCAAAAGCATTAACCGAACCCATTGCTGTATGGCCATCGAGGCGATGCGATGTATTGGCGTTATGGTCAATAAACACTGAAACCGAGGCCAGTCCGTCACTAAAAACCAGCTGCTGCACAGCCGTTTGTTTTTTTCTCATTGGTTTGAGAATGTTTTTCGTCTGCACAAAACCTTCTGGCAGTTGCTCTGCAAACCAGTTATTACCGGCTTTATGCAGCTTCTGGGTTTCATCTTGCTTTAATATTTTGTAATTATCAGGTATCGAGGTTTGTTTAAAGGCGGTATCCGGTGGTGACGCCAGATACTCAAAATCCGTAAACATCATATGTTCCAGAATTTTTTTCTTTTCATTAAATACGTCACAACGCAGCATCAGACCGGTATCTTTATCCAGCCAGTATTTAAAACCATAACGCAGTGCATCTTTAGGATTAACCAGAATAATCTGGGTTTCTCTGCTCGCCACCCTGTCCTGACCGAGCATTTTCAATTCATAATGCTGATTCAGCTGCTTGATATCCTTCGGTAAATCCGGATGAAATGGCAAATTAGACGTCATTTCATTAATACTCACCAGATGCTTATCAGGAAAAATCGAGGTGACCTCACCATTCTGATGAATCAGCTGACGTGATTCACCATTTAAAGACTCTAAACCGACCCAGATCCGACCATTTTTACTGCCGTGGGTAATGTGCATGGCTTCGATTTTTTGATCACGCCAAAATACAAAGGTGCCCTGATAGTTGCCCTGATGACTGGAATTACTCATTTTTGTAATCCAGCTCTGGACACTCTCTGCCAGTACCGGGCCGCTAACCACACTGCTTAATAACGCAGCCACTAAAAACCGTTTCATCATCTTGAACTTTCACTACTCATTATTTTTGATTTTTATCTGGCTCATAAGCTACCGCTCGAACATAAGGCACCATTCCCTGATAATTACCGCCCGAAGCAGAACGAGCATGATTCACCAGATAATTATTCAACTCTTCCCGCACCGCTAAATCGACTACTTCCTGCTCAGATGTTTGCTCAAATTGACTGAGCTTAATCGTTTCAGGATTAATAAGCTGCTGCTGAGCAACAACTGGAATTGTTTGATGATCAGTTACACTGGTTACACTCTGATTAACCATCACCGTGAACACGGCCACCACTGTGGCAAATGCCGCACCCATTGCCGGCTTAAACCAGGCGGAAGTAAACAAGCCGGTAGCCGATGGACTCACTGACTCTGATGACTCGCTGTTTTCATCAGCGATGTTTGCAACTGCCTGCGCCACAGCCACACTGACATCAATCGATGAATAGATATCACTCTCTGCGCGCATGGCATGTCCAATTCGAGCAAAATCGCGTAACTGTCTTTGCTGCTCTGGCTGTTGCGCATCCTTGATTAAAGCGGCTAACTCTTTTTCGTTGAGCTCGCCATCAAGAAACTCTGACAGCCTTACACCTGATTCGTCTTTCATCTTCATTTACTCCCGGGAATTAACCGGCCAGCTAATATCCGCACCTGAGATTTAATCATCAAGAAACGGCTTAAGTTGTTTATCAATTGCCTCACGCGCTCTGAAAATACGCGATCTGACAGTTCCTATCGGGCAATCCATGACCAGTGCAATTTCTTCATAGTTCAAACCTTCCAGCTCTCTCAGCGTGATCGCCGCTCGAAGATCCTCAGGTAACGCAGCAATTGCTTTGTTCACTGTTTGTTTGACTTCTTCGGCCTGTATTTCTCTTTCCGGAGTGGCCGACTCCTGCAAGGCATAAGCTCCTTCATATTGCTCTGCCTCCTGAGCATCCAGTGTACCGCCAGCCGGCGTGCGCCGACCCGACGAAACCAGATAATTCTTTGCTGTGTTAATCGCAATTCTATACATCCAGGTATAAAACTGACTGTCACCTCTGAAATTCTTTAACGCTTTATAGGCTTTAATAAAGGCCTCTTGCGTTACATCTTCGACATCTGCTGTATTACGAACAAAGCGAGATACCAAATGATTAATTCGTGACTGGTATTTCAGTACAAGCAGGTTAAACGCCTGCTGATCTCCCTTTTGTACTCTCAGTACCAGTGCCTGATCTTCGTTATGGTCGGCCATACGGGACCAAACCCTCCAAATCAATGCCCCTTTTATAAATTCAGGTATATTCTAGGACAATATTATTTTATTTTAGTTCTTAGTATATTCAGAACACGCCGTGCTTAATTCGCACTAAGGCCCACTATATTAATAAAAGAAACAATACTCAAACAGTCTGATGTTGTTTAAACTGTCGCTATACTTAAATCTTACGTGCTACAAGACCTGCTTAATCCCTAATAATTCAATAATATTGCTGTTATGACCACAATTTCTTCGATTGACCAACAATTTGACGTTCTCATTATCGGTTCCGGTGCAGCAGGACTCAGTCTGGCTTTACGCTTGGCCGATCACGCCTCCGTGGCCGTTATCTCAAAAAACAGGCTTGAAGAAGGCAGCACGTTCTATGCCCAGGGTGGAATTTCTGCGGTGCTAAAACCCGGTGACAGCTTTGACTCTCATATCGAAGATACGCTGGCCGCCGGTGTCGGTTTATGCGATCCGGCAGCGGTAAAGTTCACAGTAGAACAGGCACCTCAGAACATTCAGTGGCTGATCGATCTCGGCGTACCATTCACTACCGATCAGCACCGAGATGGTAAGCGTGATTTTCATTTAACCCGTGAAGGTGGCCACAGCCATCGTCGTGTTATCCATGCAGCTGATGCAACCGGCAAGGCGCTTTCAACCACGCTGGTCACTCATGCTCGACACCATAACAACATCAGTTTATTTGAAAACCGTATTGCGATCGATATCATCACCGGTAAAAAACTCAAGCAACACAGCGATACCGTACACGGTGCTTATATTCTTAACCGCGACACAGAAAAAGTAGAGACCTTCCGATCACGTTGTGTGGTGCTGGCCACAGGTGGTGCCAATAAGGTTTACCTCTATACCACGAACCCTGACGGCTCAACCGGTGACGGTATTGCAATGGCCTGGCGGGCCGGTGCCGAAGTCGCTAATATGGAATTTATGCAATTTCACCCGACCTGTCTGTTTCATCCTGAGGCTAAATCTTTTCTGATTACCGAAGCTGTTCGCGGTGAAGGCGGTAAATTATTACTGCCGAATGGCGAACAATTCATGCACCGGTTTGACAGTCGTGGCGAACTCGCGCCGCGTGATATTGTTGCCCGCGCCATCGATTATGAAATGAAACGTCTGGGTAGTGAATTTGTCTATCTGGATATTAGTCATAAACCGGCAGCGTTTATCAAATCTCACTTCCCGACGATCTATAAACGCTGTTTGGAATTTGGTTACGACATGACAAAAGAACCGATTCCTGTCGTACCTGCTGCCCATTACACCTGCGGCGGTGTAAAAACCGATCTCAATGGCAGTACCAATATCAAAGGACTTTATGCCATCGGTGAAACCGCTTTTACCGGTCTACACGGTGCTAACCGTATGGCCAGTAATTCCTTGCTGGAATGTCTGGTTTATGCCGAGGCTGCTTGTCAGGACATTCTCGGGCAGCTCAAACAAAAAGCCACATTACCGACTATCCCTCACTGGGACGAAAGCCAGGTCACCGACTCCGATGAAGAAGTCGTGGTGACCCATAACTGGCATGAGTTACGTCAGTTTATGTGGGATTATGTTGGCATCGTCAGAACCAATAAGCGTCTGGCACGTGCTAAAAGCAGGGTTAACTTACTGCTCAATGAAATTGATGAATATTATGGAAATTTTAAAGTCACCAACGATTTAATTGAATTACGCAACCTCGCCGTGGTCGCCGACCTCATTATCCAAAGCGCGATCGCACGTAAAGAAAGTCGTGGTCTACACTATTCATTAGACTACCCGGAAGCCAGCAGCACTGATACTGCCAAGAATACGGTGCTATGTCCGCAAACAAAATAATCTATCACATCAACTAACAGGAAATTTATGAGCGATTTACCTCTGGTCATCGACCCGGATCAGCTTGACAGCATTGTCAGTAGCAACAATATACTTCTGGTGGATATGTGCAAAGCTGAGCAATACAGCAAAGGCCATATTCCTGGCGCCATCTATCTTGACTACGCACTGATAATAAGCGGTGAAAAACCGGTAATGGGCCGTTTACCCGAGACCGACAAACTGAATCAGGCCCTGTCATCCATCGGCCTGACTAAAGACTCACACGTGATCGCATATGACGATGAAGGTGGCGGCAAAGCTGCTCGCCTTATCTGGACCTTACATTCACTCGGCCATCAGAAAGCATCGATACTGGACGGTGGACTGATCAGCTGGGCCAATGAAGGCCATGCCCTGACAAGTGAGCCGACAACCGCCTCTCTATCGGATTTTAATGCCGAGATTACAGAAGATTATCTGGCCCACCGCGCCTATATCCTGCAACATTTAAACGATGGCAACGTGGCTTTGCTGGATGCTCGCAGCATACAGGAGTATACCGGTGAAAAAGCTTTTGCAGCACGTGGCGGTCATATTCCCGGGGCTATTCGTTATGAATGGACCGATGCAATGGATAAAGAGAACAATATGCGATTGTTACCGGATCAGGTAATTCAGTCTCATTTAAACGAACTGGGCCTGACAGCCGATAAAGAAATCATCTGCTATTGCCATACTCACCATCGTTCAGCGCTGAGTTACCTGGTACTTAAAAAACTGGGCTACCCGAATGTTAAGGGATATCCATCATCCTGGTCAGACTGGGGCAACCAATCAGATACACCGATAGAAACATAAGCCCTTTAGTCCTATAAAAAAAGCCGCTTTAAAGCGGCTTTTTTTATAATACTTAATTTTCAAAAAACTGAGGCAGTTTACTCAAGAGCAAGCCGCGTGATTTATTTAAAATCGAAATTTACACTAAGTAAATGGCTTTTAAAATAAATCACAGCAACACCGCTATTGAGCAAAATAACCCATTTTTACTCGAAAGCACAACCTGGTTTCTTACCTAACATCTTCAAAATATTAGCTAATGGACAAAAACGTGTGAAGGCCGACTGGAATAAATTCAGACCAACAAAACCGGTTACCCATAACCAGTTAACGCTATGGTACTGAGACAGCGCAACACTAACTAAAATAACGAAACCTGCAAAAGCAAAAACGATACGATCAATAGACATTTACATCATCCTCTATAAGTAATTGTTAATATTCTAATCTTTATTGTTTTTTTGTCAAGAAGTTAGTCGAACATTCAGATAAAGCTCTATTCTCAGGAGATCGTAACATTTATATACTTTTTAGGGCAAATATAGATGCTATTAATCCATCTCTTAAAACTTCTTGGGCACATCATACATTGAACAAGATAAAGACAAAACCTTTTAAAATCAGCTAAATCGCCAGAACACTTACCGACTGCTCTTTCACGTAGTCACATTACATGCCTGTTTTTACTTAAAAATAAAGACAAAAAAAAGCCCGCTTCGTAGGAAGCGGGCTAATCAACCACAATAAAAGGAGACTCAAATTAAGAGTAATTAAATAATAGTCTATGAAATCGAAAAATACAGCGAACTTAGTCACAAAATCGTCAATATTGCAACACCTTCACACACCATTGTCTTTTAAATAGCTAATTTCATTTAGATTTCAATACCTTAAGCTAAAGTCGGTAGACAATAAATTTTTCTAAATGGTCAGGATTTTTGCTCGATAAAATACTAACTCAGCGATCGAATCTTTAATATCATCCATTGCCAGATGAGAGCCTTTTTTCTCAAAGCCTTTGCTAACATCCGGAGCCCAACGGTTAGCCAGCTCTTTTAGACTGCTAACATCCAGATTGCGATAATGAAAAAACGCCTCGAGTTCCGGCATCCATTTCGCCATAAAGCGGCGATCCTGACAGATGCTGTTACCACACATAGGCGATGCGCCTGGGTCTACATATTGCTGCAAAAATTCAATTGTTTCTCTGGCGGCCTCAGCCTCTGTAATCTTGCTATCTTTAACTCTTTGAGTCAGTCCGGATTTGCCGTGTTGGTTGGTACACCACTCATCCATGCCCTCTAATATCTCATCAGAAGCATGGATAACAATAGACGGTCCCTCAGCAAGAATCGTCAGTTGCTTATCCGTTACAATGGTCGCAATCTCAATGATACGGTCGGTTTCAGGCTCAAGGCCGGTCATTTCTAGATCGATCCAGATCAGGTTTTCTTTTTTGTTGGTCTGACTGTGCTCAGGCATTGCTGGTATCCCATTCTTAATTTTTTAATTACGCTGAATATTCTAGTCGGATTATTACGCTAGCGTAAAGCGGCTAGATCTGGATAATAGAGCGCATTATTACATATTGATCCCCTGGAGTTCGTCTTGCACAATTTCACTATGCTATTTCTTGTCATGCTGACAGTCTCTGTAGCCGTCCGCTTCTGGCTAAACCAGCGCCACATCGCTCATATACAAGCTCACCGTGCTGAGGTACCTGATGCATTTAAAGATAAAATATCGCTTCAGGAGCATCAAAAAGCTGCGGACTACACCACCACCAAGAACAAATTCAGTCGCTGGCCGGGGCTCTATGACACGGCTTTATTACTGATATGGACATTAGGCGGTGGCCTCAACTGGCTTGATAGCCAGATTCAAGGACTCGCTCTAAGCCCAATGCTAACCGGTATTTGCGTTATTCTGGCCTTAATGCTGATTTCTTCTCTATTAGATTTGCCATTTTCTGCCTACAGCACTTTTGTCATCGAAGAGAAGTTTGGCTTTAATAACACCACGATGAAAACTTTCATGATTGATTTGTTTAAAGGTGCTGCACTTTCACTGATTCTAGGTGTGCCGCTGATCTTTGTGGTGCTGTGGTTAATGGATCAGGCCGGTCAGCTCTGGTGGATTTATACCTGGCTGGTCTGGATGGCTTTTAATTTATTGATTGCCTGGGCGTACCCGATCTGGATTGCACCTCTGTTTAACAAATTCACGCCACTAGAAGAAGGTGATACCTTAACGCGCATCACCCGCCTGTTAGAAAAATGCGGTTTTTCCAGTAATGGCATTTTTGTGATCGATGGCTCCAAACGATCGAGTCATGGTAACGCCTATTTTTCCGGCTTTGGACGCAATAAACGAATCGTTTTTTACGACACACTATTGAAGTCACTCAATGATGATGAACTCGAAGCCGTTCTGGCACATGAGCTGGGGCATTTCAAGCATAAACACATCGTCAAGAGCATCGCCCTATCCTTTGCAATTTCGTTACTGGGTCTGGCTTTACTGGCCTGGCTGATGAATCAACAATGGTTTTTTAGTGCACTGGGTGTAGAAAATACCTCCACCTACATGGCACTGATTTTATTCAGCATGGTTTTACCGGTTTTCACTTTTCTGATGCACCCGCTAATGACACTGTTGTCGCGGAAAAATGAATTTGAAGCCGATGCCTTTGCCGCTCAACAAAGTGATGCTGGTAACCTGATTCGCGCGCTGGTAAATCTCTATAAAGAAAATGCAAACACCTTAACGCCAGACCCGCTGCACTCAGCTTTTTATGATTCGCATCCGCCGGCACCGGTCAGAATTGCACACTTATCAAACCTGTGAAAGGATTCAAAATGAAATCAATACTGTTGTTAAGCTTGTTATTATTGTCGACAAGCACTTATGCCAGTGACCAAAAAGTATCGCTTAAACACGGTCAGAATGTGCATCAAAACCACTGTTTAAAATGCCATACCGACTCAATTTATACCCGAGAAAACAGGGTCGTTAAGTCCATCAATGCACTTGGAAAACAGGTTCGTGTCTGCCGCGACAATACCGAAGCGCCATGGTTTAACGAAGACACTGATGCCGTTATTAATTTTCTGAATAAAAAATATTATCGGTTTTAATGAAGCGTCTTTCTCAGCAATATTGCGAAAACATAAGCCCTGATCAGGCCCGATTAAGTGAGTCTGAAATTACAGATTTACTAAGCGAACTTGACAACAACTGGAACTATGAAGACAAAACCCGTTCTATATCGCGGGTTTTTACTTTCAATGACTATTACCAGACACTGGCTTTTGTTAACGCCACAGCCTGGGTTTCACAGCAACAGAATCACCACCCTGAAATTCAGATCGGTTTTAAACACTGTCTCATTAGCTATAGCACGCACAGCATTAACGGCCTGTCACATAATGACTTCATCTGCGCTGCCAGAATCAATGATATGGCAGACACATAATGGCACGCAGACTTACTCACAAACAGCAACGCCGCATTAAACAAAATCAGCAGCAGCAACTCGACCAGTTCGATGATACAAATACTAATACTGCCAATCTGTCAGCCCGAGTCATCACCAACTTTGGTAAAACGATTATTGCTGAACTGGCGAATGAAGAGTTAATTCGCTGCAGCCCGCGCCAGAACCTTACACAAATTGTCTGCGGCGATAATGTGCTAATTCAAAAGCTGGAGAATCAGGACGCGGTGGTCACCGCCATAACAGAACGTGACTCTCTGCTCCAAAAACCCGGCTTTGGCGGCAAACTAAAACCGATGGCTGCCAATATCGATCAGGTTGTCATTGTCATGTCGGTCAGCCCTCCGCCTAACCCTTATCTGATTGACCGCTACCTTGTGGCCACAGAAAACCTCGCAGCCAATGGCTTAATCGTTTTAAATAAGACAGATCTGGCCGATCAAAACACCGACCCCAACAAGCTGTTAATCGAATACCGTAATCTGGGGTATCCTGTTATACCGACAAGTATCAAAGGTCACGATGGCATCCACGCGCTGAACGATGCGCTCAAAGACAAAACATCAATCATGGTCGGCCTTTCAGGTGTTGGCAAATCGTCATTAATCAATACTTTGTTACCGGATCAGGACATCCGTGTTGGCAAGGTGTCTGCTGCCAGTGGTGAAGGCACTCATACTACGACCAGTTCAATACTCTATCATCTGCCTAACGGTGGTGACATTATCGACTCGCCCGGGGTACGCGATTTTGGTTTATGGAATAATACTGCTGAAGATGTTTTATACGGTTTCAAAGAAATCAGATCGCTGGCGGGTCAGTGCAAATTTTCTGATTGCAAACACGATGTCGAGCCGGGCTGCGTCATTAACAAAGCGCTAGACAACGGCCTGATAAACGAGCAGCGTTTTAAAAACTATAAAAAAATCATTGGCGAATACACCTGAAATCCCTTAGCGATTATTAGCCGCTATCAAGACAATCAGTCATACTTCAACAAGTCATGCTTTGTTGTTATCGATCTTAAGCTGCTTTTTATCGTCGCGACGTCGTTTAAAAAAACGTTTTAATAGCTCACTGCTTTGCTGTGCCAGCACGCCGCCCACTATTTCTATGCGATGGTTATGCCGGTCACTCTCGCACAACTTAAAAGCACTCTCAACAGCACCGGTCTTAGGTTCTGTTGCGGCGTAAACCACGCGGCTGACTCTGGCATGAATCAAGGCCCCGATGCACATTACGCATGGCTCCAGCGTGACATAAAGCGTTGTATCAGGCAGTCGATAGTTACTCAGCGTGTCACCGGCCTTTCTTAAGGCAACGATTTCCGCATGCGCTGTCGCATCATGGCTTGATATCGGCTGGTTCCAGCCCTCTGCAATCAGCTTGTCATTTTGCACAATAACAGCACCCACCGGTACTTCGCCATTTTGCTCGGCGTATTCTGCCAGCTTTAATGCATGCTGCATCCAGTGTTCATCATTACTCATGAAAAAACCGACCTTTAAACAATAAAAAGGCCACATAATGCAGCCCTTTTAAAAACACGCTTCAGCATCAGCTAAAACATTATTCCCACTCAATAACACGCATAATTAAATGCGTTTAAATACAAAGAGTTATTTCGTTTAGTTTGTAATTGCATAAATCTTGCGTGTCCTATTAAGTGGGTGTGCATACAAAAGTGCACGGTTTTCTGCTACTTACAGCAATTATATTGTAAATTGCGTGTAAGCGTAATGGTAAATTTTCCGTGCACCTTAAAACCAAGTACCAACTAGGTAGAAAGGTGGATAAAACCAATTATTTTTTAGTCAAAACTGTCTCAATCACTTTATCTAGCTCTTTAGCAGCTACCGCTTCTTTTACCTGAGTTAGCACAGCAACCATATTTTCCAAATCACCTACCACTATAGCTGTCTTATCTTTAGCTAATGGCAATATTCTATTGCCGTACTTAATTTCTACAAACCATTCTGAACCATTATTTGTATAAAACCATTTGTTTACGCGCTTTGGTACTGTTTTGCTTGTTTTAGTGCCGTCTTCGTCAGTTTCAGTAACCGTTTTAGTACTAAAATATTCCTCACCTTTAAATGCAGCCTCTGCTGCTAGTATCTGGTCGTTCAACTTGGTTAACAAATTATTACGACGTTGCGTTGGTTTATCAACGACCTTTTGTTTTTGAGAGTCAGAAAGAGTGAATGAAGATAGAATACTTTTTGCTGCTTGCTTTGCCATGTTAAATACCTCGTTAGTTAACAGTAGCAAACAGCTTAATTTCAAAAAACGGAAAGAGCGACCAATTATTTTCTATTTCAATGATTTCTTAATCTTAAATAATCATAGATGCTTTTAACTTCTGCATCATTAAAGACTGGATCAAAATACTTTATATATCCGTTTAACTCATTTAAAGATAAGATTTTTACATGCTTAAATTCTTCTTTAGGCTTTCCATTAACCATAACAATTAAACTTCTAATTGGTATTTTTTTATTTCCCCAATGATGCCGCTCTAATTCAATATCATTGTATTTGGATTCACTGTTTAATAGCACGAATAACGCATAGCTTGTTCTCTTAATTTGTTTGACTGGCGATCTTAAATCTATATTTTGTATTGATTGCTCACTCCAATTCTTCGTTTCAAGTATATACACACCAGAATTACAAATTAAAAGATGATCTATTTGAATGCTGAATATTTTGTCATTTTCTTTTCTATTAAATATAGGAGGGTTAAATTTTATCGAAAAGTCATTAAGCAAATAATATTCATCTGATAGCTTTTGAAGTTCTTTTACTACTGAATTCTCGCCTACTGCACCTGCAATTAAAGCATACAAACCATCAATAACTTCTTTTGTATCGTCTATTTCTTTATAAGACTTTGCACATCGATCTGAGATAATCTTATCTTTATTTTCTGTAATATTGTCTAATTTATCTTTAGCTTTAATTACTTCTTTTTCTGAAACACGTACTTTCTTATGAATTATTTTATCAATGTTCTTTTCTAACTTAGACTTCTTTCTTGCTAATGCTTTTACATATAGATAAAAGAATATTTTATTAAATATGTTTTTATTACGTTTCTCTACTTCCTGTTCTAATTTTACTGTCAGGCTTGTTATCTCACTGTTGATTTCGTTTTTACTATCTTCTTTTGATTTTTCAAAAGTCTTTTCACACTCAGCAAGACCTGCCTCTAGTTCTTTTATTTCCTTATCTAATGCAGATGTAATATTTTTAGGTATTGCATTCCTTTCGGAATCATAACCTTTTAAGAATTCATTTATTTCAGTAATAGAATTAAATCTTATGATACCGTTTTTATCTAATGTATCTCTTAATTTCTTAAGAGGCTCAATTTGTCCTTTAACGATAGTCATAATGCACAAATACCCATAAGCTAAATTGTCACTACCTCTACTGCATTAGCGAGTTTAACATCATTTACATCTATGTGGTTCTACCCCGATACACCGAACACTCAGTTAAGAGTTGTTAGCTGAATATTATCACTATTTAAAAGTCGTTGTTTACGCTGATTATAGAAGCGTTCAATGTAATCAAAAACATCCGTCCTAGCTTCTGCACGTGTCACATATTTTCTACGATTTACTCGCTCACGCTTTAGTAAACCAAAGAAGCTTTCTGCTGCTGCATTATCATAACAACTGCCCACAGCACTCATGCTGCTGACGATGCCATGCGCTTTTA
>JAOULX010000022.1 GCA_029881795.1 Gammaproteobacteria bacterium
CAATGCCAGAAAAAGAAGTGCAGTAACAGATAAGAAATAATATTGGACGCAGCAATGATGAGTGGTTTAATTAAGGCCGGATGAAATGACGGCGTGCATTATCGACCTCTGAACGAATAATACAGCCTTCTAGATGGTCGTTGATTAGGCCCATTGCCTGCATAAACGCATAGGCTGTGGTTGGACCAATAAACTTCCAGCCACGTTTTTTAAGCTCCTTTGATAAGGCAACTGACAGAGCCGAGCTTGAGATGCTCTGCGGTGTTGTGAGTTGTTCGATGTCGGCTTCATATTGCCAGAAAAAAGCAGCCAGTGAACCGTATTGTGCGACAAGTTCAAGCGCTTGTTTGGCATTATTGATAACGGCTTCAATTTTTCCCCGGTGACGAACTATGCCTTTATCCTTTAACAGGCGTTCTATATCATTTTGAGTAAAGTCTGCAACACGGTTAAAATCAAAATGACAAAATGCGGCGCGAAAATTCTCTCGTTTTTCAAGAATAGTGCGCCAGCTTAAACCACACTGAAAACTTTCAAGGCATAATTTCTCAAATAAACGCTTATCATCTTTTACAGGAAAACCCCATTCCGTGTCGTGATAGTTAAGGTAGTCATCGGTTGCATTACACCAGTTGCAACGAGATTTGCCATCCTTACAGATAATTAATGAACTCATAGGTGTTTCCTTTCGCGATAGCCATATTTATAATAAATTTAGCTGGCTGAAGATAGTCGTTATTTTAGATGAATGCTGTATCATAACGTGTTAACTAAAACATTGCAGAGAACGTTTAATCAGTTTCAATGATGAACTATTCTAACGAGCAAAGGTCATTAGATTAACAACAGCAGGCAATGATAAAATAATAACGAATATAGGACATATTGGCTATGAAACACTACTGGTTATCCCTTGTTTATATTGCAGTGTGCTTGTTTTCTGGCAACACAATTGCTGCGGCAAAAAACACAGCATCACTGGGTGCGGTTTCTTATACGATACCAGGCTGGTTTAAAGATAGCTTTCTCGAAATAAAAGAAGACAGTGCAGAGGCCAGGCAAGAAAACAAGCAGCTTATTTTATTTATGCATATGGAAGGCTGTCCCTACTGCTCGCGAATGCTGGATGAAAATTTTCGTGAAGGAAAAACAAAACGTTTTATTGAGGATAATTTTCAGGTGGTTGCAATAAATATCCTTGGTGATAGGGAAATTATCTGGGATGACAATAACCGCTATATTGAAAAAGAATTAGCCCGGGAACTAAAGGTGCATTATACCCCGACAGTGGTTTTTATGGATGGTGAAGGTAAGCGTGTGCTGCAGCTAAACGGTTACCGCCGGCCAGCAACGCTGATGCATGCGCTCAACTATGTTAAAGATAAACAATATAATAAGCTTGAACTCGCTGAATATATCAGCAAACAAAATAAACCTGTTTACAGCCTGAGAAATCATCCGATGTTTACAAAAACCGATGATTTTTCTGACTTCAATAAACCGCTGGCGATTATCTTTGAAGATAAAAACTGTGCAGACTGTAATGAGTTTCATCAGAAAGTATTAGCGCACAAAGAAGTGCTTAGTGAACTTTCAAAATTCACAGTAGTGCGTCTGGATACTGATTCAGATAAATCTATTATTGACAACAACGGCAATAAAACAACAGCTGCCGCGTGGGCTAAAAAACTTAAGTTGGATTACCGGCCGGGTGTTGTATTGTTTGACAAGGGTAGTGAAGTTACCCGGGTTGATGGCAGACTTTACCATTTTCATTTTAAAGAAATCTTGCGATATGTTAGCAAGGCAAAATATTTTGAATATGCCAGTTATAATCAGTATCTTTATGCCCGTCAGAAAGAACTGCGGGCAGCAGGAATACAGATTGATTTCGGCCAATAGCAACGCGCAGTGAGTCGTCAGTTAAGGACTAATCTGCTACACTTCATCCCGGCTGCAGACTAAACAGGTCTGCATTCTATTACTGTTTGCTGAGAGATATTATGTCGAGTGATGTGTTAGAACGTGTTTACCAGATTATTAAATCAGAGCCACATGCGGCCCAGTCATTATTGTTGTTTGCCTTAATCAAGACACTGGATGTGCAAAAAGGCGGGCATATGTATCTGCTATCAAAGTTAAAGGATATGACAGCTGAAAACCGTCAGCTGGCTTATGGTCTGATGGAAATGATGGTCAATGAGCAGACAACGAGTCTGGACTGGCAGGCTAAATTACAATTAATTGAGTCGTCCATCCGATCAAATAGCTAAGCCTGAATGGCATGAAAACAGACCTATTCGAAGATTCGGAGAGTTTTCACAGGATTGATTTAGCGGATGCGGATATCGTTTGTTATCCGCAATTTTTTCAAAGCAGCGAAGCCGATCTTTTATTTCAAACACTACTGACACAGTTAGCTTGGTCTCAGCAGCGTATTCGGGTCTATGGAAAAGAATATAATGAACCCCGGCTGACTGCTTGGTACGCCGATGCCGGTAAATGCTACGAATATTCCGGTCTTCGTAATAGCGGCTTAGCTTGGCAGCCGGTTTTAAAAGCTATCATGGCAAGAATCGGCACGGTTTCCGCAGCAGACTTTAATAGCGTACTGGCTAACCGCTACCGAAACGGCTCTGACGGTGTCGGCTGGCACGCTGATGATGAAGCCGGACTTGGTCCGGTGATAGCCTCTGTCAGCTTTGGCCAGGAAAGGTGTTTTCAGTTAAAACATAAAACTGACAAAAGCCTGAAAAAATCGTTTATTCTGCCACACGGGAGTTTGCTGATTATGCAGGGAAAGACTCAGGATAATTGGCTGCATCAGTTGCCTAAAAGTCGCAAAGTAATGACTGAGCGAATCAATTTAACATTTCGATATGTGTCTTAGTGGCAGGCAAATATCGATGCCAGGACAAGACAAGGGACTATATCAATGTTTAATAAACTGCTAGAGATCTCGCAGAGTAAATATTACTGGTTGGGCTTGATGGTATTTGCAGTGGGTCTGGAGTTGTCAGCTCTGTTTTATCAGTATGTACTCGATTACTTACCCTGTGTTTTGTGTATTCATGTGCGTATCTGGGTTTTTGCTATTGTTGTGGTTGCTGCAATATCGCTTGGTTTGCTAAAGAGTATTTCTCTGCAGATTGTTTCGCAGCTGATGATGACTGTGATTTCACTGGGTTTATTTGAACGCTCTTACCAGTTGCTGGGTACTGAACGTGGCTTTGTTTTTGGTGACTGTAATATGGAGTCGGGGCTGCCGTTCTGGTTCGCTGTCGATAAATGGCTACCTGCGGTTTTTGAAGTGCAGGCAGCCTGTGGCTATACACCTGAATTATTCTTCACAATAACAATGTCAGAAGCTTTAATTACGTTATCGGTATTATTACTATTACTGAGTGTGACTATGTTAGTGGCGTTGATAGTCGCTCGTTATTTTAAGGGGCTGCTTCAGTGATATGATTGCCCGATGATAGCTGGCGGCAGAAGGTTAAGACTAGGCTGTAACCGAAGGGCACGCCCTGTATCTTCACAGGGCGTTTTACGGATTATTAGTAAACAATCGTCCGTGCAGTAAATACAATACCTGCAAACAGAACCACGAATACAACAACCATGATTTTCATTCCTCGCATTACTTCACTATCAGTTTGTTCAGACATTTTACAACTCCACTTGTTGGTTTTTTTGATGGCCTTACGGCTTTTTATAATTCGGCTTAAAGCTTACCGATTTTATAAATAATAGGGAATTTCAAATATCTGATGCCGGGATAAGTGAATTCTTGAGTTAAATACTTGGTTATTTGTAGGGTTATAGGGTGGCTTATCGATTCTGGCATGGTTTTGTGACTCGGCTTTAGTCTGTCACAGTAGCGCTGTACACGGTTATTTATTATTATTGAATCGTTTAATAAGCTGATATTAATCAATCATCAAGAGCACTCTGTCTTTATAATCTTAGTTACTAATAAATATTGAAGTCCGGCGTATGAAATCAGACGTATTACGTAAAGAATTAATGACCAGAGGTCTGGCACGGGAGTCATTAAATCCCGACCCGTTTAAGCAATTTGAGTGCTGGTATCAGGATGCTCTGAATACTGATATTGCAGAGCCTACGGCGATGTCGCTGGCCACGGTTGATGCAGACGGGCAACCCTGGCAACGAATGGTGTTAATGAAGTTGTTCGATAGCGACGGCTTTGTGTTTTTCACCAATTATTCAAGCCGCAAAGCCCAGCATATTTCAGAGAATGCCCGGGTCAGTTTGTTATTTCCGTGGCAGGCACTGGGTAGGCAGGTAAAGATTACCGGTAGTGCTGAAAAAATATCCAGCGCAGAATCACTAAAGTATTTTGCTACCAGACCGCGAGGCAGTCAGATAGGTGCCTGGGCATCACATCAGAGTCAGGTGGTAACAAACCGGGCTATGCTCGATAGTTTGTTTGAGCAAATGAAACAGAAATTTGCCGACGCTGAAGTGCCTTTGCCATCATTCTGGGGTGGTTATAGGGTCGTGCCGGAGACGCTGGAGTTCTGGCAGGCTAGAGACAGCCGCTTTCATGATCAGTTTTTATATCAGCGCGATGAGAATAACGAGTGGCCGTTAACACGTCTGGCACCCTGATCATGGTGTCGGCTGCACGCCTGCTGTTGTAACAGTAAGCGCAATGCCGGTAGTCGCCTTGTCAGGGTGTTCGCGACAAGGCTGAGCCAGTCTGTGAGTAAGATCGAGCTACTGTAGAGTACTGACGCGTCTTACCCATGGTGATGTTGACAGTCTGCCAGCAAACTCGGCTACCGCTGCTTTGGCTTCATCACGTGTCGGGTAGGCACCGGATAACAGTATATTCCAGGTTCTTCCGTGTACAACAATTTGTGTGCTCAGGTTATTTGAGAGCTGGTATTTGTTGGCAAACGCATCAAGGTTTCTCATTGAGCTGGTAGCAACAACTTGTACTGCGTAATAATCGGCAGGGATTTCGCTGATGCTGCTATAGCGGACAGGGTCCGAAACCGGCATACTTGCTTGCTCTTCAGTCGGCGCCATTGTACTGTCATTTTGTTCAGCTAGCGGCATCATGGTTTCGGGCAGTGAGGTGTCTTCAACTGGCGGTGATATTCCGGACGACTCAGCCATATCGGTCTGTTCATTATTGTTATCTGCCATGTTTTGTTGTTGCATCGGCATCATCGCACTACTATCCTGTTGCTCTGAACTCAACATGCTCTGTTCAGCCGGTGTTGTCTCTGCTGATGCCAGCGAGCTGTAGCTACAGCTTAGAAAACAGAAGCTGATGATCGCCACAAATAAGCTGAGCTGGAAGGAATTAGTCGGTTGTTTATTCAAGTTCGGAATCCTCGAAACAAATATTTTCGCATAGTGTACCGCATGTTATCCTTATCCAGAAACAAATATTAATGCTGATACTTATCGTGAGCTGATTTCATTGCAAACTGCCCGATAGCTGTAAATGCAATGTTAATAATGACGTCTACAGGAGGCTGATTATGAAACTATTTTGGCTGGTAATTGTATTGAGTATTGTCTTTATTGCCGGCTCAGTTGCCGCGTTAAAGTATTTTGACGGAACCCATTCGCACGATAAAGATAAAAAAGAACTCTAAGTGCTGTTGATGTTAGTGAAAGTAGTGCCTGCTGATGAAAAAACTATACGCTTGTGCTGACAGAGTCATGCTCTATCATGTTAATAATGTGATGAAATCAGAAGGCATTGACTGCGTTATTAAAAATGACATGATATACAGTCTGGCGGGTGAAGTACCGGTGAATGAGGTCTGGCCAGAATTGTGGCTGATTGATGAGACTCAGCAAAAAAAAGCCGAGACAGTATTGTCTGCATTACTGGCATCAGCTAAGACAACGAGCGCAGCTTGGCGGTGTCGGCAATGCGGTGAAGAGCATGGCTCTCAATTTACAGCGTGTTGGCGATGCGGTTTCAGTCACGCATAGTGAGTTTTCGCTCAGCAGATTCCTGACGGTGATAAAAATACTTCATCCAGACAGGTGCTGTCAGTGTGGTATAAGCTATGACCAGTATGATCCCGGCATAGACTGTTGCATCGAGTATGCCGGAGGCGCGTCCAATTTCCGCAAACACTAAGCCCACTTCCCCGCGCGGTATCATCGCCATTCCTATTGCGATACGGGTACTGTTTTTTTCATGAATCAGAAACGCCCCGAACATTTTCCCGGCCACAGCAATCAGTAAGGTGGTGAGCGAAAATATCCAGATAAACAGCGAACTCCAGTCGACCGCCGCAAGGTCCAGTGAAAGACCCACCATGACAAAGAAAATAGGTGTGAATAACTGAATAATCGGTTTCATGTGGTTGTGCACATCAATCGTAAAGTTCGGGTCGGCTTTGATAAAGGCTCCCATAGGCAGGAAAAAGCGTCGGGATAAGGCGATACCAGCAACAAATCCTCCCAGTAAATCAGGTGCTCCGGATATGTGGGCGATGTAGGCAAATAAAAGTACCATTGATACCAGTGCTACCGGAATCAGACCGGGTATATCTGTCTTACGGTGTAAATGTTTTATCGCTGGCGAAAGCATTTTGGCTACAAGCGGTGCCATCAGGAAAAATAGGCTGACATAGAAGACGACGGTAATGATGTTTGAGAAATCAACCTCTCCACTGCGTGAAAATTCATAAATAACGGCGAGTAAAAAAATACCCAGCAAATCATCAATGACGGCTGCACCCAGTACAATCTGACCTTCGATACTGTTGTGTTTGTTGAGATCGGATAAAACCCGAACGGTTATACCAATACTGGTTGCTGTCAGTGTGCCACCTATAAAAAGTGAGGCAAGTAGTGATAGTCCGAATAAGTAATAACTGGAGAAAAAGCCTAATATAAAAGGCAGAATGAAACCACTAAGTGCAACTATGATAGCTTTGGAGCCGCTATGAATTAATTTGTCTAGCTGCGTTGTCAGACCGACTTCAAACAGTAAAAGGATTATACCGAGCTCTGCCAGTAATTTAAGAACATCATTAGGTTCAATCCAGCCAAGCAGAGACGGGCCCAGTATGACACCTGCCAGCAACTCGCCGATAATAGCCGGTACATTAAGACGCGTGGCCAGTTCTGCAAATAAACGGGCAGCGATTAAAATAATGGCAATTTGTAGCAGTATTAATTCCTGATCCATACCGGTAGCTCTTTATTTCTCTCAAGAATACATGGAAAAATCACATCTGATCCTGTTATAGCTCAATTATTTTGTCATTATTGATACAGGGTAGTATAAAATGAATTTTATGACTGGCAATAAAAAGCATTATGTTTGAGGTGTTTTGAGCTTGTTGTCAGGCCGCTGATGACAGCTTATACCAGACCTTACATGGAAATGGATTTAACAAGCTGCCGGTTATTTTCATTGGATTAATTTTAATAGATGTATTGTGACCGCGTATGATGAGGCAGTTAGAAGTGATGCAATCAGCCAGCCAGAATAAATATAAAATTCTTATCCTGTTGCTTTTGATAGCTACGGGTATTTTTTTGCAGCTCTCCGGTTTGCTGGATCCGAAACAGATCATTGTTATCACACGGCAATACACAGATCATTGGTGGCTGATGATTTTGCTGGTTTTGTTACAGGCAGTCCTGTTTACCTTTGCACTGGCTGGTTCGTTATTTCTTTGGGTGGTTGCTGCTTTATACCCACCGCTAGAAGCCAGCGTTGTACTGGCGGCAGGTGCTGCACTGGGCGGGGTCTCGGCGTATTTTTTTTCTCAGCGTCTAACAGCAGGCTGGGTGGAAAAAATCGCATCGTCTAAGATTTATCTGATGCTTAGTAGAAACGATAATTTTTTTGTGCTGCTGTCTATGAGATTAATGCCGGCTTTCCCGCACTCCGTTGTAAATTATAGCTCCGGTATATTAAGAGTTAACCTGGTTTCGTTTATTATCGCTGCGTTAATAGGTGTCGGTATTAAGTCTTATGTGTTTTCAGTGGTTATCTATCAGGCAGCATCAAGCGGATCAATTTATGACTTGCTGGATATACAAGTACTGTTGCCATTAATTACTGTCGCGGTAGTAATATTTTCAGCTGTCATTTTATTTAATCACTTTTATCTTAAAACTGAACTTAAAAAATAAACGGATGGTTGCCGATGCCACATATAAGAATAGACTGTTCTGACGATATATTTAACGACGTTGAGATTCAATGTTTCGTCGATAATATCCATCAATCTGTTATTGCCAGCGGCCTGTTTAAAACAGAACGTGTTAAGACACGTTGTTTTCCAACCCCATATTATTGTGTCGGTGAAGCTGCCAAAAAGTATATTCATGTTGAGATACGAATCAGACCGGGGCGTAATGTTGAGCAGAAACGCCTGCTAAGTAATTCATTGCGAAATACTATCGTGCAGTCAGGCCTTATTTTTGATGTGGTGACGATTGAAGTAAACGAAATTGATATGGGTGCTTACGTATCACACAATGTTTGATAGAAATTCTATTTCAGACTGGATAGTTTTCTTTCTGCCAGTTTATAACCGTAATCAATCATTTCTGCGGCGCGATGAAATTCAAGAATTTTACAACTGTTTGATGGTACTTCCAGCAAGTGATCAGGATTGTAGCCGGCTACTTTGTAGCGGCTTATTGTGTTTTGCATGGATTCATAGGTTTTAAGCATGACATCAAAAAAATCAGGCTGTTCAATTTGCTGCGGCCGGTATTTCTTCTGCAGCCTGTCTATGTAGTTTGAAACACCGGATAAATAAGTCTTTTCAACGGGATGATTATCATTGTCTGCTTTAAGCGGCTTAACAACCTGGCGTTTTCCACTGAGGCTGACGGCGATGGTGATATCTGTAATATGCGTCAGGGTAGGCGCAATAGGTATCGGGTTTAGTACCGCGCCGTCTACCAGAGTGCGTCCCTGGTAGTTGACTGGTGTGAAAATGGTGGGAATGGAAATTGAAGCGCGGATGGCTTCAAATAATGAGCCTCTGTCAAACCAGACTTCTTTTTCTGCTTCTAAGTCGCAGGCAACAGCTGTAAATTCTATCGGTAAGTCTTCGATGTTTATATCACCGAGCAGCGCTTGAAGCGTCTGCATGATTTTATCACCGCTAAACAGTCCTGACATACTGTAAGCAAAATCGAGCAGTTTAATCACATCGCGCTTTTGCAGCGCCAGAACCCATTTCTCAAACACCTCAAGTTTACCTGCTCCGTATATGCCACCGACTAGAGCACCTATCGATGTTCCTGAAATGATTTTTATTTCGAAATTGTGTTCTTCAAGCCAGTGAATAATGCCAATATGGGCAAGTCCTCTTGCGCCGCCGCTACCTAAAACAAGCGAGACAGTTTTTTTTGTATTATTCATGATTTTTGTTTTGCCGTGATTTTGTTTGTGTAAATAATAATATCTTAGAAAATAGCAGAAGTGAAATGAAGAAAATATTAAATCAGCTGATACTCACGCTGCAAGTATTCAGTTATTTCATCACTGCTGCCCTGAAAAACAACACGTTCATTTTTTTTAGTTAACTGGTAGTCATACATCGGATCATAATAATCAGTCAGCAGTTTTGTTATCCATTCTTTATGCTGACTGTGGTCGTCGGCGATTATTTGAGTTTGAATGGCATCGCGCATCATCTGATCGATTATCTTGAAGCGTTCTCCTCCTAGCCGTCGTTGTACCCGTGACAATGATGCCAGCAGTTCCTCTGACCAGAGCCTAAAGCCAGTTTCTCGGTTATTTGCAGCGCGATACTCTGTCAGTGAATTAACAATGTATTCGTCAAAGATAATTTCAGTTCTTGTTTCAACAGATTCTTCAAGCAGCAACAGGGGAGACTGTTTCATTTTGGCATACAGGGCTTTGGGTATGTTGCGAGAGCCGATATTGGGTGCTTCATCTTCGAATAAGATGTACTGGGTTCCGTTATTGGCCAGTTTTAGCAGCGCTATGGAAAGATTGTTTTCAATATCAATTTGACCGGGCTGCGGAGTGACATGTTTTCCGAAAACTGAACCCCGGTGATTGAATAAGCCTTCAAGATCAATTTTTTGCTGCAGTCGGTTCAGTAATATCGTTTTACCGGAGCCGGTTCTGCCGCCGAGTATTAAAGGGCGGATTTTATTGGTGTTGTTGTCAAGTTCATCGAGTAAATAACGGCGTAAGGCTTTATAACCACCTTCTACTCTCGGGTATATAATACCTGTATTTTCAAAAATCCATTGCTGCGTAATTTTTGAACGCAGACCGCCTCTGAAACAATACAAAACACCTTGCGGATGCTGCTGAATAAAATCTGACCAGTCCGAGAGTCGCGCTGCCTTGGTTTCACCGGATACCAGCTGATGGCCGAGTTCTATCGCACTGTCCTGACCCTGTTCTTTATAACGCAAGCCGACAGATTGCCGTTCTTCGTCATCCATCAATGGCCGGTTGTCACTCTGAGGAAAAGCGCCCTGACTAAATTCAGCAGGAGCGCGGAGATCCATCATTTTGATATCATTCAGAAATAAAGATTTATAATCAGCGGTTTGGGGTAATTCAGTCATACAATTTATATAACTTCGATCAGGTGTTGAGTTTGGTTGTCTGTCAGTTCACCAATGCAATCCAGTTCAAGTCCGAGAGACTGAGCTAGCTGATGAAACGCGGCAAGGCCTTCTTTCTCAACGGCAATCAGTAAGCCACCTGATGTTTGCGGGTCACACAGAATTTGCTGCTGCAGCTCAGTCATCGGACCGATTTTCTCGCCATAACTGTCAAAATTTCGCTGTGCTCCTCCGGGGGAACAGCCTTCTGCAACGTAATATTCAATATCGTCAAGTTTCGGTACGGCGTCATATTTTAGCTGTGCCCGAACGCCACTGCCTTCACATATTTCTGTCAGATGACCGAGTAAGCCGAAGCCGGTAACATCTGTCATTGCGCTTACAGTAGGTAGTTTTGAAAACTCAGCACCGGCTTTATTTAACAGTCGCATGGTTTCAGATGCCAGCTGGCTGTGTTCAGCTTTTAATTTTTTCTTTTTTAATGCCGTTGTTAAAATACCAATGCCGATAGGTTTGGTTAAGAAGAGTTGTGAACCAGCGGTGGCCTGATCGTTTCGTTTTAAATACTGGTTTTCAACCTGGCCGGTGACTGCCAGTCCAAAAATAGGTTCAGGTGAATCAATAGAGTGACCACCTGCCAGCGGTATTCCGGCCAGTTTGCAGGCATGGCGGCCGCCATCAATCACCTGGCGGGCAATTTCAGGACCCAGTTTATCGATAGGCCAGCCAAAAATGGCAATCGCCATTAACGGGCTGCCCCCCATGGCATAAATGTCACTGATAGCATTGGTGGCGGCAATTTGACCGAATTCAAACGGGTCGTCAACAATCGGCATAAAAAAATCAGTGGTACTGATGACTGATGTGCCATTTTGTAGATCATAGACGGCCGCATCATCCTTGCTCTGGTTGCCGACAAGCAGACGCGGATCTTCAAAAATTTGCTGGCTGGTTTGTAAGATATTATCCAGTAAGCGGGGAGATATTTTGCAGCCACAGCCGGAGCCATGGCTGTACTCGGTCATTTTGACGCTGGCTGTTTTGTTATTATTGTCATTTGTCATCATAGTTATTTAAGGCTGGAAGTATCAGATCAGCATTATACAAGCAAATCAGTTACTGTGTGTGGATGCCTGACTGAGGTCATAACAATTAATCTCCGGCAGACAGCTTTTTAGGGTGATGACGTAAACAGGCTAATATTGGGTTAAAGTAGTACTGATTAGCGAGTGATTTGTGAAGGATAATATCTTAAGGTGAATCTGTTATATTTTATTTTAGGCTGGGTATTTTTTGTAACAGGTGTTTTTGGTGCTGTTTTGCCAGTGCTGCCAACTACACCGTTTATGTTGCTGGCGTTATGGTGTTTCTCTAAAAGCTCAAAACGCTTTCATCACTGGTTGTATCATCATCGGTTTTTTGGGCCGGCTTTGCAGCAGTGGAAACAATCCAGAGTGATTCCTTTATCAGCCAAGATAATGTCTGTGCTGATGATGACGGCAAGCTTTATCTATCTGGCATTTTTCAGGCAGCTACAACTTGAATTTCTGTTACCGGTTGCACTGATCATGCTCTATGGGGCTGGTTTTATTTTATCGAAACCATCCAGACCTAAACTTTAATTCAAGTTAATATTTTTTTTAGAACACAGCTACTAGCCTACAGTAGCTGTTTATCCGTTGTATTTACCGAAATATATGAATAACGTAGATTTTATAAAACGATACACAATCGCAGAAATCGCTACTATACTTATCAGACGACATGCGAAGATGGTTTTTTGACGCCGAATTATTTAATTTTAACTGAACGATTGATTGTCATCAAAACTACGCAGTTGTTTTATGGGGCGATAATTATAATAATAGCGACATTTTTTTTGATACTTAATATGCAGTCATATCAGCGGGCTGTAGATGGTATTTATTGGTGGTAATGAATGAAAAACAACCTTCCTGTAACTGATCAGGAAAACAATTATCCTGACGATATACATATTGTATCCAGTACCGACCTTAAGGGTCTTATTACTTCATGTAATCAAGATTTTATCGATATTTCAGGTTATTCAGAGAGTGAATTACTAGGCAAAAATCATAATCTGGTCAGGCACCCGGATATGCCGGAGGCAGCATTTGCCGACTTATGGAATGATCTTAAGCTGGGTAAATCCTGGATGGGGATTGTTAAGAATCGCTGTAAAAACGGCGATTATTACTGGGTTGATGCCTATGTGACGCCAGTTTTTGAAGCCGATCGGGTTGTGGGTTATCAGTCTGTCAGGGTCAAGCCCAGAGCTGACTGTGTTGAAAGAGCCAGCGCCTTGTATCGGCAGTTAAATAAGGGGGCTTCTCTCTGGCAAACGGTCAAAAGTAAATTGCAGCTGGGACTGGGTGGTAAAATTATAGCCGGTAATGTCATCGCCTTGTTACCGCTGATGGGTTATTTGCTATCAAGCGCTGTGTCCATCAATTTCGTTATTGCGCTGGCAGTTAGTGCAGGACTGGCGATAGCGAGTGCCGTGCTAATTGCCAGACCCTGGGTCAAGTTTGCCAGAGAATCAGCACAAATCTTTTCTAATGGTGTTGCTCAGCATGTTTTTACCGGCAGGTCAGATGAGCTGGGTCAGCTGCAACTGGTGATTCATTCCCAACAGGAGCGTTTACGAACCGTGGTCTGGTCTATCGATGAGGCTGCATCGAAACTCGATAATATCGCCAGCGCAACGGCTGCAGTGGTCAATCAAACAAACAGCAGTATTAATCAGCAGCGCGCAGAAATAGAGCAGGTCGCGACCGCAATGAACGAAATGTCGGCGACTGTTCAGGACGTTGCGCTGAATACCGCTGAAGCGGCCACTGCCACCCATAAAGCCGAAGGTCTGGCCAGTCAGGGCGCACTGGTGTCTACCAACTCTATTTCATCCATTATGAACATGGTCAGTGATGCGGAACTGGCAGCGAAAGTGATCAGTCAGTTGGCAACACAGACCGAGAGTATCGGGACTGTTCTTGACGTTATTCGAGCGATTGCAGAACAGACCAATCTACTGGCACTGAATGCTGCCATTGAAGCGGCCAGAGCCGGTGAACAGGGCAGGGGTTTTGCTGTTGTCGCAGACGAAGTGAGGGTGCTGGCTAGTAAAACACACAGTTCAACACAGGAAATTCAGGAGATGATTGAAAGCCTGCAGGTTGAAGCTAAAAAAGCCGTCGAAGTGATGCTCAAGGCACAGGCCAGCGCCGAGAAAAATATGGAAACGATTGAGGAGATGGCTGAGAATCTGGCTGAAATCAGTGGCTCTGTTCAAACGGTCAATGCGATGAATCTGCAAATTGCCACAGCAGCGGAAGAACAAACCGCTGTTTCCAATGAAATCAATAGAAACATCGTCAATATTAACGATGTGGCTGATCAGACGGCATTGGCATCGGCTGATACCGCCGCCGAAACCCAGCGTTTACTGGCCGAATCTAGCCGACTAAGAACTTTAGTCAAACAATTTTGTGGCGCTTAATGTATTTAAAATATGAGAACTGAAGATATTGAGCTGCTGCAGACAGTTAAAGCGGCAGCAAAAGAAGAATTATTGCCACGCTTTGCCAGGGTTGAGAGAGAGCACAAAACCGATGGCAGCTTTGTCACTGAAGCGGATTACGCGGTGCACAATCGCTTAACAGAACAATTATCCTCACACTGGCCTGAATACGCCTTATTATCTGAAGAGATGAGCAGCAGCCAGCAACAACAGGCGCTGTCCTCTGGTCAGCCGGTCTGGTGTCTCGACCCGCTCGATGGCACCAGTAATTTTGCTGCCGGCATTCCTTACTTTGCCGTTTCTTTATCGCTGATAGAAGATGGCGCCATTAAATTCGGGCTGATCTATGACCCGGTCAGGGATGAATGTTTCGTCAGTCAGAAAAATTCAGTCACACAATTAAATAACCGTGCGCTGCGTTTACCTGCTGCCGGCATTGATTTAAAACAGAGCACGGCGATTATTGATTTCAAACGACTGAGTGATCAGCTGGCCTGTCGAATTATTCAAGAAAAGCCGTTTTCATCGCAGAGAAATTTTGGTGCATCCGCGCTGGACTGGTGCTGGTTGGCAGCAGGCAGGGGGC
>JAOULX010000005.1 GCA_029881795.1 Gammaproteobacteria bacterium
TATTATAGGGACACTTAACCCTCCGTCAACACCTATTTACTATTAATTCCATTTAATTTTAATTTAATCCGCTTTCGGCTATTTTATATACAATATTAGTGAATCATTGTTTACTAAATGAACGATTTAGACAACGCTAACCTTGGCAAATTTATGTTTACCCACCTGATAAATCCGCGCTTCACTGCCCGCATCGATAATCAGCTTGGTATCATCTATCTTATTACCATCAATTTTTACAGCACCCTGACGTATCATTCGCATTGCATTCGAGGTACTGGATTCCAGCCCCGCCTCTTTTAGCAGATTAGCGATGCCCATCTTGCCATCAAGCGCATTTACAGTGACTTCTTTTATATCGTCCGGCATTGCACCTTTTTGAAAGCGCGCAATAAAGTTTTTCTGCGCCTGCTCTGCGGCTGCCTGATCGTGAAAGCGCGAGACGATTTCTTCACACAATATGAATTTAATATCACGCGGGTTAGTACCCGCTTCTATCTGCTGCTTATAAGCCGCTATATCAGATTCAGGCCGGAAACTGAGCAATTCAAAATAACGCCACATCAGATCATCGGATATCGACATTAGTTTTCCGAACATCTCATCAGGCGCTTCGTCGATACCTATATAGTTACCCAACGATTTAGACATCTTCTGCACGCCATCCAGCCCTTCCAGAATTGGCATGGTCAGAACCGTCTGCGGTTTCTGGCCATAGGCCTCTTGTAGCTGACGCCCAACCAGTAAATTAAATTTCTGATCGGTACCACCCAGTTCGACATCTGCTTTCATGGCAACCGAATCATAGCCTTGAACCAGTGGATATAAAAACTCATGTATCGCTATCGACTGACCTGATTTATAGCGCTTATTGAAATCATCCCGCTCCAGCATTCTGGCAACGGTGTGCTTTGCGGTTAGCTGAATCATGTCAGCCGGGCTCATCTCATTCATCCAGCTGGAGTTAAATAACACCAGTGTTTTCGCCGGATCGAGGATTTTGAATATTTGTTGCTCATACGATTTGGCATTTTCCAGCACATCATCACGCGTTAACGGCGGCCGGGTTGTGCTTTTGCCGGTCGGATCACCTATCATGCCGGTAAAATCACCAATCAGGAACATCACCTCATGACCCAGATCCTGAAATTGACGAAGTTTATTGATTAACACGGTATGACCCAAGTGCAAATCCGGTGCTGTTGGATCAAAGCCTGCCTTTATTCTGAGCGCGCGACCGGTTTTTAGCTTTTCAACCAACTCAGCTTCAACAAGAATCTCATCTGATCCTCGCTTGATAATATTTAACGACTCTTCAACCGATAGCATGTCACTCTCCAGATACAAAACGGGCTATAAGATACCTGCTTTCAGGGAAAAGTCACTATTAATGCCATTATTAGGACAATTAAGCGTAATTTAATTGACCTATTCCTGTATTGCAGCTATCTTTAAATAAATTAGAAAATGTATATATATCCGTGAATTACAACAACTTTATAAACAAAGACCTGCGAAAGCGTTATTTACACGTTGAAAAGCGACACCCAAGACTTCGATGGGGCCTATTTGCTATTGGCAGTATACTCATTGGCGCGGTGATTGCTCACACACCCGAAGCACCCAAACCAGAACCTTCTGTTCAGTCTGAACTGCTTAACCTTGAGCACTCTATACGCAACAACACCGGATTTAGTCGACTTAGTCAGCCACTGGTACTGCCTGATAATCCATTATCTCCAGTGGCTATCAGCGACCTCGAAGACAAGTTTGAAAACTGGCAGTCAATCCGCGTTAAAACAGGCGATAATCTTTCGGTATTGTTTGAGCGGGCCGGTATCAAAACCAGCCAGCTGATCGAGTTTATGCAGCTCGATAGCGCCGTTACACACCTGCTTAAAATCCTGCCCGGTGAAGTTATAAAACTTAACACCGATAGTGAAGGCATACTAACCGGATTACATTATGATATCGATTTAACTCAGTCGCTCTTAGTAGAACGGATTGACGACACGCTGCAATCGACAAAAATTCAACACAATATTGTTACCCGTACTCGCCATGCCACCGGCGTTATCAACGACTCCCTGTTTCTGGCCGCTCAGAAGGCCGGACTTAATGACAGCATGACGATGGAGCTTGCCGCAATATTTGGCTGGGATATCGATTTCTCTCTGGATATTCGCAAGGGCGACTCCTTCTCTGTCATTTTTGAAGAGATTTACAAAAATGGCATCCGAATTAAAAACGGTAATATTCTGACGGCTGAATTCATTAACAAAGGCAAATCATACCGAGCCGCACGTTATGAAGATCCTAAAACCCATAAAACCGGCTATTATTCCGAAGATGGCAAAAATATGCGCAAGGCTTTTTTGCGCAGCCCGGTCAAATTCAGTCATATCAGTTCACGCTTCACAACCAAACGTTACCATCCGGTACTGCATAAATTCCGTTCACATAAGGGCGTGGATTACGCAGCTCGCAGAGGCACGCCAATACGCAGTGCCGGTGAAGGAAAAATTGTATATCGCGGCAATAAAGGAGGCTACGGCAAAGTGGTTATTGTGCAACATGGCAGTCGTTATAGCACGCTGTACGCCCACCTCTCAAACTTTGACCGAAATGCCCGTAAAGGCCGCCGGGTAAAACAGGGACAGGTTATTGGTTACGTTGGCTCAACCGGACTGGCAACAGGCGCGCACTTACACTACGAATTCCGCGTTAACGGGGTGCACCGCAACCCATTAACTGTACGCTTCCCAAGCGCCAAAGCCATTAGCCGTCAACATCTGGCTAGCTACAAGGCAGACACCGCGCATTTATTTGCTCAACTTGATGTGCTCAATCGTAACCAACTGGCACTGAACCAGTAAAATGAGCCTATATATCGGCCTGATGTCCGGTACTAGCCTTGATGGCATCGATGCATCGATCGTTGATATCAGCCCACATCAGGTCCGCCTAAAACGGTCTGTAGATTACCCGATTCCAGCTGCACTCAAACAACAAATACTAACTTTAATGAATAATCAGGGTGGCGATAATATAGAGCTACTTGGCGAGGTTGATGCAAAACTGGGAATCGTCTTTGCTGAAGCCGCTCAGCATTTACTAGAAAATTCGCCTTATCAGGCCAAAGACATTACTGCGATTGGCTCACATGGCCAGACCATCAGACACCGTCCAGATAGCACTACGCCCTTCACCCTTCAAATTGGTGACGCGTCGCGTATTTGCGAACTAACCGGCATTACTACTATCACAGATTTTCGGCGCAGAGATATCGCCGCAGGTGGTCAGGGCGCACCACTGGTACCTGCTTTTCATCGCGCCGTATTTGCCAGCGCTGATGAAAATCGCTGCATCATCAATATCGGCGGCATGGCCAATATCAGTTATCTACCGAAAAATGGTCACCAAGACACCGCCGGATTTGATACTGGCCCGGGCAATGTTTTACTGGATAGCTGGTGTTACCAGCAAACAGGCGAGTACTACGACAAAAACGGCAGCTGGGGGAAAAGCGGAAAATCATCCGATGCCTTACTACAGAAGATGCTGCAGGATCCATATTTTTCACAAGCACCACCGAAAAGCACCGGCAGAGAACATTTTAATCTGGACTGGATTGATAAAAAACTGGCTGGTAACGCATTCGAGGCGAGAGATGTTCAGGCCAGCTTAACCGAGTTAACCGCCAGAACCATTATCGATGCGATTGACAATCACTTTGCCGACAGCAGCCAGCTCATCATTTGTGGCGGCGGGGTCTATAATCTGCACCTTAAAGAACGCCTGCAACAACTATCAGGACAACGCCTGGTTTGCGACACATCCGCGTATGGCATAGACCCGAACTGGGTCGAGGCCGCCGCTTTCGGCTGGCTGGCGCATTGTTGTTTAAATAAAATACCAGCAAATGAACCAGCCGTTACCGGTGCCCGTTCGCGCGTTATCCTCGGCGCAATCTATCCAAAATAACAGAAACTGTTATCGTTTTGACATGGGCGAATAAGCCCTTATCTCTTCACCGGTATAAATCTGTGTCGGACGGAAAATACGATTATCGGTTAGCTGTTCCTTCCAGTGTGCCAGCCAGCCAGCACTTCTTGATACCGCAAACAGCGGGGTAAACTGATCAGCAGGGATTCCCATCTCGGTGTAAAGGATTCCGGAATAAAAATCCACATTTGGAAACACCCCTTTTGATGCCAGGCGCTCTTCACATAGCTTTTCTAATTCAAGCGCTGTTTCAAACATTTTACTGAGCTTGCCCCTGGTTTTTACCCAGTCTTCCATCATCGTTTGCAGGTAAGTAGCACGCGGGTCTTTCACCTTGTATTCACGGTGCCCCATACCCCAGATGACTTCTTTGTTAGCCATTTTTTTATCAAGCCATGCTCTGGCGTTTTCAGGGCCACCAATTTCCTGCAACATTTCAACCACACGCTGGTTAGCGCCGCCATGCAATGGCCCGGCCAGCGTTCCTATCGCCGCAGCCATAACCAGATAAGGACTTGCCAAAGTAGAGCTGGTAACCAGGGCCGCAAAGGTGGACGCATTAATCGTATGCTCTGCATGCAATATTAAACACGCATCCATAATACGTGTCAGGTATTCATCCGGCTCCTTACCATTCAACATATATAGCAAATTGGCCGCGTAACTTAAATCATCGCGAGGCAGAATAGAATCGTAACCGTGACGAATGTTTTCCCACATAGCGACCAGCGTCGCCATCCGAGAAAGAATTTTTACCGACATATTTTTAACATAATTAATATCTTCGCATAAGTCACTGCCTGTCAGGCATTCATCACCTGCATAAAACATACCCATGGCTGCCACTGAAGTTTGCAGCATTTCCATTGGGTGACCGGTAGCCGGTAAGTCACGCATGATTTTACGGACATTATATTTTACTCGGCGATTAGCTTTCAGATGCGCCTCGAAATCTGCCAGCTGTTGAGAACTGGGCAAATTACCGTTTATTAATAAGTAGGAGGTCTCTTCAAAACTACTGTTTTCAGCCAGATCAGCTATGGTGTAGCCTCGATATGCTAAAATCCCTTTTTCCCCATCAAGTGAAGAAATTTTTGATTTGGTAGCAGGGACTCCGGCTAAACCGGGAACATAATCAACCATGCTCGTTATTCCTATTCAATAAAATACTTTAAAGAGAGATTTAAGTTTAACAGATTATCGACTTTTCCAGACAGCTTTTATTAACAAACAAAAAAGGCGCCTGACGCGCCTTTTTTGTTTGTTGAGTTAAATGCCAGATCTGATCAGATCGAAAATGATGAACCACAACCACAGGTTGTTTTAGCGTTAGGATTATTAATCTTAAATTGAGCACCACTAAGATCCTCTTTATAATCAATTTCCGCACCTTCTAAGTACTGAAAACTCATCGGGTCAACAACTAAAATGACACCAGAGTTTTCCACCACGGTATCATCTTCCTCAGTGTTTTCATCAAATGTGAAGCCGTATTGAAAGCCCGAACAACCACCTCCAGTGACATAAACACGAAGTTTAAGATTGGGATTTTGCTCTTCCTCAATCAATGCTTTCACTTTGTTAGCGGCTGAATCTGTGAAACCCAGAGCAGAGACCGAACCTGCTTCAACTGCATTACCACTCATTTAAAGACCCTCAAAAGGAATATAACAATACCTGATAATAACACAAAGAACAGTACCTGAGTAATTTAGTCGGGTACTAAACAACAGCTTCCTCAGCCGCTTTGGATTCTTCAGCATGCTCAGAATGCTTTTGATGCTCAAGTAATTTCTTTTCACTCTCGCAATGAACCAGGCTGCCATTAACCTCAGCACCCATCGCCATTTCGAGCATATTGTAATAAACATTACCGTTTACACGGCCTTTATTTGAAAACTCAACACGCTCACTGGCATAAACATCACCAATCACGATACCGTTCAGTATCACAACCGGAACCCTGACCTCGCCTTCGATGCAGCCACGGTCACTAATAATTAATACACAGTTTTCTTTACCATCGGCAATTACATTACCGACTACTTTACCATCTAAGTGTAATCCGCCAGTGAAAACAATATCACCACGAATTTCAGTACTTTGGCCAATCAAGGTCTCAACTTTGACCGAGCTGCCTTTTTTGTTCCCCCACATCACTATTATCTCCTTCAGAGCTTATAGATGTCCAATCGACGGTTTTATCTAAACGTGCAAGTCGGGTGCTATTGGGAACGACTTGTACTCGCAGGGTTGAAGGAACAAAGCCTTCAGGTATTTTTACAGTTCCCTGGAAGCGCTGAAAATACTTAAACCCTAACTTGAATTTGTCAACATTTGATGCCACCAATTTTTCCATATCAATAGAAAATGGTTTGCCTTCTTTCATGCCATCAAAAGTGACCTGCATAATACCACGAACCACCCGATTGTTATTACCTCTTTGTGTCACCACAATCTTATAATCGAATTCATCCGCTGATTTTCTGACAAACTGCAGATCCTGCATGAATAAGCGGCGCTGTGATTTTTCAGGCGAAACAATACTGCGGTAAAAAGCCACCTCTTCATTAAGCTGCAAGATATCATCCTGCAACTTAACAATGGTTTCTTTTACCTGTCTATTGGCATCTTTTTCAATATGGTTATTTCTTTCAAGCGAGGTATTCTTGCTCTGCATATTAGCCATTTCGCTTTGTAATTCGGCCAGTGTTTGCTCAAGCTCGTCTACTCTGCCAGCAGCTTCTATGGAGTCGTAGCCACCTGCAATTCGCCCGCGCTCATAGACCAGCCACATACTCAAACCAATCACCAGTAGAATGCCAAGTATCGACAACAACCAGTGACCAGGGCGTTTAACAGAGATTAAATAATGATTTTGTACAGGGTTTAAGTCCATATCTGATTTTTATATTTATGGCAACAAAGCCGTTAAGGTTAATCCGGCATTCTCTTTTAAAGAACACATCAGATTCATATTGTGTATTGCCTGTCCAGCAGCTCCTTTAACCAGATTATCTATCACCGCAGAAACAACAACAACGTCGCCTTCCTGTGGTTGAAAAACGTTCATCCGGCATAAATTACTGCCTTTAACACTACGCGTTTCCGGCGCTATCCCTTGAGGCAGAACATCGACAAAAACTTCATCCTTATACCGGGTCTGATACAAGGACTGTAAATCCTGACTGTTGTCGGTCAGTCGAGCATATAAAGTTGCCTCAATACCACGCACCATCGGTGTTAAATGCGGCACAAAAGTCAAACCCACAGGCTTACCCAATATTGTAGTCAATGTTTGACGAATTTCAGGTAAATGTCGATGACCATTTACTGCATAGGCTTTGAATGTTTCGCTGACTTCACATAACAGATTTGCAACCGAGGCACCGCGCCCTGCACCACTGACACCTGACTTGGCATCGGCAATCAAGCTACTAGGATCAATAATGCCCGCCTCCAGCAGCGGCATAAACCCTAAGGTAACAGCTGTCGGATAACAGCCCGGATTCGCTACCAGCCTAGCTTTAGCAATCCCAGCGCGGTTTATTTCTGGCATCCCATAAACGGCTTCGTTCAACATTTCGGCACAGCTATGCTCCATGCCGTACCACTGCTGCCAGATCTCGGCATCTTTAAGTCGAAAATCAGCCGCCAGATCAATGACCTTAACACCCTCAGCCAGTAATTCCGGCACCATTTTCATAGCGGTGCCATTCGGTGTTGCAAAAAACACCAGATCACAGTCCGACAGGGTTTTAATATCCGGCTCACTGAAAACTAAATCACAGACAGTTCTCAAATTAGGGAACAAGTCAGACACCCGTTTTCCCGCTTCAGAGCGCGAGGTTATTATTTTAATCTCTGCTTGTGGGTGTGCCAGCAACAGACGAATCAGTTCAACACCGGTATAACCGGTTCCACCTACGATTCCAACTTGTATCATTGAATACCTGCCAATCATTAACTATGGTCATATTTTATGACGCTTATCGTCCAAATACATCTCTTATCATCAACTGATGCTGGACTGCCTGATGTTTCAGGGTAAAATGCCCTGACTAATTTAACATTATGACTTATATGAAAAAAATTGTACCACTAATCATTCTGGCTCTGGCTATTAGCGCGTATTTTCTATTTTCTAGCCCGTCGTTTCGTCCGGCTCCTGCTCTGAGCATGACAGCTATATCAGGTCAGGTCATCGATACGCAAAAACGAAACAATAAACCACTACTGCTGACTTTTTGGGCCACCAGCTGCTCCTCCTGCGTTAAAGAAATGCCGCATTTAATCGAATTACAAAACCAGTATGGCGATTTAATAGATATTGCAGGCATTGCCATGTCCTATGACAACATTCAGCAGATCAATGAAATGATCAAACGTCGACAGCTTAACTACCACATTGTTTATGATCAAAAGGCTGAAATCGCGCTCTCATTTGGTGGCATACGCCTGACCCCCACCAGCTTTTTAATTTCTCAGCAAGGCCAGATTATCTACCAGAAAATCGGTGATATTGATTTTCGCAAAATAAAACGGATACTTTCCGAAACGTCGCAGCAAGGGTAACCACTATGCTATGGGTTAAAGCACTACATATTATTTTTATGGTCACCTGGTTTGCCGGCCTGTTCTATCTGCCCCGTTTGTTCGTCTACCATGCACAATCCGATGATGTGATCAGCCAGCAGCGTTTTAAGATCATGGAGCGCAAACTGTTCTGGGGTATTACCACACCCGGCGGGATTTTAACCATTCTGTTTGGAGTCTGGCTGATCAGCTACATGCCCAGCGTGCTGACTCAGGGTTGGTTTCATGCCAAACTATTTCTGGTAGTTTTGCTGGTGCTTTATCATATTTTTTGCGGCAAACTGCTCAAAGATTTCAAGCTGGATCGCAACAGCAAAAGCCATGTTTGGTTTCGCTGGTTTAACGAAGCGCCTGTAATTGCACTGGTTATCATCATATTACTGGTTGAAATTCAGGGCTTTTGATTCAGCTGATTTGTGACCGACAGGGCCCTCAGGCTAATACTTTAATAGCATTTCCAGCTCCGTCATCGCAGACTGATAAACATCACGCTTAAAAAAAACCACTTCTTTCATCGGCTGCCAGTAATCAACCCAGACCCAGCGATCAAATTCCGGTTTTTTGTTAGTCGATAAATCGACACAGGATTCGTCACAAGCCAGCTTAAGCATAAACCAGATTTGTTTCTGACCAATGCAGACGGGGCGGGAATGTTTTCTGATCATGTGTTTAGGCAGCTTATAACGTAACCAGTCTTTAGTACTGCCCAGCATTTCCACATGCTCCGGTAGCAGACCGGTTTCTTCACGCAGCTCACGAAACATGGCCTGTTCTGGCGTTTCTGATTCGGCAATACCACCCTGAGGAAACTGCCAGGCATCCTGACCACAACGACGAGCCCAAAACACCTTGCCTTCTTCGTTGCTCAGAATTATCCCCACATTAGGACGGTATCCATCAGAATCTATCACCTGCACCCTCAAAAAGTCTAAATTTATCAATACTATAGTGAATATAACACAATCACCCGGCTTGATTGGCGTTTATTGATAAACATCGCCAAAGCCCAAATTCGGCAGTAAAATAAGCCGCTACTGTAATAACCGGACTAAGAAAACGATGGCACTGGCACTTTTCGACCTTGATAACACCCTGTTAGCTGGAGACAGCGATTACCTTTGGGGCCGCTTTCTGGTCGAGCAAAAACGAGTGGATGAAGCGTATTATGACAACGAAAACAAGCGCTTTCTCGAGCTTTATCAACAAGGAAAACTCGATATTTATGAATTTGCCGCCTTCGCCTTCAGGCCATTAGTCGAGATTGAGCTGCAAACGCTGACCACATTACACCAGCAATTCATGCAAGAAAAAATCCGCCCTATTATCACAGACAAAGCACGGGCACTGGTTGAACAACACCGTTCAGCTGGCGACACGCTAATCATTATTACCGCTACAAACTCGTTTGTTACCCGCCCCATTGCGACTGAACTTGGCATCGAACATTTAATTGCCACCGAACCGGAACAGATCGCTGGTCGATTTACCGGAAAAATTGCCGGCACCCCCTGTTTTCAGGAAGGCAAAATACACCGTCTGCAACAATGGCTAATCGATCAGTCTATCGAATTTAAAGACTGCACGTTCTACAGTGACTCGAATAACGACTTGCCTTTATTGAAAAGAGTCAACCACCCGATTGTTGTCGACCCGGATGAAAAACTGGCTGAATACGCACAGGCACATAACTGGCCCGTTATCAGCCTGCGCTAATTCCTGCAGCGATTCAGAGGTGATTGATACTGATGATTATATCAGTTGATAAGTAGCGCACGGCCTTCTTCAAAATGAAGCTTGGCCTGTTCCAGTATTTTTTCCAGCGCGTCTAGGGAAATATCCAACCTTTCGAATAATACCGGGTCGATCTCTGCATCATCGTCAAGTACCGGATCACGCTTAATATGGTAATGATAAATTTCAAATGCCAAATTAACCAGCATAGCGGCTTTTTGGCTTTCCTCCGGTGCCTTTTCAGGTTGCAAATGGTAGCGCACAGCCTCAACTTGAAGCGTAGGCAAACCCCAGCCTTGCAATAACGCGCCTCCGACTTGCGCATGATCAAAGCCCAGACGCTGTTCTTCCTTCTCCCTGATCCAATGCCCATGAAGTTTGCTCTCTGCAATAATTTCTGATGCCTGTTCTGGTAATTGCTGATAAATAATCAATGAACCGAGATCATGCAACAGACCTATAATGAAAAACTTTTCAACACCTCTTTCTCGGGCATAGGAGGCCAGAATACGTGTAAGCACACCAATCGACAGACTGCGCTGCCAGAATATTGGCATACTGACCAGATCATTCGGCATATTATTAAAGGTTTTCAGCGCATGCGAGGTCATCACCAGCTGACGCAATTCCTGAAAACCAATCAGCGCAATAGCACGGTAAACGGTATCGATGGTTGACGTTAAACCATAAAACGGTGAATTCACCAGCTTCAAAAGCGATGCCGTTAATGCCGGGTCTTCATTAACAATCCGTCCAACCTTAGCACCACTAACATCCGGATCATCCAGCGCCTGATTAACACGCATTATCACAGCCGGTAATGACCCCAACTCTCCGCTTTTCTCAATTAACTGCTTGATACTATCCACACGCTTCCCCGCGTTTATTATTATTGGTTTTTAAAATGGTGAAATCGACAATCTTTGTTATCCCTGTTAGTGTACAACAAGTCAATATTTCTGCACTTGTCAGCCGAGCTATTCCAGCAGTTTTTTCTGCTTTCCATCAACATTAGGCCATCCCAATACTTACGATTGCCATCAAAGCGCTCAAAAATACCACAACAACTCAGAACAAAATGCGGTTACTGAAGAAATTAACAGTCATATTGTCACTATCAGCAATACCGCCAGTGACGATTTAACGTATCTGGCAACGCAGCTACAGTCACTGGTTAATCAGTTCAAACTCTGATTAACGCCAAGCAAATAAAAAAGCCAAGCTTTGGGCCTGACTTTTTAGTTGAGGATTTTTTCAATCTTCACTAATCTTGCTCGCCAGCGGCCCGTTCTGATCCTTGTATTTAGCATTTTCTCTTTTCCGATAAGGCCGCTCAGCCGGCGTCGTCATTGCTTCAAAACTGATCGCACCGATTGCCATACCGGCACGCAGTGCCAACGGTAATTTACCGGCATTATAAAATTCCAGCACAATATTGCCGCTCCAGCCCGGGTCAATTCGGTGAGCCGTAACATGCACCAGCAAACCCAAGCGAGCCAGACTTGAGCGCCCATCTAACCAGCCGACAATATCATCGGGCAAGGTTACCGACTCATGAGTAATACCCAGAGCCAGTTCACCCGGGTGCAGAAAAAAAGCCTCATCACCTGTAATCGTCACTTCATCACTCATGACTTTATCAATGGCATGATTCATCTGTTCACGGGAGCCACTCAAGTCTATATAAGGTGTGGTATGGGAACTGAATACCCGAAACCGGTTACCCAGACTTAAATCCGCGCTCACTCCACTAATGCTTTCATCAGACGGTCTTGGCTCAATTGAAATAGAGCCACTATTCAGTGCTTCAATAATACTTTTATCGCTCAGTCTCATAATATCTCTACTTTATTAGTATTTAACAAAGGCTTCTGAAGCCCCACACCCAGAGCACCGGCATTCTAGCATGAGCATATGAATAAATTTGAGCTAATTCACAGTTACAAATGAGAATCATTTGCATTCAATCCTCTGTTAATATAATATTCTCAACTCAATTATCACTCAAAATCATGATTTATTAATTTTATAGCTACACGATGAACTCTTTAATGAACCCTAACTTTTCCATACACTCTTTTTTTATTGTAATCACTGCTTTGAGCCTCTCTTTTTTATTAGCCTCTTGTACGCCTGCTGCCGATGGAAGCAACTCATTAAGCAGTAGCGAAAAGCTAGGTAAAGCACTTTTTTTTGATACACGCCTGTCATCACCTGAAGGACAGTCCTGCGCTTCCTGCCATCATCCGGAGCGCGGCTTTGCTCACCCTGATACCAAAATAGCAACCGCCGAAGGCGCCGTAAAGGGTCTATTTGGAAACCGCAACTCACCTTCTATCGCTTATATCAAATACACACCGGCGTTCCACAAAACCATCGAAGATGGCGATACACTTTATATCGGTGGCTTTTTTCTCGATGGCAGAGAAAAAACATTACAGGCTCAGGCCATCAAACCCATGCTTAATCCGCTTGAAATGGGCAATAAAAACACCAGTGAATTACTGAAAAAAGTTATCGCTGCCGGTTACCAGCCTGCCTTTGATCAGCTTTTTGGAGCAGCTTCGTTAAACAATGAGAAAATAGCCATGCAGCATATTTCTCAGGTCATCAGCGATTATGAAAACAGCAAAGAATTATCACCTTTTAATTCTAAATACGATGCCCATTTGGCAGGAAAAACCCAGCTAAGCAAACAGGAACAACAAGGTTTAAAATTATTTAATGCCGAAGACAAAGGCAACTGCGCGGCCTGTCACCCAAGCAAAATTGATGAAAGCACTGGCTTCCCTCCGTTATTTACTGATTACACCTACGACAACCTCGGAGTGCCATCAAACCCTGACAATCATTTTTTGAATAATCCGGCAATACATAACCCGGAAGGCATCGCATATCGAGACAAAGGCCTGGGTGATTTCCTAAAAGATGAGAAGCAGAACGGTAAATTTAAAGTACCAACATTACGCAATATTACACTCACGGCTCCTTATATGCACAACGGTGTATTCACCACACTCAAAGAAGTTGTCGACTTTTACAATACACGCGATACCGATAACAAATGGGCTGATGCTGAAATTTCAGAAAATGTAAATACCGATGAATTAGGTGACCTTAAATTATCTGATGATGAAGTGGATGCAATTGTGGCTTTTCTTAAAACCTTAACTGACGGTTATCAAACACCTTAAACCAACACCTGAAGCAGCAAAATCTAGCTGCTCTTCTACAAAACAAACATTTTATTTCTGCTCATTAAAATCGAGCCAATGCTGGACTTCACCCTATGAAAAAGCAAACACAATTATTAATACTGAGTTTAGCAATGACTTTATCGTCAACGAGTGTTATTGCCGACTCTAGCCTCAATAAGTTTATTAGCGAAACCGTTATTAATGGTGCAATCGAAATTGAAAGCCACTTTTCTAATGACTTCACCAATCAAAGTACCAATGATATTTCTGTCGCAACACTACAATTATTATTTGATTCAGAAATAAACAAGCATGTTTCAACTCATATATCGCTACTACACGAAGACGATGCACCAGTGAGTGTTGACGAAGCATCTATCCAGATAAAAATAAGCAACAGCGTTAGTCTGATAGTGGGCCAAATGTACCTACCCTTTGGCAATCACAACAGCAATATGCTATCTGACAGTTTGTCTCATGAGTTTTCTGAAACTAATGAAACCAGTTCCCTACTTAAGTATGAATCTGCCACAGTCAGATCATCTATTTATATCTTCAATGGTGAGACAAAAACCTCAACCCCATCTGATACTATAGATAACCTGGGTTTTGACATGGCATATGTTTCGGACTCTATTGAAGTTGGCTTTAGCTATACCAACAATATAAGCAATAGCAATTTGATTGCTGAATCCGTTCCACTGGTAGCATCCCAACCAACCGTGACAGCTTATGTATCAGCAGCTTCTGTTTACACCAACCTGAAGGTTGGTCAAGTAACGGCCTTTTTCGAACACATCACCGCATTAGATGAGTTTTCTGCCAGTGACTTAAGCATCAGCACGACCAAAACAAGCCCCGAAATTTCGAGCTTGGAAATATCTATAGCAATACAGGACACGCTATTTTCTATCGGCTTTCAAAGCACACAGGAAACGATCGATTTTCAACTACCTAAACAGCGCTGGTTAGCTTCCTATTCCAGGAAAGTATTTAAAGACACCGCCCTCACCTTTGAATTGTATACAGATAAAGATTATTCAGTTGCAGATGGTGGTACAAATAATGATGCCGCTTCAGCAACCGTGCAGTTGGCTGTTGCTTTTTAACAATATAACACTAGATGTTTATCTGTATATTGATCATTGTGAACAGCTAATATTTCTCACATGCAATAAAAAAGCAGCCGAAGCTGCTTTTTTATTGGCCTAAATACTTCAACAGAAATTAAGTATTCTGAATCACAATATTCGGGAACTTGGCGGTGAAGTCTTTACCTTGCAGTGCAATCTTTGCCGCTGTGCGACGCGCAATTTCACGGTAAATCATACTGACCTGTGAATCAGGGTCAATCGCCACATCCGGCTTACCCTCATCAACATTTTTACGAATATTGATATCCAGCGGTAACGCACCGAGAAAATCAACATCATAATCTTCCGACATTTTTTGACCACCACCGGTACCAAAGATATGCTCTGCATGACCACATTCAGAACAGATGTGAATACTCATGTTCTCGACGATACCCAGTACAGGGACTTCAACTTTCTCGAACATCTTCAGTCCCTTACGGGCATCCAGTAATGCAATGTCCTGTGGCGTAGTAACGATAACCGCTCCAGTTAACGGTACTTTCTGGGCCAATGTTAACTGGATGTCGCCGGTGCCCGGTGGTAAATCGATAATTAAATAATCGAGATTTTTCCACTGCGTGTCCGTTAATAGCTGCTCTAAGGCCTGAGTCACCATCGGGCCACGCCAAATCATCGGGGTTTCATCATCGATCATGAAACCAATCGACATTGCCTGAATACCGTGACCCACTAATGGCTCTAAGGTTTTACCGTCTACAGATTCCGGTTTACCCGCGGCAATACCCAGCATACGCGGTTGAGAAGGACCATAAATATCCGCATCTAAAATACCAACCGTCGCGCCTTCTGCCTGCAACGCCAGCGCCAGGTTAACGGATGTAGTCGATTTACCAACACCGCCTTTGCCAGAGGCAACAGCGATAATATTCTTGATGCCTTGCAGCGGCTTTAAACTGCCCTGTACAGAATGACTGGCTATTTCAAAGCTGACATCAACATCGGCAGCTGCCACGCCATCAACCGCTTCAACCCGTTTCTTGATTTCAGCAGCGACTGTGTCTTTATGACCGGCAGCCGGGTAGCCCAGCACCACTTTAATCCGGACTTTATCAGCCTCAACAGTGATGTCTTTTACCGCCATTGCGGTAACTAAATCTTTTTCCAGATAGGGATCGATATATTCTTTTATGGCAGTTTCTACCGCCGCCTGAGTAGCACTCATGAAACTTTCCTCAATTCTGATACAGGAATGAAATTTGCGCGTATTGTACACCACACACCAGAGTTATTAACCTTACAGCTCATATTAAATAACACTAATACTCATACTTTCGCCTAAATAGCTCTAAAACTCGCTGATTGTATGCCTGCCGGACTAGCCGAAAACCCCTGAAAATGCTACCTTAAGCGGCTTTCACCAGACCGAGTTAAGCATTTCATGTCGAACACCGAGAGACGTCGTATATTAGTCACCAGCGCATTACCTTATGCTAATGGTCCGATTCACCTGGGTCACTTAGTGGAATACATCCAGACCGATATCTGGGTACGATTCCAAAAAATGCAAGGCCACGAATGCTATTATGTCTGTGCAGACGATGCTCACGGTACCCCGATTATGCTGCGCGCCAAACAGGAAGGTATTGAGCCAGAACAACTGATCAAGCGAATCAGCGAGGAACATCAGGCGGATTTCAGTGAGTTTTTAATCGACTTTGATAATTATTACAGCACCCACTCTGACGAAAACAAGACACTATCTGCAGGCATCTACACCGCACTGCGCGATGCCGGACACATTAACAAACGCTCCATACACCAGGCCTACGACCCGGTCGAAAACATGTTTCTGCCAGATCGTTTTGTCAAAGGCACCTGCCCAAAATGCGGTACCGATGATCAGTACGGCGATAATTGTGAAGCCTGTGGCACGACTTATGATGCAACCGAATTAAAAAATGCCGTCTCAGTTATTTCAGGTGCAACACCTATAGAAAAAGCCTCTGATCATTATTTCTTCAAACTGGCTGATTTCACCGACATGCTAAATAGCTGGTTAAACGAAGGCCACCTGCAGGAAGAAACCGCCAATAAAGTCAAAGAATGGATGCAGGATGAACTGCGTGAATGGGATATTTCTCGTGATGCACCCTACTGGGGTTTTGAAATCCCGGATGCGCCCGGTAAATATTTTTATGTCTGGCTGGATGCACCGATCGGTTACATGGCCAGCTTCAAAAACCTATGCGACAAAAATAACATTGAGTTTGATGACTTCTGGAAACCCGGTGGCAATACCGAGCTCTATCATTTCATCGGTAAAGACATTGTTCGCTTCCATGCTTTGTTCTGGCCAGCGGTGTTAACGGGCTCTGGTTACCGCACCCCTGACAATATTTTTGTGCACGGTTTCCTGACAGTTGATGGCCAGAAAATGTCGAAGTCTCGCGGCACTTTTATTATGGCCCGCACCTACCTTGAGCAACTACAGCCGGAATACCTGCGTTATTATTTTGCCGCTAAATTATCTAACGGTGTTGATGACATCGATTTAAACCTCGAAGATTTCATGCAGCGTGTTAATTCAGATATCGTTGGCAAAGTGGTTAACATTGCCAGCCGTTGCGCCGGTTTTATCAAAAAGAAATTCAATGGCCAGCTGAGTGCCGAATTACCTGCACCTGACTTATTTAAAGAAATGACAGATGCCAGCGAGAAAATAGCCGGACTGTTTGAGTCACGCAAATATAATCAGGCGATTCGTGAAATCATGGCACTGGCTGACAAAGCCAACCAGTATATCGATGACGAAGCCCCCTGGGTTAAAATTAAAAATGAAGACACCGTGGCCGAAGTTCAGGCTATCTGCACTCAGGGCATCAATATGTTCCGTGTGCTGGTTGCTTATTTGAAACCGGTTATGCCTGCTCTGGCGGAAGGGTCAGAGGCCTTTTTAAATTGCGACGCTATCAACTGGAGTGATATTTCGAAGCCTTTACTGAGTCACGAAATCAGTCAATTCAAACCCTTAATGACGCGTATCGAAAAAGAAAAAATCGACGCCATCATCGAGGCGTCTAGGCAAAACCTGAGCACTCAGGCAGCGGCTATCAGCGGACCTCTTGCAGATGACCCCATCAGCGATGAAATAGAATTTGATGATTTTGCAAAGGTCGATTTACGCATTGCAAGAATCATTAAGGCAGAACACGTTAAAGGTGCGGATAAATTACTGCAACTGACACTCGATCTTGGCGGCGCAACCCGCAATGTATTTGCCGGCATCAAGTCTGCCTACGCTCCAGAAGAGCTTGAAGGCAAACTAACGGTTATGGTGGCCAATTTAAAACCCAGAAAAATGCGTTTTGGAATGAGTGAAGGCATGGTACTAGCAGCCGGCCCGGGCGGTAAAGACCTGTGGATCCTGAATCCTGACGATGGTGCTCAGCCAGGCATGAAAGTAAAATAAGCCCCGATAAAGACCGACAGCCTCATGGAAGTAGCTGTCACTTTTCACCTTATCATGCCTGCCAGCATCCCTTACAATACTTCAATCCGGTTTCGGCCTGATGCCTTCGCTTTATATAAAGCCTGATCCGCACGTTGCTGCATAGACTCCAGCGTATCGGTTACCGAAGCCATTTTCGTCATACCAATACTGGTCGTTATTTGAACCCGTTGGTTTTCATATTGATAACCTGATATTTCTACCGCTGCTCTGATTTTTTCTGCTACAAGCTTCGCCGCATTAAGATCGGCATCAAACAGTATCACCGCAAACTCCTCACCGCCGACACGACCCAGTAAATCACTTTTTCGAAGACACTCCCTGACTACATCGGCAAACTTTATCAAAATAGTATCACCAACATGGTGTCCGTACTCATCATTAATTTTTTTAAAATGATCAAGATCCAGATAAAGAAAACTTAACGGGTTATTTTTGCGGGAGGCCGTTTCAATATATTTTTCTGCCATTTCACTGAACATTCGTTTATTGACGACACCAGTCAGTCCATCAATAGTAGCCAGCACTTCAAGCTCTCTATTTTTAGAGATTAACTTTTTTTCAAAATCAGAAACAATCAACACATGAATACTCGCCAGCGCACTGGAAATAACCAGACCAATAATGGCACCCTGTAAGGTAGAGCGGGTCAGAGCCAGCTCAAACACCCCGTCGCTGATTAAAATTATTATGATAGAAAGAATCGAAGTAATAATTCCGGCACGATTACCCAGAGTCATATATGCCACAAACACAACAATATAAAACCAGACAATTCGGAACTGATCTTCAACAACAAATATCAATGCCGAGGTAAATACCACCATCGAAATACTAACAAGTAAAAGCGCCACCTGCTTATAACGTTCAGGTGACCGAATGATCCAGATAAATAATGCCAAGGAAGATATTGAATAGACGTAGTTAACACGCGAATGAAAATAACCCGTGTTATGCAAACCCAGGTCATACATAACAGCAACACATAAAGCAGAAAATACAGCAACTAAGAGACTGTACTTCAGCAGGCTATGCCTGAACCTGACTAACGATTCGAGTGGTTCAAACTGGATTTGATCACCTAAGAGCCTGTTCAAAGCTATAAACACCGATTTTTTAAGGCCGCATATCATACACTAGCCGGGAATCGGCGTAAAAAAATCTGACAACAGGCAGACTATTTTACTTATTCATTTACTCTGACCGCCAGCACATCACAACTGGCTCCGTGTAAAACGGAATTAGCCGTTGAACCCAGTAACAAACCAAAGCCATGACGACCATGACTGCCGACTACCAGCAAGTCAGCATCAAGCATTTCAATTTTACTAAAAATTTCGCTTTTCACAGAGCCAGCTTCAAGATAACAATCCGAACTGTCAATCTGATGGTTTGTTGCCAGCTTCTGCATTTGTTGGCTGGCGGTTTTGAACAGCAGCCGATCAAGATTCATATCAACCAGCATCGTCTGATCCAGAAAATCCACCGGTGCCGGCTCCACAACATGAATCAGTGAAAGCTTAGAATTGCCATTGCCTGCAATAAGCTGCGCTCGCTCAATAACCTTAGCTATAGACTGGTTAAAATCGACTGCTACCAATATCTGCTGATACGTCTGCATTGAATCGTCCCTCACATCAAACCTTATGATGATCTTAGCCTACAATTACATCCTCGATAAACATATTCTGATACAATCCCTTCTGTATATACATGATAGAAATCAATGATATGACTGAATTTGCACTCATTCTGCTAAGCACCATACTGGTCAACAACTTTGTACTGGTCAAATTTCTCGGCCTCTGTCCATTCATGGGTGTGTCGCGCAAGCTGGAAACCGCTATCGGAATGGGCATGGCTACCGCTTTTGTACTGACCTTATCATCGGTCTGCAGCTATCTGGTTAATGAATATTTATTGGCACCTTTCGCGCTGGAATACCTGCGCACGATTATGTTTATTCTGGTCATAGCCGTGGTGGTTCAGTTTACCGAAATGGTGGTGCATAAAACCAGCCCGGTTTTATACAATGTACTCGGCATCTTTCTGCCACTGATCACAACCAACTGTGCCGTACTCGGGGTCGCGCTGTTAAATGTGCAGGAACAACACGGCTTTCTGCAGTCGGCTTTTTATGGCTTTGGCGCTTCGGTTGGCTTCTCATTAGTACTGATACTGTTCGCCGCGATGCGTGAACGACTTGAAGTGGCCGATGTACCGGCAATTTTTAAAGGCAATGCCATCGCGTTAATCACCGCCGGCATCATGTCGCTGGCCTTTATGGGCTTTTCAGGGCTGATAAAATTATAAAACCATGATAACTGCACTTCTTATATTAAGCATTCTGGCTGCTGTTTTTGGCCTGATACTCGGCTATTCGTCAATACGTTTCAAAGTTGAAGGCGACCCGATCGTTGATCAGATTGACGCGATTTTACCTCAGACGCAGTGTGGTCAGTGCACTTACCCGGGTTGCCGTCCCTATGCCACAGCAATTGCCAACGGTGAAGCACCGATAAACCAGTGCCCTCCCGGTGGTGAAGCCACAATACTCCAGCTGGCTGATTTACTGGGAGTAGAGCCACTTGAGTTGAACCCGGAAAATGGCGAAGAAAGCGGCCCCACAGTGGCACTGATTGATGAAGAAAACTGCATCGGCTGCACGTTATGTATTCAGGCCTGTCCGGTCGATGCCATCTTTGGTGCGGCCAAACAAATGCACACGATTATTTCGGATGAATGCACCGGCTGTGATTTATGCCTGCCACCTTGCCCGGTCGACTGTATCGATATGGTGCCGGTAAAATCTGAAACCACTAACTGGAAATGGTCAATGCCAGTCAGTAACGACTCGACACCGAAGGCTAAGTAGCATGTTTCAACTTTCACATTTCAAAGGTGGTTTGGTACTCGACGGACATAAAAAAATATCCACCTCGAGCGCAATAAAACCGGCGATATTGCCCGCCCGACTCACCGTCCCGCTGCAACAACATATTGGCCACACTCCCGAACTACTGGTTCAGCTTGGCGATCAGGTATTAAAAGGTCAATGCATTGCCAAAGCCACCGATGGTATCAGTGCCAGTATCCACGCGCCCAGTTCCGGTCGGGTCAGCGCTATCGATGAGCAGGCCGTGGCACACCCGTCAGGTCTGAAAGCACTCTGCGTCACGATTGAAACAGACGGCAAAGAACAATGGTGCGAGCCTTCCGCACTGAAACAAAATTATCGCGACAGCAGCAACCAGCAGTTGCTCAATATTATTAGCGATGCCGGCATTGTCGGTCTTGGCGGTGCCACATTCCCAACCGCCATAAAATTACAAAGTTGCGAGCCGGCAACCATCAACACCCTGATCATTAATGGTGCCGAATGTGAGCCCTACATCAGTTGTGACGATATGTTAATGCGCGAACGGGCCAAAGATATTGTGCTCGGCATTCAGATACTGCAACAGGTACTGGCTGCAAAACAGACCGTTATCGTGGTAGAAGATAACAAACCGCAAGCCATTCAAAGCTTGCAACAAGCCTTACAAAAACAGGCCATCGACAATATAGACGTTATCACTATCCCGACTCGTTACCCGACCGGTGGCGAGAAACAGTTAATCAAAGTCGTTACCGGTAAAGAAGTTCCCGCTAATGGGCTGCCGGCAGATATCGGTATTCTTTGTCAGAACGTGGCCACAGCCTACAGTGTTTACCGCGCGGTTTATCTTGATCAACCACTGATCTCCCGGATCGTCACCGTGACCGGTGATGCGATTAACGAACCGGCAAATTTTGAAGTTTTGATCGGCACACCAATGAATGAGCTGATCGCCCAGGCAGGTGGCTACACCGCTAACATCGGCGGCCTGGTAATGGGTGGCCCGATGATGGGATTCTCCCTGCCGAACGATACTCTGCCGGTAACCAAGGCCTGCAACTGCCTGCTGACACGGGTCACAGAAGACACCCGACAGATTCCGGCACAAGCCTGTATCCGCTGTGGAGAATGCGCCGAAGTCTGTCCTGCCAACCTGCTTCCGCAACAGCTCTACTGGTATAGCAGTTCAAAAAACTTTGACCGGGCGCAGGACCTGCATCTGTTCGATTGCATCGAATGCGGCTGTTGCAGTGCGGTTTGTCCCAGCCATATTCCGCTGGTGCAGTATTACCGTTTTGCGAAAACAGAAATCTGGGCTCAGGAAAAAGAACGAAAAAAATCAGATAATGCACGTCAGCGCCACGAATTTCGCGAAGCCCGCATTGCCCGTGAAAAAGCCGAACGTGATGAAAAACTGCGACTCAAAAAAGAACTGCTGGCGAAGAAAAAAATAGAAGAGGAAGGACAGCAAGCCGCTGTCGACCCTAAAAAAGCCGTGATTGAAGCAGCATTGGCACGTGTCAAAGCAAAAAAAGACAATACCACAGAAAAACCTAAAAATACCGACAACCTGACGCCGCAGCAACAGCAAAAGATCGCTGAAGCTGACCAGCGTCGGCAGCAAAAAGATAACAAAGATGAGGCAACATAATGCAATTTAACAGCGCCACATCATCACCCCATATGATGCGTGATGACGGCATCAGCCAGTTAATGTTACAACTTTTATTCGCGCTGACGCCCGGCGCCATTGCCATGTTTTACTTTTTTGGCTGGGGTGTGGTTTTTAATCTGATAGTCGCAATCAGTACAGCACTGATTGCAGAAGCTGCGGTACTCAGACTACGACAACGCGAGATAAAGAACACACTGCTGGATTTAAGTGCTGTGGTCACCGCCTGTTTGCTGGCATTGGCCTTACCGCCTCTGGCTCCGTGGTGGTTAACGCTTGTCGCCACTTTGTTTGCCATTTTACTGGGCAAACATTTGTACGGCGGACTTGGTTTTAACCCGTTTAATCCAGCCATGGTCGGTTATGTTGTGGTGATGATTTCATTTCCTCGCGAAATGACATTCTGGCTGTTACCAAGCACAATCAACCCGGCTGCATTAGGTTTTATCGACAGTTTTAATCTGACTTTTTTCTCCCAGCTACCGGCTGCGATGAGCTGGGACAGCATCAGTTCAGCCACTTTGCTCGATGGTATCAAAAATCACTTGTCACAGGGACATCTGCTGTCATCTATCGATACTAATCAGCAACTGGGAAATTTATTTGGCAAACTTGCCGGTAACGGCTGGGAGTGGATCAACCTGTGTTATCTTGCAGGCGGTCTCTGGTTATTTAAAAATCGTATTATTGACTGGCGTATTCCACTGGGCCTGATCAGCAGCTTAAGCCTGCTTTCACTGCTCTTTTATCTCATCGACAGCGAACAATACCTGTCACCATCGACTCATCTGTTAAGCGGCGGCATTATGCTTGCTGCTTTCTTTATTGCCACCGATCCGGTTTCTGCCAGCACCACACCGCGCGGCAGAATTATTTTTGGCGCGGGTATCGGTGTCTTTATTTACATCATTCGTCAGTGGGGAGGCTATCCTGACGGTATCGCCTTCGCGGTTTTATTAATGAACATGGCAGCACCACTGATTGATTATTACACCGTACCTGCAGCATTCGGCAAGCGAGATCAGTCATGAACAGGCAAGTTTTAATCACCGCACTGGTACTGACTCTGTTTGCAGCGATTGGCGGCGGTCTGGTATCGTACACCGAGCAAAGCACCGCAAGTCAGATCCGTGTAAACGACAAAATGATGCTGCTGCATAGTTTAAAGAGCCTGTTACCGGCACAGCGATATGATAATGACCTGGCCAGCTCAGCCATTTCTATCGCACCGCATCAGCTACTGGGAACAACAAAAACCAGCCGCGCATACTCTGCCACTAAAAACACCGATACCGTGGCCTTTATTTTTAATGTCATTGCAAACAATGGTTACAACGGTAAAATTTATTTACTGATCGGCGTCTACACCGATGGTTCAATTGCTGGCGTACGAGTCGTCAGGCATAAAGAAACACCGGGTCTGGGTGATGCGATTGATGAAAATCGCAGTTCATGGATTTTAAATTTTAATCAGCATTCACTCAGCAGCCTGACAGAAAAACAGTGGAAGGTAAAAAGAGACGGCGGCTATTTTGACCAGTTTACCGGTGCCACTATCACGCCGCGAGCGGTTGTCAATGCAGTACATAATACGCTGCTCTATTACCAGCAACACAAAGCCGTTCTGTTGCAGGCCACTACTAAACCCGTTAGCCCCAAGGAATAAATATGTCTGCCGATTATCAAAAAATCAGTCAGGATGGTTTATGGACCAATAACGTTGCACTGGTACAGTTGCTCGGTTTATGTCCTCTGCTAGCCGTAACCGGCACCTTTATTAACGGCCTCGGTTTAGGTCTTGCAACCTTGCTGACCTTAATCCTGTCGAATGCCAGTGTCTCTGCTATCCGCCACTGGGTAAGACCTGAAATTCGTATTCCTGTTTTTGTTTTAATCATTGCCTCTATCGTTACCATTATTGAAATGCTGATGCATGCCTGGGTGCCCGGCCTTTATAATATTCTTGGTATCTTCATACCTCTGATTGTTACCAACTGCTCCATCATAGCGCGTGCTGAATCGTTTGCTGCAAAGAACCCGGTACTGCCCTCTGTTATTGATGGCTTTATGATGGGCGCTGGTTTTCTGCTGGTTCTGGTCGTGCTCGGTGGGTTACGCGAACTGATTGGCTTCGGCACATTACTTGACCATTCTTATTTGATGTTCGGTGAAACAGCCCGGAGCTGGACACTGTCATTTGCTGACGGTTATCGCGGCTTTCTGCTGGCAGTTTTACCACCGGGCGCTTTTATTGGTTTAGGTTTATTAATTGCCGGCAAAAACTATATCGAACTCAGAAAAACCAAACATCAGACTGTTAAACTGCAACCAGTTATCGAGAACAGCTCAACTGCATGAATGCCAGTAAACGTTACCAGATTTTTTCCAGACTGCGAGATGATAATCCTCAGCCTGAAACCGAATTACATTACAGCACCACGTTTGAACTATTAATTGCCGTATTATTATCCGCACAGTCGACTGATAAAGGCGTTAATAAGGCCACTGATATCATGTTTCCGGTGGCCAACACACCTGAGGCAATACTGGCTTTAGGGCTGGATGGTTTAAAAAAGTACATTAAAACCATCGGCCTGTATAACAGCAAAGCCGAAAACATCATGAAAACTTGCCAGCTGCTTATTGAGCTGCATGGCAGTGAAGTTCCCGATGACCAGCAGGCGCTGGAAGCACTGCCCGGGGTCGGCAGAAAAACCGCCAATGTGGTCCGCAACACGGCTTTTGGTCACCCGGTCATGGCTGTCGATACGCATATCTTTCGGGTCTCCAACCGCACAAAAATTGCCCCCGGCAAAAATGTTCTTGAGGTGGAAAAGAAATTACTCAAATTCATTCCTGATGAATTCATGGTTAACGCCCATCACTGGTTAATTCTGTTAGGCCGCTACACCTGCGTAGCCAGAAAACCCCGCTGCGGCTCCTGTTTGATTGAAGATTTATGTGAATTCAGACAAAAGACTTCTGACTAAATCCGGTCGGCGACAGCAAACTACCCACAGCCGCATCAGGCTGCTTTTTTATAGCGTCAGACTGTCAAGCTCTGCACCTGCTTAGCGGGATATACTGACTTCGGTTTAGCCTGAATGCGCAGTAAATACGCTTGATATTTTTGCCTCATCGCCTATAGTTAGAGACTATCAGCGCATATCAATAAGGACTTGATAGGTCACCTCAGAAGACCGTCTAAAAATATACGAGAGTCCGTCACTAATGTTTAAACTGAACCGTTATTATTCCATTGCCAGCCTGATTGGTATCGGCATTGCCGTCTTTATCTTGTCGCTATTCTTTAATCAGCTGGCCTTACAGACCCTGATGGAAAACCAGACCCGCGCTAACACCGACCTTACCCACAGTTTTGCAAATTCTGTCTGGCAACAGTTTGATGTTTTTTTTACAGACGCCTCACAGCTCTCAGCTAATGACATTAAATCCCGCTCAGAATTAAAAGCATTACAGCAGATCATGCGCTCGCGCATGAAAAATACCACTATTGTAAAAGTCAAAATATACAACCTCAACGGGCTCACTATTTTCTCTACCGATCCCAGCCAAATTGGCAGCGACAAAAGTCAGAACCCGGGCTTTTTACAGGCTAAATCTGGCACCCCAGCCAGTGAAATTACGTTCAGAAATGAGTTCTATGCTTTTGAGAAAGTTATAGTCGATCGCAATCTGATTTCGTCATACATTCCAATCCATGACAGTCAACAACGCATCAAGGCCGTGTTTGAGGTTTATTCCGATGTAACTCCGCTGGTCGAGCATATGGATTCGACGCAGCAGAAAATCATACTCGGGGTACTGGCTGCACTCGGTGTACTTTATATTTTTTTATACCTGATTGTGCGCAGAGCCGACTGCATCATCAGACTGCAAAATCTTGAGCGTGAAGCCAACGAAGAAAAAATGCGCTTCCAGGCCTATCACGACAGCCTGACAGAACTGCCAAATCGTCATGCTTTTATCGAACGCATTGATGAAGCGATAAAACGTGCGGTTCGCCATTCAGAAAGTGGCGCTCTATTATTTCTTGACCTGGATCGCTTTAAGCTGGTTAATGACAGCCTCGGACATGATGCCGGTGACACCTTGCTAAAAATCGTCGCACAACGCATTCAGTCCTGTCTGCGAGAAACCGATCTTGTGTTCCGCCTCAGCGGCGATGAATTCGTCATAATTCTGGAAGATCTGAAATCACCCGAGACAGCCTCCAATGTAGCACGCAGAGTGCTTCAGGAAATGGCCAAACCGGTCATGCTTAATGAATATGAAGTCATCATCAATATCAGTATCGGCATTACCATTTTCCCGAAGGCCGATAACAGTGCCGACTCATTACTCAATGAAGCTGACATTGCCATGTATCAGGCAAAAAAAGTCAATCAGAATCATTTTGAGTTTTATGTTGAAGAAATGAACACCCGCGCCAATGAACGATTTCAGCTTGAAACCGATTTACAGCATGCACTACAGAACAATGAATTCACTCTGTATTATCAGACCAAGGTCAGCGCCGATACTTTACAAACCTGCAGTCTGGAAGCTCTGATTCGCTGGAATCATCCCACTAAAGGCCTGATCACCCCGGATCACTTTATCCCTTTACTGGAAGATACCGGTTTAATTTACGAGGTCGGCAGCTGGGTAATCCGTACAGCCTGCCAACAGGCACAGCACTGGCTCAAACAGGGGATTCCAGCATTACGCCTGTCAGTCAATGTGTCGGCAAAGCAGTTTCGTAATCCCAGTTTGCTCAGTACGGTAAAATCAGCTCTGTCCGAGTCCGGCCTTAAAGCTGAACACCTGGAGCTTGAATTAACCGAAACCATGTTTATTGATAATACCGAGCATGCGATTGCGACCATGCACCTGCTAAAAGAAATCGGCGTAAAACTATCGATTGATGACTTTGGTTCTGGCTACTCATCCCTCAGTTACCTTAAGAATTTCCCAGTCGATTTCTTAAAAATAGACCGCTCATTTATCAAAGACCTGGACACCAATAGCAAGGATACCGCGATCACCACAGCAATTATTGCACTGGCCAAAAGTCTCAACCTGCGGCTGATTGCAGAAGGTGTCGAAAATAACAATCAAATGACGTTTTTGCGGGAGCAGCAATGTGATGAATTGCAGGGCTATTTATTCAGCAAACCACTGCCGGCTGATCAGGTTGTCAAGCAACTGACACACCAGAGCACTGAAGACAGTCAGCCTGTTTAAGTCTTAACGACTTGCAGCATCTGAAGCCACTGCCCCGTAATATACAGCGATTAAACCAAACACCGTCAGTTCTGGTAAACTTGGCAGACACATTCAATTTAAGACTGATAAATTTCATGTTCTACAGCAATGACCGCACCAAACTACGCCGGACGTATTTCGAGATCTGGCAAAAAACCATTAGTAAAATGCCACTTGAGCCGATGGAGCAGCTCATTTCACAAGTGATCAGCGAACACCCTGAATACCATGTGATGTTTGCAAACGAGGCCGCTTTACACAAAGAGTTTTTTGCCGAAAATGAAGTTAACCCTTTTATGCACATGGGATTACATCTGGGCATCCGTGAACAAATTGCGACCAACCGCCCCGCCATACTGGCCCGCTGTTATCAGGCCCTGTGTAAAAAACACGGTAACTCTCATGATGCCGAACACCAGATTATGGACTGTTTAACCGAGATGTTATGGACCGCGCAGCAAAACAACAGCGCTCCCGACGAACAAAATTATATTAATTGCCTGACAAAACTGCTGAATAGCTGAATTTAATGAACTTGATTTGCCCAACGCTGTCTTTAAAGCTGACTATTTTATAAAAATTAAGGATACTCAAATGAAAAACACCATCAGAACTGCCGCACTTTTAGCCGGCACCTCAATCGCTATCAGTCTGGCCGCTTCACCTCAGGTACTGGCAGACAATAACCCGTTCAGCATGAACAAACTATCAGCACAATCACTGCAGCTTGCCGAAGGTAAATGTGGTGAAGGTAAATGCGGCGGCGGTATGCAAAAAGATAGCAACGAAGGAAAGTGCGGTGAAGGTAAATGTGGCGGCAGCACGAAAAAAGACAGCAATGAAGGAAAGTGCGGTGAAGGCAAGTGTGGTGGCAGCATGAAAAAAGACAGCAGCGAAGGCAAATGCGGTGAAGGTAAATGCGGAGGCATGAAATAACACCGAGACTTACCAGCAAAAAAAGCCCTGTTTATCAGGGCTTTTTTTGTTATTAACAACTATTATTTAACAAACTGATAACGTATTTTTCAAGGATAGCGAATGAAAGCGTCAGATTTGTTTGTAAAATGTCTGGAAAACGAAAAAGTCGAATATATATTCGGCATCCCCGGCGAGGAGAACCTCGATGTGATGGACTCACTGCTCTCCAGCCCTATTAAATTTATTCTCACACGCCATGAACAAGGCGCAGCGTTCATGGCTGACGTCTATGGTCGACTAACCGGCAAAGCCGGAGTCTGTCTGGCCACACTCGGGCCCGGTGCCACCAACCTTGTAACCGGTGTTGCCGATGCTAATATGGACCACTCACCGGTAGTCGCCATCGCCGGCCAGGGTTCGACCACACGTATGCACAAGGAAAGCCATCAGATACTTGATCTGGTCAATTTATTTGCACCGATCACTAAATACAGCACGCAGATTCGTGAACCCGAAGTCATTCCTGAGATCGTTCGCAAAGCTTTCAAAGTCGCAGAAGCTGAAAAACCGGGTTGTAGTTTTATCGACTTCCCCGAGAATATCGCCGAGATGGATATTGCAGCATTGCAGCCGCTTAAAGTTCAGCAAGCCAGCTTACCCGCACCACGTGCCGACAAGGTCAAACAGGCAGCGGACATTATCGCTCATGCCAAATACCCCATCATCATGGCTGGCAATGGCGTGATACGAGCCAGAGCAGAAAACTCGCTGATCGGCTTCGCGGAAGCCCTGCATATCCCGGTCGCCAATACCTTTATGGCCAAAGGCGTGATTCCTTTCTCTCATCCCTTGTGTATCGGCACGGTGGGATTGCAGGCCCGTGATTTCGTGTCCTGCGGTATCGACCGCGCTGATGTGATTATTTGCGTGGGCTATGACATGGTTGAATACCACCCCTATTTGTGGAACCCGGACAACCGCCACAGCATTATTCACATTGACTCAATGCCAGCAGAAGTTGACAGTCACTATATTGTTGAAACCGGCATTATTGGTGATATCGTGCAGTCATTAAATGAACTGGCTGATGAAACCACTGCTGCTGACATCACTCACAGCGACAATCTGAAACAGACCATAGAAGAAGAATTCAGCCAGCATGCAAATGATATCGAGTTCCCGCTTAAACCACAGAAAATCATCTGGGATTTACGTCAGGCTGTAGCTGATGACGATGTTGTTATCAGCGATGTCGGTGCCCATAAAATGTGGATGGCACGAATGTTTCAGTCAGAAGCCAGCAATACCTGCATCATCTCCAACGGTTTTGCTGCAATGGGCATTGCATTACCGGGTGCCATCGCAGCAAAACTGGCCCGACCAGACAGTGCCGCCATCGCAATCACAGGTGATGCCGGTTTTTTAATGAATGTGCAGGAACTTGAAACCGCGATGCGAATCAACACACCCATCGTGGTGATAGTCTGGAATGATTCAAATTATGGCCTGATCAAATGGAAACAGGAAGCCCAGTTTGGGCGTGAAAGCAACGTCCATTTCAATAACCCCGATTTCGTCAAACTGGCAGAATCCTTTGGTGCCAAAGGCTACCGCATCAAACAAACACAGGAACTGTTGCCGACTATTCAACAAGCCATTAAAGATAACACGGTGGTGATTATCGACTGTCCGGTTGATTATTCTGAAAACATGAAATTAACCCAGAAACTGGGTGATTTGATTTGCCCAATTTAGACGATAAAGATGTAAGCACCAATCCAAGTTTATATAAAAGATTATAAAGGACTACTCAATGTTTAATCATGAGCTAATGGTTACCATACTCAACTACTTTGCCATCGTATTTATTTTTATTATCGGCATTCTGGCTCTCGTTATAATCATCACTTATTTTCTGGATATTTTTCAGAGCAAACAGGCCATCCGCAGAAACTATCCCGTTATCGGTCACTTCCGCTACATGTTTGAACATATCGGCACCTTCTTTCGTCAGTACTTTTTCTCTGCCGACCGCGAAGAACTGCCTTTTAATCGCGCCGAAAGATCCTGGGTTTATCGTGCCGCCAAGAATCTCAGCAATACCGTTGCTTTCGGTTCAACCCGTGATCTGAAACCTGTCGGCAGCGTTTTTTTTGTGAACTGTCCTTTTCCGACATTAGCCGACGCCGCCGCCGAACCGGAGCCGGTTATTATTGGCAGTGATTGCAGACAACCTTATTGCGCGCATTCAATCCTCAATATTTCCGGCATGAGCTACGGTGCTATCTCCAAACCAGCTGTACTAGCCTTATCAAAAGGCGCCAAAAAAGCCGGCTGCTGGCTCAACACCGGCGAAGGCGGTTTATCACCCTATCACCTCAGAGGCGGAGCTGACATTGTCTTTCAAATTGGCACTGCCAAATACGGTGTGCGTGACGACGCCGGCAATCTGTCGGATGACAAGCTGCGTAATATTGCCAGGCATGAACAGGTTAAAATGTTCGAAATAAAAATGAGCCAGGGAGCCAAACCGGGCAAGGGTGGCATTTTACCGGGTAACAAGGTCACCGAAGAAATTGCCCAGATCAGAGGAATTCCTCAGGGCATTGATTCAATCAGCCCCAACCGTCACCCGGATATTAACAGTATTGACGATCTGCTCGATATGATCGAGCGGGTCAGAAACGTCACCGGCAAACCGGTAGGTTTTAAAATTGTTCTGGGCTCTTATGACTGGCTTGATGAATTATTCAATGCGATTAACCAGCGCGGCCAGCAATCAGCACCTGATTTTATCACTCTTGATAGCGCAGATGGTGGCACCGGCGCAGCACCCATGAGCCTAATTGACTATGTCGGCCTGCCAATTTCAGAAAGCCTGCCGCTGCTGATCGATGCGTTAAACCGACACGCATTACGCTCGCGTATTAAAGTCATTGCTTCCGGCAAATTAATCAATCCTGCCAATGTTGCCTGGGCACTTTGCGTCGGTGCCGACTTTATCAGCTCTGCCCGCGGTTTTATGTTTGCTCTGGGCTGCATTCAGGCCCTGCAGTGCAATAAAAACACCTGCCCCACTGGCATTACCACACACAAGAAAAATTTACAGAAAGGCCTTGATGTAAACATCAAGTCTGAACGAGTCAAAAACTTTGTCGAAAATTTGGTACATGAAGTCTGTATTATCAGCCATTCAGTCGGCGTTCATTCACCACGCGAACTGCGTCGAATACACGCCCGTATCGTGCAGCATACAGGCTTCTCAGTACCACTCAATGAGGTCTATCCTGATATTGTGGCACAGCCTGCCGCCGATAATATCAGCCACCTAAAGCAACAAGACTGAACTCTGAACAGACTATTGAGTCATACGTTTAACTTAAAAAAAAGCGGAGCGAGATGTGGATAAAATAATTGATCTTATGGACAGGACAATAGAAAAACTTAACACTATTGGTGAGTTTCTTCCCTTATTAGCCATTCGCCTGCTGATTGCCTATGAGTTTTTCGATGCCGGCATTGAAAAATTCAAAGGTCAGAACTGGTTCAGCCAGATTCAGGATCAGTTTCCATTTCCATTTAATCTGCTACATACTGATATCAGCTGGTTTTTGGCAACCTGGTCTGAAATTCTGGGATCAGTCGCCATTGCTGTCGGATTCGCAACACGCTTTTCAGCACTCTCACTCATCATTCTTGATCTGGTCGCCTGGTATAGCGTTCATGCCGACAGCGGATACAATGTCTGCAGCAACGGCTTTAAACTGCCATTAATGTATCTGGTGTTATTATTGCCTTTATTATTTATCGGCCCAGGTCGTGCCAGCATCGATCACTTTATTGCTAAAAAATATTTATGATAGACAACTCAAATAAAACATTCCCGGTGCAGGATGCCGGCCTCGGCTTACGTCGCGAAATCATGGACGAAATGATGCAGGCAGATTTAAGCTCGCTTGGTTTCATGGAAGTCGCGCCGGAAAACTGGCTTGGCATGGGCGGTGCTTATGCAAAAAAATTTCGGCAAATGACAGAACAACATGATTTTGTCGCGCATGGCTTATCATTGTCGATTGGCGGCCCCACAAAACTTGATACCGACTTTGTTAAAGACATCGCCCGATTTATCAAACATCATGACATCAAATGCTATTCAGAGCATTTAAGTTACTGTTCTGACGACGGACATATGTACGACCTGATGCCTATTCCCTTTACTGAAGAAGCAGTACATTATGTTGCCAAACGTATCCGTCAGGTTCAGGATATTATCGGGCAGCGCATGGCAATAGAAAACGTTTCTTACTATGCCACTGTGGGTCAGGAATTATCTGAGATCGAATTTATTAATGCTGTTATTTCTGAAGCAGACTGTGAGTTGCTGCTCGATGTTAATAATATCTATGTAAATTCTGTTAACCACTCTTATGATGCGACAGCGTTTTTAAAACAACTGCCGGGTCAGCGTATTGCCTACGGCCATATTGCCGGCCATTACAATGAAGCCGATGATTTAATTGTCGATACGCATGGTGCCGATGTCATTGATTCGGTCTGGCATCTGCTTGAAGCGGCTTATAAAGAATTCGGTGTATTCCCTACACTACTAGAACGTGATTTTAATATTCCACCGGTCGCGCAGTTACTGGATGAAGTCGGGCAAATAAGCGCTTTGCAAAATAAATACAGCGCGCCGACAAGCGCAACCAATCAGCCAGCTAAGATTCATGCTTAAACAACAAGCGGTGTTTATACAGAAGCAATTCGAGTTTACGGCTAACATCCGCGACCCTGAAAACACGCAGACTCCGGCCGGCGTTGAAGAACGCCGAATGAATATATACCGCGAACTTTTTTACAATAATATCGAAGGCTTCATCAGCTCCGCCTTCCCGGTATTAAAAACCATTTACAGTGATCAGCACTGGCATAAAATGGTGCGTGATTTTTTTATTAAACACCGCTGCCAAACCCCGCTGTTTCTTGAAATATCTCAGGAGTTTCTGTCTTACCTGCAGAATGAACGGATACCACAGCCGGAAGACCCTGTGTATTTACACGAACTTGCACATTATGAATGGGTAGAGCTGGCATTAATGATCTCGGAGCAGCAAACCGACCTCAGTAATATTGACCCCAACGGCGACTTACTTCTTAACTGCCCGGTTATCTCACCGCTGGCCCTTGTTTTAAGCTATCACTACCCGGTACATAAACTGGGTAGCGACTTCGTGCTTGACTGCAAGCCATCAACGGCGACGCATTTGATTGTTTATCGTAATCGCAACGACAAAGTCGAGTTCATGGAAGTTAACCCGGTAACCGCCCGACTGCTGCAACTACTGAATGAAAACAAAACACTGAGCGGACAGCAAGCACTGCAGCAAATTGCCGAAGAACTGCAGAGTGAGCAACCTGACTTTATCATCACAGCCGGTCATCAGGCACTACAGCAGTTACAACAACAGGGTATTGTATTAGGCGCAAGATACAGTTCATAAATGGCAGTTCTTAAAAAGAAATTGCCGTACAGTCACGATGAAAATATTTTATTCCACCAGCGCTGACGTGATTTTGGTGGTGGGAAAGCCTGCTGCAAATCACAGGGTGCCATCTTACTCATGACCCAGCCGGGTAAAGGTGGATTGTCACTGAAACCACAGCTAACCCCCAGATTATTGGGATCAAAAATTTTTATAAATGCAGGTTTTTCGGCATTATCAACATAAACAATGCCGCAATAATCTTCATCATGTTCTTTGCGCAGCAACTGATCAATTTCATCGACAAACCTGAGCACTGATTCGGCATCTTTCGTCTCGGCAGGCACCTCATCACCAACTGCATAAATAAACCAGCCGTCATCTATCTGCTTTTTAACATTAGTCCAGAGCTGATCGAGTTCAGGCCATTTCGTCATACCGTAAAACAGCCCGCGGAATTTTTCTGCATACGGATGCAGCGTTTTTTTCTCAGCTTGTTTCATACTCACCTGCTTGTTACTCAGTGTTTAAAGCTCAGTTTGCATTAAGCAAATCCGTCAACCACTGTTTATGTTGTTGTATACTCTGGCGTAAAAAATCAATATCATGGTAAACATTTGCAAGCACTGTTACACCCTGTAAACGTGCTAACATTTCCATTGATAATGATTTTGATCTTTCGGCTAAACCAGCCGCTAACATTTTTATCTCGATCCATTGCCGTAGCGTTTCAAAAATATCCGTTACCTGCATCTGCAAATTTACAGATGATTTACTTAACTCCGAACTTATTGTGCCAACAGGGCAACCGTATTTAACAATATTTTCTTCATCTCGAAGCAGAACTTCCAGCAGATAAATCAGCTGCGCTTTAACATCATTCGAATAATTTTCACAGTCTTGCAGCAACTGTTTTATCAGCTGATGACGCTGCGTTAACACTGCGGTCAGAATGTCATCCTTGGTTTTAAAATAATAATAGAAATTCCCCCTTGGGATACCCGCTTTATCAGAAATATCACTGAATGAAGTCTGACTATAGCCATACTGATAAAAGAGCTGGTCTGCCGCCTCAACGATCAGTTCTTTATTATTCAATCCCTGTTGATTCATTAGCTATCAATCCGCGTTAAACATGATGACGCATATTATATGCATAATCATGATCTGGCAGTATTAAATCAGATAAACAAACAGACATCCGTTTCACCGGCAAATTCAAAAAAGGCTGCGGCCCCACCATAGTCCGCCTCATCAATAAACTCTGAATTGTCATAGTCAAATAAATCAACCGTCATCTGACAAGCCATCATCGATACCTCTGCTTCAATACAAAGATCACGCAGCTCTTCGATCGAGGCCACCCCTTTCGATTTCATTTTTTTCTTCATCATCACCGTCATCATGCTTTGCATACCCGGCACTGCCTGCAGTAAAACCGGAACTGGCATCGGCATTGGCATGCCCGGGTTACCAAGTGATGACACCTTTAGATCCAGCTTTTTTTTCATCAGCTCAAGACCATAAAAGGTAAAGAATATCTTCACATCATATCCCAGTGCCGCTGCCGTAGACGATAGAATAAATGGCGGATAGGCCCAGTCCAGTGTGCCCTTAGTAGCGATAATACCGAGTGATTTGCTCATCTTTCATTCTCCTGTTTATTATTTGATCACACAAATATAAGACAGTCGTCTGACTAATGCAAAATTTTACCCTATGAATTTGTTTATCGATAACAATAAACCCACTTGATTATGACAAAACTGCCGATATAACTTATGATTCAGGGACAATACAGATCACGGATATTCATGAAAGCTCTTAGTATTAATAATCTTCACAAAACCTACCCTAACGGCTTTAGCGCTCTCAAAGGCGTCAACCTTGAGGTCGAGCAAGGTGATTTCTTTGCCTTGCTGGGTGCTAACGGCGCCGGTAAATCCACCACCATTGGCATCATCAGCTCTCTGGTCAATAAAACCAGCGGTGAAGTCAGTGTGTTTGGTTACGACATCAATACTCAAACCAGTCTGGCTAAATCCTGCATCGGTCTGGTTCCGCAGGAATTTAATTTCAATGTGTTTGAGCCACTCGAAGAAATCCTGATCAATCAGGCCGGTTATTACGGCATTCCCCGTTCGCTTGCCAAACAACGTGCCGAAAAATATTTGAAGCAATTGCAACTCTGGGATAAACGCCGTGAAATGGCTCGTGAGCTGAGCGGCGGCATGAAACGCCGCTTAATGATTGCCCGCGCACTGGTGCATGAACCCAGGTTACTGATACTGGACGAACCTACCGCCGGCGTTGATATAGAAATACGTCGTTCAATGTGGGACTTTTTGAAGCAGATTAATAATGAAGGCGTGACCATCATTCTGACTACGCACTATCTGGAAGAAGCAGAAAGTTTATGCAACCGTATTGCAATCATTGATAAAGGCGTCACCAAAGAACAGACCGATATGAAATCACTACTATCGAGTCTCAACAACGAAACCTTTGTGCTCGACCTCAACACCAATGACCATAAGATACCGGACTCGGTTGAAGGCTGCGAAATGATACTGATCGATAACAGCACCATCGAAGTCAATATTGCCAAAACACACAGCCTCAATGACCTGTTCGATGCACTCTCCAGACATGGCATCGATGTAATGAGCATGCGCAACAAAACCAATCGGCTTGAACAGCTGTTTTTAAACGTGCTTGATGATCAAACACAAGCCCGCAACAAACCTTAAACGGAACCCGTAATCACCATGACCTTTAGCGAACAGTTTGTTGCTTTTAAAACCATTGTAATAAAAGAATACCTGCGATTTATGCGCATCTGGGTTCAGACACTGATCCCACCAGTGATTACCGTGGCCCTGTATTTTGTAATCTTTGGCAACCTTATCGGTTCGCAAATCGGTAACATCGGTGAATTTACCTATATGCAGTTTATAGTGCCGGGGCTGGTATTAATGGCGCTGATCAGTAACTCATACGCCAACGTGGTATCGTCTTTTTATGGCTCGAAGTTTCAGCGAAACATTGAAGAAATGCTGATATCGCCTCTGCCCAATTACCTTATTTTAATCGGTTTTATTTCTGGCGGCATTGCACGCGGTGTTATCGTCGGGCTGTCGGTATTAGTGGTCTCACTTTTTTTTAGTGACTTACATATCCACAGCTACCTCATTACCATTATTGTTTTTTTATTAACCTCGACACTGTTTTCGCTGGCCGGCATTATCAACGCCATTTACGCCAACAGTTTTGATGACATAACCATTATCCCGACCTTTGTACTGACACCGTTAACCTATCTAGGTGGGATATTTTATTCGATCCAGATGTTACCGGAGTTCTGGCAACAGGTTTCGTTAATCAACCCGATACTTTATATGATTAACGCTTTTCGCTACGGTTTACTTGGCGTCAGCGATATTTCTTTAAGCCATGCCTTCATCATTATCATCGGTTTTATCATTGCGCTGTTTATGTTCTCGCTGCATTTACTGAACTCCGGCAAGGGACTTAAACACTGATCGCAGAATGAATTAACAGACTCAGCATACAGGGAACTATTATGAGCAAACATTATCCACTAATGATTGCAGATCAGCAGATAGCCGCTGCCGGCCTGCTGGAAGTTAAAGCTGCTTTTGATGCCGAATTAATTGCCAGTGTTGATACAGCAGGTCCGGCTGCTGTTGAATCCGCCTTAGAAACCGCTGATGCACTGTTTAAAAACAAACAAGACTGGCTACCGGTTGCCCGTCGTATCGAAATTTTTGAAAGCGCTGCCGAGATCATGCTGCAAAGCGCCGAAGAGCTGGCCCTGAATGCTGCACAGGAAGGCGGCAAACCGCTGCTTGATTCACGAATTGAAGTGACCCGTGCGATTGATGGGATCAAAAACTGCATTGAGTTAATGCGTAATAATCACGGCGAAGAAATTCCGATGAGTATTAACGCCAGCTCCGCTAACCGACTGGCAATGACACGCCGTGAACCGATTGGCGTGGTAGTAGCTGTCAGCGCTTTCAATCACCCGCTAAATTTAATTGTTCATCAGATCGGCCCTGCACTCGCAGCCGGATGTCCCGTCATTATCAAACCTGCTGAGGACACACCACTATCGTGTTTTGATCTGATCAATATTTTTCGCGAAGCCGGCTTGCCCGCAGAATATTGCCAGGCGCTGGTCGTCAGTGACTTAACCGTTGCAACACAGTTAGTCACCGATCCACGGGTCGGTTTTTTTAGTTTTATCGGCAGCGCCAAAGTGGGCTGGATGCTGCGCTCACAACTGGCAGCCGGCACCCGCTGCGCGCTGGAACACGGCGGAGTGGCTCCGGTCATTATTGCCGCCGATGCCGATTTAGATGATGTACTGCCACTGCTTGCGAAAGGTGGCTTTTACCATGCCGGCCAGGTCTGTGTTTCGGTGCAACGGGTCTTTGCCGAGGCTTCGGTTGCCCGCGAGGTCGCACAACGGCTCGCCGAGCTCGGTAACAATATGACGATCGGTGATCCGATGCTGGCAAGCACTGAAATCGGCCCGCTAATTAGGCCACAGGAAACACGGCGCATCAGTGATTGGGTCAATGAAGCCATCAGTGAGGGCGCTGAATGTCTTGCCGGCGGTAAAGCCATCAGTGACAGTTGTTATCCTGCCACCGTACTTTATCAGCCTGACCGCAGCAGCAAAGTCTCGGTTAATGAAATCTTCGGCCCGGTGATCGCTGTTTATGCCTACGAAGATATCAATGATGCGATAGCACAAGCCAACGCACTTCCTTTTGCCTTCCAGGCCGCTGTTTGCACTAGCAACATTGATACGGCAATGCACGTTTATAAAAACATAAATGCATCCGCGCTTATGATTAATGACCACACCGCTTTCAGGGTCGACTGGATGCCGTTCGCAGGTCTCAAACAATCCGGCCTCGGTGTCGGTGGTATTCCCCACACTTTCCGCGATATGCAGACCGAAAAGCTGCTGGTACTGCGCTCTAAAAACCTGTAACTCAGAATACAGACAAGGTATCATTTGTCGCCTGACTCAAACAACACAGGTATCAGCCATGCAAAAACACGTAGATGTCGCGATCATCGGAGCGGGCAGCGCCGGTCTGTCAGCGGTACACCAGGTTCGCCGCTTCACCGATAACTACCTCATCGTCGATGGCGGTGAACTTGGCACTACCTGTGCCCGGGTTGGTTGCATGCCGTCCAAAGTCCTGATTCAAATCGCCGAAGACTTTCACCGCCGCAACTTGTTTGAACGCGAAGGTATCAACAACGGTGATCAGCTCAGCATAGATGATGCTGAAGCGATGGAACATGTACAGGATCTGCGCGATACATTTGTCGACATGGTCTTCGGTTCAATGGAACCAATAGAAGAAGCCGGCAAGCTGATCGAAAGTTATGCCCGCTTTAGTTCCGACAACACACTAGAGATCGACGGCGAAACCGTCAGCGCTGATAACATCATAATTGCTACCGGTTCCAGCCCGGTATTTCCTGAGGCCTGGAAAAAATTTGGCGACCGTATTCTCACCACCGATGATTTTTTTGAACTGGAAACACTGCCACAAAGCATGGCCATCATCGGCATGGGCGTAATTGGATTAGAGCTCGGGCAGTCGCTAAACCGGCTTGGCGTAAAAGTTGTCGGTATCGATCAGCAAGAGATCATTTCTGATATCAAGGACCCGGTTATTAATAAAGTGGCGATTGATACCATCGGCAATGAAATGACGATGTGGCTGGGTTCAGCTGCAGACATCACCGAAGCAGACAATGGAAAATTAAAAATTACAGCTGGTGACAACAGTATCGAAGTTGAAAAAGTGTTAGTTAGTATTGGCCGCAGCCCTAACCTTAAAAACCTCGGCTTAGAAAACACCAGTCTTGAACTCAACGAAAACGGCATTCCGCTTTACGACCCGACCACAGCACAATGCGGTAGCAGTCACATTTTTATTGCCGGTGATGTCAATGGCAGCCGGCCGATTCTGCACGAAGCCGGACACGAGGGCCGGGTCGCAGGCATCAACGCTGCCAGTGGAAAGATAACCGCTTACCAGCAAAAAACCCCGATGGCAATCACCTTCAGTGAACCCAATATCTGTAGCTGTGGATTATCATTTGATGAACTCGACGAAGCGACCACAGCGATCGGCGAAATGCGCATGGGCCCGGTAGGACGCGCACTGATCATGGGTAAAAATAAAGGCATGATTCGTATTTATGCGGAAAAACACAGCGGTAAACTACTCGGCGCTTCGCTTTGCACCAGCAAAGCAGAAAGCCTGATTCACATGCTGACCTGGGCCATACAAAATGCTCAGACCGTACAGGATTTACTGGCCATGCCATTTTATCACCCGGTACTGGAAGAAGCTGTGCAGGCTGCGCTTTATGACCTCTATGCAAAACTCGATGTCGATAAAACCCATCCGGTACAATTAGTACCGCTTAAGTAACTGCATCAACTGTCAGCAATCAATAGTTTGCTGACAGCTTTCACTCTACCGTGTTCGGCCAGTGCGTTTAGCTCGCCAGATATTGTCGCCAGCCACCCAGCGCTGTAATTTCTCGGGCAGCTTCTGCTGCATAGCCTTCACAAATAAAGCCCGGTAACCAGCGACCATCTTCTGTTTCAACCTTACCAATACCCAGAGGCGCCGGAATACCTGCAACAAAACTACCGAACTCGGCTTTTGGCACAGACCATATTTCAATATCGATACGGCTGCCATTTTCACTGTCCCTGATCATACCCGGTCGCTCGATCGCACCGTCAATCACAAACATTCGGTAGGCGGCGGATGATGTTGTTTTTTCTACAAAGACCGCACCGCGTTCTTTCAACTGCCAATTAAGTGCCAGTCCGTCAAGATGCGCACCACAAACAATCACTGGCAAGGTATCAGAAAAACTGACGACAGCGGCGCTGGTCGCTGCCAGCGGTAGCTGCAGATTACCCGGTGATAGCTGATTATGCTGCTGCCATTTATTAGCAAATGACAAAAGTTTACGATCACTCATCGCCAGACTCACCAGGCTGATTCCCCAAGGCAGTCCATTATCAAGAAAACCAGCCGGCACAGCGACCGCTGCACAGTCCAGTAAATTCATAAAGTTGGTGTAATAACCCATGTCACTGTTCTTTTTAATCGGCTCGGCATTGACTTCATCTATTGTATAAATAGTGCCGGCAGTGGGCGTCATCATAAAGTCAAAGCCAGCCAATAACTGTTTTGCACTGGCACGGTAACTCTGCATTTTATATTCCGCTTTAAACGCATCGGCAGCTGTCTTGTTTTCACCGCTGCCAATAATGGTGTTGATAACCGGTAATAATTCCTCTGGGTGGTTGCTAATTAATTCCTCAATCGCAACATAACGCTCTGTCACCCACGGACCTTGGTAAAGCAAAATAGCCGCTTCTAAAAAAATACTGAAATCAATCTCTTCCTTAATACCACCAAGCGCCTGCATTTTTTCTACACTTTTTTGAAACAGTTGCTGAGCTGAATCATCGCCAAAGAACTCAAGCTGCTCGGCTCTTGGCACTGCAAAAGTAAAGGCATCATCGGCTAAGCCGTATTGACGCTGATTGTTGTCATACGAAACAGCTCGCGCATACTGATCGTTAACATCATAAACTGCCGCCTGCTCAAGTACCTTATTTGCATCATCAGTTGTCAGCGCAAAAATACTGACACAATCAAGACTACGACAGGCCGGTAAAACACCTGTCATACTCAGCAATCCTTTTGACGGCTTTAATCCGATCAGGTTATTAAACGCTGCCGGCACGCGTCCTGAACCGGCGGTATCGGTACCCAGAGAAAAACTCGCCAATCCAAGCGCAACCGACACTGAGGAACCGGAACTTGAACCACCGGAAATATAATCTTTATTAAATGAGTTTTTACAGGCTCCCCATGGCTCTGGCGAGCGCACACCAACCAAACCTGTTGCAAACTGATCAAGATTTGTTTTACCAATAGGAATAGCACCGGCATTAATCAATTGCTGTACCACAAATGCCGATTGCTCCGGTACATGACTGAATGCAGGACAGGCTGCTGTTGTTGCAACACCGGCAAGATTAATATTATCTTTAATGGCAAACGGTATGCCATACAACGGTAAATCATCAATGTTTTTAAGCTCAAGTTTTTTCAGATACGGTTCAATTTCCTGCAAACTTAACTGGTGAATCCAGATATTATGATCCGTAAACTGATGACTTCGCGTTATAATGTCGGCAACCAACTGACGCGGTGTCAGGGTGTTATTTTTATAGGCCTGATGCAAATGGGCAATATTCAAATTCATTTTTAATTCTCTTGTAAAATTAATAACGGCTGTCCGGCATTAACCTGACTGCCTTCATCGCGCTTGACAGCAAAGACGGTACCTGCATGCGGTGAGGTAATTTCAATTTCCATTTTCATCGACTCAACAATAACCACTGCCTGTCCTTCTGCTACCGCATCACCCGGCTTTACCAGCATTTTCCAGACATTACCGGCAACGGGACTCTCAATCGCCAGGCAATTTTCCGGCAATTCATTTTCCTCAGGCTGATCATTTGCCATACCCTGACCGGAATCAAAATTAATCTGTCCTGATTCAATCCAACGCTGCAACTCTTCATCAAATGCTTTTTCACGCCGCTCTGTAAATGACTGAATACTGCTTTCATTTTCCAACAAAGATGCTTGATACGCTTTCAAATTAAAACGCGTATCTTCAATTTTTAAACCGTAACGTCCTTTGGGAAAGTCATAGCGAATTTGTATAAGCTCTTCAGCGCTGACTTCATAAAATCTGATCTGATCAAAAAAGCGTAATAACCAGGGCTGAGTGAATTCTTTTGTTTTGTTGTAGCGATTCCACATTTGCAAAGTACGTCCGACAAACTGATAACCTCCCGGACCTTCCATGCCATAGACGCACATATACGAACCACCAATTCCCACTGAGTTCTCAGCCGTCCAGGTTCTGGCAGGATTGTATTTGGTTGTGACCAGACGATGCCGGGGATCCATTGGTGTAGCCACCGGAGCACCGAGATATACATCACCCAGACCCATCACCAGATAACTGGCATCAAATACAATCTCTTTAACCTGTTGAATACTATCGAGACCGTTAATCCGGCGAATAAATTCAATATTACTCGGACACCACGGTGCATCGTGTCGCACCGACTGCATGTATTTCTCAATCGCCTGACGACAGGCATCATCATCCCAGCTCAGTGGTATATGAACAACACGAGCCGGCACATCAAGATCTTCAATACCTTCCAGTGCCGCAATCGCTTGATCAATAACAGCCATCAAGTCATCCACTGATATTACCTGACTATCATAATGTAGCTGCAGCGAACGAATACCCGGTGTTAATTCAAGCACACCTTTATAATCTGATTTTTGCAGACTTAGCATCAACGCGTGCACACGAAACCGTAGTTCGATATCCAACACCTGTTCACCAAACTCAACCAACAGAAATTTATCGCCGCAAGGCCGGTAAACTACCTGGCAACCGTGTTCTTCCTGTTCGATGAGTTTTAGAACTGGCGTAACTGCCGGCTCGGCTTTAACTATTTTCTGAATATGTTCCAGTCTGCTAATGGATTCAAGCTGTGCTTTTTCTAATGCCACCGCATCACTGATACTAACCGGAATAAATTTTACTTTATCACCGGCTTTAAGCTGTCCCAGCTTCCACAGATCGGCTGTAATGACAGTGGCCGGACAAACAAAACCGCCCAAAGACGGACCATCCGGGCCAAGTATCACCGGCATGTCGCCGGTAAAATCAACCGTACCAAAAGCATAAGCGTTATCGTGAATATTGGATGGATGCATACCGGCTTCGCCACCATCACTTCTTGCCCACTGCGGTTTAGGCCCTATCAGACGAACACCGGTACGGCTTGAGTTGTAATGAATCTCCCAGCTTGTATCAAAAAAAGTTTTAATATCCGTGTCGGTAAAAAAGTCCGGTGACCCATGCGGCCCATAGATCACTCTCAATTCCCAGTTATTATGAATCTCTGGCAGTAGTTCTGCCGGCAGCTTATTTTTTGCCGTGATTTCTTTTAACGGATTAAAATGCAGCACATCACCAACCCGAAGAGCACGACCGGCATGGCCGCCAAACTGACCCAGTGTAAAGGTTGATTTTGAACCGAGATAATCAGGACAGTTAAAGCCTTCTTTTACACATAAATAGGCGCGCGCACCGGCAGACTGTGTTTTACCAATTTTAAGTGTTTGCCCGGCTTTAATATCCACCACTTGCCAGAATGAAACAGCAACATCATCAAGATGTGCATCCATCGCTGCACCGGCCAGTACAATTTGAGTATCGTTATTAAAACGCAACACCGGACCATTCAGCGTTATTTCAAGACCCGCTGCTGTATCCGTATTATTCAGTAATCGATTAGCCAGATTAAATGAGTAAGCATCAAACGGCCCGGACGGTGGCACGCCAACATTCCAGTACCCACTGCGTGCCGGGTAATCCTGAATCGTGGTTAAGGTACCAGCACTAATCACGTCTATCGAACAAGGTCTGGTAACAAAATCATTAAGATAACGGGTGAAAATCTCACCTTTCTTAAAAATATCTGTGTCCAGAATTTCAGCAACGTAATCAATATTCGTTTCGATGCCATACAGACTTGTTTCCAATAGTGCCTGACGTAACTGAGAGACAGCTGTTTCTCGATCATTGGCAGTAACCACAATTTTTGCAAGCATCGGATCAAATAGCGGCGAAACCTCTATACCAGTTACAAGCCAGTGATCAATTCGTAAATGCTCAGCCACTGGAAAGTTAACTTCGCTCAGTAGACCGGCACTCGGTTGAAAATCTTTGTTCGGGTCTTCTGCATAAACACGCGCCTGAATCGCATGACCAGATAATTTTAATCCGGCTGCAAGCTCGTCAAGATCCACAAGTTCATTACTTGCCTGTTTCACCATCCATTCAACAAGATCTACATTAAATACTTGCTCGGTAACACCGTGCTCAACCTGCAATCGGGTATTGACTTCAAGAAAGTAAAACTGATCTGTTTTCTGATCATAAACAAATTCCACTGTACCCGCGTTACGGTAATTAACAGCCTCTACTAATCGCACAGCAGTCTGATGTAATTCTTTTCTTATTGCATCGCTAAGGTTGGGCGCAGGGGTTTCTTCAATGACTTTCTGATTACGGCGCTGGGTAGAACAATCGCGCTCACCTATTGAAATCGCTTTACCCTGACCATCACCGAAAACCTGTACTTCAATATGACGAGCGTATTCAATAAACTTTTCAATAAACACACCGCTATTTGAAAAATTATTTTCACCCATGCGACGAACTGAATCATAAGATTTTTCAAGCTCATCTCTGTTCCAGCACAGTTGCATGCCGATACCACCGCCCCCGGCTGTGCTTTTCAGCATCACAGGATAACCAATTTCATCAGCTGATTTGACTGCACCAGCTATGTCGTCAAGCAGATCAGTCCCTGGTAAAAGCGGAATATTATTATCTTCAGCCAGCTGACGCGCAGTATGTTTAAGACCAAACGATTTCATTTGATCTGTTGTAGGTCCAATAAAGGTAATACCGTTTTCTTCACAACGTGCTACAAAACCAGGATTCTCACTGAGAAAACCATAACCAGGATGCACGGCATCTGCGCCACTTTGTTTTATAATTTCAAAAATTTTATCCTGATTTAGGTAGGTATCAGAAGCCCGACCTTTTCCCAACGAGTAGCTTTCATCAGCATTTTGTACGTGTAATGAATCTGCATCTGCATCGTTATAGATTGCAACTGACTGGCAGTGCATATTTTTCAGGGTGCGGATAATTCGATTAGCGATCGCACCGCGGTTCGCAATCAGTATTTTTTTAACCATAATATTTTCATCGGGTCCTGCAGGCCGTCCTGCTGTTAAATATTTCAGCGGGTCGTCCCGCCGTATCATTTTTATCATTTACACAGCGGCTTTACCTAATCCCAGATCAGAACCTCAATCGGCGTAGGATTGTAACCATTGCAGGGATTATTTAACTGAGGACAATTCGAGATCAACACAATCGTATCCATCAAGGTTTTCATCTCGACATATTTTCCTGAACCAGAAATACCATCTTCAAAAGTCAGGCCGCCCTCTTTTGTAACTGGCACATTCATAAAAAAATTAATATTGTGGGTAATATCTCTTTTTGTTAGACCGAACTCTTCATGCTCAGATACTGCCAGCATCCAGCTGTCACGACAGGCGTGCATACATTGTTTATCCAAAGCATAACGAACCGTATTACTTTCAGTCGCACAGGCACCACCTAGAGTGTCATGGCGCCCACAGGTGTCAGACACAATTTCCAGCATTACATTGCCTTCATTTGAAATCAGTTTTGTTCCTGCCGTTAAATACACATTACCTTGTTCACGAATAGTATCCATTGCGCTGTAACGCTCTGCTGTATTATCGGCATTATAAAAAAGCGTATCGGCAGCCTGATTACCTTCCAGATCCAGTATTCGGATGGTCTGACCTTTCTTAACCACATCAATGTAATAATCACCTGCAGCAACCAGCTCACGTGAAACAGCCTGATCAGCTGTTAACAGACTTTCTTTAATCATGTGAACAGTCCTGGCTAGCAGCATTGTTATGCGGGCAGGCACCTGCATGATAAATTTTGTTATTTTCAAAACCGCGGCGATTTTCAGGTCGGAAATTTTTACAGAAATCATCGTCTGCTACTTCTGCAGACTGAACAATCTGATAACGAATAGCTTTACGCGGATATTCTGACGCAGGATTAAGCGGATGAGGGCAGGTATGAAATATCACCAGTGTATCCATCTCGAATCGAAGCTCAATCGAGTCACCGGCCTTGCTGTTATTTTCTTTAAACTGCAAATTACCCATATCATCGACACTAACCGAACTAAACAGATTCAAATTAGCGGCCATATCTTTTTTACCCAGCCCATATTTAGCCAGCTCAACCAGAAAGCTGTCATAGCCATTCTGATTCCATCCATTATGATAATCCTGGTAAGTTTTCTCACCCCACTTTTTTTTAACAATATTTTTTGTACTATTGCCACAGATTGTTTCATGCCAGCCTATGCTGTCATCGGTAATTGAGCAAAAAACACGGCCCATGTCTGAATACAAACAGTTGCCTTTTTTCAGATTAAAAGTGTGCTGACATTTTAGCGTGTCGGGTGCGTTATATCGCTCCAACAAATTTTCAGGATTGAAAAATAGCATACCAACATTTGCTCCACCTTCTTCATCAATCAGTTTCAACACCGTACCTTTTCGCATTCTGATTGACCAGTGACTGGCCGCTTCAATACGACTCTCGTATATAACCGTACCAGGGGCTGCTTCTAATAACGCCATTGTCATAAATTATCTCCAGTGTTCACCCTTCCAGTGAACGTATATATGTTTTTTAATCAGTTAATACTGTATTTTTCTTTTCTGTTTTTTCCATGCTCAGGCAATGGGTGAACCTGTGGCAGTAAAGCTGCTGATAATTGCAGACTTGCGTTAATTACTCCGCGACAGGCTTCCATCTTTTCAGCAATGATTTTCAGCTTTGCAGCAGGTCCCTGAACCAGAATCACCTCCATGGCTTTATCCTGCATTAAGTACACATGTAATGAGCTAATCACTTCATCGATATACTGATGTTGCAAGTCAGTCAGTTGTTTTTGCAGGCCGGGTGTTGAATGGTCATAGACCAGGTTAATAGTCCCGGCCATTATTTCTTCCCCAAAGCCACATCGATGCTCTGTAATTTGATGCTGTATCATGCTGGCAAGTGCCTGCGACCTGCTTTCAAAACCACGCTGCTCGACAAGAATATCCATATCTCTGAGTAACTGCTCAGATAATGAAATACTGATACGGCTGACTCCTTGCTTCACTGTCATCAGAAAACGCTCTCAACTTCACTATCGACGCGTACCATACGCACCATATTTAAGTTATCTTCCTTTATTCCAGTATCTTCTACCGGCGGGTGAATTAGTTCTTCAAGACGTTTTCTTGTTGCCAGAAACTCCGGGTTCAATAACTGATCCGGTGAACGCGGATGTGGCACTGGCACTTCAATCACTTCCTGAACCTCACCGGGGTTGGCTTTTAGTACAAGCACACGGTCAGCTAAATAAACCGCCTCATCAAGATCGTGAGTGATAAATAAAATAGTCACATCAATATTTTTCCAGATCTCATGCAGGTAACTTTGCATCTTAGATCGAGTCTGTGCATCCAGTGCCCCAAACGGCTCGTCCATTAACAAAATCCGTGGTTGATTTGCCAATGCTCGTGCGATTGCGACACGCTGTTTCATACCGCCTGATAGTTGATGAGGATAAGATTTTGCAAATTTACTAAGCCCAACGAGATCTATCCACTGAAACGCCTGCTCTTCACAGCTAGCTTTACTGTGACCTGACATCTCAAGACCAAACATGACGTTATCTTTAACAGTCAGCCATGGGAACAATGTATAACCCTGAAAAACCATACCGCGATCAGGCCCAGGCCCGCTAAACGTTTCTCCATCAAGCAACACATCGCCAGAACTATGTGTTTCAAGACCAGCCAGAATTCGTATCAGCGTTGACTTGCCGCAACCTGATGGACCTATCACGCAAACAAATTCACGTTTGTAGGTTTCAAAATTAATATTTTTTAAGGCCGTAACTTTTCCCTGTGGTGTATCAAACTCCTTACACAGATTCTTAACCTGCAACGTCACTGGACGCTTCTTCATACGATTAAATCGGTCTTTCACCATATCGCTTTGATCGAGATAACTGGGCAATTCAAGATGATTCATTATTTACCTACTCTGTACCTGTTTTTTATCGTCAGTCTCATTATCTTTCATCGAAATATCAGGCCTGCGCCTGATTTTTTTCCCAGGGAAAAATTCTGCGTCCAGCTGCTGCCAGTATTAAATCTGTCGTAAGACCGATAATGCCGATGATAATAATGGCAGCAAACACATTATCGAAATTTTTATAACGCGCCTGTTGCGTAATAAACCAGGTAATACCTGAACTCGTACCGATCAGCTCCGCTACTATCAGGTAAGTCCATGCCCAGCCCAACAGCAGTCGCAAATCTTTATACAAATGAGTAATAATGCCGGGCACAACAACCCTGAACAAAAGTGAAATCCGTTTTGCTCCCAGCGTCATAGCAGCTTCCAGTAATGCAGGATCCAGCTTACGTGTCGTATTGGATATCACCAGCACCTGTTGAAAGAAAGTACCAATAAATATGATTGCTATCTTTGGTGCATCGTAAATACCAAGCACAGCGACAGCCAGCGCCCCAAATGCCGGAGCAGGAAGATACCGAAAAAACTCTATAAACGGTTCAAACAATTTTGCAAAAACATCATAAGTTCCGGCAAGTATGCCCAGCGGCACACCAAACAATGATGATATTAAAAAACCCCAGAAGATAACCTGGATGCTATCCCACAAACTTTCATGCAACCATTTTTCATTTCGCCGTTTTGGTTCTGTAGTAAAAGCAGAAAACATAGCCGTTGCCACTTCATGTGGCGCAGGCAAGTAAACGGGGTTAGCCGGTACTCCCATTGGAATTGATTTTGAATTCTTTATCGCCGTTTCAACTTCCCTGTCGAACACTTCACGGTCAATCAACAAGCCTTCTTTAAAATAACTGACATCTCCTGGCACAGATACTTCGACCTTTGGATGCCAGATAAATGGCACATAACTTATCAGACTCCAGATCAGCAACGGCAGAAAAAAACTGAATATTGAAAAAGCAATGCGTTCTTTAGCATCAAGTTTTTTACCTGCCGAAAACAATTTAGAAATTATCATCATTAATACTTCACTGGTATCCGTTGTATATTTTACAAGCCTGATGTTAATGAAGGATCAATATAGGATTCCACATCTTGTGGTTTATCATAAACTTTATTCGCAATATTGAAATCATCTGAGATCTGAGTCGAACCATAAATTGATGTATATCCTTTTCCTTTCTTAAAGAATGACTTGGCTTCTTTCAATGTCAGAATTTTTGTTCCTTTTACAAACGATTTGTATTCGTCAGCTTTGAGCCCAACACGTGACGCCATAATCCTGATTGCATCATCAAAGGTAGCCGGGTTGTTGATATAATTAACAATCCGATACCAGACTTTCATAACTTTTTTCCAGTCATCTTTACGTTTTGCATAGCTCTGTGGTGTAACCACATACATATCGTAAATAAGTCCTGGTTCGTCTTCACTGGTATAAATTGCTTTTGATCCTGGTACCTGTGTCAGCGCAATACCTGAACTTGGCTGCCAGGCAACAATCGCATCTACATCTCCCGATGCAAGCACCTGTGGTGTTTCGTTAGTTGGCACATTCACCAGCTCCACATCAGTTTCATTCATGCCATTTTTTTCAAGTGCATTGAGTAATAACAGATGACTGACAAAACCAACTTCAACACCTATCTTTTTTCCTTTTAGCTGCTTAATAGAGCTGATACCTGGCTTAGCAATGATCATGTCATTGCCATTACTGTAATCATTCATAAGAATCATCACGCCCTTACCACCGGTTGCCCCAGTCACCAGCGCATCACCATTCGTCATGCCGACACCATCAAGTTTACCGGCTGCAAAAGCATCCATTGATGCAACGTAATCAAACCATTCAAACTTTACGTCAACTCCTTCTTCTTTAAACCACTGTTTTTCTATTCCCACTTCCCAGGCAACCCAGCCAGGCCAATCGCTATAACCTATCTTTAATGGTTCAGCCGACGTCATGCCGAATGCCCCCAACATGACAACAGCAGAAAGTGATTTTGCAAATGTTTTAACTATCTTCTTCATTATGAGCCCCATAAGTATTACTAAAACCAAAATTAGTAATACTCACTATTGCAATCCGTATGCCAACTGACCAAATCCTCATCTACTCCGCCACAACACCGTTATATTTTTTATATCTAACAAAAACATAAACGCTCGCACAATAACAGTGCAGGTTTTTTCTCTTATGCATCATTAAAGCTCAGTTTTATTTTGCAAGATGGATGCAGTGCTTTTTATCACTGGTACAACTTTTGCTCTTAAAACCGCATCAGTCATTATTGAGAGTCAACATGCAGTTACAGTTATTTAAAACCCTGTGGGGACATCAGGGCTCAATTCACGAAGCGATCAAGCAGACACTTGCCGCAGGTATGCACGGCATCGAAGCCGCCGCACCCGACAATCCAGTACAGCAGCAGGCCATGCTGGAATTACTAGAAAGTTCCGGGCTCTCTTATATTGCCGAAATTACCACTGCTGGTAGTTACGTACCTGACCGACGGGCCAGCCTTCAGCAACATCTGGATTCTCTTGAAAGAAAACTGTCATACAGCGCTCCATTCAGACCTTTATTTGCCAACTGCCTAGGCGGCTGTGACGCCTGGCCGGAACAGAAAAGTCTGGAATTTTTTGATCGCGCTATCGCTCTTGCAAAGCAATATCATATAGAAATCAGCTTTGAAACCCACCGCAGTCGCTCGTTTTTTAACCCATGGGTAACTCAACGGATTTCCCAACAAATACCTGAGCTTTTGATAACAGCTGACTTCAGTCACTGGTGTGTGGTTTGTGAGCGACTAATGGACACCGAACTCGATGTTATTCATTCCATTGCTGATAAAATAAAACACATTCATGCCAGAGTTGGTTACGATCAGGGCCCGCAAGTACCGGACCCGCGAGCCGCTGAATACGAATACGCGCTGCGTGCTCACCAGCACTGGTGGCAGATTATCTGGCAATCACAAATTAATAGACAGTTTACGCATAGCACCATGACGCCTGAATTTGGTCCAGATGGTTATTTACATGAGCAACCATATACTCGTGAGCCAGTAGCTGATTTGTGGGAACTTAATTGCTGGATGGCAGCTGAGGAAAAGAGACATTTTGAATTATTCAGACTCTAATTACTGTCGCACATGAGTTTTTGCGTCTGACCCATGACACTTGCCGCTTAAATAACCAGCCAACAAGAGACCCGGTGTTACAAGCTCAACGAATAGGGTAAAATAGCTTAATCTGTATACTATCAGCATAAACAATGACTAACTGCAACCGAGCTAGCTATGCCTAAAGAAATCACACCACAAATAATCGCCTCATTCAAAACACAGCTGGAAAACCATCCGATTTATGAGGCTGTTGCCACTATTGAAGACCTGCAACAGTTTATGCAACACCATGTGTATTCAGTCTGGGATTTTATGTCACTGATTAAATACCTGCAGTCTGTCATCGCACCCACACAATACCCATGGACTCCTCAGGGCGACGGCAGTGTACGTCGCTTTATCAATGAACTGGTGCTTGAAGAAGAGTCCGATGAAACAAATAACAGTGGTGAATATTCCAGTCATTTTGAGCTATACCATAAAGCCATGATTGAAATCGGTGCCGATATTTCCGTATCAACAGACTTTATCAACACCGTCAGAAACAAAGGTATCGACAGTGCATTGAAGATGGCTAGCATCCCGTCACCTTCTGCTGAGTTTACAGCAACTACGTTCGACTTTATCAATAACAATAAACCGCATCAGGTTGCCGCTGCCCTGTCACTCGGCCGTGAGCACATTATTCCCTGTATGTTCCGATCTATTCTGAAACGCACCGGTGTCACAGAAAAACAGGCGCCGATCTTTCACTATTACCTGAACCGACACATCGGACTTGATGAGGATTTCCATGCCCCCTTGTCGTTACGATTGCTGAATGAATTGTGTGATAATGATGATGTAAAAATTGAAGAAGCAATTGCCGCTGCAAACACCGCTGTCGTTGCCAGGGTCAAATTCTGGGATGGCGTACTGGAAGCACTTAATCGTTAGTAATAAAAGTTAATGCTAACTTTTGCGCCAGTTACTTTTTAACCGCTTACGCTAATTTACCGGCACAACTAGAGTCTACACAAGCTTTTTCCAAAACAGTTCTATAATTGTATTTGTCGTACCAACAAAGGATCAACCGATGAACTGGTTAGCAATGGCATTAATTATTGTCATAGTACCACTGGCACTTAATAAACTTAAGCAGTCAGGCCATGAGGCTGCCGCCCACAGAGACGGCAAACTATGGCTAGAGTACGGAAAAAGCGTGAAACTTTTTTCATTTATTGCTGTAATGGTGCCGGTAGGCATTAGCATCACATTATTTTATGTTGATGCAGACGATATATTTTCAATCACCATGCTTGTGGCGCTGTTTTCTGTGCTAACGATTCCTTTGTTTCTGGAATCATTTTTTGTCAAAATCTGCTTTGATGATACAACGCTATACTGTTACTCTCCATGGCGCCCATCAAGAACAGTGCCACTCAATGAACTTAAACCCGCCTACTATTCTGATCTGATGAAATGGTGGGTCATTCCAACACAACAACATGGCTTTATACGACTGCCAGACTTTATATCGGGTAAAGACGACTTATTAAACAAGCTCAATGAAATTAACCAGCAGGACATTGTATAATTTTTTATATTGACAGCTTTTATGACTGTTGAGAGCAATCATCCCAAACTAAATTAGAGCCAAAGCACTCATTAGTTAATACAGCGGCCAAACCACTGCTGCTGACCACGCTGTTATTGGCCGCTGCAGTCTTTACACTATTTTATCGACGACGCCTTCATCGCAGTTACCCTAACACTCCATAACTTGTTTGCTAAGGGCCTGAGTAATCGATTTAGTAACAAGATGACAAAGGAATTGCCGCAACAACCCATCTTTTGTATAAACAACGGCATTGTATTAACGATAACCGCTGCCATTTGCCGCGCAGAGTAATACTGTCTGCCTACAATATCGCAGTTAATCATTCCAGCTTCCTTAAGACCATGCAGATATTCACTTTCAGAAATTGCGCCGGCTACACAGGCCGCATTAAGCGCACCGCTATACCGCACCCACCATGGTAACTTCTCAGCTACAATATCGGATACGAGCATCGTCCCGCCCGGGCGCAGAACTCTGTTCACCTCAAAAAAAACACTGTTTTTTTCTGCAGAGAGATTAATAACACAATTTGATATCACCCAGTCAACTGAATCTGATTCAACCGGTAAGTTTTCAATCACACCTTTACGCAGTTCAATATTTTTTAAGCCACTTTCAGCGATGTTTTTTCTGGCTTTATCCAGCATTGCATCGGTCATATCAACACCAACAACCCTGCCTGTATCACCGGTTTTTTCTGCTGCAATAATCAGATCTAGACCGGCTCCGCAACCTAGATCAAGAACGCTCTGACCCGGTTTTACATCCGTAAATGCAAGCGGGTTACCACAACCAAACGAATTTTCTATTGCATCTTTAGGTATATGATTAAGCTCTTCAGGCTGATATGAAGCAAATTTAGCAGCGCCAGTTTGTCTAACCACCCCTGATGAGTAATCACTGACTGCTTCACTGTATTTTTTAGCTATGCTTGACCGTGTATCTTTCATAATAATCTCCTGTGAATACATTTCTTGTTACTATCGACATAACACAGGATAAGGTCTTCCCTATAGGGCAGAGTCAAGTATTTTTATCAGTCAGTTTACATTCAGGATGACTGGCAAGACATTTTCGAATATCACGCTGATACTGTAGCAAAGCAGCCCGTTTATTTTGCAGACAAGTTACTTCGGCATCAATCGACAAAATCTTCTTCTCCATCATGTCAAGTACGCCAACCCATGGAGCTTCAGAACGGTTAAGCGTCATCATTTGTCGAATCTCTGCCAGTGTAAAACCCAATTTTTGTGCCTGCTTTATTAAACCAACCAGCTGCACATCCAGCTCGGTAAATATTCTATATTGACCAGATCTTGATACACCGGGCAGCAAACCCATTTCATCATATATTCTGATAGCTTTAGCAGAAGCACCTGTTTTCTTTACAACATTACCGATATACATGATTCAATTACCTTCCATAGATAGCTAACAACTATGAGACTCAGATAAAAATGCTCTGTAATTATAAGCACGCCCGAGTATTACACCGTTATTTTCCTGACCATTTGATTTCAATATTAATTCCAATCAAAGGGCTCGATGACAAACACTAATGGTTTTCATTTTTTCACCGCCCCCTTTTAATTTCCAATCTATGGTTTAGTGACAGTGAACCACACCAGTGCTGTTATCAATATGACAGCATTGCCCAGGCGGCGAACTCTTGCGGCAGCCACCGCCATGAGCAAATGCAGCATCTGTAGTTAACACAAACATTATTGTAAGAATAAATATTTTCATCTTATTTCACCGCTCTCACTATTTCTATTATTACCGGCGCCTTTAATTTTGTAGGCTGGGGTGAGTACGCGAACCCAATCAGCTTTTATGATCGTTTCTCGTCGGGATTCATTCCTCACCCAAATCTACGGGGTTTTTTTCTCTTGATATGTCTTTATCACTTATAGAAGCCAGTTGATCTCTCAGCGCAGCTAACTGTTCGTTTGTTTTTTGTGACTCTTGAATTAACTCAGTTAATTTGTCTTTTGTGCCAAAAATTGCAAATGGCAACAAAAACCATAATATAGCTAAAATAAATAAGAACAAGATGACAACTAAACCAAATCCACCACCTAACATTTGTCCCATTGTATTTTCCTTTTCATGTCGACTTATAAATTATTGCTACTACGTATTTAAGAAAAAAGCAAAGGTCTGGCGACCTACGCTGACGCTAATTATTCTCATTTTTTACCTAAACCTTTCTGTCTTGTGTTAATAATTTACATATGCATATTCGTTTTCTGTTGGGGTTCATTCTTCACCCCAACCTACGGGCTCATATTACTTAATAATAAGCCAAATGATAATGGCGCAAGTAATGCCGCTAAAATGATTGAAGTAATTGTGAATAATGTAATCATGATTTATAAGCTAACGCCTAGCTCATCGGAAAAATGCGAGCGCAGCGAGTATTTGGTCCGGTGGATCTATTTGTTATACCTTTTCGAATTTCAGATTCAGCATTTCTATAAGACGTTTCGCTTTGAAAGGGTCGATAGATACCGAAGTGCTCAATGGATGATAGATATCAAATTGATCCCGAACCTCAGCAGGCTTAATGCCATTAGAAAGCTTGGGTGCTACCGTTTTCCATTTTATTGACAGTCTGTGCATACAGTCTCCTTGTAGTCGATCTTCGCTACTTCCAACCTTTGCAAGCTTATATGATTCAGGCTTTTCAATTACACCCCAGCCAATTGCACCATAACCCTTAGAATAGGCAACAATTACATCGCCTGATATGTAGCTGGTTAATATTTTTTCTCCTTGGTCACCTGGCGCACTATCAAAACATGCTGGTATTTGTTTTTCCTCAACTAGATACTCCCACCACTTTTGATCTGCACGAGCGATATTGTGCCAGTAATAACTCGGCTCTCTAGCAGTTGCGCCAAATGCAAGAGGATTCAATATGTCTTTCGAACGGTCGAAGGCAATACTAAAAGAAATAAACCGTTTCTCATCAATTTCAGTTGGTTCATATTGGATACAGCGAAATGCAACACCATTATTTGAAAGCCATTCGCCCATTGAATAGATAGTAGGATCAAATTCTCTAGCCAATAAAATAATTCGACTTGATTTATTTATATCTTTTAGAGTGGCATTTCCACCGATAAATGAGTTTATTTCTTCTTCTAGTTGAGTATTTGTTTTTGAAAACCTTTTTATGAAATCTTGGCCTTTGTATGCTGAAAAATCAGCAAGATATTGTAATGCTTGGGTTTCAACACCCAAGAAGCCACGATCACGTTTTAGCTCAATGATTACCCCATTTCCATAGCGATCTATGGCAAGAATATCGGCTCTTTTCTTAAACTTTGTTTTAACCTGATTGCTAACTATTAAAAGCGGCTCTCCAATGACGGAAGGATCAAGGATATTGTTATCACTATCAGCGGATACTATAAATTTTTCAACATCCAGTTCGCGAGGCTGCCATTTAGAGAGATACCTCTTTAAAGAATTATTTTTCGTAATCTCGAATAACATGAAAGCTTCCTATTGGGTATAACGCTGTGCTCAGCGGAAAATTGCCTGTGTAGCTGATAGGCGAAGCAGGTGATTTTTCCGCTGAAGCTAATTGTTAGATTTATTTGTTAATCAATACTTAAAACTATTTCTATTTGTTCAAAAATAGGCCTAAAGCATTCAAATTCCTCATCTTCTTGTTGAAGCACCCATTTGGCAAATTTCATTTTAGTATCTTTTTTAACCTTCCTTGATAAGTAAAGGTAATTCCCTGGTAAGTTACTTGCATATATTTCTGTAAGATTAATGGTTGTTGGTAATTCAGGATCGTTCGCCTTGACAATTCTGTCATCAAGTTCGATTGTTCCTTCTTCTAACGCTCTATTTATTAAGTCAGCAGAAAACATAAACTCTATTGGTATGGGTAGATTTAAATGATCGCCTTCTCTAGCTTTAAGGTCAGCCTCAATATCCTGTAATACAGCTGGTAAAGGCAAAATACCTGCATATAAATGTCGACTATGAGAAATTACTACAAAATCAGTGTCGCCAACACACTTGTTATCCTTGAACTCTTTCATTTGCTTTCGCCCTTCACTATCACGATCAAGCAAGCCTATAATAGGGTGGCTCACTTCCTTTGATAGCACCTTGGCAGATTTTAAATATGGGGGAATATTTGTTGCGCCACCAGCGTGAATAAATTCACATATCTTCTCACGCTCTGGATATAATCTGTTAAATGCCTCTTCCATTATCATCTTATCTGTCGGCCCCTCTACGATTACATGGGGTATGTTTCCTGCTTTAACTTCCATATCTAGTCGATCAACAGTTGCACTTAGATCTTTTATTTGTTGATAAGCCTCCTTGGCTCTAGCAGCAACTAGTGCTGCTACTCCTAGCTTGCTATCAAGTAGATCTTGTGAGCTGACTAATTCGGCTTTTGTTTCTTGCTCGCCATTCACAAGTTCTTGGTGCACAAACCACTTGCTAACATGCGTACCAGATAAATCATAAAATGCTGGAGAGTGTGTTGTAAGAAAAACCTGATTCTCTATGCAAAACTCACTATCAAATTGACCTGCTAGCTCAAATGCTGGGCCCATCTCTAAGGATGTTTCAGGTTCTTCATAGGCCCATATATGATGTTTTTTTGAATGTTTAGCTACAAAGTCTAATATAAATGGAATATGACGGCTCTGTATTCCATCGCCTCTTTTTTGTAATGGGATGCTATGGCCACTATATCCTGTAGAAAAATCGAGAGCATTAAAAAGTATCTTAAGATCTGTAGGTGGCTGGATATTGCTTTCTATACCAACACCGTTGAGGATACGATCGCTCATTTCTTCAGTGTTTTCATTAATAACTTTTATCAATTCTTCAGTAGAATTAACAAGCCCAGCTTTTTCATCATCAAGGAGAGCATCATGAAGCAACGAAAGAAAGTGTGCAAAAATATCTCTGCCTCGCACAGCTGGAACATAGTGAAATGATAGCTTGTTCAAAAACTTTGCTAGTATGATAGTTGAAACGTCTTTCGGGTATGCGATTTCAGGCTGATCCGAATATCTGTTCCAGGTCTTTTTTATTACAAATTCATTTGGCAGGGATTTCCAATTTAAAAAATTATTGAAATATACTTTAATCCATATTGTTGCCCTTCCCTTTGCAGAACGAGCTTCTTGCTCTCTTTTTCTCGTCAAGTCATCTAGAAAGGAAAAGACTTGTTCGTGCTCGGTTTTATTATTAAAAAACAGATTAAGTGACTTAAGAATATTAGATTTGCCGCTATCATTGGCCCCGATAAATATATTAAGATCGCTGACATCTTTAAGATCAACAGAGTAGGTGGATCTAAAGTAATTTATTTCTATTTTCGTTATTATTTTCATATGCTAAATATTATTTGATCAGAAGCTTTATTCTATGTGTACAAATCTAACGATTCAATAAGGGGCCGCCGCAGTTTGGCGGTCCCAGCGCGCGCTTTTTGCGTGCGATCTTGATTGGCTTGTTATGTGTCATTACCTAATCTGCTTCCTTCGATCCACCGTTGCGGAGGGCATGGTTCAGTTTTTATATAATTTTCGAATTTCTCTTTTAATTGGTCTTCAGCACCAAACGCCAGATTGGCTTTTTGGGAAATATACTTAGCCAATTCATTTTCGTCTGACTGCCAATTTACAAAGCTTATATTTGAAGCAGTTTTCGTAACTCGTTCTGTTGGTATAATCGAAAACTGCATATTATCCACAACCAAAACATTCCCCGATACTTTACTAGCCAACTTATGAGCTTTTGTTAAAGCAGTACCCATGACGGGTATCGATGTCATTAAGCCCGCACCAAGTTGCAATCTTCCATCTTGTGAATTTCGCATTTCATCTGGATAACATCCATTGATACCAGACATGCCACCTGTAGAAATAGCCACTTTAGTTGCGTAGCCTTTTAGTAACATGTGCCTCATCAAGGCTGTTGCTATGGCGATACAGCGCCCGGCATCGGTCTCTTCAAAGTCCGAAACAATAATAAAACCATCACCAAATTGATGAGCGAATATCCTATCGCTTTCATTTATGTTGGGATCACCCGGATAAACATTTATTCCAATTTGGATAATGGAGTGCATTAATTCACGAAGGCCCAAAATAGCTTTTGACTGGTTATCGTAATTCGATTCGTAGAGGTTAGAAAATCCTTCTATATCGATATTTAGACCCCACCGCTTATCCATTATTTATAGCTCATTAGTATTAAACACATAACGCCGCGCTCTGCGGCAAATTTGGAGCGCAGCGGAAAATTTGTCCGACAGCAGCGCCTTGTTATATGCGACTATAAAGAATATATATTCTGTCTCTGCAAAAATGCTCTTTCTCCTCCTTCGAGGATTGCACAGCAATCTTTCTGTATAGATTCCCTATCGATCGATCCTCGATTTACAATCGACGTCTTATCACTTGTGCTTCGTAAAGGGACAATTAATTCTGCATCGCCCAGAACTGCAATATTTGCATTATGCGTAACGATAATTACCTGTCTCATTTCTTTTATCTTCTTTAGATTTGCAACAATAGTTTTGTATACAAATTCGCTGTCTAGGTGATCTTCGGGCTGATCAATTAACAGTGGAATATTATTTTTAGATTGAATGAGAATTGCCAGTAGAATTGACTGCTGCTGACCTAACGACAACTTAGATATTGACTTAGAGATATTCCTTTTCTTACCTCCTACTTCTACTACTTTGGTCACCAAAATGTGTGGCCTGTCTTCGTATGTAAGCGATTGGAAATCCTCATATGAATTATTCTCTCCGACTTGATCAAATATTCTCTCTATATCTTCATCTGATAAAACACGATCCCCATTCTCATCCAGTATTTTTACAAATGTCGACTTTCGTCGACGCTTAACTTCTGAAGAAAAGGTTATAGGTGACATATGAGAGGCTATAATTTCTGACCTTTTAACCTGGGAAGTCCTCCATCCCATCATTTGCTTGAGAAGCTCTTCGAACCTTGGCGAGTAACTCCCTTCGGTGAACTTCGCGGAAACGAACAAACCATCAACTGAATTTTTTAAATTATTATTTATCTGTGTGCTAAAGGAATATCGTTCTTTATAAATACTTTTTTTCAGATCAAACCGGTTTTTCAGTAGCTCAGCTCTTTCCTTCTCTGTTTCAGTCAGCTTAATCTGGTCAGCTTTGAGCTTTCTAAGGCGTTTCTCATAATACTCAAGATCTTTAGCAATCTGATTAATCTTACCAATATCAAAAGGAATTCCTGCTTTTTCTAATTCCGACTTTTTGTCGTCAATTTGTTGTTGAATTTCGGACTCTTTTGATCTCCATGATTCGAGTTGAATTTTAAGAAGACCAACTTTTTCTTCTAAGGCAACGTTCAACTCGTCTGATTTACCTTCCACAATTTCAGAAAACTCGTTAACAAGCTTCTTTACTTGGGCTATTTGGTCTCTTCCTACAATGATTTCATCAGCACAAAATTCATCAAAGTATTCAAATAACGTTGAATCTTTAAGAACCTCCCGATAGCTTTTAACAAGATTATTTAGCTGTTCTATTAGATCGTCCCTTATCCCCTTCTCTTTAACCAAAGCAACTTGGTGCTTAACAAGATCGCCAACCTTGTCTTGCTCTAGTCGCGACTTCTTCTCCTTTAGAGAATTAAGTTGCCGCTCGGTATCTTTTATTGCTGCAACCTCAATTCGCAACTTCCCTATAGTGCTTTGATTATCAAGCAGCAACTGGCAGACATTTTCATCTTCCAATTTTAAATGCTCTATTTCCAAAAACCCGTCGAGAAAGTCTAGCAAATTTTTAGGATCGTCATCACTGTTCTTAATTGTATCGGCCGTTTCACTTTGCCCATAACACTCCATAGGAACTTTTTGGAGGCCATCATCACCATCCGTGTGATTGAATGCATAACCATTCTTGGATCGACGGAATTCAATTACTTTTCCTGTTTCATCTTCATAAAACAAACTAATATCATCGGGCCACACGTCGCTATCAACAACATCCTTTGAGGATTCATTTCCTGATGCTACGCGAATAATCTCCATCAATGTTGACTTACCAGTTCCCCTACCTCCTATTATGCAGCTTAGATTATTACTAAAATCAATAAACTGATCATCTAGGAGCCCTCCCTTAATCTGCACTTTGACAAATTTTGGAACCTTTTCAGGGATTACATCTTCGACACGAACTCGGGATTCATAGGACATCAAAGCAATGCGGAGTGCCTGAAAACTCAATTCATCGACCTTAAAACGTGTTAGTTTCTTATTTCCTTCTGCGTTTGTTCCAAGCTTATTTATTGAATGTGAATCAGATGACATGACTTTAGGTAGTATTACATCATCATGGAGGTTAAGTTTTTTTCTTCTCTCTTTTACTAGAGCCAATCGATTACTATCTGGATCTTCATCTGTATAAAGCTCATAACTACCTTTTTTACTTATTTCAAGCGCAAGCAATGCTGGATGGCAGAATATATCATCCATTTGAGAATTAAATCGTACTACCGTCTTTTCAAATCCTGAATCTAACTCAATATGTGCAAGGATTCCAAAACCATTGAATTGAGAAGCTACATTTAAGCACTCAACAATTCCCTGCGAGCAGCGCTCTTTGTCCTCAGCTATAGTAAGCTTCCCATGAAAGGATCTTAACTCTTGAAAGCTAGAAAAATAAACAAGAAGGTGGCCCTGTGTTGTGCTTACCTCAATTCCGGGTACTACAAATATATCCTTGCCTTCAGCATAATTAATTGCAGCCTTACTATTTAAAATTTCGTTGTGATCTGTAATGCTAATTATTTTCAGATTAGACTCTATTGCTGTGTCTACAATTTGTTCAGGCGTCATATTTTGATCAGTAACGTCAAAAGAACCTGAATCTTTTCCATAAGAATGTATGTGAAGATCAGCTCGAATAAACCTAGCTCCATTGTTAAAGGTAATATCCAAAATAATCTCCTACTCCTAAATGCGCAGCACTAACAGTGCTACAAATATTACATTCAGCTCTTTTCGAGCCTAGATAAAATTTCGAACTACTCGATCTGACGGGCATATAACGTTCAAGCTGTGCGGTGCAAACGAAGCGCAGCGTAGTTTGCATCCGAACGAGTGCCTTGTTAGCGCATGCTGTTAGTTGACTGAAACGCATTTTAACTTTACGTTAAGAATCTTTGCTCTTTCCTTTAGTTCGGGAGTGAGCTGTCGCTCAGTAACTAATATAGATTGAACGTTTACAGAATATGGGGCGTGTTCAGCGATTTTAACTTCTCTATACTTAACGCACTGATATATGCCTCTTTTGAAGTCTTCATCGTTTGAGCGTATAGACTTCACCTCTACCGTGACAAAAGAATCACCCTCAGAAAATAGAACATCAATTTCGTCACCGGATAGAAGCCGAGATTCTTTTACCCCAGTACCAAATGATTGACGAATACCGATAGCCTTGGGGTTGTTTGAAACCCAGTTCTTGAGTTTTTTATGCTCTTTGCTTTCAGCAGGGCCTCCATGATGTGGTGTCTTATAATTGTCATCATTTGCTTCTTGCTTTTTTCTTAGCGCAGGTGTTTTCTTTCCGAAGAGTTTATTATTTAAATCGCTCCATTTTGTATATTCGAAAATCTTTTTACGCTCTCTTTCGATTATTTCTTTTTTTCTTTTTAGTGAAACCTTATTCCATTTACGAAGACTTTCATCATTATATCTATCGGCAAGATAACCACCCACACCTACACCAGGTATTCCATTTGGTCTTGTGATTAAAACATTGATAAGTGGTGCTTTTGGGGCTACTTCTAAGATTTGATTCATTAGGGACCCAGCTACATGCCCGATTTGCGTGGGAAATATTGTTTTTATTTTAAGTTGATGCTCTAACTCAGAGCCAATATCACCATAAGTAATGAATGGCTCGCCAGAGCCAATACACTCAAGAAGCATGGCCATTGCGAACGGAGGGCCTTCCTCACCAAGTTGCTCAACGGTATATGTAGACATAACTTCCTATGCTCCTGTGAATCAGTAACTTTTGTGGCGCTAACTTGTCGTTAGGCAGCCACCTAAGACTCCCTATTTTTCCACTATATAAACCCAATCATCGCTACCTATTACGATATTTAAGCAAAAAAGTAGTCTCATGCCATGCTTTCAGCATTTGACTATCATTCTTTCTAACTACTTATACCTTTTGCTTTTAATGAAAACAATCTTTAGCTTATCAATCAGTAATTACTGACATTCTACTAAAGATGTGGGGTTGCTGGGGTTAAACGACTTCGATGGCAGTTTCTTCGCTGCGCGAGCCTTCGAGGAATGCAGCGCTCAATACCATTAAGCCGCCGAGCATTTCGTGTAGTTTTAATTCTGCGCTGGTTATTAATGCCACCGAGATAACTGCTGCGACCAGTTCCATGACGATAATAATCGATGACTTGCCGGCTTCCATCTGGGTAACTGCCCACTGTGTACCGAATGTAATAAGGGTTAACCAGAGCACGCCATAAGCTGCTGCCAGTGTTGCTGCATAATTGTCGGGCAGTGTTGCCGCTGGTGCTGATAGCATGAATACAAATACCATCATCACACTGCAACCTATAAATGTGGATGCCACTTTACTGCGTACCGGGATATGCTGGCTATAACGAAATAAAATATTCGTCACGGCTAGTCCCAGCCCGGCAGCAAGTGCAAGCAAATCGATCCAGTTGATGCCGTGCCATGAGGTATGCCAGATATCGAGAATAACAAATGCGCCCGACAGGCAAAGCAGCACCGCGCTTATACGCACGCCATCGATTTTTTCTTTTAAAAATATCCGCCCGCCAATCACGCTCCAGACCGGCAGCATGTAAAATAAAATCATTACGCGGATGACATCGCCGTGATAGATCGCGGTTTGAAACGTGACATTGGCAAAACCACCGGCCAGTGCGATCATCAGCATCAGTCGCAGACTTTGTTTCCAGCGGGCGTAATCTTTTATTAACCACGGTGCGAGAAATAGCGCTGCTGAGGTAAAGGCAATTAAGATCAGATGCATGCCGTCAAGGCCCATCTCGCTCAGTGTTTTTAAGGGCAGCCAGGTCAGGCCCCAGCCTGCTGAACTGATCAGCAGCACCAGTACAGCAAGCCGTGTATTCATTATAAAACCTTATTCGTAATGCATCGGGAACGGATGACATTGTCTGTAAAACTCAATGTCGTGATTAGGCCATAGTTGTGAGCCTGTGTCACTGGCAATGTGCTTGAGTTTTCTGATGCTATCTATTGCCATCGACTCCTGATTATTCCAGCATAAGCCGGGAGCAATTTCATCTGTTATATTTTCCTGCAGATCTGCTGCATCGCCTGCCAGTATAATCGGCGGGCCTTTGGGCAGTTCGATCATCATCGACATGTGACCTGCCGTATGACCCGGTGACTCGATGGCGCGTACGCCTGGCAGCAGGTCGTATTCTTCATGCTGCAGTCGCCAGTGATAGTCCGCATTAAAGTCATCTTCAAAATAGGCGTCGTCTGCAAGCTGTTTGGCTGCTGCTAATTCTACATGGTGCACATGGATATCGGCATGACACATATCCTTCAAACCGCCGCCGTGATCAAAATGCAAATGACTAACAAAAACAAGATCAACATCAAGTGGTGACAAGCCGAGCCTGGCCAGTCTGTTTTTCAGCTGCTGTTCTTCTGTCATTACCGGTGGCCCGAACGGAAAACTTTCGTTTTCATAATACAATTTGCGTTTTAACGGGTTGTTGATTTTTTCATAATCACAGCCGACATCGTAGAGTATGCGCCCGTTAGTTGTTTCTATCAGATACGCCAGTATCGGCGCATGGATAAACTTACCATGACCGCGACCTCGTGTTGACAGTGTTTTTTCATACTGATGGGTGCCGGTTAATAGCGGCCAGAATTTTTTTACCTGTGTCATATTAATGCGCCGTTAAGAATGATACGGCATCGACGCCGATAAAATCACTGCCCAGTTCTTTCACCGGCAGATTAATTGCATCTTCATTAAGCACCCGCTGGACCCGGTGGCGATGATAACTTTTCAGCAAATCTATAAAACCAAGTATTTGCTTATTATCATCCGCGTAGAGTTCCTTATGTAATGCCGGTAACTGATACCACGGCTTTCCCGGCTGTGCATGATGCGCATTGTGATAAGAAAAATTGAGTACCAGTAAATTTATCCACGGGTATTTTTCTGAAAGAAGGTTTGAGTATGTGTTTTTCTGTTCAAACTCGCGGTTATGTTTTTTGGCTTCTTCACCACGTTTGTTATCAAGCGTTTCAAACAGTTCGTAGGTGTGCTGATGTGCATCCATGAAACGCATAATCGTCAGAAACAATAGATATGATAACGGATAGGCCAGCACTATCTTCACAGACACAGATGCAAGAAATATAAATAAGTATATTCTTAACAACAGCACCGTTATAACTCGCGGTATTAAATGAATGCGGTTTTCTTTTACAAAAGGCAGAACAATCACCAGCGCATGCATGACGATTTCCATCGCCGGTATATAGTACTTTTCAAGCAGCTGTATCGACTTTAACAACCGTGGGTATTTTAGTATGGCATGGCGGTAGTCAAACGAAACCACATCGGCCCGGTCAGTATGATGACGTACATGCTTGTGACGCAGATCATCAAAATTACTGTAGCTGGCACCACATAGCCATAATAATATTTCACCGAGCCAGCGATGATAACGATTTTTTCGAAACAGACTGTTATGTGCACATTCATGCACCAGATAGGCTGCAATCACCATAGCATGCGCAAACAGCAATATCCCTGCGATTATCGATAACCATGATGCCGATAACATCAGCAGCAGGCCGGTAACATAAGCGAATACTGTATACGTTATTGCCAATGCATTGGGTAGCAATGCATCACGATATCTAAGAACACCAGCCATAACAAAATCACCTGCGGGTCGTCCCGTCTTATTAACCGAGTATTCGGGTCGTCCCGAATGACTTTTTATTAGTTTATTGCTTGATTTGCAAATTACAGGCCAGAATTTAAGAGCGGGTGACTGCAGGCTACAAGCGCCGCAGATCATTGGCGACCGTTATGCTGTTGTGTGTTACTCAGCCAAACGAGGTTATGTTATGCACTAAAAAGTTACAGACGCACAAAAATGCAGCAGCGGCTAGCCGATACGATTCTGATCGGTCAGCCAGTAAAAGCCATAAGCCGGGATGACTAACTGATTTTTAAATAAAGACGGTGTTTCACCTGATATAAGGTCGCTGATATGACCGTGTGAAATCACCGGTTTTATATTGGAATTATCAAGATCAAGATACTGCGGATGAGCATCAAAATTTACCACTACCAGTACACCACCGGTGTGCAGGGTTAAGTTAAAGCGCGAGAACACAAACAGCGACGGATTTTCCACGTTTATAATTTCACGGTTATTAAAATCGGAAAATGACGGTATTTCTTTGCGCACAGCTATCATCTTTTTAATTGCATTAAACAGCCGTTGTTCAATACTGCCGGACTTGTGTCGTAGCTCGGCTTTATCCCAGTCGAATTTTGGCCGGTGCGCCCAGCGAGTGTCATGCAGTTTGTGCTCATCGTTTAAGAAGCCACAGTCATTCAGTGTACCGATTTCATCGCCATAATACAGCAGCGGTAAGCCACCAAAAGACAGGATTAAACTGTGCAACAACAGTATATGTTGAACAGCGTTATCAATACGGTCTGCATCTGCCGACTCCATTGCTGTTTCAAGCCCTGCCAGGGATGCCAGTGAACCAGAGATGCGGGCATCACCGGTTTTGTGATTATGACCGAACGGAAAACCCCGTGCATCCGAGTCACTGAAGTTACCGGTGTAGTAGTTGATAAGGAAGTTACGATGCTGTACTGGCTCATAGCCGACTGCACGGATGTCTGTATCATCAAAACCCAGACCGATGTCATCGTGGCAGCGCACATAGTTCAGCCAGGTCGCACGTTCGAGTTTATCCGGCAGACTTTTCAGGCCCTGATACAGCAGTCTGGCATTTTTGGTGGCCACTGCATCCCACAGCAAAGCCATGAAGGTAGCGTTATAGGCAATCTCACATTCTTTGGCGTTAATTGCATCCTCACCAAAGTATTTGATGATTTCTACCGGCGCAACAATCGCTTCGGCAATAAACAGAACACCAGGCGCCGTAACCTGACAGCAATCTTTCAACAGCTGCAAAATAAGATGCGCCTCGCGTTCATTCTGGCAGGCACTGCCAATTTTTTTCCATAAGAAGGCAACGGCATCGAGCCGGATAATATCGGCACCCTGGTTTGACCAGAACAATATAATATCGAGCATTTCAATAAATACTGCCGGGTTACTGTAATTAAGGTCCCACTGGTAATCATTAAATACTGTCATCACCCATTTTTGCATGTCTTCATCCCAGCTGAAGTTTCCGGGCGATGTTTCAGGGAAAATTTCTGGCATGGTTTCTTCAAACATATCGGGGATTTCACGATTATCAAACACGTAATAATAATCCTGATATTTTTTTTCACCGTTACGTGCGCGCTTTGCCCATTCGTGTTCGTTTGAGGTGTGATTAACCACCACGTCCATGGTCAGTAATATCTCGCGCTTTTTTAAAGCCTCGCTCAGTTCATGCAGATCATCGTTGCTACCGATACGCGGATCCACCTGTCGAAAGTCGCTGACTGCATAACCGCCATCACTTTTTCCTTCTGGGCAGGCCAGAATCGGCATGATATGTATCATGTTGACACCCAGTTCCTGAAAGTAACTGAGCCGTCCTGTCAGTCCGCTTAAATCATTGGCAAAGCCATCGGTATATAAGGCCATGCCGACCCACTTCTGACTGAGAAACCAGTTGTGGTCTTTTTCACGGGCAATGTCAGTGGCTTTAAGTTGTTCGGAACGATTGATATATTGCTTAGCCATGGTTTCAACCAGACTTAATGCCTGCTGCTCGAAATCGTCACGTTCACCGTATAGCAAATGAAACAGTGAATAAATCGCATAAAAGTTTGCACCCAGACGGGTGTAGAAATGACGCAGTTCCTGATGTTTTATTTCAGGCTTAAGCTGTATCAATATTTCATTGAGCAATGAATGTGAAATTTGTTCGTACATGGCAGTATCACTTTATCTCATCGTTATTTTTAATGGGCTGTTGCTACTGATTCAATACTTTATAACACGCTACAATTCCCAGGCACTGATAAACGGCTGGTAAAAATCACTATCTGTGGTGGTTGCACCACGCTGTTCTACCACCGCACTGGCAAACTGCTGTGCCCGCTGCAGTGTTTGCTGCAGACCCCAGCCTTTGAATAAACCTAACAGCAGCACACTGCTAAAAGCATCACCGGCACCGACCGTGTCGATTAGCTGAGTGATCTTTTTCGGTGCTACCGACACGGTTTCATGTTTAGTCGCCGCCATTGCGCCTTTTTCACCCAGGGTGACCACAACCCGCTGTATTTCTGTTGCTGTTAACAGATACTGCAATTTTGATGCCGTGTCGTTTTCCTGTGGCACCAGTAGATTGAGCTCATCCTTATTTATTTTTAACCAGCGGCTTTGTCCTATCAGTTTTTGTGCCACGCTGCTCTGCCACCACGGCGCACGTAAATTAATATCAACAAACAATGCACCCGCTGCGTGTTTTTTTACTTGCTGAAAAGCGCTGTCACTTATCGGGCTGCGTAATGCCAGTGAGCCGTGATACAAGACGCAGGGCTGATCAAGCACCGGTAAAGTTTGCTGGTCGATAAAGTCCCAGGCGCTGTTTTCTACGATATCGTATTCCGGCTCGCCGTGATTAAAGCTGACGTCGACCTTGCCGGTGGGATGTTGCGGGTCTGTCTGTATGCCTGTTGTATCCATTGACCAGTGCTGCATGGCGGCGCCTATCTGCTGACCTAATGCATCATCACCCAGTCGTGAGATCAGCAGCGGTTGCAAACCGAATGCCTGACAATGCCAGGCCACATTAAACGGAGCGCCGCCCAGCACGCGACTGCCATCCGGAAAACAATCGAACAGTACTTCACCAAAAATGACCAGCCTTGTATCTGCCAGTGGCGCAGCCATTGAGTCAGCCAGCGAATCATTCATGCCTTATCTCCTTTACTGTTTTCTTTTATTCATCTGCCAACCATGCGGCTGTTTCCGGTACAAAGTGCACCACACCTTCCAGTATGCCGGCGCTGTAATTTCCATTCATGCCCATAAAGTCACCCTTGGCCAGATAAAGTTTTTCACGCTGCCGGTTCTGCTCTGCACAATGCACGGCATCTTGACGGACTTTATCACTGGCATTGGCAACCAGTACCGATTGCAGCGAGCTGCTCATAACGCAGATATCATTTCCACTGTCGCCCGCAAATACGGTGTTTGCAGGATCAAAACCGGCCTGCTGCATAACAAATTCTATTGCCTGACGTTTGCCCGCACTGGCCGGCAACAGATCAAGCAGGCCGGTATTATCCTGCTCGTCAACACTCCAGATCAGATTGGCTTTTATCGAATGTTGCTGCAGAATTTTTTCCATCGCTGCCATAATGGCTGCATGATCTGCCGGCAGCGATACATAGTAACTGAGTTTAAAACGGTTTTGTTTCTCTGCTGGCTGCAACCTGAGTAACGCAATGTCGCTGAACAGCGTCTGCAATTTGTCATGCTCTACACCTTGCCAGTCGGCTGCTATTATTTCATCCCATGCCAGTTGTTGTTGCCACTGCGTGTGGCTTATTTTATACACCGTTGATCCCACATCGGCGATGACATAGTCCGGTTGCGGCAGCTGGTATTCTTCAATCGCCTGCTTAACCAGTTGCTGATCGCGCCCTGTAACATAAGCCAGACTGACCATTGGCTGCTGTACTAACCGGGCAAATTTTTTACGTGCCTGCGCCGACTCTGGCTGCGCGCCATTGGGTAACAAAGTGCGATCCAGGTCGCTACAAAGTAACAGTGGGATCACGCCTCCGGTACCTTACAACTTTTGAAAAAATCGTAGTATTCAATCGCTTCCAGAATACCACTGGCATGCGGTTGTCTGGCGTAATAGGTCTGTTCAATATTAATCAGATCAGAGAGTTCTTCATCATGCCGGTTAGCAACCACGACAGCCAGCGTGTTACCGCGAATCATGTCTTCATCAGCGCCGGAACCGCCGGCAGCCAGAATATGATTCAGCGGAATATCCCACTGCTCGGCGTACCAGCGCAATGCCAGACCTTTTGATGCCCGTATCGGCACCACGTCAAGATACTGCCCGAATGAAAACACCACGTTTACCGTCAGCTCATGCTTCAATAACAGTTGCCTAATTGCATCTGGCTTCGGTGCCAGCGCCGCATCATAAAAATAACTGAGCTTGTAGCGACTTTGTTCCAGCTTGGCCTGCACCCGCAAACCGGGCAACTCACTAAGAACTGTTCTAACTTTTGCCGGCCGCCATAAGTAATCGATATGATCCGTCCACGCCTGATCGCGTGTTAAATACTGACCGTAATAAATTTCTGTGCCGAGGCTGGTGATCAGTGCATCGGGGTGTGGCAGCTTATGGGCTTTGATCAGTGTCAACGCCGAATCCAGTCGCCGCCCGGTGGCGATACCAAAACTGCTGCAGCGCACATTATCTTTCATCGCTTGCGTGAAAGCTGGCAAGGCGCTGGCATCACCCGTCAGACTCTGATCCAGATCAGAAAAAACCGCACGGTCACGATAAAGCCGGGAACGACGCTGTAAATCCATTCGAACAATCGGTTCTGTCTGTTCAATAACAGGCCGTATCATATCCAAATATTTTTCTGCATGACCCTGCCACGAATAATATTCATTAACGCCGCTAATTCCATTTTGCGCCAGCTCTTTCCATTTTTCTTTATCACTGAGTACTTTCACCAGACCTTCTTCAATCGATGCCTGATCCAGCGGGTTGATCAGGTATCCGTTTTGACAGTTGCCGATTATGTCGGTCGGGCCACCGTCCTCGGTGGCAACAATCGGCAAGCCACTGGCGGCCGCTTCGATCAGGGTCAGTCCAAACGGTTCGGTCAATGCCGGGTTGACAAAAACACCACCCATCAAAGCTGCCAGTCGGTACATAACGGAGACTTCATCGGCACTATGGTGTTTAGGGTAAGCCACTTTGCCGTACAGATCATGATGATCAATCGCCAATAATATTTCGGTCAGCACCTCCTGCGCACCATCTTCCATGTCACGAATATCATCGCGGTTACCGGCAATAATCACCAGGTTAGCCAGCTTTTGTAAAACCGCAGACTGACCATAGGTTTCAATCAGTGCCACAATATTTTTTCGGTGATCAGGTCTGGAAATGGCCAGTATCAGCGGTTTTTCCGGCGCTGTTAAAAAGCGTTTAATTTCAGCGGCGATAGCCGTGTCCGATTCACTGCCGTCAAAGGGATGAAATTGCACCAAATCTGTGCCGGGAGGAACAACCCGCATCTGATCCGGCTGATAATAATCATAAAGCCCGTATTGCTCTTCGATTTCCTGATGGGTGCTGGTGATAATAATATCCGCAACACCTAGGGTATTTTCTTCTGCATTAATACGACGCGCCATATTGTAGCGTTTTTCTATATCGACACCTTTGACGCCACTGGCCAGCAGACGTTTTCGTTTGCTGCGCCCGAGAGAATGACCGGTATGTATCAGCGGTACGCTGAGTTGATGTGATAACAGCGCCCCGACGTAACCGGCGTCGGCGTAATGACTGTGAATAATCTGCGGGTTTAAATTATTTTCGTGCAGGTAGTTAAGCAGATTGTCTGCAAAAAAATCCAGATGATCCCAAAGCTGCTCCTTCGGCAGGTAGTGCTGATCAGCACAGTCGATGCGAACGATATTGGTTTTCTCACTCAGTACTTCAAGTGGCTTTGCATAGTCCTTACTGACTAATTTATCATCCAGCCGTCGAGTGATCAGATCTACTCTGGCAACAGCCGGATGCTGCCCCAGCGCACGTGCCAGCTCAACCACATATTTAGTCTGGCCACCGGTATCTGCATCACACCCCAGCTCAAGATCTTGGCCCCGAATCAGACCATGAACACTAATCAAAACCAGATAGAGTTTTCCTTGCTCAGTCTTCATTTATTCATCACTTTTCATATCTGTGTTAATCGATTGATGCCGTGGCTTAGTATTTCTGTGCGCCATCAAATTCACTGTTACGCTATTAACTTACCCTATCCAGAAATTAATTGTTAGCCCCTAACGCCGTACTGCCCTGATAAAGTACCCAATAAAGTATTCATATTCAGGCCACCCAGATACCAATTACTTTTAAAAATATTTTTACAAAACTATCGCAACCCAGCGCCAAGCCAGCTTATAAACACTCTCGAAAAGCAGCATGTGCAGCCGCTACACATCAACAGGTTTAGCAACAGCCCTTAATCCGACACTATATATATATTAGCGCTTATCATCTGTTACTCAGTCGCACCCTATTCGTGCAAAATAAAAATCGCTTTGTTACAGTTTTGTTATTAGTTATTGCGACTCTTTGCAAAACACCTTGCTCTCTCCTACTATTAATTAGTTATCGTCTATCAATCATGGTCGTTAATCTGTTTTGAAGCCTGATGATGCTTTAACCTTATTTTATTACCCTTTAAATATTACTGGAAATATTACTGGTTTTTCTGCAGGCCGCCTGTTAAAAACAGCAAGGACTTTACTTTATGTCAGACTTCGACCAGAAAAAAAAACCGATTACAGATATCTCCAAACGAGACAGTCTGGTTAGAATCGCCCGTGCCGGACTCACTGCCGGCATCATTAGCAAAGCACCTTACATACTTGCGCGCAACAAAACCCGCTTGCGAATTTTAGGCACTCACGTCACTCTGCAGGAAGAACTGCGCCAGCGTGCAATGGCAGATCTGGGTATAGAACTGGAATTTGAAGCCAAGGGTAGCGCTGCTGTGCTGCAAAAAGCCTCTGTCTCACCACAATCTTTTGACTTATATGAGCAATGGTCCAACAGCATCAATGTACTCTGGCGCTCTGGTTCTATTCAGGCCATAGACACGCAACGAATTACCCACTGGGACGAAATTAACAACCTAACTAAAACCGGAAAACTTACCGCTACCGCAAATCAGGGTGCCGGTGATGCGCCTCATAAAATCCTTAATGTGCAACCAGACGGACGTTTAGGAACGGCACAGACTGGTCAGGCAAGTTTCTTACCTTATGTACACAATGTCGATTCTTTTGGCTACAACAGCGACGTTATTGAAAAAGGCATACCATATAAAACAGAAAGTTGGGGCTGGCTGCTGGATGAGAAATATCATGGCAAGGTCGGAATTATCAACGCCCCGACCATCGGCTTATTTGATCTAGCACTGGCTGTGCAGGCACGCGGGTTGATGCAATTTAAAAACATCGGCGCGATGAGCAAGCAGGAACTCGATCAGTTATTCAATATTCTTATTGAATTTAAAAAGCAGGGTCAGTTCAGCGGTTTCTGGACATCGGTGCCTGAGTCTGTTCATTTCATGTCATCAAAACGGGTCGTCATTGAAAGCATGTTTTCACCGGCAGTATCAGCCCTTAACGGCCAGAACATCCCGGTGGTTTATGCCGCACCCAAAGAGGGCTATCGTGGCTGGCACGGTGTCATGTGTCTTTCGTCAGCAACTAAAGGCCCACAAAAAGATGCCGCTTATGAGTATATGAACTGGTGGTTGTCCGGCTGGCCGGGAGCCTTTATTGCACGCCAGGGTTATTACATTTCAAACCCGCAACGCTCACAACAATACCTTAATCAGGCCGAATGGGATTACTGGTATCAAGGACTTCCTGCTACACAGAACCTTACAGGCACCGACAATAAAATTTCCGTTTACAAAGGTGAGATTCGCACCGGTGGCAGCTATGAGAAACGGTTCAGCAATGTTGCCGTATGGAATACCGTGATGCCTACTTATGAATACAGTTTGCAAAAATGGTATGAGTTCATCAGTGCTTAACTGGGCCAAAGTATTTTCCATGCGTTCACTAAAGAGTCAGGTCTTTATCATATTAATCATCCTGGTCTCTATCCTTGCCCTGCAAATATTACTTTCACGTACTGTACAGAAGCAACTTATCAGCAGCCAACAGAGCATCAATCATTCTCACACACTGGTTGGACTGGTCCACGAACTTGAACGCGATATCATTGACCTTCAGCGCACCCTGCTTATCTACAAAGAAACGGCAAGCAAAACGTCTGCTGCTCGATTTTATGAACTGATGACCCATGTTACTGACAAGCTTAATAGCTTTGAATACAAATTAAATAATGACCAGTTCATTATCATTGATGACGCACTACTCGAACGTATGCGCAGTCACCTTAAAGATTACAACAGCAATTTTAATGACGTGATTGAAGGCCGCTCCCGGCGTAAACAAATATCCGGTAACATCAGCAACAACTTTTTTAAACTGGTCGAAATGTTCAACCAAAACCCCGGCACCAAAACAAACGCCAGCACTCTTGAAATAAAATACAACCTGACTGTGTCTGAAAACTTTATCAACCGCTACCTTATTTCTCCCGAATACGAATATATAGAACAGTTCCAGCTACACATTACTAAAGCCTCTCAGCTTATTCATAACAAGGTCGGCCAAAACCATCCGGCCAATCTGATAGTAAGCACCATCAAAAAGGATTTCATACAACTTACTCATATCACCCGTGGTTATGTTTTTCTGGTCAATGTTGTCATGGCAGGATCGGCTAACGAGTTTCTGTATTTAACCAAAAACCTGCGAAAAACAGTCACCGAATCGCAAACAAAAGTCAGTCAGCAGTCAACCACTGATGCTGCAACAGCTCAGTTCAGGACGGATATTTTTTCACTGGTATCAATACTGATTGCTCTGCTTACTGCCTGGTTTATGGCTAATAAAATTATTAACCCGATCCGCAATATTACCGAGGTGTTTGGCAAACTCTCAAAAGACAAGCAGATCACCAAAGTTCCTGAAACCCAGCGCAATGATGAAATAGGCGATCTTGCTAGAGCCGCTGACATCTTTCATGCTAAAAACAAACAGACTTCAGAATTACTGAAGTCTGCTCAGACCATGAATCTTAAACACGAACTGTTAAATACTGCACTGACCAGTGAAAAACGTAAGGCAGAACTGGCAGCCAAAAGTAAAAGTATGTTTTTAGCCAACATGAGCCATGAAATTCGCACCCCTATGAATGGTATTATCGGACTGATTGATCTAACGCTTAAAACAGAACTGACTGATCAGCAGAAACATAACCTTACCAAAGCGGCTTATTCTGGCCAGATTCTTATGAATGTTATTAATGACATTCTCGACTTTTCAAAAATAGAGGCCGGCAAGCTCAGCATAGAATCAGTTGAATTTGATATCAACAGCATCATTGAAAACCTGATTTCCTTTTCAGCTGTGCAATTAAAAGAAAAATCTCTGCGCTTCAGAATTAATACCAGCCCCAGTCTGCCTAAAAAATTCTATGGCGACCCGCTTCGCATCAGCCAGGTGCTGCTGAATCTTTGCGGTAATTCTGTTAAATTTACCGAGCATGGACTGATTGAAGTGAGCTTCGATTGCCAGAAACCGGACGATAATGAATACCTGATTATTACAGTCAGTGATACCGGCATTGGCATGGATAAGGATGAACTGGCCAATATTTTCAGCTCATTTACACAAGCCGATGGTTCTACCAGCCGTAAATACGGCGGCACCGGACTCGGGCTCAGCATAGTCAAACAACTGACAGAACTGATGGGAGGTGATATCAATGTTAGCTCTGAAAAAGACAAAGGCAGTTGTTTCCGTATCCGCATCCAGACCGAAGTTGTCAGTTACCATGATAACGAGCCTGACATTGAGCATGACATAACCACTCTTTATTATCTCAGCGAAGCCAAATCACCCATTCTAAACAATGAGGTCTTCTCTGGCATCAAGCCAGAACCAACCAGAGTCAGTCTACAACAATTTAACACCTGCGCTCTTCATCAAAACAGCACAGCGGTCATTATTGACATTGCCGACTCAAATTCAGTCGACGAAATAGACGGAACTGTTCAGCGTTTACAAAATGAAAATATTAAGTTCGCATTTATCACCGACTTTATTCCGCATGGCCTGCCTGACATTCTTCACGATAAATATCAAACGGACATCTTGTCTCATCCGTTTACACCGCAACAACGCACAAGTTTTTTTAACAGGCTGCTATCGAACAATACGCAGAACACCGAAGACCAGGTCGATGATGAGCCCAGCGATGATATGTTATTCAGTGGCCATATCCTGCTGGTTGAAGATAACCCGGTAAACCAGATGGTAGCCGGACAGATTATCGATGGTTTCGGCATTAGCTATGATGTTGCCGAAAACGGTTCCGAAGCGATAAATCAGATACTGGCTAAGACTCATTATGACCTGGTACTGATGGACATCCAGATGCCAGTTATGGATGGCTACGAAGCCACCCGCTCACTGCGGCAAAAAGGTTATCACGACCTCATCATCTGCGGCCTCTCTGCCAATGCCATGCAAAGCGATAAAGATCAGGCCATGCAGTCTGGAATGAACGACTACCTAACCAAGCCGGTGGCGTTTGATGCCATCCAAACTATTTTCAAAAAATACCTGCGTAACTAATCTGTCAGCACTGACTCGACCATAACGACTACTATCACCGCTGCCAATATCAGCAAACAGATTTATATAACAGCCACTCGCCAGACCTGCGATCTCAACAAATATTATATATGCTTGACCATATATATGATTTTTCATATATTACTAGCATGAAAATCGCTGCCAATAACTTGTTCTCAACACTCTCAAACCAAATACGGCTTCGTTGCATGATGCTACTGCAACAACAAGGAGAACTCTGCGTTTGTGAACTAACCCATGCGCTGACGCTGTCGCAACCGATGATATCCCGGCATCTGGCCATACTGCGCGAAGCTGGCTTGGTTAACGACCGCCGCGCTGGACAATGGATTTATTATTCCATCAACCCGGCACTGGACAGCTGGGCACAACAAATTTTAGCCACAACCTCGTCAGCTAATCTGACTTCATCACCGTTTAACGAAGATTTGCTGCGCCTAAATGATATGCCAGAGCGGCCGGAGCAAGCCTGTTGTGGCTGACATCATTTTCATTAATCAGATTTAATTATTTTTTAGGAGTTTATTATGAGTATTCGCGTCGGCATTAACGGCTTTGGACGAATGGGACGATTGGGTTTCAGAGCAGGCTGGAACAAGCCTGAATTTTCAATCGTGCAAATTAACGAGATTGCTTGCGACGCCACAGCCTCTGCGCATTTACTCAAGTTTGATTCGGTACATGGTACATGGCCACACGAAACCGGCGCCGCGAATAACCAGCTTATGGTTGATGGTCAGTCACTTAGTTATTCTTCACATCAAAGCATTGCCGAGTGCAACTGGTCTGGCTGTGACATCGTCATCGAAGCCACCGGCGTACATCATAAAACGCCTGAAAGCCTGCAGGCTTATTTTGATCAGGGCGTAAAAAAAGTGATTGTCGCAGCACCAACCGAAGGCGCGCTGAACATTGTCTACGGCATTAATGACAGTCAATACGATGCCAGCATTCATCACCTGTTAACCGCGGCATCCTGCACCACCAACTGTCTGGCACCGGTGGTTAAAGTCATGCATGAAAACGTCGGCATTAAACACGGCTGTATGACCACAATTCACGATATTACTAATACACAAACCATCGTAGATAAAGGCCATAAAGATTTACGCCGCGCCCGTGCCTGCAGCCAGTCTTTAATCCCGACCTCTACCGGATCAGCCAAAGCTATTACAAAAATATTCCCTGAACTCGAAGGCAAACTTAATGGCCATGCCGTGCGGGTACCGTTGCTGAATGCCTCATTAACCGATTTTGTCTTCGAAGCCGCACGAGCGGTTACGGCCGATGAAATCAATCACTATTTCAAACAGGCCGCTGACGGTGAATTAAAAAATATTTTAGGTTATGAAGAGCGACCACTGGTTTCAATTGATTATGTTAATGATGCCCGTTCTTCTGTTATTGACGCACTTTCCACCATGGTGATCGATGATACTCAGGTAAAGATTTATGCCTGGTATGACAATGAATGGGGTTATGTTAATCGCATGATGGAACTCACGTCCAAAGTAGCCAAGAGCCTGTAGCTATGCACCAAGGGCTGCGTCATTACCTTACTGTCACCGGTAGTTACTGGGCTTTTACCTTAACCGATGGTGCCATCCGAATGCTGGTGGTTTTGTATTTCCACCGGCTCGGTTATTCCGCCCTTGAAGTTGCCATGTTGTTTTTGTTTTATGAGTTTTTTGGCATTATCACCAACCTAGTCGGTGGCTGGCTAGGCTCACGTATTGGTCTTAACCTGATTATGCACAGCGGTATGGCTTTGCAAATTATTGCGCTGACGATGCTCACCGTACCTGATGCCTGGTTAAGCATTGCCTATGTGATGCTCGCTCAGGCTTTATCCGGGATTGCCAAAGACCTTAATAAAATGGCTGCCAAGGCCAGCATTAAAACCCTGCTGCCATCCGCCTCAGCCAACAATGACACACTGTTTAAATGGGTCGCTGTTTTAACCGGTTCAAAAAATGCGTTAAAAGGTCTCGGCTTTTTTTTAGGTGCCTTACTGCTGCAGCTGTTTGAGTTCAGAGGCGCATTAATCACACTGAGCAGCCTGTTGCTGCTTGTCTTAATATTATCGATAGCGTTACTGCCCCGGGGTTTGGGCAAAGCCAAACATAAAGCCAAATTCACTCAGATTTTTTCAAAATCGGCCGAAGTAAACTGGCTTTCTGCAGCACGGTTTTTCTTATTTGGTGCCCGCGATATCTGGTTTGTGGTGGCTTTACCGCTTTATCTGCATTCTGTTTTTAACTGGAGCTTTAGTCAGGTCGGTGCGTTTATTGCTGCCTGGGTTATCGGCTATGGCATCGTTCAGGCCAGTGTTCCTAAGCTGCTAAAAAAAACACATCACGGCCACGGCCCTGATGGTCGTACCGCAAGCTACTGGGCGCTTATTCTTTCTGTCGTACCCGCGTTGATTGCGGCGGCATTAGCCAATGATTTTTACAATCAATACAGCCTCATTATTGGCTTGATTATTTTCGCAGCCGTTTTTGCTATTAACTCAGCCGTGCATTCCTATCTAATCGTGGCTTGGTCTGATCACGATAAGGTATCGATGAATGTCGGTTTTTATTATATGGCCAATGCCGGCGGACGCTTACTGGGAACACTGATGTCTGGCTGGGTATATCAAAACCAGGGGATCAGCGGCTGCTTAGTGTGGTCGAGCTTGTTTATTATTTTAGCGGCAATTTTCTCTGTCAGGCTACCACGAGCTCAGCATAATTAAAGCAGACTGTTTGTGACAAGCCGTCACTCTGGATACTGACTAAGCCGCTGTTTACACCATAATTATGAATTATGAATTGATAAAATAGCTGTTTTTTCCTATTATCTGTCATCTTAATCTTTATAACCCGGTGCTTACAGCGGCTATATCTTAACAACTGACGCTTCAGCCTAACCCTCGTTTCTTGTTAAATACACCAGAAAAACAACCACTTAGTTTGGAGAAAATGATGAAAAATATAAAAAAAGTTGCTGTCTTATCAGCACTGATAGCCAGTTTTGCCAGTGCAGAATCCATCGCGGCCACCGAATGGAATGTCTCTCTCTGGGGTAAACGCCGCGCCTTTACTGAAAATGTCGAAAAACTGGCCGAGCTGGTCGATCAAAAAACGAATGGCGATTTTAAACTGAATATCTCATACGGTGGTCTGTCTAAATCTAAAGAAAATCTGGACGGTATCTCTATCGGTGCTTTTGAAATGGCACAATTCTGCTCGTTCTATCACAAGCAAAAAAACCCAAGCATTACCGTCACCGAACTGCCGTTCTCTCGTAATGTTTCTTTGTCTCGTATTACCGAGATCTATAGCGAAGTTTTCAAACACCCTGCGGTTGCAAAAGATCTGGCACGCTGGAACGCTACGTTATTAATGCCAACACCAATGCCGCAATACAACATTATCAGTAAAAGTGATCCGATAAAATCACTGGAAGATTTCAAAGGCCTGCGGGTTCGTGGCCCTGGCGGCATTATGGGTGTACTGGGCCAGCTCGGTGCAATTAAAACAGGCGTTCCTTTCTCTGAAGTTCGTCAGTCTATGGACTCGGGCGTTATCGATGCCGCTTCATTTGCCCCACATGCTCATCTGGCGACCAAGTCTTATAAAGTTGGCAAGTGGGCAACTACAAACCTGAACCTGGGTTCTGCTAACTGCCCTGTGGTTGTCAACACCGATGCTTTAAACAGCCTGAAACCGGCACATAAAAAAGCCTTGCTGGGTTCTGTTGATGAAGCGCTGGCGTTCTACGTTAAAAACTACGACGAGAACACCACCAGCAAATATCAGAAAGCCATCAGCGATCAAGGTTTAACTCAGATCACGTTTAGCGCGGCTCAAACTGCAGAGCTTAATAAAATGTCTGAATCGGTTCGTAAAAACTGGGTCACATCAAACAGCAAGAACTTTGACGCACAGGATTTATATAACTTTACAGAAGCGCTGTTTAATAAGTAACACGCTGCCTGTCTGACGTAGCCATACCGGCTTATGCTGGTATGGCTATTTTTTTAGCTACACTGTTTACCCTATTAATCGTCTATCATTACTAAACCTGCTGACTTCAAACAAAGGCTCTTCCATGTCCAGTCCCACCAGCATTCTTCAAGATCAGTCCAGACTAAGCATTGCCGACCGAACCTTTTTCAAATTCGAGTCCTTTTTAAATTTACTCGGTGGCATCATTATTTTTTTACTGGTGTTTTTGGCCACGGCCAATGCATTAGGACGCTGGCTGTTTGACCTGCCTATCAGTGGCTATATTGACTGGGTAGAGCAGTCGATGGCCTTTATGGCCTTCTTAGGCATTGCTTACACCAAGCGCGAGGGTGGTCACATCCGCATGGATATGCTGGTTAGCCGTCTGCACGGCCGTCGGCTCTGGCTGACTGAATTATTGTCCACATTCATCATGCTTACGATTACGCTGGCACTGATCTATGGCTCTTATTTACATTTCTGGCGCGCTTATTCACTGGGTGATTCCTCTTTAGATATCAACTTACCGACCTGGCCGGCAAAACTGATCGTGCCTTTCGCACTGAGTGTTTTGGCATTACGCCTGCTCCTGCAAATCTGGGGCTATGGCCGTGCTGCGCTTGAAGCCAGTCAGCAACCGGTTGCTGTGCCCTTGATTGAAAACGCCGCTGACGTTGCCGCAAAAGAAGCACAGTCGCTTAGCGGTTCCACTGATGCACAGGAGCAACAATAATGTCTTTGTTTGAAAGTCTGGCAAATATGGATTCGATCAGTATTGGTCTCTGGGTTACCGGCGTTATGCTATTGCTGGTGATTATCGGTGTTCGTGTCGCCTTTGCTGCAGCAATGGCCGGCTTTATCGGACTGGTGTGGATTTTTTCTGCCAAATTCGGTTTTGAAAAAGGCTTGCTGATTGCGATTAAAATGGCCGGCACCATTCCGCATTCAAAGGTCTCTACATTAGCCCTGTCACTGATTCCTACTTTTATTTTAATCGGCTTTTTAGCCTACCATGCCGGCTTAACTAAAGCCTTATTTGAAGCCGCCAAACGCTGGGTTGGCTGGCTCCCCGGTGGCATGGGTGTAGCGACTGTTTTTTCAACAGCCGGTTTTGCTGCCGTTTCGGGGGCCTCGGTGGCAACCTCTGCCGTGTTTGCCCGTATCGCCATACCGGAAATGTTAAAACTCGGATATGACAAACGCTTCGCAGCCGGTGTAGTAGCTGCCGGCGGCACCCTGGCTTCTTTAATTCCGCCTTCTGCAATACTGGTCATTTATGCAATTATTGTGGAACAGGATGTCGGGGCATTATTAATGGCCGGTTTTTTACCCGGCGCTGTTTCTGCGCTGATTTATGGCGGACTGGTTATTTTTCTGGCCACTACGCGTAAAAACTTTGGCCCGCCGGTCACCGGTTTTAGCTGGAAGCAACGTTTTCAAAGTTTACCCGGTGCATTACCGATCTTTATTGTCGTTGGCATTATTATGGTCTGTATTTATGGCGGTGTCGGCACACCGACCGAAGCCGGTTCACTGGGTGCCTTTCTCATTCTGATCATTGCTTTATATAAAGGTATGCGCTGGAATGATTTACGCGGCTCACTGATGGAAACCGCTAAACTCACAGTAATGATCTTCACCATTATCTGGGGTGTGCTGTTATACGTACGCTTTCTTGGCTTTGCCGATCTGCCAGGTGCTTTCTCAGACTGGATTACCAGCCTTGATCAGAGCCCGATGCTGACACTGCTGATGATACTTCTGGCCTACGCCATACTCGGCATGTTTATGGATGCGATTGGCATGCTGCTGCTAACATTGCCGGTGGTTTATCCGGCGGTGATTGCATTAAACGGTGGCGATGCGGTTACCGCTGCCGACTCAGCCTTTGGTGTTTCGGCTGTCGGCTGCTCTATCTGGTTCGGCATTATCGTGGTTAAGATGGCAGAAATTTGCCTGATTACACCACCGATTGGTCTTAACTGTTTTGTGGTTGCGGGTGTGCGAAAAGAATGTTCGGTACAGGATGTTTTCAGAGGGGTAACGCCTTTCTTTATTGCCGATGTGATAACCATTGGGGTGCTGATTATGTTACCGGGTATTGTGTTATGGCTGCCTGGCTTAATGGGCTTTACTTGATTCACTGACTGATGCGTGGCTATAGCTGCATGGCCATGCTGATTCACAAGGATGTGATTTTAGTAAACAATAAGCAGTCTCTTCAGCGCTTAAAAACACGGCAATAAAAAACTGCCGCTGCTATCACTAAAACAACAGCAGCTTAATGATCATGGCGCTTAGTGCCACGTACATAACGACTTTAATCCAGCTCTCACCTTTGTGTACTGTGGTATGCGCTCCGTACCAGCCACCGATTGAGTTACCCACAGCCAGCCCCAGACCGGCCCACCACATTAGTTCTAACTGTGATGCAAACACCGCTAACGCGACCACGGTATAACTGAGCACCACCAAGACTTTATACATATTCACCCGCACCAGATTAAAACCCATGACTCTGTGCAGAATTGGCATCAGGATAAAACCCACACCGATTTGTATGAAGCCGCCCCAGAAACCGGCACCAACCATACAGATATGACCAAGTAATAAATTTTTTGCAGGGCCGTTGTCAGCCACATGCGGGCTACTGCTTTTGCCACTCGCCATAATAATCATCACCACGATCATCACCAGCGCAAGAACACGATCAAACCACACACCTTGCAGCTCGACGCCGACAAAAGCACCACCCAACGCACCGACAGAAGCCGCCAGCGATAAACTCAGGCCGAGCTTAAAATCGGAAAAACCTTTGCGGTAGAACGTGTAAACAGCCGTGGTATTTTGCGCCAGAATCGCAATCCGGTTAGTGCCGTTCGCGACCGGAGCCGGTATCTCCATAAACAACATAGCCGGCACCGTGAACAGGGAGCCTCCACCGGCCATGACATTAAGCCAGCCGGCGAAAATACCAATGAACATCAATAAAATAATTTGCCAGAGTTCCATAAGATTTTTTCAGCTTAAGCGTGGTTACGCATGGTCCCGGTATTTTGACTGCACACCCTGCAGGAAGCGTCGCAGAATCTGATCTTTACATTCACGATAATGTTTATGACCGACTTTACGAAAAAAGGCACTCAGTTCGTGTTTGCTGATATTAAAGTCGGCCAGCGCCATCAGTTCGAGAATATCGTCATCTTTCAGGTTTAATGCAATTTTTAATTTTCTGAAAACAATATTATTACTCAGACGTTTTTCGGGTTCGGGCTGGGGACCGTCTTTTTTACCGCGCATCTCATTGATCAGGCCGTTCAGAAAAGATGCAAACAACACATCATTAATAGCCTGGTAGGCCGGATCTTCTTCCTGCTTTAGCCAGTCGCTGACCTGCTCTCTGCTGACATCAGCATCGGCTGCTGCAAAAATTGCTATCATTTTGTCGTCATTAAAATCAAAGCTATAACGAAGCCGTCTTAAGATATCATTATTAATCACATTGTTATCCTGATTTGAGTAAGCCGAGAAATTTCGGTTTTTTGCAGTCGCACACTGAACCGCGATTTTAGCAGACATGGTGGTTTTGAATCTGTCTGTTTGACGATATGTTTTTTCGCTCAGGTCTTAAAATGAAATTTTGGCAGACTGATGTTATAGCGGATCGCCAGCATACGACTGACGAATATAAAAACCCCGGCAAGTATTGCGGCCAGCGCGATATCCATACCGGCCGATAACAGCGCGATAAATAACAGTGAGCCAGCCCAAGACACCGTGCCATAAAGCTGACTGCTGAACACCACCGGTTTTTCATTACACAACACATCCCGGAATATGCCACCCATGGTGCCGGTCATTACACCCATAAAGCTCGCCACCAGCCAGGGCGCACCAAACATCAGTGACACCAGTGTACCAGCGATACCAAACGTTGCCAGTCCGGCGGCATCGGGTAGCAGAAAAAAACGCGGCGAGATAACTACCAGGCGCGCTACCAAAAACATGACGAAAGCACTGGCTACCGAGGCGATAAAAAACATCTGATCACGTATCCAGAATACTTCACGGTCCAGCAACATATCCCGCATCGAACCGCCACCCAGCCCGGTGGCAATCGCAATAATAGCCACACCAAATAAATCAAATTGATTCAGGCCGGCTTTTAATACCCCGGAGGCTGATGACACGATGACTGCAACTAATGTAATCCAGTATAAAATATTTAACAGTTCAACTGTCGGTGCAAGATTCATAAGGTATCACTGCTGTTAGTTGCTGATAATTGATTTGCTTCGCCTGTTACCATAACCATGCGGCTCCTCTGACGCCACTGGAGTCGCCAAACTTTGGTGCTACAATCGGTGTATCCACCACATCAGAAAAAACGTATTTAGGCAATAGCTTGGGTACATTATGATACAACCGCTCTACATTTGACATGCCACCACCGAGTACAATAACGTCCGGGTCCAGTAGATTGATGACACTGGCAAGACTGCGTGCCATTCTGTCTTCATAGCGTAGCAAGGTTTCTTCTGCGCGCTCAAAACCCAAGCTCGACAGTTCAACAATTTGTTCCGCACTGAGTCTGTCTCCGCCATGCAAGAGATGATCGCGGCTAATTCCCGGCCCCGACAAATAGGTTTCAATGCACCCGTGTTTACCACAATAACATTCAGGGCCGTTCAGTTCGGCCGCTGTTGGCCACGGTAGCGGATTGTGTCCCCATTCACCTGCGATTGCATGACGCCCGCTTAAAACATTCTGGTTAATGATGACACCTCCACCAGTACCGGTACCGACGATCACACCAAACACCACATTTTTACCTGCCGCCGCACCATCAACGGCTTCTGACAGTGCAAAACAGTTGGCGTCGTTGGCAATCCTGATCTCGCGACCCAGCAATGACACCAGATCTTTTATCACCGGCTTGCCATTCATGCACACCGTATTGGAATTTTTTAATAAACCGGTGGCCGGAGAGATAGCACCCGGTGTGCAGATGCCGATACTCGCTACCTGGTTCAGACCCTGCTCGACTTCTTCCACCAGATCGGCCAGTGTTAATAATATCTTTTGATAGTCACCTTGAGGTGTGCTGACACGCTGACGGCTGACCTCCTCACCCTGCTGATCCAGTGCAATCACCTCTATTTTGGTACCACCCAGATCAACCCCTATTCGAAAATTAGCCATGCTTATCCTTAATCTGTTTCCGCGTCGTTGGCGCTGCTATAATCGGCCTGATCACTCGGCCTGTGTTCTGGCTTTTTGCCAGTAGATTTCTGTAATGCCGTCATTTTTACAGGCTTGTCGTGCCATAACAAACAACAAGTCCGATAAACGATTGATAAATGCCAGTAACTCTTTATTTAATGACTCCTGCCTGTTCAGGCTGACCAGGCTGCGCTCGGCACGCCGGCACACAGCCCGTGCAATATGCGCCAGTGCTGCAGCACGACTACCACCGGGTAAAATAAATTCATCCAGCGGCGGCAGGTTTTGATTGATCTGATCAATATATTGTTCAAGCAGCTTAACATGGCCCGCTTCAATCGCCTGATAAGCCGGCAAGGTCAGTTCTGCTCCCAGATCAAACAGGATATGCTGAATCCGGTTAAGCTGATCCTGCAACTGTGGATCAGCGCTCTCCGTCTGCAATAAGCCAAGCTGTGAATTCAGTTCATCAACATCACCAATCGCCGCCACTTTACTGTGATCTTTGGCGACACGTGTGCCGTCTGCCATACCGGTTTCTCCTTTATCGCCGGTTTTGGTATAGATTTTACTTAATCGATATCCCATTTTATTCGCAGCACCTGCTCAATTTTTTTGATAAATTGATCTTAACAAGGGAACTAACTGCTGCCTAGTCTGACTAATATTGCGTGGTTAAGTTTTATCCTGCTAAACCGCGGAACCGGACTCCCTCGCCGGTTCCGCACTTGGATAATTCAGTGTCTGCCTATAAAATATCGAACAACTACTAAACAGGCATACAAGCACTGACGCGGATTACCAAACCAGCGGATAAAAATAAAAACACAATTTTTGACTTTACTATAAGATAAACCCCAACAAATCGATTAATTGATAATAACCATGTCTAATTTTCAGAAAATACAGCATTTAAAACAACACGTAGAACAGCATATTATCGGCCAGCAGCATCTGGTTAATCGCCTGCTGATTGCCTTGCTGGCAGATGGCCATTTGCTGGTTGAGGGCGCACCGGGACTTGCCAAGACCCGTGCCATCAAAGTTCTCAGTGATGGCATTGAAGCCGACTTTCACCGTATTCAGTTTACTCCTGACCTGCTGCCTTCAGACCTTACCGGCACAGAAATTTACCGGCCACAGGATGCCAGTTTTGTATTTCAGAAAGGCCCGCTGTTTCATCATCTGGTGCTGGCCGATGAGATTAACCGTGCGCCGGCCAAGGTTCAGTCCGCCTTGCTCGAAGCCATGGCCGAGAGGCAGATCACCGTCGGCTCTACCACCTATCCATTGCCAGCATTATTTATGGTCATGGCAACCCAAAACCCGATTGAACAGGAAGGCACCTATCCGTTGCCTGAAGCTCAGCTTGATCGTTTTCTTATGCATGTTCGGATTGATTATCCTGATGCCGAATCTGAACGACAAATTCTTAAACTAGCTCGTGGCGAAGCACACCTCAAAGCAGCTGCACCGGTTGAAAAAATCAGCACCCAAGTATTACTCGACGCACGTGAAGAAATTCTTGATATTCACATGGCTGATAATATCGAAAACTATTTACTGGAACTGGTACTGAGCACGCGACAGCCTGAAAAATACGGCAGCGATCTGAAAAAATGGCTGCAATACGGTGCCAGCCCCCGTGCCACCATCACACTCGACCGTTGTGCCCGCGCTCACGCCTGGCTTGCCGGCAGAGACTTTGTTGGCCCCGACGATGTTCAGGCCATGGCTTTTGATGTGCTGCGTCATCGTTTAATTTTAAGTTATGAAGCCGAGGCCGATGGCATCACCACCGATCGCTTTATTAATGAACTGGTTAATCGTATTGCTGTTCCCTGATGTTTGGTTTTCGCTTTCATAAACAGCCCGTCGAGCAGCCAGCGCCCACCGCGCCGTCTCACACCAGTGGTCTTGTCAGCATCGATCAGCAGAGCCTGATTCAGTGCCGTCATCAGGCCTCAAAACTGATTCTTTCATCTGCAAAAATTAAATCTACCCAGAGCGGCGCCTATTTATCCTCGTTTCGTGGACGCGGCATGGAGTTTAATGAGTCACGTATTTATCAAGCGGGTGATGATATTCGCAGCATGGACTGGAAAGTCACCGCCAGAACCGGTACCCCTCACACCAAAGTATTTTCAGAAGAAAAAGAACGGCCGGTATTGTGCTGGACTGATTTCCGCGAACCGATGCGGTTTGCTACTCACGGTGTGTTTAAATCGGTAATTGCGGCGAAAGCCGCTGCCAGTATTGCCTGGGCTGCCAGCGCACAGGGCGACCGGGTCGGTGGTCTGGTATTTTCTGAACAGTCGCATCACGAACTTAAACCACGTCGCGGTAAAAGCAATGTGCTGCACTACATCAAGCATCTGCAACAAATTCAGCAGCCGACTACTAATAATAATGAACAACAGATCAGCGCTGAACAGGCGCTTGCCAGACTGCGGCGGGTTGCCAGACCCGGCAGCCTGATTTTTTTAATCAGTGATTTCAGAAATCTGGGTGAACGGGCTGAATCGCATATTATGCAATTATCCCGACACAATGATGTGGTTATGTTTTTTATTTATGACACACTGGAAAAATCATTACCACAGCACGGTCAGTACCTGATTCAGCAGCACGGAAAAAAACTGCGCTTTAGCACCCATGAGCAAAGTCAGGCGGAATATCACCGGCACTTTCTTCAGCGTCTGCAGTCACTGCAAGGCTTTGCGCGTTCTCATGGTATTTCATTTATCGAGTGCAGCACTCAGCAAAACCCTCTCGATCAACTAACAGCAGCCTACCGCTAATCATGCAGCCAGCACAGCAACCATTAGCACTTAAAGACATTCACCTGCCAGACACTGTGTCATGGTGGCCACCCGCTGTCGGCTACTGGCTAATACTGGGGCTGATTGTTTTATTGATTCTCTGTTACTTCGCAATAAAATTTTTAACTAACAGACGGCGTATAAAAAAACAGGCGCTGGCTGAATTTAAAAAGATTCATAAAACTTATCAATCAGATCGTGATCAGAAAAAACTGCTGAAAGCGGTTTCTGTCCTGTTACGTCGTGCCGCTATCAGCTGCTACCCGCGTTCCGACTGTGCCTCGTTAACCGGCAATGACTGGCTCACCTGGCTGGACCAACAACTGCCTGCTAAGTCAACGACATTCTCTGACGGCCCGGGCTATTTACTGACCGAGTTCATTTATTCAAACTCAGTCAACACCGATGATCTTGATGCGCTGCTGTCAGTTTCACGTCAATGGCTCAATCAATTACCCGCGCCCGCTAAGCATCATCCGCCAACCAGTGAGAGCGCCCTGACATGATACATTTTGACTGGATCTGGTCGTTTCTGGCGCTACCCTTACCATACCTGGTTTATAAATTTTTTCCGGCAGCGCCACGTCAGAATGAAGCGCCGCTGCACGTGCCGTTTATGCAGGACTTTGAAAGTTATAGCACTGACAAAGTACAAAGCTCCGGCAAACTGCTTATTGTTTTAGCGGCGATTGCCTGGTTATTGTTAGTGATGGCAGCGGCACGGCCGCAATGGCTGGGTGATGCGGTCGAACTGCCGGTAAGTGGCCGTGATCTGATGTTAGCCGTGGATTTGTCCGGCAGTATGGAAGTCGAAGACTTTCAGCTTAATGGTCGACTGGTTGATCGGCTCAGTGCCACCAAAGCGGTTGCCACTGAATTCATAGAGCGTCGTAACGGTGACCGACTTGGACTGATACTGTTTGGCAAAAAGGCTTATTTACAAACTCCGCTGACCTTTGACAGGCAGACTGTCAGCACCTTACTTGGCGAAGCGGTGATCGGACTGGCAGGTAAAGAAACCGCGATTGGCGATGCGATTGGACTCGCGGTTAAACGGCTTGAAAAGCAATCGGTTAACAGCCGGGTTCTTGTTTTACTGACTGATGGCGCTAACACGGCCGGTGAAGTTGAGCCCTTAAAGGCGGCTGAGTTAGCCAAACAATATCAGCTAAAAATTTATACCATCGGCATCGGAGCCGATGAAATGATCGTACGTTCAATTTTTGGTTCACGCCGGGTTAACCCGTCGGCCGATTTGGATGAAAAAACCCTGGCGGCGATTGCCAGCAAAACCGGAGGTAAATATTTCCGGGCCCGTAACACTGAACAACTGAATCAGATCTACCAGCTGCTTGATCAGCTCGAGCCGGTCGATAAAGAAACCCAGAGTTTCCGACCTACCAGTGCTCTTTTTTACTGGCCATTATCTTTTGCGTTATTGATCTGTGCTTTGATTATCAGCATGCGACTCGTTACTAAAGGCCGCTTATGAATTTATTTCACTTCATCAGACCAGAGTGGTTACTGGCACTTATACCGCTTTTTATTCTTTACTGGTTACTGCAGCGCATGCAATTACAGAATAAGAGCTGGCAAAGTTTTTGTGACAAAGATTTACTGCCGTATTTATTCGAGCAAACCGAGCTTAAACAAAAAAAACGCCCACTATATTTATTGTTACTGGCAGGCCTGCTGGCAATTACCGCACTGGCCGGCCCGAGCTGGGAAAAACGTCCGCAGCCTGTTTTTAAAAAACAGTCGGCTTTAGTCATCATACTCGATTTATCACGCTCAATGGATGCAAACGACATCAAGCCCAGTCGCCTTGGTCGCGCCATTCTTAAAGTCGAGGACATTCTGACGCAGCGCAAAGAAGGCCAGACAGCTCTGATTGTTTTTGCAGCCGATGCCTTCACAGTAACCCCGCTTACCGAAGATACCGGCACTATCTCTTCACAGCTTAAAAGCCTGAGCACCGAGATTATGCCGTTACAGGGCAGTAATGCCAGCAAGGCCATTGCACTGGCACAGCAACTATTTAAACAAACCTCTCAGCCTCACGGTCATGTTTTATTAATCACCGATGGTGTCAGTGAACAGACTGTTGCTGCCAGCTCTGAATTAATTGCTCCCAACTACACGCTCTCTGTACTCGGTGTTGGCACTGCCGGTGGCGCACCGATTCCTTTAGCTGATGGTGGCTTCTTTAAAGATGCCAGCGGCGCTATTGTGGTGCCTAAACTTAACGCCTCAAGACTGCAACAGCTGGCTCTGGCCGGCTCCGGTTCTTTTCGTTTATTAAGCGCCGATGACAGTGATCTTAACCAGTTACTGCAACCACTCAAGCGCGGACTTTCTGATGCACTAGATGGCGAACAGACTGAGCAAACCGCATTTAATACCGACAGCTGGGTGGAGGCCGGTCCGTGGTTGCTACTTATTTTATTGCCTGTTGCTGCTTTTGCATTTCGTAAAGGCTATCTGTTTGTGCTGCTTATTTTTGTACTGCCTCACTCTGATCCCGGTTATGCCTTTGATGCCGGCGAGCTTTGGAAAAACGACAACCAGAAAGCCAGAGAGTTATTAAACAACAATAAAGCAAGCGCTGCTGCCAGCCTGTTTACAGAGAAAAAATGGAAAGCCGCCGCTGAGTACAAATCCGGCCAGTTTGATAAAGCTCTGGAGGCTTATCAGCAGTTAGACACATCAGACCCTGAGGTTTTATACAACCTTGCTAACACGCAGGCTCAGCTCGGCCAGTTTGATAAGGCATTGGAAAATTACAACAAAGTCATCGCCGCCAAAGCTGATCATAGTGACGCAAAATATAATCGCGATCTGGTTGAGAAACAAAAACAACAACAACAACAACAACAAGACAAAAACAATCAGGACAGTAAAAACAGTCAGGATAATAAAGACAGTAAAGACGACAACAACAATGACAAAAAGTCGCAGCAAAATGACGCATCAGATGGCGATAAATCCGATTCAGAACAGCAGCAATCAGCTGATAACAATAAGACTGATAATGCCGACAATAATCAGGAAAAAGATTCCGCGCAGGATAAGAACGATAACAAAGACCAAGACGCTACTGATAAATCACAGGATAACAGCCCACAAGATAATCAAGCTCAGCAACAGCAGTCAGCACAGGACAACACACAGTCTCAAGAACAGCAGCAGGCAAACGAGCAGTGGCTCAGACGGATACCGGATGATCCGGGCGGTTTACTCAGACGAAAGTTCAGATATCAGTCAGAACAGAGACAAAATACCACATCAGGTGAACAACAATGGTAAGACAAACTTTTTTGAGCGGGCTTTTAATTATTCTCAGCCTGATGAGTTGCAGTGTATTTGCAGCCGATATCAGTGTTTATGTTAACCGCGATAACATTAGTGTTAACGAATCCTTTAATCTTATTTTTGAAGCCGAAAGCACACCTGATGATGAACCTGATTTTTCGCCGCTGTCTGTTTATTTTGATATTCTGAGCCAGAGCCAGAGCAGTAATATGTCGATCATCAACGGCAGCTTCAGCCGCAAAAAAGTATGGACACTGGCGCTACTGGCAAAACAGCCCGGCAATTACGCCATACCGTCAATCGAATTTGGCAACGACAAGAGTCCGCTTCTGAATATTAAAGTCAGTAAAAGCACTGCAACTCAGTCAACCAGTGATAGCAACCTGTTCCTGGAAGCGGAAGTTGATCACCAGTCCACCTATGTGCAGACCCAGATTCTTTACACCGTAAAAGTATTTCGATCAGTTGAAATCCAAAATGCCAGTTTAACCGAACCCAAACTCAGTGCTGCCGATGCCATTATCGAAAAACTGGGGGACGACAAACGTTACCAGACAAGCCGTAACGGTGTTCGCTTTATCGTCATAGAACGGCGTTACGCTATCTTCCCGCAACAAAGCGGGCAGTTAACCATAGCGCCGGTTGAATTTAACGGCCAGATTGTGTCACAGCGCCGCTCTTTTTATGACATATCTCCGTTTAATGGCACCAGCAAACGCATTCAATCCAAAGCCATCGAGATTGATGTCAAGCCAGTGGCAGCAGCTTTTAAAAATAAACACTGGTTACCATCAACTGAAATCAAGCTGGTTGATGAGTGGCCAGAGCAGGCCCGCTTTAAAGTCGGCGAACCGGTCACCCGTACCCTGTCGTTACTGGCTGCTGGTTTAACTGCGGCCCAGCTACCCGAACTGAGTAAACAGGATATTGCCGGCATTAAACAATACCCGGATCAGCCTACTCTGAACGATCAAAAAAATGAAAACGGTATTACCGGGATACGACAGGAAAAAATTGCTTATATCCCGACTCAGGCCGGCAGCCTGACCTTGCCTGAAATTAATATTCCGTGGTGGAATATAAAAACCGGCCGACTGGAATATGCGCGCATCGAGGCTAAAAAAATTACTGTCGAAGCAGGTTCTGCTAGCCAGCCGTCAGTTGCATTGCCACCAGCTGCCAAAGCGCAAGCCAGCACTAAAACCGTTGTCGATAATGACGCCACATCGGTGTGGTTTTACATCAGTTTGTTTTTACTGGCTGGCTGGCTCATCAGTCTGTTTTATCTGTTGCCAAAACGATCCCGCTCCGTGCAACAGCCCGTCAGCAAACCGGTCATGCCCATAAAACCTTCGGCTAAAAATATCGGCCGAAAATTTGCCAGTGCCTGTCAGCAAAATCAGCCCGAACTGTGCAAGACACTGCTACTTGAATGGGCAGCTAGTCAATGGCCAGATGCCAATATCAACAGTTTGAGCGAACTCTCTTTATATGTTGATGATGATCTGTCACAACAAATTGCGCGATTGAATCAGCAGCTCTATGCACCGACTGCTAATGAATGGCGTGCTGCTGATCTTTTATCAGCCTTTCAATCGAATAAGGGTAAACCCGTAAAAAGTAATAGCGACTCCCAGTCAGTTCTTAAACCGATTTCAAAAATCGTCTAAGGCTCTCTATAAAGACTGTAAATAGCTAAATTTTCTTGGCTTTTTCGCCAATATTCGTCTTTGCACCGTTTAAGCGGCCGGCAAAAGAAGGTAAAATCCCTGTTCGAAATTATATTTGCGCCAGGGACCGGTATTCACAAGCTGCTTTTGCGGGCTGTTTGAAATCAAATTATTAAATCAGTTAAACAACGACGGGAAGGTTTATGGAACTCCAAATTACTACTCAGATTTTAATCTGGGCTTTCGCTCTGGCTTTCGTACTGGGTGCGGTTGCAAACAAAACTAACTTCTGCACCATGGGTGCGGTATCTGACTGGGTAAACATGGGTGACACTAACCGCATGAAAGCCTGGTTACTGGCAATTGCAGTTGCCTTACTGGGTGTTACCTTAATTGAAGGTATCATGGGTTATGCCAGCATTGACCCTTCTCTTCCGCCTTACCGTAGCGAGCAGTTTGCCTGGTTACGTTACATTGTTGGTGGCGTTCTGTTTGGTATTGGTATGACCTTTGCCAGCGGTTGCGGTAACAAAACTCTGGTACGCATTGGTGGCGGTAATATCAAATCAATATTTGTTCTGATCGTTGCTGGTTTCTTTGCTTATTTAATGACAAAAACTGATTTCTATGCCGTTCTGTTCCACCCATGGGTCTCTGCGACAACAATCAATCTGGGTAAAATGGGCATGGCAGGTCAGGACATCCCGGCGATTATTGGTGGTATCTTTGGTGCAGAAAACCTCAATACACTGCGTATTGTTTTCGGTTTAATCATTGGCTCGGCAATTTTATTCCATGTTTTCCGTTCTGAGGATTTCCGCAGCAATAACGAAAACGTTATCAGCGGTATTATCATCGGCATTATCATTGTGCTGGCCTGGGCCATCACCGGTGGCAGCATGGGCACAGCCTGGAAAGAAGCCGTCGACTTTATGGATGAAGTACCGGTTGGTGTTATGACGCAGTCATATACGTTCATCAACCCGATGGGTGATACTTTTGCACTGGCGCTGGATCCGACCAACTCTCTGCTGATCAGCTTTGGTGTGATGTCACTGTTTGGTGTTATCGCCGGTTCTCTGGTTATCTCGTTACTGGCTAAAGCCTTCCGCATCGAATGGTTTAACGACCTTAAAGATTTTATCAATCACATGTTTGGTGCTGTATTGATGGGTATCGGTGGTGTATTAGGTATGGGCTGCACCATTGGTCAGGGCATTACCGGTTTCTCAACACTGGCGCTTGGCTCCATTCTGGTGTTTGTCTCTATCGTTTTCGGTAGCGCTCTGACAATGAAAATCCAGTTCTATAAAATGGTTTACGAGGAAGAAGCAACTTTCGCTAAATCATTCATTACTGCACTGGTTGATATGAAGTTATTACCAGCTGCTATGCGTAAGCTGGAAGCTGTATAAAAGCAGCAACTAAGCCTACTAAAAAAGCCTCGCCTTGCGAGGCTTTTTTTTGAGCACTGTTTTTTCTTGCGACTAAATGACATATTGTATTGAATTTACAGGCATTATCGGCTATTTATACACTACGTATCGAGAGACAAGCATGTGCCCTGTTATACAATCCATCAATTACCGCTTTAGTCCTGACAAGCACACTCAGCTGCTTTGCCAGACCATCTGCGATGAACTGCATAATAATGGCATTGCACTGGCCGACATTAGCGCCGAAAGTGCCACAAGCGAAGCCCTTACCATCACAACTGTCTTCAACTGGCAGATTAAATTAAGCCTGAAACACCGGCGCCATGAAGGCAGCCTCAGTAAACAGACACTGTTACATAAAAGCCCGGCAGAAGCCCAGAATGCGGCAAAAAAACAGGGCCAATTAATGATCAGCAGCTCATCGGCAAAAATTGAGCTGGTCCGCAACATTAATGACGATCCTGCGCATTATTACAAACACAGCACAATCAAGTTAAACAGTGGACAGAAACATGCTTTTAGCCAGGCCTGTTCAGCTAATTGTGACCATGGCCAGCTTACCTGTAAATACTGTAATGGCCGGGGCACAAATAAAATCACTTCAAAAAAAGATAATTTACTCGGCACTACCACCTCGTTTGACCCTTCGAATATTTGTAAACATTGCGGCGGCAAGGGCAGCACCGATTGCAACACCTGCAATGGCAGCGGTGCACAAACCTATATTTATGAACTTGAGGTTGTTGCCAGCAGGCAGCATAAAAATCTGGTTCAGACAGCTGATTCAAAAATCAAAAACCTTATTTCTGAATTTATTTCACAACAAACCCATAAAGACCTTATCAACGGATACCTGTCACCGGTGGTGATTAAACTCGAGGATATTGACGAAACACACTGTAATGTTATTTACCAGAGTCAATCAACTTACTGTTTACTGAAGATATCGGTGTTACATAAGTTTTATGAAATTATTGGCTTTGGTGATCAGTGTAAATGCATACAGAAACCGAAGATACTGAACGACACACTGATTACAAGCGTTAACACGATCATTGGTTCTAACCCGCGTAAAAACACCTCGCTCAAACTGGCACAGCTACAGTCTCTTGCTTTATTAAAGCCGCTGCTGACATCTGAAGACAACCGCATAGAGCAGGAACTGCAGGCAGTGCTTTATAATAAAGCCAGCGGTTCGTTAAGCCGGGATATTTGCGCCGACATCGTCAGACAAATCTCGCGCTTAAAAACGGCAATAACACCGCGTTATAATTTATCAGCCTGGCTGACTCTGAGCCTTGCCGGTAGTGCCGCAGGTTTTCTTTTGGCCTTATCACAGCACCCGCCGTCTGATCTGATCATTCTGCTTTTTTCACTGCTAACCGCGGTATTAACAACAGGCTATCTGAGTAGCAAATACCTGACAAAGCGGCGGCGTATAAAAAACCGGCAAAGAACTGACAGCCCGACATTTGAAAGACTGCCGGCAGCACTGAGTGCAGGACTTTTGATTGTGGCACTGTTATCAGCCGAGTTATTATCCGCTGACCAGCGATGGCAGATTTATTATTCGTTGAAACAGTTGAGCAGTCACATTATTAAAGCCGACAGATCTCAGACTGCCATATTAAGCAATACGGGTCTGATTCAACTGGCACAAAAGTACCTGATTGAACTGGGTTACACAGCAGTAGTGGCGGACGGTATCTATGAGACGGAAACGGAATTTTCGGTAAAAGATTTTCAGAAAAGATTTGGTCTTCGCATCACCAGTTATCTTGACCAGAGCACGATGGACCTGCTGACAAAATATGCTGTATTAAAAAACAGCAAGTTTAAGACAACAACAAATCAAAAGAAGTAATAATCAGGCAACAGTATCAGCTGCGCCCGATTATTATTCACAACAAGTTAGCCTAAACGCGCTTTAATTGCGTCAATCACCGCATCACTTGATGTTGCTGTTACAGTCAACAGCATACCTTCTTTTTCATAAAAGCCTGCCAGCGGAGCAGTCTTCTCATTATAGACATCAAGACGGTTGCTGATAGCCTCTTCGGTCTCATCATCGCGCTGCACCACGGCACCGCCACACTCATCGCAAACGCCTTCGGCTTTTGGTGGGTTGGATTTAACGTTATAGATAGCACCACAGTCAGTACAGGTACGACGTGTAGTTAAGCGGTCCAGAATCACGTCTCTTGGCACATCGATATTGACCACAAAATCGAGTTTCTCATCAATTTTAACCATCAGCTCTTTCAGTGCTTCTGCCTGTGGGATAGTACGCGGAAAGCCATCTAATAAATAACCGTTTTTACAGTCATCTTCTTTCAGGCGCTCACCCATAATTCCCATAATCAGGTCATCAGAAACCAGATCCCCAGCCTTCATTGCTGCTTCCGCTTTCTTGCCCAGCTCACTGCCGGCAGCAACAGCTGCACGTAAGATATCGCCAGTAGAAATCTGAACCGAACCATCCATTGCCGTCAGTAATTTTGCAACAGTACCCTTGCCGGCACCCGGTGCCCCTAATAAAATCAAACGCATTATTAACTCCTCGGTTTTATTTCACCGGATCTATCTGCCGGTATGTTTATTTATCTTTTATTAACATCACATTCTGCACCTGAATACAGGCACAAAGCAATAGATCAATATTTCTTGTCTTAGGCTAAATAATATTAATACATCACTGCAGCAGCGTAAGCAGGCCATGACATTTATATTTTTTATCTACAAATAAAAAGAGCTTAAGATATGACGCTTATTTTTCAAATATTTAAGAGCAACATAAGGCTAAAATTCTTTTGCGCCATTTTCATGGAGTAATTTTACTAGCGCCCACTCATCTCTTGATTTTGCAAAACGGATAGCTGACATACCATACTGATTCGGCACATTCAGATCAGCACCATGTTCAATAAGCCGCTTCACCATATTGGTTCTCCCGGTTATTACAGCTGACCATATTGGCGTGGTGCCGAGTTTATTTTTAGCCTCTAATTCAGCACCCTTTGCAACCAGCATATCAATAATTTCAGGCTTATCACTCCAGGCAGCATGTTTCAGCGCACTGTCACCCTGATTATCAATAAGATTGATCGCGGCACCGTTCTCAAGCAATAACGCAACTATCTCGACATGACCAAAAGATGCCGCACGCATCAGTGCGGTTGTTCCTTTATAGTCTCGCTGGTCTGGCATTGCTGTCTTGCCAATGATGGATTTGACTGCTGAGTAATCAGCGGATCTGACTGCTTTAAAAAGCTCGCGATTATACTCAGCAGAAAAGCAGCTTGTTATATATAAAAACGACATCGCAAATATAAAAATGGCTGAAAATATGTTTTTCATCAATACATCCCGGATAAATTATTTAACAGGTATTGAGTTCATTTTAAACTATTAGTTCCGTATTATTTTCTGGAATGATTTAACTATAATCGTCTGCTCACTTACTTTTGTACCAAGCCAGCAGAGCAACAGCCACAACTATTATCAGCACCGACAGATACACAATCAATCTGAATATATCTTTATCGATCATCGCCTTTTTCCAGCGCATTAAGCTCGAGGTTTAACGCATGAACTGACAGCAATACTTCGTAAAAAGAATAGGCAAGTGATAGCAGCATCATGATTAGACTCACTGCAAAAATCAGCTTGCCGACAAACAATAACTGGGCAAACAAAGCAAACATACTCATCACGCACATAAAAAGACCACCAACACCAAAACCCTGCATATTACGAATCAGGCAAACCCGTTTTCGTAACGTTTGCATCTGCTCCATCAGAAGTGTGTCTGGAAGAGTTTTATAACTAGCGCTCATCGAGCGTATTCTCGATGTCAGTGCATTAAAACGATTATTATAAGCAACCAGCAATAATGAAACTGCCGGAAATAATAATGCAGGGGTGGTCAGTGTAATTTCAGGGATCATCGTTATCCATTATAGGTAAAATTGTAAACAGGCCACGCATCTTCGTGACATTTTATTACTGCTCAAAGTGCTCCATCAAATAGCACAGGCAATCCTGACGAATAACGTCGATATTACGGGTGAACATGGCCGGTATCACCGTTTTTTTCAAAATGATTTTATCACCTTCTGCTTTAAAATAGCTCTCATAGACATTATTACCTTGCTCATCCTGGACTTCAAACGGTTCTGATTCTGACTGGCTAACTTCGGCAAACTCCGTGTTTTCTTTTACCTCACGAAAATTATACAGCTCAATACTGGCTTCCAGTTTTATCTCAGCACTACCATCAAAACTAAAATCCATTTCCTTGTTTACAGTCACTCTGGCTACGGTATGCAATAAATCGATATCTGTCGGGTTATGATCCGGTAAATTATCAAGCTGCAGCACAGTATCAAGATATCGACTTGCATGAGAGATACCATCAAGCTCACCTACTTTACCACATTCAAGCGTCACCGCCGGGCAGATAGCTGAAAACGCCTGCGACTGAACGCCAATCGGCGTTGTAAAATAGACAACGGTGTGACTGAATAATCTTGCCAGCTGTAGATACTGTGCACTGACACGATTAACACAGCCGTAATGCGGATTTCTTCCAGTATTATTATGCAGATCTATACTTGCAAACGGTTTGTGTTTTTTCATGATATCAACAACCTGTTGCATCAAACGCGTTTCCTGGCAATCAGCATGATCTGTTCCCGGCCAGACTCGGTTATAATCGGGCTGACCTTCAAGCACTCGCTGGTCTTGTTCAGCCGCACTGACATTTCCTATAAACAATGACAGTGAACGGGGTAAGGGCTTTTTTTCATAGCTTTTAAGCACTGCTTGTAATGCAAACAGCCCACTGCTTTCATTGCCGTGCAGTAACGTTGAGACAAATAATGGTCGAGGATTTTTGCCCTGTAAATGAATCAGCGTTGGCGAACCCAGCATCGCCTTCAGTTGATCAGGTTTCGCATCCAGAAAACCATCTGGCAGGGTTGTCATTTCATTCAGCATTAAGTAATTCCCAGTCCCATTCATGTACGCATTTCCCAGAATTTTGTCTTATATAATATTGCTCAGTTAACAGTGTCATATCTTTTCCATAACGGGCAACAAATTGTTGTTGCCAGTTACTACCGGTGCAGCCACTGCCAACCCTTTGCTCGATTATATCAAGGTAATAATCACTGTCTTTTTTATCGATACCCAGCTTCTGCAACCCGGCTCTGGCACAGTTAATAAGACGCTGATCAAACAGTCTCTTAATGGAATATTTATTACCATCACTCCATTTAACACTGGCAGCAATGCCATAGCGCGCTGCCTCATAGAAATTATCTTTTGCTGTTGCAAACTCAGCAAGCTCACCGTTAACCGGTTCCTGCTCTGCAAAATAATTTACCAGTCCATAATAAAGGGCCATATTAGCTGTCTGATCTTTAACCGTTGGCCCTGCCGGCATCACTCTGTGTTCTATTCTGAGATGTGGAACACCCTCATTATTAAAACCCAGTATCGGCCTGTTCCAGCGCCAGATTGTACCGTTTTGCAGTCGTAAATATTGCATCTCTTGTGTATTTGAACTGAACCGCATAGGTAGTAGCACAGGAAAATGATTCAGGTTTTCGTCAAAACATTCCATCAGGCTGCGTCGGCAATAGTCGCTGCCAAAACTGACGCGATGTAATGGCCCCTCAGCTGCAGATGCGTAACCACCTGTCTCTACCGCTTGCTCAAATAATGGTATCCGGCTTTCCTGCCACAGGTTTTTTTCAAATAAGTAAGGTGAATTTGCTGAGGCAGCAACGGTAAAGGCTGAAACAAAAACTGACGCATTATAATAGGCAACCGCTTTATCTTGCGGAACCTGCAAATGGAGCTGCAGTGATGTCGCAGCTGACTCCAACATGACATCATAATGTTCTGATCGCAGATTTTCGTTGCCCACTATATTAAGGCACAGCGGCCGGCCCTTGCGGGTTTTTAACACCTGTTCATTTAATGCCTGATAACGCAGCATATTCGACATATTTTTGACTGCAAGATCACTGTTTTTCAGAGTGGGTAGGATACCGACAGCAAGCGTTTTCGCTTGCATTAATGCGGCGGTCTTGTTACATCGATTCCAAAGCTGCTCCATTTCATTATTAAATAAAGAGAGCGCATTATTACTCAGACCATGAGGGTCCACATTCAGTTCGATATTAAACTTTGCCAGCTCGGCAGATAGGTAAGCAGAATCAAAACGTTCAATAAATTCCTGATTAATATTGGCAGGTCTGAAATTCTGATCAGTCAGACAGGCTTCCAGCTCAAGTCCAGCGACGTATTTATCAGCTTCAAAACAATCGTTTTCAAACCATTGCCGAAGCACAGCTGTTTCTTTTTTTAAATGTTTATCAAATAACTCAAAATCGACCGCGCTAAAACTGCGCTTATTGATTTCCTGCCCCATAAAGCTGCCTCTATGTCCTGACCTATGACGTCATTGAACCTTAACTATACAAATATCTACAATACGATAGTAGCGTTTTTTTCAGATCACAGATGATTTCAGACAATCTTCAATAAATTGTCTGAAATCAATGACAGCAATCATTCAGACCCTTTATTATTATATTGCTGAGATTACTGTATATCGCTCATTTGCATCATGCTCAATACAATATATCTATATCACGGACACAATCTACACTATACTGATCATGTCCAACCGTGCTTATTCTGAATAAGCGCTCATCAATAACAGGCTTTCAGAAGCCACTAAAGATACCTGCTGATAACCCAGAAAGTTTAAGCCTTGAATAATACCAGCGGAGTAAATTATGAAAAATATCGAAGACTATAAGCACCAGTTAGAAACGCTTCGCGAAGAGTTCAGAGAACGTATTATCGCGCTTGACAAAGATCTTCATCATACTGAAGAGCCAGTTGAAAAAGACTTTTCAGAACAGGCAACGCAGCTTGAAAACAGTGATGTACTTAATGCTCTCGATGACGAAGCCAGATCAGCCATTATCCAGATTGATAACGCCCTGTTCAGAATCAGCAACGACTCTTTTGGTATTTGCGAAGCATGTGGCAAACCGATCAATGAAGATCGTCTGCAGGCAATTCCATACGCCAGTCTCTGTATTAAATGTGCTGAAGCAGGCTAGACCTGCCACTATAAAAAAAGAGCCGAAGCTCTTTTTTTACTGGTATTAATAATTGTAAGCGGTCAGAAATCCCCGCTGGCACCGGCCTGCATGATCTGAATTAAAGTGGTATTTATTCTGCTTGCAATTTTCTTCAGATCCGGCGGCAGCACGCTGTTATTGATCAACATATTCAGGTTAATCATCATCAGCCAGTTCTTGCCTTCCGCATCCTCTACCAGTGCAATCCTGCATGGCATATAGGCTGCAAAAATTGGGTTGAAACGAACCATTTCAAACGCATCCGAAGGGTTACAAAACTGAAAAATTTCCAGCCGTCCTGAATCAATACCCCGCGCTTTCAGCTCTTTAGATAATGGCTGATGCGCAACAAACTTCATATTCAGCTCAATCGCTTTAGACTTAATAGCCACGATAGCATCATCTGCACTGACATCCTCTGCCAACTGTATCTTGGTAACGGTTTGCGACACATCAAACATCACCAGTGGCGGCGTTTCTTTAGCTGCAAATACTGAAACAGAAAACAGTGAAATAAAACAAATTAATATAAGTTTATGTAAAGTATTCATAACACGTCCTTTTTTGTTAATTAACATAACTGTTAAAATTAAATTAGCAGATATCACTTATTAAACTTTCTTAAACATCCTTTTTCGACTTACCGATGACCTGGCATATATCGCCATCTTTAAGCCCACCTTCAAACAGCGTGTAGCGACCCAGCACCTTTACCACATCATCAGATCTTCTGATTTCAAGCCGCAGAAAATAATCCTGTAAAATCTTCCGATACTTTTCTTGCTGAAAATTCTTCATCAGGTATATAAAAAAATATTTGAAAAAATCCGATGTCAGCATATTGCCCGGCGCTCTCAGATAATGATAACTGTTATCTACTGCCAGATTGACTGAAAATGTAATCAGGTCCATCTTTTTGGTTTGACTTTGCAGAAACCGCTTGTAGATCACGGAAGATAACAGCCCCGCAACAATTAGCACTACAGCATAAACCACATACTCTCGAAACATTAACTCAAAAGGAATATATTGGGTTAATGAAAAATATTCATAAACACCCCATAACACAGGCAACAGTGTCAGAAAGAATACCAGCTGCGTAGTTTTGCCGGGAAGCTTTTTGGGTGAAATTAAAACAGGGCTCATTAAGATTGCCCCCGATACTGATTACATATACTCATCATAAACACTAAATGTGTCTCCACAGTGCAGTTGTTTCATCCCTCAAACAAAATTAATAAAGGTTTTAATACTAAAAAACCACTCAGACTTGCCTGATATTTATCCGGCAAGCTATATTCACTCACTACTCATCTGTCCAGCTTGTTTGTAAATACAGTTTTTCAACTTTTTCACGAGCCCATAAAGTTTTACGTAAAAACTTAAGGCTTGAGGACAGACTCGGATCTTGAGTAAAACAGTTAATATTGATGCGTCGGCCTAATTCTTCCCAGCCATAATATTCAACCAGCCGAGTCAGTAAGACTTTAAGAGTGATGCCGTGTAATGGATCCTGCGCCCGTTGATCCGGCCCTGTTTCCGCCACAGTATCACTCATTCTTTTTCCTGCTTCTCTTCCGCCTTTTTAACCCGGATTTTGTTGCCTGCCAGATCTTTACCGTTCAACGTTTTCATCGCTGCTTTTGCCTCTCCAGCTTTGGGCATTTCGACAAAACCGAAACCTTTTGAACCACCGCTGTTCTGGTCCATAACGAGATGGCACGACTGCACACTGCCAAAGCCTTCAAACACGCTTCTGAGCTCAGTCTCGGTGGTACTGCGAGACAGATTGCGCACCAATAGTTTCATATAATTTCCAGGGTTATATTAATCGCCAGATTATACATGATCTCAGCATCATGTATCACTCTGCCTGAGTCTTCGAATCAGCCTCAGCAATATCATTTTTGTCATTTTTTGTCGCTGGCTTATCAGAATCTGGATCTGTCTCAGCAACATCCACTTCGTTATCTGCTTTCAGATCAGGCTTTTTCTCGGTATTTGTCTCTTGTATAAAAGCTGAATTTTCAGGCGTTTTTTCAGCTGGCTTGATTTCAGCTTCTGTTGCTGCTTCTGTTGCTGCTTCTGTTTCGGCTTCTGTTCCGGCTTCTGCTCCGGCTTCTGCTCCGGCTTCTGTTCCGGCTTCTGCTCCAGCTCCAGCTTCTGTTGCTGCAGCAGCTACAGGTTTTTGCTGTAATGCTGTCAGTTTATTCGTAGCCTCATCAAGCTGTAATCGTAAACTCTGATTTTCATTATTTACTGACAGCAACTCTTGCTCTTTAGCTTTTAGTTTCTCATTAATCACTTTAAGCGCTGCACTGGTCTCACTCTTATTGCCTGCTAACAGGCTGTTGACCTTACTGACAGCCGAGGAGCTCTTTGTCGCTTTTCTAGCCAGTCTGTCCGCCTGATCTGCAATAGTAAGGCCGATCCCCGATTCAGCGTTCATTGCCTCTGCGATTTTCTCTAGCAGTGATTCTATATAGAGCGCTCTTTGTTCTGCCTGCTTTTCTTCCATGCCTTTGGTTGCTTTTACTTCCTTCGCAATCAGATAGGCATGATTGGCTTCCTGCATAGCCAGATTGCCGGCCTTTTCTGCCTCATCTTGCTTTAGGTAATGCTGTTTTATAAATTCACCGGCTTGATGAATTTTTTGTTCTGCGCTTTTATAGGTTACGACAGCCAATTCATCAGCCTTTTCATCCTTGGCCTTTTTCAGCACATCTTCTGCTAAGCCAACATATTTTTTATACAGTGTATCTATTTCAAGTGATGTCAGGCTCTTCAGTAGTGCATTTTCATCGCTAACGGCTGCCGCTACATTGCCACTCTCCAGCGCTGAAAACAGTTCCGTCAGATCTTCTTTACGACTGTTAAATTCGGATTCGAAATATTTTTCAGCACCAATATCCCGGATCCGTAAAAACTGCTCAAGACTGCGGCTTAACTTGCGCTTAACCAGGGCTTTATTCTTTACACCTGCCAGTACCATCTGTCTGGCCTTGAAACTTGACTCGAGCAATTTCACGTTATTTTTAGACTGCATGAATATGCGCGCCTCTGAGATGGCTTCTTCAGCAGCTTTCATATGCAGCGGAGCATACATACCAAGCTCTTCACGTTTTGCCTGCTTTATTAATTCTTCTGCCTCTTCCAGCGCCTGTTGCGGACTAATGGTTGCATTTAATGCCTGCTTTCTCGCCTCAGCCTCGAGCTTCTGGCTATTCTTTAGCTGCTGCGATGCACAGCCAGTTATGGTGACCGTGATTAAAAACAAGGCAATCATCTTTTGGTATTTCATTTATAGACCTTAATATTTTCTTATCTTGAAAGGCAGAACGCCGGTCTGGTCAAGTATAGTTCAGATTTATTTAAAAACCGCTGTCAACTGACCTATTTTGAGGTAATTTCCCATTCAAACAATCCGCTGTTACTCTGTCTAACAGGCTTCTTAGTCATTCAAAACCCGCGTCATACTGGCTGCGCTATTCCATAGTGCCCCAATCTCATGTATAAGACCCCTATGAAAATCCCTAAGCGAATTCAACCTCTGGTCGAAGACGGTCTGGTCGACGAAGTCTTACGACAACTCATGAGCGGTAAGGAAGCCACTGTCTATATGGTTCGCAGTGGCAACGAACTGCGTTGCGCCAAAGTCTATAAAGAAGCCAGTAAACGTAGCTTTAAACAGGCTGTGCTTTATCAGGAAGGCCGAAAAGTCAGAAACAGCCGTCGCGCCCGCGCTATCGAAAAAGGCTCAAAATACGGCCGCGACCAGCAGGAAGAAGTCTGGCAAAATGCCGAGGTTGATGCACTCTACAAGCTCGCCAGTGCCGGTGTACGCGTCCCCAAACCCTATGGCTGTTTTGATGGTGTGTTACTAATGGAACTGATTACTGATCAGGATAATCAGGTAGCTCCCCGCCTCAATGACGTCTCAATGTGTGCTGAACAGGCGCGCGAAGACCATGCGATTGTTATGCAGGACATTGTACGCATGCTTTGTGCAGGCATTGTGCATGGCGATCTGTCAGAATTTAATGTACTGGTTGATGAGTATGGCCCGGTTATTATTGATTTACCGCAGGCTGTTGACGCTGCAGCCAACAATAACGCACAAAAAATGCTGGCAAGAGATGTCAACAATATGACCCAGTATTATTCTCAGTTCGCACCAGAACTTGAAAACACTCAATACGCCAAAGAAATATGGGGACTTTATGAAAAAGGTGATCTTCACCCTGAAATAAACCTGACTGGTGAGTTTGAGGAAAGCACCGAGGAAACCGATGTCGATCTGGTGCTACTGGAGATTCAGGCCGCTTTAATTGAAGAGCAGGAAAGACTTCTTCGCATAAACGGCCAGAATGAATCCGATTAAACCGTGACGCCACAGCAGCATGGCTTAATTCACACCTGATCCGTTTCCAGATTATCCTGCAAAAATCTCTGATATTGCTCAGCATTAACAAAATGAGTGCCATCGCAGTTAAACTGCATTCGGATGGCATCCTGAATCATACTGATACTGAAATTACGCAAATAAAAACTCTGTATTGAGCGCAGCGTACTCAACTGTCTCATTACACGGCTGATCTCTTCGCGCTCAACCGGTTGCCAGTCATTATGCGACTCATTAAACAGTTTTTGGATACCGGGTGATAACTGAGAAAACAGCTCATCCTTACCAACAAAGCTGAACATCCGTTCTACAAATGCCGACTTTTCCTGATAGGAAATTTTAGGAAAGTGGCGCTCCACATAAGCCTTGCTGATCAGTTTATTAGCGGTATGAATTTCTTCATTATAGGGGTCGAAAATAGAGCTCGTTCTGACTTCGCCACTGTTAAAATTAATAAAGATACGATAAATACAACGATTAAGCAGCAAGTCTTCCAGATTCGGCTCGAGTTCAGGAAGCAGTTTATCCACAACACTTTCATAACGCTCTCTGGTAAATGCTGACTCTCTCAACGAGGGATCGCCCTTAATACTCACCTGCAGCTTTTCACTGTTGATGCCCGTGCTACCTATTAGCGTTTCTCTTAACAACAATTCCTCATCTCTTTGTATAAGAATCAAATTGATTTTTTCTGCAAGCATCGGGTGTGTTTTGACGAAATTTAAAAAACGCTCTTTATCTATACTCAATAATACAGTATCGGAGTTTGCTCGGGCTGATGCTGTACGCTTATCTTTATTAAAGATTGCCATTTCACCAAAATAATCATCTTTCTGCAAAACACATATAGACTCGTCTTTGCCGCATTTATCAACGAAGATAGACACCTGACCGGATTCAATGATGTAAAACGAATCCACCGTGTCGCCTTCTGCAAACACCAGCTCTCCTGGCTGAAACGTTTCTACCAGCGCATATGATTTAATTTCCGAAATATCCGGCGCTGTTAAATCCTTAAAAAATGAAGACTCACTCACTTTTATATCCCCCTAAGATTTTTTGCTGTCCTTATGTCCAGCCATTTTTTATCTGACTACTTTTATGCCCGTCAACACGGCTTTATTGTTTTGATAAACCCTTACTAATTTAGCTAATGGTATTATCGCATTCCCTACAACATCACTCTGTGGCAAAATGCAAATTAACCCACTATCTCATATCTCACCGGAACCAGCATGAAATCTGCCTCAGAAGCTCTGATAGCGAAACATCAGAGCCTCACTCACAGCGAGATGATGAAAGTCAGCTCACACGTACAACGCAATAAAGGCGAGTGGATCATCAACACATTGATGCTGGAAGGCTACGATATCGCATTTAAATACAAACGAAAGAAACGCTACAAATCACTGCAAGGACAGCGGGTCAATCTGACCTACTATCCGGCAACTGAAAATGTGGCCGGTTTATTGATAGAAGTGATGAATGTGGTCAGAATCAAAGTCTCATAGCTTAGCCTGTCCCTCACTTATTCTCAGCCCCTTTGTTTCTGCCATTTCTCCTTATTGTAGCACTGCCGCTCACAATCAAAACCCCTCAGGGTAGCTGTATGAACGGTATTTATACGGCAACCACGGCGCGCAATTCAGCCTTATGGTATTAAATATTTTGCTTTTCCAGCGGCTTAATACCTATATATTAGCCAGATAATGCTGTATATAAATACCCGCATATATTCAGTCTATACTATACTGAATAAGGTTATCGTATCAATCTTCAATGCTGCGCCAGAATAATAATAATGACTTATAAATTCAACACTTACAATTACATAAAGGATTTCAAATGCACCGGGGCAGACTGCCCTGATTCCTGCTGTGCTGTGGGCTGGCAAATTGGCTATGACCAGACGCATTACCTGTTACTTCAGGAAATTATGAGTCAGACTCCTGAATCAAAAAAGCTATTTGAAGAAAACCTTACATTAAACCAAAGTGCTGATAATAAATTTGCCAATATCCGCACCCTGGAAAATGAGCGCTGCTCTTTTCTACAGGACGACCAGCTATGCCAGCTTCACAGTCAATATGGCACCAAATATTTAAGTAATACCTGCGCTCAATACCCTAGGCTTTTACTTCAGCTTGATGATCAGATTGAAATGCACGGCATTTTATCTTGCCCAGAAGTTGCACGGCTTTATCTCACAACTGAGCAGACAACTCAGCCGATATCAATCGACACAAACGCATTACCGCGTGGCGATGACTACCACATTGCCAACACGGCATCGACCAAAGATAACTATTACCATCAGCACTTCCAGCTGGTTAAAGATTTAATGTTGCAAATAACCAGCCACAGCGAGCACAATCTGGATTTAAAGCTATACCTGCTGGCAAACTTTAGCGACCAGCTTGCACCGGTCTATTTCCGTGGCTGCAAAACTCTGACAGCTGAAGCCATAACACAAGAATATAATAAAACCATCGAGCCAGATAATGTCATCCGGCTTAACAGTCAGCTGCAAAAATATGCCGCACCGGAACCGTTTGCGGTCATGCTGATTCAGGCAATTATCTTATTCCGCCATAAACATGCCCAGCATGACAGCTTTGGAAAACTGGTTAGCAGCGTACTCAACTCCTACAATACCGACATTGATGATTCCGCCAAAGTGAATAACGATGTTGCCATTTTTGAGCCACACGATCTGTGGCTGGCCTATCGAAAACGGCATGAACTTGTTTATAAAAAGTTCGGAGAACAGATAGATTCATATCTGGTTAAATACCTGACAAACTGTATCAGTCGAGAATGGTTTATTAATTTACCTGAACCTTTTTTGTATATACAAATGCTGATTACCCGCCTATCTATTCTCAAGTTCATGTTCATCAGTGATCCGAAAACCTCAGAACTGCTGTCATCGGCTGATTATGGATCATCGTTAGAACAACTGGCGATCAGTCATATCTACAGCTTTACACGAGCGATTGATCAAGATGTCGGCTTCTTAAAAAGTATTTATCAGGTTATGGACGAGCAGCAGTTTTTTGATATTGAATACTCACCAATGTTTATCACACTGCATTAAACAACCTGTCTATCAACTGCATACAGCTCAGCTGATCCTGATTTATCTCATCATTCGGCAGCTGACCGGCTTCTTTGATCCAGTTCTCTGACCATAACATCAACAGACGAATATCATCATCACTGAGCTCTGCTATCAACTGCTGAAGCAGCTGCAGAAAACCCTCACGCGGCTGAACCGCAAACGATGCTGTCAGCCCGACTATATTGCACTGCCTGATCGCTGCTAACATATCCTGCCGGTATTTTTCCTGCATTTGCTGATGGCATGATTCTTTTGTTACGGTGATTACCGACAGTATTCGCTTAAGTTCATCAGCGTTATCTGCCTGCTCTGCATATTCCGTAATAAATAATTCCAAGGCACTCATTGCAGCAGCAGTAGCAAACACATCCTCTGATTCTGCCATCAGGCGCTGACAAAAATCCACGGTCTGATCATGACTAATAGCAAGCATCAGTTTGTGCTGAGAATTTATATTGTTTTTTTTCATCGATAAGTTTTGTTGCCACTGTAAAGCAAATTAGGATACCGATTGCAGCACTTCCCAGCTGACTTCACATTCACCCAGCTGGGTCGCTATATAAGCCGAATCACCGGTTATTGTGACGGAAAAGTCCATGGTTCGCTCGACTAAAGCAGCCAGCGCCTGAATACCTGGCCAGTCAAAGCGATAAACCGATACGTTTAACTGTTTAAACTTTGACTGCCCTTGCTGCCACCAGACATCCGATTTTGAATTAAAACTATAAACACTGACCTTCTTGGCCTGTCGCGATGCTTTTTTAATTCGCTCACTTGCCGGCTCGCCAATATCGATCCACAGCGCTATCTGATCATCCAGGGTACGCTGCCAGATATCCGGTTCCTCAATTGAACTCAACCCTTTGGTAAATGACAGCTCCGGCTCAGCATTAATACAAAACGCCAGCATCCGTGCCATCATTCGCTCAATGGTCTCAGAAGGGTGTAACGCAATAGTTAAACTAAGCGTATCGTAATAGTCCCGGTTAAGGTCGGACAGATTGACTCTTAGTTTATAAATGGTTGGTTTGATTGCCACTGATTAAGGCCTGAATAATGACGAAAACAATCTTTGATTATCACCCCTAGTGACGTCACATACCACTCATTAATCGCTACATCATCTTTCACGATATAATAAATCGCAGTGATATCGCCCAGCAAAGTTTTGCGAATGTATGTTATTCAGGCATCTTCTTCCGTTTCTTCTAACTTAGCCAATAACCAGTCATAAGCTTCATCATAATTATCAAAAAAGGCCAGACGATAAAACTTTGGGAACATGATCCCATTCAGAGGCCAGGGTAAACGACTGTATTTGACCACTGCTACATGCTCAACCGTGTTACTGGCTGCTAAAACAACATTGGCTTTAAACGTATACGAATACGGGTTTTTTCTGTTGACTAAAACACCACGAACCTTAGGTTCGATAGCCGCAATCGTATCGAGAAACTGGTGCGCCTGTTCAGATGTGATTTCTACACCTTGATGCACAATTACTTCCAGCACCCCACTCTCATGATGCTGAAAATCGACAAAATCTAAATGATATTCCTTCACACTACATCCTTATCAGCCACAAACACCAGCTAACCCTAATAGACCGGCGTCTCAAAGTCAAAAATTCACGTCTACGATCTGTTCTCACTTTACTGCCAAACTCAAGCCTTATCGCTCTTGCTTATATAATTAGTTTAATCTCTCGTTTCAACAGATACAGGCTTTCCCTGAATCAACCGTATGCATCCTGCTCAAAACTCCGCTGTATTTCTTCAATAGCTGGCATATTATTTATTAAAGCATTCACACAATCGTGATCCAGTGTTTCTCCTGCCAGTTTTTTAAGTGTCGTAATCGCACGCTCATTACTCCAGGCTTCTTTATATGGGCGCGCACTGGTCAGTGCATCGAAGATGTCGGCCACCGCTACAATTCGTGCTTCAATAGGAATCTCATCACCTTTTTTACCTAATGGGTAGCCTTCTCCGTTGACGGCTTCGTGATGAAACTCAACGATATTTCGTAACATATTGATATATTCAATTTTTTCCAGATTAAAGTTTTCAAGCAGTTCATCGATGATTACACGGCCCTGACTGGCATGTGTTTGCATGATCTTTCTTTCTTCATCATCCAGCTTGCCAGGCTTTAGCAGAATATTATCCGGAATACCTATTTTGCCAATATCGTGCAGTGGTGAGAACATGAATATATGCTCTATGTAGTCATCATTCAGACTGTATTTATCGGCCAGTGCGCTGGCAATCAATCGACTATAGCGTGACATCCTGTCCAAGTGTGTGCCGGTCTCCGGATCCCTGACATGGGTCAGCTGGCCGGTTGTTTTAACCGCTGCCGAAAGTGTTTTAATCGCGCTGATTTCGTTTATCACCATTAAAGAAATCATATGCGCGTAGAGATCAATCTGATGCAGCACCTGTTCCGTAAAGACATCGGTCTTATCTGCATTGAAGAATATAAAGCCAAAAAATTCTCCGGCATTGAACATCGGCAGGGTATAACTGGCGGCATAACCCTGGCGACCTATCCGTTTGGCATGTTCACTATCATTGTTTTCAAAAGTCACCAGGTTATTGACTACGCGTGGCAAGCCCTTATCCAGTATTGCTTTAAGCGAGGGCACATCATCAAGCCGCGCCTGATAATTATCCAGCGGGCTGTCATCACCACTACTATGCAAATATGTCTTAATAAATCCGCTCTCAGGATCATAAAGCGCAATAGCGATACGGACAATAAATGGAAATGTTTCTGCGACAGAACGGTGAGTCGTGATGATTTTTTCACGCAATGGCACGTTTTTATTCAGTTCATCAAGCTTATTTATATGTTTTTTCATAAGACACCCACGTCATCAGAGTTGTTCTTGGTTTTATTCTACATCCAATAATACAACACTTATTAGCTTGCAAGACCACGTGCATATTTAGCCGCCGAGAAAACAGCAAGCAAAACCGCGCCTACTAAAACACCAACCAGCATATTCGACAATAATGGAACACTGCCTGATATGATATTGCCGGCAGCGGGTATTGCCAAACTGTGCAGACTCAATGATTCAATCGAGCGCTCAATCAATGGTATATGATGGGCAATAATACCTCCACCCACTAAAAACATGGCAACTGTGCCAGCCACTGATAATATCTTCATCAGATTCGGCGCAGCGAATAAAATACCCTTCCCAAGGTTGTGCTTCAGGTCTACGATAACACCATGGCCATCTGTTTTTAACAAATAAAGTCCAGCATCATCGAGTTTAACAATGCCAGCAACCAGTCCATATACCAAAACAGTCACTGCAACAGCAATCGCGGTTAAAACGCCAAGCTGTGTAATCAATGCCGTTTCTTTTACAGTGCCAAGTGTCAGAACGATAATCTCTGCAGAGAGAATAAAATCGGTTCGAATCGCACCTTTAATTTTCTTCTTCTCAAATGCCAGCATGTCAATATTACTGTCTGTGATAGCAGCAAGCTGCTGCTGATGATGGGTATCATCCTTGCGCCAGATTTGTATCAGCTTATGAAAGATTTTTTCAAAGCCTTCATAGCAAAGATAACTGCCGCCTATCATTAATAATATGATAATCAGCCAGGGAAACAGCGCACTAATCAGTAAAGCCAGGGGCACCAAAATCAGCTTGTTAACAAACGCGCCTTTGGCCACCGCCCATACTACCGGCAGCTCCCTGTTGGCATTTATCCCGGATACCTGAGAGGCATTTAAGGCCAGATCATCACCGAGCACTGCCGCTGTTTTTTTTGCTGCCAGTTTGGAATAAACAGACACATCATCCAGCAATGCTGCAATGTCATCAATCAGTGCCAGCAGGTTCGCGCTTGCCATAATCTCATCTTCTCTTTAGCGGCCAGTGCAACTGACACTGATCTGTTATCAAAAGCATTTATCTGTCACACAATATATCCGGCTAAAGTTCAAACAGCTTACTTTTTCAGCAGGCGTATCCCGTCCTGCTCTATTGTGATAACCCTCTGTTTATATAAGCCGCCAATGGACTTTTTAAAAGCTTTTTTACTCATGCCAAATAAGTCTGAAATTAATTTAGGATCGGATTTATCATGTACCGCCGCAAAGCCAGCATTTTTTTCAAGATATTTAAGAATTGTATTGCTGTATTTATCCCTGGTTTCCTTGCCGCCCTGAAGACTCAGATCAATTCTGCTATCTGGCCTGACATTTTTAATAAACCCTTTAATACTCTGACCAAAACTCAGGCGCTGAAAAACTTCATTTTTATACAACACCCCCCAGTGACTGTGATTAACAATCGCCTTGTAACCCAGATCAGTGCTGTTTGCGATAATCAGATCAACAGCCTGTCCCGCCTTAAAATGATGCGGCGCTTCATCATCAATGAATTTATCGATTTTAGAAGATGCTGTAATTCGGCCGTGAATTTTATCAAGATATAAATAAACCAGATACGATCGGCCTTTCTCCATCGGTCGGTGCTGCTCGGCAAACGGTACCAGCACATCTTTATCCAGACCCCAGTCTAAAAAAGCTCCGACATTGCTGCTATCGACTACTTCCAGATAGGCAAACTCGCCGACATGAGCTTTCGGCTTTTCGGTGGTGGCAACTGGCCGGTCTTCGGTATCGAGATATAAAAAAACCTCAATCGAATCGCCCGGTTTCAGTCCATCCGCCACATAACGGGACGGCAACAAAACCTCTCCCAGCTCTCTGGCATCTAGATAGACGCCAAAATCCACTTCTTTGACAACCGCTAATTCGTAAGTCTGGCCGATTTCTGTCATCTGAAACTCTGTCAATAATGATAATCAGCTTATTATAGCGTGTCTGAGATGTCTGGGCGCAGCTTCTCTGGTCATTTAGCCACTTCCTGCAGAACAGCTCGCTTTTAACCAATCAGTTACTTTTTAAGCAGCGTCGATAGTCTGTCCCGCTTAACCCATCATTTCTGTGCGCTCAACAACACACTCATACTCGCCCATCACAAACTCCCGGCACACCAGAGGCCGGTTTTCATAGATCGTGCATTTCATGCTGCTACGGCTCAGTGCTGCGCACCAGCCGTCTTCTAATCGTCGCATAGTACTGCCACCCCAGTGATCGGTTTCGATAAAATGACGGGGCACGCCGGTATCCGAAATCAGGATAACCTCGAGCCGACAGCAGCAGGCCTGACAATTATCACAACTGATTTTTTCTTGAATCGGCATCGTTAATTTCTTCGGTAGATGAGTGTTGTTAAACATATCGCAGTATATTGTTTATCAACAGCCGATGATATTTGTTTTTCAAAGCTACCGAACTATCAGTTCCACTATCATCTGCGCTACTTTACCCAGGCAAAAAAAAACCTGCCGAAGCAGGTTTTTTAAATTGATATCACAGAAATTATTTCAACTGGAACACATAATTTGCCTGTATTGAGGTTATATTTGCTCTTTTTACATACTCAAAACGCAAATCAGTACGTGGGTTCAGGCTGTAAGCCACACCGGCACCAAACATGACACCATCATCATCGCCAATATCGAGTCCTGCACGTCCGATAAACTCAAGTGTCTCGTTAATAGGCTTTTCAATTACCGCAGTACCCCATAGACCAGAGAAACTTGCACCCAGTCCACCAAACCCAGGAATACCGAAAGTTCCGCTATCCATAAAACCGGCTTCAACTGACCATTTAAAATCACCCGCATCTATATTAAGTGGCGCACCGGCAAAAAATTGATAGCCGGTAGCACCATCAAAACCGGCAAGACTATTAATCCCGATACCCGCTCCGGCATAGAGCTTATCAAAATCAATCATTTTTTTCTCTGTAACACTTTCTGCTGCCATTGCCTGCAGTGAAAACAATGATGCGATCAATAAAAAACTAACTTTCTTCATAAACTAACCCCTATTTGATTGTTATAAATTCTTAAGTGTTTCATGCTCTAGAAACACCATACTAATTTTTAAATATACCCTAGCCAGCCTGTAAAAACCACCTACCACCAGTCACATGCAATGTTCACACAACCGTTTTACTGACTTATATAAACGGAACTGCAATCTGCCTGCTACAGGAAACTTTGTGACAATCACTACGCAATAGCATTAAAATACACTAATCAGTAACTTCACCGCCTTTAGCCATGCCACTAACCTATGACCAGATACAATTCATTCAGGATCAACTTTGCAACAATGAATTTGCAAGCGATCAGGAAATCGAAGATATTCTGCTTCACGAAGCTCACGTTCCGCATTTTTATATTGATGAATTACTCGGCTACCGTAAAATTTTTCTGTCCGACCCACTCGCGATACTTGACTACGAACAGCACGCCATTACCGTAAGCTATGCCGGAAAGCCAAACGCTTACAACAAATAAACATCGGCCATCACGTTACTCATTATTCTTTTCTGTCATTGATCTGTATTGCGTTCAGAGCCAGGCTATAGCAGACCCACTCTGCCCAGCACAAAACTTCCGTCCCAGTTTTTATCAGGCGTTAATAATTTAGCAAAAAACCTATCGAGCTGGAGGCATAGTTACCCAGATTTGAATATTTTAAGATAAACCCGCCGGACATTATGCTGTAGGAAAAACCATTTTTACCACCGAAATCATTCACTACTTGCTCTTGCTCATAGACAAAATGCCAGGTTCTACCAACATAGCCAACGCCATAGCTGGTTTTATACCCGCAAATATAATTACAGATTACACCCTCATCACCCAGATAATCATCGTAATTATATTGCGCATACCAGCGACCATGGTTCGGATCGCCAAATAAATAGGTATATCCTGCGCCATAATAAAGCGATATCTCTGCATCACTTCCTCCGGTAGACGTGCTATACAGATCCATTAAATCTGAACCTGCTCTTACACTCAGCCCGGATGAACGAAAAGGTTTAATACCAAACTCTGCCTTCATCATGCCGCCAAAATGTTCTGTACCCTGAACACTTTGTACAGTTGAGGCGACTCTCAGCCCCATATAACCAAAACGTCGGCTTTCCACATACTGCTCTTCTGCAGAAACCTGTGATATTAAAGAGCCAAGCGTGAGCACTACTACAAGTGGTATTTGTTTTATTTTTTCTAACATTTTTTCCTGCCTAAATATATTAACCATCGCACCGAACCATTACATCAGATCTGATAAAGGTAGCGGACAATCAAAACTCGCCTCTGCTGTACGCTTACAAATCATCTCCAGAAAGCCACCAGTTTGTTGACAAACTTTTATCGCAGCGACCAGTTTCAAACATTCAACTGGCGTGCTTTTTTCCTCTGCCTGAGCCTGGGCTTGCGCCTGCATTTGTTGTTGCTGTTGTTGCCGCTCTCTTTCTTCTGCACGCTGACGCGCAATGGTTTCTAATTCCTCTTCACGCTGACGACTTCTCTTCTCCTCTGCTGCTATCCTCGATGTAACCTCCAGCATAGCGGCGGTTATATCCTGTGGCAGACCAATCTCATTCAGCTCTGAAATTTCACTAAAACTAAATTCCTTGTATGCGACTCCTGCATTAAGTATTTTCTGACGCAAAATAGCCGCACTCATTCCCTGTTTTACATAAGCAATTACCTGATAAACCTTCATACCCTCAGGCCCTATGTCTGCCAGCCTGATCCGTGCCGGCATATACTGCATTGAAGCCGGATAACGTGACAACAAAGTTCTTAACTGTTTATCAATATCTCCTTTGCTTTCCTGAATCAGCCCCACCATGTTTTTAATGATATCTGGTTTACTCTCTACCAGACGTTCATAGCGATTTAGCAGTTCATAATAGTTTTTTACCGGGTCAGCGCTGGTCTTTATCATAGCTATCAAACGGTCATAAAATTCCGGAACGAAATTAGTAATATGCGGATAACGCGACAGGAACTCAAAGCTCTCATTCAGCGACGGACTGTTTCTACTAAACAGCTGATAAATAAGTGGATAAACTTGTTCGCGGCTATCGCTAAAGTACTCTAAGAACCGCTCATATTCACTGCCACTATCAGTCGCCTTAACCAGTGCGAACATGCGATCGTACATTCTTTCTTTATATTGATTATTTGGGTATTTATTAAGGTAATCATAATAGGCATTCAGATCGCCGGCTTTTTCTATGTCAACCAGCTCTATTAGAATGTCCGTATCCAGCGAATAGCGTAATCGCTGATCTACACCGACAACATCTGTCATAGAAATTTTGCTGACGCTGGTTGCTATATAACCTTCTTTGCGTAACTGGATATAAGTCCCGCCCCACCTTTTAGCCGTTGCAGAAGTATCTGAGTATGGCGTAGTCGCAAAGTATTTAAGATTCCCCAGGTTATCACCCCGGTATATTCTGGCTCCAGACGGCTCCGACTCAATGGTATAAGTAGTGCTGCAAGCACTACTCAGAATTATTGCACACAGTATTAAAAATCGTGAAAACACAGCTTACCCCTTTATCAAAAATACTCTGCCCAGCTAACAGTTCCTGTGTTTTTATAACACCTCTGAACACTATTAACATAACACCGGATTCAGTTCAGATACATCCAACCAGCGTCAGCAGCCCCCATCTAATCATAATTATAAATTGCTTTTATTTATTAGACATCACCCAAACAGGTGAGATTTATCCATGTTTTTCTACAAAAATGTCTTTTCTGATCTGTAACCGTGCCACCTATACAGACCTTTCTTTTAAAGCAGCGACAAAAACGCTGAGTTGTGGGCATTAAAAACCAGATAATACAGCTGTGTTTACTACCTCTGCTACTTCCGGCATGATTCCTTTGCGCACAGACATTCAATCAGTCGTTCTATTTGCTGCACACAACAGCCACTCCCCATTGATGCATAGGTCTGTTTCTTAACCTCTTGCACAGTTGTAGCCCCATTAACAATCGCGTTGATAATATCCATCTTTATCACCTGATTACAGGTACACAATTCCCTGTTTAAATTTTTTTTAAGAATTGCCGGCAATTTATCAAGAGGATTAATCAGATAACTCTTTAAATGATTTAAACAATCAAATCAGTCACAATCTATTGTTTCAACACGTTCTTCAATTACCAGTTCATTAACGCTTTCTATTTCAATAAACTCAAACGGCGCGCTTAATGCCTGTGTCGTATCACAGTGATTACCCGGCTTAATCAGTAACACTTTCAGCTTTATAAAAGCGGCGTGATCCTCAATCGACTGCGCCGATATTGAGTAACCGCCAGAAGAGCGAGGCCCCATACTCAGCAGGGCCACCCGGCGTGAATTAAAATCCACGCTGTGCTCTACTGATGGCTGTATATATGAATATAAATGGCTATTAAATGAAGCCTGATCAGTAAACACTTCAAATTTTCTGTTCAACGGCAGATCACTGATTGCATTATTACCCGATGCGATCACCGTAAATGCAACCACTGGCAACTCCGTCTCTGTATCACAAGCCGGCAGACACCAAGCAATAATAATAAATGGCACAAACACCATCAGTTTTACTTGCATAAGCCCTCCCGGCTAATCCTTCTAACTGGCGATTTTATGGTCTCACAAAAAAACATCAACCGCTCTTAGCTTCATAGCCGTTGAGCACAACCAAATTTCGCCCTGCTGATCTATTCAGCACTGCCTGAGCACAGACCCTGATCGATTACTTTATAGCGATTATACCTCAAAACAGCCCTCTTACTATATCCAGCTAGCACAGCTATAGCTATACATGACACCATTAATTACGTATATTTAGCATTTTATTACTTTATATTTGGCCGAGGCATCAGTCGTTACCCGTCATGAAAAAAATCAACAAATCCCATAAGTTAGACAATGTCTGCTATGACATTCGTGGCCCTGCACTGCGCGAAGCTCGGCGCATGGAAGAAGATGGTGAGAAAATCCTAAAGCTCAACCTCGGAAACCCTTCGCCATTTGGTTTTGACGCCCCTGAAGAAATCGTCAAAGACATGATCCACTATGTCCCCCAGTCTCAGGGTTATAGCGATTCTCGCGGGATTTTTTCAGGCCGCAAGGCCGTTATGCAATATTGCCAGCAAAAGAATATTCGCAATGTCGAGATCGATGATGTTTATCTAGGTAACGGAGTCAGCGAACTTATCGTGATGTCCATGCAGGCCTTACTCGACAACGGTGAAGAAATTTTAATACCGGCGCCGGATTACCCGCTGTGGACCGCAGCCGTCAGTCTTGGTGGCGGCAAACCGGTGCATTATCTGTGTGATGAAGAATCAGACTGGGAACCGGATCTGGCTGATATCGAAAGCAAGATCAACAGTAACACTCGCGGGATTGTCATCATTAACCCGAACAACCCAACCGGCGCCGTCTATTCGCGTCAGGTACTGGAGTCGATCGTTGCACTGGCTCGCAAACATGAATTAATCATCTTTTCCGATGAAATTTATGACAAAATTGTTTACGACGACGCAGTGCACATTGCCACCGCCTCGCTGGCTGATGACGTGTTGTTTGTTACCTTTAATGGCCTCTCAAAGTCCTACCGAGTGGCCGGTTTCCGTGCCGGCTGGATGATCATCAGTGGTGCCAAGCATATCGCCAAAGATTACCTGGAAGGCGTCGAGTTACTAGCATCAATGCGCCTGTGCTCTAACGTACCCGGCCAGCATGCCATCCAGACCGCATTAGGCGGCTACCAGAGCATTAATGACCTGATTGCCCCCACTGGCCGTTTACATAAACAGCGCGATCTGGCTTATAAACTGGTGAATGCAATTCCCGGTGTCAGCTGCGTAAAACCCAAGGGCGCGATGTACATCTTTGCCAAACTCGACCCCGAAATTCACCCCATCAAAGACGATGAAAAGTTTGTGCTGGATTTATTACTGCAGGAAAAAATATTGCTGGTGCAGGGCTCTGCTTTCAACTGGCCCGGTACCGATCATTTTCGGATCGTCTTTCTGCCAAGAGAAGATGAACTGGAAGAGGCAATAAGCCGGGTCGCACGGTTTTTGAAAAGCTACAAACAATAACCTCAACGCTCGTGCCAAGACAAGCTGACCTGAGCCCAAACTGATTAAACGTTTAATTCAGTTTGAGGCCAGCTAACCATCTGCACCAACAAACTACTGCCAGATCATGCGCCGAGCAGGCTCCGCATCTTTTTATAGATAAACTGCGCAGCCCATTGCGGATTAAGCCGGTAGATCAGATCCATAAAGACCGCATCCGAGCCAACCAGGATACGGTAACGGTTTTTTTCAATGCCATCGATAATCTTTTTAGCCGCTTCAGCAGCTGGCAAAGCACTGTATTCTTGCTGATTGCCTGCGCTGAAATCACTCATATCTATACCGGAATTCTGCGCAATATTGGTTTTCATCGCGCCCGGTAAAACCAGCGTAACAGCCACCGACGTGTCTTGCAGCTCAGAGTGCAGACCCTCAGTCATCAACTTAACCGCAGCTTTAGATGCACCATAAATGGTTTGCCCTGGCACCGGCAAAAAGCCACCCATACTTGAAATATTGCAAATATGCGCCTGTGGCCGTTTCAGCAGATGCGGTAAAAATATTCTGCACAAACTAAGAGTAGCGAAAAAGTTAACATTCATAACCCGCTCAATAACCGCATCATCCAGCTCTGCCAGTTTTACAAACGGCTGAATAATACCGGCATTGTTAATCAAACCATCAACCACACCATGCTCTGCAATAATCTGCTGCGTAACAGATTCCAGCGTCGCTTTGTCAGTGATATTTGCCAGATGCGTCGTCAGACTGCTTTGTTTGTCCGCCGCCAGTTCTGCGGTTGTCGCCAGCGCCGCTTCATTGAGATCTATTGCGGCAACACGAGCTCCACGAGCCAGCAGGCTTAACACCAGCTCTCGCCCCAGACCATTACCACCACCGGTTACGACCATGACTTTGTCTGCTACTTTCATCCTCTGGCTCCTGAAACTTATACCGAGTTACTGCTCAGCTAAAAAAATACCCGGATACACTTTAAAATCAGATTTATCCGGGCATTCAATCCAAGCAACACCCTAACTCACAGGGCAATATTACTTGCCGCTGTTCGTCCAGTTATAACTACGAACAATACCCTTGTCGTCAAACCGAATCTGTAGAATTTTTAACTCAGCATTATCCATTGATGTCATCTTTCCTGAGCCATAAAAGTAGACCCACTCAAGCAGACGCTCACCATCAGCATTTAATGAAAAGCCGGTATTTTTAGGTGCGCCTAGTGCAGACCGCACCAGTGTTTTTGATGTTTCACCGACTTTCGCTATAGCCTCAAAAGCCTGTACATCAAAATCCCGGCCAAGCTTAAACGTGGTACAACTGGATAATAGCAAGATCATCAATACTGCCAACATCCGAACTAACCGATTGTTTGAGAAAACACCGTTATTTTTATACATACAATTACCTTAGGTTAAATAATAAGCGCCAGAATAGCCGCCTGCTTTATCAGATAGACAGAAGCATCATCAACTACTATACGCGCCGAGATTATCAGGTTCAAAGGAAATATTTTCAAAAACAACAACAGCGCAACGCGCCATTATTTGTTCGCCACATGCAGTCGTTTACAGCTCATAACTGACAGCGGCTAAATGGATTTATGGAAGTTAACGAAGCAGACTAGCTGCCCCGTTGAATATGAGCACTCAGGCTGAAACGCCGTCAACCTCTTGTGCCGCTTCTTTCATTGTAGTGGCTAGCAGCATATAGGCTGCTAGCCAGGCATCTTTTACATCATCAGTAAACTGTTCACCCAGACCAGCAGCCAGCGTCCAGATCAGTGCTTCGCCAACCGTGTCATAGTGCTCATCTTTAACACCATAAGCAACATGTGACCGACCCAGGTTTTGTACGACAGGAACAATCGCCTCAAGATTAGTCAAGCCAATCACCGCGGTATTTAACATTGCCATCAGCTTTCTACCCTGTTCTGCCTGCCCGCTTTTAAACAAGGCTTTAAGGCTGGGGTCCAGTTCAAACAGTCTGGTATAAAACAAATCAGCAGCCTGCTCACTGATTGGCTTAACAATTTGCCAGCTAGCTTGTACCCGTTGAATCTGCTCAGCGTTCATAGAAATATACCTTTAGAGTTAATGGTTTAACAAGGCGCCCCAACAACACGCCCCGTTTTGTTGCAAAAAAAACCCGCCTGCACAATGAATGACAGGCGGGCAAGCTTTCCACAAAATAACCAACGTCAATGTTGGTACTGATTAAGGCAGAGGAATCGATAACCAGTTATGTAACATATTGCAATCTGCGTGCCAGTAAAATAACGCCGATTTCAGACTGATTTTCATCGAAGCAGCACTATTTTAGTGAAATAGCCATACTGATTGCACCATCGAGCAGCAAAAACAAGCATTTGGCTTAACAAGCTATCAGGCATTAATAACTTGTTGGAAAATACATCGCAGACATTGAGTACTCACGTATTAATACACCTGTATCTTTTGATGCTCTCGCATCTAAATAATATGTTACAGGGTCACTGGAAGATACAGAAAACTGTGTTTGCGTTGAAACAGATCCACTTACCGTCATTGTCGGCATCACATTAGCGACATCAAAAGTTCGGTAGCTACCATTACAAGATGATGAAAGCAATATACCTGAAACGGTGCAAACTGAAGCCGTAGCAGTTGTATTAATCTCAACAGACAAATAATCGTCTTCAGCCGCTGTATGAGATATAGAATAACGACCAGAGAAGGTAACAAAAATATATCCAGGCCCAGGTGGCGTAATAGTCACACTTGTAACACTAAGCGCAGAACTTGTAACAGTAGTGCTGCAACCAAAGACAGGATACAAACAACCTCGGCTTGAAGAATTAATACCAGCCTCGTCGCTAATATGGCTAGCACTGTTTACAGAGTTAGCCTTCAACTCAGACGAGCCGATAGAGTCCGTACCAATAACCGTTGTATTATCATCAACTGAACAAACCCATATAGAACCATTATATTTGGCAAGCTGACCTGCTGAACACTCCAAACCTGCAAGTGAATCTGACTCTAACGAGCTTATACGCCCGTCGTTATCATTTATATTATTTTTGATGTCATTCATCTTGCTTTCAGTCAGCGCATCGCCTGTAGCAAAAGTGCTTGCCACCTGCCCCGCATTTACTGTAGACATTAAGAACAACAGGGCTATTATAGCCAGTGAATTATGTAATATTTTCATTATTAAATTCCTTTTAATTATTAAAAAAATATCTAGTTTATATATCCAACTCACAACTACCTAACTGGTTAACCATTCCTACTACGCAGATTGGAACAAATGGACTTGTTCCAGTCACGACCTCTGCAAGATTATTCTTAAAATCAGAATCATCATCTAAATTCAGATCAATGATCGAGTCCGGAAATGCGAGATAGTTATTTCCACTAGAAATGGTTATTTGATTTGATGCTGTAGCTAACACCACTACAGCCTGGCTATACAAAACTGACTCAAAGACTATTGAAACTTCGTAACTTGTAATCGTTTGAGCTAGGCCGGACGGTAATCCAGTAAATATATAGGTTGCAGAATTTCCACTTAATGCCATCTCTACAGGTGTCTGACCCTGTTCGTTTATATATACTTTTAAAGTACCCTGTGTAGGTAAAGCGGCAGTGGTAATAGCAGAAGGTATGGTAACCGTTACATCTAAAGTCGTGTCTACCGGCGAACTAGAACCGCCTGCAGAACAACCAGCCAATAGAAAGGTTAACAGCGAGAAAAACAATGGTGTCAATAGCGTCATCCTGAGCATTAAAATATTCCTTTTTTAATCACGTTAATTTATTATTAAAAAATATCAAATTAAATCAATCAGAATTTTCTTAAATTTGCTATTAAAATTAAATTATTAGACGTAACTCAAATAAAGACACACAAAACGTCAAAATACTTTACAAAACACTTCAACGATATACACAAGAACCTTTACTTTATAATTTAACTCCATAGTAATTTAGAACAACTACCAAGAGCCAGTACGCCCCAATAGTGAAGCCGATAGAGAGGCTAATACTTGCATAAAAATGCAAGCCTTGCTTCAACAGCAAGGGCAGGGTAACAAACAAAACTAAAGAAGGTAAAACAAGCCAAAAGACACTGGTTGCAAGTGAGCTGACTTTTTCAACATCTTTTGTATCAACGTAGAGCCAAATCATTGCTAAGACAGAAACTAATGGTATTGAAGCCAAAACAGCCCCAACAAATGAACTTCTTTTCGCAATTTCGGAGATTACAACAATTAGAATCGTTGTGATTGCTATTTTAGTTGTGTAGTAGATCAATCAATTCTCCAATTCTTTTTTGCCACATAAGATTTTAGAGTGGGCGTCTCATTAACTATATTACTAATACAGCTAATATTAAAAACAATTGCTCTCTGACCGGTTTTTTTACAATCAGTCTTGACTAAGCACAATTAAGAGCTCACCGGCTCTTAGTTTTTTATACTTTAAACTGTCTGATCAAAGCCTGTAATTGCTGAGACAGTGCAGACAATTCATTACTCGCATCGGCGGTTTGTTTTGCCCCGACGGCTGACTGCTCAGAGATCTGACTAATCTCAGATACATTCCTGTTTATTTCTTCAGAAACGGACGTTTGTTCTTCAGCCGCTGTTGCTATCTGAAAATTCATATTACTAATTTGAGTCACGTTACTGGTAATTTCTTTTAATGACACACCTGCTGAACCAGCCTGCTCGACAGAAGCCTGCGCTTTAGACTGACTGCTCTTCATCGCAACCACTGCCTTTTGAGACCCAGCCTGTAACTGTTCAATCATTTCCTCAATTTCCTGAGTTGATTGCTGAGTTCGACTCGCGAGCGTTCTCACCTCATCAGCCACAACTGCAAAGCCTCGGCCTTGTTCACCTGCACGTGCAGCCTCTATCGCCGCATTCAATGCCAGTAAATTAGTCTGTTCCGCTATACTTTTTATCACATTAAGGATAGTGCCTATCAGAATACTATCTGTTTCAACTTTTTTAATAATTCCAGCCGATATTTCAATCTCGTTTGCCAGCGCATTAATCGAGCTAATCGTGTCGTTAACGACTTCGCTACCTTCATTTGCCACTTTATCCGCTGCTGTAGCCATATCGGCAGCTTGCTGAGCATGTCGAGCCACCTCCTGAACAGTGGCTGTCATCTCATTCATCGCCGTAGCAACTTGTTCTATCTGAGACTTTTGTTGATCCACACCCAGACGCGTCGATTCTGTAATACTTAACAGTCCAGCTGATGAGTTTGACATGGTAGATGTTGAACTTGATATTTCCGCAATCATATGTCGCAAATGCGTTACCATTAAACTGACCGACGAGAGCATCTGACCGACTTCATCATCCGACACTACTTTAATATCCGTCGTCAGATCGCCATCAGCAACTAACCTTAAAACATTCTGGACATCATCCAGTGGTTTTAAAGAGTGCCGAATATACCAGTTAATAAACAGCAATATCACAACAAAGATGGCCAGCGCAGCCAGACTGGAATATAACTGTATATTTTTTTGCTTTGTATAACTTTCAGTATCCTTACTAGCACTTAACAGGTGCGCGATCGCTTCATTATTGGAGCCCGTCAAAGGCTGTATTAATACTGCGTAAACATCACTGCCCACGCTGTAATGCTCGTAAACACGCTCACCAACAACAGGTATTGTCGGTGTGATTTGAGAAAACAGTTCTTTATCCGTCGCAAAAACCAGTTCGCCATTGTCGTTAATTACATAAACATCCGAACCTTCGCTGCGCTTAAACTCATTTAACAAAGCCTGTAAACTACGAGTATATACGCCTACACCAATTTCTGAACCCGGTTTTTTATACAACGGCAAGGCAAAAATAAGATTTAAGTTACCCGCTTTGTCTCGCTCAATACCTGTGCTTATTTTTCCACTAACCAGTGACGCCTTAACAAGACCTGCAAACAATACTTCACTGCCTGTATCTGAGCTTTTAAAAAGCACCTCACCAGAAGCTGAAAACACCTGCATACCATCAATAACACGTGATGCTTTCAAGCGATTAAAATTACTCTGAAACTGATTACTAAGTACATTTTTGTTACCCTCAGCAAGCGCTGTCATTGCTATCGTATTTCGTGTAAAAGAAAACAACTCTGCCCGCATTGACTTTAATTGGCCATCAACAATACGGTCCCATAATAAACGCTTGCCATTAAAAGCCTCAATCTGATAACGAGACTCTGCTTCCTGACGAGTAAGAATACCTGCACCAGACAATGTAATAGCAATCAACATAATTGAAAAAGCGCTTACAAATACAATTTTTGTTTTTAAAAGTTTAAATATATTCATTAGATAACCCGTTTTATAGATTTTTTATGCAGACAATCTCTGTACCCGTGACCACAATTTCATCTATTCAACAGCATAGCCCTTTGACTGCCAGGTAGGAAAACCTAAGCGGTAGTAATAAACATTTTCATAGCCCCAGCTCACCGCCTTTTCGCAGGCTTTAGAGCTGCGAGTACAGCCTGTGCTATTGCAATAAATCAGCAGTTTTTGCTCTGGTCTGGCAACACTCAATAATGTTTCCCTACTAAAAACCTTTTTCAACTCAAGATGCTTTGAACCAGGAATTCGCCCTGCTTCCCAGTCACGATTACTGCGCACATCAAGAAACACAGCTCCTTGATCAAATAGTTCTTTTGCTTCTAGTGTATTAACGGTAACAGCACCGGCGACCGTTTCAGGCGACACCTTCTTCGCAGCCGATGCGCCATGTAGGACGAGAAAATAAAATAGGGGAAATAATAATGCAGACCTGATGACTTTCAATGTTTCACTCTCTAATGCAACGTTATAGAATCTCCATTTCCTCAAATATGACAGTAGTATAGACCAAATAATCTGTTAGATACTAAACTCATAATAAAAATCTAGATCCGGCCTTTTGTCTGGTATTTATGCCCGATAACCGTTTAATTTCGTCGAAATAAAAATCAATATGACACTCGCCATGATAACATCTGCCTCAACAACAAGACCAAGGTAACAAACAAAACTAAAGAAGGTAAAACAAGCCAAAAGACACTGGTTGCAAGTGAGCTGACTTTTTCAACATCTTTTGTACAACGTAGAGCCCAAACAGCCCCAACAAATGAACTTCTTTTCGCAATTTCGGAGATTACAACAATTAGAATCGTTGTGATTGCTATTTTAGTTGCGAAATAGATCAATCAGTACTCCATTGTTTTGCAACATAAGGCTTAAGGGCGTCTCATTAATGATTGGTGTCTCATTCATTATTGTTATTACCTCTTAGCCAATACAAACCGCCGGCAGACGATGCACTTAATGCAAGTATGATCACAACAACACCGGTTAAGGTTAAATTTGAATAGCTCATTGCGAAAGCCAGCGTACCTCCGACTGTAATCAATCCTACAGTAAGACAATGAAGCCATACTTTTATTTTGTCATGTGTATTGGCGATACTTGCTGTGATATACCCACCGGTGAAAATCGTAACCATAAATAAAGGTATAGCCACTAAATATCTAAACAAACCAGTGATGTCATTTAAAAATGGAAAATCAGCTGCTAGTGCATTATAACCAACAGCGATAAATATATAGATTAAACCCAATAGCATAAGAACAACGAGAATAAATACACTACCTGCAATAATCGCTTTTATACTTCTCATTGGTACCTCTAAATTATCTGGATAAAAGAATCAATATTAAAAGAACTAAAGGCGCGGCGACAAAGACCAACACTAATGTTTCTAATGTATCACCGCTTCTTTTATTTTTTCTGGAGTTTTTACTCTGGCCCAAATATACTGTTTGGGGTTCGTACCTCACCCCAACCTACGAGCTCAAAAACTTGATTGACGGCTAACGGCTAATTTGAGATGCGGCGCGATTTTGCGCCATCATACTCAAACGTATTGTTAGCATTAATTACTTAAAACCGCGAATTTAATTAACATGGTTTTCGTAATCATATTCATCACGTATTATGCGTTCCCAATAACGACGCTGCCAGATTCCTCGCTCACCTTTTATGATCCGACTTTTATTTATTCATTCTGTTTTTGGTAATTGTCGGGAGAAACCCGACTTTATTAACATCCAGCATTTTGAGAAATCATTATCTCCAACTGGCAAAGTCCATATAGCATGTAGATGATCCGGTAAAACAACAAACGCATCCAGTATGAAAGGATGATTATTTTTTACCTTGTTTATTTCACTTCTTAACTTGTCGAATTCGTCGACAAGCAAGGTATTACTTCTTTCGGCCATGTTAAACGTAAAGAAATATGTCGCTCCTCTTATATTGGCGCGTCGGTATTGCATTTCACATCCTTGTGAAGTTATTGTTTATTTTGTTGGGGTTCGAGCCTCACCCCAACCTACGTTCATCACGCTATCAAATAGCAAGTGAGGTTTTCGTAGGGAAGGCGTAACTTAACTTTATTCAGTCCACTTTTGTTATTTGCAAGCATGGGACGATAGAACAAGGCGCAGCGCTATTCAAAAAACGGAGCGCACACGTAGTGCGTGAGTATTTTTTAATAGTGCTGCAACGCAGTTATCTCGTTTCAGGCGCCGCAAATCACCCGCACTTGGAGTCGCCGCATGATAAACACGTCATACACCCATCCATCATCACCACTGCCTGCGTTGAGCATTTGGCACATAACTGTGCGCCGGCTGGAAACTCACCGCTTTCTTTTTTTCCGTCTGCTTTGGCCTGCTGCGCATCGTATTCGGCGCGTTTGGCGTCGACCAGTTTTTGCTGGTGTTCGTCGAGCCCTTCTTCTTTGATCAGACCGATCATTTTCATGTGTGACTCGATGGCGTCACCGATTTCTGCAACCAGTGATGGCATGTATTTGCCGCCTTTTTTGAAGTAACCGCCTTTGGGATCGAACACGGCTTTTAGTTCTTCAACCAGGAAGCAGCTGTCGCCGCCTTTTCTGAATACGGCTGAGATAACCCGTGTTAATGCGACTACCCACTGGAAGTTGTCCATTGATTTTGAGTTGATGAAGATCTCAAACGGACGACGCAGTTCATGGTCTGTGCCCGGGTTCAGCACGATATCATTTATGGTGATGTATAAGGCGTGCTCGGACAGCGGGGTTTTTACTTTATAGGTTGAACCTAACAGCGACTCCGGTCGTTCTGTTTCTTCGTGCAGGTGCTCGACCGCATTGGCCGCATCTACAACCGCTGCTGCTTCTGGCTCGTCTTCTTTTACGACTTTGAAGCTAACAATTTTTGAATTAATTTTAGTAGCCATAATCTTCTTTCCTTTATCAAACAACGCCGCAGCCTTGTTTTAAATCTTGTTTGTTTTGTAACTCAAACACACCTTCGTTTTAACAAAAGTTTTTTTCAAAACTCCGTCATTGTTTTAGCAAGTATTTCTGCCTAAAGCCTTCTCTATTCTGACTAAGAGATTTTGTTCTGAGGCTAGGCGCTTCTAAATTTTTAAATGCGAAGTTTACATTTAGTAAATAAGCAGTTTAAAAATTTTGAAGCAACACCCCTCACAACACAAATGACGCCGTTAAAACTTGCCGTAATAGCCTTCTTTAAGGGCATCAAAGAGGTTCGCTGCACTATGCATCTCGCCATCGTATTCGATTTCTTCATTGCCTTTAACTTCGATGACTTCGCCGTTTTCCAGTGTGAACTGGTAAGTGGTGTTTTCGAGGTCACTGTCTTTAACCAGTACGCCCTGGAACACTTCCGGGTTAAAGCGGAAGGTGGTGCAACCTTTCAGGTCCATATCGTAGGCGTATTCGTAGATGTTTTTGAAGTCTTCGAACGGATAGTCTGTTGGCACGTTAGCTGTTTTTGAGATCGATGAATCGATCCATTTCTGCGATGCTGCCTGAATATCGACATGCTGTTTTGGCGTGATGTCTTCGGCGGTGATGAAGTAGTCCGGCAGTTGCGCACTTTCATCTTCGCTGTATGGCATGGCATTGGCATTGACCATGGCGCGGTATGCCAGCAGCTCGTAGGAGAACACATCGACTTTCTCTTTTGATTTTTTACCTTCACGTATCACATTGCGGGCATAGTGGTGGGCAAAGCTTGGCTCGATGCCGTTGCTGGCATTATTGGCCAGTGACAGTGAGATGGTGCCGGTTGGTGCGATTGAGCTGTGATGCGTAAAGCGTGCACCAACTTCGGCCAGCTCTTCGGCCAGCTGCGGGTCAACTTCGGCGACTTTTTGCATGTAACGGCTGTATTTAGCGTGCAGCACACTGCCTTTAACCTGATCGCCGACTTTATAACCGTCTTTTTTCATTTCTGGGCGTTTGTACAACATTTCTTTGGTGACGGTGAATTTTTGCAGCAAAATCGGCGCAGCACCTTTTTCTTTTGATAACTCTAATGATGTACGCCAGCCAGTCATCGCCAGTTCGCGGGTAACTTCTTCGGTGAATTTTAGTGATTCATCGCTGCCGTATTTAAGCCCCATCATGGTCAAGGTTGAACCCAGACCTAAATAACCCATGCCATGACGACGCTTATTGATGATTTCTTGCTGCTGCTGTGGCAATGGTAAACCGTTGATTTCGACCACGTTATCCAGCATACGGGTGAAGATGGCGACAGTTTCGCGGAAGTTATCCCAGTCGAAAGCAGCTTCTGAGGTGAACGGCTTATCGATAAAACGGGTTAAGTTAACCGAACCCAGCAAGCATGAACCATACGGTGGTAAAGGTTGTTCACCACAAGGATTGGTGGCGCGGATATTCTCGCAGAACCAGTTGTTATTGAGCTCATTGACTTTGTCGATCAGGATGAAACCCGGCTCGGCATAATCATAGGTCGAGGCCATGATGGAGTCCCACAAACGGCGTGCCGGTACGGTGCGGGTAACGCGGCAGGCAACCAGACCTTCATCACTGACGATGTAACCGGATTTTTGTGGCCATTCGCGCCAGATAATGTCATCGGCTTTGGCATCAAACTCACCGCTTTCCTGCTCTTTAGCACTGACCGGGAAAGCCAGTTTCCACTCGGCATCGGCTTTAACTGCTTCGACAAAAGCGGTGGTGATCAGCAGCGACAGGTTAAACTGGCGCAGTCGGCCATCTTCACGCTTGGCTTTGATAAAATCGAAAACGTCCGGATGGCCGACATCGAAGGTTGCCATTTGCGCGCCACGACGGCCACCGGCTGATGACACGGTGAAACACATTTTGTCGTAGATATCCATGAACGACATCGGGCCTGATGTGTAGGCACCGGCACCGGAGACATAACCGCCTTTCGGGCGCAGGGTCGAAAATTCATAACCGATACCGCAACCGGCTTTTAAGGTTAAGCCAGACTCGTAGACTTTTTTCAGGATATCGTCCATTGAATCGGCAACGATACCAGAGACAGTACAGTTAATCGTTGAGGTCGCAGGCTTGTGTTCCTGCGCGCCGGCATTGGAAATAATACGACCGGCCGGAATGGCTCCGTGCTGTAGCGCCCAGAGAAATTTCTTATGCCATTTTTTCTTTAATTCTGGCGTGGTTTCAACCTCGGACAGAGCCTTGGCTACACGCGCATAGGTATCTTGCAGGCTGCCATCAACAGCCTCGCCTTGTTTGGTTTTTAAACGGTACTTTTTATCCCAGATATCCATTGAAGTGTCTTGAAATGGCACTTCCTGAATTCCGCCTTTAACAGCATGCAGATGCGGTGCAGTCATCCTTTTCCCCCTTGGAAAATAGTATTGTGTCAATGTGTTGGTATTCCGGTATTGTGACAAATCCGCCACATTTACACAATATGTAGTGTGTTAAATAATATAAAAACACTAGAGATATAAATTATTGACTTTTTACAGTGCCCGACAGGGCTGCTTTTTGGGGTGATTTAGAATCAGATAATATTAGCAAGTTTGATCATCGAGCCAGCCAAGATGCCGCAATGCCTGCTCTCTTGTGTCCAGACACATATCCGCTGATGGCTGTAAATCATCACAGACTTTTGGCCGCTCAGGATGCTTGAATATCAGGCAGCGCATATCAATATCCAGGTGGATACAGGGGGTGCGGGCGGGTTTGCCATCGGGCATGCCGGGGATGGCTGAGGAGATGGATGGTGCAATGCAGCAGGCACCGCAATTAGGGCGACATTTCATCTTGCTAGTGTGGCATATATTTGTAACTGGGATTGGTTTATTACTAAAAAAACCACAATCTTACACCTGCATCAAAGGCAAAGGCGTCGGTTCCCGCACCGACAGGCGTGTTCATTTTCTTTACTCGTATAAAGAAAACGAACCAAAAGAAATACGCCCACTTCACAAGTCCGCATAAAAAACACGCGGATACCCTCATCACTCGTCATTAATTTGGCTACTGCGGACAAATTTGATTTTTAATTTGAACGTGCTGCTTTTTGCACGGCCCGTAGGGCGAGCATCCTGAAGATGCGAGTAACAATCCAAACATTCTATTCGACCCGTCCATGGGCCTCACCCTGCGGGCAGCCTATAAAGCAGGCGTGCAAAATTGTTCCTGACAATTTTGTCGCAGAAATCCTCCAAATTAATAACTCCCTCTTCAGCTTGCTCAAATGGGAGGGGTAAATCAAAAGATATAGACTTAAAACACAGACCCTAAATCGAGGTCGCAAACTCTCATCCCATCGGGGTTTTGAATTATTACTCCCGTCTCGCAGTTTGCCGTGCATTGTTTCTAAAAAGGGATAATCTGCCATGGACGGCAGATTAAGTTTTCTTGAGCATGGATGCGAATGAAAACGACCCGTTAGCGAAGCTATAACTGTTACAGGAGTTAGGTTTGATGGTGACTGTATTTACAAGGCACGGGAACCCGCAGGGCAAACTGGGTTAGGGCGGCTTTTTTGGGTACTTTTTCAGCTGTAGGAAAAAGTACCTCGCCCGCCGGTGCGACTACCGGCAATGTATCTACAAAGCAAATAACTTACAGCTTGCTAAAATATCTGGCTATTCAAAACCTTAGACTTACTGTCGGTCTACCACCGACGACCTTGATTTAGATTTTAAAGTAAATCTAAATTTTTGGTAGGGAACACCTCCCTACCAAAAACGATTACCACAGAGGCGCAAAGTAGCTGATGAATACCTTTATTTATCGCTTTGATCCGGCTGCTCAACCATCTCGACAACTGCGGTGATCAAGCGTCTAGCGCGATGCCATCCGATAGCGTTTAAACAGGAAATGCACTTTTCTGACGTAATTCTGGGTTTCTTTATAAGGCGGAATACTGTTGTATTTATTAACAGCGGTTTCACCGGCGTTATAGGCCGCTGTTGCCAGCGAGATATTCTGATTAAAACGCTTTAACAAATACGCCATGTGCCGTGTGCCGGCAATAATATTTTGCTGATAATCATACGGTCTTGAGACCTGATAGGTTTGCAGTAATAAGGGCATTAACTGCATCAACCCACGCGCGCCTTTGGAGGACACCGCATAAGGATTAAAACCGGATTCGACATGGATAATGGCGCGCAATAACGCCACGTCCATTTCGTATTGACTGGCGGTGCGTTCAATAAAATCGGCAAATGATGAATGATCAAGTGGCTCCGACGACCACGGTCGACCGGCTTGTAAGCGACTGCAACTGGAACTGTTGTAAAAGCAGTTTTCCGACAGTCGCTTATAGCCGAACTCTAGCGGTGGTTTCTGGGCGGAATAATGAACCTGACCATTGGCATCGGTGTATTTATAAATATTATTCGCCAGCAGCTGTTGAGAAACGCTGAAAAGGCTAAACAGCAGTGTTAATTTGATCGTTTTGCTGATAATGGCAGTGATTTTAAGCTTTTTTACATCCATATCGGTATTTTACACCAAAGCCGCCGCTTATACCCAAAAAACGACTATTGGTCGGCGGATTCGAGCGCTTTTAACAGTAATTGCAGGTGTTTTGAGTTGGCGGCAAAGTCGGCTCGACCGACACGTGAACGGGACTGCGCTAGCAAATAACTGCCATCACCTTCGGCTTTTACACGGATGTCCAGATCGTCTTTAAACTTAAACAATGCGCTGCTCACCACCAGTTGCAAACGATACTGGGTTTTGTCGCTTGCGCTGATCTGCCAGCCCTGCGCCTCAGCCACTGCCGGTAACTGGGCAAACAATTCGGCAGCCGTACGGTTGAAATGCGGTGACATCAACTCTGGTAGCAAGGGATCGCGATTTATCTCGGCCTGATGTGTCGTTAAAAATATTTTTAAGCGCGCCAGCACACCCGGCGACTGACTCAGGTTAGCCTGATTCTGCATTAAAACCAGAAACAAAATAACCAGAGGAATAGAAATAATTAACCAGATAGACATAAGGTATCGCCGTTTAAATTTGATGCTTGAGATCACCTGCCTGTTCTCCCCAGGGCGGTAATAATGTCTGTTCTATATCCAGCTGATCCAGCACCCGGGCGACCATGAAATCGATGATGTCGTTGACGGTTTGCGGTTTATTGTAAAAGCCCGGATTAGCCGGCATCACCACCACACCCATACGACTCAGACGCAGCATATTTTCTAAATGTATATCGGAAAACGGGGTTTCTCTGGGCACGATCACCAGCTTACGGCGCTCTTTAAGCATGACATCGGCGGCGCGCTCCATCAGGTTGCTGCTGGCACCGACCGCAATCTGCGACAGCGTGCTCATGCTACAGGGGCAAACCACCATGGCATCGGTTCTGGCCGAACCACTGGCCAGCGGCGATGTCCATTCTTCATCACCGTATATCGACAATAGATCAGGATCACTGTCAAACCGGTTCGACAGGTATTTTTTTTGCTCGGCTTTTCGGCCCGGCAAGCTCAGTTCAGATTCCATACTGGTGACAATCTGCGCGGCTTTGCTCAGCATTAAGGAGACCTGATGATTTTTTTTCAGCAGTACTTCAAGCAAGCGAAAGCCATACTGAACACCGGATGCTCCGGTAATTGCCAGGGCAATTTTTTTTGATGAACTCATTGGCTACCTGCGGGTTTTTTGCCTGATGCGGCTGGCTTGCTGGTTTTTTTTGGCTGCTGCGTATTTTGAATACAACGCTGATTACTCAGTTGCAATCTTTCGGACAGGGTTTGGGCAAACTTTTTATAAAAATGCATCTGACAGATCAGGCTGGTTTCTTCTAACGCGACGCCGGTTAATTTCATTAACAAAATAAAACTTTTGGCCACCACACTGGCGCTGCGCGACTCGTTAATCACCACTCCCATTTCGCCAAAGCATTCACCGGCCTTTAGCGTATCGACCAGTACTCCATCATTAACCACATCGACCGAGCCTAAGGCCAGCACGTAAAAGGCATTTTCCATTTCGCCTTGCTGAATAATGGTTTCGCCCGGCTTATAACTCAACCACTGACTAACCCGGTGCACCGCATCGATTTCTTCTTCGCGAAAATCTCTGAAAAAAGTCAGTTTACTGAGCATTTTACGTTTTTCACGGTCGCCTATCTGTTCCTCATTGAAACTGACCGCTGTGATACTGGCTTCTAGGTCTCGCGCCAGGTCATAGCCATACTGATAGCGCTGAGACGGTTCTTTAACCAGGCATTTCTCCACGATATCGGCCAGCTTGGCTGGCAGCTCGGGGCGTATATCGGTGATTCGTTTTGGTGAATGATTGACGATCTGGTACATCACGCTGTGCATATTGCCAGGGGTAAACGGCACTTCGCCGGTCAGCAGTTTGTACAGCACCACGCCCAGCGAATAGATATCACTTTGTGGCCCGGCCATTTCTTCACGTACCACTTCCGGCGACATATACATCGGTGAACCGGTCAGGCCGATGGCCTGCTCGTCGTCTGAACGATTGACGTGGGCGATGCTAAAGTCAGCCAGCTTGACGTCGCCGTCGCTGGTAATCAGGATATTACTGGGTTTGATATCGCGGTGGATAACACCTTTGTCATGGGCATAATCCAGCGCTTTACAGCATTGCACGATCATGTTTATGGTGGTGTTGAGCGGTAACGCCTGATCTTCTCTGGCAAAGGATTTTAAGGTTTCACCATCGACAAATTCCATCACAATATAACTGTGACTGCCCTGCATGCCGGCATCATACAGCGCGACAATATTCGGGTGATGTAAATTACCCGCCGCGTAGGCTTCACGGAAAAAACCTCTTAATACCTGATCACGCGCCTTGCGGTCTTCTATTTGTGACAGATCGGATGAGAATTTGATCGCAACATGGCGTTGCACAAACGGGTCGTAGGCTTTATACACCGTGCCGCTGGCACCACGACCGAGCGTATCGAGTATGCTGTAACGACCGATACGTTTCGGTGCTTTCTGTTGTTTGGTATTGATTCGTAACATTCAGATTGCCGTTACCAAGTCGCTATAACATTCATGTCATTCAGGCTTCCATTGCTTTTATCAGTCGCTGATGCAGGCCTTCAAAGCCGCCATTGCTCATGATCATTATATGATCATCACTGGTCATCATCGCCATTAATTCGTTAATCATATCATCCACTGCATTAAACAGACGGGCTTTATTGCCCAGCTCGCTAATCACCTCATCCAACGCCCAGTCCATATCCGCCGGCTGGAATAAAAACACCGCATCGGCCTCGCTTAATGAGGCCGCCAGTTTGGCTTTGTGCACCCCCATGCGCATGGTATTGGAACGGGGTTCCAGAATCGCGATGATACGCTGCCCGGCAACCCGCTGGCGCAGGCCCTGCAGGGTTTCTTCAATCGCGGTCGGGTGGTGCGCAAAATCATCATAAACGGTAATGCCGTTGATCTTTGCTATCACTTCCTGACGCCGCTTGACGCCTTTAAATTCAGCCAGTGCCGCAGTCGCAACATCCGCCGGCACACCGGCATGACGTGCCGCTGCAATCGCCGCCAGTGCATTGCTGCGATTATGCGCTCCGATCATCGACCAGCTGACCACTCCCTGCGAGACACCATCGAGCATGACCTCGAAACTTTGCCCCGCCTGATCCAGTAAACGTGTACTCCAGCCATTAGGTTGCATCTCTGAGAATTTTTCTGTCGGCGTCCAGCAGCCCTGCTGCAAGACATCGTCCAGATTGGTCTCATCGGCATTGCTAATGATCAGACCTTCACCGGGCACGGTACGGATCAGGTGATGAAACTGTTTTTTTATCGCATTCAGGTCTTCAAAAATATCAGCATGATCAAATTCAAGGTTATTCAATATCACGGTGCGGGCGCGGTAATGCACAAACTTTGATCGCTTATCAAAAAAAGCGGTGTCGTATTCATCGGCTTCGACGACAAAAAATGGTGAATCGCCTAGCCGTGCCGAAAGCCCAAAATTTGCCGGTATACCACCAATCAGAAAACCGGGATTAAGACCGGCGTATTCCAGTATCCAGGCCAGCATGCTGGCGGTGGTGGTTTTACCATGAGTGCCGGCCACAGCCAGCACCCAGCGATCTTTCAGGACGTTCTCGTAGAGCCACTGCGGCCCGGAGGTATAAGGGATATTGCGGTTAAGCAGGTATTCAACAACCGGCTTGCCACGTGACATCGCATTGCCGACCACCACCTGATCCGGTTGTGGCTGACCGGCTTGCTGCTGTAATTGCGCTGGCTCATAACCCTGAATTAAGCGGATGCCCTGCTGTTCCAGTTGTGTACTCATGGGCGGGTAGACATTCTGGTCGGAACCGCTGACTTTGTGCCCGGCCTGTGTTGCCAGTACAGCAACCCCTCCCATAAACGTACCGCAGATGCCTAATATATGTATGTGCATGATAAACCGTTGTTAATGATTAAACGCTGGCTAAAAAGCCAACAACCTGATTACTTAAAAAAATAACCATAATAAGATAGGCGAATGATAACAATAAACTCAGCGGCATGATCAAATTCATCGCATGCCGCAGAATGTGTGCGACCACACTGACCTGCCAGCTCACCAGAATCAGATAAAACAATCCACCCAGTGTATTATTTGTCTGTGCGCCCTCAGCAGCACTGTTTAAGACCAGCATCAGCGGCAGTGCCAGCAGCTGAAAAACCACGCCCACTCCGAGACAGGCCATAAAGGTCTGTAAGAACCGCGCCGAGGTATTTCGAGTGTACAGGCAAAACTGAAGAAAAGCGGTCAGTAGCAGCAAATCCAGCAGTAGCAGTATAACGGCTGTGAAAAAATCGGCACTGCCGGGCAACAGCACCAGCATGCCGCTGATCATGTACAGCAGCAATACTCGCAACAAAAGTTTTTTTGAATACGGCAAATCCTGCGGTGCCGCCAACAGACCCATGATGCGTAAAAAAGGTAGTACCGGTATAAAGCTCAAGGCGCTGGCCTGAATGAAATTTTTGACCGGCTCATAATATGTAAATTAGCGGCGAATCGCAAAACAGATTTGTCAGTCATCCGTTTACTGCGCTTATCCTCGATCACTGCATCACCTATTACAAATGGCGCTAAATCTGGGATAATGCCTTAACTAATAAACGGAAACTCAAAATGACGCTAACAATTACCCGGCCTGATGACTGGCACCTGCATTTGCGTGATGGCTCAGTATTAGCTGATCTGGTCCCTCATACCAGCCGACAATTTGCCCGCGCTATCGTCATGCCTAACCTGACACCTCCGGTCATCAATACCGAAATGGCCCGCTCTTATCGCCAGCGCATTCTTGCTGCGGTGCCGGCTGTGGATTCTTTCGAGCCATTGATGTCGTTATACCTGACCAACAATACCCCCGCCGATGAAATTATTCGTGCCAAAGAAAGCGGCATTGTGCATGGTTTTAAATATTACCCGGCCGGTGCAACCACTAATTCCGATGCCGGCGTCACTGATATTAAAAACGCCTACCCGGCACTGGAAGCCATGCAAAAAAATAATATGATTTTGCAAGTACACGGCGAAGTGGTTGATCCGACGGTCGATATTTTTGATCGCGAAGCGCGTTTTATCGAACAGGTGTTAGAGCCGTTAAAAAATGACCTGCCCGAATTAAAAATTGTGTTTGAACACATCACCACCAAACATGCCGCACAATTTGTCAGTGATGCCGATCAATACGTCGCTGCCACCATCACACCGCAACATTTATTGTATAACCGCAATGAAATTTTTAAAGGTGGTATCCGCCCGCATTATTATTGCCTGCCGGTATTAAAGCGCGAAGAGCACCGGCTTGAGCTGGTTAAGGCCGCATGCTCCGGCAACCCTAAATTTTTCCTCGGCACCGACAGTGCACCGCATGCGCAAAACAAAAAGGAAAGCAGTTGTGGCTGTGCCGGTATTTTTTCTGCGCCACTGGCGATTGAATTGTACGCCCGTAGTTTTGACGAGAACGATGCACGCGATAAACTCGAAAGCTTCGCCAGCTTTTATGGCGCAGATTTCTATGGCCTGCCGAGAAATACTGACACCATTACATTAGAGAAAAAGGAATGGACTGTGCCGGCATCTTTTCCATTAGCGAGTGAAAAAATTATTCCTATGCACGCCAGTGAAAAAGAGAAGTGGAAAATGAAAATGACGTCACCAACTTAAGAATAATCTCTTGCTATCTATTTCTTCAACCTGCATTAAGTTTTACTTATATACCTGAGCATATTCTATAACTCTGCCCGATCATCACTAAGCCACTCTGGGCTGAAAACATCAGACTAAAATCATACTTTAGTATGATGTTTTTGTTCATTCTCCGCACTATTCTTTATCCATAAAAATATTAAGCTAATAGGATCAGGCAATGGCATCAATACTAAAATCAAATACTCTTCTTTGGATTTTACTTACACTCGTACTCAGTGCTTGTGATAGTGGTGGTGGTAACAACTCAAGCACACCGACCATCACATTAGCCAATTGCGTCGCTACAGACGATACCGATGGCGACGGTCTTTTTGACTGTGCCGAACTTACTGGCTGGGATATTATTGTTGACCGTAACGGTGATGGCGTGACGGTTACAGAAGCGGTAACCAGCGATCCCAGCGTAGCGGATACTGATGGCGATGGTCTTGATGATTTCGGGGAGTCCAATTCACGTACAGACCCCAATTCAAGCGATACCGACGGTGATGGCCTGAATGATAACGATGAAATCATCACCTATAAGAGTGACCCGCGAGACGTCGATTCAGATAATGACGCCAGAGGCCCCAATAACGATCAGTCTCCAAACCCGTCTTTATTCGATGGAAACGAATACCTGCTGTCAGGCACTTCTCCAACTCTGGCAGACACCGATGGCGATAACAAAACAGATTATGAAGAAATCATTGGTGGTGGCAGCAGCCCTTTAATCGCCAATATCCCTTCGATGGAAATCAGTTTTGTGGGTGACATTAATATCGACATTAATACAAACACCAGTGTTGCTTGTGAAACGTCAGCCAATTCCTCTCGTACAACATTAACATCAAACGCAAGTAGTGCGACTCGTACTAATACCAGTTCAAGCAAGTCGACTATAGAAAAAAATGCTGAAATCTCAACCGAACTTGAAGCTACAGTCGGTACAGATAACTGGCCACCTTCCGCATCTCTGAAAACAACAGCCAGTGCGTCTGTCGCATTAGCCACCACACAGGAAAACTCAACCAGTCTGGAGCAGGTATCAAAAAACGATGCTCAGAATGATTATAAAACGGTGTTTGAAGATGGCTGTATCACTTCTAGTAATTTCAGCGACGGCTCAGTGAGCGCTGCTCTTAACATCAACAACACAGGTACTTTTGCCTTTAATCTGAGAGACCTTAATCTGAGTTTAGAGCGGATTAATGGCGACAGCTCATCATTTTCTGTTATTTCATCGACCTCAATTCTTAGCACACCTGTTGACCTTGGTGCCGGCGCTGCAGCGAGCAGCATACCGGTTTCGTTCCCAATTAGTCTGGCTGATGCACAGGAATTATTACAAAACCCTTCTGAACTGACGCCTATCATCAGCCTTTATACGATGAGCAATCAGGAAGGATTCAATTACGCTTACCTTAACGACACAACGATTGATCGCACCGGACTGGTGATCATTGATTACGGTGATGGAACTGTAAATCGTTATATGATTGCTACCAATGTTAACCGCACGCCTGATGGGCTTGCTGCCGGTACACGCATGGATCAGATAATGGATATTCTCGGGTTTGCTAACGCCACCAGTGGTGACACTGCCGGTACTTACCGAACCGCTAATACAGTTTCAACGGTTAACAATGTTGCAACTAATATTACCGCTTTAGCCAGTCTCAATGGCTACGCTGATGACCAGCTAACAAAGAAATTCTGGATGGTCTCAGGTTCAGGTAGCAGCTTTAATACCACCAGTATCAACTTTGAAGACATTGTCCTTAATAAAGGCGAAAGCATATACATCAGCCTGCTAACCGATTCAGATGCTGATGGCTTATACAACCGCGAAGAAGCTATCTACGGAACCCGAATTGATCTTGTTGATTCAGATGGCGACGGCATTTCAGACTATGATGAGATTCGAACCGGCTGGACCAATGCTTTTAACTCAACGAAAGTTTTTTCACTGGCAACCAATGCTGATTCCGATGGTGATGGCGCCGATGATTTTACAGAAATGAATACCGGCACCGACCCTCGCAATGCAGATACCGACGGTGACGGCTATAGTGATAATGTTGAAATAAACACAGCAGGTCTTGACCCGCTGGTTTATAACACTCAACTAGGATCAGCAGACTATACGGGTATGGATACCAACTATGTTGCCAAAACAGATGACAGCATGTGGAGTTGGGGGTACAACAACTTCGGTGAACTAATGACCGGTGACCTCAATTCCCGCACCACACCTGCTCCGGCAAACAATACAAGCTGGCTTCAAATTGCCGCCGGTACTAATTTCATTGCGGCACTTGATACCAATGGTGCATTATGGGCTGCTGGTTATGGTACACATGACCAGTCAGTTTCACCTGACCCTAGTATTTTTGCACTACCTCAGCCTAACGGACAAACACTCAGCTACACCTATGTATCCGCAGGTAGTTCTGTAGTAATGGCTATCGCCAGTGATGGCAGCTTATGGAAATGGACAATGGATGCTTTCAGCCCACTGGCACTACCAACACAAGTTGGAATTGATACAAACTGGGCAAGTGTCTCGGTTGGTAACGACCATTATCTTGCATTAAAACAAGATGCTTCATTATGGGCCTGGGGTGGTAACTTCGATGGCCAGCTAGGCTTAAGTCACAACACGGCGCAAAGTGCCCCCGTCCGCGTAGGTGCTGATAATAACTGGCAGCAAGTGATTGCTGCGAATGGTTATAGTGTTGCCATCCGTGACAATAACACCTTATGGGCCTGGGGCATTAACAATAGCTATCAATTAGGATTGAATGACGTCACTAACAGAAATACACCTAACCACGTCTGCATTAACACCCCCTGTGGATTAAATGACGAAGCCGTCTGGGGCGCCATTGCTGCCAGTGAAAATAGTTCATATACACTGGCTTTACAACTCGACAACACACTTTGGAACTGGGGCCAAGGCATTACCACTACACCTAGTCAGAAAGGCACTGATACGGACTGGGCATTAATCTCCAGTTCCGATCATTCAATTGCCCTCAAAACTAATGGCTCACTCTGGAGCTGGAGTAGTACTGCTACTCCTGTGCAGGTTGGTATATCTACAGACTGGGATATTCAGCCTCATTAATGTAAAAAATATTATGCGGGCCAATCGTGGCCCGCTAGCTACAAAAACAAAAAACATCCTCTTTACTGCTATATTCACTCTTCCCTGCACTATTTCTAAAACCACACGTTCTAATATTTAAGTTTTATTTTATATTTGTAATAATCATTTGATCATGTGATATTGTCATTATTTTCCAGTGCACTTTATAGAATTACACATAAAAAAAATATAAGCGCGGACCTTTAACATGCACATTCTTCTTGTTGATGACCATAAACTATTTCTTGATGGCTTTTGTTTATTATTAGATAAACTTGACCATCACGTTCAAATCTCATCTTTTGATAAAGGCCATGATGCACTTGAGCAAATAACTGTCGCCGATAAATTTGACTTAATCATCCTCGATCTTTCAATGCCGGATATGAATGGTATCGAAATACTTAAGACCATCCGCAAAATGAATATCCTTTCACCTGTTGTTTTTGTTTCATCAACGGATGACATAAAAAAAATAGCTCTGGCGATGAATGCTGGCGCGAGTGGCTTTATTCCCAAACATGTTGATTCAGCACAGATGATATTAGCGCTAGAACAAGTTTTATCTGGTGATTATTACATACCAAATGAGATGATTGATGCTCTCAATAATGCAATGATTGCTATAAAAAATCAGGCTCGTAGTATTCAGTCATTAACACAACGACAGTTAGAGGTCTTGCAGTTGATTTCTCAAGGCAAATCAAATAAAGACATCGCGTTAACATTATCCATTTCAGAGCCGACCGTGAAATCTCATATCAGCGTTATATTCCAGACACTACAAGTCAGTAACCGAACAGCATCTGTTCACCTGGCAGAGAAACTTGGGCTGATTTGATTTTTAAACAATCTCAGCGGTCAACTGTTTGATCGCCACCCGAAGCTCTGCAGGCCTAATGGGCTTATGTAACACCAGATAATCCTCGTGCATAAATTCTTTTAGTTTTTCTACAGCAGTATCTCCAGTTATCAGCATCCCAGAAATGTCTTTTTCGATGACGTCCAACTGTTTTAACAACCCCAGACCAGTCTCTTTATTCCGTAATCGATAATCACTGATGACTAGCTTTACCGGGTGTTGTCTGGCCAGCGCCAATGCTCCGGCAATATTATCAGATTGCCAAACATCACAGCCCCAGCCCTCCAATAACATAACCAGCGATTCACGCACGTCTATTTCATCCTCTACAACCAGCACGCCCATATCTTTAAACTGAGCCACCGATGTGACTCTTGTTTCTTTGTTTTTTATCGTTACTTGTTCCGGCTTTGCAGTTGGTAATTCCAATCTAAATGTACAACCTGATGCCGGTTGAGACTCAAGACTCAGTTTAACACCTAATAAATTCGTCAATCTTTTAACAATAGCCAGACCCAGACCCAGACCTTTGTTTCGGTCACGTTCCGGGTTATTTTGTTGGTAAAATTCATCATATATTTTACTGCTTTCATTTTCCGAAATACCCATTCCGTTATCTTTAACTGTGACTATGCATTTATCGTTAGCAGCCTCAACATCCACAATAATCAAAGTTTCTTCCGGTGAATGTTTAATCGCATTCACTACTAGGTTTTGGATAATTCGTTTTATCAAAATATAATCAGAAAACACATTAAATGTCGTATTTGACACCACTAACTGCTGGAACTTTTTTTCTGCCATCGGTTTGAATTCGTCACGAATTTCGCTTAGAACTAACGCCACATCAAACCCTGTCGCGTTTACTTCTACCCCTCCTGCATCAAGCTTTGATATATCAAGTAATGAATCCAACAAACCTCTCAGCGCCATAAGACTTTTTGAAATTCTGCCAACAAGCGAAACGTTTTTTTCATTCTTTACGCCTGTCTTTAGTGCCTCTGTAAACAAGGTTAAAGCCTGCAAGGGTTGTCGCAAATCATGACTGGCCGCTGCAAGAAAACGTGATTTGGCCTGACTTGCCTCATCTGACTTTTCTTTTTCGAGTTGTAAATTTTTAATCAGCTCTTGATTTTCAATTGAGAGACGAATGCCCTGAAGCGTCGTTTTATATATATTGCGACTAAAAAAAATCATCGCCAGCCAGAAAACAACAACCAAAGTACTTAATAAATACAACTCATTATTACCGGTTATTATAAGCGCTGCTACCAGCGAAACCCCAACAGGAATAGCATATACGACAAATAAAGCAGGGATAACTGACAATGAAGCCATGCTTGCCGCTATTAAAGACACGACAATAATAATTAAAATTGCCATATCTATGACAAACTGGCTATTCAACATTAAAAAGCTTGCAGCTCCCCACTGTATACCCGAAAGCAATGTAAGCGTGACACTAATACTGGCCCAGCTATCCGAACTCAATACGGTCGTTTTTCTATACATCCAGATTGTTATTACACGGACCAATGTCACTAGATAAACACTGCCCAACCAGATAGAAATATCTAGCGCATCCACTTTTCCATAAAATAAAACATATGTAACCGTGGCCGTTAATGCAGACGCCGCTGCAACCGACGGCAGCTGTTGAAAAAACAGCTTAACCTGCATATTGATGACGTGTTCGTTTTTATGCGCCGTCGATAAAAAATGATTTAACCATTTAGCTGGGGCAAACCAAAACGAAACCCAATCATTCTTATCCATAGCCGCTAATCCATAAAAATTTTCTTAAGTATAGTGACAATTTCAAACAACAAATGCATCATACTTTTGTATGAAATTATCAATATAGCCTTTCGATTTTATAGCCTTCTTTTTCTAATAGATGCAGCACTCCTTTTTCTCCCGGCAGATGTAATGCACCGATAGCTGCGAACACGCTTTTATTTTTCATGATGGCATAAAGCCGGGCGGCCATTTTGATGTTTCGCTGATCCAGCAACTTTTCCATAAAACGGTCATCTATTGTGCTGCTGTCATCCATCATCGATTGCTGTATATCGACCAGTGCCTGCAGATTTCTGTGCAGATAATATTCGATCATCTGCTCCCACAAGCCCATGCTTTTTTCAAAATCTTCTACCGCTTTATTCAGTATCCATATCTGCTCTGACATTGCCAGGCCGGATAAGGCCTCGATCTGTTCTTCGACGGTTTCCAGCGCCACCACCGGGTGCTGCAGTTCATCTGCGGTGTTTTGTAACTCCACATCAAGGACCGCCCGATTACTTTCAGGAGGCGGTGAACTGATGGTCGCCATCACTGCCCAGGGTTTCATTTTATTGACTAGCACAGGCGGGATAGCGTAATACTGATTCATAATACTGAGAATTCTATTGTACACCGGCTTCTCAATATAATTTTGCAGGCGTTCGCCATGCTCAAAAAAGCTGGCTGCGGATATGGCCTGCATGGCGCTGTCATCCAGCAGTACTTCCATTGCGAACAGCTCACTGCTTTGTAAGGATGGCTGCACTACATCGAGCAATTCCATTACCCGGCTATCACTGATATGGATAGTGCCGAACAGGTAACTGTCGTGCTGACCGGCTTTGTGTATTTTCCAGAGCAGCCCGGCTGGGTGCAGCACACTCTGTTTTACCGGTTCTGCCAGAACCGTCTGACTGATCAGCAGACACAATAAACCACACATCATTTCTGCAGTACGGTAGAATAGCGGCTTTGTTTTAACGTCCATGCGACCAACCTTTGATAGTCTGATTATGTCTCATAATAAAGTAACTAGCCCAATGTCGAGCCGCTTTCGCGGTTTTCTGCCTGTTGTTGTTGATGTGGAGACTGGTGGTTTTGATCATAAAAAGAATGCGTTACTGGAAATATCAGCCCATATTATTGAGATCGATGATAACGGACAACTGGGTATCAAAGAAAGCGTTTCCTGTCACATCAAGCCCTATGAAGGCCTGACCATGGAGCCGGCTTCGATGCAAGTCAACGGCATTGATCCTTATAACCCTTTTCGCATGGCCAAGACTGAATTTGAGGCACTAACAATGGTGTTTCAGGCAATTCGCAAGGAAATTAAACGCACCGGTTGTAGCCGTGCCATTATGGTTGGGCACAACACCACGCTGGATCTCAATTTTGTCAATGCCGCGGCCGACAGAAACAAACTGGCGCGCAATCCTTTTCACCAGTTCAGTATGTTCGACACGGTTTCACTGGCGGGGCTGGCTTATGGTCAAACCGTCCTCTCCCGAGCGGTACAGGCTGCCGGCATTGAATGGGATGATGGCAGGGCTCATTCTGCGGTTTATGATGCCACTAAAACCGCCGAATTATTCTGTAATATCGTCAATAGATGGAATGGCTTTTGCAATATCTGATTAAATTTGAATGACGCTGAGGGTCTTTACGTTATAAACTAGGGTTATCTCAAATAATAAAAATATGGATATTGAGTAGCCCTTATGATCTCTTATAAAGACAGTTCGATATTAATTGTGGATGATTTGCAGTTTAGTCGGGCGGTTGTTAAATCCACCTTAAGTAAAGCCGGTTTTACCAAATTACGTATGGCAGAAAGCGCCCAGCAAGCGCTTGATATGCTGTCTGAAGAAGAAGCCGACATTGTTATTGCCGACTGGATCATGCCTGAAATGGACGGTTTGGAACTCACCGACCATATTCGTAATCAGGACGAAGAAAACAATTCCTATACCGGTATTATTCTGTTTACCGCCCAGGAAGGCCTTCAGCATATGGAAGAAGCCTTTAATCACGGCGTTGATGATTACCTGACCAAGCCACCTAATCCCAGAGAAATGATCGCTCGGATTATTTCTGTGGCACGTATTAATCAGTTACAAAATATGTTGCTTGAATCCAGTAATGAGCTAAGCCAGATGGTTAAACACCTGGAAGAAGTGGCCTTAACCGATCCGTTAACCGGTGTCGGCAATCGCCGCTTATTATTAAAAGAACTGGAAGCGCATTTAATCACCGCCTCATCACGCAAAAGCGGCGTCTGCTATGCGATGCTTGATATCGATCACTTTAAAAAGATTAATGATACCTACGGGCATGATGTCGGTGATGAAATTTTAATCGGCTTCACCCGGCGACTGCGTCGTTGCGTGCGGCCAACCGATCTGGTGACCCGGGTCGGTGGTGAAGAATTTGGTGTGATCATGCATTACAACCAACAAGACCAGTTCAAACTGTCGTCTCTTGAGCGTATTGTTAGCTCTATTAACAGCCGGCCTTTTAAAACCAATGCCGGTGGTATCGATGTGACGGTGTCTGTCGGTGCCTGCTATTACCGCGGTGGCGGTGAACGGCCTTCGGTCAAAGATATTATGAAATGCGCCGATGATAAACTCTATCTGGCAAAAGATGCCGGGCGTAATCAGCTGGTGTATTAACGATAAAAAAAACAGGGGCCAAGGCCCCTGTTTTTTTACGACAAAGAGGCTTCTCACATCTTTGCGTTACTGACTCTGCCACAACAGCTAATTAGCCAGCTTTGCTGACCGCTGCTTCCACCATTGGCTTGAGCTCACCTTTTTCCAGCATCTCCAGCGTAATATCACAACCGCCGATCAGCTCACCATTAATATACAGCTGCGGGAAAGTTGGCCAGTCTGCATAACGAGGCAGGTTTTCAAATATTTCAGGGTCCGCCAGTACATTCACATAACCGAATTCCTGACCACACTGTTTCAGTGCTTCTGCAGTACGGCTAGAAAAGCCACACATAGGAAATTGCGGTGTACCTTTCATGTATAACATGACAGCATTGCCTTCTACTTGCTCGCGAATACGATCCAGTACATCCATACTCAAAACCTCAAACTTTGTAATCTATAAAAAAGGCTATGTGTCGGCCAGCGAACTGACCTGATTATACACTACGCCACTAAACCCGAGCATTTTACTAGGTTTTTATAAAAAAGCCATTATTTGCGCTTTTGACAACCTGAAATCACTCAAGCCGATTGCCTGATGATGGGGATAACACCTGTTAAATCAATGCTTATCGACATTTCTCTGTAGCCAGAACTCAAGCAATGCGAGGTGCCATAACTTGCTGCCTTGCAGACGGGTCAGATAGGATTCTGGCTTCTTCAACAGTTTATCGACATAGGCCGGGTTAAATAAGCCACGCTGGCGGGCTCTGTCTCCGCTCAGAATTTCCTGCATAAACGTCAGGAATTCACCGCGCACATATTTTAATGCCGGCACTGGGAAATAACCTTTTTTACGATCAATCACTGAGTCAGGAACCAGTCCACGGGCAATCTGTTTGAGCACGTATTTACCGTTATCCCGCAATTTCAGTTCTGGCGGCATCGCAGCTGCCAGCTCAACCAGCTGATGATCTAAAAATGGTACTCGCGCTTCCAGTCCCCAGGCCATGGTCATGTTATCAACCCGTTTGACCGGGTCATCGACGATTAAGGTGGTGACATCCATCCGCAGCACTTTGTCCAGATACTCATCGGCATTCGGCTCTGCCAGTAACCGACTGACCAGCTGGGAACTGTAGTCTTCGCCATGAAAACGGCTATTCACTGTTTCTAAATACTCGGCATGATCACGGTCGAAATAACGACTGCTGAAACGCTCCAGATCGGTGCCAACCGAATAGTGCATTTCCGGATACCAGAAGTAACCGCCAAACACTTCATCCGCGCCCTGACCACTTTGCACCACTTTTATTTCTTTTGAGACTTGTTCTGATAGTAAATAAAAGGCCACCGCATCCTGTCCGACCATCGGCTCAGTCATCGCATCGACCGCTTCTGGCAGGCGACCCAGTACATCCTCGTTTTTCATAAAAAACTTGTGGTGCTCAGTCGCAAATTTTTCTACTACCGGATCTGAGAATTCAAATTCGTTACCTTTTTCTTCCGGTTGATCTTCAAAACCGACGGTGAATGTTTTTAAATTACCAACTCCCGCCTCAGCCAGTAAACCGACTAACAGGCTTGAATCCAGCCCGCCAGACAACAACACCCCGACCGGCACATCGGCAATTGTTTTACGTTTTTCAACCGCTGATTTGAGGCTCTGGTGGATCGCGTCAATCCATTCCTCATCACTACGAATAATTCCCTGACGACTGGCATTCAGCGTCCAGTAACGCTGTTCACTGCAACTGCCATCGGCTTTTACAATCATGTAATGCGCTGGCTGCATTTTGCGGATGCCACTGAGTATGGTGCGCGGCGCCGGTATTACCGCATGCAGACTGAGCTGGTTATGCAGACCAAAACTGTCGATCGAGGTGTCATTATCATCGGCCTGTAATAGCGCCTGAGTGGTGGAAGCAAAACGCACGCGTTTCTGATCAAAACTGTAATAGTATGGCTTGATACCCATGCGATCGCGCGCCATGAATAATTGCTGGCGTTTCATATCCCAGATTGCAAAAGCAAACATGCCGTGTAGTCGCTCGACACATTTCTCACCCCACTCCGCATAGGCTTTTATGATCACTTCCGTGTCGCCACTGGAGAAGAAGTGGTAACCCTTGTTTTGCAGCTCAGAGCGCAGCTGCGGGTAGTTATAAATCGTGCCATTAAAGACAATAGTCAGGCTCAGCTCCTGATCCACCATCGGCTGGCTGGCATGCTCGGACAAATCAATAATCGATAAACGTCGATGCCCCAGCGCCACCGGGCCGTCAGAAAAACTGCCGGCATGATCTGGACCGCGTGGCTCCAGTTTTTCCATCATGCGATGGGTCAGCGCCAGATCTGGTTTTCTGCCATCAAATCGAAATTCGCCACAAATTCCACACATTTATATACCCGACCCGTTAATTCATTAGTAAATAAGATGATTTTAAACCATATATGACCATCTCTTGTTAAATTTATTCCTTTTTCATCTTTTAATTCCCGAGCGTTTATATTAGGGTATACCCCTATTTGTAACATTGGTTACATAAAGAACTTGATGCAAGCATATTCAGCTAAGTTGCCTGTTTGAACACACTCAATGAATACGACTATGAAATACTTACTGACACTAATCAGTCTTTCGACATTATTTTTTACATCATTTTGCCAAGCAAATATGGTTGAATTTCCTGGCAGACAGCAATTTCCTGACGTTAAAATTTATAGCAAAGCAGATTTAAACAACAACTTTAATAGCGTACAAATAGTCGATACACGCAGCGCATATGAATTTGAAACAATCCATATCAATCATGCTGTCAACATTCCAGTTTCAAGTAAAGACTTTGTTAAAAAGCTCAGAGAACTGCGTAAAAGCACCAACAAACCCATTGTCTTCTATTGTAATGGCCGCAGTTGTTTTAAATCTTATAAAGCCTCCAAAACCGCCATGGAGAATAACATTAATAATGTTTATGCCTATGATGCCGGCATGTTTGAATGGGCTACCAGCTATCCCGACAAAGCCTCATTACTCGGACACTCACCGCTTAACCCAAAAGATATCCTGAATAAAAACACACTGAAAGCGCATATGCTATCGCCTAAGAAATTCTCAGAAATGATTTATACAATGGCCGACAAAGCACGTGTACTTGATATACGTGATTTAACACAACGCTCAAACGGAATCGGTTATTTTGTCGGCATCGAGTACTGGATCAGCCTTAACAATAAAAACAAAGTGCTCGAGTTCATACGCAAAGCAGCCAGAGAAAATAAAACATTGTTTATCTACGACGGGGTCGGCAAACAGGTTCGCTGGCTACAATACTCACTGGAAAAAGCAAATATTAAAAATTATTTCTTTATGGATAAAGGAGCCGATGGTTTTTATGATCAAATTATAAATGTTAAAAATTAGCTGACGAACACATTACAGCCCAAAGCCGGGATTCACGCATGTCTCCTCCAATCCCGGTTCTTTTTTCTTGCTTTAACTGCTACACATACCTGCCCGCTCTTTGACTTATTTGGTTTTCATTCCATCAGCTGATAATTGATAGTTTTTTGTGCAAATACAACTATACTTTCATCAACTTAACCATTTACTCTGATTTCAGTCAAAAATGCGCAAAAAACAAATTATATCCAGCCTAATAATGGCTGCCTGGTTAATAGCAACAGGTTATGCATTTTGGTGGTTTCAGGCCAGAGACTTACGCCCCTTTGATATGCAGGCGTCTAATATCATTGAACAGCAGCTATTAAGCGATTCATTGCAACAGTTACTGTCACCGATCAAACAAAACAGTTCAGAGACCGCTTACCTATTACATTTTTGGCAACCGGGATGCAGCTGCAATCGCTTTAACCAATCGCATGTTAATCAGATTGCTGCTAAATATAAAAAACAGAACTTTCAACTGGTAACCATTACATCTCCTCACCCTGATTACAGTGAGCAACAACTGATTCAGATGGCCGAGGATGAATTTGGATCAAAAGTCATTATTGACCAGCAGGGCCTGTTAACCGGCCCGGCAAGAATCCCGGCTGCCCCGGCCGCCGCTGTAGTAAACAGCCAAGGTGAACTGGCTTATTTTGGGCCGTATAGCGACAGCACTTTTTGCGGTCTGGGTGGCACCGCATTTGTGGAAAAAGTCGCCGAACTCATCATTCAGGGCGAAACACCGTCTGTACTTAACACCTTGGTGTTCGGTTGCTTTTGTGACTGGGACATCAAAACAACAACATGAAAATATAAAAATCAGGTAATACATATGAAACAAGAAAATATTTCATTACAGGGGTTTTATGCTCAGTCCGACAAAATAATGATCGGCCTGCTCTGGGCGTTATTTATATATAGCCTGGCTTTAGCCGGCTGGAATAATACCTGGACTGAAGCTATTGTGATTGGTTTACCTGCTGCTCTGGTACCTAGCGCGCTTTATTTCCTGGTTAAAGGCACGCTGATCACGCGTAGCTCTGTTGCCGCCGCTTTCATGATTTTCTCGGCGCTTACCATCCATCAGGGACACGGCATGATCGAGCTGCACTTTATCATTTTCGTGTTGCTGGCGTTTCTTTTACAGTACAAAGACTGGATTCCTGTGATTGTCGGCACATTACTCATTGCCGTGCATCACCTGGGCTTTAATTTTCTGCAGGAATGGGGCTTTGGCGTTTATATATTCCCCGCCAGAACAGGTATTGATCTGGTTCTTATCCACGCTGCTTTCGTTGTGTTTGAAGCAGCAGTATTGGTTTATCTTAATTTCAAAGGCGGTAAAGAACTTAAAACCTCGATTGAGATTCAGCAAATCGGTTCTCATCTGGCCGTTAAAGACGGCATTATCGATCTCTCATACCGTCAGGAAAATGCCGACAGCCAGTTCGCACATGACTTTAATGATTTCATGCTACACACCCATAAAACCCTGATCGAAGTAATGGGCGCAGCTTCACAAATTTCCAGCTCAACCGAGGAAATGAATAATACCGCAAACCAGAATCGCAGCCGTACCACTGAACAACAACAACAAATTGAACAGGTTGCCACTGCGATTAATGAGATGACCGCCACGGTTCAGGAAGTCGCTCAGAATACCGCCTCAGCTGCTGAAGCAGCGGTTAATGCAGACGATGAAGCCAGTAACGGACAAAACATTGTTAATCAAACACTCAGCGCTATCACCACTTTGGAGAATACCGTTTCCAATGCCACACAGGTGGTCGCCGAACTGGAAAAAGATAGCCAGAACATTGGCGCTGTTTTAGATGTTATTAAAAGCATCGCCGAGCAAACCAATCTGCTGGCCCTGAATGCTGCTATCGAAGCCGCGCGTGCCGGTGAACAGGGCCGCGGCTTTGCGGTCGTCGCTGATGAGGTGCGTACGCTGGCCAGCCGCACCCAGCAATCCACGTCGGAAATTGAAGAAATGATCGCACGGCTGCAAAGTGGCACCCAGAATGCCGTACAGGCGATGCAGGAAGGTCATAACCAGACCACGCTGACCGTGCAACACACAACTGAAATGAATAAATCGCTGCACGCGATAGCCGAAGCGGTTGGCATCATTAAAAATATGAATCAGCAGGTTGCCACTGCCGGTGAAGAACAAAGTGCCGTGGCCAATGAAATTAACCAGAATATTTCTAACATCAGTCACAGCGCTCAGGCTAATTCTGAAGCCGCCGACAGCACCGCTAATGCCTCGAATACACTGAGTGAATTAGGACGGCTGCTTGAAGAACAGACCCGCTTCTTTAAAGTCTGATAACACTCATTAAACTCACTGGCTGCCAGCCAAATCTGGCAGCATGGGTTTTCATCAGTCCACCTGTTTTGCTGACCAGCCACCGGCACCGGGCGTTTTGATCAATAAAACATCTCCGCTTTTTACCTTTGCATTTATCTTAGCGCCCACTAACTCACCATTAAGACTGTTTCTGCCTTTTTTACCGGGCTCTGCATTTATCCCCCATGGCCGATAGCGACGACGTTCGCTGAGCAAGGTAAACTGAGCCGGCTGTAAAAACTCAAGCTCACGAATAATACCATCACCACCCTTGCTATCACCATCACCACCCGAGCCACGGCGGATTTCGTAGCGCCGGATTCTCAGCGGATAGCGACTTTCCAATACCTCGATCGGCGTGTTCAGTGTGTTCGTCATATGGGTTTGCAACGCACTCAGTCCGCCACCGTGTTTTCCTGCACCCATGCCGCCGCCAATGGTTTCATAGTAATTCCAGCCAGCCAGCTTATCGTCACCCTCATAACCCATTGCCAGATTATTCATACTGCCGTGGCTGGCGGCCGGGATCTGTTCCGGTATCGCTTGTGCCAACGCCCCCATCACCACATCGACAACCCGGCTGCTGGTTTCGACATTGCCAGCTGCCACCGCGGCCGGGTAGCGGGCATTTAATAAACAGCCTTCTGGCACACTGAGCTCTATCGGCCGAAAGGTCCCGGCACAGGCCGGGGTATGCGCCGGCATTAAACAACGAAACACATAAAATACCGCCGCCGCAGCCACTGCCACCGGGCAATTAATATTGCCTTTAACCTGTTTATCGGTACCGTTAAAGTCGGCCACCAGTCGGCCTGATTTAAGGCTAATCCGGCAATGAATCCGGATATCCTGCTGGCCTTGTCCGTCATCATCCATGTAGTCGCTAAATTGATAATCACCATCGGCTATCTGGCTTAATGCGCAACGGGCTATTTTTTCCGCATAATCGTTCAGCGCAGCTTCGGCTTGCCGGTATGCCGCCAGCCCCATGCTTTGTATCAGCCCCTGCAGGCGCTGCAGTCCGCGTCGATTGGCGCTGATCTGGGCATTGAAGTCGCCGTTCGATTCGTCGCTATTTTTAAGCTGTTGTAATAACGCCTGTAAAACGCTCTGCACAATCTGATGATCGACCACCAACTTGGTTGGAGAGATCACCACCCCCTCTTCCAGCAAACTCGAAGATATCGGCATAGATCCCGGACTTTCGGCACCAATATCGGCATGATGCGCGCGATTAACCACAAATGCCGCTAATTGCTGATCGATAAAAAGCGGCGCAATCAGGCTGACATCCGGTAAATGCGTACCGCCCATATAAGGATCATTCAGCATCACCATATCACCCGGCTGCCAGTCAATAAGTGCCACCACATCAGCCATCGCGTAAGCCATGCTGCCCATATGTACCGGAATATGCGCGGCCTGAGCCAGTAGTTCACCAGTGCCACTGAATACCGCGCAGGAAAAATCTAACCGGTCTTTAATATTGGGCGAAAAGGCCACGCGCTGTAATACCGCGCCCATTTCATTGCATACCGCGGCTATTCGATTAGAAAATAAACTGAGTTCGATACTGTTCATGAATTTTTTTTGATTAAGTGATTAAGACTTGTTTTTTAATTATAACAGAGCCCGTAGCGAATATTTTTATTGCCTTAGTGTCATTTCCTGATTGCATTCATCGACAGACTGACCTACCCTAATGTCCGACTAAAAGAATCAACTATTAACCCCTGGGGAACTCAAATGAATCCATTACTTTCTGTTAAGGGCACTATTATCACAGGTTTCGTGCTGGCTATTATTGCCGCATTCGCACTTGGGAATGGCAGCTTTAGCATCTTAGAGATTGAAGTTTGGTTACACGCTGTTGCTGGCGTTTTATGGATCGGCTTACTGTATTACTTTAACTTTGTTCAAGTTCCTGGCGTAGGTGCAGCACTGGCTGACTCTGATGGCCCGGGTCCCGCTGCTATCAACAAGTACATTGCTCCACGTGCATTGTTCTGGTTCCGCTGGGCTGCTGTTGCTACCTGGATTACAGGTCTTGGCGCACTGGCTAACATACTTGGCCACACTGGTGCGCTAAATGCTTTTCTCTTTAACGGCGACACCAATGTAAAAATCATCGGCCTCGGCGCATGGTTAGGTACTATTATGTTATTTAACGTATGGGTACTGATCTGGCCAAACCAGAAGAAAATTCTGGGCCTTGATGGCAAAGAGCACAGTGCAGACGCAATTGCAGCGGCTAAGAAAACAGCTCTGTTAGCGTCACGTACAAATGCCGTATTATCTATTCCAATGCTGTTATGTATGACGGCATTCGGACATGGCGGTATGCCTTTTTAAACAGCCAATACTTTGTTCTGTTTATAAAAAACGGCGATTTAATCGCCGTTTTTTTTGCCTCTCGCTACCACTCCTTGCTCTTCAGCCTGAATCGCATCACCTTTTAGTACATGATTAATCCATCAGCTGCAGCTTGCCTTATCTCGCTATACAAGTTTGTCAGTATCCGTATGATTTGATAAACACTGTGTCTCAGGTATAATGGAATGTTTCTCGGTGGCTTTTGCTGCCGTTTTCGTTTTAGCCAAAATCATTTGATGGCAGTAAAAAACACGGAGCGAGTCAATGACTGGCAATGAATACCTGATGAAAAACTACGCCCCAATGGCTGTATGCTTTGAAAAAGGCGACGGGGCGGTCTTGTGGGATACTAATGGCAAACAATACCTGGATGCACTCTGTGGTATCGCGGTGACCAGCCTGGGTCATAATCACCCTGCTGTGACTCATGCTATCGCGTCTCAGGCCAGTCAGTTACTGCACACATCCAACCTTTATTCCATTGGCCGCCAACAACAATTAGCTGAATTACTTTGTGATAAAGCCGGTATGGACAAAGTTTTCTTTGCCAACTCCGGCGCAGAAGCCAATGAAGCAGCCATCAAGCTGGCGCGTTTATTCGGTCATAATAATCAGATTGATAATCCACAGATCATCGTTATGGAACAAAGCTTCCACGGCCGGACTTTAGCCACCCTGTCTGCTACCGGCAACCGTAAAGTGCAAGCCGGCTTTGAGCCACTGGTTCAGGGTTTTATCAGGGCACCCTATAACGATATTGGTGCGCTTGAAAATATTGCAAAAAATAACAGCAATATAGCCGCTATTTTACTTGAACCCGTTCAGGGTGAAGGCGGCGTGCATATCCCTGATCCGGATTATCTGCAGCAGATACGTGAGATTTGCGACAAAAACAACTGGCTGATGATGCTAGATGAAATTCAAACCGGTATCGGCCGCACCGGAAAGTGGTTTGCTTACCAGCACAGCCCGATTAAACCAGATGTATTGACCTCGGCCAAAGCACTGGGTAATGGCGTGCCGATTGGTGCTTGTCTGGCTCGAGGCAAGGCAGCTGAGCTGTTCCACCCCGGCAACCACGGCTCTACCTTTGGCGGTAATCCACTGGTATGCGCCGCTGCTATTGCGGTCATTGAAAGCATCGAAAATGATCAGTTACTGGCGCGCTGCAGTGCCCTCAGTGAGTTAATTACGACCCAGCTCCGGGCACAGCTTGAGAACCAGCCTGGTGTTAAAGATATTCGTGCTGCCGGCTTATTAATCGGCATCGAACTGGCCGGTGATTGCACTGAGCTAGTAGCAAAGGCTCTTGAAAAAGGCCTACTGATCAACGTAACAGCCTCTAATGTAATTCGGCTATTACCTCCTTTTGTTATGACAGATGAACAGGCTGCACAGCTGGTGTCAGAAACCAGCAGCCTGATTAAAACTTTTTTAAGTCAAAAACAGGCCGCCTGAGCGGAATAATAAAAATGACAACTAGACACTTTCTAAGTCTGATGGATTTAAGCAGCGATGAATTAAAGCAGTTATTGCATCGCGGTATTGAGCTTAAAAAAATGCAGCATGCGGGCGAAATCTTTGAGCCTCTTAAAAATAAAGTACTGGCGATGATATTTGATAAATCATCAACTCGCACACGAGTCTCTTTTGAAACCGGCATGGCACAGTTCGGTGGTCACGCTGTATTTCTTTCACCACGCGACACCCAGCTTGGACGTGGTGAACCGGTCGAAGATACCGCTCGCGTTATTTCCAGCATGGTCGATGGCATCATGGTGCGGACTTTTTCTCACGAGTCGGTTGAAACACTGGCAAAATATTCACGCGTACCGGTAATCAATGGACTGACTGATTTCGTTCATCCCTGCCAGTTACTGGCTGATATGCAGTGCTATATTGAACACAGAGAAACCATTGAAGGCCGTACCGTGACTTATATTGGCGATGGCAATAACATGTGTCACTCCTATATCAATGCAGCGCGCAGGCTCAACTTTAAACTCAATGTTGCCTGCCCGAAAGGTTATGAGCCTGATCCCGAGCTGGTTAAACTAGCCGGTGATTGTGTCGAAATAACCAATGATACTGTTGCTGCCACTGAAAACAGTGATCTGGTAGTAACCGATGTCTGGGCCAGCATGGGGCAGGAGGAAGAGCAACGCATTCGCGAGCAGGCCTTCGCTGATTTTCAAGTTAATGAAGCACTGATGAAACACGCTCACAAAGACGCGCTCTTTATGCATTGCCTACCCGCTCATCGTGGCGAAGAGGTTTCTGCTGCGGTAATAGACGGCCCACAAAGCGTTGTCTGGGATGAAGCTGAAAATCGCCTGCATGCCCAGAAAGCCTTACTGGAATTTTTAATGGCATAGTCTGTTTGCCTGAGGTAACACCCGTTGATGCGCAAGTTTGCCGCTCTTAGCTCTACTCTTTTATGCCTGCAGCTGATGGCTGTCAGCGATAAACTTCTGGCTCAGGAGACAGAGCAGACAGATGATTCCGAACTCTGGAATATGTGCACAGACAGCCGCTCTGTCTTTAACAGTAGCTCGGTATTACCGCATTTAAGCAAACCCAGACAACTCGATATCAGCGCCAAAAGCGTTCACTCGATAAAAGACAACATCACGGTTTTTGAAGATGATGTGATGATTGAAAAAGATCGTTTTCGTCTGAAAACAGACAAGCTGTCTTATGACCAGATAAACGATATCATTTCATTACCCCGAAGCTCTCATATTGAAAATGCCAATATCAGTTTTCAGAGTCAGAGCGGCTATCTCAACAATCAGACGGAAGTCAGTCAATTCCGTGACGTCAGCTTTATTATTCAGTCCAGTCACCTGCAGGGCAGCTCACCCGAAATAAACCTGCTTGGCTCTGACTCTAGCTTTTTCAGTCAGGTCAGCTTTTCATCCTGCGAGCCGGGCAAAGAAGCCTGGAAGTTCAGCGCCAGCGATCTGCAACTGGATCACAAGGATGAATCCGGCTCGGCACATCACGTGGTTATCAAAGTAAAAGATGTGCCGGTTTTTTATCTGCCGTATATTTCTTTTCCACTTGGCGAAAGAAGGCGCTCAGGTATTCTGACACCGGAGTTTCGCTTTGGCGGCAGCCGTAACGGTGATGAAATCAGCCTGCCTTATTACTGGAATATTGCGACCAATCAGGACGCCACCTTTACCCCGGTTTATCTGCAAAAACGCGGCACTCAACTGATCACCAATTACCGCTATTTAACTCCTAGCAGTCAGGGTGAATTTGATCTTGAATACCTCGCCCGTGACCGCCAGATTGACAGTAACTCAGCGATTGATGAGACCCGCTACCTGAGTAAATTTAGCCATAACAGCGCCATCAGCGATAAGCTGCGTTTTAAGATCAACCTAGCCGCTGCATCAGATGCTCACTACCTGAGTGATTTTGGTCAAAGTCTGTCCGTTACCAGTACCACGCATTTGGAACAACGGGCCGATCTGCAATACCAACTCGGCAACTGGCGCAGCCAGTTATCCGGCCAGTATTTTCAGACCACTGATGACAACATCGCTTTAGAAAACACCCCGTACCGTCGCCAGCCACAGTTAACTATACACGGCTCAGAGCCGCTCAATCAAAGTGGCTTAAGCTTCAAGCTTAACGCTGAGTGGGTAGATTTCAAACACCGTTGTGATGGCATTCAGGCAGAATGTGTCAGTAAAGCACACGGCAGCCGTACCGATTTAAGCCCCCAGTTGAGCTGGCCTGGCTATGGCAGTTACTGGTTTTTCACCCCCTCGATCGGCCAGCGCTTCACCGCCTACGATCTGACACAGGCTGAAACAGCGCTGCAAATTGAAGATCGAAATCTGAGCATTTTTCAGCTCGACAGTGGCTTATTTTTTGAAAGAACATGGTCCGAAAATTTTGCCCAAACACTTGAACCAAGACTCTATTACCTGCACGTACCGGCAGCTGATCAGTCGGCAATTCCTTTATTTGATACCTCAGAAGCCGGTTTCAGTTTTGCTCAACTGTTTCGCGATAACCGCTTCATTGGTGCCGACAGAGTGGCTGACGCGAATCAGCTAACCACTGCTATCACCACCCGGATTATCAATAATAACAACGGTAACGAACGCTTTTCTGCCAGCATTGGACAGATTCATTACTTTGATGATCGCGAAGTCAGTCTGGCAGAGCCACTGGACAACTCTGACATTCAGACATCAACCCGCTCTGATCTGGCTGCTGAATTTGTGTTACGCAATACAAACTGGTCATACCGTTTATCCGCCTTACAAAACATCGACAGCAGCGAAGTCGATCAGGGCAGCTTCCTTTATCATTACCAAACCGATAACCGACATATTTTTAATCTGGGCTACCGCTATAAACGTGATGAGATCACCCCAGCTAACCATATAGATCAGTCCGATATCTCGTTTAAATTTCCGCTTACAGATCACTGGTCAGCACTGGCTCGCTGGAATTTTTCAAGAAACAATGAACAGGACTTGGAAAGTATTGCCGGTTTCGAATATAACAGCTGTTGCTGGGCCTTCAGAATTATCAGCCGCGGCCATATCATTCAGGATGATAACAATCAGCCGGTTTTTGATCGCTCGATTCTTTTCAGTTTGGTATTAAAGGGATTTGGCAGTACAGGTAAGGCGAATCAGGAACTGGAACGTGCTATCCTAGGCTTTCATCCGGAATATTAACCCATGATTATCAATTCTTTATCAAGAGTAAGATTTATGCGTGTAACACAGGCTTTATTCACTTCCATTTTTCTCACCACTTTATCGGTTTTCAGCTCAGCCAGCTTTGCTCAGCCACTTGATAATATCGTTGTAGAAATCAACAACCAGATTATTACCGAAAGTGAATTACAAAAGCGCATAGCGGATATTCGCAAGCAAATCATAGCGCGCAAATCCAGCGCACCAAGCCAGGCCCAGCTAAGAACCAAAGTACTTGACCGCATGCTACTGGATATCTTGCAGCTAGAAAATGCCAGCCAGTTTGGTATAAGACTCAGCACCGCTGAACTGAACCAGCGCATTGAAGAAATCGCCAGAAAAAATAAGCTCAATGTCACACAATTACGTCAGGCATTGCTCAAAGAAGGTGTTAATTTCACAGACTTCAGGCAACAGATCGAACGTGACACCATTATTGCACGAGTCCAAAAAGCACTGGTGTTTGATAAAATTAAAATATCGGATCATGAAATTGAGCAGTTTATTACTAACCAGCAAAAATCTGGATCCAAAGACAGTCGCTATCACCTGTCACATATACTGATCACTGTACCGGAAAATGCCGACAGTGCCGCCATACAAAATGCCCGTGTAAAAGCAAACAACGCGCTGCAAAAGTTACGTGATGGCCAGCCTTTTGAAAAAATAGCCATTGAGTATTCTGGCGGTCAAAAAGCACTGGAAGGCGGTGATCTGGGCTGGCGTTCTGCCTCTGAATTACCGTCCTTATTTGTCGGCGCTGTAAAAAAACTTAAGACTAACGAGATTTCCGGACTGATCCAGAGTCCGTCAGGTTTCCACATCCTTAAATTACATGCAAAAGATTCTCAGCAACAGGTCATCGTTGAAGAAACACTGGTGCGTCACATCCTGATTAAAGTCAATGAAATTGTCAGTGATAAAACGGCCCGTGAAAAACTTGAATCACTACACCAACAAATCAAACAGGGTGCTGATTTTGAAAAACTGGCGCGCCAGTATTCAGAAGATACCGGTTCAAAGGGCACCGGCGGCAGCCTCGGCTGGTCGGTTGCCGGCAGTTTTGTACCGCAGTTCGAAGCCGTTATGAAAAGCCTGAAAACAAAGCAACTCAGTCGTCCATTTAAAACACAGTTTGGCTGGCATATTCTACAGGTACTGGATCGTCGTCAGTCCGACAAAACAAAGCTTGTCGTTCGTAACAAAGCCTATCAAAAAATTCAGGCATCTAAAGCCGACGAAGCGCTGGAGTTATGGCTGAGACAGCTGCGCGACGAAGCCTATATTAAATATCACAATGCTGACGATGCACCGGATTAAGTCTTAATGCCTGAACAGCGTATTCCTAAACTGGCAATCACGCCCGGCGAGCCGGCTGGTATCGGCCCGGATCTGCTACTAAAACTGGCATCGCAGCATCACGATTTTCAAATGCTGGCAATCGCTGATTTTGAGCTGCTGGCTGCGCGCGCAGCCGAGCTAAAACTAGCGCTCAAACTCCGCCACTATCAGCCAGATCAGCCTCGTCAACCTCATCAGGCCGGTCAGCTCGATGTACTTGATATAAAACTAGCAACCGCGGCCGAGTGCGGCAAACTACAGCCAGAAAATGCGGAGTATATCCTGCAAACGCTGCAGCGTGCAGTTAGCGGCTGCCTGTCTGCTGAGTTTGATGCGATGGTTACCGGACCTGTTCACAAAGGTGTTATCAATCAGGCCGGCATCAGTTTTACCGGTCACACCGAATACCTAGCGGAGATTTCGGGTAAGCACACACCGGTTATGATGTTAGCCACCGAAGCAATGCGGGTTGCGCTGGTAACCACGCACTTGCCTTTGTCTGCTGTCAGTCAGGCAATCACTCGGGACAAACTTCAACAGGTTATTCAGATTTTAAATCACGACTTACAACAGCGCTTCGGCTTACTCAATCCGGCTATTTATATCTGTGGGCTGAACCCTCATGCCGGCGAAAATGGATATCTGGGCACAGAAGAGATCGACACAATACAGCCGGTTATCAACGATTTAAAAAAACAGGGCCTGAATCTGTCCGATGCGTTACCGGCAGACACGCTTTTTACTGAACATTATTTATCCAAAGCCGATGCTATTCTGGCGATGTATCATGATCAGGGTTTGCCTGTGCTGAAACACAGCGGTTTTGGAAAAGCGGTTAATATTACGCTGGGTCTGCCGCTCATCAGAACCTCGGTGGATCACGGTACTGCTCTCGACCTTGCCGGCACCGGCAAGGCCAGCGCCGGCAGTTTTATTTATGCCTGTGAGGTCGCCAGTCAAATGGTTAAACAACAAATGAAAACATTATGAGTCATCAGGCACGAAAACGTTTTGGTCAGAATTTTTTGATTGATAACCGGGTTATTGATCTGATTATTCAATCTATTAATCCGCGCGCGGATCAGACACTGGTAGAAATTGGCCCCGGTCTCGGCGCATTAACTTTACCGCTGCTAAAAAAAGCTGGCAAACTCAATGTGGTTGAACTCGACCGCGACGTCATACCGTTGCTGAAAAAAACCTGTGACGGTGCCGGTGAATTGATTGTGCATAATGTCGATGTGCTAGAGTTTGATTTTAATAGCCTGTTAACAGAGCACAACAAACTCAGACTGATCGGCAATCTGCCTTACAATATATCAACACCTATTCTGTTTAAACTGCTCGAATACGCTGAACATATCGACGATATGTTTTTTATGCTGCAGAAAGAAGTGGTTAAACGCATGGCTGCAGCTCCGGATAGTGGTGCCTATGGCAGACTTAGCATTATGCTGCAGTATCACTGTAAAGTAACCGAGCTTTTCATGGTGCCACCAGAGGCTTTCGACCCTGCACCCAAAGTTGATTCGGCTATTATCAACCTGCAACCCAGAACACCTGAGTGCCCGGTTTCTAATTACCCGCTACTGCAAAAACTGGTAAAGCAAGCTTTCAGTACGCGTCGAAAAACCATCAAAAACACGCTTAAAAATCTCTGCACGGCTGAACAACTGGAAGCTGCTGGCATCAACCCAGCGCTACGACCTGAGAATATTTCGCCATTAAGTTATTTTAAATTAACCAATTACATTGATAATGCAACACAGGAACAGCCATGACCCACGATTTTTTTCTTAACCTGATGTCGGTTTTATTTCCTGTATTATGTCTAATTCTAACGTTTGTGCCGGATGATTTTAACCACTATATCAACCTTGCCGCTCGCTGGTTTTATCGCCGTTTTAACGTTGCCGAATCACGTCGCAGTGAGTTTAGCCTGAATACCAGAGCCTTACGCTTATTCGGTGTGACCGGACTGCTGTTTACATTAGCCTTGTTAGTTTTAATATTTTACAGACCGGCAGCCTGATATAATCAGCCACTAACAGCCGCTATAGACAGGATCAGACAGATGCCCGCTGAGCCAAAACACGAAATTAAAGTATCTGTTCAGAGTTATTATATAAAAGAACAGTCCAGCCCTGAAGACAGCCTCTATGTGTTTGCCTACACGGTTAACATTCACAATACCGGTACTGTCGCCGCACAACTAATCAGTCGCCACTGGATTATTACCGATTCCGACGGCAAAGTTCAGGAAGTTAGCGGCGATGGCGTGATCGGCGAACAGCCGCATTTAGCGCCCGGCGATCAGTTTGAATACACCAGCGGCACGCAGATGGACACCCCCGTCGGCACGATGCAAGGCAGTTACCAGATGCTGGCGGATGACGGTGTAAAATTTGATGCCGAAATCCCGGCTTTTTCGCTGGCACTGCCGTCGGCATTGCATTAAATGCCACGCTCACCATGTCGTTAAAGCATAGCTACACATTATTAGCCCCGATCTATGATGCCCTGATCCAGCGAGCTACCAGTCATTGGCGTCAACACAGTGCCGCCTTAATTGATACCGATACAGATCGACACATACTCATCAATGGCATCGGCAGCGGCCTTGATATCCCGTTCTTACCTGTCGGGCCGGCTTATATCGGTACTGATCTGACGCCAGCCATGCTTTCCAGAGCTGCGGCACGACGTGATCTGTCAGGCTGTGAAATACAACTACAGCTCGCAGACAGTCAATCCTTACCCTTTGCTGACAACAGTTTTGATCTTGTCATTATGCATTTAATACTGGCAGTGGTGCCCGACCCGTTGCAGGCATTGCAGGAAGCATCACGGGTGCTGAAACCAGGCGGCAAGATTCATCTTTTTGATAAATTTTTAAAGCCCGGACAGCTTGCACCCGGCCGCCGCTTTATCAATCTGTTCAGCCGGCATATAGCAACTCGTACTGATGTAGTGTTTGAAACCTTATTAAATGAAAGCCCTGCATTAAGACTTATTCACGATCAACCCGCTCTGGCTAGAGGCTGGTTTCGTTTTTTACTGCTGCAGAAATCAGCGGATTAAATCACAACATCAAAGGAGTGTGAATGGCCACCTACGCCATAGGGGATGTTCAGGGCTGTTACAGTGATCTGCTCAGATTACTCGATAAAATCAAATTCGATACTGCAGCCGATACTCTCTGGTTTTGTGGCGACATCATTAATCGCGGCCCCGACTCGCTGCAAACTATCCGTTTTATCAGACAGCTTGGCAGTCATGCGATAACCGTACTCGGCAATCACGATCTGCATCTTCTGGCACTGGCCTATCTTTCAAACAAACCGGCTAAATACGACACCGTCGATGATATTCTGGCAGCGGATGATCGTGATGAGCTGATAAACTGGCTCAGACAGCAAAAGCTTTTTCATTATGACAGTGACCTCAATATTTCCATGGTTCACGCCGGTATCCCGCCGCAATGGACACTCGAGCAGACCTGCCAGTATGCAGAAGAAATGCAACAACAGCTGCAACGTGACAACCCGCGACCCTTTTTCAAACACATGTACGGTAATTACCCAGCACAATGGGATAACCAGTTAAAAGGATGGGATCGCTACCGCTTTATCACCAACGTGTTTACCCGGATGCGGTTTTGTGATGCCCAGGGCCGCCCAGATTTTAAATTCAAAGGCGATATTGGCACGCAGCCAGCACACTTAACAGCCTGGTTTATGCACAAAGAACGGCGCACAAAGAACAATGATATTATCTTTGGCCACTGGTCCACCTTATCTGCACTCAACGAGCCACATGTTTACCCGATTGATAATGGCTGTTTATGGGGCGGCCAATTAACAGCTTTGCGAATTGACAGAACAGAAAAAGAGTTGATTCAAATCGATTGCCCGAACGGGATCAAACCGGTTTCAAAAAATTAACTGGCGTTACGGTTAAATACCTGAAAGGAGTAATCGCATTCGTTTTTTTCGTCAGCTTTATGATCCTCTTTTTCAGACAAACACCACTGGCTAAAATCAATATCTGGAAACCAGGCATCACCGTCAAACTCACCCTGTACTTTTGTCAGATATAAGCGCTCGGCTTTATCTAAAAACTGCTGATAAATATTGGCACCGCCAATTATCATCGCCTCATCAACATCCTGCACCGCAGCAATCGCCATTTCTGTGCTGTAGACAATTTCACAGCCCTCGGCAGTAAAATTTTTATCGCGGGTAATAATAATATTGCGCCGTCCCGGCAAGGGCCGACCGATGGATTCAAATGTTTTCCTGCCCATAACGACAGGCTTAGCCATCGTGACTTTTTTAAAAAACTGTAAATCAGCCGGTATTTTCCACGGCAACCCATTATCTTTACCGATTAAACGGTTATTATCCATAGCAGTGATGATTGATAGTTTCATATTAAAACGATAGTCATTTAATAATAAGCCTCAATAACACCAGCTATTGATTCATCGGCACTGTTTGCAACAAATGAGGGCGAAGTATGAGCGCCATTAAATGTTATTGTTCCGCTCCAGTTTTCATATTCGAATTCTAAAGTACCCGACTCATAAAAAGGTGCACCAACAACAGGCACAAGATCGTGCATAACATAACGGGAATGATAAAGCTCAGTATGTAGCAAAGCGCCTGTTGACGATGAATAACTAAAGCTGTGACGTCTTTCTACTTTTTCTCTTATGCAATTCGAAATTAAATCCTGATATATAACACAAGGGGTATGAAAGCCATTGGTAGAATGCATAGTTAGAAATGCAAAGCCATCACCACTTTCCAATTCATTGGCAAGTGTGGGATAGTCAATACTTATATCTGAAATTTGCTCTTGCGTCCACGGTGAACGATATATTGCACCTCTATTTAACAGACGCTGCTCTGTGGTAGTTCCTGTTAAATCAAAAACATCTGATGCATCCGGAATTTGATTTATCAGTTCAGAACCCGATTGATCATAAAACTGTATCTTAGTAAACAGCGACATAGTTAAGGTGCTCTCTGCTGCCAAACCATTCCCACTGCAAACACCTATATCAAAGATAAAATCATCAAAAGATAGAATTAGGTACTGCTCTGCATCGAAATGAAAGTTTAAGCCTGGCACACACCCTTCTGGTTCAGTACCATCATCCATACTTAATACGAGCACGGGATCAAATTCCGGCACATCTCGAATTAATTCAAATAATTCAAATCTTAAATCATTCGAATTAACTTCTGTAGTTGGGACAACATTAAAATCACTAGCCGTTAAATTCTCAGCACTACTATGACCCAGGTTTGAATCTGAACCAGAGTCGCATGAGATATTAATAAACCCAAGACAAATCAGTACTATTAGCTTTTTCATTGATAACTCCCTTTTTTATACTGCTACTACACCTTTAATATGTTCATGTGACTGATAACCGACCAATTCAAAGTCTTCAAATTTGAATTTGAAAATATCTTTCACATCCGGATTAATTTTCATAACTGGTAACGGTAACGGCTCACGCGAAAGCTGTAGTTGTGTTTGATCCATATGATTTGAGTACAAATGCGCATCACCAAGAGTATGCACAAAATCTCCTGCTTGCAGATCACATGCCTGCGCCACCATCATGGTTAACAAAGCATATGATGCAATATTAAATGGCACACCTAAAAAAATATCAGCACTACGCTGATAAAGCTGACAAGACAACTTTCCATCGGCTACATAAAACTGGAAAAACGCATGACAAGGCGGCAGAGCCATATCTTCTATTTCACCAACATTCCAAGCACTAACAATAAGACGACGAGAATCAGGGTTGTTTTTAATTTGTTCGACAACCTGACTAATCTGATCAATATGGTGACCATCAGGTGTTGGCCATGAACGCCACTGATAACCATAAACATGACCCAGATCGCCGTTTTCATCGGCCCATTCGTCCCAGATCCGAACACCATTATCTTTCAAGTATTTAATATTGGTATCACCTTTAAGAAACCACAGCAACTCATGAATAATTGAACGTAAATGGCATTTTTTTGTAGTCACCAAAGGAAAGCCTTCGGCAAGATTAAAACGCATTTGATAACCGAAAACTGAAGTAGTGCCTGTACCGGTTCGGTCTTCTTTTTTTACGCCGTTGTCTCGAACGTAACGCATTAATTCCAGATACTGTTTCATTAAACCTTAACCTGTTTTTTATAAGCTAAAACCAGCAACCCAATACCAGCTATGATCATAGGTGTCGATAGCACCTGACCCTGACTCATCCAGTCGAAGGCAACAAAACCCATCTGTGCGTCTGGCACCCTGAAAAATTCTGTACTGAAGCGGAAACTGCCGTAGCCCAGTAAAAACAAACCGGAGACTGCCATCCGTGGTTTTTTAGATGAAGAGAAAAACCAGAGGATAATAAATAACAACAGACCTTCAGTCAGTGCCTGATATAACGATGACGGGTGTCTGGGCAGCTTATCAACATGCGGGTAGATAAAAGCCCATGGCAGATCTGCATCGGCAACACGCCCCGGCAACTCTGCATTAATAAAATTCCCCATTCTGCCCGCAAATAAACCCGGTGGAGCCAGAGGCAACATGAAGTCGGTAATATCAAAATATTGCTTTTTATATTTTCGTGCAAACAAAATCAGCGCCGTCATGACTCCTAGCGCACCACCGTGAAATGACATACCACCTTCCCAGACTTTAAACAGGATGGCCGGGTTATCAATAAAAGCAGAAAAATTATAAAAAAGGATGTAGCCAATGCGTGCGCCTAGTATCAATCCAACAGCGCCATAAAAAACCAGATCTTCGACTTCTTGTTTGCTCCAGCCTGAAGCGGGCTGTTTTGCCCTGTGCATGCCTAATATCCACATTAAAGCAAAGCCGGTTAAATACATCAGCCCATACCAGTGAATCGTTAATGGGCCAAGACTAATAGCAACCGGATCAATTTCTGGGTATACAATCATGTTTAGATTCTGACTCGATAAAAAATGAGCCTACAATTAAATCATACCTCGCCTGAAAACTCATCTATAACCGGTCAATATCCGGCTTTAAGTCTCAATATCAGCCGAGCCTGAAGATTCGGCTGTTGCTGGCTACTTTAGTGGCTGCTTACTAAGCCCTGATCCCGCATGGCGTAAACCGTATTGGCTGCTGTTAGAGCACAGCGATGCTTAGGGTACCAGCTTGCAGGCAGCTTTTGTGTGGTAATGTACTCAGCGACTCTTTCAACCGACTCTGTACTCAGTACCTGATCCATATCTTTTTGGGCTTTTTCACGGGCTTTAAATAGCGCCATTTGAATACGACTATAAACATTCACAGCACCATCACCTGAGGTTTCAATCGCCAAGAAATGTGCCTCAGGAAATTTTCCGGTAACTAAGGCCTGGACCCCATCGGAAACACCAGATGACGGCATACAACCAAAGGGTTTAACACTCAAAACCAGATGCGATTTGCTGTATTTAACTGACTGTATAAGTTTTCCCACTTCCATATGACCTTCACCACCACGCAGCTCATTATCGTAAAATTCATGACTGTCTTTTGCCAGTTCATCCATATCAGCCAAATGATAGTCATTGAGGCCTATCGCTTTTGCATAGCGATTAAACCACATAAGCATAATTGTTCTTGCAAATCGTAATAACAATAATTTTTTATAAAGACGAAGCCGTGTCGTCCATTTGTTTTTCAACTTTAATTGCTGACGCGCGTCATACATCACAGCCCAGATAATATACAGCGTCCAGTTAGTAACAGGCTGAATATCAACTTCAGCACCTTCCTGCTCAAGAAACGCCTGTAACTTATAGTTACCGTCGCCTTCTGTCGTCATTGCCCAAAATTCTCCGATCACAGACACTTTTGGTTTAACCTGAAGCCTATTCAGGGGAACCGCATCAAGTATTTTTTTACTTTCATGCAGCGCAGGTATGACGTTCTTATTGCTAAGCAGCTTAGCAACAATTAGTTGCCGGCATTTTTCCAACGCTCTGTTTACATCGCCTTTGTTTTCTTCATACGGACGCATTCTGTATGCCATCAGGTTAATCACATCACCTAATATTATGGCTTTAAACATACCCCTGAAAAAAGACACATTGTAATCAAGCCCCATTTCTGGGCCACCTTGATTAAGATCACCATCGCTATCGAACAAGACCACTCGAAAGCCTTCAAATCCTGCATCACGTAACGCCTTCCTGTATTCTGTAACGTACAGTCCAAATCGGCATGGTCCACAAGCTCCTGCCGTGGTAAATATATAATTATCAATGATCTCTCTAGTTGAAAGGCCCTGTTTATCTCGCAGCTCTATCAGGTACTTAACTAGGTTGCCGACGGTAAAATAGGTAGGATTACACTGTCCGCGATTACCAAACTCCTTACCAACCTGCATAGCCGCATTATCAGGACAGTCCAGTGCGATAAATTTATAGCCAAGACCATTGCTGGCCGCCTGAATAAAAACATCCTGCATTAAAGTTAGTCCGCCAAACAGGATAGTTGTGTTTTCTCGCTGATGCCGTCTAAAGTCAGTCGGGTTTTTATCAACCCAGTGATTGGTCTGCCCAGGTTCAATATTTAAAAGTTCAGCCTGCTCTTTTTCATAAGCTCTTATTTTGTTTTCAACCACGTCAAAATCAATCTTGAAAACGTTATTACTTTTCATTAGCATTTGCTCCTTTTTTGACCTCGACTGAATTATCTGTTTGCGACCCCGCCAGTTGCTGGCCAAGCAGTGCAGACTGATTGTTTTCTTTTTCGATGTTAAAATCTTTGCGCTTAAATTCAACTTCGACTTCATCTCTGGCATTAATATCAACCACTTTCTTTTGAATCAGATCCCGCTTGTCCGCTGACTCCTGTAAGTAACGCTGATACTGCTCATCGATTTTAATCCATTTATTACTGTCCTCACTCATCAACACATCGTCAAAATTTTTAATATGCTGCTGTAGTAATTCAATCCGTTTTTTCTTTACCCTCTTTTCCAGCTCATTGGTCTGCTTAAGCCGTTCATTAAGCAACTCCTGATAGCGCTCTAATGTATAGGCGTAAGTTTTTACTCTTATTTTTATACTGCCGCCAGGTTTATTTGCATCGATATCATGCATCGCCATATATGGTGTTTTGCTACTGGAAATAATTTGATCAATAATGCCGTAGCTTGGTGCATCATGCCCGCATTTAAAACTAGATAAATCCAGAACCGCCACATTAGGATGACGTGCTGCAAATTTTGCTGCCCATACTTTTTGTACAGAATTAACCGAATAATTTTCTGGCCAGACATCCGCTATATCAAACGCATCTTTGATCAGACCTTTTTCAATATCATCTTTGAAAAAGCGAGATAAATAACCACTGTCTTTGGGTATTGATCTGATTGATATAACCGGATACCCCAACGACTGAAACTCTTCTAATATTTCATGATTCAGGCCTGGGTCATTATGATATGGCCGACCAAGCATTAACAAAACAACAGTGTTGTTTTTCTCTGCCTGTGTTAAAACTTCCAGACCTCTTCTTTGCAAATCAAGATCGACCGTTTCCATCGCTAGCCAGGCATTTTCACACGCCATAATATTTTCATCTTTATCGAGCTGTAGAATATCACCCCAGGTTTCAGACAATTGTTTTTCTAGTAATTTTCTGTCGGTAAAATCAAGCGCCCTGTCATAATACGCAATATCGTTCTCTTTAAAAAAGTTTTTCTCTTTAGTAAATGCAGCATTAACCACTTTGGGCGTACCAGCCACTACAGGACAGCTTGTTGATGCGACCATCTCAGAAGTAAAACTTTGAATTTTTGTTATACAGGGAAACCATATAACATCCAGAGCTTTTCGCTTATGCTTTTTATAAAGAAGATGATGAACATGAGCCAGCGAGACTTTTGCCGGATAACACGGATCGATCGAACCGTATTTACCACCCTCTAGCCACATTTCCTCAGATGTCTGATCGGAAAATACGATATTGTTCGATAGCAGACCCAATCCTTCGAGATAGGCGCGCATAAAAGGCGCGTTGGTATAATGATTTAAAACACGCGGAATACCAACGCGTACCTTCTTACGCATTAAGCGTATCTGCTCTTTCTGTGCTTTATGCTTAGTACCACCAATAACGGCCAGCATGGTCTTCATCAGGCTCATCGACATAACATCCTGCTTACATTTTTTGTCATTGCTGACTTTATCAGCCGGTAAGCGTCTGAATACTCGGTTAGCCTCATAATCAACCAGATTAGGGAACTCGGCTTTTAATTGTTTTCTTTTCTGATTCAGTGTCACAACGGCCTCTTTTGATTCAACCGTGCCTTTTTCACAAGAAAACCCTGCAATGTAACGCGATATTTCACCATCTGGTGACTCGGTGTCGATAAACGTTCTAGAACAGTTGTTCTCACAAAAATTACAGCGTGTCTCCTCATCTGTGCGTGAGCTGACTTTTAAGTTGATGGTTTCATCGATACCAATAAATGTCGAGTAACCGCGCTGTTCAACAACGCGTCTGGCCTCAACAGCAGCGCCCATGGCACCGGCTTCGCCACAATGCGGATGAACAATGACTTCGGCATCAGGTACGCGCTCTTTAATATAATCTACCTGTGCTTTTACAGCAGCGAGGTTGTATTGTGTCCCGCCTTGTAAAACAAATTTTCTTCCCAGCTCGGACATGCGCGGAATCTGAACCACATACTGCCAGACATTTTTTGGTAAGACACGAGCCAGCCCAGCAAACAGCTCTTCTTTACTAAAACCCTCTTTCTGGAAATTAACACGGTCCGTATCAAGAAACACCGCGCAACCATAACTGAATTTCGGTGAAAGCTCGGCACTGAATGCAACTGCTGAAAACTCTTCAACTTTGACACCAAACTGATCGGCCATTGATTGTAACAACATGCCGTTACCAGCCGAACACTGATTTGATAAGCGGAAATTTTTGATCTGTCCATGCTGCAAAAACAGCACTTTAATATCTTGCCCGCCTATATCACAGATCACATCGACATCATCGCCACAGCTGATTTTTGCACTCATCATGTGCGCGACCGTTTCAACCACGTTTACATCACAGCGGGTTGATTTCTCAAGCACATCAGCAGCATAACCGGTTGCGCCAAAGCCCAGCACTTGCAACTGACAATTTTGTTCTAGAGCATAGTTTTTTAATGCCGCCAGCAACTCTTTAGTATCTTCTATCGGGTTGCCTTTTGATAACTGATATTGTTTACAAATCAGTTCCCCCTGCTCATCTATCAGCACGGCCTTGGAACTGGTCGAGCCGCCATCAAGGCCGATATAGGCTTTAATTACACTGCCAGCAGGATATTGTCTTGGTTTGAATAACGGGGTTTTATAGTTTTCTTTAAATGCGTCAAGCTCTGCAATCTCTTTATGTAAGCCCTGATCAGCACCGGCATTCAGCTCTGACTTTCTGCCATTTTTTATAAACTCTGCTAGCGAATCAACACCTTTATATGTTTTGTCTGCTGATAATTCTGCAGAACCAAAAACAACCGAGCCAAAGGCGGCATAGTATTCAGCGTTATCCGGTACAATTATCAAGTCTTCAGGATTAACACCCTCTGCTGCCTGGTAACCTCTTTCACGCCATGTTTCTGGTATACGCTGCTGCCAGCACTGTTGCAAAAATGGTAGGTAAGTATTTGGCCCGCCCAGTAGCAATACTTTTTCTGTCAGCGTGTTACCTCGCGTCAACACCGAGAGGTTTTGCATGACGATCGCATCGGCTAATGAACATAAAACTTCTGATGCAGGTATCCCGGACTTGATAAGATTAACAATATCGGTTTCTGCAAAGACCCCACATTTGGCAGCAACATGATGAATTTTTTTCGCATCAAAATCCAGCGTGGTTAATTTGTCGCGGTTGATACCTACTTTTAATACACATTTATCAATGGTTGCACCGGTACCGGATGCACACTTGTCATTCATTGACGTAATGATTTGCCGTTCGCCGCTGTCTTTATTTTCTTTAAAAAGGATTATCTTTGCGTCCTGCCCGCCCAGTTCAATAATGCTGTTGACATCTGGATGCAGACTTTCAACTGCCAGTGCTACAGCATTAACTTCCTGTACAAAGCCTGCACCGACCACATCAATCAACGGGCCTGCACCAGAACCGGTTATATAGGCTTTTACCTTATTTGTTTTTAAGTCTGGATAAGTCTGATGAATATCAGTTAGTAATTCGAGTAATTTTTCGGCCTGTCTGGTCTCATGCCGCTCGTAGCGAGACCAGATAATCTTCATTTCATCAGGATCAACCACCACACATTTAACTGTGGTTGAACCGACATCAATCCCTATAAATCGTGATGTATTCATAGTTACAGGTTGGTCACCAGGCTTCCGTACAAAGGGGAAGCTAAATACTATACGATTTGATTATCAATTTATAGGTATTTTTAGCCCGCTAATGCTTCAACCCATGCTCTATAGCGTCTAATAACTTATTTTATTTATGGTTACTTCAGCTTACTACTTTGCTCTCGGTTTCTTAACATGCGTGCTGTCGCTGTGAAAATATTTATAACGATACAAACCATCCGCTCCATGACAATCCGCGCAAACAATATTCTGGCTGTCATTGTTCCTTAGAAAACTCGTCATGACATTACCTTCTGCTTTTATCTTTTCAGGACGTTCTTTGTTTTTTGTATTCACATCTTTATGCAAGGCCTGCCACTGATGCGGGTTATGACAACTCGCACAGGTAATAGCGCCAAAATTATTTTGTCTGCCGTCTTCGTCAAACACACGTATGTCTGCAAGGTTTTTACCTTTGAGTATTTCCTGTCGTAGTTCTGTTGACCACAGCCGTATTTGTTTTGGATGCTGTCCCTGTTCAGGATCTTTCTTTGCGGCCTGTTTGTTTTCATCATGGCAACTGCGACAGCGCTGCTCAACCGCATCCTGACCGTTACCCAGCGGCTGCGCCCATAAATACAAATCGGAAACAGCTTGATGGGGTACGTGACACTGCCCACAGAGCCCTGATACGTCACGTTTCTGCTGTAATACATTAACTGAGTTTTTATCGAAGTCATGATCGGTGCCTGCAATCATTTTTTTATCTTCATGGCATCTTACACAAAGACTGCTGTTTTCATTTGCGCTTAGTCTCAGGAAGCTGTTTGCTGCAGTGCCTTCTTCATCAAGCATTGCCATGCTTCGGTTCATTATGTCATCAGGATCCCACTGATGCGGGTTATGACAGCTGGCACAGTCTAACTTATCAGCACCGACTGACTGATGACCGTCACTGTCAAACAGTGGCAGTTGCTGCTGCTTGTTAAGTTTGTCAATACGCTGACTCATCTGCAAACTTATTGAAACACCGACTGGATGATCATGCTTACCGGGTAATTTTTTACCGGCTATCTGACCTTGCTGATGACAGGACAAGCAAAGTTTTGCAACCGCTGTTTTTGCCTGTCCTGGAGGCCGAGACCAGAGCGCATTCGCACCGGCATTATGTGGTTTGTGACAGTGTAGACAGGCGCCTTGCATATTTCCACTGACCTGCGCTGACACAGCCTCGTCATCATCCGTCGTCTTCAGGTGAGTAAACTCCTGTTCTGACAGATCGTGCTTAGTCAAAAAGACAGTTTTCTTATCCACATGGCAGTTAACACATAGCTGACTGACCCCTTTATCCTGAATCCTCAGAAAACTACTGTTAGCATCGCCCTCAAGCTTATCAATATCAATCTTTCGTTCATCGGGATTTTTCTTAACCGACCAGTTATGCGGATCATGACAAGTACCGCAACCAACTCTGCCATCATGGTCCGTCGGTAATCCTTTATCATCGTATAATGGTAATGCCTGCAACATCTGCAAATGATTTTTTCCCTTAATCTTGCTAGCCGAATGCTGCCAAGTTTCCAGCGTTGCTACTATTCCCAGCCGCTCTACCCCAACATTTACGGGATGTGTATGTTCCCCCAGGGTTTTGTCTTTTGCTAAACCTTTCTCATTATGACATCCAATACAGGCCAGATAACCGGTACCATTACCAGCCAGCTTATCGCGCGCCCAGAGCTTGCTGCCATTAGCGTTGTGGACCAAATGACAGGTACCGCAAAGGCCAGACTCTTCCACATCCTGACCCAACGAATTTTCTGCATCCGGCGCGGTTAATCGCAAATCATGTTTAGTACCCGTGACATTCCACTTTTCCTTATGACAGGTTTTACACAATGGTGCCTCGGTACTGTTCGCTATTCTTAGAAAACGGTTACTGCTGTTACCCGTATCACCCGGCTCAGCTTTATTATCTTTATCATTAGGGTCCCACTGATGCGGATCATGGCAACTGGCACAGCTAACCCGCCCTTCAATCGCATCCTTCCATTTAAAGCCATTTTTACTAAATGTTGGCAGAGGCACTTTACGTCCCAGACGGCTGACATCAACACCAACCGGGTGACTGTATTCTCCAACCGTGTGCTTGTTTGCAAGCCCCTCTTTATCATGGCAACTCAGACACAGTGCCGCCATTGGCTCGAGGTTTTTATCAATCTCGCGCGCCCACATTTTCGGTCCTTTACCTTTATGCGGTAAATGACAGGCACTGCAGGCACCGCCTTCTTTCACCTTCTGACCCCGGATGTTTTTTGTATCACCATCAGTCAGATTCATATCGTGTTTACTATCGAGTACTGTTTTTTTATTGATATGACAAGTCTGACACAACACACCGTTGTTATTTTCTTGTAGTAATAGCCCCTGCGTGCTTTTCGCATCATGCGGTCGATGACATGTCTGGCAAATTATCTGCCCATTAACACCCTGTTTAGCCCCGGCTTTAACTAATGACGGTGCAATTTTGGCATCTACCGGTTTTATGTTAACTGGGTGCGTATTGAGGTGAGCGGCATCAGCCATTGACTGCGCATAGCGATCATCATGACACTGTCCACATAATTGTGAATTCGTATTCTTAATCCGCAGTAATTTTTTTTCTGCTGCAGCATGGGGCTTATGACAGGACTGGCATATCACTTCATTTTTGCGCCCGAACTTAGCACCGACTTTAACCAGAGCAGCCGGCTTGTGATGCATTTTTTTCATCACAGGATGCGAACCGGTTGTCGGGCCTTTGGTTTTTTCAGTATGGCATGCCATACAAAACTGTCCGTCAACATCACGCACCCGCATAAATGCCTGAGATTCTTTATCATCCCAGTCAACACCATGCGCAGTGTGGCAGGTGCCGCAGTACATACGACCATCATCATTCAGAGGAAAAATATTTTTACCATCTTGCATTGGTATTTGAATGTTTTCAGAGGGTTTTTGTCCGACCGGATGGGCGTGCTTACCCGACTGCCAGAGCGGGCGCGAGTCCAGCACAAATCCATCGTGGCAAGAGAAACACATATCTTCTGTACTTGCCACATCCTGTTTGCCGGTTTTAACGACCGGGCGCGGATCGTATGGCACTAACGTCTCTACATTTTCACGCTTAAATGCTTTTAGCCACATAATATGACAGGTCGCACATTCACGATTCTCAGATGGCAAGCGTGGTGCCGATGACAGCGATTGAGAGACCAGCAGACTGATCAGCAGTAACAACAGATTCGACAATCGCCTTAGCATCGACAGTGGCCTATGGGTTTAAGCTAAATACACTGATGCGATGTTTACGCATTTCAGTAATATACAGTTTATTTTTCGCATCAACGTACATACCAACGGGCGTGTATAGTGTCCTTGGTGCAACTGTATCCAGTATGTATTTTAGTTTTCCCACATCCGAAAAAACCTGAACAAGATTCAGGTAGCTATCCGATATATAAATATCACCGTCTTTATCAACCGCTACCCCTTTAGGCCTGAAAACCTGGCCGGGCTCAACACCCCAACCGGATATCTGAATTGAATAATCGCCATTTTTTTCAAATATTTGCAGCCTTGCATTTAACACATCAACAACAGCGACTCGACCATCTTTCAAATGTGCCAGTGTTGCCGGATAACGAAATTCACCTTCACTGGTACCATTGCCTCCCCACTCCCTTTTTAGTTTTCCCTTGCTCGAGAACACCATGACTTTATGATTATCATTACCACTGACATAAACTTCTCTGGCTTTTTCATCAACTAACACATCAATCGGACGGATTATATAGCGTCCGCTTTTAACTTTGAATAACCGGACAAACTTGCCTGCTGCGCTGAAGACCTGAATTCTTTTATTGGCGGTATCAGCCACATAAACCTCTCCGCCTTCAGACACATCAATACCAACCGGACTGTTAAACTCGCCCTTGCCTGCACCATAACTACCAAAACTGAAGGCATAATTACCTTGTTGGTCGAACACCACCACTCTGTGATGGCCGCCATCAACCACGTAGATATAACTGTTGGAAACAGCAACATCACTGGGAAGTAACAGCGTGTTTTCTGCAGCGGGGTTAATATCGAGACCTAAATCTAACCGGCGTTTTATTGCACTGTCGGCATAAGCCACGCTCAGCACAAAAAAACTTAAGGCCAATGATGCCGCCAGTTTTAAAAAAATAGTGTAAGTACGCATATCAGTTTAACCACTTTACTATGCAATCACAGAACATGCAGTTTTGACTGAATACCGTATAACTGGAAACAACCATGAACGAGATGATAAGCAGTTTTATTTTGCTTCCTCTTCCGCGGTATTTCGTCTGATTAATTTTGGCATATAGAATTTCTTATATTTCTCTACCACGCCGATCATATTCAGATTTGTAACATCAGAAATCCGTCTGTCAGAGAATCCAAGCTCCCTAAATGGTAGTAAACTTTTGCTTTCTTCGGCATGACAACGCGAGCAGAAACGACCTTTAGGCCTGACAACTTTGTGAAAGCGCTTTTTCAGTGCTTCTTTATCACGGTCATTAAGTTTATCCTTCACTTTTAAAAATTCCTGAACAACCGGCTCATCCTCGGTTACTTCTAATAACTTTTCTTCACCCGTCTGATTGGAATAAACCACTATTTTTGAATAATAATCATCCGTTTCCTGTAAATAACCGGTTTCTGGATTAATATCAGTTCCGAATGGTTTACCCTTCACTTCTATTCCTGAATAGTTAAGCCATTTAAAGCTGTAGTATTTCTCTGGCACTTTCTCTTCATTGACATGGCAGGTCATGCAACCGGTAAACTGGGTATGCATATTCATCAGTGTTCTGATCATCGGCTCTTTTGAATGCGGGTAATCACCATGACACTGAAAACACACAGGTTTTTTACCGAGATTGACCTTATCAACTTTTAACTCATGATGAAAATGCCTTTTCTTTTCACTGAACCGGTCGAGCCTGAGATCATGCAGAATTTCTGGCTTTTTATCTTCTTCACTTTTAAACAATCCGGCATGCGTGCCGAGAGCCACGAAGACTTCAAAAAACAGACTCAGAATTATACAGCCGAGAATAAAAGCAGTAAGAAAAGATATTACCGGATGTCCACGACGCATACCTGAAATACTAAACGGATCATGAACAAATTCACCGGGGATTTTTGATTTATGATCTATCAGAACCACCAGCGCGACACCCAGCAGCATAAACAATAATACCGTCAGGATAATATATGTCGTTAGTTGATCACTCAGCTCATGCATTTGTAGTCACCAGGTCAGTACTCTGTCAACAGCAGATAAATCGTGAACACCCCGAACAACGTCCAGAAAAATATTACCGCCAGTGTCGCGTAAGCGAATACTTTTTGTATCGGTGTCATTTTTTTTATCATGGTTCACTCTTGTTAACAGCCATCTTCTCATCAATAAATTTGTCTTCATATACACCGGATAATTCACGTGCATCTTCCATATCCAGCAGATACTCCCGTTCTGATTTTATTTCAACCAGGTTTCTAAGGTATTCCAGAAAGTGTTCTTCTATCTGATGCTCACGGGTAATTTTTCCGGTTAAAAACGTCCACTGCATCGGGAAACGTCCGGGCGCGAGATGAACGTTATACCAGTGCCAGAATGCAATCACCAGTAACGCCAACAAAGCTTCATGCGGATGCGACAAGCGCATCATTTCCTGAAAATATGACGCGTAGCCGACTGGCAATATCGTTGCCCAGAACTCAGGAAATAAAAATGATGAGCCTGATACCACCATCACCAGATTACCGAATGCAGCGGCGAAATAATGTATTTTCTGCTTGTACATGAACTTGTCCATTTCCGGACGCTGATCTCTCTTTCCTGCGTGATACAACATATCCAGCTTGAAATCACGAACGTCTTTAAGTGTCGGAATCAGTGTGCGCTGCAGAACAAAACGGCCTCGCATTATGTCTCTTAACACCAGCCAGAAAAGATAGATAATGTGGTAAATCATGCTAAATACCATCACACTGGCCAGAGTACGGTGAATAATCCGTGATACATCAACACCGCCGACCAAGTTATTTAAAGGCGTCGCCCAGAAATGATCCAGAAATGCAATCGGCAGACCGGTAAATGCCAGTGTTAAAAAGGTAACAAAGGTCAGCATGTGCTGAAGCCGGATATGTATATCATATCGCGGCAGATCACCAATCGGATTGGAGACAACATTCTTGTAAAGCAGCACGCGATCATCAGGCATGCTTTCAACAACGCGCTCTATCTCGGCGCGCTCAGCATCGCTGACCTTATTCATGCGCATCGATGATTCGAGTACCTTACGTGCTTCAGCGGATAAATTCATGTTTCAGTATTCCTGTTATTATTGTCTGTGTCAGGTTTCTGATTATTTAACACGGTCCCTGCCCCGTTTCGACTTACGCCACCAGGTTGAGCCCTTGCGCAAATGCCAGCCGACACCATCACGTCTTCTGCCTATTGTTTCAAATGCTGCCAGCCCAATTAATAACACCAGTACTACATCGCCTATCCAGCCATAAATCAGATTTGAATAATAACGAAAATTATTATTTTCTTCTTCAGTTACCGGTGTAGGGTGCGGGTCCAGTTGTGCGTATTTTTCATCAGCACGAGTATGACAACGCTGACAGGTCTTGGTTACATTATCTTTATGCACCGATGACGCAGGATCCCGTGAAGGCCGTATGTCATGTACATTCATATAATAATTATCGTTATCAGCATGGCAGTCGAGACAGCTTGCCGCCTTTGTAAAGCCGTACTTTACAACTTTGCCATGAAAGCTTTGCTGATATGACTCAGCAGCAAACGCGTATTTATCACCGAGTTCTCGACCCTCTTTTTCTGCTGCTTTCATGTGCCTTTCAATCAGTCTTTTATCACCGTGACAACTGGTACAAAGTTCCATCACCTCTTTTGGTGAGCGTTTAACTTCGTTGATGCGGCGACTGGTATGTTTGTACCAGTTGGTAACAAATTTTTCATCTTCATGACAAATCACACAACGCTGAGTGATTCTTGGTGGTGGCCCCTGATCTTCTTTAGGATTATAGATTGGGTTGGTATGACAGGTTACACAGTAAGGCTTGTCCTGATCATGACCTTTCGCAATCTTTTCGCGGCCATGCGCACTTTTTTCGTATTTTTCATAAATAGATTTATGACTGAAGTTTTTACCGGTTGCCGGGTTTTTTATTGAATGGCATTCACTATCACAGGTCACCCCGTTCTTCACTTCTCTGTGGGGTAATTCTTTAATATAGGAGTGACAGTCTTTGCATGGAACATTTCTGTGCACGGTGGAACCAAAAACATGCGGCATAACATAATAAGAACGCCTTGCACCTTCCTCTGTTATACGACCCATCTTAGGGTATTTATGACATAGCAAGCAGCCTTCGTCATCCTCAAAAGCGTAGGCAGCTCCGTGACTGACACTCATCAGCACTAATATTTGTAAATAAATTTTAAGTTTTCGATATTCCATTATTATTTATTTTTCTTTTATTTTCTGATTTTCACTCAGACTAAAATCTATCATGTTCTGACGCATTGATACACGTCAAAATATACCTTTATATTTGCCAAACGCATTACTTTGCGTGACAAATAACACATAAGGGCTTGGCCCGCAGCTTTTTATCAGCGTCAGCACCATATGCTGCGGCTGGATTTTTAATAATTCCTTTGGCATGGGGATTATGACAGGTCGCACAAAAGACCCTTCCACTGCCTGGTTCAAGTGGCATCAGCAACCCCCGCTCCTCCAGCACTTCTTCCATATTCGCCAGAATGTTTGCTGATGGTTTTACTAGATGGTTCGGCCCTTTCTTATTTTTAAAAAAACTAAACTGACCTCCGGGATGAGGTTTCCATTGATGACACCCCCAGCACATGGCTTCGGTGTTTTTGCTGGCGTGAAAACTAACATCATCAATACTTCTGGCTTCCAGCAAATCATCAATCGAACCAGAATGACAAATCCTGCATTTCTCGGTTAATACTTCACCTGTTTTATTAAACTGTTGATGCGGATTAAGACGCTGATAACTATCTTCTGAATGGCACTCTCCACACAATTTATAACGTTGAATAAACGGCCCACCACGCAATACCTTTGGGTTCTCGTGTTTCTGACGATTCTCCAGCCTGCACTGCAACGTCATATCATGACAGGTAAGACAGCCAATTTTACCATTATTACTCTTAATAATTTTTTTCATTGCCGGTTGCATTTGTGCCATTCTTTTGTTCGATGGTTCAATTCCGACAGGATGCACATAGCTGTGCTTTATTTCTGTACTGTGACAGTTCTGGCAAAATTTTTCAGCATCTGCCGCTGACCTCAGATTACTCTTTGCAGCCTGCCCCTGTGTCTTCGTATGGCAGGCTATACAGCCATCTTGCTGCCAGTGGGGATCCGGGATTTCTGAACTTTTAATCTGCGCTGTTTTTATCAAGGATGGAATATCAGACACGCGCTCGGGCAGGCTTGTTAGCAATGCCTTGTGTTTCTGCTGTTGCTGCTGCTGCAATAAACGTAATTTTTGCTCTTCAGATAATTTCGCCTGCCTGATTTTAGAGGTAATTTCATCTGACTTATCAGACGCATGCACAGCACCAGCTGTCAGAAACAGACCGCAAATAACACTCACGCAAATATACTGTACTGCCTTCATCTCGCCAGTGGCTACATGCCACCGCCTCCGCCGCCGCCACCACCGCCTCCACCACCACCCATCATGCAGTTGGCAGTACCGGATGCGCTGTCATAGGTACAAGGATCATGATTACGGTTATGGCAGGTTAAATAGCAACCACCACTGCCAGCACCTGTTGAATTTGAGTAATGCTCAAGTCGCCCCGATGAACTGGGGGTGACTGATTCTCTGTCGAAATTTATTAATTTCGGCTGTTCACTGCCGTGCGGATCATGACAAACATTACATGGTGTGCTCAAGCCTCCACCGCCGCCCATGCCACCACCGCTTCCGGTTATATGAAAATTGTGGCGCGGAAACGAATCGTTACCCAGAATACTGCTGCGGTCATGGCATTTATAGCAAAGCGCATAACTCGAACTACTTTCATTTGTCGGATCCTGTGTCTGATATTGGCGCGCCAATAATGGCGCATAGGTTGAACCATGCGGACCATTCGGGCCGTTAATGTCATTATTATTATGGCAATCCAGACAACTGATTCTGCTGTTGGTTTTAAGCGGTGCGATTAAGCTGGGGACGTAACCGTTTCGTCCGGTTGCTGATACCGGGTGATAGGATCTTTTTGCACTACTAAACTCTGCCCTGACATTATTTTCATTAAACTGACGATTGGTTCTTTGTGCTGGCTTACCCGAACTGTCACCATGACAGCGATAACACAGCTCATGAGGCGCACTGACCTGACTGACCTCACTACCCGACTGACTCACTCCTCTGACACCTGCCAGCGGATTTGTGCTGTTTGCGGCATGCGGATTATGACAGTCTATGCATTCAACATGGCGTGAATTAACCACCACCGATTCATTGGGCTTATGTGTGCCGGTACTGTTCATAATCGGATGACGCGAAAACTTGTTAAATTCATTGCTTATGTTTTCTGTTGCGACATGACCGTTATGACAGGCATAACAGTTATCTTCTTCAGCAGCATATTTTAAAATTCGCTGATTGCCTGCAGCATTATGCGGAGTATGACAGTTTTCACAGGCATTACTGGCCACCGTGCTTTCACTGGTCGTGGGCCAGGGATCCGGTGATTGTCCGTTCCATGTTTTATTCGATGTACTGTGAGCAGTACTGCTCCAGTGTTGTTTTTGATGACAGGTTTTACACAATGCTGATGCCACATTTGGCATGACTAAAAACTTGCCGTTACTATCATTATGAGGGTCATGGCAGCTGGTACACTGCATCTGACCTGATTTATCAAGCTTAACAGCAGCCGGTAAATTCGCTGGATTAATCAGCTCACCGCGCTGACTGGCCAGATTATTATTAAATACAAACGAAACCGGATGATCATCAGATAAGTCAGTTCCCAGACGCGTGGCTCCCTGCGGCAGGGTTGAAGCACCGGACATAGATATCGGATCAGGCTGGCTAAGTATTTCACCAATAGCGATAGTTCCATCATGGCAGCTCAAGCATAACAAAGAAGAACCACTTGGCTGACCCGGCGACGCAATAATTGAAGAACTGCTATATGGTATATAATTACTGCCCGGAGTTGAACGATTCCACAACGGTGACTCTGGCACTGAACTGTGCGGCGTGTGACAAAAGATACACACTTGTTGCTCAGAACTGGCTTTAATTGAACCCGGACCACTTGATGACAGGTTATGCTTGGTTGTTAGGACACCTGCACTGGCCAGCATGGATACTGATGACAAAAACACGATATAAATTAACTTCATCGTACGGCCTTCTCTAATTCGAATACTTGTACTCTTTTGTTATGTGAATCAGCAACATAAATTTTTTGCATGTCATCGATATAGATACCCGTGGGTAGCCAGAACTGTCCAGGCGCCTGACCTTGCTCACCAAAACTTAATAAATAGCGGCCTTCTGAATCAAATATCTGCACATTATGAAACAGCGAATCGACCACATAAATATGCCCTTTCTTGTCAACCGCTACACCCTTGGGTCGTGACTGAAATCCGGTGGCATCGCCGGCTTTACCAAACTGCTGCAGATACTTACCGTTTTTATTAAATTTCTGAATTCTGAAATTTAATGAGTCCGTAACAAATAAGTTCTGATCCTTATCCCACCATAACATGGTCGGAAAATTAAATTCACCATTTTTATCTCCCCGTCGTCCGATATAGCGGATCAAACCTCCTGTCTCGTCAAAGACAACAATCTGATGATTTTTTGTATCAACAACAAACAATTCTTTTGTTGTTTGGTTATAGCGGATTCCTGTTGGTTGCAACACGGCTTCATCCAGCTCTACTAACGTCGCAGCCTCCTCACCATACTTATAGTAATAAATCTCTGCGCGTTTCGAGTCAGAAATATAAATGCCACCATCTCCGCTACCACTGATTCCAACCGGCGATAACATTTTATGATGAGCTGGCAGCTGTATCAGTTTGTAACTATTCTCTTTCAGGTCATACAAATGCACACCATACGCACCTGGATCTGCCACATATATTCGCCTATCATTCGCAACCACAGCCATCGGTCTGACCATATTTTCTGCCTCACTACCCAGAAAAAAGTTACCCAGCCAGCTCCAGAAACCTTTGCCAATTTCAAGGTCCTGTGGCAATGAAAACACCGCTGTTAACTTAATTCTGGCTGTTGCAGGGGGTGCTGGCCAAACCGGATATACCACTGCCTTACTGTCTTTATTGGGCACGCTTGTGCAACTGATATTCATAAACGTTATCAATAAAAACATTGTCCAAAAGTTAAAAAATTTACTGATCGTCATGTTAAAAATGCCTGCTCGCAGAAAGCCGCGCTTCCCAGCGTTCTCGTATAATCTCAGCCTGTTGTTCTTTTCCAAAATTAACCGATGCCACCAAACTTAACTGCCGAATATTCCAGTTGAATCTCAAACGATGTTGCTCTACTCGCCTTTCAATCGTACCGCCCACATCATCTTCATACATTGACTCAATCGACATACTGCCACGCAACCATGGCCTCGACTGTATTCTGAGTGTCATGCTCTGCATGTCGATATCTTCCTCTGATAACTCATTATCCTGTTTTATTTGACGTGCCGATAATCTGACATTGGTCAGATTGGGTAGCGGCAATTCAATAAAGGCATCAACACTGTCCTTGATATAAGGATTAACCTCTTCATCACGGCTTTCCTGATAGATTTCAGCTCCCACTATGATGCCACTTATCAGCGGTTTATCCATACTCGCACCATAAGTGTAGCCTGTCATCGGGTTGAGCCGGATACTCGGTGTCCCTTCCTCTAAATTAACATCGCTATCTTGTAACCGTAGATAGATATTGTATGAACTCAGAATTGCCCAGTTTATGTTTAAATTACTGTTGGCTCTGTTATATGCGAAGGTGCCACCGGTATTATATCGGTAATCGACCAGCACCGTCTGGCCATCATTAATATTGCCCCCAACCAGCCGCTGGATCTGTGTTTGTAATGCTACCGTCAAATTTTCACCACTAATATTGACGATTTCTTCGGCGACTGTAATGACTCGATAATCGAGACCTTCGGTATAGGTCTGAGTACGGTTCTGATTTGAGACCTCAATCGGATAGATCAGTGAATTCTGTATAATATTTTCACGGTTCAATGTTACCGCATTAAGACTACTTAAAACATGTGACTCACCATATACCGATGCTATTTCCAAACTGGCTGCCTGATCTCGCTCTTCGTACAAACTGTTAAAATTAAACTGCAGTTCGCTGTGACTGAGCTTTTTTTTGTAGCCATAGTTGTATTTTAGGCCTGCCAGTGTTGAATCAATGTTGGTAGACTGATTGTCTTCTGCCTGAAAACTCAGGTTATTATTAAAGCTCTCAGTATGATAGGAAATACCAGTATCAATTCTTTTTAATTCGGTATCGAGCATTTCTTCGGTTGAGTCCAGAAAGTACATTCGATAATACGTATCCATGTTGTCACTGTGCTTCCAGTTTACTGCAGGTGTTAACGTTTGCTCATTCCTAACAGGATACTGATTCTGGACATTACTGCTTGCGCTGGTTGTAAACTGGATTTGATTTTGTCTGCCAAATACATTTCGCGAATCAAACGTTGTCTGCTGCCTGTCTGACTCGCGCTCTGTAATCTGCAGATCAGGACTTGTGCTGCCACTACTGGATACCAGGCGGTTTTCCTGATGAGTGAGCTCGATATGGGCTTGTGATGAATAAGCGGTATAAATTCTCAGTATTGCCTGTTTTTCATCGTCATTGACAACCTGATCAAAACCCTCACCAGTACTGGTCTGGTGAAAAGCTTTAATAGAAATCAGTACTGGGCTGACTGGTTCCATCAGCGCAGCATCTATACCATATCGAATATTTTCCTGAATGAAGTGTTCAGCCACGCCAGTTGAAACAGTCGGATTTTGTTGGTTATAGTATAGCGTTACCGGATATGGCTTTTTTTCAAGAAAGTTGAATCTGGCATTCAGGTTCAGCAGCTCTTCCTCAGTGCGACTTTCTACACCTAGCGATTCATACTGACTCTGATCAAGGACTACGCCTCCACTGATATCCATATTCAGTAAATAAGGATGGTATACATAACTGCGGGTATTAACTGTTAATTCTTGCTGATAGCTGGGTCGCGTATTTTTCTGAATTTCAACATCTGCTTCAGATATTGACTGCTCATCATACAAATAACGAAAGGCCAGTTCACCATCGAACTCTGTCAGTTTGAACGCGCTAATTTCAGCTGCGCTCACAGCCTGACTGAACACAGAGCAAAGCAATACAAATATTACTTGTCTGACCCGTGTATCCATTACACCACCATTTTAATTATTTGTTTTTATCTGTTTTTACAGAAGACTCCAGAGACGATTCATTGCTACTTTCAGAATAATCAAAACCGGCTTTTTTCCCAAACCCAAACACAGTGACTTTATTCGGGCCGAACTGACTTGCAACTAATATAATATACTCCAGTGTAAAATCAGCTTCGGCATATTTCTGAAATATCGCATTATGTTCATAATCTATAAATATATTCGTTGGCAGATTTATATTATGTTTTCTGCCGCCAGGAGCCCCATAAAACATCAGCATCTGACCTTCTTTATCCAGCACCTGAACATTTTCAAACGCAGCATCGACGACGTGCATGCGTCCATCGTTATCGATAGCCACTCCTTTTGGTCTTGCAAAGTGGCCGACACCTGCCCCTACTTTACCGTAGCTGGCTACAAACTTACCATCCTGGGTAAACTGCTGAACTCTGAAATTTCCCGTTTCGCTAACATAAATATTATTATTTACACCCAACGCAAGATTTGTCGGATAAAACAACTGTCCCTGCTCTGACCCCACCGAGCCAATGGTGTACAGCTCTTTACCAGATGTTTTATCTAAAACACGAATAATGTGATTTTTTACATCAGTAACAAACAGTTTATTTTCGACAATTAAAACATCCGATGGTGTGAATGTTTCTCCATCACCAATTGTGCGGACAAACTTATCATTAGCGTTGTAAATCAGTATCAATCGACGCTGCGTATCTGTTATGTATTTATCGCCATTTTTATCAATTCTGATATTAATGGGCTTACGCATCTTGCCACTAAATGAACCATGTACAACATCAAATTTGGATTTTTTCAGGTCAAAAGTTGCATAACCAGGGCCGCGTGTATCTACCGCATAAATCACGCCATCATGAATACTGACACCATATGGTTTTTTAAGCAGTGCTGAAGCCTGATTTTCTTTGCCAAGCAAAAACGAATCAAGGTTATTGTCTGACGCAATAAGATCATTAGGGCCAGAAAATGAGGCCAGGAACTGAATTCTTGGTGGACTGGGTGCCGGGGGATAAAATACCGTCTTGAACTGATCTTTATCTGACAACGTTGTACATGATGTCAAAAAAGAGAGTACAAGTAATATAGCAGGAAAAAAAACAGAACGGTGTTTAGATTTATTCACAATATGCGCTCAGAAAAAGATTAGAGACAGACAATTCCTGCACTCTGCCATCATAACCAAATCAATTCAATTCAATTCAATAAGCCGGGCATATATCCTATACCCGGCGAGGCTTTTTTACTTATTATGACAGGTCAGGCAGATCTGACTTCCAGCCTTTGATACTTTCAAGAATGGTGAAAAGTTTGTGCCAGGTCCAACTGAACCATTATGGACATCGTGACATGATGTACACTGCACTTTACCATCACTTAACATAACTGCTGCAACTGTGCCGGTACGAGGTTTATCTCCACCAGCTCCGATGGTGACATTGCGGGTAGCTGGATCATGTAAACCAGGATCGGTTACTGACAACGCAGTATTATATGACAGAGAAATCGGGTGGTCATTAGACAAACTGGCAACATCGCCACCAATGGCTGAAGCTCCACTCATCACTGAAGAGCCTAAATTACCGCCGAAGCTATCAAGCGCAGTGGCTCCATCATGGCATGAAAGACACAGTTTTGATGTGCCGGTTGGCTGACCATCAATGACACCGTCCAGAGTTCCCAAGCCGGAATACATTGTGAATGTTTCCGTTGTCACTGCATGATTCCATAATGGCGCATCAGCGACACTGGTACTTGCATTATGCGGTGTATGACAGGCCACACAGATTTCACCGCCACTCCAGCCACTGGCAGAAAAATCATGAGCCGTACCGGAAATAGATCCAGCAGATACACTGCTACTAATGGTTAACCCTAAGGAGAAGATACTTAAAACTGAAAAAATTAAGTGCTTAATATTCATCACACCACCTCTATTTCCTTATACATCTTTTTATAAAACTTATTTATGATTTGAGCTTCTATCTCTTAACTGAAACCTTGATCTAATAAGCATTTCTTAAATCTACAGCTTTATTTAATACCCGATAGAACAGTCTTGTGTTGATCAAAATCAATTAGACTCTCTCAATTCACCTAAATAGTAACTTTTTTCTTACTTTGGTATCTTTTGTTACACAAGGATAACTGTACTTATTACCTGTCTATTATTTTGCACCTAATTAACCAAAAATCATAGCGTCGATTTGCTTTACACCTTTAATAAAAAAGCTGCAGGTAATGCAGCTTTTTTATCAGATCAATTATTAAATAATACCCTAATTAAAGTCATACCCTATAGATGCGTATACATTTTCGATTGCACCCGCCTCACCAATAAAGACTTCAGCACCGAGCTTGGCTCTAAAATTTGTAAACAGCTCTGTCTGCAACGAAAGAGCCGCTTTTAACGCTAGGCTATCGCTGGTTTCAACCGCGTTATTATCTTCAATTTGCATATTACCCGGTCCGATCCCGTATTCATGCATAACATTAAATGTAGCAATCAAGGTCTTGATTGAACCCAGCTGACTGCCGGCAACAATCATCGAAAAATCGTTAATTAAAGGAGTACCATCCATATCTGAAGTCAGTGATGTTTGTTCGTATCCGAAATACATATCACTGGTTTTTATACCGGCAAAAACTTTACTAACACTCTGCTGTGAAGTCACAACAGCATATTCTATAAATCCTTTACGGGTAGAGTATTTGTAAATATTGTTTTCATCATCGTTATGAGTCGGGTAGCTGTTATAAAATTGACTGTATCTATAGTCACTCAATTGCTTCATCATTTTTAAAGTCAGTAAATCATTTTTGGTACTGACGACTGTTTCCGCCATCAGAATTCTGCCACTGGAAGCCTCTTCTATACGAAGGTGAAGTCGAACAATAGATGATCTGGTTGCCAAATCTTTGGTGATAATTGAATCGGTATAGTTTATCCCAAGTTCCTGGATTCTATAATTAATAATATAGGACGCCCCTAGCAGGTGCGTTTTAACCATGTGTTTTGAACTATCTTGCAGACTAACGCCTTCAATTTGAATGCTGTTATCACCTTTCTTAAGCTCTGCATTGACGACAGCCGGTAAAGCATTGACTTTTGGCGATATTATTTTATTGATAATCGAAAAGTTATTAGCTGCAGATTTTTCTTCAAGTGCGCGTCTTATTGCATTTTCATCACGTTCAAGTACTTTATAACCACTTGAAACAAGATTGGCTATCAACTGATCCTCAATTAAAGCAATAATTTTTTTATCTGTAGTCCCTTCTTCTTCAATATTTCGCAATACGAGGGCTGATGTTTTTGGTATGACTTTACTGACAATGCTTTCAATATTCAGTGACTTTACGGTATCTTCTAAGAACATCTGATTGCTTTTTAAATACAAGTCATAACTTGTCTCAGCCTGTGAACCTGCAGCCATAAGTAATAATACAGCTAACGATATAAATTGATTAATTCCCAAAATTTTCATAATTTTTCCTTTTAGTTAACATCAAATAACAAACCCAACCCTCGGGCATTAAAGTCGATAAACGAAATTTATCAATCATAGAAAACTCACACATCCCCCATTTAGGTGATATCCAAGCTTTTTTATTTGATTTATTGATGAAAAGTAATAATTAAGAAATGCAAACAGGGGAAAACAATCATTAATGTAAAAGTCGTCCTGCAAAAAAAAACCCGTAACGTTAGTTACGGGTTTTTTAGGTGTATAAGCCTGGCAGTGTCCTACTCTCACATGGGGAAACCCCACACTACCATCGGC
>JAOULX010000006.1 GCA_029881795.1 Gammaproteobacteria bacterium
TTACTCAGGCAGAAGAGATAGATTACGCGATTAGCGAAGTACACAAAGCGGTCGATAAACTGCGTCAGCTGAGTCCGTTATGGGATATGTACAAAGACGGTATTGATCTGGATTCGGTACAGTGGGCGGCGCATTAGGAAGCGCCTGCGCTGTTTCACCACTCAGGAACAAAACATCACAGGCTTAGAGTTTGACTGGTTAAAGTTATAAAATAAATCTCTCTAAAAAAGCCCGCAGTAGCGGGCTTTTTTATTGCCTGTTGAAACTATTTGTTTATTGTTTAATCATAGGAGCATGTATAAACAATTGTTTAAGTTAGTTTTAAGTCTTCTGATGCTGTTTTCTGTCTCTGCTATCACAGCTATGACTAGTTTAGAGCAGCAGCCAATCTATAGCTTAAAATATGACCCTAAAAGAAATGCCTTTGATGATGGTCGTGCGGCGTTAAAGCTGGCGCAAGAAACTCACCGGCGCGTTATGATTGAAGTTGGTGGTGACTGGTGTATGTATTGTCATATTTTTGACCGGTTTGTTCGCTCCGATATCGAAGTAGAAAAACGGTTTTTTGAAACCTTTGTTTTGTTGAAAGTAAATGTCAGTGATGAAAATCCTAACAAGGAGTTTCTTTCTGGCTTTAAAGGAATCAATGGTTATCCTTATGTTTTTATCACTGAAACCAATGGCAAAGTGATTTATGCCAATGATATGCGCGAAATGACGATTAAGGGAAAGCCAGACAAAGAAAAAATGTTTAAGTTTTTAGCCCGCTGGAAATTGGGTGAAAAATGAATGATTCAATCATAGCTGAGTATCTAAAGTCATGGGACGCATCCGTCTCTGTTGATTATAGTCAGCCAGTTAAAGAGCTTGAGGCGCGGCGTGAGTTTTTAAAAAAACTGGCGCTTGGTGCGACTGCTGTTGTTTTTGCTGACACTGTGCTGGCTAATGCAGCTACATTAAACACGCCGTCCTGGCAATCCATAGCAGCCGTGCATTTGTATTTGTTTCCCGTTTCAAAAAATCAACCCGACGCTAAAAGTATTAATGCCACAGCGTATCTTAAATCCGTTCTTGAGTGGCCGGGTGTCGATCAGGCAGACAAGAAGTTCATATTAGACGGGGTAGGCTGGTTAGATGGTATTTCAAATAAATTATTTCAGAACAGCTTTGATTTGCTGACAAACGAACAAAAAGAAAAAGCATTGCGTACTGTTGAAAAAAGTCAGGCAGGAGAAAACTGGTTGTCGTTAATGCTTCTTTATTTGATAGAAGCACTGCTTACTGATCCGGTATACGGCGGTAATGTTAATGGTGCTGGCTGGGTCTGGCTAGAGCATCAGCCCGGTTATCCGCTTCCGCTAAAAGATAAAAGGTATTTTAACTTATGAGCAAAGATAAATACCTTGAAACCGATGTCTGTATCGTTGGCAGCGGTGCCGGGGCAGGCCCCGTGGCCTTGGAGTTGTCACAAGCCGGGCATAAAGTGCTGGTATTAGAAAAGGGCCCGTGGTTTACAGAAAATGATTTTTACAAAGATGAACTGGCTTGTTGCCGACGATCGGTTTATACGCCTGATTTAAAACATGAGCGTCATGTCATTGAAGATTACGATGGTAAAGATGCTAACGGCAATTACAAATGGAAATCTGTATCGACAGAAAAATCTGGCTCCGATTTCTGGAATGGTAATTGTGTCGGTGGCTCATCTAATTTTATGAGTGGTTTTTTTTATCGATTAAAGCCTGCAGACTTTCGTTTAAAATCTGAGTTTGGTGCGATTAAACATGCCAATGTTGCTGACTGGCCGCTTAGCTATGACGAACTCGAGCCCTATTATGCCAAGGCAGAACAGCTGGTTGGTATCTCTGGCAGGGTAACGCCACACCCAAATCAGGAGCCGCGCTCAACCAAAGATTTTCCCTACCCACCGACACAAGAACATGCTATCAGTCAGAAAATAGACAGAGCTTGCGATGAACTCAGTTATCATTCGCTACAAACACCCAGAGCGATTTTGTCGCAGCCTGCAATGAACCGGCGAAGTTGTGAATATTCCGGTTTTTGTGGCAGCTATGGCTGTTCATCTGGTGCAAAAGGCAGTGCGCGAGCTGCACTGTTAGATCACGCGATAAAGACCGGAAACTGTAATATTAAGCCTCACAGCAAGGTGTTTAAACTCGATAGTGATGACAGAGGTAATATTTCATCGGCAAGTTATTATGATAAAGATAACCAGGTTATCAAAGTGAAAGCAAAAATATTTGTTGTCGCTTGTCATGCCATAGAGACCTCGCGATTATTGTTATCATCAACAGGGCCAAAGCATCTTGGCGGTCTAGCCAATAATCATAATCAGGTAGGAAAAAATTTATTGTTTTCAGCCGGTGGCTCCGGTACCGGTGAGTTTGAATATGAAAAACTCAATAAACAAGAAGCTGAACAAATGAAACAACGTGGCCCGTTTGTTAATCGAGGCTTACAGGACTGGTACTTTATTAATGATAAAAAGTTGGGTGGAAAGTTTAAAGGCGGCACGATTGATTTTCTGTTGCGTCATCCCAATGCAATATCTCGTGCCAATAATCTGAAGTGGGGTAATGATGGCAAGCTAGTCTGGGGTCAGGCATTAAAAGCTAAATTATATTCAGCGTTTACCTCAACCCAGGATTTGCGCTTTGAAGTCTTTAATGACTGGCTACCCACAGATGATTGTTTTGTATCGCTGGATAAGTCTGTTAAAGATAAATGGGGCTCGCCGGTTGCTAAAGTTCGGGTTGGTTACCATGACCACGATTTAAAAATTGGCAAATACCTGGCCGAAAAAGCAGAGCGGGTTTTAAAACACATGGGCGCAACAAATATCCGTTCCCATGTCAGCGGTTCACCACCACCCAATCTGGTTGCCGGGGGCTGTCGCTTTGGTAACGACATCAAAAGCTCGGTATTAAATAAAGACTGTCGTGCGCATGATGTTGAAAATCTCTATATAACAGATGGCAGCTTCATGCCAACAGGTGGCAGTGTGCCTTATACCTGGACCATATATGCGAATTCCTTCCGGGTAGCGGATATTATTTTATCCAGACTGTAGAAAAATGCCGACTCTGTGTCTCTCGGGGTTCATAAATGTTATAATCAGAGGATTATTATCGAGTGAGTCAGTCTGAGGTCGTATTTGTGTTAGAAGCGTATAAAAAACATCTAGAAGAACGTGCTGCTGAGAGTTTACCTCCGTTACCACTGGATGCGGAGCAGGTCGCTGCACTGGTTGAGCTGATCAAATCAGCTGCCGGAGACGAAACGGAATTAATGACTTTACTGGTGCACCGAGTACCACCGGGTGTTGATCAGGCGGCTTATGTGAAAGCCGCTTTTCTGGCTGATGTGGCTAAAGGCACGGCAAGTTGTAGCTGGATAACGCGAGAATACGCGACTGAATTATTAGGCACCATGCTCGGTGGCTATAATATTCAGCCTTTGATCGACTGTCTGGATGATGAAGTAACGGCCAGTATTGCAGCAGATGCCTTGTCTAAAATCACGCTGGTTTACGATGCTTATCACGACATCAAAGAAAAATCGGCCAATAATGAACATGCGGCACGTATTATTCGTTCTTGGGCTGATGCAGAGTGGTTTACTAACAAGCCTGAAATGCCAAAAGAAATTACAGTCACTGTTTATAAAGTTCCTGGCGAAACCAATACCGATGACTTGTCTCCTGCGACTGAAGCCTGGAGTCGTCCTGATATTCCATTACATGCTAAATCGATGTTAGCTACTAAGATGGCCAATGAAAATGGGATGGGGCCTCTTGAAACAATCGAAGAGCTGAAGAAAAAAGGTCACCCACTAGCTTATGTCGGTGATGTAGTGGGTACCGGTTCTTCTCGTAAATCTGCAATTAATTCTGTGCTCTGGTATATGGGGCACGACATTCCATTTGTACCCAATAAAAGAGCAGGTGGTGTTGTTTTAGGTGGCAAGATTGCACCGATTTTCTTTAACACGGCAGAAGACTCAGGCGCATTGCCGATTGAGTGTGATGTCTCTGTGATGGAAACCGGTGATGTTATTACGATCAAACCCTATGACGGTGTTGTTCTGAACGAAGCGGGCGAAGAGCTGTGTAAATTTGATTTGCGCCCGACGACGATGCCCGACGAAGTACGTGCAGGTGGCCGCATCCCGCTGATCATTGGCCGCGGCTTAACCGATAAAGCCCGCGAAGATTTAAACGAAGGCTCGTCACCATTATTTCTGCGTCCTGTTGCACCTGCTGACACCGGTAAAGGCTTCACGCTGGCACAGAAAATGGTTGGTAAAGCCTGTGGTGTTGACGGTGTGCGTCCAGGTACATACTGTGAACCGAAAATGACCACGGTTGGCTCACAAGATACTACCGGTGCGATGACCCGTGATGAACTGAAAGAGCTGGCTTGCCTTGGTTTCTCGGCGGACTTTGTGATGCAAAGTTTCTGTCATACCGCGGCCTACCCAAAGCCGGTTGATATTACGCTGCAGCATTCATTACCCGAGTTTATCCAGACTCGTTCCGGTGTCTCTTTACGTCCGGGCGATGGCGTTATCCATTCCTGGTTAAACCGCATGGTGACACCTGACACGGTCGGTACCGGCGGCGATTCGCATACCCGTTTCCCGATTGGTATTTCATTTCCTGCCGGTTCTGGTCTGGTCGCGTTTGGTGCGGCAATGGGTGTGATGCCATTGGACATGCCAGAATCGGTACTGGTGCGCTTTAAAGGTGAAATGCAGCCGGGAATTACGCTGCGTGATCTGGTCAATGCAATTCCTTATGTGGCTATACAGAAAGGCCTGCTAACGGTTGAAAAGAAAGGTAAAAAGAACGTCTTTAATGGCCGTGTACTAGAAATCGAAGGTCTGCCGGATCTGAAAGTTGAGCAGGCCTTTGAATTATCCGATGCTTCTGCTGAGCGTTCAGCCAATGGCTGTACTGTGCATTTAGGTGAAGCCCCGATTGCCGAATATCTAGCATCAAATATTACTTTACTGAAATGCATGATTGCCGATGGTTATGGTGATCAGCGCACACTGCAACGCCGAATTGATGCAATGCAAGCCTGGTTAGCTAATCCGGTGCTGATGTCACCGGATGCTGATGCGGAATATGCTGAAGTGATCGAAATAGATCTGAATCAAATCAAAGAGCCGATTCTGGCCTGTCCGAATGATCCGGATGATGTGAAGACCTTGTCGGATGTTAAAGGCAGCAAGATTGATGAAGTGTTTATCGGTTCCTGTATGACCAATATCGGTCACTATCGTGCAGCCGGTAAGTTACTGGAAGGCATCAGCAATATTCCGACCCGAATGTGGATTGCGCCACCAACGCGTATGGATGAGCGACAGCTGATCGAAGAGGGAATTTACAGTACTTTCGGTAAAGCCGGTGCGCGCACCGAGATGCCGGGGTGTTCTCTGTGTATGGGTAATCAGGCACGGGTTGCAGATGGGGCTACCGTGTTCTCAACCTCTACCCGTAACTTCCCGAATCGACTCGGTAACGGCGCCAACGTGTATTTAGGTTCAGCTGAGCTGGCTGCCGTCTGTGCAATACTCGGCTATATTCCTGATATGTCAGAGTACATGAAACTGATGGTCAATATCGAACCGATGTCGGCTGAGATTTATCAGTACCTCAATTTTAATCAGATGTCTGAATACCGTTCGGTGGCCGATAAAGTCATCCCGGTGACACTGGCCTAGCGCCAGGTTACGTTCTTACTGCGATGTTAAAAGAGCTGCTTTTTATCGCCTGCGGTGGTGCCGCCGGATCGCTGATGCGGTTCGGTGTTTCCAGTATGGTTTATAGCGTCTTCGGCAGAGCCTTTCCATACGGAACCTTAACCGTTAATGTGGCCGGTTCTTTTTTGATGGGCTTGATGAGCGTGTTATTGCTGGAAAAATTCACTGTCTCAGCTGAATGGCGTGCTGCAGTATTAATCGGTTTTTTAGGAGCGTTTACTACTTTCTCAACTTTTTCATTAGAAACTCTGCAGCTGATACAGCAGGCTGAGTTGAGTAAGGCGGGTTTGAATATGCTAATCAGTGTATTCAGTTGTATTGTAGCTATCTGGTTTGGGTTTGTTGTTGGTAAACAATTTCTCTAATCACTTTAATTAAAAGAATTTGAATTATTATGTTAGATCAAAAATTATTACGTACTGAGCTGGAAAATGTTGCGACAAAATTAAAACGCCGTGGCTATGATTTGGACACCAAAGCATTTGCCGAGCTAGAAGCCAGACGAAAAGAATTACAGATTAAAACCGAAGCCTTGCAAAGCGAACGAAATACCAAATCAAAAGGCATCGGTAAAGCCAAAGCGGCCGGTGAAGATATTCAGCCCTTACTGGCAGAAGTCTCTTCATTAGGTGATGAGCTGGATCAGGCGAAGGCGGAAAATGATGCGGTACAGCAGCAGGTGCATCAACTCATTATGGGGATTCCCAATCTGCCTGATGATTCCGTGCCCGACGGTTTAAAAGAACAAGATAATGTAGAAATTCGCAAATGGGGCGAGCCTGTTCAATTGGCTTTTGAAGCAAAAGATCATGTTGATTTAGGTGCCCCCAATCACTGGCTGGATTTTGAAACAGCCACTAAATTAACCGGTTCTCGATTTGTGACTATGCGTGGCGGGATGGCGAAGCTGCATCGCGCACTCACTCAGTTTATGCTGGATACTCACAGCAATGAACATGGTTACGAAGAAGTTTATGTGCCTTATGTCGTTAATGCCGACAGTTTACGTGGTACCGGTCAGTTACCTAAGTTTGAAGAAGATCTGTTTAAACTCAGTGGAGAACAGGAATTTTATCTGATTCCAACGGCCGAGGTACCGGTTACGAATCTGGTTCGTGATGAGATTCTGGATGTTAACGATTTACCTAAACGCTTTGTTGCGCATACGCCGTGTTTTCGTTCAGAAGCTGGTTCCTACGGCAGAGATACCCGCGGTATGATTCGTCAGCATCAGTTTGAAAAAGTAGAAATGGTGCAGCTGGTAAAACCGCAAGACTCTTGGGATGCGCTCGATGCCTTAACCGGTCATGCAGAAGCTATCCTGCAAAAACTTGAACTACCTTATCGTGTGCTGGCATTATGTGCTGGTGATACCGGCTTTTCTGCGGCAAAAACATTTGACCTTGAAGTCTGGTTGCCGGGCCAACAGGCATACCGTGAGATCTCCTCATGCAGTAACTTTCTTGATTTTCAGGCGCGTCGAATGCAGGCACGTTTTCGTAATCCTGAAACCAATAAGCCGGAACTTTTACACACCATTAATGGTTCGGGTCTGGCTGTTGGACGTTGCCTGGTTGCTGTGCTTGAAAACTACCAGCAAGAAGACGGCAGTATTACTATTCCGACAGTATTACAGCCTTATATGGGCGGTACGACTGTACTCAAGCCGTAACCATTATATCGGCGGGTTTTTAACTGACAAAAATACTAAATCAAACTATTATTGATCTATGAATTCTGCCTCAGTTAAAAAACCGCAGCACTGGTATATCAACCAGCAGGGTAAGATTACCGGTCCTTTTCCAGCCAAACTCATTGGTAGTTATCTGATCCTGAACCGTATCGATGTCGACACGCTGGTCAGCACAGATAAACAAAATTGGATACCGATAGAGCGCTTACCGTCGTTAATTCCCGATGAAGTTAAGTACGCACATACCGTAGAAGGCCGGGATGAGCTGCTAAAAGCCAGACTGCGTGAAGATGAACGGCAGGGCGATAATCGCCGAAATGAAGAGGGCAGGCGGGATAAAGAACGTTTCAGTGATGAGCGTCGTGATATAGCCGGACGGCGCCAGCATAATGAAGAAGTTTCGCGGGCCTATCTGAAACTTAAGGCAGATTATTCTGCTGAAAGCAGAAAAGTTAAAAGTCGTCGGGTTCTGGGTATTATCGGTATCTTCGTTGTTGTCTCGGTTCTGCTGATAGGCTTTGTGCTGACTGATCCGGTACAGCCGACCCAAAAGACCGACTGTGCAGTTGCTGCTGCTGTTAACATCGACTGGCAGTTCTGTAATAAAACCGCTGTTGACCTTGTTTCTATGAATCTCAGCGGCAGTAATCTGCACAGTACCGTTCTCAATGATGCGGTGTTGGTTAAGTCTGATCTGTCGGCGGTGGATTTATCATACGCCAGTCTGCAAAATGCCAATCTGTCTTATGCCCGTTTACGCAATGCGAAACTAACAGGGGCCAATCTTAATAACGCAAATCTCAGCAATTCGGATCTTAGTGCGGCAGATTTATCCTATGCGGACCTCAGGGGCGCACACATTTCTAATGTGCAGGTTGCCAATACACGGTTTGATAATGCGCTATGGATCGATGGCCGCCGGTGTACACGACCATCGATTGATCGTTGCGAATTTGAGGTTAAATAAGTAACGCTGACGGATTCTCGTCAAGTCCAGGTAGACTCTATTCGTCAAATCCGGTCAAATTTCCGTCACTCCAGTGTATGGCTTTGTTAAGTTGTTGATATTTATATATAAAACAATTTTGGCATGAAACTGGCAATAAAGCTTGTAAATCATCAACAGGATTTACGGGTCATGAGTACACAAATTCAATTGCCAGCGTTAGAACGCAATCTGGAAGTTATCAGTTTTGGAGCCGAGCGGATCAAAGAATACCGCCAGGCACAGCTAGAACAGCGTCTGCATAGCGTTACCAACCGATTATTAGCCACACTTGAAGTTGACAGGTGTGTCGAGATTTTCATGCAGGCAGTGGCTGAAGATTTAATCTTTGACGGATTTCATTATTCACTAGAGTTTCCAGAACCGGCAATAAATCTCCACTTTGGCCGGCAATCGCGGCATCAATGTTCCTATAACCTCAGTGTTGAAGATGTCAAATTAGGTGAATTAACCGTTTACCGTGGTCGTCGTTTTACTGAAAACGAACTTAAACACCTAGAAAAACTGCTTTGTGTACTGGTGCAGCCGTTACGTAATGCCATTATGTACCGTAAAGCGGTGTTGTTATCGCAGATAGACGCACTAACAGGGCTTAATAATCGCGCTGCATTTGATCGTGATATTGCCCGTGAAATGAGTATTGCTGATCGCCATGAGCGCTCATTAAGCCTGATGTTACTGGACATTGATTTCTTCAAGCAGGTTAACGATCAGTACGGACACGCTGCCGGTGATGAAGTCTTGCGTGTTGTTGCCAATACATTAAAAGAAGTGACACGCAGCAGTGATGTATTATTTCGTTACGGTGGTGAAGAGTTTGCTATTTTACTTGATGTCGATTCTTTAACTGCAATGGACGTAGCAGAAAGAATTCGTTTGTCATTGAAAGATCAGACTATTCCGTTTGATGGTCAGCAAATCAAAGTGACGGTGAGTATCGGTATGGCTAATTACCTGCATAATGAAGGCAGAGACTCCTTGTTTGAACGTACCGATAAGGCTTTATATATGGCAAAAGACATGGGTCGCGATCAGATCAAAGTCGCCGTTTAGTTTATTTCTGAATAGCGATTAAAAACAGTTGTTTGAAAGCGTTAAACTTTTGTTATGATCGCCCTATGTTTTATTCACATCAACTCTATAGCGTGCAGCAAAGTCGTGAACTGGACCGCCTAGCAATAACCGGCAGTACCACTGAATCAGCAATCGATTCCTACGAGCTAATGCAACGTGCGGCTAATGCTGTTTTCGAGTTTTCCCAGTTGCAGTTTCCACAAGCTCATTCAATACTGGTGTTAACCGGTGCTGGTAATAATGCCGGCGATGGTTACTTATTTGCCAAACAAGCCATCAGTCAGGGACGTGATGTGATGGTCTATAGCCTGACTGATCCTGATAAACTGAAAGGCGATGCCAGACAGGCTTATCTCGACTGGCTGGAGGCTGGAGGCGAACTGGCCGATGATATCGATAGTGCGGCTTATCATGCTGATCTAATTATCGATGCGATTTTAGGTACCGGTCTGCAGCGTGAACTCAGTCAGTCCTGGATTGCGATAATTGAACAAATTAACGAGCTTGAGACCCCGGTGGTTGCGGTTGATGTTCCTTCCGGCTTGAATGCTGATACCGGTGCAGTCTATGGCGCTGCCATAGTGGCCGACTTCACAGTCTGTTTTATCGGTCTGAAAAAAGGTCTTTTTACTGGTCTGGCGCGGAATCATTGTGGTGAAATTATCTTTAATAATTTGCATATTCCGTCCTCTGTGTATCAGCAGATCGATGAAGAAGCGCATTTATTATCAGATGAAGAGTTGTCATCACAAGTCCTGCCAAGGCCGGCCTGTACCCATAAAGGCCAGACCGGTCATGTGCTGATCGTCGGCGGCAACCATGGTATGTCGGGCGCTGTGATACTGGCAGCGCAGTCGGCATTACGCAGTGGCGCCGGACGCGTCACAGTGATAACGCGGCCGCAGCATGTGGCCGCGGTTGTGTCGGTGCAGCCTGAAATAATGGTCTATGGAACAGATGAGGCGGTAATCCCTGACGAGCTGTTAAATCGGGTCAGTGTAATTGCAATAGGCCCTGGGCTGGGCCGCGACGACTGGGCCAAGCAACTGTTGGAGCAGGTGCTGCACCTTGAACATCACAAAATTTTCGATGCGGATGCGTTGTATCATTTGCCTGAACATGCGGCGGATCTGTCCGATGCTGTGATCACGCCACATCCGGGCGAGGCTGCCTGGTTACTGGATTCCACTGTTGCAGCAATAGAAAATGACCGATTTCTGGCAATTAAACAGCTCTATCAGGAATACCATGCGGTGGTTGTTCTCAAGGGGGCAGGCAGTCTGATTTATGACGGTGCTGAGCAGGTTGATGTGTGTCCGTTTGGCAACCCGGGTATGGCTACTGCCGGTATGGGGGATGTGTTGACCGGGCTGATCGCCGCATTAATGGCGCAAGGTTATCAGAAACAAGAAGCGGCAAGAATAGCGGTCTGCTTTCATGCGTTGGCGGCAGATTCTGCTGCAAAAGACGGCCAGATAGGATTGCTGGCCAGCGACTTGTTACCCTATATTCGACAACAGATGAATCACTGAGCTGCAATAGCAAGCCACCGTATGCTGACAGAGACAACGCCAATTTCAGATATTTACTTAGCCGATGAAAAGGCTCAGCTGGATTTTGCAGCAACGCTGGCTAAACACAGTTTTGCCGGGATGATTGTGTTTTTACAGGGCGATCTGGGCACCGGTAAGACCACATTTGTCAGAGGCTTTCTGCGCGCTATGGGCTATCAGGGAGTGGTTAAAAGTCCGACGTACACCCTGGTCGAGCCATACCAGCTGCCGGACATGAGCGTATATCATTTTGATTTATATCGGCTGGCAGAGCCGGAAGAACTGGAATACGCTGGTGGTCGTGATTATTTTGATGGTCATTCGATCAGCCTGATTGAATGGCCGCAGCAGGCACAAGGCTATTTACCAGAAGCCGATTTACTGATCGAGTTGAGTTATGCGGAAACAGGACGTCATCTGGGCCTTTCTGCTGCGACAGAGGCTGGTAAAAAGCTGATGTTACGCTTAGTTGGTGACTAATTACTCTAGGAAAGTGTGCTATCTGCTTAAATTTATTAAGAAAAAACTTGATTTATATTTAAAAAGGACGACACTATAAGCTAAGATAAATTAGTATCTGTTCAAAAAACAGGCAACTGACATGGCTAACAGGCGTCATTTTCTCAAAAAATTTGTAGGTTTAAGTGGTCTCATGGCTGCTCCTATAGCCGCGCGCGTCGCACACGCGTCCAACAAAGCCGCGGTTAAGAATATCCGATTGTCACAGTCAAATAACAGAACAAGACTGGTGTTTGACTTAGATCAGGCGATTGATCATTCACTTTTCCGTCTGCATAACCCGGAACGGGTTGTCCTTGATATTAAAGACACGCATTTACTGGATTCTGGCCTGGTCGAACAGATACATAATAGTTTACTGACCGGTGTGCGAACCGGTATTCGTAATAAAAACGACCTGCGGGTGGTACTCGATTTAAAAAATAATGTTACCCCGCGCAGCTTTTTATTGCGCCCGGAAGCAACAGCCGGTTACCGTCTGGTACTGGATCTGGAAGACTCGGAAACGGTTGTTGCGACAACAACAACACCAAAGAAAGCTAAATTGCGTGACGTTGTGGTGGCGATTGATGCCGGTCACGGTGGTAAAGACCCCGGTGCCAGCGGTCATTTAGGCACCCGAGAGAAAGATATTACATTGCAGATTGCGCGCAAGCTGCATGCCGTCATCAATAAATACCCCGGTATGAAACCGGTTCTGATTCGTAATGGCGATTATTATATGGGTCTGCGTGAACGGGTACAAAAAGCCCGTGAGAATAAGGCCGATCTGCTGATTTCATTACACGCTGATGCCTATCGAAATACTGATGCGCGCGGCTCGTCGGTTTATGCACTGTCGGTTGACGGTGCATCATCAGAAACAGCCCGCTGGCTGGCAGAAAAAGAAAACTCTTCCGATCTGATCGGTGGCGTAAAGCTCGACAATAAAGATGACATGGTCGCTGAAGTGCTGCTTGATCTGTCACTAACCGGTACTATTCAGTCCAGTCTTGATGTCGGTGATGAGGTGTTGGGTGAATTAAAACGGATTGGCCGGGTTCACAAGAAACGCGTTCAACAGGCCGGTTTTGCGGTATTAAAATCACCGGATGTACCATCCATATTGCTTGAAACCGCTTTTATTTCTAACCCGCGTGAAGAGCGTAAACTGCGCAGTCCAGCACATCAACGTAAAACAGCGAAAGCGATCTTGCGCGGTGTCTCGGATTATTTTGATCGCAAGGCACCTCCGGGTACCTGGCTATCTTTAAATAATAAAGAGCATAAAACACGTAGTGGTGAAACGCTGGCTGCTATCGCACAGCAGTACAATATCAGTTCAACTGATCTCAAAGTTTATAATCAGCTGACCAGTGATCATCTGCAAATAGGGCAGTCACTGAAGGTTCCTTATACCTCAGTCTAATTCTATGGCTTGTCGTAACCCCCGGCATGACTGCGTATCCGGTGCCGATAATGTTAATCGGCTTTGGCAGGTTTTCTCTGCCTTTGTGGCGCAAATTAGCTATCAATCTCTTGATTTAATCAATAAAACAGCACGTTTATTGGCAAGCATTGCGGTAAAAGACCGGCCTTCCTGATAAAATAGTTTTTTTCATCACCATTCATCGAACCCATGCTCAAACGTATTCATCAGATGCCGCACCAGCTGATTAACCAGATTGCTGCCGGTGAAGTAGTCGATAGGCCATCATCAGTTATCAAAGAATTGCTGGAAAACAGCCTTGATGCCGGTTCCAGTAAAATTGATATCGATATTGAACAGGGCGGTATTAAGTTAATTCGTATCACCGATAATGGCAGTGGTATCCATAAAGATGATATGGCGCTGGCATTATCACGTCATGCTACCAGTAAAATTCGCAGTCTCGATGATTTGGAACACGTAGGTAGTTTAGGATTTCGGGGTGAGGCAGTGCCCAGCATTGCATCGATTTCAAGACTGGTTATTACATCGGCAACTGATGGGCAGCAAGGCTGGCAAGTGATCGGCGATGGCAGTGAAAAACAGATTGAACAGAAACCGGCAGCACATAAGGTTGGCACAACGATTGAGGTGCGGGACTTATTTTTTAATGTGCCTGCACGCCGTAAATTCTTAAAAACTGAAAAAACAGAATTCAAACATTTAGATGATGTGGTAAAGCGTATCGCTTTAAGTCGTTTTGATATTGCATTAACGTTAAATAATAATCGCAAAACAGTAAGGCAATTCAGGTCTGCGACAGACCAGTCCGGTCAAGAAAAAAGAATCGCTGAAATTTGTGGGAAAAGTTTTATAGAACAAAGTGTCTATATCGAACACGAAGCGATAGGGCTTAAAATCTGGGGCTGGATAGCGCTGCCCACCTTTTCAAGAAGTCAGGCCGACCTGCAGTTTTTTTATGTAAACGGGCGCATGGTCAAAGACCGCGTTGTCACTCATGCCATCCGACAGGCTTATCAGGATGTGCTTTATCATGGTCGACACCCAGCATATATTCTTTATTTTGAGTTGGATCCGGTATTGGTTGATGTGAATGCCCATCCGACCAAAAGCGAAGTGCGTTTTCGTGAGTCCAGAACCGTGCATGATTTTTTATACCGTTCAATTCATGATGCGATTGCAAAAATATCACCCTCGGAACAGTCGACGCCCGCTTATGCTTCTCATCTTTCAGGGCAGAATTCTGTTTCCGCATCCATGATGCCAGCGGCTCAGCAACATAGCGGATTCGGCCAGGGTTATGGAGGACGTCAGAGCACGATGTCACTGGCGGTAGAAGAACAAATAGCAGCTTATTCAAAACTGGCCAGCTCAGAAGCCAGAGCCGAGATAGCAGGATTGACACAGACGGATTCAGACTCCGCTGCCGATTATCCACCACTAGGTTTTGCAAAAGCTCAACTACACGGTATTTTCATCATTGCCGAAAACCGTGAAGGCCTGGTTATCGTGGATATGCATGCGGCCCACGAGCGAATTACCTATGAGCGCTTAAAACGGGCTTACGATAATGACGGTATCGCCTCGCAGCCATTATTGGTACCGATTGACATTGAGGTCAGTGAAAAAGAGGCTGATATGGTCGAAGCCGAACAGCCCTTTTTTAACAATATCGGTCTGGATGTCGACAGAAGTGGGCCTCAGTCAGTGCGTTTACGACAGGTGCCGTTGCTGCTTAACAAGGGTAATGCCGAAGCGCTACTGCGTGACGTGTTATCTGATTACAGTGTGCATGGTCGTAGCGAGCGGATAAAAAACATGATGAATGAGGTGCTTGGCACCATGGCCTGTCATGGTTCTGTTCGTGCTAACAGACAACTCAGTATTCCTGAAATGAACGCTTTACTGCGCGACATGGAAAACACTGAGCGCAGTGGGCAGTGTAATCATGGCCGTCCGACCTGGGTGCAAATGAATCTGTCTCAAATTGATAAACTCTTTATGCGGGGGCAGTAATTATGTTGACCATAGCTGCCGGCGCAGCAGCAGACTCACCCATTGCGATTGCCATTATGGGGCCGACTGCCAGCGGTAAAACTGATCTGGCTATAGAGCTAGCGCAGCAACTGCCGTGTGAAATCATCAGTGTTGATTCTGCGCTGGTATATCGGGGAATGGATATCGGTACCGCAAAGCCGAGTAAACAAGAATTGGCGTTGGCGCCGCATCAGCTGATCGATATTCGTGAGCCTGAAGAAACCTATTCGGCCGCTGAGTTTCGTACCGATGCTCTGGAATCAATGCATGATATGACGCAGCGGGGAAAAATACCGCTGCTAGTCGGCGGTACCATGCTTTATTACAAAGCCCTGCAAGAAGGCTTGTCACCATTGCCAGCGGCTGATCAAGATGTGCGTAATAAACTGGAAGCTGAAGCTAACGCAAAAGGCTGGGAATACATGCATCAGCGACTGTTAGAGGTCGACCCGGAAGCGGCTGCTCGGATACATAAAAATGATCCACAGCGGATTCAGCGAGCACTTGAAGTTTATCAAATAACCGGTCAATCGATGTCATCGCTGTGGGCTCAGCAATCAGCAGACAAACTAAAGTACCGGTTGATTAAAATTGTTTTGTTTCCTGAAGACAGGGCAGCTTTGCATCTGCGCATTGAGCAACGATTTAAAAACATGCTGGATCAGGGATTTATTGAAGAAGTTGAGGCACTGAAAAAATACAATCATGTGGGTCTGGATATTCCCTCAATGAGAGCGGTTGGCTATCGACAGGTTCTGGAGTATTTGCAGGGTGACTATGATTACCCTGAAATGCTCGATAAAGGTATTTTTGCAAGCCGACAGCTGGCAAAACGACAAATTACCTGGCTAAGAAAAGAAAAAGATGCAAACTTTTACGATCCGGTAACACTCCGGGCTGATGAATTGCTGCAAAACTTGAAAAATTCGCTATCATAGTAGCTACTGATTGGGAATAATCAGTTAAGTTTATAGAAGAACAAACATATAACAAATTTCACAAAGGGATTTATTTCGGCATTAACCTTAATAATTCTAATTAAAATAGGGAGTTATACCATGCCTAAAGGGCAATCATTACAAGACCCATTTTTGAATATCTTGCGTAAAGAGCGTGTACCCGTAGCCATTTATCTGGTTAACGGCATTAAACTGCAAGGTCAGGTTGAATCATTTGATCAGTTTGTTGTGTTATTAAAAAACACGGTTAGTCAGATGGTTTATAAACATGCTATTTCGACTGTCGTTCCGTCACGACCTGTTAAGTGGTCGCAGGGACTGGAAGAAAACGGTCCAAACTCCTGATAAAAATATTCGACTCTCAATATCAGATGCTCAGTTTTGAGGCACGGTTATAAGGTATAATTGCGGCGGCTAATACATTTGTTATCCACTGTGTGTTGTATCTTATTTCATCGGAGCTATTTTTTTGTTTGATCGTCCTGGAACTGGTGAGCGAGCTATTCTGATTCATGTTGATATTAATGAAGAATGTCAGCGTGAAAATTTAGCAGAGTTTCGCGAACTGTCAGCCTCTGCCGGAGCAGATGCGCTTTTTGAATTCACGTCTTCCTGTCAGACCCCTAATGCCAAACTATTTATCGGCAAGGGTAAAGCAGAAGAGATTGAGCATTTTATCAAAGCCAACGATATTGAACTGGCACTGTTTAATCACGCGCTGAGCCCTTCACAAGAAAGAAACCTTGAAGCCATCTTTAAATGCCGGGTGCTTGATCGTACCGGATTAATTCTCGATATCTTTGCGCAAAGAGCGCGCTCCTTTGAAGGTAAATTGCAGGTCGAACTGGCTCAGCTAAAGCATTTATCAACCCGCTTGATTCGGGGCTGGACCCACCTTGAAAGACAAAAAGGCGGTATCGGCCTCAGAGGACCTGGTGAAACCCAGCTTGAAACCGATCGTCGTTTACTGGCTCAGCGCATCAAACAAATTAATCGGCGTCTGGAAAAAGTCACCAGTCAGCGTGAGCAAGGCAGGCAGTCACGTAAAAAAGCTGAAGTGCCGACTATTGCACTGGTCGGTTATACCAATGCCGGTAAATCCACCTTATTTAATGCCCTGACCGATTCACTGGTTTATGTTCAGGATCAGTTATTTGCCACACTTGACCCTACCTTCAGGCGGCTTGAGTTAGACGAAGCCTGTACGGTTATTTTTGCTGACACCGTCGGCTTTATCCGGCATTTGCCGCATGACCTGGTAAATGCATTCAAATCGACCTTGCAGGAAACCAAAGAAGCCGACCTGTTACTGCACGTGATCGATGCCGCAGACGATAATCGACTGCAGAATATCGATGAAGTCAATCAGGTGCTGGCCGACATTGGTGCTGACGAGGTGCCGCAGATCCAGGTTATGAATAAGATCGATTTACTTGATCTGCAACCGTGGGTTGACCGCGATGAGCAGGACGAGGTTAAACGGATCTGGGTCTCGGCTGCAAAGAATGCAGGCCTTGATCAGTTAAAAAATGTGCTGATGCAGCGTTTTAAACAGGATCTGGTTCAGACTGAGATTTGCCTAAGCCCGGCAGAGGCACGAATCAGGGCTTTATTGTTTGATTTAGGCGCGATTAAGAAAGAAACCACCGATGAGTCCGGTAACAGCGTACTGCAACTATCGGTGGCCAGACGCGATCTGAAGCAGCTTGCCAGCCGTGAAGGGCTGGATATCGATATTTTTTTAACGAATAAAAGCCTTGCGAGTGGTTAGCATCACCCATAAAATGCGTAGTTCACATCAGACTTGATGTGTCATTTTTTTAAAGACTGAAACAATTGGAGTTTACATATGGCTTGGAATGAGCCTGGTAATAACGATAACCAGAAAGACCCATGGGGCAACCGTGGAAATAAAGGCAATAATCAGGGCCCACCGGATCTTGATGAAGCATTGCGTAATTTCCAGAAGAAACTGAGTGGAATTTTTGGTGGCGGCAAAAAAGGCGGCTCTTCCTTATCGTCAAATGGCGGTCTCGGAATGGGCTTCATCGCTGTCATAATCCTGTTGTTATGGTCGGCTTCCGGCATTTATAAAATTGAACAGGCTGAGCGCGGTATCATCCTGCAATTTGGTGCCTATAAAGAAACAGTTCAGAGTGGTTTGCACTGGCATTTACCGCGTCCGATTCAAAAAGTTATCAAGGTCAATGTTTCCAAGGTTTATTCGATTGGTGTCGACGAAACCATGCTGACACAAGATACAAATATCGTCGATATTGAAGGTACGATCCAATACCGTGTCGATAACCCGACAGATTATTTATTTAATATCGCAGACCCTGAAATAACCCTGAAAAACTCTACTGAAAGTGCGCTGCGTGAAAGCATCGGTCGCCGGAATATGGATTTTGTTATCACTGAGGGTCGTGCAAATATTGCAGCCGATGTTCAGAAATTAACCCAGGATATTCTCGATCAATATAAGACTGGTTTGACCATTACAGAGGTTAATATCCGGCAGGCAAAGCCACCTGAAGCGGTAAAGGCTGCGTTTGATGATGTTAATAAGGCGCTGGAAGATAAGGTGCGTTTTCTTAACGAGGCCGAATCGTATCGAAATGAAGTCGTGCCCCGAGCCCGTGGTGCAGCCGCGCGTTTAACGGCGGAATCAGAATCATATAAAGCCGAAGTGATTGCCCGTGCACAAGGTAATGCCGGACGTTTCACTGCTTTATTAAAAGAATATAAACGTGCACCAGGTGTAACCCGTGATCGTTTATATATCGATATGGTTGAGCAGGTACTAAGTAATTCAACCAAGGTGATGGTTGATGTTAAAGGCGGCAACAATATGATGTTCTTGCCGCTCGATAAGATTTTACAGAGCTCAGGAATGTCATCAAAGCAATCAGCTAATGTGCTCGATTCATTGAGTGCAGGTGATGCCGCAAGAGATGCCGGTACAGATGTAGATACTTTAAGAAATAGAATTCCGTCACGCTCAAGGGAGACAAGATAATGAATAAGTTAATCCCTGTTGTTATCGCTGTGGCTCTTATTGGAATATTTTCATCTGCTTTTTATGTGGATGAGCGTGAAAAGGCCATTCTGTTAAAGTTTGGTACGATTGAGCGTTCAGACTTCACCCCGGGTCTGCACTGGAAAATTCCTTTTGTGAATAATGTGCGTAAATTTGATTCCCGAATTTTGACCATTGATCAGCGTCCAGAGCGTTTTTTAACCGCTGAGAAAAAGTACCTGATTGTTGATTCATTCATCAAGTGGCGCATTAATGATGTTGAGAAATATTTTCTAGCCACCAGTGGTGATGAGCGTCGTGCCGGTCTGCTGCTGTATCAGATCATCAACAATGGTCTGAGAGATGAATTCGGTAAGCGCACCATTCAGGAAGTTATTGTTGGTGAGCGTGCTGAAATCATGGGTATCATGACTCAGTTAGCCGGTGATAAAGCTAAATCACTGGGTGTTGAAGTTGTCGATGTGCGGATCAAGCGGATTGACTACCCCGAAAAAATCAGTGAGTCAGTTTATCAGCGTATGCGCACCGAACGTGAACGTGATGCCCGTGAATTCCGTTCACAAGGTAAAGAAGCCGCTGAACGTGTCACCGCCGATGCCGATAAGCAGAGCAAGGTGATTCTTGCAGAAGCCTATCGTGAAGCTGAGATATTGCGCGGTGATGGCGATGCCAAAGCAGCTCAAATATACGCGTCAAGTTTCTCTAAAGACCGTGAGTTCTACCGTTTCTATCGTAGTCTTGAGGCTTATAAAGAAACTTTCAGAGAAAAGTCAGACGTTATGCTGATTCAGCCGGATTCCGAGTTCTTCCGTTACCTTAAAGATTCGGACGGCAAAAAAGCAAAATAAAGCAGGCTCAAGCAAAAAGCAGCCGGAAGAAGAGTTCTTCCGGCTTTTTTATGGACTGTTAGAACTGAATTAAGATCCTGAAATGAATGAAATTTTACATGCGGTCGCACTCCTACTGGTGATTGAGGGTATAATGCCGTTTCTCAATCCGATCAAATGGCGTGAAACCATGCAACAAATCAGTCAGTTTTCGGATAACGCATTGAGATGGATCGGCCTCTCCAGTATGCTGGCCGGTGTCATATTGCTCTATCTATTGAGCTAAAGAATCACCATTTAGAAATAAGAGTTAAATGAAAAAAAACGAAGCATGGCTATTGCCACAGGGTATAGAAGAAGCCCTGCCAGCCGAAGCGGCCCAACTTGAAAGTTTACGTCGTCAGATACTGGATATGTATGCCAGTTGGGGTTATCAGCTGGTTATTCCGCCTACGGTTGATTATCTGGATTCACTGTTAACCGGTACCGGTTATGATCTTGATATCCAGACTTTTAAACTGATCGATCAGTTAACCGGTAAGTCATTAGGTATCCGTGCTGATATGACCCCACAGGTCGCCCGTATCGATGCACATCATCTTAAACGTGAGATTTCCCGACTGTGCTATATCGGCACGGTATTACATACCCGAGCTGACGGCTTTGCCGGTTCTCGCAGCCCGATTCAGGTAGGCGCAGAGCTTTACGGTCACGCCGGTGTTGAAAGTGATGCTGAAGTCATCGAGCTAATGTTGCGAACACTGTCAATGGCAGGTCTGGATAAGGTCTATCTAGATCTCGGGCATGTCGGCATTTACCGTGCATTAGCGAAACAGGCTAAGCTGTCAGCTCAACATGAGGCTGAGCTGTTTGATATGATGCAGCGTAAAGCATTACCTGAAATTAATGACTTTATCAGCGAGCTTCAGCTGGATGGTGATGTGGCTGCGATGTTACTGGCCTTGCCAGAACTTAACGGCGATGAAAAAACCATCGACCGTGCAATCACTGTCTTAAAAGCGGCATCTGATGATGTTATGCGGGCACTGGATTATCTGAAGCAGGTTACCCGGGTGCTGCAATCAAGACGAAGTGATCTTAATTTGCATTTTGATCTGGCCGAGTTGCGCGGCTACCACTTCCATACCGGTATTGTTTTTACCGCCTTTGTCGCGGGGCAGGGTCAGGAAGTCGCTCGCGGTGGACGTTATGATGAGATCGGTGAAGTGTTTGGACGGGCAAGACCGGCAACCGGTTTCAGTACCGACCTGAAAACTCTGATCAATCTCGGTGATGTTGCCGCTGTTGATCTTAATACGGCCATTCTGGCACCGGCTAATAGCGATCCAGCTTTACAAATTTTAATAGAATCATTACGTGCGGATGGTGAAGCGGTGATACATCTTCTTCCCGGACAACAAGCCGATGCAGCAGTGATGAACTGCAACAGAATGATTCAAAATATTGACGATAAATGGCACGTAGTGGAGGCCAAATAAAATGGCAAAAAATGTCGTAGTACTTGGCAGCCAATGGGGCGATGAAGGTAAAGGTAAAATTGTTGATCTGTTAACGGATCGCGCTGCTGCAGTGGTGCGTTTTCAGGGCGGACATAATGCCGGTCACACACTGGTTATTGGCAAAGAGAAAACCGTTTTACATTTAATACCATCCGGTATTTTGCGCGACAACGTCATGTGCCTGATCGGTAATGGTGTTGTTCTATCACCAAGTGCTTTATTTGAAGAAGTTGAGATGCTCGAAACGCGTGGTATTCCGGCTATTGAGCGTTTGAAAATATCAGAAGCCTGCCCAATGATCATGCCTTACCATGTGGCGCTCGATCAGGCCCGTGAATTGGCCCGTGGCAAAAAAGCTATCGGTACCACCGGCCGTGGTATTGGCCCGGCCTATGAAGACAAAGTCTCACGCCGTGCTATCCGGGTTGGTGATTTACTGGACTCATCTGCTTTTGCTGACAAATTAAAAGAAGTAATGGACTTTCATAATTTTTCACTGAAAGAATATTACAAAGCAGAGATTGTTGATTACCAACAGGTACTGGATGAAACTCTGGCTTATGGCGAGAAAATGATTCCGATGATCGCCGACATTCCTGGTTTATTGTTTGAGCTGCGCCAGCAAGGCAGCAGCATCATGTTTGAAGGTGCGCAGGGTACCTTGCTAGATATTGATCAGGGTACTTATCCGTATGTGACCTCATCAAACACAACTGCCGGAGGAGCCTGTACTGGTTCGGGTATCGGCCCAAAAGATCTGGATTATATTCTCGGTATCACTAAAGCCTACACAACGCGTGTTGGTGCAGGTCCCTTCCCGACAGAATTATTTGATGAGATCGGCCAGTATCTGGGTGAAAAAGGTCATGAGTTTGGCGCCACAACAGGCCGTAGCCGTCGCTGTGGCTGGTTTGATGGCGTTGCCATGCGCCGTGCCGCACAGGTAAACAGCATCACCGGTTTATGTATCACTAAGCTGGATGTACTGGATGGTCTTGAAAATATCCAGATCTGTACCGCTTATGAATACAAAGGACAGACCCTGAGATTGCCACCGGTTGGTGCCGATGCTTTTGAGCAGTGCAAACCGATTTATGAATCGATGCCTGGCTGGAGTGAACAAACCGTTGGTATCCAGGAGCTGGATAAATTACCTCAGGCAGCGAGAAATTATCTCGATAAACTGGCCGAGGTGGTTGGCGTACCTGTTGATATTATTTCAACTGGCCCCGAACGTGATGAAACCATTGTTCTGCGTCACCCGTTTTCATAGACACTGAAAACTTGTAAAAAAAAGCCTGATTGATTCAGGCTTTTTTTTTGCGCTGTTATTTTTTGTGGTAAACATTGTAAAATAAACATTCAGCGTGTCCGATATGGCCGAAAGTTTATTGCAAAATCTGTTTAATGACGACTTCGAAACACTTGTTCTTGGCATTAGTTCCACCGGCTACTCTGGCTCAGTAATTTTATCAACAGGCTTGTCAGCTGCAAAACCAGCCTGATGCAGCTGACACTGTGTTACACAGCACCGATCGAGCAGCTTGTAACACAGTGTTTGTTATCGACAGCAGATGAAATCATCGTCAGTAAATTTCAGCTGCGGCTCAATAAATAGGTTACTGGAATAAATCTGAAATTAGCTGGTGTGCGCCGGCAACAATACACAAAGCACTGCAGACACTGCAGGCCAGTTTGCAGCAGCAGTGTCGTCGCTGTTCAGTTAGCTTGCCACAGCAGTTGTTTAAACCGCATCTGACACGGCTGAAAAAAAGCATTGAAATAAAACAAAATGAAACAATCAGCCTGCTGTCATGGGTGGTGACAGATTTTGTGTTACTGCTATCATCGACAACAGCTCGGGGTGTTGTTTATGCAGAAATTAAACGCTGGCCATTGATCTGATGTCGCGGACAAAAATCTGACTGGCTCAGGGCATTAAAATAGAGTAAAAGTACCTTATGTATATAGAATTTCACGGCGCAGCTGAGCAAGTCACCGGTTCCTGTTATCTGATCGAGGCAGGCGCAAGCCGGATATTACTGGATTGCGGGATGGTGCAGGGCAGTCAGCAGGATGAAAAGCACAATGCCGATGATTTTGCATTTAACCCGGCTACGATTGATGCGGTCATACTTAGTCATTCACATATTGATCATTCAGGGCGTATTCCATTTCTGGTCAAGTCAGGCTTTAAAGGACAAATTTACAGCCACCGAGCCAGCCGTGATTTATGCAGCATTATGTTGCAGGATGCCGGCTACTTAAATGAACGTGAAAGCCAGTGGGAGAACCGCAAACGTGAACGTAAAGGACTGGAATTAATCGAGCCCTATTTCACGGTAGAGGATGCGCAAAATGCGATGCAGCAGTTTCACCCGCTGGAATACGGACAGACATTGCAACTGTCTTCGTCGGTCAGTTTTAAGTTATCGGATGCCGGCCACATCCTTGGCTCGTCCATTATTGAACTTTGGTTATCGGAAAATGGGCTACAACGAAAAATCGTTTTCAGTGGTGATATCGGTTATCCCGAACGGCCGATTTTGCATGATCCGGCGATCATTAAACAAGCCGATCTGGTGATCATGGAATCAACCTATGGGGATCGTCTGCACCGCACTTCGGAGCAGACCTGTCAGGAAATGACAGAAATCCTCTGTCAGGCTAACAGTGAGCGGGGTAATATTATTATTCCGGCTTTTGCCGTGGGCCGAACCCAACGTATGATATATGAATTTGCGAAGCATTATGATGACTGGGATCTTGCGCGCTGGCAGATTTTTCTCGATAGTCCAATGGCAATAAGTGCGACTGAGGTCTATACCAAACATACCGAGCTTTATGATGAGGAGGCCAGTGAGCTGTGGCAAAAAAACAGCGTCAGCCCATTACTACCTAATCTACAACTGTGCCGTACCGCGAATCAGTCAATGGCATTGAACAGCATCAAATCAGGTGCGATCATTATCGCCGGCAGTGGCATGTGCACTGGCGGGCGTATCAAACACCACTTAAAACACAATATCTGGCGCAAAGATTGTCACCTGATCATTACCGGTTTTCAGGCAAGAGGTACACTGGGCCGCAAACTGGTTGATGGCAGTAAACGTATCCGTTTGTGGGGCGAAACATTTCAGGTTAACGCCCGACTGCATACTCTGGGTGGGCTTTCGGCGCATGCCGATCAGGCCGGTTTACTTAGCTGGTTTCAGCACTTTGATAATGCACCACCGCTGGTTCTGGTGCACGGTGAGCCTGTCGCATTGAATGCCTTAAAAACAGCCATTGAAGCCAATACCGATTCAGCCGTTATGATAGCCAAGAAATTTTCAAAAATAGATTTAACCGCATCAATACAGTTGACAATGGACTGATTTAACTCAGCAGATTGCGCATTAATTGCCTGCCATGGTGTGTGTTTTTTGATCATTTTATGATCTTAAAATCTTGCCCGGATTAGGCTTATGCGAATGGTCTTAAACTGACTTAACGCGTACAATGCGCTGATGTTTTTTATCGAAACCCGCCAATATTTCTTCCGTCCATTTTCCGGTAAATACCGTGAGCAGGTAATGGAATGTCTGCGCGTGCTGTATGCCCGTTTATACGGTGATCAGGCTGATTATTCACGTGCTTTCACTCAGGATCAACTGCTTGAATGCTTCGAGGATGCGATAACCCGAACCCCGGTACTGGATGAAGATGAAGACAGCGAATTTGTCGTTTCCGGCAAAAGTGAGAGAGAGCAGGCCAACTGGGTGCGCAATCTGTTGCTGGAGCATGGCTGGCTGGAATGTCATGCCGACGAGGCCACCTTGCAGAGTACCTATGGTTTTAGCCGGGTCGGGCGTTTATTTACCCAGCCAATGGTAGAAACTGCCGGTGCCGGGTTTCGTACCCGTCACCGCAATACCCGCAATACCCGCAACGCACTTCAATCTTTTGTTGAACGCGGTGATGTTTACGATTTGCTCGATGCTTATGAAGCATCGGCACGAATCATCAGTGACTTTAGTGATGTGATTGCCGAACTCGATGAACGTAAACGTCAGCTGGTAAAAGAAGTGGAATCGCAGCAAGTCGTACAACAGGCAAGCGATGACTTTTTTGATTTTATGGAGCAGCGGTTTATGCCGGATCTGTCGATTCGTATGTCGAGTGACAGTGTGGAAAAACACCGCGAAGAAATACAGCAACTGATTCGAAAAGCCCATCGCAAACAAAATGATTTTAAAGCCAGTGCTGAAAAAGAACTGAGAAAAATGGCGCCGGAGTTGCGCAGTGCCGACAACGCCTCATTGTATTTACGCATACTCAATGGTATAGAAGGGCGCATTCACAGTGCCAGTGAAATCATGTTGCCGGCCTTGCGTCAGGCGCTACACAGTTTCACCCGGCGTGCGGATATTATTATCCGTCAACTCAGTTACAACAGTTACAGTGATCAGGGAGGCTTACCAGCATTATGTCAGGCGCTGGCCGAAATGCCCGAGCAGGAAAAAACCAGCAAACTGCAAGCCATGGCAGAAGCTATGTCGGGTTTATCAGTTGGTTTTGTTGATCCCTCTGCGCTTAAACTGCACAGTGTGAGCAGCCAGCGGCTGGTCAACAGCGCGGTAGAAACTCAGCAGGAAGTCGGTAAAGAATCCCGCAAAACACTGTTTATCCAGCAGGTCTTGGAAAAAGCCTTTCAGGTCAATAGTAAGGATCAGATCCAGTATGTTATTGCCGCATTAAAAAATGGTCACCGTATTCACAGTAAACATTTGCCAGTTAACAATGCGCGCGAGTTATTAATGTCAGCACATGCCATAGAAATTGCATCTGCTGCCAATATTTCTTCCGAGTTTGCCTTCAAGCTGCGTTATAACCAGCAAACTACCAGTACCGAATATTATGATCAGCTCGATGACTTTGTTATCGAGCTGGTTGAAAAAGATCAACAGGCTATTAATTAATATGATTACCGATCTGATAGAACAACAGCTGCAAAAAGAAAATGTCAGCATCAGTGAGTTTCGTGAACTGCTGATTCGCCTGCTTAACTACAGTGTCTTGTCGCGACATGAAAACCAGACTGAACAACAGTTGTATGATCGCTATCTGCGGATCGCCGACTTGATTAACGAATATCTGGCGATGATAGGTGTGCAGGTTTTCCATGACACACGTTTCGAATACCTTCGGCTGTATCCGCCTTCTAGTCAGGTGCCGGGTATGGAAGAGGCTGATAATCAGGCCTTTGCCGGCAGTTTGCGTGCCCGTTTAAGCCAGCAGGAAGTGGCACTGATACTGGTTCTGCGATTGCAATACGATAAAGCCCTGAGAGAAGCCAAACTCGATGATCAGGGTTACGTTACCGAATCGTTTGAAGCCATTAACATTGCGATGAAAAATATTATAGGCCGTTCATTGCCTGAAAAACCGGCCGAAAGACGGCATTTATTCGCGCGCTGTAAAAAACTTCGGCTGATTGAATACAATCAGGAAGATGATGTGTTAAAAGCCGAGGCCTGGTTAAAAATTCATCCTATGATAGTTAGCTTTGTTAATGATGACGCAATCAATGCGCTGCAAAGCACAGCACATCCTGCGCCCGACGAGACCGATAATTTGCATCAGACCGGGTCTGAGTCAGCAGCGACAGAAGAGACGGAATAAGACCGATGTTTTTAAAAAAATTTATTTTCATTAACTGGGGAAACATCCCTAATATTGAGTTTGACATGGGGCCGGTTAATTTATTATCCGGCGGCAGTGGTTCTGGTAAAACCACGGTCGGCGATGCGATCCAAACCATTATGACGGCAGCGCATGAAAACCTGTTTCAGTATAACCCCGGGCAGGATGAAACAACCCAGCGAGGTCGTGGTGGAAAACGAGTGCGTACCCTGGCTTCGTATGTTTTGGGCTGCGATGATGGCAGTTATGCGCGACCTAATGATGCGACTGATGGTTATCTGGCGGCGGTTTTTCACCCCACTCAAGGAGAGACCACAGAACCCTTTACTGCGCTGATTGCAGTACGAGCCTGGCTTGATCAGACCGGCAAACAAAAAGTAGCACGACAGGAAGATCTGTTGTTTTTAATATTGCCGGGTGAACAGCTCAATATTCATCATTTAGTACGGCAGGATGTCGGTGGTAAATACATCGTGCCGATGGACAAAATCAGCAACCTTCTGATAACGGAATTCGGTAAGCGTCATGTGGAAAAATACGATGCAAAAAAACGTGCTTACTTGCGCCGCTTATACGGTGCATTACAGGGCCGAAGTGATTCAGTGACAGAACAGGAAGCGATGAATGCAGCCAGAGCCTTCTCTCGCTTCATGGCTTATAAACCGGTACAAAGTATCAATAAATTTGTATCAGAAGAAATACTTGAGAAAAAAGATCTGGGTGAGGCGATTCGCTCAATTTCGGGTCAGCTAAAAACCATTCATGGTATGGAAAAAGATGCTGCTCAGTTGGTTCAGTCTATTGAAATACTGCAACAGGCTGAGCAATATGCTGGCGACTATGTCGAGCGCTGGATTGACTATAATACACAGGAGTACACGCTGGCGATGCATCGCCACAAAGCACGGCAGAAAGATTACTTAAAAGCCAGCAAGCAGCGCACACAATATCGTACACAGTCGAAAGAAAACCAGACTGAAACAAGCGAAGCGCAGCAGCGACTGAAGCAGCTGCATGAACAGCGAGTTCAGCTTGAGGCCCAGCGCCTGGGTATCAGTAGTTTAAAACAAAAAGATGAACTGGATAGCCAGCTGAAACAGCATCAGCAGCAAATGATTGAGGTAGCGCAGCAGCTGCTAAAACAGGATGCGGAGCAGGTTAGTAATTTTCAGAATATAGAATCCCTAAACCGCGAACTGCAATCCGAATCGATCCGACAGTTACTGCTGCAGTTTACCGACTTTGAAAGCATGGCTCTAATTAAGGATGTTCTTAAACAGGGTGATAAAGCGGACATCGACATACACTCTATTTTACAAAAAGATTTGACCGATGATTTAACCGCGCTTGAATTACATCTGGATCATATTCGTATTGCGCAAAACCTTCATAACCGCTGTTACCTGTACTGGCATCAGCACGACAATCAACAGAGCCGGTTTGAAGAGTTAAGTGCAGAAGTGCATAAAAGCCGTTCACGTTATGAAAAGCTGGGTCAACTGCGACAGCAAAAACAACACGAAATTGAGCGCCTGCAACAGCACAAAGTCAGTTACCCTGGTTTTGTGCAACGAGCGCTAGAAGCTATAAAAGTAGCCTGCCCGCAGGCTGACCCGAGGGTGCTGTGCGATCATGTTGAAGTTACCGACGAACGCTGGCAAATGGCGATTGAAGGCTATTTAGGAGGCGCACGTTTTTCCATTATTGTCGATGAGGCTTATGAAGCCGAAGCGATTCAGATTATTCGTCAGCTGAGCGGGCGTGATAACCGTGCCAAAGTGATACAGGGCAGCAAGGCCCGCCGCGACAGCGAAAAAAATCGCCAGCAAAGCAATTCTATTTTACAGGTCTTAGACTGTTCGCATTCGACAGCGCAGCATTACTTAACGGCCAGTTACAGTTCGGTGCTAATGGTGGAAACCGCTGAAGAGCTTAAATCATGCGGTCGTGGTTTAACCAGTGATGGCATGGCTGCCGGCAGCTACAGTATGTGGCGCTGTGATTTAACCGATGCCGAGCTGGTGTTTGGGGTGGCAGCCCGTGAGCGCGCACTTAAAGCCAAACAGCAGGAGCTGCAGCTACTGACAGATGAGTGGCAACAGTCCAATGACCAGATGCAACAGCTGGCCAGAGTGCAGGATAATATACGATCATTAAAACTGCTGAGCTATGCCGAAACACTGTCGTCATTGATGGCAGGTCAGCGTGAAATTCAGAAAATTGAAAAGCTGATGAGTCAGCTTGATTTATCGGAACACAATGAGTTGGAGCAGTCGCTGCAAGATTTGAAGCAACAACAGGAGCGATATCAACAACAGCACAGTGATTTGCTAGAAGAAAAAGGCAAACTTGATGAGCTGATAAAAAACACCTCAAGTGACTGTGAAAAACTTTCAGATCAGCAAGATAAAACACAGCAGCTAGTTGAACAAAGCGAACAAAATTTAAGAGCAATAGTCAGCCAGTGGCCGGAGTTTGATGTCGAGTCAAAACTCGATTCGGCAGATGTTGACGCAACTCATATTAATGAAGCCACAGCGAATAATTTTTTACAGGAAACAGAAACGCAGTTGCATGAACTCGAAAGAAAACTATCGAAGTCTGTTCAGCAGCATAATGATAACTGTCTACCTGCAGACAGTCTGGTATACGAAAATTATTCAGGCCGCTATGACCACGGTCTGTTCAGTTTGATATGTCAGACCCATAAGCAGCTAGATCTGGTTTACAATCGCTTAAAAAACAATATTCTGGTAGAAAAACATTCAAAACTGACTCAGTTAAAAGAAAGTTTTAACAACGCCTTCGTGACTCATCTGTGTCATACCATTCATCAGGCTGTCAGCAGTGGTAAACGACAGATCGAATTATTAAACAATGAGCTGCATCATCATAAATTTGGAGCCGATCAGGAAAGTTTTCGTTTTGATAGTCAGTGGATGCCAGAGTATAAAGAGTACGCCACATTCTTTGACGATGTGATCAATCAGCCGACGCTGGGGGAAGAAATGAATCTGTTTGATATGCCGTTATCCGATAAATCAAAAAAAGTCAGGGACCAGCTGATGAAAATGTTGCTGGATGAGGATGAGAAAAAAGCCCTCAGTGAACTTGAGCGTATCGCAGATTATCGAAACTACCGGCGATATGAAATTTACAAAGAAGTCGAAGGCAAAGAACCGATTGCACTCAGTGAATATGGCACCGGCAGCGGTGGCCAGCTGGAAACACCGGCTTATATTATTCGCTCGGCAGCCATCACTTCGGCCTTCAGGTTTTCTGAAGGCCTCAGTCATCTGCGTATGGTGCTGGTTGATGAGGCTTTCTCAAAAATGGACGAATCACGTTCACGCGAAGTTATCGATTATCTGACACGGAGTCTGGGCCTGCAGCTGGTATTCATTATGCCATCGAGTAAAAGCGGCCCGTTTATGGATTTGGTCAGCAATGAATTTGTGTTTGCCAAATGCCCGAGCGAAAACCCCAGAGGCGAACTCAAAACCCGGGTCTGGGTTGACCGCAAACAATGCAACAGCGACAAAATAAAAACCCTCTGGGCCAACCATCGAAAAACAGAGTATCGTCAAGCAGAAATGGACTTTATGAAAGAGTTTGCAGATGGGTGATGCTAATCTACAGCCTGCATGGCTGCAGGATCAGCCTGAGATAGTTGCATTGTTACATAATGTGCTTGATAAATTAGATAACAATCCTGTTGCAGTACCGGGCTTTACCCTAACAGAAAAGCTATTACCAAAATTATTCGTTATTGATGATAATTCTGATTTGATGTGGCATTCATTGCAAACAATATTTAAAATAAAGCCACAAGATACTCAGTTTTGTGTATTTACTTATAAAGAAAATAAAAAGCGTAATGAATATGATCCTGAATATTGTGGAGCCCGTATCAAGTTTTTACCTGATGCCGAAGAAACATTGCGGCTTTGGCTTAATCGGCCATTTGTAGTATCAAAATCACTGCAATGGAAAAATACAGTACAACAACACAAAACATACTTCCCTGGTTCTGTAGAAAAGCTATCTGCACGACACATATCGGTTAAACAAAAAACACCTGTTGAAGTGGTTCAGGGTTTTACGAAAATTTGTGAATATTTAAATCAAGAATTAACACTGCGAAATTTAAGTGCATGTTGCTTTTGGCAAGATTCGAAATTTCTTGATGGAAAAGAGGAAATAGTCAGACAACTATATCCTCAGATAAAGATCAAAGTCAGACCTGTCATGGTCAGTGTTTTTCTTCCAGAAAACATACAAGGTATTTTATTTATTGAAAACTAGGATAGTTATACACAGGCCATTGCAGGCGTGCCGGCAATAGTTGATGGTATGGCCTTAGTATATAGTGCTGGTTTTAAAGCCAGTGCACAGCGGATAAGAGATCTGGAAGGGGTGTCTCTGCACTTTTCTGAATACAGTTGCCAACAAAATAGTGAAGAATTCAGACAGTGGTGGATCGCAAATGGTGATACCCAATGGCCGGTCTATTTTTGGGGTGATCTTGATTATTCCGGGATGGGTATATTGGCGAACTTAAAACATCGTTTTGAAAATATCACGGCCTGGCAAGCTGGTTATCAGCCCATGCTAGAGCTGCTACTGACTGGAGCCGGACACGACGCGACGACAACAGGTAAACAGCAACAAATAGACCCGAAAAAAACAGGCTGTTCTTTCGCAGATTCAAAACTACTGCCTGTATTAAGAAAGTATCGGCGCTTTATAGATCAGGAATGGCTTTGCTAAAAAACAGGTTATCATAAATAGTAATCGATTGAATGTTGGACTGTGAAAACACTACATAAAGCTATTTAAACTCTTTTTTTTAACGAAACACCTGAGAATTCACAAAATTCGACTATTATATCTACTGTTTTGTTTTTAATTGTAGGGTTTTATAAAATGTTCAGTAAATTCAGCAAGTTATCGCTTGTCTATCAATTGGCGCTAATGGTTTTAGCGATCACGACATTGATATTTTCCATATTGATATTCTATGTGTCTGACAAAACAAATGATGATGCGATTTCAGCTGTTGAACATGAGCTGGATCGTGAAGTCAGACTGATTGCGGGTAATTTTGAGTTTTTTCACCGGAATTTGACTCAACGTACCAATCAGTTAGCTGATGCTTTTATTAATATGTTTCCTGGCGAAATGGTGATTGATAGTAAAACGAGTGTTGCTATTGGTAAATACTCAGCGCCTGTATTAAGTAATGACGGCCAGGTCATTAATGGTAATTTTTCCAAACCGGATGAGTTTACTCGTATGACCGGTGGTAGTGCGACTATTTTTATGCGCTATGGTGATGATTTTCTGAGGGTATCGACCTCACTTCGTAAAGCCAATAATGAGCGGGCTTTTGGTACGCTGCTGGGTAAAAATCACCCTGGTTATGACATATTGATGCGCGGTGATACTTATATGGGGCCAGCCTATCTGTTTGGCCGTCATTACATGACCAAGTATATTCCTTTTAAAGATAAAGCCGGTCAGGTAGCGGGTATTTTGTATGTAGGTTTCAATTACACCAAAGCGATGCAGGCGCTTAAAGAAAGTTTATCCAGCATAAAGTTTGGTGAAACCGGTTATGTGTATGCCATATCCGCAGCACAAGGTGAAAAACAAGGACAACTGGTGATTCACCCGTCACTAGAAGGTAAAAATCTTGTTGCGATGAAAGACGCATCGGGTAATCAAATTTTCCATAAACTGCTTGATGGTGATGCTGGCGTACTGCATTACAAATGGAAAACGGCTAATGGTCCGGCCAAGGATAAACTAGTTGCCTATAAACACGTTAAAGGCTGGAACTGGGTAGTCGCAGCTGGCAGTTATACCGAGGAATTCACCCGTCACAGTGTGGCGCTTCGTAATAGTATGATTGTCATGTCTGTCATCAGCGCTCTGATGATTATGGGGCTGGTTTTTCTGGCATTGCGTCAGTGGTTACGTCCGCTGTCTTCAATCGCTGAAACTATTAAGGCGCTGGGCCGTGGCGATTTAAAAGCCACCGTGAATGTATCTGGTTCTGATGACCTGAGCGAAACTTCAAACGAAATTCATTTTCTTGCAGGTAATTTGAATAAAATGATCAGTGATTTACGTGAACTGATCAATGGTATCTTAAACTCGGTTGAATCAATGACAATGGTATCGAACAGGGTATCCAGTGTTTCTTCAAGTACCAGTAACGGCGTCAGTAATCAGCTGAATGATATTGATCAGGTTGCTACAGCGATTACTGAAATGTCAGCCACGGTTCAGGAAGTGGCAAATAGTGCTGTTGCTGTTGATACAGCAACCCAGCAATCAAATGAATATGCTGGTGAAGGTAGTGCGCTTGTTAATCGCGTGTCTCGTTCAATTCAGGAGTTAGCTGGCGAAGTTGAACAATCAGCTCGCGTCATTGAAAAAGTAGAACGTGAAAGTGAAAGCATTGATACGGTTTTAGAAGTTATTAGAGGTATAGCGGAACAAACGAATCTATTGGCATTAAATGCAGCTATTGAAGCGGCAAGAGCTGGCGAGCAGGGCAGAGGCTTTGCTGTTGTGGCAGATGAAGTTCGTAATCTGGCACAAAAAACCCAGACCTCGACCACAGAAATTCGAGAAATTATCGAGCGGCTGCAATCCAGTGCTAAAGAAGCCGTTGTTACCATGCAAAGTGGCCGTGAAAAAGCCCAGAGCAGTGTTGAAGAAGTCGTTAAAGCAGATGATATTTTAAAACAAATCAGCGAGTCAGTTGCAACTATAACGGATATGACTGCTCAGATCGCAACCGCGACAGAAGAGCAAACACGCGTTGCAGAAGATGTGCATCAGAGCGTTGTTAATATCCGTGATATTTCCAGTGAAACGGCAAATGGTACACAAGAGATGGAAGAGTCAACCAGAGAGTTACAGTCAGTAGCCAATCAGTTGCAGCAAGCTATCTCTCGCTTTTCAATTTAATTATCTTAAACGCTACTTTGCTGAGACATTGCTTGTTATTAAAACAAGGTTGTCTCAGCTCTGTAGATATCAACTCGACAACTATCTGTCTGCTTATTTAATTTTTTCTTATACGATTTATAAATATCTCAAGCCCGGTAAGTCTTATAACGATTGCAGAAACATAATCATTGCATCACGGTCTTGTTGCGACAGGGTTCTGAACTGTTCTTTTGCTGCTTCAGCTTCGCCACCGTGCCATAAGATAGCCTCTTCAAGACTCTGTGCGCGACCATCGTGTAGAAATCCAGCCAAAGGATTAACTGTTTTCGTCAGCCCGATGCCCCATAAGGGCCGGGTTTTCCACTCACGACCTGAGGCCAGAAAATCCTGTCGGTTATCGGCCAGGCCGGGGCCCATGTCATGTAATAACATATCTGTAAAAGGGTATATTGTTTGATTCGATAACTCTGCAATCTGCGGATGTTGTCCGGTGGTAAATGAGGCGCTGTGACAGGCAGTGCAATTAGACTGCTGAAACAAACTAGCACCGTGCCTTACCTCCGGGTTATCGATATTTCTGCGTGCCGGCACATGTAAGGTCTGTGCATAAAAGCTGACGGCATTCGCGGTGTCATCGGAGACTTCACGACTGTCTGCCGGCAGACTGGTAGCGGCAATATAATTATCATAAAGCGTAGTGCCGGCAATACTTTCTTCAGGGAATAAATGACTGGTAATACCCATGTCACCATTAAATGCCCCCAGTGTTTGCACCATGACACTGGGGTTGTTGGCTTTCCAGCCAAAACGTCCCAGACTGACAGGTTGTGGCTCACCAGCTCTGGCTTTAATAGCGTCGAACACATAATTTGCTCGGCCCGATATGCCGTCGGCATCTGCATCATCCGGATCAGCTAGCGCCAGAATGTCAGCTTCTCTAATCGCTTCTAACAGACCCTGACCAATCATTGGCGGGCCGATCCGTGCACTGAGCCTGACAGTGTTCTGTAGTATCGCGCTGGCAGGTGAAATCGTTGTTGAGCTTTCATTAACCGCGTCATAAGGTTTATCAATTTCAAATACTGGCTTACGCAGGGTAATTGTGCTGCCATCAGCATAAGTGACCAGTTCGGTTTGATAACGATAGAGTACATCTGCCTGACCAGTATAGGGGGAATCGGTTCGCAGGTCGGCGACACCACGATGAAATAACTGTGTGCCGAAATTTTCAACAGGTAGCGGAGCACACCAGTTATTATTAATATTCATCTGCGATTTTTCGCTGCAGTTTAGGTTGCTACCATCTTCGATACTGATGCGTAAAAACAGTGATTCGTTTGCGCCGAGTTTTTGCAGCAGCTCGCTGCCGGCAGGTGGTGTGCCGCGTCCGTCTTCCTGATGGCATTTAACACAGCTGTTATTGTTGAAGGCCGGGCCAAGTCCATCGCGTTGCGGATAATCATTATTGGGTGCGGCAACAAAAGCAAATTCAAATGCTGCATCACCCTGCAAATGTGTTGCCAGTTGTGTCTCGCTAAGGTTTGCAGCCGGTGCAGAAAAGCCATGGCTGGAGTTAGATGCAGTGAGGTCGGTGGTATCCCCACCAAGCATCACGGCATTGATAAAGCCGGCTGCAGGGTTGCTGTTATTCGGGCTGTCACAACTACAGATAAAGACAGCTGCTAAAAGCAAGCTGATGCTATTGCGAATAAAGGTAGGCATATTTTATAAACTCTGTTGTTTGTTTGCCCTGCAACACTGAATAACAGTGTTGTAGGGCAGTTTATTAAACGCTTTTAATTATTGAAATCTGTAACCGACAGTAATGAGATTACTTCATTTTGCAGAGAGCTTTGTAAAACACCCAGTGCGTTTATTGCGGTGCTGATACGGACACGACCTGCCGGATCATTGATAGCATCTCGAAATGGAATCTGTGTCAGCGGATTGCTGATATCGGTGCTAGTGACATCAGCATCACCATCGATCAGTGCAATTTTTTGCATCGCATCGATGATTTCATTGAGTACGCGATCAGCCAGTTGTGAATCGTGTGCCTGCACAAAAGCATAGAGTCCGTTAAGGCTGTCTGAGATACTATCGACGGCTGGGTTATAAGATTTTTTACCGCTGTAAACATTGAGTACGCTTTGTATATTGTTATGGAAATCAGTCAGTGAATTCCAGCTGTACTGTGACTCAACCAGTGTGGTGTCTGCACTGTTAATATCGGCCGCAAACGGATCTGCTATTTTGCCGTTGCCAACTTCATCAACAATGCCGATCATGCCATTGATCAGCTCTTCCATCACGGCCAGCTGTGACAAGTAAAGACCATCGCCAGTGAGTTTGAGTTCGTTGACATAAGGGCCACTGTTGACATCGCTTGGGTTGTACTGAATCGTCCAGGCATCAACCAGAGTCTGTGTGTGACTAGTGAAATTAGTCAGCAAATCCTGCAGATAAGTCAGCTCATTCGGGCTCAATTCAGTGCTGCGAGTGTTGCTTAAAATGCCATCACCAAATAATAGATATTCAATGGTATGAAAGCCCTGTACATCTTCGCTTGCATTGCTGCTGAAGCCGCTGTTGACAGCAGTTGCCAAATCAACTGTGTTGAGTGGCCAGCTATCGAGTTTCGGATCAATGCCGAGTGAATCGACTGGTCCGATCAGAAAACCTTCACTACGTTCCCAGGGTCCGCGGGTTGCTTTCCAGGCATTCTGTGCGCTGATTAATGCACCGCTGCTGAGATCATCGCTGCCATTGAGAGCAGTGATGGCAGTCTTCAGTAAAGCGGCTTCTGTATTTAATTCCTGATAACTGGCGACGATCACATTGTCGGCAAGATTACTGATGACCGGGTTAGCATCGTAATACAAATTATTATTACCGGCAGGCGCACTGCCTGAACACGCGCCTAAGCTCAGTGCAGAAGCGGCTATCGACAATAAAAAGGATGATTGTATTAGGTTCATATTGATCTCCAAACAAGGGTGGGGGTTAAAATGTAACGCCAAGGCCAAGCGCAAAATGATCGAACTGGTTGGCTATTTCACCGGCATGTTGGTGCTCTGCCAGTTCAGCTTTAAAAACGATATTGGGCAGAGGTTTGTAATTCAGACCCAGGGTTGTGCTGTTTCGTTGGTAGCGCAGATTGTCCTGAATCGTGCCTTCAACGGCTGCCATGGTGTCAAATTCATCATAGCGGATGAACAAATCAAGCCGGCCGTTGACAGTGCCCGAGTGCAGCAGATTGTAAGCGGCTTCAATATAAGCGGCTTCTGCCGCATGACCGACAGGTGTCGCAGAAATGCCGCGAACACCCTGGTTGACCAGGTTTTTATTGGCATCGGTAATCAGATCAGAATTTTCAACAGTACCGGCCATAACCTGGCTGCGGACAATCCACGGGCCTTGCTGGTAACGTGCATGTATTTCCCAGATATTGACATTCGCGCTGACCGCGAGGTTTTGCTGATGACGATTCGAGGCACTGTTACCGGCATACATCGCGGCACCGATCAGTCCGTGGTTTGCCAGCGGATAATCAAGCACAGCCACGATTGCCAGGTCATCCGCATTGGCAAATTCCATGCGCGTTTGGTAGCCACCAGCAACCCAGTTCTGACTGCTAAAGCCGGATGAGTCCAGGCCATTAACAACTAATGCGCGGTAATTAAACACGGCTGCCTTGCCGTATAATTCGACGCCGGTTTCATGCCAGGTATTGGGTATCAGTGCGGCTTCACCCAGTGATCGGCTAGCGGTGAAATAATCCGTCGGTTTGGTATAGCGATTAATCATGCCAAAAGGCACGACGATATGACCGATATGCCAGTTTATCGCAGCGCTGCTATGTATTTCTAGTTGGGCTTTTTCAACCACTACTTCGCCGCCTTTTTCCAGCTCAAGTTCATATTCACCAAACTCTGCTGCCTCGTATTCAACGGTAGAACCGGTGCCGCCGTGCTCAATTTCCAGCTCGGCTTCAAACATCATGGTTTCACTCAGCTTGAACTTGGGTTCCAGTATCAGGCGTTCCAGATCAACTTTGCTACGACGATCTGGCACCGTGTCCTGTACGTTTCTAAAAAAATCATACTGGCTGTAATTGATCACCCCATAGCCTTCCCATTCCACAGCAGGGTGGCTCTTTGTGTGTAGTTTTTTGAACAGCTCACGTAGTTCAGAAACTGCTGCATTGGTCTGCTCCAGCTGTAACTTAAGCTCAGTAATCCGTGTTTTTTCCATTTCCAACTCGGTGTTTGATGCAGTGCTGTGCTGATCTATGGTATGAGTCACCGGCTCTGCAAAAGCCGCTGTGGAAGCCAATAGGATACAATTGAGCAGGTAATAAGTTGATTTTTTCATGGGTATTAAGTCCGCAAATCACTATTTGTAAACGATAATGCGAATGATAATGATTCTCATTAAATAATCAAGTTATTTATTAGCCTTTTATTATTAAGCAGCCTGCAACTGCCCAGTGTTGTGAATAAAACGGGTGGAAATTTAATGGTAAAAGAGTCAGAGTGATGACAGTGTTCAATATCGTTAACTGAGTATTACTTGGTAATTTAGTAACAAAGGGCAAAGTGTTGATTTTGATCGAAAGCTAAATCTATCGAATTAGCTATTAACTACGGATGACTGCGAGAGGCTAAGAGAGGATTTTTTATTAGAAAAATGCACTGTTAAATTTCGCCAAAAAAACAAAATGTAAGCAGTAAATTATACCATTCACCCATAAAAAATAACGCCTCATCAGAATTCATCATAGAGTGTATTTTTAAGTTTGTATTGTGTGGTGCATGATACCGGCCTAAGCGGTCAATAGAGCTTAAGGTTGGGTTAAGAATAAAAGAATAGACTAATCTACGTAGCGTTAACTCAGGGTATATCCATATATTGAGCTCTATTGTTTTATGTTAGCCTAGTTCAATTAGAAAAATAATTGCTGCATGAAAAATTAACAGACAGGGTGGTCTGGCTTCTCAAACTGCCATTAATAGGTCTGGATAAACAATAAAGGGATTTATTTTATGAAATGGTTTTTACAACAAAGATTTTCAGTTAACAAAATAGTTTTAGTCTTTTTATTCTTTTCCTTGTCTGCTTGTGATTTATTTAATCATTCAAATGAACAGCCGGCAGATGTTCCACATGCATCACTTGATGTGCGCCTTATTTCTACCGATGGCTCGGCGTTAGCGGCTGTCAATGTTCTTGTTAATAACGTATCTCACGGAATCAGTGACACTAGCGGTTCGCTGCTAATTGATGATCTGGATGTAGACTCATCAATGACTCTGGTATTTGATAAAAACAATTTTGCCAGCCAGGTGATTAATCATCAGACCGGCGCAGAAGGCAGTTCTGCTTCGATTGAAGTGGTTATGATACCGCGTCAATCCAGCATAACGTTTAATAACAATACTGAAAGTGTTTTGACAGGCCAGTTCGGTGCTTCGATAGAACTCAAGGGCAACGATTTTGTGGATACATCGGGTGCGGTGGTCAGCGGTGATATTGAAATGCAGATCACCCCGGTTGATGTTTCAACCGAGGCGGGTCTTGAGGCCTTTCCCGGAAGTTTTAGTGCGATTGATGATGCTGGCGCTGAGGTGCCGGTTATTGTGACCTATGGAACCACTGAATTTAATTTTACAAAAAACTCGGAACCCTTGCAGTTAGCAAACGGTAAAACAGCCGTCATAGAACTGCCTTTATTTATCAGTCAACACCCGGACGGATCTGATGTGGCACTCGGTGATCAGATTCCTTTGTGGTATCTGGATGAAGACAGCGGTATCTGGATACAGCAAGGTGAGGGCACAGTGGTTGCCAGTGCCACCTCAAAAACCGGATTTGCATTGCGTGGTGAGGTCAGTCATTTCACCTGGTGGAATATCGATATCCCGGTTGATACGGGCAATATTTCAGTAAAAGTGGATTTGTCTGATTCTTCGATTGATACAAGCGGACTGAGTACCGTTGTAGTTGGTAAAACAGAGCGCTTTAGTACCGGTACAGTGACGTTACCGGTTGGCCAGAGAAGCAATTATTATAAAGTACCTGCCGGACAGGAGTTATGTTTTAGTGCAAAAGTACTGGTTGATTCCGGTACACCGAATGCCCAGTTGTTTTCATCGCCGTTACAGTGTGGCGTGACACTGGCGCCGGGTGAAAACCGTAATCTCGATATCGTGGTCAATGTAACAGACTTTACCATTACGCCTGATGTGGTATCGACAGCCACAGTCGGATCTGACATATCATCCTGTGGTGCGTTGTCACGTTTGGTGCCCAATGGTTATCTCGCCCCGGTCAGCTACAGTGTGATTTCCGGCAACTTACCGGCCGGGGTGCAGTTAGATGCAAACAGCGGCAGCCTATACGGTATACCCACACAGTCGGGTAACAGCGGCCCGCTTGTGGTACGGGCAACAGATGCTTCCGGCAGAATTGCAAATTCGTCAGCCTTTTCTATCGATGTATCTCCTGAATTGGTCTTATCGCTGGCCAGCGAAGTACCGATGCTGAATGTAAACCAGTCGTATAGTTTTTCAAATTATCTGGTTTCTAGCGGTGGTTACGGTAGCCACGTACTGGGTCAATACAATGACAGCAGTTTGCCAGCGGGAATGATATTTAATGCGCTGAGCGGAACGATTTCCGGCACCCCGTTAGCACTGGTGCTGAATACCGAGTTGCAGGCACATTACAGTAAAACAGCAAAATTTCAGGTAACCGATCAGAACTGTGCCACTGCACGGCTGGATCACGCCATTCGGGTGTTGTATGCGCCTGACTTAAGCGGCGCGCCGGCAGCTGAGCTGCTGGTTGGCAATGCCATCGAGTTTACCGCAACCAATAACGCCGGCCCGGTGGAAAACTGGAGCCTGTCAGGTGCTCCGTCCTGGTTAAGCATCAATAATGTAAGCGGTGCCTTACAAGGTGTGCCAGCTGAATCGGATATTGCATCGAATATCAGTTTTAGCATTATTGCAGAAAACAATATCGCTCACCCGATCGATCCGGCAGGCCATGCTGAGCTGGCTGTTAATTTGTCAGTCACTCAGATTGCACCGTTACTGAGCGGTGCCAGTGATGTTAATATGAATGTCAATCAGACGGTTCAATTAGCGCCGCTTAACAGTGGCGGGCTGGCGGCTAGTTGGTCGATTAACAGTGCGCCAGGCTGGCTCAGTTTCAATACCAGTAACGGTGAGTTAATGGTAGCGCCATTGGCCGGTGATGAAGGTGTGATCAGTAATATTATTATCACTGCAACGAATGCGGCAGGCTCGTCCAGTTACGGCCCTTTTAGTATTACAGTGACCGGCAGTTCGGTGCTTATTCCGGTTATTTCTGGTACACCGGCAACTGCCAAAGTTGATCAGGCGTATTCATTCATTCCTAGCAATAGCGGTGGACTGGCAGATACATGGTCGCTAAGTGGTACATTACCGGCTGGCTTAACATTTAACAGCAATAGCGGTGAAATATCCGGCACACCCGTAACGGCCGGAACTTTCACGGCGTTGTCAGTGACCGCCAGCAACGCCTCAGGGCCCGGTAATAACCACGGCTTTACGATGGTGGTTGATAAAGGTGATCAGCTGATTGCTTTTGAAAAATACAATCAGGCCAGTGTTGTTCGGACTGTCGGCGGTATTATTTCAAACATTGCCACAGGTGGTGCCGGTAGTGGTGCTATTAGTTATGTCAGTGATACTCCCGCTACTGCAACTGTCGATCCTGGCACCGGCGCTATTAGCATCAGCGCTAATGGTACGACAACCATTACTGCTACCAAAGCTGCGGATGCCAACTATCTGGCCAGTAGCACTTTCTTTAGCTTAACCGTGGCAGATGACGGGCCGGTAATAATTAGCGGATTATTAAGCGTGACGCAAACAGTAACGGATTCCACGGTATTGTTTAGTTACATGCCGGTGCTTGAAAGCGGCTTAAATATTGAGTGGTCGGCAAGCAATCTGCCTAATTGGGCAAGTATTGATCCCAGCAGTGGTGAAATTACCGGTTATGTTGATCATTATGATAATGGTATTTACGCTAACATTGTTATAACTGCAACCAACACCGTATCTGCTTCGTCAGCAGATCTGGGTCCTGTTTCAATTTCGCTGTTATTAACCAGCGCACCGAGACTGGATACCCGTATGAGCGGAAATGCTCTGACGGTCTGGCATGATGGCGGTGGTGATCTGTCGTGGATTCCGATCGCCAACAGTGGCGGCTATAGCAATAACTGGACGATAAGCGGTGATTATCCTGATCAGGCTTCAAACTGGCTCGGGGTGGCTGTAAATCCGTACCAATATCCTGAAATCTATCAATTTGAAAACAATCCGACGCTTCAACATATTGGTAAGTGGAATGTGTCTTTAGTGGCTGAGAATGTGCTGGGTACGGATACATTAGATTTTGTTTACGAAGTGAAGTTAAAAATACCGCGTCTTAATCTGCGCGCTAAAGCCGGCGAGCTGGTGGTTGACTGGGCGGCGATAGATCAGTCCGCGTTAGCCACACCAATACCGATTCAGTATGATCTTTATGTCTCTGATATGGCAGGTTTTACACCGGAAAATCCGCAGCTGCTGGCAGGTGACATACTGACAAATTATGCATCAGGTACTGCGATTAACAGCGTCAACGGTAATCCAGTTTCGGTTGCTAAAACCTATTACATGATGTTAGTGGCGCGATACACCAACAGCGAATCGCGCACCGAAGAATTTAAAATTACCGTAAACGCTTTGCCCGATACCGGGGTGATTGAATGCACTAATGGCACGACGATTGACCAGTATAACTGTCTGGATGCAACGGTGGTGACAAACTACCCCAATCAGGACGGAGGCTTAGGCCGGTCTGCAATGGGTTCTAACTGGATTGGATGGCCTGCGCATTACACGGTGCCAGATTATGACCATATCAATGATGCCGGTGATGATAACCCGATCTTTTCAGAGCAACATTGTGTGCGTGATAATGTAACCGGTTTGCTATGGCAGTCTGCCACCCAGTCATCGGTGCAGCAGGGTCAGGTCGATACACAAATCAGTGCTCTTAATGATGTCAGTCATGCATCCAATTGCAACAGGACGGACTGGCGACTACCGACGGCTAGCGAATTGTTCTCGATAGTGCATTATCGCCAGTATATTAAAGCCAATAATTCCTTCTTTTCTAATATTGCCGGTGCTCAGTACTGGAGCGCTGATGTGGTTGAGCCTTCTGCAAGTACGCCTATGAATTGGACCGTGGACTTTGCTAACGGTTTGATGAACAGTGCTGATATCACAACAGCAAACGGTGTGAATGCAATTCTGGTATCAGGCAGTAGCAATACGGCGGCTTTGGTTGATAATCTGGATGGCACGATAACCGATACGGTGACCGCTTTAGTGTGGAAAAAGTGCGCCGAAGGTTATAACTACAATGCAGCCGGTGCAACGCCGGCTGATAAATGTGTATTAGATCTGGCTGACAGTAATACTTTTAGCTGGACTGATGGCTTGATCCGCGCCAGGGATGTTAGCAATGGCAGCACCGGAGAAAATTACTCCAATACACGTTGGCGAGTACCCAATATCAAAGAACTCAACTCCCTTTTAAACCGGGCAGATGCAGCCGGTGTTGCAGGCATGTTTGACAGCACGATGATGCCCAATACAGCGATTGAAAATTTCTGGTCGAGCAGCATCAACTCTTATGCATTAACTCAGGCGCTGAGTCTGAATTTAAATGATACCGGCTTGCCTGCCTCAACGGCGATTAGCAGCCTATTACCGCTGCGTCTGGTCAGTAGTGCTGAGGGCGGGCAGGACACCACGCGCTGGTATCGTGATGCTGATGGCGATGGTTACGGCATTCAAAGTGATTTCATTGACTCTGTTATACAGCCAGAGAATTATGTGCGGTCATCCGGCTGGGGCTGGGATTGTGATGATAGCAGTGCGACTATTAATCCGGATGCTTATGAAGTCATCGACGATGGCATTGATAATAACTGTAATGGAGTGATAGATGAAGGTGAGGTCGGTGGTGTCTAAAAGCTTTTAAGGGCATCAGCTATGATGCGGAGACACAGTTTAGCGAATGTAAAAGCAGGGCCTTAAGGACCTGCTTTTTTTATGTACTCACATCAAACAGATAGCGTGCAGGGTTATGCTGTCTATTTGTCTTCTAAAATATTGATTATGATCATTAATTGTAGTGCGCGCTACTTGACATGCGTGAGTAATTTGTAAGATAGTAATGAACTTGCAGTGGTTGTGATCATATCAATTTATTAATCAGTACGAGGCACAATCATCAAATCCCAAAACAACATTTTTGTGCGCAGTCGTTCGCCACTATTAATTACTCTAAGTCTTGTCCTGTTACTGCTGGCCAGCACACAGGCTGTTTCGGCTGAGGCTTTAAAAACAGCAGATGTGAGCCTTGATAAAGTCGCATTAGTTGCTTATGCAAAGATTGTTGAAGATCCTTTGCATCAACTAAAAGCAGAAGAGTTATTGGCACAAACGGTTTCAAATGATGAACTGGCAGGACAAAATGTTGCCAGTTTTGGTTTTAGCAACAGTGCCCACTGGTTCTTAGTTTCCCTAAAAAATCCGCAAAAAACGCCTATAAAACGTCTGCTGGTGTTTGAACCCAGCTGGTTAGATGATATCGAGATCATTCTGGTGAGTCCGGCAGGTAATAAAACGCTGATTAAAGCTGGCGACAATACGGTATTTTCGAACCGCTCACTGAGTCATCATTATATTAATTTTGAATTAACTATAGCACCTGGCATCAGTCAGTTACTGGTGCGTACACGCACGGTTGACCCTTATCATGTCGCCATGACATTGTGGGATAAAAATGTTTTTTTAGATTCAGTTAATAATGAAATGCTTTATCTGGGAATACTCTATGGCGCGGTTGTCGCCATGTTACTTTATAACCTGATGCTGTTTGTTTCAGTCAGAGAAAAAGTTTACGCAGCCTATATCACTTATTTATTGTTTTTTCTATTAATGCATTCCACCTATAACGGTTACCTGTATCAGTTGTTGTGGCCGGCTTCACCGCTATGGGACAGCTGGGCTCACTCGATCTTTATTTACTTATTTGTTGGTTCGGGTTTGGTTTTTGCTATTGTTTTTCTGGAACTGCAAGCAAAACATAAAACGGCTTTGCGCTGGTCGCTGGGCATCGGACTTTTAATACTGCTCTCGTTTTGTTTAACAGCACTCGGTGGTTATGGCTTACATGTCTCCAGTTCTATTCTCTGGGTACTACTATACGCGCCATTTGTTCTGGTGCTGGGTATTGTGTCTCTGCTGGCAGGTAATCATGCGGCGCGCTTTTTTTTAACAGCAGCGATTGCCGGATTTATCGGCTCCTTTATTACCGGTCTGGCTGCAATGGGTTTTATTGAATACACCTATCTGGCCTTTCATGCGGTAGATATCGGGATGCTGATCGATGCTATTTTGCTTTCTTTCGCACTGGCAGACAGGTTGCGACTGTCCCGAGCGCAAACAGAAGAAGCCAGAGCCGAGTTATTAAAAACAACTAATGAATACGCTCAAAAACTTGAAAAGACAGTGATGATCCGCACCGCCGAACTGAGCAAAGCGAATGCGACAAAAGACAAGTTTTTTTCTATTATTGCTCACGATTTAAGAGGCCCGGTTGGCAGCCTGGCTTCATTGTTTAACAGCAGTATTACTAAAGCGGAAGATTTTACCAGTGAAGAACTGGAACTGGTGCGAACAGCCACGCTTGATACACAGAATTTTCTCGAGCAGTTACTGGCATGGGCCAGCAGTCAACAGGGCAGCGTGCAGATCAATATCAGAGCGCTCAGCCTGCATGATGTTTTTACTAATATGCAGCATCTCTTTCAAGTACATGCTCAAAATAAACAGATCGAACTTGATCTAAAGAACGATGCCGGTTGCTGGGTCTATGCCGACACAAATATGCTGCAGACCATTCTGCGCAACCTGATTAATAACGCGCTTAAATTTACCCGCAGCGGTGGTACTGTTCGCGCCACTGTTGAAGAGTTAAAGGATCATTGTCTGATAACAATAACGGATACAGGTATCGGTATAAGCGACGATGTTATACCCAGTCTTTTCAGAGTCGATAAAAAATCCTATTCTACAGCGGGCACTGATAATGAATCCGGCAGTGGTCTGGGACTGATTTTGTGTGCCGAGTTTGTAGAAAAAAATAATGGCGAGATAGGCGTGGACAGTGTAACAGGTGAGGGCTCAAGCTTCTGGTTTACGCTGCCAAAAGTCAGTGATATAACTGCAGATTAAATCTGCAGTTATTCAGGCTGCCGGAAATAGATCGCCCGGCACCCCCGTCGTTTAACCGGCTGTCATATCCTGCCCGCAGCACATCGGTGATTTCACTTTGCCGTGGCCATCGGGACATTCTGAAACATGAACTGTTTCGCCGCTTTCGGTTGTGATGGTGCCATGGACCAGTTCTTTGTCGCACTTGCCACAGGTCATATTACCAATACTCATACCACATACATCACAGGTATATGCTGTCATTGTTCTCTCCTTGTTTATTATTGGGGGAGATTGATTATAAAAGCATTGAATTCAGATTCACAAGTATTTAATCGTATTCGGTGATACGATTTTACTGATAATTAGTTACGATACCAGATATGAAAAACAGCCAGTCACAACAAGACGTTTTTAACAGTGATTATTTTGATCAAAAAGGTCTGAATATCCATGCGATTTTTAAGCTGTCTGAGCTGCCGGCAGAGCTTATCAATCCCGCTGCTGCAGCTGAGGCGAATGATCACGATTATAAGCAGTTAATTGTTATCGGGCATCTCGGTCAGATGCTCTGGAAAAATCTGGATTCTGTCATTAGTTTGAGTAAACACCCGATTGATGAATACGCGACGGCAAGTGTGAACAATTACTTTAAGCAAAATCACAACTGCCGCTCTTATAAAATAGTTTATCCGCTAAGTGATTCGCACGCAGCAGTGCCGGCTTTACAGCAGCTGGGAAGACTGGCTGGCTGGCATTTTGATTCACCGTTTAAAGTTGGCGTGAATAATATATGGGGTAGCTGGTTTGCCTATCGAGCAGTCGTTTTGGCCGATACGGATTTTACTGAAACACCGTTACTGCAGGCGTCATCACCCTGTGATAATTGTCAGCCGAAATACTGTGTGACGGCTTGCCCGGCAAAAGCGCTGGACAATGATGAGCTGAGTTTTCAGGTCTGTATCGATTATCGTAAACAGGCTGACTCATTGTGCAAAGAATCTTGTGTCGCAAGAGTGGCTTGCCCGATTGGACAGCCGTATCGATACAGTGAACAACAGCTGGCTTATCACTACGGCGTGTCAATGCAGACTATCGAAGCCTTGTATTAAAGCTCCACCCCTTTCTGCGCTTTAATACCGGCACGAAACGCATGTTTAATATCTCGCATTTCAGTCACTGTATCGGCAATTTCAATTAACTCATCTTTTGCACCACGCCCGGTCAGTACCACATGCTGCATTACCGGGCGGCTTTGCAAATCGGTTAATACAGTGTCGAGCGAGAGCAGTCCGCCTTTGATGGCGATATTCACTTCATCCAGTACCACCAGATGATAACTGTCATCATCAAGCATTTTTGCAGCCACTTCCCAGGCCGCCACAGCGGACTGTTTATCCTGTTCAGGGTTTTGCGTTTCCCAGGTAAATCCATCACCCATTACGTGGTAGTCAACCTCGTCAAAGCGTTTAAAAAAGGCTTCTTCACCGGTCGAGAAAGAACCTTTAATAAATTGTACAACTCCGACCTTCATTTCATGGCCTAGAGCGCGAGCGACCATGCCAAAAGCGGATGAACTTTTACCTTTGCCGTTTCCGGTGTGAATTAATAATACGCCGCGTTCTTCTGTTGCCTGAGCAATTTTTTCATCAATAATTTGTTTTTTACGCTGCATGCGCTCAATATAACGTTGTTCTTTTGTGCTGGTTTTATTATCTGTCATCGATATTCACTCTTAATAAATCGCTGCTTCTGGCAGTGCTTATTGCCAGCTGTGTTTCTGTAGAATCAAACTGTCCAGACCGTCAAGAATAGCAGTTGTCGGGTGTAAAAACAGTTTGCCATCAAAGTTTAGTATGCGCACGGCTTTGTTTGGAAAAAGCATCTGGCATTGCTTCGTTAATGTCTGCTCAAATATAAACAATAAATCCGGCTGGTAATGGTTAAGCAGTCTGGTCAGATCTTCAATTTCATTACCGGGCCGGATGTGGCGTATTTTTCTGCCGCTTTCAAGTACATTAAAGCCGGCCAGAGTAAACAGATCATAGAGCCGCGAATCCGGGCCGAAAGAATAGGCTGAACCACTACAGGATGACAGTAACAAAACTTTTTTATGATTACCCTGTACCTGCTTAACTTTATTACGCCACGATTGTGCAAAAACACGGACTTTGTCATTAGCCTGTTGCCAGTTTGTGGCTTTAATAATCGCAGCCATGTTATCTTCAAGCTGGTTCATCGTATTAAAACTACTTAAACGTATGGATTTAACTTTTTCTGGAATAATTTTTTCAATTGTTTCAAGACTTGTCCAGTCAGAGGTGATAAATAAGTCGGGCATCAGTGAATCAATGGCTTCGGCATCCGGGTCGAGAATGCCACCGGTATGCGGCAGTTGTCGTTTGCTATAACGGCTGACACCAACAATGCATTCACCTAAGCCAAGATAATCAAGCATTTTACTGATATAAGGCGACTGACTGATGATGCGTGGGCAGGTTGTGTTATTAGAGGATGCTAAGGGTGAAATAGAAAATACAACTAACAAAAGAATTATCTGATTTAAACGCATTTTCTATTGACTCTTAAAAAAGGGGGCGGTGACTGATGTAAAGTGCCTGACCCTGGCTTGCAAGGTCAGGCTTTGTGTTTTATTGGTTGATAAAGCTGATTTTGTTCGGGTTAAGAACAGTTGCCACGCTGTCTAATAACGTGTCAGTCTGTGGGTCAATCACATGCACTGTTGCATTACCATTAGCAACATCAGATAACCAGATCAGACCATTCACATCAACAGTGATATTGGAAAAATTACCTGTTGCCAGTGTGCCGATAGTCGTTGGTGTTTCTGCACCTGTGCTAGGATCAAAACGGTACAAGGCATTGCTGCCCCAACTAATATAGCTGACATAATAACCCAGTGTAGGTGAAACAATAGCCATCGCCGATACTCTTTCATCAGGGTGGGTAGTGGCAGTGCCATCATCGATGATCAGAGATGTTTCATAAGTAGTGGCATCTACTTTTTCTATGCCGCCTATAAACTCTCCATCTGTGTAGCTGCCAATGGCCTGAATATAAATCGAATCATCTGCTGCCAGGTATTGCATTGAGGTGGTCGGGTTCTTGATTGTTAAAGGAATGCCTTTTAATGCAGTACCTGAGGTTGTTGTATCAATTTCGGTGTCCGTTGCGGTATCAATCACTGCAATATAAGCATTATTTACAGGACTCCAGTACTCAAGTCGTTGCATCGCGACAAATAATTTACCGTTGGCAATCACACCCATTGTCATTTCTGGGGCACCATCGACATCTGCATAGGCGGACAAATCAATTTCACCGGTTTTAAAATCGGCTGCTGTTGTCGCCGATGGATTTACAACCCAGATCGTGCTTCGGTTATAACGAAGTACATAGGCTTTTGTTTCACTTAAAAATACAATTTGATGTGGGTTTGTTGAAGATGCTTCATTTAGTGCATCTTGAGAAGAGTACTGCCAGACAGGGTAGGTGCTGTCTATAATGTTAAATTTTGTGATAGTTGACTGTGTTTCGCGATCAAGTATGTAGAAGTGATCATTAAATGTATTAACGGTTCTATCAGAGTTTCCCGCTAATAATTCATTAGCTGCTATGCGATTGTCATCACCGGTAATAACAGAAATGGCACCGGTAGTGTAATCTGTTGAGGTTGTTGCGACGACCGCAGTAACTGAACTCGGCGTGTAAGACTGTGTGCTATCTTCCGGTAAAAGATCGCAGCCGGCAAGACTGAGCAGCGACAGTGCTGTCAGTAATAATTTATTTTTAAAACTCATCATGGTTTATTTTCCTTTGTTAAAATTGATAGCTGTAGCCCAGATAAATAATCTGGCCTGGTTTAGGGTAGCCGTTATAATCTTCATAACGGTTATTCATAATATTGTTAACAGAAAATTCAAATGTCTGATTTAATGCGCTGTACTTTATTTTTATATTGCTTAAATCTCGGTCTTTAGCTCTCAGCAGGTTGGTTCTGTCGTAATACATGCCTTCTTTAATGTTGTGCTCAAACTGAAGCAGCCAGGCATAGTGTGAATAGGTGTAGCTAAAGAGATAATCTTCTGTGAAATAACCGGGGATCAGGTTGCCATTAAAGCTGCCATTGTCACTGATGATTTCTGAATCAGTGATGGTCATATTAAACATTAACTGGTGGTTCTTAAATAATGGCAGAGAGGCACTGGTTTCAATACCGGTGATAACGCTGTCGTTGATATTTTCAGGCACACCAACGCCGCGTGAATTATTATAGGTACGAACAATAAGATTATTACTATTATTATTAAAATAGCCCAGATGCAGATTCAGGTTGTGCCATAACGATGATTCTGTCTGATTAATATAATCAAAGCCAATATCCATATTGACAGAGTCTTCAGCCAACAGATCACTGTTACCATGGAAAAAACCACGGTTACCATATAGTTCAAATAAATAAGGTGCTCTGTGATACTGGCCAATGTTGAATTTAAGTTGTGTACTCTCAGTCAGGTAATGAGAGTAGCCGATGCGTATGTCGTCAAACTGATACTGTCTGCTTTGCGCGGGAATATGATTGTCATAGATGTCATAAGCATCGTCCAGGTTATCAGTAAGCTGTTCGCTTTGATAAACAACATCAAGCACTCTGTTTCCGTTTTTAAATAACCGTCTTAATCCGAGATTGAGTTTTGCAGTGTTTCTTCTGTGAGATACATCATTCAGAATTTCAAATAAATCTTCTGATGTTGATTGCTGCTGATCCAGATCAAGTACCATGCGCCATTCAATGTGATTACTGTCCGTGGTTTTAATATAGCTTTTCAGACCCGTAATCTGACTTTTTTGAGAAAGGTGATTGGCTTTCAAACCGATCTCGGAATTTCTGTCGTCGTATATTTCGCTTTTATTTCGGTGATAAAGTTCAAAACTGGATTCTGAGTCTGTATTTAATAACTTGCGAATAACCAGTCTGGAATTGAACTGAACTAATGATGTGAATAAATTGGTTGTTATTGCCGAACTGTTCGCTATATTTGGAAGATTTTGTTTCTTTTCGAAAAGCCTGAAACTATTGATTAAAGAAGTGTTGATATTCAATAAATGTTTCCAAACAAGCAAAGAAGAGTTTTGCTCGATTTCGGCATGATTTCGTGTTTCCTCGCGGTCATCACTGCTGACGTAAATTGTACCGTTGTCATTGGTTATCGGGTAATGATTCTTGTTTTCTAGTGATTCGGCGACCAGTCGATAATGATTTTTTTCATCACCGCCTGAGACGTGAAAATTTAATTTGTTTACCCCATAACTTGCGCTTGCGTAACTTATGGTCTTTTTGCTTTCCGTACCATCATTTGTAATAATATTTATTGCACCACCCATTGATGCGGCGCCAAGTTCTATCGGCGTTGAGCCTCTGAAAATTTCTATACGTTTTATCTGACTGACAGGTATCAAACTTAAATCGACATAGCCACTGACCGCATCATTTATTAATATACCATCCAGAAACACAAGTACCTGTTCACTGCTGGCCCCTCGTAATGAGACTGCAGAAAAACTACCAAGTCCCCCTGATTGCTGAATTTGTAATGCTGTTTCGTTCTGGAGAATAGTGGCGAGGTCTGCGTTTGATGCAGACTGCTGATCAATATCAATTTCAGAGAAGTTTACCGTTGCTGTTTTTAGGTCAACATTGCCGATGTTTTCACTAAACACATCCGGGTTTGAAATATAAACCTGTAGTGGTTCCGCAACGCTAGTGGCTGATAGTAAAATAATGAATTGTAAAAAAATGAATCGCATCTGCCGTCTTCAATACCTTTTTAACGACGGGCAAAGAGCTGGACAGAAGAAAAACGAGGGAATGACCCCTGAGAATGTTCTGCCAGTTGTTAACCCTCCGTAACAAACTGGAAATAATCATCTCAGGCCGGTCTCCGGGCTTATGAGTGAATACTGTTAGTATTCAAACTGCTTGCCTTCCCATGTCTTAACTTGACACAGTGGCTGTTTAAGCAGTTTTTAACTCAATTACCGTTGCGGGGGCAGCGCTGGATTTGCTATAAAAAGCTCACCAGTTTCCCGTTTAACTCTGATTCAGACTGAATCAGAGAACCTGTATAATGCGCGAACTTTACGTGTTGAAGGGCTTTAAGTCAATAGAGAACATTGGCTGCTGAAAAAAAACTGACCGGCGTTAACGGCTTCAGGCAGGAAGATAAATCGTTCTGTCTGCGCTCTTAATCGCTTCAACCGGGTGGCTGAATGTTTGTTGCAGGTTGTCAGTGGTGAGAATTTCTTCTGCTGAGCCAGCAAGATAACCGCCTTCACCGGTCAGCAATAACAGATGGCTGCAAAAACGTGCAGCCAGATTGATATCATGCAGAGTCATAATAACCAGACGCTGATCTGAGTATGCATAAGATGAAAAATATTTCAGTAAGCCGATCTGGTAATTCATATCCAGATGACTGTTGGGTTCATCGAGCAGGAAAATTTCTGGGTTCTGTGTCATCAGTGTGGCTAATGAAACTCGTTGCCTTTCTCCGCCGGATAAATGGTTGACCAGGCGTTGGCTCAGCTCTTTCATTTCAACCGTTTCTAGAGCGGCCTGTGCTTTCTCTATGTCGGCCTCGCTTTCCCACTGCCAGTTTGAAAGATAGGGGTGGCGACCGGTTAAAACCGTATCGAGTACCGAGCTGGGGAAGGGGTCTTCATTGTGTTGTAACTGAATACCGATAAGACGAGCTATGCTGGCTCGTTTATAGCTTTGAATATTTTTTTCTTTAAGAAAAATATCGCCGTTATAGTCTTTTTTTAACAAACTAAGTGTGTGTAATAACGTTGTTTTACCGACACCATTGCGCCCAAGAATTCCCCAGCATTGGCCGGGCATGAATTCTATCGTTAATGAATTGCAGATTTGTTTATCGGCAATCTCAATGCTGAGGTTTTTGGTTGACAGCAAGCTCATTTAATCGGTTGCCTGTCAAAGTTTTTATTCAGTAAATAAAGAAAGAAGGGCACACCAATAAATGCGGTAATGACGCCGACCGGTAGTTGTTGTGGTGCAATAATGGTTCTTGCCAACGTGTCAGATATTAATAATAAACTGCCGCCGGCCAGAACCGAAGCCGGTATTAATAGTCGGTGATCACTGCCGCAAATAAGGCGCAACATATGCGGAATAACTAGCCCAATAAAACCGACGCTGCCGGCCTGAATGACGGCGAAGGCGGTCAGTGCGGATGCCAGTAAAAACAGACTTATGCGTAACGGTTTGACGGCAACGCCCAGCGCAATAGCCTGTAAATCACCTCTTGAAAGAATATTTAATTGGCGGGCGATGGCAATGCTGATGATAGTACCTGCGATCAGCGCGATAAAACTGGAGAGTTCGGGCGTGATGTTATTGATGTCACCCATTAACCAGAACAACATGCCGCGCAATGGTTTGTCGGGGCTGGTTGATAGAATAAAGTTGATCATCGCTCCCCAGCCGGCAGCGATGACGACACCGGTTAATAACAGTCGCGAAGGCTGCCAGCTGCCGTTGCTGTGCGACAGGCTAAATACCAGCACAACCGATAACAGGGCTCCAGCAAAAGCACCGCCAGTAATCCAGAAACTGCTTAAGCCGGCCGCCATAGCACTTAAGGCTAATACCGATGAGCCGCTTGAAATACCTAAAATATAAGGATCGGCAAGAGGGTTGCGTAACAATACCTGCATTAACAGGCCGGCCAGTGCTAACAGCGCACCGGTAACATAGGCAATATAGGCACGCGGCGCACGTAATTCCCAGATAATAGTCTGAGCCATGCTTTTGTTGTCGCTAAAGAGGGCTGTGCCGATCTGCTCAAACGATAAACTGATACTGCCAACCGAGAAAGCACTGATAAAACTTAATGCAGAAATCAGAATCAGCGTAGCGAGTAGAGGAAATGCTTTTTGCATTGGGTTTTAAGGTCAGGCCAACAGATGCCTGATTATAATGCAGCTATCGGCGAATATCAGCTGTTAATCTAGGCGACTGTATCAGCGAAAATCACAGACTGATGATAAAACATCAGTCTGTGAGATGCACTCAGGATTAATTACGCATCAATCTTTTTGTATTTGATGCGGTGCGGGTTGAGGGCTTCGTCGCCCAGCCGGTTTTTAAGGTCTTCTTCATACTCAGAATAGTTGCCGTCAAAGAAAGTTACTTTGCTGTCACTTTCAAACGCCAGTATGTGTGTGGCAATCCGGTCCAGGAACCAGCGATCATGCGAAATAACAACCACAGAGCCGGGGAAGTTAAGCAGAGCTTCTTCCAATGCGCGCAAGGTTTCTACATCAAGATCATTGGTGGGCTCATCGAGTAGTAACAGATTGCCACCGGATTTTAATAATTTTGCCAGATGCACGCGGTTGCGTTCACCACCGGATAAATCTTTAACGCGTTTTTGCTGGGCATCGCCTTTAAAGTTAAAGCGACTGACATAACCACGAGAAGAGAAAGTATGGTTGCCTACGGTCAGGTTATCCAGACCCTCAGAAATTTCTTCCCAGACACTGTTGTCACCGTTAAGAGCATCTCTGGACTGATCGACATAGGCGATCTGTACGGTTTCTCCGACAGAAATATCGCCGCCATCTGGCGTTTCCTGTTGTGTCAGCATCCGGAATAAAGTGGTCTTACCGGCACCATTGGGACCGATCACGCCGACGATGCCACCGCGTGGCAAACTGAACGACATGTTTTCATACAGCAGTTTGTCACCATATTTTTTTGCCAGACCATTCGCTTCGATAACTTTGTCACCGAGTCTGGGGCCGGGAGCAATATAAATCTCATTGGTTTCACTGCGTTTCTGATAATCGCTGGATGACATTTCTTCAAACGCGGCAAGACGCGCCTTGCTTTTCGCACGACGGCCTTTTGCATTTGAGCGCACCCATTCCAGTTCGGCACTGATCGCCTTCTGGCGATTTTTTTCGCTTTTCTCTTCCTGCTCAAGACGGTTTTGTTTTTGTTCCAGCCAGCTTGAGTAATTACCTTCCCATGGAATGCCCTGACCGCGGTCGAGTTCTAAAATCCAGCCGGCCACATTATCAAGGAAATAACGGTCGTGGGTAACAGCAACCACGGTACCGGCAAAATCTTTTAAGAAGCGTTCCAACCAGGCGACTGATTCAGCATCAAGGTGGTTGGTAGGCTCATCCAGGATCAGCATGTCGGGGGTTGATAACAGTAATTTACACAAGGCGACTCGGCGGCGTTCACCACCGGACAGTTTAGTTACATCGGCATCCCATGGTGGCAGGCGCAGTGCATCGGCAGCCACTTCCAGTTTGCGTTCAAGGTTATGCGCATCCGATGCCTGTATGATATTTTCTAAACGGGCTTGTTCTGCTGCCAGCGCATCAAAATCAGCATCAGGTTCAGCATAGGCGGCATAAACTTCTTCCAGCTTGGCGGTGGCTTCTGAGATTTCTTTCAGACCTTCTTCTACATTGCCGCGCACGTCTTTAGACGGATCCAGTTCAGGTTCCTGAGACAGGTAGCCGATTTTAATATCCTTGGCCGGCCTGGCTTCGCCGATAATATCGGTATCAAGTCCGGCCATGATGCGTAGCAGGGTAGATTTACCGGCACCGTTATAGCCGAGTACGCCAATTTTTGCGCCGGGGAAAAAGTTAAGGTAAATGTCTTTAAGTATTTGTCGCTTTGGGGGTACGATTTTACCCACGCCGTTCATCGTATAGATATATTGAGCCATAGTCCCGGATAACTTTATTTGTTTAGATGGGCGCAATTATAAAGGAAATTTGAGCAACAAGTGAGATTCCAGAACGGAATATTTTATAAAGTATCTAAATCTAAGGTCAGCAATCTGTATCATAGGCTATTAGCGGCTGATATCGAATCAGCTGTTGTTATTAAAAGAATACCCGCGCGGAACCACAACAATACCTGATTCTGTGACCATGAATCGTTCTTTATCTTTGACCGCATCATAGCCAATACATTCGCCATTGGGTACGCTAACGTGTTTATCGATAATGCATTTATTGAGTCTTACGTGTTTACCAATCCTCACATTATCAAAGATCACCGAATTTTCTACCATCGAACCATCATCGATAAAAACATTTTGTGCCAATACTGAATTTGCGACATTGGCACCGGATATAATGGTGCCGCCGGATAGTATGGAATTAATAAAAATACCTTCATTGCCGGAAGAGCCGGGAACAGCCCTGGCTGGCGGTGTCTGTGATTGATAGGAACGGATGGACCAGTCATTCTGATACAGATCCAGCGGTGGAATAGACTTTAATAAATCCATATTGGCTTGATAATAACTATCAATAGTACCAACATCGCGCCAGTAATTATCAGCTGATACACGGCCTTTTGATTCGCCAAAGCGGTGACCGTAAACTCGGTGGGTTTTGATTAAAGCCGGTAAAATATCTTTACCAAAATCATGGCTTGATCGAGTCTGCAGATTATCAGCTGCCAATACATCGATCAGTAATTGCTTAGAAAAAACATAAATACCCATCGAAGCCAGTGCCTTATCAGGCGCATCGGTGCAAGCATCTGGTGACTCAGGTTTTTCTGCAAAGCAGGTTATTTTATGATTGGCATCGGTACTCATAATGCCGAACTGCTGTGCCTCTTGCAGTGGTACCTGCATACAGGCCACAGTGACATCGGCAGCCCGCTCTTTGTGGCTTTTTAACATCGCCGCATAATCCATTCGATAAATATGATCACCTGACAAAATAATCACATTGTCAGCATCATTGCGCTCTAGAATATAACTGTTCTGAAAAATTGCATCTGCAGTGCCCTGATACCAGTTATTACCTTGGCGCATTTGAGCCGGCACTGGGGTGATGTATTCACCTAACTCAGGATTAAAAATTGACCAGCCATCACGCAGATGTTTTTGTAAAGAATGTGATTTATATTGAGTCAGTACCAAAATACGGCGTAAGCCGGAGTGCAGACAGTTTGATAAGGTGAAATCAATTACTCGGTATTTGCCTCCAAAAGGAACCGATGGTTTTGCACGAAACTGAGTCAGCGGCTGTAGTCGTGTTCCTTCGCCGCCGGCCAGAATAATTGCCAGAGTTTTATCAGTCATTTTTGTTCTTCCTTTTCTTTTTAAGCCAACCCAGTTTACTTATCGAATGCACTTTTATCGGGCGATCTGCATTTTTTTGACCAATAAGCCCCGTTCTCATGTTCAGTTTTAGTGCCTGTCAGTTAAAAGGTGCTAGCTTTTGCACTTAAACTGGTTGATTGCATATCTTGTACCAACAGCAGTAATTCTTAAGTAATAATTAAGTTGTATTTGGCAGTGGCTTTCATGGCATGATATTGCTGGCGGATAAGATTATGCTACTAGTGGTATGAACTTTGCTGACAGATAATCAGACCGGTATTAAAAACACGGATGCATAACACACAAGGTGGCGTATGAAACTTGCAATGATGGGTTTGGGAAAAATGGGTGCCAACATGGTGCGTCGTTTAGCAGCGGACGGTCATGAAATCATCGTTTATGATGTTGATCCTGCGATCGCCAGTTCACTGCAGCGTGAACTCGAATCCGTCACGGCTGCAACATCGCTTAGCGAACTGGTCAGTGCCTTGCCGGTACCGCGTGCGGTCTGGTTAATGGTGCCACATCAGTACGTGGACGACAGCATAGAAGCGTTGTTGCAAGCCGGCATTAATGCAGGCGATCTCATTATCGATGGTGGTAATTCGAACTTTAAGTTGAGCCAGCAACGTGCAGAAACGCTGAGCCAGTCACAGATTCACTTTGTTGACTCGGGTACTTCGGGCGGTATCTGGGGGCTGGAAAACGGTTATAGCATTATGGTGGGAGGCAGTGATGAAGCTGTGGCGATGATCCAGCCAGCGCTGCAATCACTGGCTCCGGCCAGCGACAAAGGCTGGGGCCATGTCGGGCCCGCTGGTGCCGGACATTACGTAAAGATGGTTCATAACGGCATCGAATACGGCATGATGCAGTCGTTTGCTGAAGGTTTTGAAATGCTCAATGCAAAACAGGAAATGGATCTTGATCTGTTGCAAATCTCGGAAATCTGGCAGCACGGCAGTGTCGTGCGTTCCTGGTTACTGGATTTAATGGCTGATGCATTCGCCGCTGATAAATCTTTATCCTCGCTCAGTGATTATGTTGATGACTCCGGCGAAGGCCGCTGGACAGTTCACGATTCAATTGATCTTGGCGTGCCGGCACCGGTACTGACACTGGCCTTGCAAATGCGCTTTCGAAGCCGTCAGGAAAACGCGTTTTCTGGAAAAGTTTTAAATGCCATGCGCGCTGGTTTTGGCGGGCACAGTATTAAAGCTGTCGAATAAAATTCATAGAGGTAACCATGGAAAGTAATAATGCCGCTCAGTGTTTAGGTGAAGCAACAGAACCAACGAATATTGTGATTTTAGGTGCCGGCGGTGACCTGACAAAACGAAAACTAATTCCTGCGCTGCTTAAAATGCTGCGTTGTGGATTGTTGCATGCAGACAGTAAAATTATCGGTGTCTTGAAAGGGCGCACACAAGAACAGTGGTTAACAGGCTTACATAAAGGTATGCAGGAGTATTCACCTGAGATAAAACTGAACGATCAGCAATGGCAGCAATTCAGCTCAATGTTCAGCATGATAGAAGGCGACTTGCAGGAAGAGCGGACTTACACTGATCTGGCTGCCGCCATCACTTCCATACAACAACATAAAAATGCCCTGTTTTACTGTGCAGTACCACCACGCTGGTACACCACCATAGCCGCTGGTCTGGATAAAGCCGGGCTGTCAGATCAGAGCGAGGGATTTCGTCGGGTAGTTATTGAAAAACCGTTTGGTATGGATATTGACAGTGCGCGTCAGTTAAATAATGAACTGCAGAGTTTGCTCGATGAATCCCAGATCTACCGGATTGATCATTATCTCGGTAAAGAAAGTGTACAGAATCTGCTGGTTTACCGTTTTGCCAACAGCATACTTGAGCCACTTTGGAACCGTAACTTTATCGACCATGTGCAGATATCTGCTGCCGAGTCGATAGGCATAGAATACCGCGCTAACTATTACGAAAAATCCGGTGCCTTGCGTGACATGATTCAAAGCCATTTAATGCAGGTCATGACACTGGTAGCGATGGAGCCACCGGTAGAATTTACTGCAGATGCGGTGCGCGATGAAAAAATAAAAGTGCTACGGGCTGTACGACCGATCAAGCCTGAATCGGTCAGTCAGCAAACGGTAGCGGCGCAATACGGTTCTGGCACAAATGCAGAAGAAGCGATTAAGGCCTATGTGGCTGAGGATGATGTATCTGCAGAATCGGTTACTGAAACCCTTGCCGGGGTGCGTTTTCATATTGATAACTGGCGCTGGCAGGGAGTGCCCTTTATTTTGTGGACAGGTAAACGACTGCCGCAACGGGTTTCTGAAATCGTCATACGTTTTCGTAAACCACCGTTTAATTTGTTTGATACCCATGCCAATCCACCGACTGCGAATTCACTGGTTTTTCGGGTACATCCTGATGAAGGTATTTCACTGCGTATGAACGCAAAAATGCCGGGGCTGACAACAGATACCCAGCGCATGGTAATGCGGGCACCTTATGCAGAAAATGGTGAAGATGTATCCGATGCTTATGAAGTCTTGCTGCATGATGTGTTAACCGGCGACGCTACATTATTTTCACGTGCCGATGAGGTCGAGCAATCGTGGTCTATTATTGAACCAATACTTAACGAATGGCAGCACCGTATCTCAGTCAATCGATACCGCGCCGGTACTTGGGAGATTCCCGGCATGGAGGATTTGTTTGCAGACTGTGTCGGTGGCTGGCATAAACCCAGCTGAGATAAACCCAGTTGACATAGATACGGTTAAAGGTGGGACAAATAATGCATCACTGGTATGTATCAGCAGATTTTGATAAGGCGTCACAACAAGCGGCAGAGTTTTTAGCCGACGCGATCGGCCTGTGTGTCGATAAAAAAGGCAGTTGTCATGTGGTGTTGCCCGGCGGTAATACACCGGCAAAATGTCTTGGTCTGCTAGCCCAGCAGGATCTGCCATGGGATAAAGTTCACTGGTATCCTGGCGATGAACGCTGTTATCCAGTCGCCCATGCCGAGCGCAATGATGTTATGTTAGAACAGCATCTGTGGTCACATTTGTCCGTGGCTCATGTGCACAGGATAGCCGCCGAATTGGGTGCTGAAAAAGCAGCCTTGTTATTTAGTGAACTGATCAGTGCTATCGAGCATTTTGATATCGCCTTTCTCGGCATCGGTGAGGATGGCCACACCGCAAGTTTATTTCCCGGTAATGAGGCTTTACTCGATAGCCGGCCCGCTGTGCCGGTGCATCATTCACCGAAAGCCCCGCAAGATCGTGTCAGCTTAAGTATCAGCACCTTAAAGCAGGCAACAACCCGACTGGTATTAGCAAGCGGTGTCGGTAAACGAGATATTATCAGTCGCATTAAGCAGCAAGAGTCTTTACCAGTTAATATGCTGGGAAGCATTAACTGGTTTATCGACGAATCTGTGCTGGCAGATTAAAAGTCAGCACTTATTTACCGCTGCAGCAGCACGATATAGTATAAAAAGATGAACTGATAATGGGCGCTCTGCCATTTTCAGGTGCATTTTTTCAGACAGTACGGCAGCCTTATAAAAAACTGTTGTTACTTAAGCCCTTGATAATGCGACCTGTTGCCCTTATCAATAGCTGGTTAATGCCTAGCTAATGACTGGCTAATGACTGGCAGGTTTTTTGCTTTGTTGTTTATAGGTATTTCATTGAGGATTAATGGGAGAAGCTAATATGAATATGCAGCAAGTTCGAGAAGTCGCTAAAAATTTCGGTATTAAAACATCACGCATGAGCAAGGAAAAACTGATTCAGAGTATTCAGTTATCAGAAGGAAATTTCAGTTGTTTCTCAACAGCTGTTAATGGTGAATGTGATCAGGCCGGCTGTATTTGGCGTGATGACTGTTTCACTACAGCGACTAAAAAACGCGACAGTTAAAATTTTGGCCGATTATTTTTTCTGTAGTGCCTGTTGATACAGATGCAGATAATGAGTGGCACTGGACTGCCATGAAAAATCCTTGCTCATGGCGTTAAGCTGAAGCTGTCGCCAGCTTGCTCGATTCTGATAGAGTTTTAGTGCGAATTTCAGCGTCTGTAACAAAGCGGCAGCGCTCGGCTGTTTAACCATAAAACCGTCGGCATGATCAATCTCAGTTGTCGATTCACTGACAGTGTTGACGGTATCGGCCAGACCACCAACATTGGTCACCACGGGTAAGGTGCCATAACGCAGACTGTAGAGTTGATTCAGGCCACAGGGTTCAAAGTTTGACGGCATCAGATAAATATCACTGGCCGCTTCTATTTTGTGAGCCAGCTCTTCGCTATAACCAATAATTACTTTCATCTGTTGCGGGTGCTTCTGAGCCCAGCCAGATAACTCGATTTCATAATGCGTTTCACCGGTACCCAGTATCACAATCTGCAGAGGCATCTTTAACAAGGCCGTTAGATTCTGCACAATAATGGGCAGACCTTTTTGTTCAACCAGCCGGCTAACCATGCCAAGCATAGGAATATTTTCATCCACCGGTAGTTCCAGTTGCTGTTGTAAAGCGGTTTTGTTCAGGCTTTTTTTAGCTAATGAGTGGCGGTTGTATTTGTGTGCAATCAGGTTGTCACTGCCTGGGTTCCAGTGTTTGTGATCGATTCCGTTAAGAATGCCGGACAGATCATCTTTTCTTTTATTAAGCAAGCCATCAAGACCGTAGCCGAAATTTTGCTGAAGAATTTCACGGGCATAATTAGGACTGACCGTATTGATTTTGTCGGCATAGACCAGGCCGCCTTTGATAAACGATAACTGATTATAAAATTCCAGCCCTTCCATTGACCAGAGTTGTTCCGGCAGTTTTAGGTCTGTAAAGGTTTGCTGATCAAACACGCCCTGGTATGCCAGATTATGAATGGTAAAAATGCTGGCAGGTCTGACCGGTTGCAGACTTAATAAAGCCGGCACCAGACCTGTCTGCCAGTCATTGCAGTGGACGATGTCGGGCTGCCAGTCTAGCGATAATTTATTTAATGCGATATCAACTGCGGCATGACAGAAAATTGAAAAGCGAAACGCATTGTCATGCCAGTCTTCGCCGTGATGATCGGTATAAGGCCCACCCGGACGATCAAAAACTGCCGGGCAATCGATCAGCCAGACAGTTAGTTTTGTTCCGGGCATCCGGGTTTCGATAATGTTGACCGTTTGATTGTAATAACTGCATTGCCCGCGTATTTTACTTTGTTTAATATTTTTAATGACATCGGGATAAGCCGGTAATAACAGCCTGACATCCAGCCCGAGTTTAAGCAGAGCGGGGGGCAGGCTGCCTGCAACATCGCCCAGGCCACCGGTTTTAATCAGTGGGAAGGCTTCACTGCTGATATAAAGAATTTTTTTCATGATTGTTTTTTTAGAACCAGCCCTGCCAGTGGCGGCAGGCTAAGTGATAATGAGGCCGGCTGATTCATCCATGGCATATCGTCGGCTCTTATCAGGGCTGAGCTGCCGGCATTGCTGCCTGAATAAAAGTCCGAATCGGAATTAAAAATAATCTCATAGCTGGCATTTTCAGGCACGCCGATCCGGTAGTTATCACGGATAATTGGGGTAAAGTTCAGCACCATGATCATGCATTCGTGGTCACTTTTTCTGATATAAGATAACACCGATTGGTCGGTATCATTACAGTCTAGCCATTCGAAACCGTGGTGATCAAAATCGTACTGATGCAGTGCCGGTTGTTGCCGGTAGAGTTGGTTAAGATCGCTGACCAGTTTTTTAATGCCATTGTGCAGCGGATATTGTAAAACATACCAGTCGAGGGTTTTGTCGTGATTCCATTCTGTACCCTGAGCAAATTCACAGCCCATAAACAGCAGTTTTTTACCGGGATAGGTAAACATATAGGTGTAAAGCAGGCGCAGATTAGCAAACTGCTGCCATTCATCACCGGGCATTTTATACAGCATCGAGCTTTTTCCATGTACCACTTCATCATGCGAAAAAGGCAGAATAAAATTTTCACTGAACAGGTATAACAGGCCAAAGGTAAGCTGATGGTGATGGTAGTGACGGTGAACCGGATCATTCGCCATATAATGCAGGCTGTCATGCATCCAGCCCATATTCCACTTCATACTGAAGCCGAGACCTCCGAGTTGGGTTGGTCGTGTCACCTGTGGCCAGGCGGTGGATTCTTCGGCCATAATAATAGTGCCGGGAAAGTTCGCATGAGTGACACTGTTGAGTTCACGCATCAGTTCTATGGCTTCAATATTTTCGTTGCCGCCATGTTGATTGGGTAGCCAGTCTCCATCTTCGCGTGAGTAATCAAGGTATAGCATCGAAGCCACTGCATCGACGCGTAAACCATCAATGTGATATTCCTGTAGCCAGAATACAGCGCTGGATAATAAAAAGTTTTTGACTTCGTTACGGCCATAATTATAAATCAGTGTACCCCAGTCGCGGTGTTCTCCACGCCTCGGGTCTTCGTGTTCGTAAAGTGTGGTGCCGTCAAAACAAGCTAAACCGTGTGCGTCTTTTGGAAAATGAGCGGGTACCCAGTCCAGTAAAACACCAATGCCGTGCTGGTGACAGTAATCAACAAAAAAACGAAATTCATCGGCCTTGCCAAAGCGCCGGGTAGGTGCGAAGTAGCCGGTGGTCTGATAACCCCAGGATGCATCCAGCGGGTGTTCGGTAACAGGCAGCAGTTCGATGTGAGTAAAACCGGTTTCTTTAACGTAATCAACCAGCCGCTGTGCCAGCGTTCGATAATCCAGAAAATGACCGTTGTCATCGCGCTGCCATGAACCGAGATGACATTCATAAATTGACAGAGGCTGGTGCAGCCAGTCAAACTCCGCTCGGTTTTTGATCCAGTCGCTGTCTTGCCAGTGATAGTCCGTCTCACTGCAGGTTACCGATGCGGTGGCCGGACGAAGTTCATATTGCCGGGCGTAGGGATCTGTCTTTGTTAAAATCTGCCCACTGTGCCGATTTCGAATTTCAAATTTATACAGTGTTTCGCTATCCAGCCCGGCTATAAATAATTCCCAGACACCACTGTCACCACGTGAACGCATTGGCTGACGCCTGCCATCCCAGTTATTAAAATCACCGATCACACTGACTCTGGCAGCATTCGGTGCCCATACGGCAAACAAAAAACCGCTTATGTTATCGATGGTTCTAGGTTGCGCGCCAAGGCAGTTATACAGGTTTAAATGTTTGCCTTCTGCAAATAAATGCAAATCATAATCACTGAGCTGTGGCTCAAAGCAGTATGGGTCGTAATAGGATGTGATAGTGCCGGCAGAATCGGTTCGTGTTAATAAGTAGTGCTGCGTTGCCGGTTTCTTGCAGAGAAAAAAGTCACTGTCTTGATAGCGTGAAACCTCAAGCTGTTGCTCGGTAATCGTCAGCTGCTGTGTTTCAGGAGCATACAACACAATGAAGTCTTCACTAAAAGCGGTCTGGTTTCCTAATACAGTAAAAGGTGCGTAATGTTTGCCTTCTGCAATCTGCGTCAGTTCATTTTGTAAGCCCGCTGAGACATCCCATTTTTGTTTCTTTGTTGACGAAAATTGTATAGCCATAATGTGATCAGGTCCGTTTGGGTGACTGAGCTTTGCAGGAAAACGATCATGTTATTACTGTTAAGCAAGTTTTATGCACATCTATAAAATAATAAAATACCGTAGCCTGATTAATCATATAGCTATTTCGTAAAACGGGGTATATATTTTAACCTGCAGTGAGCGCACTATATTGAAGCATTGCGCTGCCAGATTTTTTCAGATGGCACGCTTTAATGGCATGAAATGCGATTGTCTGGTCATAAATAGCAGAAACGTCATTATGTCACAGGGTTTGTTGTATGGCTTGGTTTTTGCATCGTCATGCTTAGAGTCAACCTGTTCATAATAATTCTTATCAGTATAAAGCTTTAATACATCCATTTTAGAGAGTGAGTACAACAAGGATGAAAACACAAAAGTCACCACGCTTCATCAGTAACCTGACCCGCAATACGCTGGCGCTGATTATGGCTGGCGGGCGTGGAGAACGCTTAAAAGATTTAACACAGTGGCGCGCTAAGCCCGCTGTACCATTTGGAGGAAAGTTCAGGATTGTTGATTTTCCGCTGTCAAACTGTATCAATTCGGGTATTCGTAGAATAGGTGTACTAACCCAATATAAATCGCATTCTCTGATGCTGCACATCCAGCGTAGCTGGGGACATTTACGCAGTGAGTTTGGTGAGTTTGTAGAGTTATTACCAGCTCAGCAGCGTATTCAGTCAAGCTGGTATGCCGGCACTGCCGATTCAATATATCAAAACCTCGATATCATCCGCTCTCATACCCCGGACTATGTTTTGATACTGGCAGGCGACCATATTTATAAAATGGATTATGGCAGCATGCTGGCGAAACACGTCGAGAACAATGCTGATGTTACAGTGGGTTGTATTGAGGTGCCCATTAAGAAAGCCAGTGCATTTGGTGTGATGGAAATTGATGAAAACTATCGCATTAAAAACTTTATTGAAAAACCATCAGTTCCTGAACCGATGCCTGATAATCCGGATGAAGCGCTGTGTTCAATGGGTATTTACGTGTTCAATACTGATTTGCTATTTGAGTTACTGATTCGCGATGCCGACTCTTTCAACTCAAGTCATGATTTTGGTAAGGACATTATTCCTTATGCGATTGAAAACTATTCGGTATATGGATATCGCTTCTCAAATGCCGAAACACATATTCAGTCATACTGGCGCGATGTCGGTACGGTCGATGCGTTTTGGGAAGCTAATCTTGAACTTATCGGTATCACACCGGAATTAAACCTTTATGATGACGAATGGCCGATCTGGACTCATCAGGAACAATTACCACCGGCCAAGTTTATTTTTGATGATGGTGATCGTCGGGGTATGGCAGTCGATTCTATGGTCTCGGGTGGCTGCATTATTTCAGGCGCGATGGTCAGTCATTCACTGCTGTTCTCAAACGTAACGATTGATAATTACAGTAAGGTAGATTCATCGGTAATACTGCCTGATGTCACTATCGGAAAAAACTGTCGGATATTTCATGCGGTGATTGATAAAGGTTGTGACATACCTGATGGCACAGAGATTGGTGTTAATAATGAGGAAGATAAAGAGCGTTATTATGTTTCTCCAAACGGGGTGGTTCTTGTAACTGCAGAGATGTTAGGAAAGGTTTTACATTATGTCCGATAAAGGTAAAAGTATACCTTCGATAAATGTAGTGCTGTACTGGCATATGCATCAGCCGGAATATCGCGACCTGCGTAATGGTGAATATCATTTGCCGTGGACCTATCTGCACACGATCAAAGACTATGTCGATATGGCAGCACATCTTGAGAATAGTCCTGATGCCAAAGCCGTTATTAATTTTGCACCGGTGCTACTTCAGCAAATAGATAATTACGCCAGTCAGCTGGATGGTTATTTACATCATGGTAAAGCTCTCAATGATCCGTTTTTAGCTGCACTGGTAGACCCGGTGCTGACACTCAATCATGAAAAAAGACTGGCTATTGTCAAAGGCTGCCTGCGTGCTAATAAAGAGCGCCTGATCGAACGCTTTGAAAGTTTCAATGCACTCTCCGCGATGGCAGAAGCTGCGCTTGAAACACCTGGCATGATCAGTTATTACGCCGAGCAATTCTTTTCTGATTTGTTGGTCTGGTATCATCTAGCTTGGATTGCAGAAACAGTCCGGCTGGCTGATTCACGAATTAAAAAATTAATGAAAAAATCGAGGCACTTTTCAGTGCAAGACAGGCATCTGTTATTTGAGGTAATTTATGAGCTGATCAGTGGTGTTATTGGTCGTTACAAAAAACTTGCACTGGCAGGACAGATTGAGCTGTCGATGACGCCTTATGCGCATCCTATTGTGCCTTTATTGCAGGACATTGAATCGGCCAGAGAAGCTATGCCAGATGCTTTATTACCGCTCGCTAAAAATTATCCTGGCGGACAGCAGCGAAGTCGCTGGCATATGCAAAAGGGGATTGAAGTTTTTAAACACTATTTTGGCTTTGAGCCACAGGGATGCTGGCCATCAGAAGGCAGTATCAGCGCAGCGACCGTTGAACTGATAGCAGACAGTGGTATCAAATGGCTGGCCAGTGGCGGTACCGTGTTACACAATTCATTACAGCGTTCAGGGGATGAGGCCGAGCCCTGTATTCATCAGGCTTATCAGTACCGTGAGACGGATACCGCCTGTTTTTTCAGAGACGATGGGTTATCAGATCTTATCGGGTTTAAATACTCAGACTGGCATGCTGATGATGCGGTTGCTAATCTGCAACATCACCTTGAAACCATCGCCCGTGACTGTGCCGACAAACCAGATGCAATCGTATCTATTATTCTCGATGGTGAAAATGCCTGGGAGTATTACCCGAATAATGGTTATCATTTTATCAGCGCGCTTTATCAAGTGTTGTCTCAACATGAAGCTATTCACCTGACCACTTATAGTGATTACCTTAAAAAACATGCCGAAAGAAAAACAATCAGCGAGATAGTTGCTGGTAGCTGGGTCTATGGTACTTTTTCGACATGGATTGGCGAAAAAGATAAGAACCGTGCCTGGGATATGCTGGTTGAAGCAAAAAATGTTTATGATCGGGTTATAGAGCAGGGTGCAATGTCTGACGAGGACATGAAAGCGGCGGAGATGCAGCTGGCTACCTGTGAAAGCTCAGACTGGTTCTGGTGGTTTGGAGAATATAATTCAGCAGAATCGGTAGCAGCATTTGATGAGCAGTTTCGTTTACACCTGAGTAATCTTTATCAGTTGCTGGGTGCAGAAGTACCGGACTATTTAACCACGGCGTTTTCATTTGGTTCCGGTGATCCGGCAATGGGAGGTGCCATGTTGCCGGGGCAGCAACAATAAATGAAAAAAAACCGACAATATGATTCGCTCGACAGACAACGCAGAGCGGGTGTCCTGTTACATCCAACATCGTTACCCGGCCCTGGCATTAACGGTGATATTGGGCATCAGGCATATCGTTTTATAGAGTTTCTTAAAAGCAGCGGTTTTAAAGTATGGCAAATGTTACCGTTAGGCCCGACACACGATGATAATTCACCGTATCAATGTTTGTCTGCGCATGCTGGTAATCCGCTTTTAATCAGTCTGGAGTGGCTCGAAGATAAACAGTGGCTTGACAGAACAAAAATTAAACTGGCAGAAACAGATAAGCAATACAGACTGCAGTGTTTAAAACTGGCAGCTGCAAACTTTTACAGTGCTGATGATACCGAAAGTATGCAACAACTCAGTGCTTTTAAAGCCGAGCATAAAGACTGGCTGGATGACTTTGCGCTTTTTATGGCTTTGAAAATAAAGTTCAGTAATCAGCCTTGGTATCAGTGGCCTGTCGCTGAAAGGCACCGCGATACTGCAGCACTGAACGAAGCCCGGACTGCACTAAAGGCGCTGATACAGGAGTTCGAGTTTCAGCAATTTATTTTCTTTCGGCAATGGCATGAAATTCGCGACTATGGCAAACAGCATGATGTTGAACTGTTTGGGGATATGCCAATATTTGTTGCCAGAGACAGCGCTGATGTTTGGGCCTGCCGGCAAAACTTTTTAATGGATGCGGACGGCAATATGAGCTTGGTTGCCGGAGTGCCGCCGGATGCCTTTTCAGACAGCGGTCAGCGCTGGGGTAATCCATTGTTTGACTGGGAATACATGCAATCGGACGGTTTTAGCTGGTGGAAACATCGCTTTAAAACACAGCTGGAGTTGTTTGACTTGGTACGACTCGATCATTTTCGCGGGCTTGAATCCTGCTGGCAAATTCCTGCCAGTGAAGATACGGCGATTAATGGTCGCTGGGTCAAATCACCGGGACGTGAATTGCTGACAGAGTTATTTGCACACTTTCATCGTCTGCCGCTGATTGCAGAAGACCTCGGTGTTATTACTGATGAAGTAATTGCACTTAAAAAATCATTTCAGCTGGCAGGAATGAAGGTGCTGCAGTTTGCATTTGATGGCAATACCAGTAACCCGCATTTGCCGCATCGGCATGATCCTGGCGATGTGGTTTATACCGGTACCCATGATAATGATACGTCACTGGGCTGGATCAGAAACGCAACAAATTATCACCGCGATTACTTTAAGCAGTATCTCGATATTGCAGAACAATCAGAACAGGATGATTTGTGGGCACTGATACGACACGCACTGCTATCCGTTTCATTTTTGTCGGTATTACCAATGCAGGATCTGCTAATGCTAGATTCATCGCAGCGTATGAATACACCGGGAACAGTCGGTGATAACTGGAGCTGGCGCTTCAACTGGGATCAGTTAAAGCCGGAAACAGTTGAACGAATCTCGAAATTAATTGTGTGCTATCAGAGGTAAATCTATGTCTAAAAATATTTCACAGCGTACTGTAAGCGAGACGGCGATGAAACCATTGTCGTCAGACAGTGACTCACTTGCAATTGATTTTGAAAGATATCTGACGCGCCATCTGGGCCGCTTTATTGGCTGCGTACCTTATTATCTTTACGAGGCATTATCTTTAACACTGCGCGACCACATAATGACGGATTGGCGTAACACATGGAAAACATACGAAGCTAAAGACGTAAAAAAAACCTATTACATGTCACTGGAGTTTTTAATCGGACGTTCACTGGGTAATCATATTCTTAATATGGATCTTGATCCGCAACTAAAACAGGCGATGAATAAATTTGCACTCAGCTTAGAAGATATCATCACTGAAGAACACGATGCCGGATTGGGTAATGGCGGTCTAGGACGACTGGCGGCCTGTTTCATGGACAGTTGTGCCAGTTTGAAGTTGCCTGTCATCGGCTATGGCATTCGATATGAATATGGCATGTTCAGACAAAAAATAAAGGATGGATATCAGGTAGAAGAAGCGGATCACTGGTTACGAGACGGCAATCCCTGGGAAATTGAACGGCCAGAATACGCACAGCTTATTCGCTTTGGTGGCCGAGTGGAGACAGTTAAAAATCATAATCGTAAACCACATGTGGTCTGGCTTGATACCTCAGATATTATGGCAATTCCTTATGATGTGCCAATATCAGGTTATCAAAACAATACGGTCAATACACTGCGGCTATGGAGTGCCAGCGCAACCAATGTCTTCAGTCTCGAAGATTTTAATGCAGGCAGTTATTCGGAAGCTGTGGAAGCAAAAAATAATGCTGAAAATATCAGTATGGTGCTGTACCCGAATGATGCCAGTGAAAACGGTAAAGAGCTGCGTCTGAAACAACAGTATTTTCTGGCCTCTGCAAGTTTGCAGGATGTAATCAGAATGTGGAAACTTAACCAAGGCAATGACTTTACAAAGTTTGCCGAACAAAATGTTTTCCAGATGAATGACACGCACCCAACGATTGCGGTTGCCGAGTTGATGAGGCTGCTAATAGATGAAAACTATCTGTCCTGGGATCAGGCTTGGACTATAACCAGCCAGACGATGGCCTATACCAATCACACATTGTTACCTGAAGCGCTTGAGAAATGGTCTGTCGCCTTGTTTGAAAAGCTGCTGCCACGGTTATTACAAATTATTTACGAAATTAACGCCCGCTTTCTTAAGCAGGTGGCCAGTAAATGGCCGGGAGATCAGGGCCGACAAATACGAATGTCAGTCATCGAAGAGGGCGAAACTAAATCTGTTCGCATGGCTTATCTTGCCATTATTGGCAGTTTTTCAGTTAACGGTGTGGCGGCCTTGCATTCAAAACTGTTAACAGAAGGGCTATTCCGTGATTTTTATGAACTGTGGCCGGAAAAATTTAATAACAAAACAAATGGTGTGACGCCACGGCGATGGATAGCACATGCCAATCCTTTAATGACAGAATTGATCAGCCAAAAAATTGGTAATGAATGGGTACGCGATCTGCAGCAGATCGATCAGTTAAAACGCTATGCAGATGATGAAGTCTTTCATTCAAGCTGGCAAGCTGTAAAGTCACTGAATAAGAAACGACTGGCCGAGCTGGTGAGTTCGCAATGCGATGTGGAATTCAATATTGATTCATTGTTTGATGTGCAGGTAAAAAGAATTCATGAGTATAAGCGGCAGTTGCTTAATGTGTTGCACGTTATCCACTTATATGTGCGGATTAAAAATGCTGACACAAAAAACTGGACTAACCGCTGTGTGCTTATCGGCGGAAAAGCTGCACCGGGGTATTATATTGCGAAAAGTATTATTAAACTGATAAATAATGTAGCCGATGTCGTAAACAATGATGCTGAAGTGGGTGATAAATTAAAACTGGCATTTATTCCAAATTATGGCGTGTCGAAAATGGAAATAATCTGTCCGGGCACAGACTTATCAGAACAGATCTCAACCGCAGGGAAGGAAGCCTCTGGTACCGGCAATATGAAGTTTATGATGAATGGTGCGATTACCATCGGCACCTATGATGGTGCCAATATAGAAATAATGGATGCGGTTGGTAGTGATAACTTCTACCTGTTTGGACTTAAAGCTGATGAAGTCGAAGCACTGCGCGGTCATTACAATCCTCAGCACTATATTGATAGCGATGAAGATCTGAAAAAGGTCATGCAGTTGTTAACCAGTGGTCACTTTAATACCTGTGAAAACAAGATATTCGACAGTGTGATAGCAACCTTGCTCGACCCTGATGATCCCTGGCTAACATTGGCGGATTTCAGAAGTTATATCGATGCACAGGAAATGGTTTCTCTTGCCTATCGCGACAAGGCAAAGTGGACAACAATGAGTATTCTCAACACCGCATCCAGTGGTCATTTTTCTACTGACCGGACCATGCAGGAATATAACCGCGATATCTGGAAACTCCGGGATTAATGCGTTATCGACTGCAGCCGTGCTTGCAGTATCGAAAGTAACAGCGGGTGTTGTGAAATCAACGGACTGATTGCAATGTTAAAATCAGGAAATTGAGACATTATGCGCTGGCAGATTTCCGTTATGTCGCCGCCAACACCGGCATGTCGGCCGGGCAAAAAAAACAACAGACAGACAATGGCGCTCTGTTCACCGGATTGGGCTTTTTTAGTCAGCCAGTGTTCAAGAAGCTCGCCGTTAAAATCGTATTCACGACCTTTACGGCGCTCCATTACGGCCTGGTTAAGCACTGTACTATTCCCCAGTTTTTGTTGAACCTGACTTGCCAGATGCTGGCGTACCGCCGTCACGGCAGCAACAGGTGAGCCGTGATCTACCAGCACGATATTGTGTAACGCTAACTTGTTATCGATGGCAGTATCAGTGATATGCTGATAAATAATCTTAGCCAGATTAGCTTCACCCTCAGGTAAGGGGTAAATCACAGCGCTCGTTGTCAATTCAAAATCTCCAAACTCCTGTTGTAACAGGCTGACCTGTTTAGGAATAAATGACGTTAGTGCTTTGCTGTTGGCAAAAAAAAGCGGCAAAATGATAAAACGTCTCTGACCAAGTATTAACTGCTGGCGCATAAAGTCATAAAAAATATCTGCCGGTTTATTATCAAGCTCGGCAGGATCAATAGTGTTTGCGTGCTGTAATGAAACCGGGTGAATACACAGTGCTGTCTTCGCGCTTAAATTAGCAGCCACTTTTCTCAGTTGCAGGGTAGCGGCGGCTCTTACAGAGCCATTATCTACCAGTAAAATAACAGCCATCAGCGCTACTCCTGTCTGTAAAAATATGTGGCAAACAATAACCCATTGTTGAAAAATCAGGTGGTTTGGCTGTTGATGATAAAACAGTTATCAAAATAAGTATATTAGCTGTTAAATTCTGCACGTTTTTTATATGATATTGATCAGTGATGTTCTATTAGACAAAGCTCCGGGTATCTACAGGGTTTGTGTTAATCGAAGATACCAGTCTAGAAGACTCAGTTTCTGAGTTAATTTGTATTCTCAGAAAATACTGATAGCAGGTTGTCTGTAATTCATTCTCTTGTTTATCTATTTTGTTTTGCTACGGCTTAAAATATCTTCGCTGACCAGCTGATCAGTTAGTCGCAACCATTCGATCAGCAGTTTGTTTAATTTTACGGTATGGTCAGTATGCCTGAAACGATTTTCATCGACGCTGTTAACGGCGCTGATGTAATCATTGAGTGATACTTTTCCATAAGAATAATTTTCCGCTTCATCTTTGAGTATGTCTGTCGCCAGTCGTATTTTCTGATCCGAAACGGCAATCAGCTGTTGTTCACGTTGAATTTGTAAATAGAGGTTTCTCAGGGTGATATTCAGCTGTTGATTTTTGTTGGTATTTGAAAGTAGAGTTCTTTTGTGATCAATTGCAGCCAGCTGCTTTTTTGCCTTATTTGCAGTTTGTCCGAACGGCCAGCGAACAGAAATGCCTGCGAATAAATTATCGTTTTGATCTGTTAGTCCCCAGTCCAGTCCGTTTATTTGATAGCCTAACAGCAGATTGGTGGATGGCATCAGTTCATCGCTGGTTTGGTCGACTTGCAAATTGCTCTGCTGTGCCAGCATATTAAGTATCATGTATGTTCGACTGTTGGTAATAAATATATCGTAATCCTTTTCGAATGCGATCTTTGTCGTCGCAGGCTTGGGTTTAAGCGGAATATAAGCGGCGTTATCAGGCTGGTTTATTGCTTTGTAAATCAAGTTGGCATAGGTTTTATATACTTCTTCCTGAATAATGATATTTTCTTTTTTCCCGATAAGCAGTAATTTCATTTTGTTAACATCTATTGGCAGGGCAATTTTTTGCCGCTGTCGGTCCAGAATGTTTTCCATCAATACTTTGCTTGATTGGTAAGAAGACTGACTGACACGAAGGTTTTCGTAGGCTGAATACCAGTTATAATAAGCAGCTGTGAGGCTGGCCAGATAATCTTCATACGCCTCTACTATCTGATAGCGACTGATGCTGTTTTCAATACCAATTATTTTCTCATGTAATTTTGTGCTTTTGCCGAAAGCATTTTTTGCAATTGGTTGAGAAATTAATAACTCAAGACTGGATTCATCGGTGCCGCTTAAAGCGGATGAATTTTTTCCATAAGACAGTGACAACTCTGTGCCGTTATAAGGGAATAGCTTGCTAAGGGATATACTTGCCTCGGGATTGTCAGTATCTTGCTGCAGATAAAAGTTATGCTGATATTTTACATCCATAATGACATCACTGGCGGGCAGCAGGATGTCACGACGGTACTGAAGTGGGAGCTGTTCCAGAAGAATCGACTCGAAAGCCAGGTCTTTTGCAGTTGCTTGTCTGATAAACGATTGCAGGCTAAGTGTTGCTTGTTTGAGATCAGATGCAGATGCAGGTGTCATAATGAGATTGCAACATACAGTAGTGATCAATATTAATTGCAGCACTGTGTTCAGACTGTTTTGTGTCATCTTTATCATGGCTTAGCTGGCTGGATTGAAAATCGTTGCTGGATGTCCTGAAGCAGACTGTAGAGACAGGGTATAAGGATAAGCGTGATAACTGAGCCAAACAATAAGCCCCACGCAAGTGCCATCATCATCTCGGCCAGCATGGCATCATAACCAGCAATACCATAGGCTGTTGGTAAAACGCCGGCGACTGTAGTCAGTGTGGTCAGAATCACCGCTTTAAGACGAGTCTGTGCAATGCGCGCAATTCTCTCATTAATATGTAATGTATTGTGCTGATCATATTCCTGTTCAAGTTTGGTCAGCATTATGATCGCGTCATTGATGACGACACCTGCCATGCCGAGTGAACCGATGGCCGCAAAAAAACCAAACAGATGCTGGCCGTGTAACCAGAAGGCATAGATAACACCAACCATGCCAAACGGAATAGCCAGTAAAATAATGAGCGGCCGGGAGACAGAATTAAACAATATTACAAGAATGCCAAAGATTAATGTAATGGCCAGAATAACAGCATTTCTCAGATCGTTTTTGGATTCTCTGGTGTCAGCAACTTCACCATCGAAATTAAGACTGGTTGTAGGTTGTTGGCTGATGATTGTTTTAAAAATATTTTTTTCAAGGTCTTTAGCAATTTCTAATGGTGTTGTTGCCGTGTTCTGTTTTAAATCAGCATAAACTGTGGTTGCGCGACGACTATCTCTTCGGCTAATTGATGTGGGGGTCATGGTTTTATTGATTGTAACCAGATCGCCTAAAGGAGCCAGATAATTCGAGCGGTTTTCAACTGGAATTTCCAAAATACTACGAATATCTTTTTTGGCGCTATCGATGACGGAGAGACGAACATCAATATGCTCGCTGCCATTGGGTAATTCATAGAGAATTTCACCTTCAAGCGAAGCGCGAAATGTTGTGGCTATATCTAGTGGGCTGATTGCCAGTCGTTTAACTTTATCCCGTTGGATATCAATTTTATATTCCGGCAAAGTCAGTGGTTCATCAATTTCTGCATTGCTTAGTCCTGGGTGGTTTTTCATTGCTTGCAGAATGGATTTGGCAGCCTTGTTACGTAGTTCGTTATCGTTTTCTAACACCAGCACTTCAACGGCGCTGCCTGATGACTGTCCCCAACGACTTTTATTGATAATGAGTTTTTTCAGGCCTTTAATATTGTTTGTCTGTGGCTTCCAGATATTTATAAGCTCGTCTGCTGACAGTGTGCGTTTTTCTTTTGGTACGATCTCAATGATCATACGAAATCGATTTTCTTTAGCGACGCTACCATGACGACTACGGGCAATTTCAGTACGAAATCCCACGACTTCTTTGCCCAGATAAGGTTCTATCAGGTTTTCTATTTCTTTACTGATCATGGCTGTTTCATAACGGTCCGCTTTTTTATCAGCGGTACCTATCAGTATGATTTCACGAGTTTCTTCATGAGGGAACAAAACAAACTGCATTGTGCTACTTGCAATCATCAGCGAGCTGACAAACAACGCTGTAAAGATGATAAAAATAAAGTATTTATATTTTATTAAGTGAATTAACAGATTTCCATAGCGTTCTTCAATATGATCAAACCAGTGTGGATCTTCTGCTGTTTGATTTTTTTTTCCTTTCATTAAACGAGGTATTTGAATATGTAAGTGGCCAGGTAGAATCACCAGTGACTCCATCAGGCTGGCGAATAACATAAGAAATACAATGCCCGGGATGAAACTGACAAATGCCCCAAAGTGACCGGAGAAATAGAATAGCGGGATGAATGCAACACAGGTGGTAATAACGCTGGCTAGCACTGGCATAAACACCTGGCTGGTGCCCTGAATAGCGGCTTGTTCTGAACTAAAACCCCGTGCATGAAAACGGCCGACGTTTTCAGCCACAACAATGGCATCATCGACAACGATACCCATTACAATGATGACGGCAGCTAGCGTAATATTGTTTATCGTGTAATCCATCATCAATGCACAGATTAGTGTCAGACAAACTGTAAAGGGGATGCCCATAGCAACCCAAATGCCGGCACGTTTATTTAGAAACAAAAACAGCGTGAGCAGAATAAGGCAAAAACCAATACCGCCATTAATTGCGATAATGCTCAGGCGATTGCGTACTTCATAGGACTCATCATCGAGCACAACCAGTTCTATATCTGAATTGTGTAGATTGTTTTCATTAAATGCATTGACTGCATTTTGTACTGCTTCTATCGCTTCAAGTATTCCATAAGAGCCGTTTTTTACTGCGTTGAACATAATCGATTCACGGCCATTGACTTTGATGATTTGTTTTTCGCGTCGGTAGTCGTTTCTCACTTCAGCTATTGAACCCAGTTCTATGGCTTTTCCCTTAAAGCCTGCCTGTATGTATAGCGGCTTTAGTTTGTCTACAGAATCAAGCTGAGCATTAATCGTAACGCTGGGTTCATCCTTAACCTGAATGTTACCGGCTGGTTGTCGGATATGATTTCTGCTGACTTCGTTAATGACCTGGCTGAGCGGGATCTGATAGCGAACCAGTTTTTCCGGATCTACATTGATCTGCAGCTCTTGCTGCAAATAGCCAGAACGATTAATGCTGTTGATTTGTGGCAGGTTGGTCAGTTGCAGTTCCAGTGTTGTTGCGTAGCGCTGCAGTTCTTGCCGCTGTTCATTGGTTAATAAGTGGCTTTTTTTATGAATCAGCGCGATGTCGATGATGGCTTTTTTGGAGCTCTTGAAGACGCGTATACTGGGTTTTTCACGCACTTCTGCTGGCAGTTTTGTACCCAGTGCGGCGTTGCGGATTTCAGTTATCGCCTCGTTTTTATTGGCGTAGTCTTTTTCAAGTTCAACGGTAACGGTGGTGACTCCACGACCGACACGGCTATGGAGTCGATAAACACCATCTACCGTTTTTAGTTCGTCTTCCAGTTCACGGGTAACAAAATGTTCAACTTCTTCGGCGGTGGCACCGGGATAGACGGCGGTGATCAGCACCATGTCATAAGTGATGTCTGGGCGTTCTTCTTTTTTTATCTCTTGCCAGGAAAACAAACCGCCAAGAATAACGGATATGAACACCATGTTGGTTAAGAGGTGGCGATTGACAAAAAATTCAATAAGTTTTGCTATCATGATTGCATAGTACAACATCTGTATGACAGCATAATCTGGTTATTGCTATCTGGTGACTAATCGGTCGGAATTAGCCTGTATAGTATGCATTTTGTAACGGCGAGACAACATAATTTCTCGCTATTGAGGAGCTAAATATTTAGATAATAATACAGTGTCTGACAAGACTATCGATTTGGCTGGTCGGATGCTTTTATGTTTGTTGTTGCCACATGCTATAGGGGCGTTCGATGGCCTGTTCCAGTTGTTTTATGCTGAATGAACGCGCCATTTCAGCCACTTTCATTCCGTCAATATAGGCCTTGACAACAGGTAGTGTAAAGACGCTGTGTTGTGCGCACAGATAGGCGGATTTTTCACACTCGACATAGACGCCAATCATCTCTGGGAATCGTTGCTCGATCATGGCAGATAGCTGAGGTTTTAAAGTTTGGCAGACACCACAATGCTGCCCGCCAAAAAGTATGAATACCGCATGCTTGGCAGTTAAGCGCTCAAGTGTCTCGCAGTCAGTTATGGTTTGCATGTACTTTAATTGCTATCAATGCTTACGATTCCCGTTGTGCTATAGATCAAATATCAAGCAGGCAAATATTGCCCCAGCCTTCTTACCATTGTCGATGTACCCTCAGAATGGGCTAACAGCGGGATCAATTCTGTTCATATTGAATTATCAATCTATATAGCATATGACCGCTATTATAGCGATCTTTAGATGCGACCTTCAGCTGGCTTTACTATATAATAGAGGCTTTAATTTTCTGCCAATGACAGCACTTATTACGCTTATGAGCAACACAACTACTACTGTGTCTGAGAAAACCTTCATTAAGGGTAAAGACCGCGATCTTGAGTCCACCATTGAGACCATGCACGCCAAGCTAAACGATCTGGGTATCGAGATTGAAGAAGCGTCGTGGTTAAACCCTGTACCCAATGTTTATTCCGTACATATTCGTGATAAAGACTGTGAACTGATGTTTACCAATGGCAAGGGCGCAACTGAGAAGTCCTGTCTGGCCAGTGCGCTGGGTGAGTATTTTGAACGCCTGAGCTGTAATTACTTTTTTGCTGATTTTTATCTGGGTGAAGAGTTTGCGAAAGCTGAGTTTGTGCATTACCCGGATGAACGCTGGTTTGATGTGGTCGATGAAAACATACCGGATGGCTTGCTGGATGAAGATTTATGGCGCTATTACGACCCGGAACAGCAGCTAGGATCGAGCCAGTTGTTTGACATCAACTCGGGAGCTGGGGAGCGCGGTATTTGTGCCTTGCCATATACCCGACTGCGAGATGCTGAGCGCGTATGGTTTCCGGTGAATATTATAGGCAATATTTACGTGAGTAATGGCATGTCGGCGGGTAACACAAAAAACGAAGCCCGTGTACAGAGCTTGTCTGAAATTTTTGAACGCTATGTTAAAAATAAAATTATAGCGGAAGGCATCTGTTTGCCGGAGGTGCCAAATGATGTGTTAAACCGTTTTCCAGCTATTGTCGAAGCAATTAACAAACTGGAAAGCCACGATTATCACATCCGCGTTGCCGATGCGTCACTGGGTGGTAAATATCCTGTAATGAGTGTGACCTTGATGAATGATCGCGACGCAACTGTTTTTGCTTCGTTTGGTGCGCACCCGAGTTTTGAAGTGGCACTGGAACGTACCGTAACAGAGTTATTGCAGGGTCGTGATTTGCACGAGCTGGATGGTTTCTCAATGCCCAGCATGGATCTGGATGAAGTAGCAGATCATCACAATCTGGAAACGCATTTCATCGACTCCAGTGGTCTGCTGGCTTACGACTTTTTTAAGGACAAACCCGATTATGAATTTTACGACTGGGATCACGACGCTAATACTGATGATGAGTTTGACTATTTAAGCCGCATCATTCATGACATGGGACATGATATTTACATATCGGATTACGAACACCTCAATGTCTACAGTTGTCGTATTATCGTGCCAGGCATGTCGGATATTTATCCGGTGGATGATCTGATTTGGAGTAACAGTAACGAGGGCGCTTTATTTCGTGAAGAGATATTGTCGCTAAAACATTTAGACAAACCTCAATGGCAAGATATTTTTGAACGTCTTGAAGAGGGTGGTTATAACGATATGCAACGTGTAGCCGAATTTATCGGTATTGCACCCGACCGTGGTTCAGTCTGGGCAGGACTGCGAATTGGTGAACTTAAAGCGATGCTTAATCTGGCTATTGGTGATATCGAGATGGCCGCCAACTGGGTTGACTGGTGTCTGGGTATGGATCAACTCACGGTTTGCCGTTTACATTTATATAACTGCCTGAAGGTGCTGATTGATTTAACTCTCGATGAAAGCCGTGACTACAATGATTTTATTGATGGCTTAAATAAACTGTATGGTAAAGAGTATGTGTCGATCAGCACTAAAGTACTCAATGGTAGTGAAAAGTTTCATGGCTTACACAGCCCAGGTTTATCACTCGATGGTTTTTATCTGCACAAAGAGTTATTAACAGGCTACGCCAAGTTGCACAAGTTCAAACGGATAAACTGGCGCTAAGCGGTTTTTTCAAATTGCGTCAGCTGCTGAAAAACAGCTGATAATATTCAGGCAGTTGACGTTTTTAATACCGTTAAATTACTGTGATTGACTAAATGGCCGTTATTAACAGAACTTGATTTTTATCATTCATTGGCCGCGAACAATTATTATAATGTTTAAGGAACTAACTGGGTAAATTGAGTAAATGAAACATATTGTTTTAGCATTATCAGCTTTGATTAATCTTTTGTTGGTTGTCGATGTTTTTGCCCAGCCGATTGATCTTGAACTTGCTCAAACCGCAGTTAATGGAGAGTATGTGCAGGTAATGCAGGAGCAGGATCAGAGGTTGTTATTGAGCGAGGCTTTAACAGCCTATCAGCAAGGACGTTTTTCTGCTGTTGAAAATTCAGTTTTAAATTTCGGCATAGCTGCTAGGCCAGTCTGGTTATTTTTTACTGTAAAAAACTCATCTGCGACATCACAAACAAGACGCTTGATTGTTAAGACGCCGTGGCTTGATAAAATATCGCTTTATTTTCTTCATAACGATCAATTACAGGCCGAGTATCAGGCGGGAGATACGCTGCCTTATGATCAGCGAGCTATCAAAAGCCGGTACTTTGAGTTTGACCATGCTTATATGCCGTCCTTGACGACTGTTATGATTAGGGTTGAAACACCGGATCCGATGGTACTGCCTATTTATCTGAACAACACTGACTCTGTTGTTGCAGACAATACTGCAGAGACCTATCTTTATGGTTTTGTTTACGGCGTGTTGTTTGCCTTGTCGGTTTACAATTTGATTTTGTTTTTCAGTTTGAAATCGTCGCGCTATCTTTACTATACGCTTTACCTGACTGCATTCTTGATCATGAATATTACCTATAGCGGTCATGGTTATCAGTGGCTCTGGCCGAGTTCTCCTCGGTTGCAAACCTGGTTTAATCCACTTTTTATGGTGCTGTATTCATTTGTCGGACTGGTCTTTACCTCGGTTTTTTTGCAAACCAAACATTTTTTACCGAAACTACACGGGGTGCTTGTCAAACTCTGCCTGTTTATTGCTATTGCATTTATTGTTTCGGTTTTACTCGGCAGTCAAGTCGGGGCACTGCTGATTGCTTTTATGTTTGCTCTGAGCTTCCCGCTGGTTATGGTTTTGCTCGGTGGATTGTCACTTTTTTACGGTAATCAGGCCGCCAAGTACTTTTTAGTCGCTTCTGTTACTCACAGCATTATGGTAATTATTACGGCTATGACGGTATGGGGGCTGATACCCTATACTTCGATTGGTTTTCATTCGCTTGAGCTGGGCATGACGATTGATGCAATCCTTTTATCAATTGCGTTAGCGGATCAGTTGCGTCTGATAAACGAAAAAAAGTTATACGCCGAACAGCTGGCAATGACAGATCATCTTACTGGCTTATATAATCGCCGTGCTTTTTATCAGCTGGTCAACCCAATGTGGAATACCGGAATGCGAAAGTCGCATGATATCTGTGTTTTGTTGCTGGATGTAGATCAGTTTAAAGATATTAATGACCGTTATGGTCATGCTCAGGGAGATGAGATACTGGTTAAGCTGTCTATTGCTTTGCGTGAAAGCGCGCGTGCAGGCGATGTTGTTGCCAGATGGGGCGGCGAGGAATTCATTATTTTTCTGCCAGAAACAAATCACAATGAAGCATACAGTATTGCTGAGCGCATGAGAAAAAACATATCTGGCATCGAGTTAAAAAACAATAGCGATAAAATTAAAATATCAGTCAGTATCGGTCTGGCGCATAATGACCGTGAAACTGTCTCTGTTGATCAGTTAATTGAGGTGTCTGATAAATATCTGTATGCGGCCAAAGCGGCAGGGCGAAACCGGGTTTGTGCACCGTTTAATTGCGAGCTGAATAATATCGGCGAATCCTAGTTTATTATTCAAGGCGACAATTAAATGTTCAAAGTATCAAGCTCGCATCTATTCTGTCATCTTAGGACTATTTTAAAAAACATATAATAAATAGCGGAATTTTCAGATTATTCTTTCATCAAAATATGGCGCATGCTATCCATTGCCATTATAAATGACGCGCCAAACGAGTTTCTAAATAGTCTGACTAGATAGCAATATATAATTTCTCATCATGATTTTATTCGACGGCAACTTACTAATTAATATTACCGTGTAACCCTCAAATCAGGCATGTCGTCAGTACGAGCTGGCGTCAATCAATAAAATTCTTTTAAAGTGTGATGCAGTTATTATAAATTTGTTTTTACAGCTGGTTATTTTCAGATAAAAACATTATAGTCGGCTGGAAGAACAAATGACTGTTCTCACTTCTCAATTAAAAGCAACGGAGCAGAACCGGATTTGTTCAATGATGAATAATGGTTAGATTTTTTCTGCCTGTGAAAAACCATTGGCAATAAAAGGTGCTAGGTTAGTCATCAGTTCAACCTGTTCATCAGAATAGGCGTATTCATCACCGGCTACGAAGACCAGCAGACCCTGCCAGTTATCGTCTGATTTTAGCGGCACTATTAAAACGGATTTTAGCAGGCCCATTTTTAAAATCGCATTCATTAATCTGGCTTGCGTTAGTTTAGCGGCCTGATCCTGCAAATTATCGTATTTAATGGTCTGCTGTGATTTTATAATGTCCAACAGATGCAGATCCTTTGTCGTCATTGTTGACAGTGACTCTAGTGCTGTATGACTAGCTGTTCGCTCCGAGCGCATACTCATCATGCTCAGGTTCTCGTCTGCTTCATTAAGGTGCCACAGGCCAAGCCATTCTATCGGCAAATAGCCGGTGGCTTCTTTGTACAAGGAATCCACTTTGTTCTCAGCACTGCCATGGCGGTGCATCTTGCTTAACATGGTCACAACAAAACGAGTGCGTGCAGACAGTGTATTAAAAGCATCAGACAGCGCAGCTAGCTCATCGTTACCGCGTACCTTTAACTGATAACCGAAGTCACCTTGAGCGACACGCTGGCAGCCCTTAATGGTCTGAGTTATGCGTCGTATTACACTGACATAGAACCAGATAATTCCTAATAACAGAGAGATACCAGCACCAATAAAAGCTCTGTTTGTCAGCTCTTTGTTAGCGTGTAATTGTTTTTCAATCGAATCGTCAATAGTCTTAATCAAATAACCGGTTATTTGATTAATGAGTTGCTGATTTTCCTGTACATAATCTGCACCCCATTCGAGTCTGGGTTCTTTAAGGTTGTCACCCAGTTTTTTCATAAGACCACGCCTGAAGCTAAGCCAGTTGTCTTTTAATGTCGTAATGCTATTCATCAACGAATTGTCAACACTGTGGAATGTCTTTATCGGTAGGGCAGAGGCTGTTTTTTCGATTTGCTGAATCTGGCTCTCGAAAGCATCCAGATCATTCATAAAATCAGGGTAAAAAATCACAAGGTCCCGAAAGTAGGGCGCGTAGTCACGTGGAGCATTACTGGCATAAGTTGCCCCTCGACGTTTAATAGCCTGTCCTTGTGTTTCAAGTTGCTTTACCTGACTGAGCAATTGCTGGCTGGCATGATTTTCTTCTGCTAATAAGTTGATATAAATAATAATGACTGCAGCACCAATAATTAAAACACCAAGCCCAGCAAAAACTTTTATTTGAAGCCAGTTAATAACGCTTTTTTTCATTTGTATTACCTGATAATTATTTTAGTTATTTTGTGAGTGAAAAGCAGCAAATGGCTTTTATCATCTCGTAATATATGAATGATATGATTGAAATTAAATTATATAGTTCAAGTTTTTATGAAAATATTCTGGGTAAAGAAGGTGTAATCATTCACCACATCAGCTGTACAGACCATCAGTAGAACAGCACAGCAGCGTCAATAGGCTGTTCAAAGCACATACAGATAAAATCAATTAATTGATATAAGAGCGTCCTGATCAACAGGGGCGCCTTGAGGAAATGACTGTCTCAAAAACAAGCTAGAAGCTAGCTTAAAATGTAAAGTTGGTCAGGCGAGTCGATGCCGCTCAAAACAGCTCCGACCCATATAATACTTATCAAGTTTTTTAGTCTGATTTTGTAAAAAAAATTTTTGTCATTAGTTTTCGACAGTAAATCCGAACGCCTTGTCATGCACATAAACCAGTTTGCACTCATCTATATATTTTGCATCGTGGATTCTTCCTGCCTTAATATAACCGGTCTCACCTTTATTCAGAATTACTTTTTCACCGTCGTGGATAAGTCCATCCGCAGACTGGATGTAAAATTGGATCGACATTTTTCCTTCTACAACAATCGTCATGTCATCACCGGGATGTGAATGAGGTGGTTCTTCTGTTCCTGCTTCCCAGCGTTCCAGCATGACCTCTGCTCCATCAGGGTTTGTAGGGTAACTTGTTCTTACAGTAAAACCCGCCGGGGTATCAGCAGTTGATACGTGATTGTCCCAGACTGCACTGGTTTCGCTTGTTACTTCTTTGTTTATATCTTTAGTCATTATCTCGGCCGTATACTAATGTAGTGTTCATGTATTGTACTATCAAGTTTCGAGGTCATTAACTTACTATTTACACAGGATTTCAACTCAGGACATTTGGGGTCTAGTAAACTAAAGGGGTCGGAGCCCTTTGTGTTTAACGTCAATGGTGATACTCTAATTTTTCACTGAGTCTGTAGGAGAATAGTGTGCCAAGGAAGCCACGGTTTTACCTGCCAGGGATACCTGTTCACATCGTTCAAAGAGGTCATAGTCGACAGCCTGTATTCTTTGAAAATGATGATTATCACACCTATCTCCATTGGTTGTCCGAAGCTGCAGAGCGTTATGGATGCGCTATACATGCCTATGTGTTAATGACGAATCATATCCATCTTCTCGTTACACCAGAGGGTAAACAAAGCGTCAGCTTGATGATGCAATATATAGATAGGCGATATGTGCCTTATATAAATCAATCCTATGGCACCACTGGTAGTATCTGGGAAGGGCGTTATAAAGCCGGTATGACTCATGACGAAGAATACCTGCTAACCTGTATGCGTTATATTGAACTCAACCCAGTAAGAGCCAATATGGTTAAAAACCCATTTGCGTATCGTTGGTCAAGCTAGAAATGCAATGCTCAAGGTAAAGAAGACACAATCATTACCCCGCATGAGCTGTACAGACAATTAGGTAGAACAAAGCAACAGCGTCAACAGGCGTATAAAGCGCTGTTCAAAGCACACATAGATAAAGAACAATTAAGCGATATAAGGGCATCCTGGCAAACAGGAACGCCTTTAGGAAATGACTATTTCAAAACAAAGATAGAAGCTAAATTAAAATGTAAGATTGGGCAGCCGAGGCGAGGAAGGCCCACAAAGGGCTCTGACCCCTTATAATTTCGCTGACCCCTTATAATTTAAGAGGCCGAATATATGTCAGCACGATCCTTTTCTCTGGTGACGGTTGTGTGAAATGCTAATAAATTAAAACATTGTGCATAAACGGTACAGTGTAAGGGAATGTTTTGTTGACATAACTGGGGCGTCCATATATGTCTTGTTTAGTTTGTTCTTGGAGTTCTGTCAATAGCTGTACATATCAAGTTATAAAACTGTAAAATAAGACCAATAAACTGTAAATAATCACATCAAACATAATGTCTAAATTATATACAACAGATGAGGCTGCTACTTTCCTTGGAGTCAGTGCGTCCCGGGTAAGGCAGCTTATTTTAGAAAAAAGGCTTAAATCACAAAAAATTGGACGAGATCATATCATTACTGAAATCGACCTACTTGAATTTAAAGATATTGGTCCTCTGAAACGTGGACGTCCCAAAATATAACTTGCGCATGCGTTAGGAATTAATTACTATAGTCTTGGTTTTACTTCAATAAGTAATGTGATGAATTATTCTAAAATTAAACCCACAAAGAAAAATCCTATTAGCGTTGTTAATGGAGATACTCGAGACCTCATAAAGAGTTTGCCCGATAACTCCGTGCAATGTGTAATTACATCACCTCCTTACTGGGGAGTTAGAGACTATGGAGTTGAAAATCAAATAGGCGCAGAGCCAGATATTAAAGATTATATTAAAGATTTGGTTGAGGTGTTTTCAGAAGTGCGGCGTGTTCTTAAAGATGATGGTACATTTTGGTTAAATATAGCTAATACTTATACCTCCGGAGGGCGAAAATGGCGTCAGAAGGACTCAAAAAATAAAAATCGTGGCATGTCATATAGACCACCGACACCTGAAGGCCTCAAAAAGAAAGATTTAATTGGGGTTGCATGGATGCTTGCAATGGAATGTCAAAAAGAAGGCTGGTATTTAAGAAATGATATTATTTGGCATAAACCTAACTGCCAGCCTGAGAGTGTACGTGATAGACTCACAGTATCTCATGAATATGTATTTATGTTCACTAAATCTGAAAAATATTTATTTAATCAGCAGGCTATAAAAGAGCCTACGGCTGATGGAAAATCTACAAGAAATAAGAGAACTGTTTGGTCGGTAAACACAGAACCCTTTCCTGATGCTCATTTTGCAGTATTCCCTCCATCATTAATTGAACCCTGTATGCTTTCAGGAACCAATGAGGGTGATACTGTCTTAGATCCATTTTTTGGTGCAGGAACTGTTGGGCTAGTAGCTAAGTCACTAAATAGAAAGTGTATTGGTTTAGAACTTAACCCAGATTATATTGACATTATAAATAAACGAATAAGTTAACTTTTAACTTTAAAAGACCAAGTAGCATGAACAACGCAGTATTCTTTTAATAGATTTTTTATTTGTAGCTTGCGTTCACCTCCACCGTCGAAATATAAGCTATATTTAAGTTTTTTATCCACATCTCTAATATAGCAATAACCAGGCTTTGGGTATTGTTTACTTTCAAGCCTCATTTCAAGCTCGCCTTTACTGGCCTCAAGCAAGAGGTCTTTAGGTATTTCAACTAACTCATATCTCCACGTGCTTGGGCCTTTTTCAAGAGCTCTTAAAGTAAATATTTTTTCATAGTTATTTAGATGACTAAGATATAAAACCATTAAATTTTTAAGATCTGATGGATTATCACCCCATTCGCCTTTACCTAATTCCATAAATTTACTGACCCAGATTTTTTCTTCCTTTATATTTTTGTCAGCTTGTGTTTTTAATGAAATTCTAACCGATTTTACTTCAATATCATGGCCGGGGTTTCCCTTAGGTGCTAGCCTTGAATTTTGATTATCAGATTTGAATGCTTGATCTAACGCATATTCAAATTTATCTTTTGTAAAAGGTTCTGCAGAAAAGGTATGGTGAATTCTTAGAGAGTCACCAATATTTTGAATTATTGTCTCGTTAACAAAGTCCTTATTTAAAAGCTTGTGTGAATACGATGATTCAAATGATGTAATTATTTTTGATATCCAGAATAACTGGCCTTGAGTAAGAGAGTTTAGTTTTGTAATTAGCTGTGATATTAGTTTACTTTTAGATAGTTTCATTTTTATGATGGCCAGTACATGCTACCGCTATTTTTTGTAACATGTTTATGTAATACCTTATCAATAAATTGTACAAAATCTATAATATTTCTTAGATTTACATTTACATCTTGGTATGTAAGGTTGATGTTGACAACTTCATGAGCGATGGATGTCCGAGTGTCTGAGAATGATTTTAGAATAAACTTAAAATCCCTTTTTCCTACTCGATTCACTTCATTGAATATATGGTTAATCCCAAAGCGTCTAAATGCCTTAAGTAAATTATCCTCGGAAGGATATTTTTTGTCAGCAATATATTCACTTTGATGTATGACCTTTTTTATTTTAGTACTATTGTCATGCAAAAGTTTACTTTGGCTATTTCTCATTACTTTTTTCATTAGTGAGTATTCATCACCATTGACAATAAAAGACTTATAGGCGTTTATGTTTTTATTAATTATCGCCATGTTTATGAGTTCACTTGGGAGTAGGTTTAAATTGCAATTATTCTTATGCAGCATGGTTAACCAATCTTCAAAAATTGCTTTAATATAATCTTCAAGAGCAGCAGAAGATTGAAAAAACGCTGATTTAAAAACACATTGCATTATGTCATATGGAATTTTATTCTTCTTCAAAGATGCAGTCTTTGATTGTGAAATAAAGTGTTTTATTGCTTTCTCACAGTCGCAGCGAGCAGAGCTTTTTCTGTAGGGCATCTTAGTTTATATGTTTTTTTATTAGTTTTTTTACTTGGTTAATTCTATGTTTTACATTAGCGGTCGCACTCGTCCCTACAGATATTGCAGTACTAAATTTTTCATCATTCAATAGTTGATGATATTCAATTAAAAAATTATTTTTATTAAATTTTGAGATATTTCTTTTTGTTAGACTCGTACTGCTAAAGCCAATCATAACGGCATCAAATAAAGCAGAGTTAATGCTCTTATTGTAGGTGTTCTTGTTTTTGTCATAAGTTCTAAATGCTGCGTGATCAAAAACATCATGAACTAATTCAATAGTTGATAAGAATAATGTCTTCCATTTTAGGCTTTCTTCTGGAGTCAGGTTTGAATGTTTTTCACAAAACGTATCTAGGAAGGTTTTCAATGGTTTTTTATAAGATCTAAGCTCTACTAAGAGAGAGAAATATCTTAATATTAATTCGCTTCCTTTCATACGGTTGTCATTCTTATAGCCAGTAATTTTTTTCCATATCTTTTCTTCTGCAAGCTGATCGATTAGATTTATCAGTTCGCCATGATAGACACCATGCCGAATTTCCTGGTGATTAAGCTGAACTGCCCCAGTATTTAGCCTCTCAAATACATCCATTTTGATTTGTGGGTGTGTCTCTTTTAATATTGTGATACAGCGCAATGTTCTATTAAGGATATGACGTTTTATTCTTGGGTCTAAATTGCTACACAGACTTCCATTTAATTCAGGATATGTTGTTAGTCCTTGCAGTTCAAAGTCATCATTAAGGAATAGGTTTATTGATGTCAGACGTTGATTGCCATCAATTACAGCAAGGGTTTCATTCTTTTCTTGATTCAAGTAAATTACTGGGATAGGGCATTGAATAATCAAAGATTCTATCAACTTTGATGCTTGTGTTCTGTTCCAAACATAACTCCTTTGAAATTTAGGTACAAAAATAGTTTGATTATTTAAATAATCATTTAATGTTCCTATAGAAAAATCATAACTTTCAGTATGTAATCGACGTTTCTCTGGTGATATGTTTAAAACTTCTAAGTCTGCAGGTTTATCTTCAATTGGGAATAAGATGTCAGCTAGTGATTTAGATTTGGTTTCTTTTTTTCTTGCCATGATTTTTTGTGATTCTCTAGTAACAATTTATATTACTTTATCATGATTTATGTGATTTTTTTAAATAGATTAGGATGCTGTTTAATGAGTCGTTATAGACGAGCGCTCAACGTCTACACGTGCAAGTGTATAGAAATTTCTTAACGGGCTGGTCATTCATTGATAAGTCATTGATTTTAAAGAAAACAGGGTCAAACTCGATATAAAGCAAGTCTATTCAATTGTAGTTGTTACTAAGTTTGGAAAATGATTAATTACAAACTAGGTTTTCTTCGTTTAAGGGAGGAGGCTGGCTGGGAGGTTTTAAAGATAATCAGAATCCCTACGGGATAATCTATTTTCGTGTCCTCTTCACACGAAAGAATGGTGCCCAGGGCCGGAATCGAACCGGCACGGTGTTTCCACCGAGGGATTTTAAGTCCCTTGCGTCTACCAATTTCGCCACCTGGGCAGTGGTCTTACTTTTTTAGCCTGGCGATTGCCATTGGCTGAAAAATGGAGGCGGAACCCGGAGTCGAACCGAGGTAGATGGATTTGCAATCCACTGCATAGCCACTTTGCTATTCCGCCTAATATGCAAATCTAAAAAAAACCCCGGTTGTTTACCGACCGGGGTTTTTAGAATATGGAGCGGGAAAAGAGGTTCGAACTCTCGACCCCAACCTTGGCAAGGTTGTGCTCTACCACTGAGCTATTCCCGCAATAGAGGGCGCTATTATATAGAGCCGCTGGTTTCTGTCAACACCTGATTTGATGTTTTTTTAAGTATTTTTTATTACCTTCCAGGCGGCCTTTAAATAGATAAACATGGAGATAATGGTAAGCACCGCAGCGACGATTAGCAGGGCTTCTCCGGTGCTGAATACTGGCAGGCTGAAAAGGTCGTGCTGATACAGCAGCAGTAAGATGGCGCTCATTTGTGCGAATGTTTTGACTTTTCCAATCATTGATACGGCAACATTGGCGCTTTGTCCCAGTTCTGCCATCCATTCGCGCAGTGCTGATATGGTGATTTCACGGCCGATAATGATGATGGAGGAGATGACGATGAGTAAGTTATCGGCATGGGCGTAAACCAGCAGTATTAATGCGGTTGATACCATCAGTTTGTCGGCGACTGGGTCCAGGAAGGCTCCAAAGGGTGATGACTGGCCGAGTTTGCGAGCCAGATAGCCATCAAACCAGTCGGTGATAGCAGCAAGACAAAAAAGCGCCGCACAGGCTAGATTAGACCAGCTCTCGTTATATAGAAATACCAGTACAAGTATTGGTATCATCAGTATTCTGCTGAAGGTTAAGCTATTGGGTATGTTCCACATTAATCTGTCTGCCTGTTGTATCGGCTCATTATACTGATGTTTGCTGAGATTCGTCATTAAATGCCTTGATTGGGTTATACATTAGCCGTGTGGCGCTGCTTTCTTCTATGTTAATATTTAACTTTTAGGGCTTTGAGCTGAGTAAATGGCAATTTTATTACAACTGGTTGATCGGGTAGTGACGTCCAAGCTGGATCTGGACCAAGATATTTTAACGGTGGGCAGGGACCGGGTTAATGATCTTGTGATTGAAGATATTGCTGTCAGCGGTTTGCATGCGCAGCTAGAACGGGAAGAGGACTCTTATTATGAGGATCATTTCCGTTATTTTTTACACGATATGGGCAGTACAAACGGCTCTTTTATTAATGGTGAAAGAATTCTCGGTCGGCAGGAGTTAAAGAACAACGACACGGTAAAAATAGGCTGGAATGAATTCAAGTTTATTGGTGATGATTATGACAAGCATGAGGCCACAGCGCATATTTTAACCGGGCAATAATCTTTTTTTGATGTGTTAACGGCTGTTTTGATAAATTTGCGTATTTTTCATGATTTTTTATAGCTTTGGAGCTAAATATATCGCTTATTTGAGCTATAAAGTAAACATGATTTTTCAGGATGAGACAGGGTAGTATGGCAAAAGGCAGTGTTTTAATTGTAGATGATGAAGAAATTAATCGGATGTTGTTAAAGGAGTATCTGATTACTGCTGAGATTGATCATGCTGAAGCGTCAAACGGCACTGAGGCGCTTGAAATTTTAAACCGCGAACCGCAGCGTTTTTCAGCTGTTTTGTTAGACCGCATGATGCCGGATATGGATGGGCTGAGTGTACTCAAGCAAATCAAAAGCACGGAATCTTTAAAAAATATCCCCGTTATAATGCAAACAGCTAAGGCCATGAAGGAAGAGGTCCGTGAGGGGCTGGAGTGTGGCTCATATTATTATCTGACTAAACCGTTTGATAAAAAAACCTTGCTGACGGTATTAAAAGCGGCGATTGATCAGTTTTTCACCCATGGCTCGTTAATTGCCGAGCTCCAGGAGACATCTGATTCGTTATCACTGTTGCAGGAAGGCCGCTTTGAACTGGCAACACTTGAGGAGGCGCGAAATTTATCTAAGTTGCTGGCGTTAAGTTGTCCGCAGCCGGCTAAGATGGTAACCGGTATCTCTGAGTTGTTAATCAATGCTATTGAGCACGGCAATATGGCAATTGGCTTTGAGGAAAAAACCGATTTGCTTAAATCAGAGCAGCTATATGAAGAAATAAACAGGCGTCTGACACTTGACGAATATAAGGACAAACGGGTGACTGTTGAATACAAACGATCTGATCACGAAATTCAGTTCATTATTAGTGACTGTGGTGATGGGTTTGATTATGAAAAGTATTTAAATATCGATTTAAGTGAAGTGTTGGGCTCACACGGTCGCGGTATTGCAATGGCCAGAATACTGAGCTTTTCAGATATTATATATTCGGCAGGCGGTAGACAGGTTACTGCAATATTAAAACTTCAGTGATACTTGTTACAAAAGGGCTTCAGTTAAATAGGATGTGCAATGATTGAGTCCATTAAACCCACAGATCTACCTTCTCCTCCACAGACTGCTATTAATGTTATTAAGGCCTGTTCAGACGATTCCGTCGATTTTTCTATCATCAGTTCGATTGTTACTAATGATCCGCAGTTAACCGCCGAAGTTTTACGCATGGTTAATTCGGCATTTTATGCCCGCAGCGATGCTATCAGTTCATTAAATCGGGCAATTTCTGTTATCGGCGTTAAAAGTTTACGGAATCTGTGTCTTTGTTTATCGGTAAAAGAGGTGTTTACAGCCAGTGATTTTGACAGTGGCTTTCTGAATGACTTTTGGACCGATAGTGTGTTTCGGGCTGTGTCTGCCAAGCATCTGGCGGAGTTAACGGGTAAAGATGCTGATGAGTGTTTTACGGCAGGACTGTTACAAGATTTTGGTCTGCTAATTCTGGTTTATCTCTATCCCGATAAAATCAGTAGCTGGTATTCCTTACGCCAGCTAACACCGGATTTCCGCCTGAGTAAAGAGCCCGCTGTATTCAAATACTCGCATGTCGATATTTTTAAAATGATCGGTCAGCAATGGTCATTACCAGCCTCGATAGTGGATCCGATTTCTGCACACCACCAGTGTCAGCCGGGTGAGTTTTCAGATGTCTGTCAGATTTTAAATGCCGCGGACTGGTTCGCCTATGTGATCAGTTCTGAAAATGTTGAGGAGGCCGCCGCCGCGACTAAAAAACAGCTGGCGCAGTCGATCTCTTTTAGCGAAGAAAAAGTGGATAACTGTCTGGCTAAAATCACAGCTTCTGTCAGCCAGGCTGCTGATGCGCTGGGTATTGATATCAATCAGGTCACTGATTATGAAGACTTATTGAAGCAGAGTAATATTCGTCTGGCTGAAGATAACCTGGATATTCAGGAATTAAACTGGCAGCTGCAGCAAACAATGGCTGAAAGGGACAAGCTGGCGCAGGCATTAAATCAGGAAATTGAGCTGGCTACCGAAATTCAGGAAAGTCTGTTACCCGATGACGAGCGTCTGCCAGTTTATGGTTTTAATCTGCCGGCTCGGCAATTATCCGGCGACTTTTATGATTACCAGCAACTTAAAGATGGCAGCATTTTATTTTGTCTTGCCGATGTTTCAGGTAAAGGGGTGAATGCCTCTTTGCTAATGGTTAAGGTCAGCAGCCTGTTCCATTGTCTTGGTAAATATATCCCTGATATTGAAAAACTGATCAGGATGATCAATATTGAGCTGGCCGAAACCTCGATCAGGGGTATGTTTGTGACATTCGTTTGCGGCAAGTATAATCCTGCCAATGGCAAACTGGATGTCATCAATGCCGGCCATCTTCCTGCTCTGATTGTCAGTGAAGATAACAGCTTGCGGATTGAAGCGGGTTCCATGCCGCTAGGTATAGAAACGGAAACTGTTTTTAAAGCCGAATCGTATCTGTTAAAGCAGTCGAGTTTATATTTGTTCAGCGACGGCATTACCGAGTCGCATATCGATGGTAAAGAACTTGGTCTGCAAGGCCTCATCGATATATTAAAACAAATGAAAGCATTACCGGGCACTGAAAAAATTAAGCAATTAGAAGAAATGTTTAAATCAGCTGCAACTAGTGCGCACGATGATATGACGCTGCTGATCGTGGAAGGAAACTAGGCTCTTGAGTGCTGTTCATTTTCAGTATAAAGCAGACAGTGCCTCGCTCAGTGATATCAGAGAGGATCTACGCAATGAGTTATCTCTAAATGGTATTGATAAAGAGCAGCAGGACAAAATTATTGTGGCGGTTAATGAGGTTTGTATGAATATTATATGCCACGCCAGTAATGGTCATTACAGTGGTAACATCGATATTAATATAAGCTTCGAAGCAGATAAATTATTGATTGAAGTTGATGATGATGCAGAGCCAGCTAATCTTGACAGGCTCAAGTTGATAAAAAAAGATAAACTCAGTCCTGGTGGCCTGGGTTTGTTTTTTATAGATGAAATTATGGACGACGTGGTGTACTCACATAGAGAGTCATCCACTGGTAACAGCGTACGGATGATAAAGGTATTAAATAAACAGCATGAAATATGAAATTACGAAGAACACTAGTCATACACTACTGAGTTTGTCCGGTGATATCGATTTGCATTCATCCTCTGAACTCAGAAAACAGATCATAAGCATCTGTAAAACTAAAGCGCCATTGCAGATTGATCTTGAGAAAGTCACTTATTTAGACAGTTCCGGTGTTGCCTGTTTTGTAGAGGCTTATCAACTGACTAAGAAAAACGACAGTGAATTCTGGCTAATTAATATCAGTAACCCGGTCATGCAAGTGATAAAACTGGCCAGACTCGATAGCGTTTTTCCTATCCGATAGGTTTAAAATGACGGCTAAAGCATTTTCTGCATTTATCGGTACAAAAACAGTCGCCTTTGTTGCTGAAGCAGGCTACTTTTTTCTGCTGCTATATGAAAGCCTGTACTGGATAGTCGTCGGGCGGTTTAAAAAGCAGCCTGTTCGGCTGCATCTGGTCGCATCTGAAGGTTTAAAAGTCGGTATTCAGGCGATTCCGATTGTCACCGTGCTTTGTTTTTCAGTCGGTGTGATGCTGGCTATACAGGGTATTGAAACACTTAAGTTGTTTGGTGCTGAGTCGCAGGTAATATTCGGTATTACCTTCTCAATGACACGGGAATTCTCACCGTTAATCGTTGGTATTCTGATTGCGGGGCGTTCTGGTTCTGCCATCACTGCAAAAATTGGTACCATGCTGGGCGCGCAGGAAATCGATGCACTCAGTGTTATCGGCATCAATCCGGTCAGGTATCTGGTATCACCGGTGTTACTGGCTATGTTAATTATGCTGCCGGCACTGACTTTTTTAGGTGATATAGCCGGTTTGTTAGGCGGTGCTTTGTATTCTACGATACGGCTTGATATGACGTTTGATAATTATCTGGTGAGAACCTTTGATGTATTGAGTATTATGGATCTGATGCAAGGTTTGATTAAAAGTGTGATGTTTTCTTTGCTGATAACCATTATAGCGGCCAGTAATGGCTTTCAGGTTAAAGGCGGTGCAGAAGGTGTCGGTGTTGCAACCACACGCTCTGTGGTTCTGGCTATTAGCAGTATTGTAATGGCAGATATGATTTTTACTTATTTCATTAGTCGATAAAATAATGGACGAGATAATAAAAGTATCGGCTTTGACAACGCATTACGGCACTAGCAAAGTACTCAATTCAATAGATTTATCCATTCGCCGTGGTGAGATTATGGTCATAATGGGTGGCAGTGGGTCGGGTAAGAGTACCTTGCTGCGTCATATTTTGTCACTCAATCACCCGAGCTCTGGCAGCATCGAAATTCTGGGTAAAGATATCTGGAAAATTGATACTGAAGAGCTCAATGAATTACGCAAGAAAATAGGCGTGGCATTTCAGGGCGGTGCGCTATTTGGCTCAATGACTGTGGAAGACAATATTGCCTTTCCGTTAAGGGAACTGACCAATCTTGATGAGGAAACGATAAAAATAATGACCCGGATAAAACTGGAAATTGTTAATCTTTCCGGCTTTGGTCATTATATGCCGTCGCAATTATCGGGTGGCATGTTAAAACGTGCAGCTGTCGCCAGAGCTATTATTATGGACCCGCAGATACTTTTTTTTGATGAGCCTTCTGCCGGGCTTGACCCTGTGGTTGCCGCAGAACTGGATGATCTTATACTGAACTTGCGTGATGCAATGAATATAACCATTGTCGTGGTGACCCATGAACTCGACAGTGCTTATAAAATTGCTGACAGAATTACAGTGATTAATAAAGGTGATTTACTGTTAGTAGGCACGGTTGATGAAATCAAGTCGTCTGATAATCAGAAAGTTCAGGACTTGATAAACAGAACACCAAGAAAGCAGTCAATTAATGCAGAAGAATACCTGTCAAGGCTTACAGATAATATATGAAACAAGATACGATTAATTACACCCTGGTTGGCAGCTTTGTCGTCTCAATAAGTATTGTATTGCTTGTTGTGCTGTATCTGTTAACCGGACGGGTGGCCAATTCCGACAACTACTATACCGTGCTTGATAATGTTGAAGGTATTAACAATGGTTCTGCAGTAACTTATAACGGTTATAAAATTGGTCAGCTCACCGATATAACACCGGCCTTTGAAAACAACAGAACACGTTTTAAACTCACTCTGTCAATTAAGGCCGGTTGGAGAGTTACCGCAGACAGTACAATAATGGTAACCAAATCTGGTTTATTATCGGATGCCAAGCTAAACATCACAGAGGGACAATCGACAGAGTTATTAACGGCAAACAGCACGATTAAAGGTCTGCCGGGTAATGATGTGATGGCTTCGGTAAAAAATATTGCGGATAAGATAAATAACCTGTCAGCCGAAGTGATTACACCGATGGTTGATCAGTTGGCAATAAATATGGATGCGTTCAGTAAAAGTATCTCATCTGATATCCCTAAACTCACAGAAAATATTAATTTGCTGGTTATAAAACTGCAAAAGAATTCAGAAGTTATCGATGCGTTTTTTAATGAAACTAATCAGAAAAACATTGCCAGTGTGATCGGCAGGGCAGATTCAATGATCCGTAATCTTGAAGCGGTATCCGTTGATATCAATCAGCTGGTGTCGCTTAACAAACAACAGGTCGGCGAATCTATTCAGGGCGTAAATGCGACGGCTGCACTATTAAATGAAAAACTTGAAATCATACTGAATCAGATTGAATCCAGCAGTCAGAACATTAATGATTTTAGTAATCAGATTAAAAATAATCCGGGTGTTATTATCAGAAGTAATCCATTAACCGATCCGGCGCTCAGGTAGAAATATGAAGTTTATCCTCTTAATGTCAGTATTGTTTTTAGCCGGCTGTGGTTCGGTGGCAACTCCGGACAGCCATTATTATCGGCTGGAAGAGTTAATAAATCCGCAATCGCAATCAACGCTTCTTCAATCTGATGTGTCAGTTTCGTTGTTTAAACTCAGTGGCATGTTAAATAACCGTAACTTGTTGTTCACTACAGAGGACAGGCCGAACGAAGTGGTACCGCTTCATTATCACCTCTGGCATGATGCACTGGGAAATATACTGACGCGTCAGTTTATCGATTATTTAAAACTATCGGCCGGTAAACATCAGGTCTCAGCTTATCGTTATACATCGGTTGATGGATTGCATGTGGTGGTCACGCTAGAGCGTATGGAAATTCGTTATGCTGACGATAGCCGGTTGCATGTAAAACTCAATGCCAGAATCATAAACAGTAAAGGCAGTGTCTTGCTGGATAAAGATTATGAGAATTCTGAAGTCTCTGAAAGCAGTGATATCTATCAGTTAGTCAGTCGTTATAACGCGGTGCTGAGAAAAACATATCATCAGCTGCTGGAAGATTTAGTCACGTTATAATTCGATATGCACATAGCCAAGTTCAATATAATCATCAACCTGTAAAGGTCCGGCCGGGCTTACATTAATATAGTCCGGGAACTCATCTGCACTGACATTAAACCAGCTGGCATAAGTGCCACAAACATGAACATTGGTGTTATTGTCTGACAGTGACTTGATAGCTGCGTGCAGCTTTGGCTGAGCCTGACTGTTCTTTGTGGTTAGTAGCAGAGACTCTCTGGCATGTGAGACGATAGCAACAGGCAGGTCTTTGTGTTTCTTTTTGATGGCCTCAATATCGTTCTTTAATTCAGCAATGATTTTTGCAAGATACAGCCTGTCGCCACTGGTGATTTCAATCACGATACCGGCAGGTGTTTTGTCTTTTTTTGCGATGTTTTGTAATACATCATAACTATAGCTATTGCTTGAAAAAAGCAGTAATAATATCGCTGAGAGGTATTTCATGGGTCAGATGCCTTCTGGTTTATGTCTTAATAAATCTTTCATTTCCGGTGTTATTACACCGGTGTGTAACGGGTAATGGCCTGCATCTTTGTCATTGAAGTATGTGATAAGCGTCTCACGGATGACTGAGAAGGCCAGTTCTTGCCAGGGGATTTCCTCTCTGCCAAATAACCGTACATCTATTGATTCAACACCGGGCGAAAAGTTCAGTGAATCGAGTTTTGCCTTGTAAATCATATAAACCTGACTGATATGCGGTATATCATAAACCGAATACAACTCGGGCTGTTGCAGTTCGGCATTGGCTTCTTCACGGGTTTCACGAATGGCACCTTGAAGACAGGTTTCATTGTTTTCCATGAAACCGGCCGGCAAGGTCCACTTGCCGTATTGTGGCTCAATCGCCCGCTGGCATAGCAGGATTTTATCATCATGTTCAATCAGGCTGCCGGTGATGATCTTAGGGTTAATATAATGCACGGTCTCACAGTGGCTGCATACGTGTCGTAATTTCTGGTCACCATTGGGGATTAGTTGTCTGGTTGTGGCGCCACAGTGGCTGCAATATTTTATTGGCATACTGTCCGCCTGTTATGTGTGTGTGCCCAGACTGGAGCGGACACAGTGAATAATGCCGTATTCTATTTCGCTGTTGAGAAACTCGAATACCGCTTTTGCTCCGTCATCACCACCTTCGCCGCATAGGTCTATCGCATGTCTGATCTGTCTGATATCGGCATCGTTGATTTCTACAATTTCATCAAGCTGAATAGTCTCATTTTTTATTGCACTGGACAGGTGTGCGTATATAGTCGATACGGTCAGTTGCCGTTGTTCGGCAACAGCCTGAGTGTCTTTGAGCTTAAGATAAAGTTCAAGGGTGGTGTTGATGGTGTCGCTCAACTCGTTCTGTAACCATGGATGTATTTTATGCTGATTAATGATGGTTAAAAATTGTTCACCGAATTTGTCTTTTTTCTTGTCGCCAACGCCACTGATTTGTCCCAGCTGGTCGAGTGTGGACGGACGCTTGCGGGTCATTTCAACAAGCGTTTTATCATTAAAAATAACATAAGGCGGCACGGATTCTTTTTGGGCTAGTGAGTAACGATATTGGCGTAATGCTTCAAATAACTCTTCATCAATATCACGCAATGTGGATTTGGCTTTTGATTCAGATTTCTTAGCGGCTTTCTTAGTTTGTTTTCGCAGTTTTAGTTCAATTTCACCGCGTAATAACGGACGGGCTTTTTCGCTGAGTGTTAATGCGCCGTATTGTTCAAAGTTGATGTCGATATAGCCTTTGGCAATCAGCTGGCGGTAGATACTCTTCCATTCATTCACCGATATATCCTTACCGATGCCATAAGTCGTCACTTTATCATGGCCGTTCTGAATGATGCGCTCATTGCTCTTAGCAGTTAGCACGTCGGTCAGGTAACCCACGCCGAAACGCTGACCTGTGCGGTAAATACAACTGAGTGCTTTACGGCAAGCGTCGGTGGCATCCCAAGTTTCAGGAGGTGAGTTACAAATATCACAGTTTCCACAGCTGCTACTGGTTTCTTCATCAAAGTAGTTGAGTAAATGTTCACGCCGGCAGCTGGTGGTTTCACACAATGCCATCAGGGAATCGAGCTTTGAATGGGAAATGCGTTGCTGCATTTCGTTATCACTGTCCTGGATCATTTGTTTAAGCAGCATCAGATCTTTTAAGCCATAAGCCATCCATGCATCGGCAGCTAAGCCATCGCGGCCGGCACGGCCAGTTTCCTGATAATAGGCTTCGATACTTTTTGGCAGGTTTAAATGAGCAACAAAGCGAACATCCGGCTTGTCGATACCCATTCCAAACGCGATAGTAGCGACAATAATAATACTGTCTTCACGCAAAAAACGTTTCTGATTCGTTTCGCGTAGCTGCTGGCTTAAACCGGCATGATAGGGCAGTGCCTGCAGTCCCTGTTGATTAAGCCAGTCAGCTGTTTCCTCGACTTTTTTTCGTGACAGGCAGTAAATAATACCGGCATCGTGTTTATGATGGTTCTGTATGAACGTTAAAAGTCCGGCTTTGGTGTTCTGTTCACTGATCTGATAATGAATATTAGGGCGATCAAAACTGTTGAGATAAGTTTTTGACTGATGCAGATCGAGTTGTTCGATGATTTCCTGACGCGTGCGTTTATCGGCGGTAGCGGTCAGAGCGATGCGCGGGATACCAGGAAACTGCTGATGCAGGATATTCAGCTGCTGATATTCTTTTCTGAAGTCGTGGCCCCACTGCGAAACACAGTGGGCTTCATCAATCGCAAACAGTGCAATTTCTGCTCGCCTGAGCAACGAAAGCATTCTGTTAGTCAATAAACGCTCAGGTGTCACGTAAAGCAAATCGATTTCATTATTGATAAGCTGTTGCTCAATCTGCTGCTGCTCATCATTGCTTTGATTGGAGTTGAGATAACCGGCCGATACGCCTGATTGATTGAGGGCATCAACCTGATCCTGCATCAGTGCAATCAGCGGTGACACGACAATGCCGACTCCCGGGCGGATAATCGCGGGTATCTGGTAACACAGTGATTTACCGCCACCGGTAGGCATCAGTACCATGGCGTCTTGGTTGTTCAGTAATGCCTCGATAATATCCGCCTGCTGGTGGCGAAATTCCTGATAACCAAAGACTTTATGTAAGACCTGATAGGCGTTTTTCATGTTTAATTAGCTTTAAGTGACGTTAATGGACTATGCAGTTTATCGCGCTGTTGAAGCGATGCTGCTCAGAAAACGTACACAGATGAAGGACATTTACCGGTTAATAGAACGTTTCGATGATTTTACCAGAAATTATTAGATTTAATGTGTCTTTATGCCATACTCTTATAACAAATGGACTAACTAATAGATCAAATATATTTTATGCCTAATATATATATTGCACGTCAGCCAATCTACGATAGCAATCTTGAAATCAAAGCCTTCGAACTGTTATATCGTGACAGTGAGGTCAATTCTGCATCATTTAGCGATGCCAGTCAGGCTTCAAGCGAAACTATCGTCAATGCATTCATTCATATTGGAATCGATAATCTGGTGGGTACAGCACTCGCCTTTGTGAATTTCCCTTCGGAATTTATTCTTAATAATGATCTGATTACCATGTTTCAGGAGCAGTCTGTTCTTGAAGTGCTTGAAGATGTAGAGCCCAGTGTCAAAGTGATCGAGGGCATAAAGAACCTTAAAGCCAAAGGCTATAAAGTTGCTCTGGATGATTTTGTTTATTCAGAAAAAATGAAACCAATGCTGGCGCTGGCTGACTTTGTTAAAATCGATGTGATCGATTATGATGCAGACAAGCTATCTGCACTTATAGCGCTGTTAAAGCAGGACTACAGCTTTAAACTGATTGCGGAAAAAGTCGAAACTCAGGATATGTTTCAGCAGTGCCAACAGCTCGGTTTTGATTATTTTCAGGGGTATTTTTTCTGTCGTCCGCAGTTAGTTTCGCAAAAGAATGCGTCTTCAAATAAAGCCGTGGCATTAAACCTGTTGAGTCAGTTACAAAATCCTGATACCCATATTGATGAACTTGAAATCATCCTTGCTCAGGATGTTACCCTGACCTATAAATTACTGCGCTATATCAACAGTGCGGCTTTCTCATTACGCAGAGAGATTGAGTCAGTTAAACAAGCGATTGTATTATTAGGGCTGGATGCAGTCAAAAACTGGATCAGTCTTATTCTAATGAGCCGGATCGTGGATGATAAACCGGATCAGTTAATTGTGACAGCGCTGGTAAGAGCCAAAATGTCACAGTTAATAGCAAAGAAAGTGAATCCCAATATCGAGAAACAGATATTTATTTGTGGTTTGTTTTCTGTGCTTGATGCCTTGATGGATAAATCGATGGTTGATTTGTTGGATTCGGTTATTCTTTCAACACCGATTAAACTTGCGTTACTGGACTATGATGGTGAACTCGGTGAGCTGTTGTTTAACTGTATATTATATGAACGTGCAGAATTTGAAGAACTGGAAAAAAGAAAAATAAATACCGAATATTATTATGACGCGTACATAGCGGCGATTAAATGGGCCGATGAATCGATGAGGCAGATTAAGAATTAATGTTTAAGTTACACGCGCAATTAGAAAAAGACTGTATTGTACTGGGCCAGTTTGAATTATGTAGTTTGTTATTGATGAACGACTCCAGTTATCCGTGGTTTATTTTGGTGCCGGAACGGGCTGATAAAACTGAGATTTACCAGCTTGAAGATGAAGACCAGTTGCTTCTTCTGAAGGAGTCAAACTATCTGGCGCAGATTCTTTCACATTATTTTCATGCCGATAAAATCAATATTGCGGCGCTCGGCAATGTGGTTCCACAGCTGCATATTCATCATATCGCACGTTATAAAGAAGACAGATCATGGCCGGCACCGGTCTGGGGTCAGCATAAAGCTGTGGCTTATAGTGAAGACGAATTAGATAAAATATTTGATGTGATTAACAAAGCCATGTCGAATGGTAATGAACTCAGTAAGACTTAGCTGTCGTTATAAACGGAATAATTCACAGGCATTCTGTGTTGTTTGTGCGGCGATTGTTTCGACCGGTAATTTTTTTAACGTTGCCAGGGCATTGAGCGCATCGATAATAAAATCCGGCTGGTTGCGTTTTCCCCTATGGCCGTAAGCACTCATATCCGGTGCGTCGGTTTCAAGCAGTATGGCATCCAGCGGCAGAGTCGTTGCCAGGTGATGAATTTTTCTGGCTCCGGGATATGTCATGGTGCCGCCGAAACCCAGTTTGAAACCCAGGTCAATATAACGCTTTGCCTGCTCAATGCTGCCATTAAATGCGTGGCATGATCCGGTGCGAACATTACTGGCTTTTATTAGCGTTAGCACTTCATCATGAGCTTTTCTCACGTGTAAAATAACCGGCAGGTTGTGTTTTTCAGCAACTGATAATTGCATTTCAAAGAAATCTATTTGCTTGTCTTTGTCGGTGTTTTCAATGTAAAAATCCAGACCGATTTCGCCAACCGCGCAGACCTTGTGATCACAAAGATACTGATCAAGCAGATCGATATCAGAGCGCTTGTGTTTTTTTATAAAGACTGGGTGTAAACCCAGAGCAGGCTCTAAAGCAGTATTGTAATAGCAATAGTTTAGTAGTTTGTGCCAGCTTTCCGATTCAATCGCAGGCACAATAATATTTGAGATTCCAAGCGTACGACAACTCGTCAGTATCTGTTCTCTGTCTTTATCAAATGCCGGTAAATCCAGATGGCAGTGTGTGTCGATAATATTCATAATAATATTGTTACATTTTATCCCGACCACAGGCAATCACTATCTTAACGAGGTTTTTTAATTGATATAGCCATGAAATGTATCTAGACGCAGTTACGAACTGTTTCTTACCAGTAACTTAGGGACTTTCCAGCGGGAATGTCTGAACAGGTTTTTAACGCGAATAATCAGGGTTTTACGGTTTACCTTTATCACTGTTCCGCTGTGCGTTTTGTTTTTATAATCAAAACATACCGTGTCATTGACAGAAAAAAATACTTCAATTTGTGTTTTCTTGGTTACTATTGCCGGCTGTATATTCGCGATAAGTTCTAAATTCTGCGCTTCACATTCTCTGACAATATCATTTTTTATTGTTTCTGCAAGGCCGCTTTTATGCAGCTGATCAAGAATCTGGTAATAGCCGCTGTTATGAATGCTGCCTCTTTTATGCCAACCGGAAAGCTGCTGAATTAAATGTGCAAATTCATGGCATACCGTATGTGCCAGCAGGCAGGGCAGTGATGTGTCGCCAGTAAAATAGTTACGCCTGATAATTTCACGATAGCTGAGCCAGTGCACAACTTCATCAGGACTAAATTTACTTTTAATCATTTTTTTACCGTAGGTAATAGTAAAAGTCTTCGCTTTAATATCATGTTTACAGTAGGTTGCCTTACCGCTTCCTATACGGCTTTTAAGACGGGTGTTATTTACCTGGATATTTTTAAAATAAGTCCAGTCCTGTTGGATTAACTGATTGGTTATATTGCACAGGATTTGTGCTATTTGTTGATACTTATCGGACATAGTCTGACAGATCAAAGCCACTGATCGCAATCTTACAGGCAGCCAGACGGTTAGCCTTGCTCAGCGTTTTCTGCAGGCTGCAGCCATCAAGAATTGAGTCAATCACTGCGGCGTTAAAGGTATCACCGGCGCCCAGTGTGTCGGTAATGTTTGTCGGGCGTTGTGCTGCCTCGTGATGAACAACGGATCCATCTGTGCAGCCGTATGAACCTTGATCAGCCCAGGCCAGAATAAGGGTTTTATCAGTGAGTGTCTGGCGCAGTGTGTTAAGAAACCTTAGCGGGTCAGTTTGATGATTGCTGAGACTGTAATTTTTTGAAAAAATAAGCACATCAGCTAGCTCGTATAATTGTTCAATACCATCACGCTGTTTTTCAAATTCAACCGAGCATTGAATATCTGGATGAAATTGTTTTAGGTGCTGTAGCATTTTTAGGGTCTGATCAATATTGCGGGCTTCAAAGTGAATCCAGTCAAAATCTGTCAGGCTAATGGATTTAAAATGATCAAAATCGAGTTCAGGCAGATCACGGTGATGAACGATCGAACGTGATCCGTTCTGCATATTAAGTAATATATAAGAAGTGGGTACTTTCCCATTGGCGAAAGTTTTAACAAGGTCACAGTTAACCTGATATTTATTAAGATCATCGAGAATGATGCTGGCATCATTCTCATTGGCCAGCGTACCGCACCAGCTGGTCTGGTGATTGAGCTGACTTAAAACACAGAGGCTGTTGGTGACATTGCCGCCACGCGTTATGATTTGCTTTACCGCCCTAACTTCGCTGTTTTCTTCTGGAAAGCTATCAACATAATTGATGATATCCAGCGTTGCGATACCTATACCGAGGATTTTAGACATTTGAAGACAGCTACCGGACGTTATGATCAGGCACTATTATATCAATGCTATTGTGCTTTAACATCTGTTTGTTTAAAGTGCTAGCCTCAGTATCTTTCTTATTAATCATTTTCAAGGACAGCAAATGATGACTCAATTACCGCTTACTTCCATTTTTTCGTTTTGTTTTGCCGTGCTTATATTTTATCTGGTGTTACAGGTAGTGCGTTGTCGCAGAAAATTCAGGGTGGGTTATGGCGATGGCGGACATGATGAGTTAAGGCATGCAATCAGTGCGCATTCAAATGCTATTGAGACTATTCCGCTTGCGTTAATAATATTGCTGATATCCGAACTTAATGCGGTTAATAGTGTGCTGTTAATCAGTGCTTCTGTTTTATTTTTACTGGCACGTATCATTCATGTTATTGGACTGATGAGCTCACTTGGTACTTCTTTTGGTCGCACTTACGGCACACTGGCAAGCTGGCTGTTTATTATTTTTTTGGCTCTGGTGAATCTGTTTTATGCCTTTCAGTAGGTTTATTTTTTTAAATTAAAAAGTTCAGTGCTGATGTTTCCATGCCGATCCAGCTCCGGGTAGGGCAGTTTGTGTTGTTTGCAATACTGGCTGACTTTAGGGTGCAGACCTTCAAACAGTTTATTTTGATAGCTTTGCGGGTCTAAGCGCTGTTGCTGATACATTCCGGCCAGCTGACGTTGCTGCATCGCTTCGTATAATATGATCGAGATGGCAACCGATACATTCAGTGATTGAGCCATACCCAACATCGGGATTGATATGCAATGGTCAGCATGTTCGATCGCGTAGTCACTGACTCCTTCGACTTCTGATCCGGCTATGATAGCGCTTGGGCGGGTATAATCTATTTCTCTGAAATCTTTTGTATCGTCTGACAGGTGGGTGACGATAAGTTGCATATTTTCTGCTTTTAGCTGATCAAAAGCGTCGGCTGTGGTTTTGTGTTTGCTTAGCCCGACCCATTTTCGGATGCCACCTGCTGCCATTTGTGAGAGCCTGAGTGAGCGCGTGGCCGAGACCGCATGGATATGTGAGATACCGACAGCATCACAGGTTCGGGCAATGGCGGCGAGGTTATGAGGTTTATCAACAGCTTCGATTAACACAGTCAGGTCTGGCTGACGTTGTGATAAGACACTTATTAATTTATTAAAGCGTTGTTCGGACATTACTGATGACGGCTTTGTCGTTTACTATGTGACTGAGATACTGTGTTGTTGCGCTCAGCCTGCAGCAGACTGAAGTCTGGCTTGCCTTTTAGGCCTGAGCGTCTGAAGTCCTCAGTTAAAACCTGAACCACCTGTTGTTGTGGGATGTTAAGACAATCTGTCATGGCCTCAAATAACAGACTGAACAAACGGTTAAGTGAGATTTTGTGAGTCTGGTCTGTGGTTTTAAATAACCAGTCACTTAACTGCATAAAACAATGATACGGCGTACTGCCCAGTAAAATCGGCAGACTGTTTTTAAAGCGGCCTGAGTTGGCAATCAGGTCCCAGTATCTGGCAAAGCGGTTCATTCGCTGCATATTTTCAAAGCTGATATCTTTATTGCTAAGAATATTATAAGGCGCGACAGGGTTGTAGCGCATCTGATATTCGGCGGTGTGTCGGATGATTGGTGTGCCACGAAGTCGCTTCAGAATACCTACCTGTATTTCATGTGGCTTAAGGCTTACCAGTTGATCAAAGCCGTGGCCAAAAGTTTGCAGGTTTTCTCCGGGCAGGCCGACAATTAAATCGGTATGCAGGTGTGCCTTGGTTTGATTGACCAGCCAGCTGATATTTTCTGCAGATTTGCTGTTATTTTGTTTGCGGCTAATGGTTGCCTGAGTCAGCGGATCAAAACTCTGGATGCCTATTTCAAATTGTAGGCGTCCTTCAGGGAATTTTTTTATGATCTCCTTGAGTTTTTCCGGCAGATGATCGGGAATCAGTTCAAAGTGAAGAAATAAATCCTGATCCATTTTGTCCAGGAAAAAGTTAAGAATCCGGATACTGTTTTCAATTTTAAGATTAAAGGTTCTGTCAACAAACTTGAACTGCCTGACGCCTCTTTGATAAAGCGTATTCAGCTCACTGAGAAAAAGATCGAGGTCAAAAGGTATGGCTGTTTTATCAAGTGAAGACAGACAAAACTCGCATTTAAATGGACAGCCTCGTGAGGCTTCCACATAAATAATGCGGTTGTCTATATCTTCCTGTGTCAGCAGCTGGTAGGGCAGTTTGATCTGATCAAGTTGCGGTGTTTCTGCTGCTATGATCTTAACAGCTGGATTTTCAGCATTGAGAATCTGCCGGCATAATTGTGCAAAAGCAAGGTCTGCCTGGCCGGTAATAACATAATCTGCATAATCGATGATTTTTTGTTCGCCGGTTTCATAACTGATTTCAGGCCCGCCCAGGATCACCACAGTTTGCGGTGAAATAGTTTTTATCAGTGCTGCTAACTCAGTGCTTTGTGGCAGGTTCCAGATGTAAACACCTAGCCCGATTATTTTAGGCTTTGATGACAGCAACTTTTCTGCGATATCGATAGCTCGGGAATTAATAATAAATTCCTTAATTTCGGTAATGGCTTGTAGCTCGTCCATGTTGGCATAAAGATACCGTGCGCCCAGTGAGGCGTGTATATAGCGGGCATTCAGAGTGGATATGATGATTTCAGACATCGGATAATGATACCAAGTTCAGCATAGGTTTTCGCTATCAAATCAGTTAATATATATTTTCTGATGTCTTGTAGCAGTCTGTCTATGCGTGGATTTGTTCCCCCTGATCCTGAAACCCGAGTTTCGATTGAGCGCTATGCGGTGGTTTATGTGCCGCGACGCAGTCGAAAACGCTTTTCTATCGGATGTGTTGAGGTCGTGGACTCTGAAGAACTGGCCAGATCTTCTGCAGATGAAGCCAGTAACCGGTTTCCGGCCAAGGTCATTGGCCCGTCAAAATCATCTGAGGGCCAGTATATTTATTATCTGGTCGAATGGTTATCTTAAAAGACGCCTGACGATTAATTATGCCCGCTAATTTTTGCGTGCAAAGGTTTGGTGGCCTCAAAGGTTTTAAGCTGTTCATCTGTGGCTTTGCTCTGATGGTTTTGCTTCCATTGATCCATGCTCATGCCATAGACCGCCTGAACCGCATCCGCATAATCGATTTCCTGGTTAAGCTCCTTCGCGGCAGACAGATACCATTTCGACAGGCAGTTTCGGCAAAAACCAGCCAGATTCATCAGGTCAATATTTTGCACATCGCTGCGATTTTGCAAGTGCTCGATCAGGCCACGAAATGCAGCGGCTTCAATTTCAGTTTTGGTTTTTAAATCCATAGCGACTCCAGTGTTTTTTTTGATGGTTCTAAGCGGCTGATAGTTTACCTTAATTGCTGAGGATATTAAGACTGATGTACCGTTATTCGTCAGTGATGACTTTCTGACGGCATTCGGTTTTAACGCCATGCATAAACCGCTACAATAGCCGAATTGATTTTGGGTGGCTTAGTAAGATGTCTGAAGATGAAAACGAACTGATCAGTCAGTTACACGGTGAAACCGCTAAATTGCCATGGCATGAGCTGGAACGTCATTTTGCGCGAGGTTCGGTGATTAAGGTAGAGGTGGGAATGGACCTGCTTAAAGTTGCTGTGATTTTAACCAAGGATGATAAATCCAGCCTTGAAAAACTTTTAGCCGACGGCTCTGTTGCCAATGCCTCAGTCGAAGATGCAAGCTTATGGCATGAATGTTCAACCGAGTTCTGGACAGTTGTCGTAGCACCCTGGGTTCTGGTTCAACCCATAGGTAACAAACTGGATTCATAAATCTCCATAAGCTGCTGATTTATAATGCAATTAGCACCTTAAAAAAGGCTCTTAAAGAGGCTTTTTTAAGGTCCGAAACAGAATCGCTTTGAGTGCTGTTTAAGGGCGCTTTTTATGAGCTTTTTGCGTCGTTGCAGGCCGCTTATTAGCTTCTCGCTTGGCAGCAGGAACAGCGGTTTTATGATTGGCAAAATAACTCGTTTTGTTTTTTTTGTGAGCACTCTTTGCAGTGGCAGATGTCTCACTGGCGGGTTGCCAGTTAGGCACCAGATGACGTTTGCCATTGCCGATTAAATCAGCACGGCCCATCTTTTTAAGGGCTTCCCGAAGTAGTGGCCAGTTCTCTGCTGCATGGTAACGTAAAAAGGCTTTGTGCAGACGACGCTGTTTGGCACCACTGACGGTGTTTACATTTTCCGATGTTCTGCTGATGCTTTTCAATGGGTTTTTACCGCTGTGGTACATCGCAGAAGCAATTGCCAGTGGTGTCGGTAAAAAAGCCTGTACCTGATCCGGCCTGAAATTATTCTTTTTCAGCCAGAGCGCCAGATTCAACATGTCTTCATCAGTGGTGCCGGGGTGAGCAGAGATAAAGTAAGGAATTAAATATTGTTCTTTACCGGCTTGCTCGGAGTATTTTTCAAACATTTCTTTAAAGCGATCATAGCTGCCGATACCCGGCTTCATCATTTTGCTGAGCGGGCCTTGTTCGGTGTGTTCGGGCGCGATTTTAAGGTAGCCGCCGACATGGTGTGTGACCAGTTCCTTGACGTACTCTGGTGATTCAACGGCCAGGTCATAGCGCAAGCCTGACGCGATGAAAATTTTCTTGATACCGGCAAGGGAGCGTGCCCGTCGATACAGACTGATCAGTGGCTTATGATCAGTATTGAGGTTTTCACAAATCCCTGGATAAACACAGGATAAACGCCGGCATGAGCTTTCTATTTTCTTACTCTTGCAGCTGAGCCGGTACATATTCGCTGTTGGGCCGCCAAGATCGGAAATATGGCCGGTAAAGCCAGGCACCTGATCGCGTATATTTTCAATTTCCTGGATCACGGAATCTTCAGATCGGCTTTGAATGACACGGCCTTCGTGTTCAGTAATCGAACAGAAAGTGCAGCCACCGAAGCAGCCGCGCATGATATTGATGGAAAAACGAATCATTTCATAGGCTGGCATTTTTGCCTGACCGTAGCTCGGGTGCGGCTGACGTGTATAAGGAAATTCAAAAAGCCGGTCAAATTCTTCGGTGCTCAGTGGCTGCGGTGGCGGGTTCAGCCAAACCAGCCGTTTACCGTGCTGCTGGATTAAAGCACGGGCATTACCGGGGTTGGTTTCAAGGTGAAAGACGCGTGACGCATGCGCGTAGGTTACGCTGTCACTGAGTACCTGATCATAGCTAGGCAGGCGAATCACGGTATTGTGGCGATCCAGTTTAGAACGGCGCTTTTCAAAATGAACCACGTTATCGGATTCGATAGCGGGCTGATCTTTACAGTCTGGCGTGGCCAGATACGGATCGCCGTGGGCTTCAACACGACCGGGCTGATCAACATCAGTTGAATTGATAACGGTGATATTGTCCGGGATGGTCTGCGTCATAAACGCGCTACCACGGATATCGGTAATCTCATTAATGGCTTCGCCCTGTGCCAGCCGGTGCGCCAGTTCAACAATCGCACGCTCAGCATTGCCAAACAGTAACATGTCGGCTTTTGAGTCAGGTAACACCGAACGACGGACTTTTTCTGACCAGTAGTCATAATGCGCAATACGTCTGAGACTGGCTTCGATGCCACCGATAATAACGGGGACGCCTTTAAAAGCCTCGCGAGCGCGCTGAGCATAAACGATCACCGAACGGTCTGGTCGTTTACCGGCTTCTCCGCCTGCTGTATAGGCATCATTACTGCGAATTTTTTTATCCGATGTATAGCGATTAACCATCGAGTCCATATTGCCCGCGGTAATGCCAAAAAACAGATTCGGTTTACCCAGTCTGCTAAAGGCATCTTTAGAATGCCAGTCTGGCTGCGAGATAATACCGACCCTGAAGCCCTGAGATTCGAGTAATCGGCCAATTAAAGCCATACCAAAACTGGGGTGGTCAACGTAGGCGTCGCCTGTCACCAGAATAATATCGCAGGAATCCCAGCCCAAGTCGTCCATTTCGTCACGGCTCATTGGTAACACAGGGGCTGTACCGAAACGTTTAGCCCAGTATTGGCGGTAGGAAAATAGTGAGGAAGTAGATGACATAATGATAAATGAGCGCTAAAAGTGTTATTCTAGCATTGTTGTATCAATAAATAAGCTGATAAAAAGCATGTTTTAGCTTAAAATCAGTGCATAACTAAGCTAATATTATTCGATGATAACAATAATAAAATGCTATCTGTCTGTAACTACTTTTTTGCTCCACTACAGCTAAATGCGTAAATCAGGATGAAAGTTATATGCTGTTTAAACTAAAGCCCGTTGTCTTTCTTGCAGTACTTTTTTTACTGGCTTGCACATCAGATCACGATCAGAATAATTATCAGCCTTCATTTGCTTCAGCGAACAACGCCAAGACTACTACCCAATATATATTTGGTGTTCATCCATTACATAATCCGCAACGTTTGCATGAGGTTTTTTCTCCATTAATGACGTATTTAAGTCAGCATGTTGATAATGCCACGTTTAAACTCGAAGCCTCTCGAAACTACGCCTCGTATAATAAAAAACTGTACGCCGGAAAATTTGATTTTGCATTGCCTAACCCGTATCAAACCGTTAATGCAATTAAAAAAGGCTATAAGGTTTTTGGTAAAATGGCCGATGACCATAAGTTCAGAGGGATTATTCTGGTTCGAAAAGACAGCCAGATTCAGTCAATTTCAGATTTAAAAGGCAAGGTGGTCAGTTATCCTGCGCCTACCGCACTGGCAGCCACCATGATGCCACAATATTATATCCAGACTCACGGGCTTAATGTCATGAAGGACATAGATAATCGCTATGTCGGCTCGCAAGAATCTTCGATTATGAATGTGTTTTTTAATCATTCTGCCGCTGCAGCAACCTGGCCGTTTCCATGGATATCATTGTCTCGTGAAAGACCCGAGCTTGCACAGCAGCTTGAAGTCAAGTGGCAGACTGAGACGCTGCCTAATAACGGCTTGATTGTAAAGCCAGATGTTGATCAGGCTGTTGTAGACAAGGTCGGTTTTCTATTATTCAGATTACATCAAAATACCGAAGGCAAAGAAATTCTGTCACGAATGGAATTATCGGCTTTTGAGGTGGCTAACCAGGATACTTATCTACCTGTCAGCCAGTTTCTGGAAAAGTTTTCCAGAGAAGTCAGGCCGTTAAACTGATACCTTATGCCAGCATTTTTATCTAAACTTGTTTTTTCTTCTTTGGCGCGCCAGCTGATACTGGGTATTGCAGCTGTACATGCTGTCTTAATGACTATCTTTGTGTTTGATCTTGTCGAAAGACAACGTGAATTTATGCTTAGCCAAAGTCATCAGCATGCTATCGGTCTGGTGGCTACGCTGGCAACTAATGGCACCTCATGGGTGCTGGCAAACGACCTTGCCGGTATTGATGAAATTATCCATTCACAAAGTAATTACCCTGATCTGGAATATGCCATGTTCATCGATCGACAGGGCAAAGTGCTTGGCTATACCGACAGAAGTAAAGTGGGTATGTATCTGAGTGATAATGTCAGTAAAAAAATATTTGATAATGTTAATGAAATTAAAACCGTTGTGCAGTCAGATTCTTTGATTGATGTGGCCGCACCAGTTGTGGTTAACAGAGAAATCATCGGCTGGGCACGAGTCGGTATCAGTCGTAGTTCGATGAGCAATAATCTGGCGCTGGTTACAAAGAATGGGCTTATTTATACCACCATAGCCATTATTGTCGGCATACTGTTTGCCTGGGGAATGGCACGTGGTCTAACCAAAGGAATACGGCAGTTAAAGAGTGCTATCGATCAGATATCGAATGGCTCCAGAGATGTGGTCTGTGAACTGAATCGTCAGGATGAGCTGGAAGATCTGGGGAATGACTTCAATAAGATGCTGATTACACTTAAAGATCATGAGAACCGGATAGTTGAATCGCATGAGGCTTTAAGCCTGAGTGAACGAAAAATCAGCCAGCTGATTGATAATTTACGAACCGAATATGTTTTTTATTCACATGATGTCAACGGTATATTTACTTATTTAAGCCCATCAATTACCGATGTTCTGGGTTATAGCAATGAAGAATATCTTAAAAAATATGATACTTTCTTTACCGATAATCCACTAAATGAGCTGGCTGTTGATATTACCAATAAAGTTCTTCAGGGACAGCGAATACCTCCTTATGAAGTTGAAATATTTCATAAAGATGGCAGCAAACGTATCATGGAAGTAACCGAATCGCCTGTCACCAACACCAAGGGAAAGGTAATTGCTGTTGAAGGACTGGCACGGGATATTACGGTTTTTAAAGAAGTTGCCAATACTCTTAAAGCAGAAAAAGATAAATTTCAGCGCGAGCAGGTTTTAATCGAATCGATAATTAATGCAATTCCTGATCATATTTATTACAAAGACACTCAGGGTGTTTATATTGGTTCAAATAAAGCTTTTAATGATTACGTAGGCCTTTCAAAGCATCAGATGCTGGATAAAACAGATGCTGATTTACTGACACCACAACAGGCACTGGCAAACCGAACGATAGAAAAGGAAATACTTGTTAGTGGACTGAGTAAACACAGCGAAGATATTATCGCTGATAAAGACGGTAATGAAAAAATATTTGACACACTTCATACTGCTTTTAGAAAAGATGACGGAGAGGCTCTTGGTTTTATTCAGATCAGTCGTGATATTACCGAGATTAGAAATAAAGAAATTCAGCTCAGACGATCACAAAGAATGGATGCTCTGGGTAAGCTGACTGGAGGCATTGCACATGATTATAATAATTTACTCGGTGTTATTATCGGCTACTCTGAACTGCTTTCATTATCGGTTAAAGATGAAAAGTTAAAACTGTTTTCTGATGAAATCATGAAAGCAGGTGAGCGTGGTTCGAGACTGACTAAAAAACTATTATCTTTTACTAAGAACCAGAACATCTCTGCATCAGCGATCAATATCAATCAAATACTTCAAGCTGATTTAAGTATGATCCAGAAAACCCTGACAGCGCGGATTGAGATTGATCTCGATCTTGATAAATCATTATGGCAAACCTGGCTGGATATCGGTGACTTTCAGGATGCGGTACTGAATATGTGCATTAATTCGATGCATGCTATGCCTGACGGCGGTCAGTTACATATCAAAACCAAGAACCTCTCACTTTCTCAGACAGAAGCAGACACAAAGCATATTGTCCCCGGTGACTATGTTTTACTGAGTATATCTGATACCGGTTGTGGGATGGATGAGGTAACAAAAGAACGTTTGTTTGATCCTTTTTTTACAACTAAAGGCGAGCAGGGTTCAGGTCTTGGTTTGAGTCAGGTATTTGGTTTTGTTAATCGCTCAAAAGGTTTTATTAATATTTATTCGGAGCTGGGAAGAGGCAGTACTTTTAATCTTTACTTTAATAGACTGTTCAATAAAGGTGAGCGTTCAAAAAATGAAGATGCTGACGTAATAACTCCAAAATCCAGTGGTGAAACTATTCTGGTTGTTGATGATGAGCCGGCATTAAAAGCCCTTGCAGCACAGATATTGCAAAATAATGGTTATACTGTTTTTCAGGCCGCTGATGCTCACGCTGCACTTGACTGGCTTGAAAAAGAACACGTTGATCTTGTGGTTAGTGACATTATCATGCCTGAAATAGATGGATACGAACTGGCATCAGCTATTAATCATAAGTACCCTGCTGTAAAAATAATACTGGCCAGTGGTTTTGCAAAACATGAGTCAAGCAATCCAGAGCACATTCAGCTAACTAAAGATTTATTACATAAGCCTTATTCTTCTGCTGAGCTGCTTACTGCGGTGCATCAGAGCTTGACGAAGTAAGGTTGGGTATATCAGGCTGTCTGTGACTGTAGACAGCCTGATGAGTGAATATTTTATTGGCGGTCGTTCGCTGCTTTCGCAGCATAGCAAAACTCATTATCCCTGGCGCTAATGCTAACGGCCATAGCAAACTAGCCAGGCCGTGCACAGCTTTATTTCTTAATAGCGACTTCTGACGATCTCTGATTAAACTTAATAGCCTGATCAGCCATCTGTATTAAACGTAATTTTACCAGCTCATTAATGCTGCCGACTTCAAACACACCCTTGTTATCGGCTTGCCCGGTAATTTTTCCGGTTAATATTTCAAGTGCTTCATCAACGTGATTAATGGCGTAAATTTTAAAAAGACCTGCTTCTATCGCATCCAGAACACGGTCGTTAAGGATCAGGTTTTTCTGGTTAATAGCCGGTATAATACAGCCTTGTTCTCCGGTTAATCCTCTGAGTTTACAGATTTCAAAAAAACCTTCTATTTTTTCATTTACGCCGCCGATGGCCTGGATTTTTCCCTGTTGATTTAAAGAACCTGTGACGGCAAAACCCTGATTGATCGGTACATCTATCAGCGCTGAAATCAGTGCGCAGTATTCAGCTACTGATGCACTGTCGCCATCTATGCGTCCGTATGACTGCTCAAAAGCTATACTGGCGGAAAATGAAAGCGGGATGTTTTTGCCGTAGCGATTGGCAAGCAGGGCAGATAATATTAAAACACCTTTGTCATGTATTGAGCCACTGAGATCAACCTCGCGTTCAATATTTATAATCTGACCATTGCCTAAATGAACTGTGGCGGTAATACACGAAGGCTGACCAAAACCATATTTTCCAATATCGAAAACTGACAGTCCGTTTACCTGACCAATTTGTGCACCGCTGGTATCGATCAATATGGTTCCCTGACTGATATCTTCCTGTATCAGTGACTGAATTCTTGAAATACGCAGGGTTTGTGACTCGATAGCTGCCGACACATCGGCAGTTGTCATTAATTCATTCCCGGATTTAGTGGCCCAGTAATCAGTTTCAATCAGTAAATCGGTAATTGTTCTTAGTCTGGTTGATAATTTGTCCCGGTCACCGGATAGCCGTGAGCTGTATTGTAAAATTTTGCTGACAGCATCTTTTTCAATTTCGTGTAACTTTAACTTCCGGCAGCGGCTGGCAAGCAGACGTGCATATAACAGATTGTTTTCTTCTGTGTGATTAATTTCTTCATCAAAATCGGCTTCGACTTTAAACAGCTCAGCAAAGTCTGGGTCCATCTGGTGCAGTTCATAGTACAGCTGTCGATCGCCAATAAGCACTATTTTTAAATGAATTGGTATTGGATCAGGTTCCAGACTTTTTGTAGAATCGGTGCTGAGCATTTGCTCCATCGATTCAATTCGGACCACATGCGCATACAAGGCACGCTTTAATGCTTCCCAGGCGAAAGGCTGAACAAGTAGTTTTTCGGCGTCAATGATCAGATAGCCGCCATTTGCCTGTTGTAATGCACCTGGCTTTATTAGCGTAAAATCCGTGATCATCGAGCCCATATAACTGTCATATTCTATTCTGCCAACCAGGTTATGATAGGTCGGGTTATCAAGGTAAATAACAGGTGCGCCTTTTAGTTTACTGTTGTCTACCAGCAGATTAATTTTATAGCGCTCTAAGGGTGTGTTTTTGGCAGGCGGCAGTTCAGTGCTGATTGCATCCTCTTCATTGTTGGTAAAATCTTCTAAATGATCTAGTACATCTTCCTGGATACTTTCTAAATAACGTACAACGCTGCTAATGTCGCCGTAGCGTCCCTTAAGGTCTTTTATGAGGTGGCCTGTTGCAAATAGAGCAACATCTCTGTTCATCGATTTTATCTTTTCATTCGAGTCACGACTGATCTGATTAAGTTGCGGGATTATAAATTCCAGCTCTTCCTGTAGCTTGTTTGTTTTTTCATTAAACTGATCCTGTAAGTCAGGCGAAAGCAAGCTAAATTCTTCCAGTGATAAGGCTTTATCATCAACAATCGGGCTTAAGCTAAAACCTGATACGGTTTCCTCTAATAAAATGGATTCTTGGCGTGCCATGGTCTTGTGTTTTTTTATTAGTTCTGACTGTTGTGAAGAGGCATCTCGTTCTATTGACTGGATTCTTTCTCTGTACTCATTGGTTTCAAATGCTGCCGGTATGGCTTTGCCAAGTTCGGTGATTAGACTGTTCATATTCTGCCGAAACTTTTGACCACGACCAGCAGGCAGCTCGAGCATTCTAGGCTTGTGATCCTGATTAAAGTTATAGGTGTAGCACCAGTCAGAAGGAGTTACGCGATCTATTGCGAGCTTTTGCAGGACATCGGTGATTATGGCGTGTTTACTCAGTCCTGGAGGTCCCATAACAAACAGATTATAGCCCTGATGATCAACATCAGTGGCAAAATCGAGTGCCTTTAAAGCCCTTTCTTGTCCCAGTACGTCATTTAAGGTTTCAAGCTCTGCGGTGCTTTTAAAATCAATCGAATAATTGCGACTAATGACGTCAAGTTGTTTTCTGTCTAATGGCTTCATAGTTTTCATTTATATTTATTACCAACAGTTTAACAATATACTTCAGCTGGACAGTTTTAGAAATCATCATTTTATACGTCTAAATGCACAACTGTTATAATATAGCATCTCATGAAAGGTGCCATATGTCTGAAGATACAAATTTTGACCAACACAGTAAGCGTTTTAAAAATAATATATATGATACCGATAAAGGTAAAATCAGGTTAAAGCAGCTGCTGCACGATTTACAGCATAATATGCCAGTGTTACAGCAAAATAAAAAACTATCTATACTGGATGCGGGCTGTGGCATGGGCCAGGTAGCTGTCCACCTGGCTAAACAAGGGCATCGACTGACACTATGCGATATTTCATCAGATATGTTGGATATTGCCAGACAAACCTTTGTTGATGAGGATTGCTCAGCCAGCTTTATACGGTCTTCAGCGCAGACATTAGGTAGCGAACACGATAAATCTTATGATTTGATCCTATTTCATGCGGTACTTGAATGGCTTGATCAGCCTGAAACGATTATTTCATCTTTAAAGCAGCGGCTCAAACCCGGCGGCAGTTTGTCGCTGATGTTTTACAATAAAAATTCTATTATTTTTTATAACCTGCTAAAAGGTAATTTCAAGAAAGTATTAAAGCAGGACTTTAAAGGTCATCCCGGAGGACTTACACCGGTTAACCCAATTGACCCGGATGATGTCAGTATATGGCTTCAATCGAATCAGTTTACAACCCTTAAGAAAACCGGTATCAGGGTTTTATATGATTATCTGAATAAAGATTTAAAGCAGGGCAGAAGCATCGAAGATATTATGCAGATGGAATCCATTTATGCGGATAAGTCGCCATTTAATCAGCTGGCTCGCTATCTTCATTATATCTGTGAACTGAGCGATAAGTAAAAGTAAGCATAAATAGACATAGTATTATCTATTCTGAGCAAACTTATGCTATAACGTAGCAGTCATTTTGTAGATAATTATAATAATAAATTTTGTTTCGAAAAACATCACATTATTTTCATAGCCTGCAATCCCGGATAACAGCCTTTATTATTATGCTGGCTATTCTGTTGTCCATCAATTCCTATTATGTCTATATAAAACAGCACAGTATTAAACAAACCATAGAAACAAACTTAGCACTGCGAGAGTTTGTTATCGATAAAAAGAATACTGTTCAGTCAGATTTGCTTGAGAGTTATAAATTACTGGACACCTTTCTGCTTGACCCGAGTAATAAAATGGTTCAAGAGTGGATGTTATCAACATTACAGCATTCCATTAAAAATACGGATGATATTATTAATTCTGACTGGGTCAGGATAAGAAATAAAACAAAGCTATTTGAATCATTGCTGACAAAACTTTCTCTTTTAAAGAAAGAAATGATTAACCTGACAGAAATCAGGGCCGATTCTGAAAGACAATATCCGTCACTAAAAGTGGCAACCAAAGAAATGCGACCAAACAGAATTCGCTTTGTTAATGCGATTAATATAGCGCTACATGAAACACGTTTTTCTGGCAGTATTGTTGATTCTGAACTCTATCAAATGCTTGTTGATTTACGCTACTCATGGAGTCAGCTGCTATCGAATTTCAGAATTTACCTTGCCAATCAATTTGGTACTTTTGATTTGGAAATTCTGCCTCAACAAGAGCAGACAATCAGAATGCAATACGATTCACTGATACTTCAAATGCTGGCGTTAAAACAACGGGATAAGAAGGATGATATAGGCTTTGAAACAAGTAATGCTATAACAGACATGTCTGAAGCACTCGATAAATGGTATAGCGCATTTGAAAATGTTAAAGAGATCCATCATTCTGATGGATGGCGATATGATTTAAAGATACTGAATTTAAAAATTCAGCCGCTTTTAGATCAAATAATGTATCTGCTTATATTGTTCGATGAAGAGGCTCGTTTGTCTGAGCATCAGGATAAACAGCTGATTGAGAAAATAATTAATGATCAGTCTGCATTTATTTACACAGTCTATATTATCATTATCCTAATACTGACCCTGTTATTGTCAGCTTTAAAAATTCTTGTGTTTAAACCTATTAATCAGGTGACACAGGCAATCAAGGATGAGGCCAGCGGTGGAGAAGTGCAGAATTTGCCCCGTGTCAATTCTTCTGAAGCCAGTAATCTTATTAATTCTTTTACTGAAATGAGAGCACAAATTCATCTGCGACAGCAGGAGCTTTCATTTCAGGCTAATCATGATTCATTAACAGGACTTCCAAACAGAAAATATTTTCTCGAAAAAATGGATACCTTTCTGCATGAAGGTTATTCCAAAGTCTCTAAATCTGCTGTAATGTTGATTGATTTAAATGGCTTCAAAGATATCAATGATACTCTGGGGCATCACATCGGTGACCAGTTGCTGGTTAAAGTAGGTCATCGATTATGGAGTATTCTTTCTGACAATGCTGTTATAGCCAGACTCGGTGGAGATGAGTTTGCTATTTTAGTCCCTGAGGCAGATAGGTCGGTGGCATTAAAAGTACTTGATGATATTCAGAAAATAATAGAAGAAAAGTTCATTGTAGACTCTGTGAATACCTATATTGGAATGAGTGTCGGTATTGCGCTATATCCTGATCATGGAAACGATAATAATACATTGTTACGTCATGCCGATGTTGCAATGTATATTTCAAAGAAAATGAAAACACCTTATGTGTTCTATAAATCAAGTGATGATAATTATACCCTTGACAGGCTGTCGCTGATTCATGATATCAAGAATTCAATTAATCACGATGGCCTGGTTTTATATTTTCAGCCTAAGCTCACCCTCAATGATTTTAAATTAGAAAGTGTTGAGGCTCTGATAAGGTGGAATCATCCTGACTTTGGCATTGTTATGCCAAAAGAATTTATTCCTATTGCAGAACAAACCGGGTTTATTAATGAAATCACCTACTGGGTAATCGAAGAATCACTAATCCATGCGCTCCACTGGAAGGAGAGTGGACAGAGTATAAATGTTTCCGTTAATCTTTCAGTTTATAACCTGTACGATGTCGATTTTATCAACACGGTGAAAACATTATTAAATAAATATCATGATGCTGCTGAGCAATTAATCTTTGAAATTACCGAAAGCGCTATGATGTCCAATCCTAAATTGGCTGTAAGCAACCTTAATAAGCTACAGGCACTTGGAATCAGGCTTTCTATTGACGATTATGGTACTGGGTTCTCGTCGCTAAGCTACCTGAGTCAGTTGTCAGTTAATGAACTAAAGATAGATAAATCTTTTATTCTTAACATGCTGGATGATGAAAGAAATTCAATTATTGTAAAATCTACAATTGAAATGGCCCATCATCTGGGACTAACGGTTGTTGCTGAGGGTGTAGAAAATAGTGAAGTGCTTGGACTGTTACAATCTTATGGCTGTGACACAATTCAGGGATTTCTGGTTTCAAAGCCTCTGCCAGAAAATGACCTTGTGGTCTGGCTGGATTGTTATCAGGATAATCTTAGAGGATTAATAATGCATGAGTAGTAACAAAATCGGCTGATACTGACCTGAGAGAAGTTATACGTTGTATTTTTATTGTTAAGCCGGCCAGTTTTAAGACAATGTATCTTGCCTTAAACTGACTGGTATTATATCGCTTGAGTTATTGGCTCAATGGTTGTGTCCATCAGGGCCGTGAACATGTCCATGTGCTATCTCTTCTTCTGTTGCATCACGAATTTCTTTTACTTCGACACTGAAGTGCAGACGTTCACCGGCTAGCGGATGATTGCCATCAATCGTAATTTCATCGCCATTAACATCGGTAACGGTGATTACCAGCATTTCACCTTCTGGGCTTTGTGCATGAAATTGTACACCAACTTCAATAGGGCTGTCGGCTTCAAACATATCACGGCCAACCACTTGTTTTTTAGCTTCATCCTTCGCTCCATAAGCATCATCTGCTTCGATGGTGACATCAAATTTGTCATTAAGCGTTTTATCATGCAGCGCTTTCTCTAGGCCTGGGATAATACTGTTTGTACCATGCAGATAGACAAACTGACCATTTTCTGATTTATCTAGCGTTTCACCGGCATCATTTGTCAGTGTGTAATCTAGTGATACGACTGTGTTTTGAGCTATTTTTGCCATTTTAGTTACTGTCTCGTTGAGAAAAGCAGTATTTTAGCATAATCCCTAGATAATAAATTACACTCTTACCAGGCTCAGTACTGGCTACTCAAAGATGCTAGATTTGATGTATCATAATGTATCCGTTTGCAAGTAACGATAAAGTATCCGCAATACATATTGACTTAGGGGCAGTTGGTATTTATGACACGCATTTTTACTGCAGTTACGCTGTTTTTTCTTAGTTTATTTACGCTTGCCGCTTTTGCTGCAGAAGATATTTTTTCTGACCAGACACTGACAGAAAAAATTATCCTGCCAGACTGGTTTAAATTAAGTTTCCTGGATTTACAGGATGATCTGGATGAGGCCGCAGCAAACCAGAAAAAAGGCATAATTATCTATTTTGGCAGGAAAGACTGCCCCTACTGTAAAGCCTTATTAGAAAACAATTGGGGTAGGGAAGATATTGTTCGCTACACCAATAATCATTTTGATGTCATAGCGATCGATACAAAGGGCACAAAAAATATCACCGATTTCGATGGTTATGTTTTCGATGAAAAACAGTTTTCACTAAAAATGAAAACAAATTTTACGCCATCATTATTGTTTTATAATCTCAGTGGAGCTCTTGTTCTCAGGTTATCGGGTTATCAGCAGCCTTATCGTTTTCTCGCCGCTCTTGAATACGTTGCCGGCAATCATTATGAAAAGCGCTCTTTTAAGTCCTATCTGTCACTGGCTAGCAGCTCACACAGGATTAATGACAGTGAAGAATTAAACTTTGAGCCGTTTTTTGATTTGCCACCACATAATTTGAACAGAAAACTATTTGCCGCTGAAAGACCACTGGCCGTTTTTTTTGAAAATAAAAGCTGTCATGCCTGTGATATTTTACATTCAGTTCCGCTTGAGCAGGCCTCTATCAGAAAAAAACTGGGGGAGATGGACGTTATCCAACTTGATATAATGACTGATCAGCAAATTATCACTCCCGATGGCAGTAAAACAAGTTTAAAAAACTGGGCGCAAACACTCAATATTCATTACACACCAACAATTATATTTTTTGATGAAGCAGGTAATGAAATCATACGCATCGATTCGGTGGTATGGGTGAACAGGCTCGGGCGTGTGCTCGATTATGTGAGAACCAGAGCCTATAAAACCAGCCCGAGCTTTTTGCAGTGGCGCTCTATAGTAACGTCACCATAATCGTTTTTTTAACCTTCGTTGCCTGACTGTTTTTATGAATACAAAGAAGCTGCCAAAAGTCGCAATCAGTCAGTGTTTATTAGGTGATCAAGTCAGATATGACGGCACTGACAGTGCCAGTTCCGATATCATTCAGTATGCCGGCAGTCATTTTAATGTGATTCCATTTTGTCCGGAAGTCTCAGCTGGCATGGGCACTCCGCGCTTACCGATCAATCTTTCTGTTGTTAATGGTGAACACAGGGCCAGACGAGTTAATGACGCTACAGTTGATGTGACTCAGGCACTTAAAACTATTGCGCAGACGTTTATCCGGTCAAACAGTGATATTGTGGCTATCATCAATAAGAAATCCTCTCCAAGCTGTGGTCATTTAACGACTAAACTTTATGATGATAGTGTTCTAGTCAGCCACAGTGCATCCGGAATCTTTGTCACTGAAATACTCAAGTTAAAACCAGAAATACTCTTTATCGATGATGAGCAATTCATGCAAGCAGAGAAGCGGGCAGATTTTTTATCAGGCATAAAAAAAGCCCTGCAGGAGCAAGGCTTTTCTTGGAAATAACGATCAGCTTAGCGCAATATTGCTTGCTTTAACTGACGGGTGGCATCCCATGCTGAATGCACCTGATTGACGGCATTTACGACCATATTTTCAGTTACCGTAACCATTTCACCCTGTTCATTCATGATACCTGCACCATTAAAACCGGTTAAAGCAATGGCGTATGCATACTTAGCGCATGCATCAGACTCTGAATTACACATTTATTTATTTCCTCATAAATTAATTTAATATTAGTTGGCGCTATTATATATTAAATTAATAGTTCTATTAACTTAGAAAATAACAGGACGGATCAACTGCTGATATTGAACCTGATTTATAGCGGTCTAAAATAATGTTCTATCCACTATATAGTTGATTTTAAACTATAAAATATTTTATTAAGTAGATGTTGGTAATATTAGTGTTTAATTAATATCTGACGAACGGCAGCTGGATGATGGCTTTACAAACGGCTAAGTAGGGTTACAGAGAGCTAGATCTGCGTTATAAAGATATACCTTACCGCGCTAGCAGATCTCTACGATGACAAATAATCCGCTTCACAGAAATCCTGAAATGCCAATATCAGGTGTACATTACGTCAATGGCTCTATCATGAAGCCGCCATTTGAGTCTGGCTTAAAGACAATTATATTGGGGATGGGGTGTTTCTGGGGCGCAGAGAAGTGCTTCTGGTCTTTGCCAGGCGTCTATACCACAGCAGTTGGCTATACCGGCGGATCTGAATCTGATCCGACATATGCACAAGTTTGTAGTGGCTTGACGGGACATAATGAAGTTGTTTTAGTCGTCTATGATGAAAACATAATTAGCCTGAAGCAATTGTTAGTCACATTCTGGCAGTCTCATGATCCAACTCAGGGTATGCGTCAGGGCAATGACCGGGGTAGCCAATACCGTTCAGGCTTATACCTGCATGACAGCCAACAAATGCAGCTTGCTCTCAGCACAAAAGATGTTTATCAGGACTGTCTGGATAAAAACGGACTACCTAAAATAACCACGGAGATTATGAGCGCAACAGAATTTTATTATGCAGAGGAATATCACCAGCAATATTTAGCTAAAAACCCGGCAGGGTACTGTGGCCTGGGTGGCACTGGTATCAGTTATTCAGAGACAGAAATTTAGATCCATTTTTGTATGCAACTAATAAGATCGTTGAGTTCATAAGGTTTAGTTACATAGTCGTCCATACCGGCGTCATAACATAATTGCGCATCATCTTTCATGGCCAGAGCGGTTAAAGCAATGATCGGGGTATGGCTACCCGTTTCAACTTTACGTATTTGACGGGTCGCCTCATAACCATCCATAACCGGCATTTGGCAGTCCATAAAAACAAGCGTAAACGGTTGCTCCTGGTATAAATCAAGCGCCTCCTTTCCGTTATTAGCAATAACAACAGAGAAACCGATATTTTCAAGAAATGATCGGGCAATTAATTGATTAACAATGATGTCTTCAACCAGTAATACATTCCCAGAAAATTTGACTTCGGTGGCTGTTTTTTTATTCTCGTTACTGTTGTTTACAGATTGATTTGTTTTTTGTGTTAATTCAAGTTCAATCCAGAATGTCGAGCCGATGTCTGGTGTACTCTCAACACCAATTGAGCCATGCATTAACTCAATAATATTTTTACTTATGCTGAGCCCAAGGCCGGTACCGCCATACTTTCGGGTTGTTGATGAGTCGGCCTGTGTAAACTTTTCAAACAGTCTGCTTTGAACTTCTGGTGCTATACCAATGCCGCTGTCTGATACTTCTATCCGGATTAGTGAGCTGTTAGCCTTTGATTCAATCAGCTGCGTGCTTACCTTTATTTCTCCGCTATCGGTAAATTTTATGGCATTTGAAAGAAGATTTAACAGCACTTGTTTAAGTCGAACGTCATCCCCAAGATATGATGAATGTAAATTATCATCAGAGTTATTTACAATACTAAGATGTTTTTCATCAACTACCGGTTTCAGCATATTAATAATATCGATGATGATTTTATTTAGATTAAATTCTGTTTCATGCAGGATTAATTTACCTGCCTCAAGTTTTGAATAATCGAGTATGTCGTTAATAACGGTCAGTAATAACTGAACGGAATTGTCAATGATTTCAAGGTAATCGGACTGTTGTTCAGTGGGCGAGGTGTTTTTTAACAGGCGAGTTATCCCGATGATGCCATTGATAGGAGTCCTGATTTCATGACTCATTGAGGCCAGGAATTCTCCCTTTACTTTAGACGCCTCCTCTAATTTGTGAAGTGTCTCTCTTAATTCATGTTCAACAATCTTTCTTTCCTGAACCTGTTGCTCAAGTGCTTTTTCTCGTCCAATAGAGGCAGAAATATCACTGATCTGAATAATACAATACTGATTATTTGTGTTTGTAACAGGTATAACATGAATATTCTGATGGATTCTGTCAGTTTGTTTGCTGTTGGTGAAAAGCGGCAGAGGCGTGCGGTTAAATATACTCGATACTATTGCTGGCAATCCATGCTCAAGAGCATCTCTGACGGTGCTGATGAGGCGGGTTTCATGGATCTGAGGAAAGATATCACTTAATTCTTTTCCAACAGCATAATCTTCGGTGATGCCTGAATGCGCGCACATCCATTTATTGAAGATCACTATACGCATGCTGCGATCTACAGCAATCAATCCGAGATCAAGATTATGATATAAGCTCTGGTAGAGCCCCGATATATCAGTCATTGATTAAAGGAGGGCATCTAATGTTTTACGAAGGCTGTTTTGAAGCACGTTAAATGAAGCACCACCAATTAAAAAAGCCAGATAACCCGTTATTTTACTTTCGCTAAGCATTAATTCGATTCTGATAAATAATATATAGCTGTCGTCACTTAATTGTTTGGATGCAATTAACGCATCGGGTGTGGCTCTTTCGAACTCGGGCAAATCGATGATAAAGGTTTCAGAAAAAGCTTCCGATAAGGAACCAATGCAGGCGTTAAGTACAATATTCCCAATCTCTGTCATGGCTTCATTTTGCAGTTCAGCGATACCGGCATCAGATATCTGATCGCCCAGTAATTTGCGGACAATCTCTAAGCTGTCCGCATCAGGAAATAATACGATTGACTGAGCTATAAGAGGCCCACTGACTTTCTGCGATACAGAACAAAGCAGTTTGTCCTGCCCCAGATTCGTAATTAGCTGATCAGTGGTTAAGAAGTCGATTTCAGGGACGGATAATTTGATTTCCTGTTTAACCATCTGACTGAGAGAAGCGGCTGCATTGCCGACACCAAGATTGAAAATTTCATTGAGCAAGTCCAGCTCAAGTTCATCCATTTGTGGGATTTTATCCATTAAAATAATCCAGCATAGCCGAAACACTGGTGTTGGTAATGGGCTTGTTGATACACTTTGCACCAATCTCGGCTGCGCTTTTTTGGATATGTTCCTGAATATTGGCTGTTAATAACGCGTATTTGGCTGACGGTTTTATAGTCTTAAACACAGATATCAGTTCGATACCGTTTTTCCCCGGCATATTGAAGTCTATTGAATAATAATCAAAATCATTTTTTTGATTCACTTCAATGGCTTGCTCTGCGTTGCCTGATTCTTGAATGTGCCAGTCTGGATGATGATCTTTAATAATAGCAACTAACATCATTCTGGAGACTTTACTGTCATCAACAATCAAGATACTTTTTGCTTTATCCATAAAGGGTTTACTCAGTCGGAGTTGGTAATGTAGCTATGAAAACATTCTATTTTATAGCTAGTTATTAGAAAAAATACCAGAATCTCTGGCGCGTTTATATTGTTGCAGCTGCTTCATTACCAGTGACATGGCATCGGCATAAGGAACTGTCCCAGCTTTTCGTATGATGGCTTTGCCTTCTCGGCTGAGTGCAAAACTAATAAATTTCTTAATTTTCTCGTCACTTTCTCTTGGACCTTTAGTTACAAGATAAAGCGGGCGATAAAGCAGGTATTCACCATTTTTAATGTTGTCATACGACGGTTCTTTATCATCCAGTTTTAAAATTTTCAAATCCCTTCTTTTGGCGCTACTGATACCGGTGGTACCAATACCATGCAGATTCTTCACAATGCCTTTTTCAAGTGGGCCAGACGATTTTTCGACAAATTTAGCTTTAAATTCTTGATCATAATTAGCAAATACCAGCTCTCTTAACGTACGTCCGACACCTGAAAATTTACCTTGGCGAATATAGAGCTCTATCGGTGCATTATTGCCACCCAGTTCTTTCCAGTTAGTAATTTGACCAATATATATTTTTTGAAGTTCTTTAAAGGTAATGCTGTTGACTGGATTCTCTTTATTGACGACAACAACCAGGGCATCCCACGCGACAGGGATCTGGTAGGCATTACGTTCTTCTGGATGATTAGGAAGGGTTGCTCTGCAGGCGCCGCCAATGTCAATAGCGCCCTTGGCGGCGTTACGTATGCCTTTAGTTGCCCCGCCGCCTTGTAGTGTAACGACGACGCCTGTTTTTGCGGTATAGGCTTTGGCCAATTCACTCATAAAGGCTTTTTTAGTGATACCACAGCCTGCCCAAATGATATCGTCTGTTTTATTAGCCGGTTCAGCTTGTGCGGGTAGTGTGAAGATCAAATTGAGACTGATTATGATCGTTTTGATGTGAATATAATATGCTTTCATGTAAACATCCATTTGTTAATGTATTTATTAGAATTATCATCAAATCATATAATATATATAAGATATTAGCAAAAGAGTTACTAACTGCTGGGCTATAACAAACTGATATTTAAAGAAATATTAACATTAATCAATGATAATCAATTATTTAATCATTTTATTTTATAGCGAAGATAAAATACTTAAATTACTAAACACATAATGTGACTGAGTATATAGTGATTGAATAGCTTATACTTCAAGCTCAATTCCACCAATAATGCCATAGATACTACATAAAAGTTTCATTCCAACGGGCTTGCGCTACTACAGAATCGCTTTTTATTGCCAGAGCAACTGGCTAAAAAGACCTGAACGGATGTTCAGACCAAATCTTAATCTGCAATTAAGGATTAGATTTATCAACGATAAGGAGAGAGCTGATGCAAAGACTTTATTTTGTTATACCCAGTGTTACGAGTTGCCGGTCTATTGTTAATGAATTGCTGCTGGCAAGAATCGAAGAACGTCATATGCATGTCGTGGCAAAGGAGGATAACCTACCGGCTGACTTACCTCAGGCTAACTTGTTACAAAAGAGTGATTTTGTACCTGCAGTTGAGAGAGGTATTACCATCGGTGGTGGCACCGGATTATTTGCCGGTATTCTGGCTTATAGCTTTCAAACAGCCGGACTGGAAGTCGGTGGCTTTGCGATTTTAGCTATTTGCCTGGCCGGTGGTGGTATTGGTGCCTGGATTGCCGGTATGATCGGTGTCGATGTGCCGAACACTCAGTTAAAGCCCTTTATGCCATCGATTAATGCCGGTAATTTATTATTAATCGTCGATGTTAAACGTAGTAGGGTACGTGAAATCGAAGATATGATAAAAAACCTGCATCCAGAAGCCACAGATCATGGTGTCGAGGCTGCCTTACCGGTATTTCCATAAACCACTAGTAATCTATATCATGCCCGGTGCTCCACTTGCCGGGCTTGTTTGATGTAGTCTTGTTAGTTTCCAAAAAGCGCACTTTCGTATTATCGATTGTGATAATATCGCCGCGCTATGAAAACATCTGATTTTAAATACAGCTTACCCAGCGAGTTAATCGCTCAATTTCCACTTAAGAACAGGGCTGACAGCCGTTTATTAGTAGTTAATAACGCTGAACTTTCAGATCGAAGATTTAGCGATATTCTGGAACTGATTAATGCTGATGATTTGTTGGTATTCAATAATACCCGTGTTATTCCTGCACGCTTGTATGGAAAGAAAGCCAGTGGTGGCAAAATTGAGACTCTGATTGAGCGCATAACTGGTTCCAACTCTGCACTAGCCCATATCAAAGCCAGTAAGTCACCAAAGCCAGGCACACAGCTAATCTTTAATGAGGACTTCAGCGCCGTGGTTACAGGCCGAGAAGGCAGCCTATTTAGCCTGGATTTTAACTGCCCAATACTGCCTGCACTGGAGCGGCACGGTCATATACCGTTGCCTCCCTATATTGAACGTGACGATGATGAGCATGATATTGAACGCTACCAAACCGTTTATGGCAGCGTGCCAGGTGCAGTTGCTGCACCTACTGCAGGTTTGCATTTTGAGCAGTCAATCTTAGAAGCCTTGCGACAAAAAGGTGTTGATAGCTGTGAAGTGACATTGCACGTCGGTGCCGGTACGTTTCAACCGGTTCGGGTTGAAGATATTCTCGATCATCATATGCACAGTGAATACATTGAAGTGGCAGACGCCACGGTTGCTAAAATTAAGGCCTGTAAAGCACGTGGTGGCCGTGTAATTGCCGTTGGTACCACATCTGTCAGAAGCCTTGAATCTGCCGTCATAGACGGAGAAATTAACAGCTTTGCTGGTGATACGGATATCTTTATTTATCCCGGTTATCAGTTTAAGGTAGTTGATGTATTGATTACTAATTTTCATTTGCCGGAATCCACCTTGCTGATGCTGGTCAGTGCGCTGGCTGGTTACGAAAACATCATGCGGGCTTATCGGCATGCTGTTGCAGAAAAATACCGCTTTTTCAGTTATGGTGATGCGATGTTTATTGCGCCGAATCACGAATAATATTTAACTTTAAGAAATCCACCTATGTCATTGTTAAAATTCGATTTATTAAAGAAATCAGCTCAAGCCAGACGGGGGCGTTTAAGTTTTCCCCGCGGCACTATCGAAACCCCTGCTTTTATGCCGGTAGGTACTTATGGCACTGTCAAAGCAGTAAAGCCTGAAGAGGTGGAAGCTCTGGGTGCTGAAATTATCCTCGGAAATACTTTTCACCTGATGCTCAGACCAGGAACAGAGATCATAAAAGCACATGGAGATCTACATGATTTTATGAACTGGAACAAACCCATTCTGACAGACTCCGGTGGTTTTCAGGTCTTTAGTCTGGCAAAGATGCGAAAAATAACTGAAGAAGGTGTTCACTTCAGCTCGCCAGTGAATGGCAATAAAATCTTCCTTAGCCCGGAAGTCTCAATGCAGGTGCAAAAAGACCTGGGCTCAGACATTGTGATGATTTTTGATGAATGCACGCCACATCCTGCAAGCTATGAAGAAGCTCAGCAGTCCATGCAACTTTCGCGGCGCTGGGCACAGCGCAGTAAAGATGCACATGCTGATAACCCGTCAGCTTTATTCGGTATAGTACAGGGTGGTATGTATAACGCACTGCGTACTGAATCAGCCGAAGGCTTAAAAGAAATTGGCTTTGATGGCTATGCTATTGGCGGTCTGTCAGTCGGGGAGAGCGCTGACGAGCGCCATGCCGTGCTTGACCATACCACGCCATTATTACCTGAAAACTCACCCAGATATTTAATGGGTGTCGGTAAGCCCGAAGATATCGTCGAGGCGGTAAAGCGCGGGGTTGATATGTTCGACTGCGTGATCCCGACCCGAAACGCACGTAACGGCTATATTTTTACCCGACATGGCACCATCAAAATTCGTAATCAGCAGTATGAAAGCGATATCCGGCCACTGGATGATGAATGCGGTTGCTATACCTGTCGACATTATAGCCGCTCGTATTTAAGACATTTGGATAAATGCCATGAGATTCTGGGTGCAGAGTTAAATACTATTCATAACCTGTATTACTATCAGCAGCTGATGCGAGAAATCAGAGCCGCGCTTGAAGCAGACCGGTTTGATGAATTTGTGGCTGATTTTTATGCCTTGCGTCAAAATTGAAATTTGCAGCTTGAATACCTGTAATTTCCCGAAAATGTGTTTTTTTTCAATAAATAAATCATTACAACGGTGCACCTTATGTCATAATACGGCGCGATTACCGTATTAATACAGAATAACTCTTGAGGAATTTAAATGAACTTTTTTATCTCTGATGCAATAGCAGAAGGCGCAGCACAAACTGCACAACAAGGTGATCCGATCATGGGTCTGCTGCTGCCAATCGGTCTTGTTGTACTCTTTTATTTCTTTCTGATTCGTCCTCAGAGCAAGCGCGCAAAAGAACACCGTCAGATGGTTGATGCAATTGCTAAAGGTGACGAAGTCGTTACTTCAGGCGGAGTTTTAGGAAAAGTCGTTGACGTTAAAGAAAACTTTGTTGGCGTCGAAATCAGTAAAGATATCGTCATCAATGTACAAAAAAATATGGTTGCGACCTTAATGCCAAAAGGCACTATCAAAGACCTTAAATAATAACCTCTAGCTGTAAAGACCGGAAAAATGATCAACCAATATCCGTTATGGAAATACTTACTTCTGCTTGTTGTAGTTGTACTGGGTAGTCTTTATTCGCTACCAAACATTTATGGGGAAGACCCATCAGTTCAGGTTTCACATCGCACTGCTGCTGTCGATAATGACACGCAACGAAAAATTGAAGCAGCTTTATCTGCCAAGCAACTGACCGCGATGTCCTACGCGATTGATCAGGGTCGAATGCTGGTACGATTCAATTCTGAGGATGATCAGTTAAAAGCTACTGATATCATCAAATCAACCTTAAGCCGCGACCACATCATTGCTTTAAATCTGGCGCCGGCAACTCCGGCCTGGCTGACAGCTTTAGGCGCTAAGCCGATGTATCTGGGACTTGATTTGCGAGGCGGTGTCCACTTTCTGATGGAAGTCGATATGGAAGCTGCTATCACACGCCAGATTGATGACCTGACAGCAGAAACACGAAGTTTCTTGCGCAGTGAAAAAGTACGTTACTTAGGCATAACTCAGGCAAGCAACGCCATGAGTATCAAATTCAGAAATCAAGATGATCGCAGTAAAGCCATCAGCGTGATGGAAAAAGAATTCGATGGTTTGCGTTATGAAGAAATCGATAAAGACGGTATCTTTCTGATTAGCCACCTCACCGAAAAAGCCATTCGTGATGAAGAAAAGGCCGCTTTACAGCAAAATATTACCACCCTACGAAATCGTGTTAATGAATTAGGTGTTGCCGAACCAGTGATTCAGCAGCAAGGCACCAACCGTATCGTGGTGCAACTACCGGGCGTGCAAGATACAGCTCGCGCAAAAGAGATTCTGGGTGCGACAGCTACCTTGGAGTTTCGTTTAACCGAAGGTACCTATTCAGACTGGTCAACAGCTCAGAGTACAGGTCGTGCGCCGTTAGGAAGCCGCTTATACCATGAACGTAACGGTGATCCTGTTTTATTAAAACGCCGTGTTATCGTCACCGGTGATCAAATCAATGATGCCGCTTCGACGATTGATCAGCAGTCCGGCTCACCCGCTGTTTCAATCCGCTTGGACGGAAAAGGTGCGAAGAAAATGGGTGACACCACCCGTGATCACATCGGTGACCCGATGGCTGTGGTATTTATCGAGAATAAAATTGATACAAAAGTGGTTGATGGTCAGACCATTAAAACACGTCGAAAAATTGAAGAAGTGATTAATATCGCCACTATACGCGGGGCTTTTAGTAAAAACTTCCAGATAACAGGACTGAACTCGACTGAAGCTCGTGATTTAGCGCTGTTATTACGCGCAGGTGCTTTACGTGCTCCAGTAGAAATTATTGAAGAACGTACTGTCGGACCGAGTTTAGGTCAGGACAATATTAATAGCGGTTTTTATTCAGTAGTGCTTGGATTTGTTGCCGTTCTTATCTTTATGCTGATTTACTACAAACTGTTCGGCATCGTTGCAAATCTTGCCTTAACATTTAATCTGGTATTAATCTTCGCAGTTTTATCCATGTTGCAGGCTACCTTAACGTTACCTGGTATTGCTGGTATTGTTTTAACGGTTGGTATGGCAGTCGATGCAAACGTGCTTATTTTTGAACGTATACGAGAAGAAATAAGAAATGGAAATTCGCCACAGGCCAGTATCCACGCTGGCTATGCAAAAGCACTGAGTACGATTACCGACGCCAATATTACAACCTTGCTGGCCGCAGTTGTATTATTTAGTTTTGGAACCGGTCCTATTAAAGGCTTTGCGATCACATTATCTATCGGTATTCTGACTTCAATGTTCACAGCAATTTTGGGCACGCGAGCCATTGTTAATCTGATTTACGGCAGCCGCAACATCAGCAAAATATCGATATAACGGAATAATAATATGCAACTATTCTCAAAAAAATTTACTGTCGATTTTATGGGGCAGCGCAAGTTGTCACTGGCAATCTCAGCAGTGCTGATCATCTTGTCTGTTATCAGTCTGTCAACAAAAGGTTTAAATCTTGGAATTGATTTTACCGGTGGTTATCTGATTGAGGTTGGCTATAAAGAATCTGCTGATTTGAAGTCTATACGCGCTAGACTCAAGGACAATGATTTTGCTGATGCACAAGTACAACACTTCGGTACTTCCAAAGATGTACTGGTCAGACTGGCGCCAAGATCTGATTCCAATCAGGCAACAATTAGCGATAATGTCTTTAAAGTTTTACAACAGCAATCTGCTGATGTCAGCATGCGCCGCGTCGAGTTTGTTGGCCCGCAAATTGGTGAAGAATTACGTGAACAGGGCGGCATGGCATTGCTCATCGCTTTATTTGGTATTCTTATTTATGTCAGCTTTCGTTTCCAGTTAAAATCGGCCTTAGGAGCGATCTTTGCACTGGTACACGATGTAATTATTACGCTTGGTGTTTTTTCAATTATTCACATGTCGTTTGATCTCAGTGTATTAGCGGCTATCTTGGCTGTAATCGGTTACTCTTTAAATGACACTGTGGTTGTGCTTGACCGTATACGTGAGAGTTTCAGAACTATTCGTAAAAAATCACCTGCCGAAATTATTAATATTTCAATCAGTTCAACATTGTCGCGGACGGTTATTACCTCGCTGACCACACTGCTGGTACTGATTGCGCTGTTTTATTTTGGCGGCGAAGTCATACACGGCTTTGCATTTGCATTAATTGTTGGCGTTGTGATCGGAACTTATTCATCAATCTTTGTAGCTAGCAGTTCACTGATGCTGATGAAGGTAAGCAAACAGGATTTCCTTGAAGCGGTTAAAGAAGATACGGAACTGGACGAGCTGCCATAATCAGGCTTTAAGTGCAGCGTTACATGAGATCAGAAAGCCACCATCTATAGGTGGCTTTTTTGTGCTTGAGTAAGCAAAGCAAAAACCTCTAATCTCAACTTTCAGAAAGGCTTTTAACAATAGGGCAGCATTCTGGTTCAGAAGATAGTTCGCAGGAATGCACCAGCTCATTTAAGGTTTTTTCAAGTAGCTGGAGTTCAGAAATTTGCTGACTAATTTGCTCCAGCTTGTTTCTGGCTTTTGACTGAATATCTGCACAATGGCCTGAACCAATTTCAAGCAATTCAGAAATTTCGGTTAAACTGAAACCAAGCCGCTGGGCTTTTTTTATAAACTTAAGCTCGGAGACAGTGTCTATCGTATATGTACGAAAGCCCTGAAGTGGTTTTTGAGGCTCTTTTAGCAGGCCGATTTTCTGATAATAGCGAATGGTTTCGACGCTGACGTTTGAATGTTTGGCTACTTTACCGATCGTCAAAGCAGAAGGCGGCATCTGATGTCTCAAATATATATTACGAATTGTGTATTATTTACTCTATCACATAAACCATTTATGCGATAATCCAGCTAATATCTAACGGGAATAAATCTATGAAACGATTACTATTATGCCTTATTTTATCCGTTGCACCATCGCTACTCCAGGCCCAGCAAACCAAGCTGACGGTAATAGATTTCCCCAATATTCCTGAAATTGCTGTACCAGATGGCATGGGCTACAACGATTTTTACAGCAAGAAGAGCCCGGCTAAAATCGTATTTGGGGTATCGGATCCAGGCCATCAGTTGAAAGAATCATTAACGAATGCAGCCTACACCATAAAGTACCTGAAGCCACGTGGGCTTCCCTATGAAATCGAACTGGTGCTATACGGTAAGGCCATATTAACGGCTAATTCGTTTAATGAAAAATACGCCTCCTATGCTGCCTTATATAGTGAATTAAATAAACACGGCGTGGTATTTAGTATCTGTAATAATTCACTGTCGGCGCTTAATGAGTCAGCTGACGATTTATATGATTTTATGAAAGTGATCCCGGCTGGCATCCTGCAAATTGCAAAAAAACAACATCAGGGCTTTGCGTATATTCACAATACTAAGTAAATGAGTGATTTAACTGGTATTCTCACATTATTTAAAGCCAAGTTGAGCTGATCGTGGTCAGGTATTGGTCCGACTGTTGGCAGCTAAATTATTTATTTTTTGAGTTTAGTTAGATAAAAGCCCACTGGAGTGGGTTTTAGGCCATAAATTACGCCAGCTGTCTTTTTTATAGTAGCCTGTTTGTCTTTTTCTGATTGATTTTTATCCAATATTGGCTATAGTTAGGGCAGGAAAATAGCAAACCTATCGAAAGGTAGGGACGCAAAGCCACCGGCCTGTTGATTAAAACTCTATGGCAGCGGGGTTACCCAGACCTTCTTTAGTTATCCTTTTTGTTGTTTTCCATAACTGATATTTGAATTTAATCAAATATTTTTTTAGCTTTATCTGGAAACACCATTAGGGGTCACTGGTATGTCAGTTCTGACAACTATCATTAATAATTCGCTGAAAAAACTGCCTGTGCTGCTGGTTTTATTAATGACATTCCCTGCTGTGTCATCGGCCGCTAACAGAGTGAGCGGTGTTGTTTATGGTGGCAACACGCCATTAGCTAATGTCGAAGTGACAATCAGAGCTGATGGTTCAGATTCATCGCACGGTTATAAAATGACCGGGACTGACGGTAGATTTTCATTTCTTATCAATGATGGCAATTACCATCTGCGCAGTATTTCTCAGATCGATTCAGGCTACGGTTCAGCTAATGTCAACGGTATTGTCGTTAACGGAACTGACCAGGTCATCGATGTTTATCTTTTGCCCGGTGGTATTAACCTGACAGGAACGGTTTATCAAAACGACGGTGTTACACCGGCAAGCAATATTGAATTAAAAATATTCGATAGCAATCAACCCGATAGCTATATCGATACAGTAGTGACTAATGCTCAGGGTCAGTATCTATTTACAGTAGCAGCTGGAACCTATGGTCTTGCCATGAAGACCGTAAACAGTGTTAGCAATGGTTTAAACTTTCATCATACAAAATACCTAAATAATATTGCTCTTGCTGAAAACACTACACAGGATATAACGCTGCCATTTATTTCCGTCAGCGGAAAAACTCTCGACAGCAGGGGCCAGAGGGTAGGTAATGTCGAAATCAATCTGACAGATCTTAATCAGACAATGACGGATGGCGCTGAAGTTTTTCAGCAAGTTAATACCATTGTATCTGATGCCAACGGTGATTATTCAGTTACTTTATATCCATTTTCTGACTATGAGGTGACTCTTATTCCGCCAGTGGATGCAATCGGACCGGTTATCACGTCGCTTAAAAATATAGATATTTCAGCACAAACCACAGCACTTGATTTTAATCTGCAGAACGGCAGTGTACTGTCGGGAAAAGTATACCTGCCCAAGGAAAACACACCGGCAAAAGATGTTGTCTTGAAAATCTATGAAGTCTCAGATCCGACAGCTTATCTGAAGTCAGTAGTTACAGATTCTACCGGAAAATATGCTTTTTCAGTGCCAGCCGGTAGTTATGGTCTGTATATGGAAGTTCTTGAGTCAAGTAATGCCGGCTTGATCGGCAAGTTTATCAGTAGCAAACACATCGACAATATTCAGGTCAGCAGAAATGTTGATATAGATATTTTATTACCTTTTATTACAATTAGTGGCAGTACGGTTGATGCGAACGGTGTTGCTGTTGCCGGCGTTAAAGTTAATCTGGAATCGACTAATCTTGCAGCAACTAATTCAGGCTATACAATTCAGTACGGTGGGACAGTGACATCAGACAGCGCAGGTGATTACGCGTTTAGTGTGTACCCACATACCGATTACAATATTTCATTACTGCCATCGGCTGCTGTTTCAAATAGTGTAACAACCTTAAACAACCTTGATTTGTCAGTATCTCGTTTTAATTATGATCTGCAGTTTAAAGCCGGTTATCAGTTAAACGGAACGGTGTTCTTAGCAGATGGTTCAACACCTGCAAGTCAGGTCGAGTTGAAACTGTTTGATACAGCAAACCCAGGTGTTTATCTCGATACTGTAATCACAGACAATACAGGCGCTTATTCGTTCTCGGTAAATTCCGGTTCTTATGGTCTTTACATGAAGGTACTGAAAACCGGTAATGCCAATATCCTTAATGATTTGCTCAGTAGCAAATTTCTCGACAATATAGAACTGACCGCCAACCTGACACAGAATGTTATTCTGCCATTGGTACAAATTTCGGGTAAAACAGTAAACGGTTTTGGCGTGGCTGTTGCCGGTGTTGAAATTCAAATAGAAGATCTATCAGTGGCCGGTGTTAACGGCGGGCAGGTTTACCAGAGCGGTTCGACATTAATGTCTGATGCAAATGGTCAATTTATAATCTCTACCTATCCTGATAATCATTACGCGCTGTCTGTTTCACCACCAGCAGGCAGTGGATTTGCCACCTTGTCGTACAATAATATAGATTTTACTGTAAGCAAATCGCAGGCTTTTGTACTGCCTTTTGAAGATATTATTCCTCCGCTTGTCATCACTTCACCGAGACCGAAATATCTCACCGACACCACTGTGTTTATTGAATGGGTGACAGATGAGCCTTGCACCAGCATGGTTGCAGTTAATGGTGTTCCGACGGAAATAGATCAGAGCTATAAAACACATCACAGTGTTGCATTAACTGGCCTTACCCCGTCAACCTATTATTCAGACGTTTACGTGTTTTCAACTGATAAAGCCGGCTTTGATCTGGTTGATGCCTACAGAAGAACGGCATTTTTTACAAAAGCAACTCCGGATACCACTTTACCGGTCATTACCAGCGGGCCAACAGTTGCAGCAATAACAGATACCACAGCACTGATCCGCTGGAGCACCAGTGAGCCTACTAACAGTCAGGTATTTTATGGCCAAAGTAGTTTGTCGACGAGCTTGTCAGATGCTTCATTTAAAGTAGAGCATGAAATTGAATTAACAGGGCTGACGCCGTTAACAAATTATATCTTGCAGGTACAGGCAACAGACTTTAATAACAATGGTCCCGTCTCCAGCTCGACTATTGACTTCAGTACCATTGCCACACCTGACACAACAGCACCTGTTATTATCTCAGGGCCTTTTGTCAGTAATGTTACCGATACATCAGTTACCATTATTCTGGATACCGATGAGCCTGCTTCTTCAGTCATCTCATACAATGATGGCACGGCATATAATATTTATGACAGTGCAGAGTTTAATACTCACCACGAAATCATTATTGGCGGACTGACACCGGCAACCTTATATAACTTTGTCGCTTCATTAACCGATCAAGTGGGTAATGGTCCGACACTAAGTACGACAAATAGTTTCTCAACGCTCACTACAGCAGATATTCTGCCGCCTGTGATAACAGAGCCGCTAAAAGTTGTCGGTGTGACTCATCGTTCAGCTGTCATAATCTGGAGTACAGATGAGCCATCAGACAGCCTCATAGAATATGGTTTATCAGCCGATGCGCTGACACTGACGCAGTCTAAACCGCGCTTACAAACTGACCACCAGATTCAGTTAGTGAATTTATCTGCCAATACAGAATACTTCTTCAAAGCCACATCAACAGATATTGATGGCAACGTCATGACTACTGAGCTGCTTTCGGTTACCACAAGAGGGCATCATGATGTCAGGGGGCCGCGCTTTACCCGTACACCGCGTGTCATTGCCGTCAACAATTCTGCCTGTACTATTGCGTGGGAAACCGATGAACCGTCAGACAGCACTATTAAATACGGGCAGGGTAATTCGATTACTCACCGTCGTTCATCTGATCATAAAACACAACATCACCAGATATCGATTACTGGTCTTAGTCAGAATGAAATATACAGCTTTGAAGTTGAATCCACAGACTCTGAAGGCAACCGCTCAACACATAATCAACACGATAATAGTGCCAGTGCGACGACAGAGCGGACAAACGCTTTCTTCATCAAAACGGCTAATGCAGAATTAGGCAGCACAAGTGGTATCACTACCGATGCTGTTGCCGACACCACAGCGCCAGATATTGTGATTCAGCCTGAATTGGTCGCAGTGGCCGCAAACTATGCAATCATCCGCTGGCAAACAGGGGAGTCATCCAATGCTGTAATCCAATATGGCCACAGTGGCGGTACGCTTGATCATTTAAAAGCTGAACTGGAATACGCATCAGATCATCTGATCGTTGTCACCAACCTGTTATCATCCAGCAGTTATGATTTGCGCGTGATCGCTTCAGATCTGGCCGCAAATAAGAGCAACAGTCAGCTACTTAGCTTCACTACAGCCACTGGCATGGATACCGTACAGCCAGATATCATAACGAATGTTGGTTTTACCGTTGTCTCGGAAACAGAAATGGAAGCGACAATGACAACAAATGAGTACACCAGCGCCAGCATGATATGTACAGATTCAATCGATAACAGTGTTTATCAAGTCAGTAGCCAGGGTCTAAACAAAGCGCACACCTTATACCAGTCAGGCCTAAATCCGGATTCCGACTACAGCTGTATCATTACAGTTGAAGACATTGCCGGTAACGAAACAAATAGCGGGCCGCAAACATACTCACGCACACTGGCAACTGGCAGCACAACAAATGACAGCTCAGTTATCGCCGACACAAGCTTAAATACCAATCCATCAGGCGTCCAGAGTAGTAATACGACGAATCAAGCATCAAATGGCGGCGCAATTAGTCCCTGGTATTTGATGATGTCATTATTGATTTTGAGCTTATTCAGAAAGCAACGCAAAAAATAAAAAGCAAAGGGCAAATGGTGTAGCGGCTATTTTGCTCTTTCTAGTTGTGACTATCCCCACGCCAGTATTTAGTATGACTATAGCTGATAGGCTATGTTATTATACTATTTAACATAATATACATTATGCGCAATAAACATTGGTACAATACCGGAACATTTTAATTAAGTACCATTAATTGCAGTTTTCACCTTCTACATCAAATCTTGAAGACTTATAATGCTTATTAAGCGTGGTGCTGTAGTTTTTAGTTAAAATTGTTTAACAAAGCTTCTGATGGTGGCGGAGGCAATGTTAGTTTCCGGAGACCTAGCTCAAACTAGCATTCATGTGGAGGCCAATTCCATGGCTAAGACTAAAGAGCGAAAGCTTAAAAAGGTACATGTACCTGTTCAATCATAAACCGATTCAACGCAGGTTTCCAATTTCTAATGGGCATCGTCCATTTTTTGGAAGCTTGCTGAGCCGCTAAATAAATCACTTTTTTAGCAGAATCATCGGTTGGAAATAGCTTTCGTTTTTTAATGGCTTTTCGAATCACGCTGTTTAACGATTCGATTAACTCACGTCGAGCCAGAAAGCTGGAAATCGAAAAGCGATGAAACTATCTGGCGATAGTTTAATTAACTTCTATCATCTGCCGCTATGATTTGATCAAACAAAATTCGTTACTGAAATTTCTTTGTGAAATCAATATGAAACTCTATGGAACTTAGGGCTTATATATGTCATATAAGCCCTAAGTAACAACGATAGTCACCAAAAATTTAATAAATTTCATTACTTGGATGATATTAGCTCTTTGCTGTGAACGGACTATCGTTGTATCTGTTGTTGATGGTGAGCTATTTGAATTGCTTTAATGCAGCTTTACGATTTTTCATTGCATAATGAAAAATCAGAGCTGCAGCTGGTAACAGGCCAGTTAATGTAACTACCGTTGCTCCTACCGGCAGATCTGCTGCAAATGATAACCAGAGCCCGAGTGTACAAGTAATCAGTGCGAGTAACCAAGCGATTAACAGACGACTTGAAAATGCCTGAGCAAGTAGCGTTGCACTAAAGCTCGGTATAATCAGCAAGGCAAACACCATTAAAATACCGGCTATATTAACGGCCAGAGTGATAACGATGGCAAATGATGAAAAAAAGAAAAACTCCCATAAAAAAGAAAAGTTTTTTTGATTGTTGCTGTCGTCAAAAGACAAGGCGTAAAATTGTTTGCATTTTATCAGGTGCAATACAATTAACGCGCCGTAAGCAATCGCAACTAAGCTAATATCCTGCCAGCTCACCCACAAAATATTACCGTTAAATAAGCTTTTTAATTGCTCCATGCCCTGACTGCTGCGGCTAAGAATTAGCAGAGATAGTGCGGTGGTTAACACATAAACACTGCCTATTGTCACTTCACGAGAGGTTTTACTGCTGATTTTATGCAGGCCTGTAAATGCCAGAGCGGCGATTAGTGTTGCAATAAATGCATACAGCTTAGCTTCAATACTGTGGCCATCGTAGCCGAATAAAAACGCTATGCTAACACCGAGCCCGGCAATTTGCGCCAGAGCCAGGTCAACGAAAATAATACCTCTGGCAAGTACATGCAGGCCCAGGTAAGCGTGGGTAATAATCATTAATACCGACATGATAAATGCCGGTAATAAAATCTGCCATGCATCCATTTATTAACCCTCCTTTGTTAATGCCATAACAATTTTATCGAACAAATCAAAATAGTTATCTATGCCCTCTTTTGCTCCGACTGACTGAGGGATGACGACGGTTTTAATACCACCATGCTGTTGCAGATAGTCAGATGAACGCTGCTCGTAATAAGGCTCTTTTAATAACAAACTGATGTTTTGTTTTTTAATTATATCCAGCAGGCTAGCCAGAGACGCTGCACTGGGCGCAATACCCGGTTTAGGTTCAACCTGAGCGGCAATTGTAAAATCAAAAGCCGCTGCCAGATATAGTAAAGAGTTATGATAGGTAATAACCGGTTTACCTTTAAGTCCTTGCAGTGCTTTTTTCCATTCTGCGTATTTACTGTTCAGGGTGTTTGAAAACGCATCCGCATTGGCCTTAAATTCAGCTGCATGAGCCGGTTCAATGAGAGAAAGTCGCTTTGCAATAGCCTGCGCTATTTTGCTGCCGTTACGGGGGTCCAGCCAATAATGCGGATTACCTTTTTCATGAACATCCCCCATCTCACGACTGACCGAACCTGTTGCAACATCCATCAGTCTGACCGAGTCAGACAAATCTAGGTATCCGTTGTTTCCCGGGAGTACCCGGCTGTTTCTTGCTGATTTAAGTAATAACGGTAGCCAGCCAATTTCAAGATCAGCACCAACCAGTAAAATTAAATCTGCCTGGTGTACACGCCGGATCATACTGGGTTTGGCAACAGCATAATGCGGGTCACGTGTTCCCAGAGTCAGGCTATTGCTGTTGACGTATTGAGCCCCTACACTTTTTGCAATGGCTGCCAGATCCTGAGTGCTTGCTTCAATACGAATTACAGCACTGGCGTTTGAGCTGCTGATGCTGATGATCAGACCCACTAACAGCTTATATAGAAGTTTCATTTTATTCGTCCTTAAAACGAATGCGCGGCATGGCTGCCCATATTAAACTCAAGCTGCAGCCAGATAGAATCGGCTGTCTGATCGACTAAATGCTGCGCCTCGTCACGGTTATATTGAATACGCAGCTTACTGTATTCACTCAGATACCAGCTGATATTTGCAGACACGCGCTGACGATCATCGCGCGTCGGATCGCTACTGTTATCGCCTTCTGAATGAGCGTCTTCAATTCTCAGGCCGACGACCCATCCCGGTTTAAAGCCCCAAAGAATTTGAGAAAAATAACCGCTGTCAGACAACAGCTGATGATTTGGATCTGTCTGATTCAACGCCTCATAATCGCGCTGTAAAAACTCACTGTGCCAGGCAACAAAAGGAAAACCGCGCTGACTATTGATGGCCTGCCACTTGATATAAAGATCACTGCCAATGATTTTTGTATTGCTATCGGTGTCGCTGGCATTCGGCCCCTGCAGCGCAGAAATACCAAAATTAATGCTGATGCTGTCAGATAGGTCAAACGCATTTAACCATCGAGCTGAATACAATAAATCAGATGAGTCGCGGGCATTTCTGTCTGTTAATATGTAACCAGCGACGTCTTCACCATCTGCATTTAAGAAACTACTGACGGTCTCACCTTTGGCATTTTGGGCCCCGATAAAAAATTCAGAGAACCAATCTGTTGGCATTAGCCAGGATAAACGCAAGCCCTGGCTACGCAAACCGTCACCACCAAAAAGCCGCGACAATATCACCGGTTGATCAGCAAATGACCAGCTGTGAGGATGCTGAACGTTTTGTCGTCCAAACTCGGTAAAGTACTGCCCTGCTTTAATTTGTAAACCACCGTCTAACTGCCGCGTTGTTAAAAACGCTTCTTCCAGTTCGACCACGGTTTCACCGGCTGCATCAATTAAAAAAATAAAATTTGACTGCGCATCAAAATAGTTATCGACGGTAGCCTTCATCGTCAGTTCGACATTTTGTACAGTAAAACCATTTTTAGCCGGGTCATGCCCGCCTGCCTGCAGATCAGAAATCGTGGCGTTATCAACAGTCGATCCACCTGCTGAAAACAAAGCGGTTAGCCCGATATTGAGGTTACTGATTGGATTATTTGTAATGCTATTTTGTGCTGCATGCAATACAGCAGAATTGAAAAGAATAAAAACACAGACGGTACGCGTCAGCTGTCGTAAAAACGCAGAGTAATACATGAAATTTTCCTGTTACTAATTATTAAAGATAGCGATTGTCTGTTTTAAAAACGACAAAGCATCAGTTGTTAAATGGTTAAACTAATCAGCAAACAGGTGGTGCACGGGCACCGGATTTAAAACGAGGATTTTGAGCAGGATCAAGAACGATATAAGGACTGTTAACAGTAATAACAAGCAGAACCGGCTCGGTGATTACCGGTGTTGTAATATCAGCTGAAGAAGCGTGATTTAACCGGCAAACCTGACAGTCGTTATCAGTGTTGTAGACTGTATAAAGATCATGAGAAGCGACATGCCAGAGAGCCGAAACAAGGCAAAATACCATAGCCAGTTTAAGCCATGGATTGCGATAAGTCTTATTGTTAGACAGGGTTATGCTCATGATTTAGTCGATATTCAGACCGGTGAATAACTGTTTCTGTATTATAGTTCAGGAACTGGCTCGGGTATAGAACAGATTGCTATCAGGCTGGGCGATAAGCGGTATTCAAGCAAATGACAATGCAGGGGTATAGGCCATATGATTGAGGCTAGTTACGTAATCGACTTCTTTTAGTGATTTTTTTATATCTTTAACCGAATTAAATAAAACAATTCCATCTCTAAAATCCTGCCAGATGGTATCGGTTAACTTTTCTTCACTGAGCAAATAACAGAGTTTACTGGCATTTCTGCTGTCGAGATAATACTGCGCTAGTTCTTTACTTTTAAAGGCGATATGAGGAGTCATTTCTAAAATATGCGCGCGAGCCAATCCATCGGCGAGTTTAGCGCCTTGTAGATCCGGTGCATGGCAAGCAATAAAGTACAGCATAAATCAGTTAAACCTTAGTGTCTGGAAGAGCTCATTGTATGGAACTTAGCTTAAGAAAGTCTTATATGTCAGTGTTTTTTGTAATTATTTTGTTAAAATAAGCAAAAAAATCATCATATTTAGTGATAATCTGTAGCGATTATATAATAAAGGTTTCAAGCCCATCAACATCCAAGACTCTATGCAAAACACCCAGCCTGAATTCATGAAGCTGAGAAATCACCTTGAAACCGTGATTATTGGTCAGGATGCTCTGGTTGATCGTTTATTAATATCCTTATTAACTGGCGGTCATCTGCTACTGGAAGGCCCTCCCGGTCTGGCAAAAACCACCGCCGTAAAAGCCATTGCCAGCGGTGTACACGCCAGTTTTCAGCGAATTCAGTTTACCCCGGATTTAATGCCCTCAGATTTAACCGGCGCTGACATCTACAATCCACAAAGCCATCAGTTTGATTTTATTGAGGGCCCGGTATTTAATCAGATTATTCTGGCCGATGAAATTAACCGGGCACCACCTAAAATACAGTCGGCGTTATTAGAAGCGATGCAGGAGCATCAGGTCACGGTAAACGGTGTCACCCGTAATTTACCGGACCTGTTTTTAGTGATGGCGACACAAAACCCGCTGGAACAAAGCGGCACCTACCCGCTTCCTGAAGCACAATTAGACCGATTTTTACTGCATGTAAAGCTCGATTACCCAAGCCCTGAAAATGAATTACTGATCTTACAAAAAGACCGTCAAAATAATCAAAAAGCATCGCAAGCGAGATCGAACAGCACCGAATTGAGTCCGATATCGCCGCAAGATGTATTACAGGCCCGCTCTTTTGTTGCCAGTACCTTTATCGATGAAAAGCTTGAAAAATATATTGTTGATATTGTCACCAGTACTCGTCAGATCGAAACCCTTAACCCGGCACTTGCCGGTTATATAGAATACGGCGCCTCACCTCGGGCATCTCTGGCCTTATACAAAGCGGCCAGTGCGATGGCATACATCAATGGCCGAGATTATGTCATTCCCGAAGACATCCACGAAGTGGTGGCCGATACATTAAGACATCGCATCATACTGAACTTTAATGCGCTGTCCGAAGGCATTTCTAAAGATGACCTGATAGCAGACATCATTAATCAGATTGTCGTCCCCTGAATCTGAACACCGAGTTTCGGCCTCTACAGTCTGATTATGAATCAATATTTACATTCAATTATCGATAAACTGTTTCATCATTCATCGGACTATCCGCTGATAATCACCGCAGATGAATTAAATCAATTTTTCAAACAAGCCTGGTCGCAATCAGCTGATCAGCAGCAGACAGTTTCCGCTGAGAAAAGTTTAGTCGGAGAAAAATCATCTTTATATAATGGTCGCGGCATGGATTACAGCGAAAGCCGCGCTTATGTCAGTGGTGACGATATCCGCCATATAAACTGGAAACAATCTGCAAGAAACGCTGAACTGATCAGCAATCAGTATTACCAGGAAAACGAAAACACAGATTATATTGTGCTTGATCTGCGGGCATCTATGATGTTTGGCACACGTACTCAAAACAAAGCGGCGACCGCTATTAAAGCGGCAGTTGTTGCTGCAATGTATTCGCTTAAACAACATAAATCAGTCTGTATTATCAAATTACAAAACAGCCTGATACAGAGTCCATTAATCAGTAGTTATCAGCAGCTGCTGGAATACTTCAATGCAGTCGCGGCAAAAAAACAAACACGTCAAACTACACTGCAACCGAATTTTTCCTCAGCCCTGAGATTTATACAGGCACTAAAACCGGCCTACAGTTTAATTGCCGTAATTTCTGACTGTAACGATGTTACAGATAATGAGCGTTCGCTAATAACGACGATCTCAAGTGTCAATCAGTTACGTTTGTATAAGATCAGTGATCCTGTGGAGGTAAAATTACCCGATATATGCCCGATACATTATCAGTCAGTTAGCTCTTCCCAGTCTGTGACTATCAGCAACAAAAAAGAACTTCGTTATTACCAGGATCAGATCAATCAGTTTAATAAAAGCATCAGCACATTACTGGAAAGTCTTGATACGCCTGTCAGTTATCTGAGCAATCAGTTAACTGATCAGGAGCTGATAAAACAAACGAGGCCGGCATGAAAACAGATGCTATCCCCACGCTGCTGACGCCCACTTTTTTAACGGCTCAGGCTGGTAACTGGTTGCTAATTAGTGCGCTGTTAATAATTTTTGTGGTTGTTTCTTTATTCCTGATGCAAGGCCGAATAAAAACCGCAGTTGCGCTGCTACAAATAGCCAGCAGTATTAAAAAAAATAACATCAGCCTACGTCAGGCCGCGTATTCAATCACAAATAAAACCAGAAAAAGATGTGAATTAACGGCAGTTGCCGGCGCTGACGATATCAGGCTAATCACTTCATTAAAGTATATGAAAGACTACCAAGTCGAGCCCCGACAACTGACACAATGTATCACGCGACTGACAGTTCGTGTGTTATTTGGTAAGTATTAATGCCAGTACAGTTTGAACAGCCACTCTGGTTTATTTTGATTCCCCTGGCACTGCTGCTCTATTTCATTGTCAGTCGATTCACCAGGCTTAAGGTTGATCAGAAAAATCCGGATATGATTTCACTTTATTTACCCCTGATTAACGATAAGTTGTCGGAAAAAAAGCAGCCATTAGGAAAACCAGCTAACTGGATAAACTGGCTAATATTAGTGCTGATGCTGACGGCACTCAGCCAGCCGGTGATTAAAGAAAAAAGATCGAGTTCACCCGATACTTTAAGGGATATTATTTTTGTTATCGACACCTCGGTCGGCATGTCTATCCGCGATTATAAACTAAAATCAGACACAGTTGACCGGCTGACTCTGTTAAAAGCGGTACTGACACGTTTCATCGACACACTGCAAGGTAATCGAATAGGACTGATGGTATATGCAGACGAGGCATACACTTTGATACCGCTAACCAAAGACAAAAACCTGCTTTACCACGGCATAACGAAAATACAGATGGCAACTGCCGGCAGGCAAAACAATCTGAGTAATGCACTTAACAGCGTGATTAAACAGTTTGATTTTGCAGAACATAAGCCTTCAATCGTGGTATTGTCACAGGGTGCAAATATTGAAGGTGATATCAGCCCTTATGATGTCGCCGAAAGTTTCAGGCAAAAAAACATAAAACTCCATTTTGTTGGTCTGGGGTCCGGCCAACAAAATAATGATCATACTATCAGACTGATATTTGACCCGATTAATATCAAACTGCTAAAGACTATGTCATCCATTACCGGGGGTGAATTTTTCTGGGCCGGCGAGTCACAAAACCTAAACACTATACTGGCAGCAATCGCGGATGCTGAAACTATCAATGTCAATAAAGCAGACCATTATCTGATACAGAATTACTATATCTATCTGCTTTATCCGGTTCTGCTAATCTGTATTTTTCTCAGCCTGTTAAATATTTTTCAAAGCCGTATCCGATGAGTGTTAACGAGCTCTTTAATGTAGTTTCACTCCATCAACCCTTGTGGCTGCTAATCGGCCTGCTACCTGCCCTCTTTTTTATCTTGAAGCACATATTGTCCGCCAGTTTATTACCTGAAGCGGTATTTCAAAAGAAAATGCGAGGCTGGTATTTAAATAAATATCCGTCGCTGCTTGCAAACAGGCGACGTTTCTTACTGGCGGATGTGATTTTCTGGGTGAGTCTGGCGATGGCTCTGGCCGGGCCTGAATATGCCGAAGTGAATACCGACACAGAAAATAAACACGGCGATATCTACCTGCTGTTGCTTGATCTTTCGGCATCGATGAACAGCAGAGACGAGCAGCCCACGCGTTTACTCAGAGCCAAAGCTGAAAGTATTTTATTAGCACAGCGTCTGGCTCCTTCTGACCGGCTTGGTGTAGTGTTATTTGCAGGCTCTGCACATTTGCTGTTTCCGCCCAGCCGGGATAAACAGGCTGCAGAATTTATGCTTAAAAACATTCAACCCGATATGCTGCCTCTGGCCGGCAGTAGCATACTGCCGGCATTAACTTACTCGCAGTCTCTGCTCGATCAATATGATGATGCAGTCTCGAAATATTTCATATTAATATCGGACGGTGATATTGATAATGACAATGCCGTGTTAAAAGACATCGCTCAGGCCAAGCTTAATCTGGCAATCAACACCCTGGCTGTAGGCAAAACCCGTAATGCTGCTGTGCCTTCGCATTCAAATAATGAAGCCTGGCTGCGCAATAACGATGGCCGCATCGTTACATCAAATCGTAATGATCATTTTCTTCGCGAACTTGCCACAAATAGCGGTGGCAGTTTTCAGCAGATTAGCAATAAACCGGCAGATTCAGAATTTATCAGCTCAAACAAACAAGTGGCAAACAGCTATCAAGAAAGCAGCCGGGGCAATAACAACTGGATTCAGCTTTATCACGGCTTTCTTTGTCTGGCTATGATTGTATTTTTTTATCGCCACATTCTGGCTGGCCGTTAACCATGACAAGTAGAAAATATATCCTTTCATTTCTGACTACTCTGATGCTGTTAGCTGCCGCAACTCCATTGTCTGCAGACAATTCATTGCTAGAACAATACCGCTCTGCTCTGATTCATTTTAAAGCCGGCAAATTCACTGAAGCTGAATCGCTATTTTCCCAGAGTGCAGGCTATCAAGCCCGCATCGGCCAGGCCGTTTCAGCTTACCGCTTACGCCAGCACAGTAAGGCGATGTCTTTATTTATGCAATCGGTGTTACTGGCTGATAACGATGATCAGCGTTATCAGGCCTTATACAATGCCGCAACCTGTGGCTTTGTGTCGGGTGATTATGCGTCCGCCCATCATTTATTCAGCGATGCAATCAAATACAGGCCGGCTGACAAGGCGGCCATTCAATTTATTGAATTATCTGCTTATCTTGACCGTCTGGTGCTTGCAGATATCGCGCGTAACAATGCGGCGACGAAAAAAAAGAAATCGTCTGAAGGTAAAAAAACCGTCTCTGCTATTGATTTTGTGTTTGATGATGATATCAATCTGCGGCTTGAAGATAACACCAGCACAGAATCTGATAATAACAATTCAGCCTCAGAGCTGGTCACTGATCAGCAGTTACTTAAACGACTGATCGAACTGGGTATAGAAGCGGCTGAACTGAATCGGTCAGCTGACAAATTGCTGTCTTATACCGATCAGGCTATTGCAGATCAATTTTCTTCACTGGCTGCTTTCTCATACACTTCGGCAGTATCAATCCCCGCTTTATGGAAACGTATTTTTGAATTAGAACAGGGCTTTCCGGCAAGTCTTGAAACGATAGAAACACTGCCTGGAGTCCGACCATGGTAGCACGCTTGTTGGTTATCGCCCTGCTGTGGTTTAATCACACTGCTGTTCAGGCACAAGCTGCTGACAATAATACGATGTCAGTTACTTTCTATCAGTCGCAAATTGAGGTGTCACAATCCGAAATTAATTTATGGCAGCGAGAAATGCTGACACTCAGAGTTGATTGTGTCAGCACTGAGGAGTTTTCGTATTTAAAAACACAAACGCATCACAATTATGACAGCATCAGCGAAAGCAGAATTTTAAACACAACAATAAACAAGGAAGGTTATTTTGTTAAAACGTTGCTGTTATATATATGGCCATTGAAATCAGGCGAGCAACAACTGACTCTGCCGCCGGTACAGTTAATGCTATCAAACCGGGTTATTAAAACACTGGCTGTAACAAAACTGGCGCTAAATGTGCGGCCCTTGCCAGCGTATTTGCCGCCGGGTTTTCCGGTCGGAAAAATTTCTATCGACGATACTTATCAGTCCGTTTCAATACTGCCGTTTTTGCTGAAGCCCGGAGAACTATTTAATTACCAACTTGAGATACACAGCAAAGGACTGCATGCGTCGCTATTGCCACACTACCCGGATTATCTGAGCAGTCCTGATTTCCAGCGGCTACCCGTTTCACAGACCATAGAAAAACAATCAGATGATGTGTTTTATGCCTTGGATAAAATCTATCAAATGCCGGCCCTTATATCATCGAGTGGCGCCTGGCAGCTCGATGCCTTCAAAATTCTGTATTTTGATCCATTAACAGGCAAGATCATAAGCCGGCAATTTAAGTCCGCTTTTATGCTTACATTGCATCCCCTGTTACAATTTCTTGCCGCCATCATTGTGCTCATTGTCAGCACAAAACTGCTGCTGCAAATAAAACGCCTGATTAAACGCTTTTATTATCGCCGCCGTTTATGGCGGCAGATTTATCACAGTAATAACGCCTCTGAACTGGCCACAGCTGTCAGCCAGTTAGCCTTTAAATCAGCGTTATTCAGCAGCGAGCCGGAGCTGCTTAGACACCGTAATCTGAGCCAGTGGGCCCACAGCTGGAATGATCCGTCGTTACTGTTAATGGCAGGATTAATCAATAAACATCGTTATTCAAATACAGATAATAGCGACTTTACAGAGCTTAAGATGCAGCTCATTAAAGCCCTGAAAAGTGCTGACAAATGGCCCTTTTTTAGCTTTATCACAGTACCATCATAAGGCTGCAGGCTGTGCTGTTGCGCTACACTGATTAGTCGAGCGCAAGAAGTTCAGCTGATGTATAATTGCCACCAGCCCAATGATGATATGAACCCGGTTATAACGATTATACGCCTCCTGATAACGACTCCCCGCTTTATATAAATGACTCAAAATAGAAACAGCTTATTACAGATTTCAATACCGCAAAACAATAAACCGAGCGGATTGGCACGGCTCTATGGCAGTGCTACCAGTCTTTCTGTGGCCGAGATCAGCGCACAACACAGTGGCCCGGTGGTGGTTATTACCAATGATATACACAGCAGTTATGTACTGGCTGATGAAGTCAGTTTTTACATCGACAATAACAAACAGCGGCTGTTGTATTTCCCGGACTGGGAAACTCTGCCTTACGATGTCTTTTCACCGCATCAGGACATAATTTCTGACCGACTACGTACGCTGTATCATCTTGATGAACTAAAACAACAACAGATTCTTATTTTACCGGTCTCCACGCTGCTGCAGCGTCTGACGCCAAAGTCGTATATTGATCAGAATGTTCTGATCATAAAGCAACAGCAAACACTCGAAAGCACATCATTCAGATCGCAGCTGGAGAATGCTGGCTACCATTGTGTCTCACAGGTGATGGAGCATGGCGAATTCGCGGTCAGAGGATCCATTATTGATCTGTTTCCTGCCGGCAGCAAACAACCGTTCAGAATTGATCTGTTTGATGACGAAATCGATTCAATTCGTTACTTTGACATTGAATCACAGCGTTCAAGTGACACCGTTGAACAGATTGAGATTTTGCCTGCCAGAGAATTCCCTCTGGATGAGGATGCCATCAAACTGTTCCGTACCCAGTACCGTGAAACATTTGAAGGAGACCCAGCAGGCAGTAGCATCTATACCGATATCAGCCAGGGTATTTCTCCAGCAGGTATTGAATACTATCTTTCGCTTTTCTATGAAAAGCTGGTGACTATTTTTGATTACCTGCCAAAGAATTCACTATTTTTGTACCCTGAAAACCTGCCTCAGGAAGTTGACGCTTTCTGGCAGACACTGAATCAGCGCTATGAACAGCGTCGGCACGATCTGAGCCGGCCGGTACTTTCTCCTGATAATATTTATATCAGCTACGATGATCTGATCAGCCGTATCAGTAATTACCAGAGAATCAATCTTAACCAGTTTGAATCAGCTGACGCTGGCGCCGCAATCACCAATCTTGCGGTCAATGCACCCGCTCAGTTGCAGCTACAGGCACAAACCGATTCTCCATATAAAACATTCATCAATTTTCTGCAAACAAACCCTGGCAAAACACTGCTGGTAGCCGAATCCACCGGGCGCAGAGAAACCCTGCTTGAGCTGCTGCGAAGTCATCAGATTACACCACATAAGGTTAAAAACTGGTCAGAATTTCTTGCCAGTGAAAAAGACCGGCTGTGTATTACAGTTGGCCCGCTGACTCAGGGTCTGGCATTGTCAGACCATCAGGTAACCATCATTACCGAGCCGCAGATCTTTGGTGAACGAGTTCAGCAGAAACGTCTGAGACGTCGGCAAAAACGCGATGCTGATGCGGTTATCAATAACCTGACGGAATTGAATATCGGCTCACCAGTAGTCCATATTGATCACGGTGTCGGCCGCTTTCTCGGTTTGCTGACATTAACAGTAGAAGGCATCGAGCATGAATTTCTCAGCATTGAATATGCCTCAAATGACAAACTCTATGTGCCGGTATCATCACTGCAGCTGATCAGTCGTTACACCGGTGCCGATGCGGACACAGCACCACTGCACCGGCTGGGCTCTGAAAGCTGGCAAAAAGCCAAACAAAAAGCGGCAGAACAGGTCAATGATATCGCCATTGAAATACTTGATATTCATGCCCGGCGTGCGGCCAAAAAAGGCCTGAGTTTTGAAATTCAGAGCGATGAATACAACCTGTTTGCCGGCTCTTTTGCTTTTGAAGAAACCCCTGATCAGCAACAGGCGATTAATGATGTAATGGCCGACATGAGCTCACCCAAGCCAATGGACCGGGTCATCTGTGGCGATGTAGGTTTTGGTAAAACCGAGGTCGCCATGCGCGCTGCCTTCATTGCGGCCAACAGCGGTAAACAGGTGGTTATGCTTGTTCCCACCACGCTGCTTGCACAACAACATTTTCAGAACTTTAAAGACCGTTTTTCAGACTGGCCATTTGTGATCGAATCGCTATCGCGCTTTCGTACAAAAAAACAGCAGGACGAAGTGATTGAAGGTTTGAATACGGGACGAGTTGATATTTTAATCGGCACACATAAAGTGCTATCCGATAATGTGAATTTTAAACAGCTGGGTCTGGCAATCATCGATGAAGAACATCGCTTTGGTGTGCGCCATAAAGAAAAGCTGAAATCATTACGTGCTGAAATTGACATTCTGACCTTAACGGCGACGCCAATACCAAGAACACTGAATATGTCACTCTCAGGCTTGCGGGATCTGTCGATCATCGCAACTGCTCCAACACAGCGTCACGCTATAAAAACATTTGTGACCGAATGGAATGATGTGCTTCTTAAAGAAGCAATCCAGCGTGAAATTAAACGCGGTGGTCAGGTCTATATTTTGCATAACGATGTCAAGACTATTGAAAAATTCACGCATGATATTTCAGAGCTGATTGCCGAAGCCAGAGTCGATTTTGCACACGGTCAGATGCGTGAAAAAGAGCTGGAACAAGTGATGCTGGATTTCTATCATCATCGTTTTAATATTCTGGTGGCCACCACGATTATTGAAAGTGGAATCGATATACCTTCGGCCAATACCATCATTATCAACCGCGCTGATAAACTGGGTCTGGCCCAGTTACACCAGCTACGTGGCCGGGTTGGTCGCTCACATCATCGGGCTTATGCTTATCTGGTTACACCGGATATGAAATCCATCAGTAAGGATGCAGTGAAACGCCTGAACGCGATAGAATCAATGGAAGACCTGGGTATCGGCTTTACTCTGGCAACCCACGATCTGGAGATTCGCGGTGCTGGTGAATTATTAGGAGACGGACAAAGCGGTCAGATTCATGAAATAGGTTTCACCCTGTATAGTGAGCTGCTAGAACGGGCTGTTAAAGCCCTTAAATCAGGCAAGCATCCTGATCTGGACAAGCCTTATCACAGTGGTGCAGAGATTGAACTGGGCTTGCCGGCACTGATTCCTGAAAAGTATATTCCTGATGTTCAGCATAGACTGATACAATATAAGCGAATATCCAATGTCAAAGAAGCCGAAGAACTGAAAGACTTACGGGTTGAGCTGATTGACCGCTACGGCCTGTTACCTGATGCTCTGATCAATCTGTTTACGGTGATGGAATTAAAACTTTCGATTGCCGATATTGGTGTCCGTAAAATTGATATTCATAACGAAGGTGCCAGAATTTTATTTACAGACGAACCTAATATTGATCCGGCAAAACTGATCGGATTGATACAGTCCGGTAACCAGTATAAATTCAATGGCAAGGATACCTTATACATAAGCCGTGAAATGACGGATCATGTTAAAAGAAAAGAAGTTATAGAATCAACTTTGTTACCGTTAAAAGATAAAACAATTTGAGTTTTACTATGAAAAAGACAAACACCTCATTATTAACCCTCGCCGGCTTTTTATTTGCCGTCTCCAGTTATGCCACCGACTACACTGATTTAGCGGCTTATGAAATTGAGGTTATCATATTCAAATTTAACAATACTGAATCAGCCGGCAGTGAGATATGGCCGGATCTGGTCACCACCGAATCGGTGGATAACAGCATAGAACTGCATAATAATTACTCGATGACATTAACACCGGGTCTGGACACACCGGCTTACTATTATTCAAAAATTCCTGCTGAAAATTTCCGACTGGTTGAAGAAGCCGGTAAACTGGCTAATTCCGATGCTTACGAAATTTTATACCATACAGCATGGATACAACCTGGCCTGGATAAAGAGAAAGCTGAATTTATCCATATCAAATCACTTGATACAGCTCAGCAATTACCAACGGTTGATAATCTGGCGGTGGCACCAATCAACAGTCTGGTCTCATCCCAGATGGAGTCGATTTTAAATCCGGCGCAGCAGCAGACTGAAAAAAATAATCTGTTAGACGGGGTGGTAAAAGTCGAGTTAGGACGCTATCTGCATATTTACTTTGATCTTAAATATCAAAGGAATCTGACTGAGAAACACGGCGTATTAAATGCGGGCTCTATTAATACATATAAAGAACTGAAATACTACCCGATACAAAACCACCGCAGAATGCGCAGTAAAGAAGTGCATTATATCGATCACCCGCTGGTCGGTATTGTTGTTCTGGCGACACCTTTTGAAGCACCAAAAAAACTTGAAAAACAGCCAGCACAACCCTTAATGAAGCTGAATCAGATGCCGGTCAGGCATTAATGTTTGCGCAGCAGATTAATAATTTCAGTTAGTTCCTTTTCAATCTGCCGGCGTTTCTTTAACAGATAACGGCGAGAATATTTACGTCGCAACAAAATAAAAAACACAGACAGATTAGCTGTAATCCGTTGTTTCTCTCTGCTCAGAATCAATGCGGCCAGTGATGTCGGTAATAACGTTAAGAAATACAACGCACTGATTAAACCTCCGTATAGTTCATATACAGCATAGCTCTGAGCAAACCAGAACAGGCTAAAAAACAAAGTTGCCGAAAGTATTTTCGCCGTATCCTGCTGGTCAGGTTTTTTTGCCAGAACAAAGCCGCTGGCTTTTGTTAAGGCATAGGGAATCACTGAATTGATAAAGCCGAACAGTGCCAACGGAAAAATCACCGCAATCATAAAAACTGACCTGATAATAAAGCGCCTGATAGTGGCTGAGTTATAACGAAGATTTAGATGGTAATCGTGTATACCAAGATGATGACAGAGCCGGTTAAACTGGTTTAAATGACGCTGTAACGAAATGACTTTATCGGGTGCTATCTCGCTGAGTTTAGTGTTCAGCGAAATAATGAGCTTATGTGATTTGAACTTCTGACTAAGGCTGCGTTTTTTAATACGGTTATTTCTTAATGCATAAAATCGATCGAGTTGTTTAATAAAATCATAGTCCCGATCCTGATCGACAACAATAACCCTACTCTGCATTGCCTTCAGTATCGAATCAGTAAGCGCATTTACATCGTCATCGCTGTCAACTGATAAAGCACTGTTCATAGCCACCGCTTCACCAAAGTTGATATAGACATGACTCCTGAAGTAATCGGTCTGAGAAAAATTCAAACCAACCGGTATGATAACCGGCGTTATTTTATATTTTTGCTGAAAACCAATTGCTATTCTGGCAGCCCCTGTTTTAAGCGGTTTTAACTGGTAACCGGAGTGACTTTGGCCTTCTGGAAAAATCATCAGCGCATGGCCGGCTGCCAACATCTCATAAGCTTTTTTAAACATCAGGTGGTTATCAATCTGAGCGCTTTCAGTGTCCTCTCGACGGTAAACAGGAACTGCCTGCCAGATCGCTAATATCGGTTTTAATAAAGGGTTTTTAAATAGCCCGCTGCGAGCGATTGGGTGTAATAACTGACGGCTGCTGTACTGTAAAAGAACAGCATCAGCCAGCGCATTGGTGTGATTAGCGCAGAGTATGATAGGGGCTTCAATATCAAGCCTTTCAGCACCACTGATTTCAACCCTGCTATAGAAAGATCTGACGAAAAAGTGACAAAATTTTATCCAGAGTTTTTGCTGATAGCCGAATCTCATGCTTTCATACAGCCCTGCTCTAGCGAATATTAAAATCGCTTCCCATGATATCCAGTATCGCCTGCACTCTTACCAGACGCTCCAGCGGATCGTGTAATTCCAGTAATGATTGTTTATCTTCAATATTAAACGGCAATAATTCACAAAGCCGTGAACTGACATCTGTAGCACTCTGATAATCGATATTAAGATTAAGACTTTGAATCACTGGGTTAGTTTTTAATGATTTTAAAATATCCACCAGATGACGGTATTCATCGGGTACCGAGTGGCTGTCTTCTGCTGCGATAGGCTCAACAGAGGCACTCAGTAATTTGTCTTTTGCTTCGGTAATATCCGACAGTATAAAGCGCTGACGTCCCTCGACAGTTATGCCAAGCAGACCACTGGGTAATAACTCCCAGTCTACAATTTCGGCATAGGTACCTATGTTATAAAGCTCCGGTCTGTTGCCACTCTCATGGCCGTCTTTAATTGAAATGACAATAAAGCCCTGCTCAGCTTTCATGCAGCTTTTAACCAGATCTATATAACGGGCTTCAAAAATTTGCAGTGGTATACGCCCGCCCGGAAAAAGCGTCATATTGAGCGGGAATAACGGACAGTGTTTCATTGAGTTTTCAGCGCTCCAAACATCAATTATGATTCCTGTAGAGAAGCTTTGATTGATTCGGTCATACGGGTTTTATAAGTCTCTACTTGATCAGCTGGTAATCGCTGCATCAGTTTTTGTAATTCCTCATCAGCTTTTTTGTGGCCATTGATATTTGCCAGACTCAGCCACTGAAAAACCATTTCATCATTGGATTCTATATCAACGCCTTTCATTATAATTTTAGCCAGCGCGTATTGCGCACGGGCATAGTGCTGCTGTGCCGACTGATAATACCAATATATCATTTTTTTACTGTCGGGCTGCATACCGTAAACACCTGACTGGTAGAGACTGGCAAGAAAGTACTGATCTTTTGCATCACCCAGTTCGGCCAGCTTTATACTGCAAGCCTGTGCCATGTCATCATTTTGCTCAGTACCAAAGCCATTGGCATATAACCAAGCCAACGTACGTAAGGACTGTGGATGATTGTTGGAGGCCGCTTTTTCTAGCCAGTTAAAGGCCTCACTATAGTTTAATTCAACCCCATTAGCATCAGCATAGGCCATGCCTAGCTGATGTTGTGCCTCAATATGACCGGCTTGCGCCGAACGAGTCAGGTTTTTGATATCGGCTGCCGACATAGCGACGCCTGGTGTAGCTTGCTTATTCACGTTTTGCCTTTGGTAATGCGCTAGATAATCGCAAGTATATCATTATTGACTAATGCATTATTCCAGATACTTTGTCTGTTTTTGCTGGTAAAAATCTTCCATATAAGCTGAGAATTCATATTTATCCTTGAACTGAGCCGGATCGATCACATCGTATTGAAAAATTTCGACATTCTTATTCTGGCTGGTTAAAAAATGCCAGATTTTATCGACCAGTGTATAGGGTGGCTGCCATTCAAAATCCTCTTGCGCTTGATAATATATCAGCAGCGGCAGCAGCGGCACACCCGAGCGAATTGATAATTCGAAAGCACCGCGTTTGAACGGCTGGGTAATTCGTCTGCCGGTACAGCCCCCTTCTGGATATAAAGCTATATTTTTACCATCAGCGACAGCCGACAGCATATTATCAACGGTGTTCTGGCGTGAGTTGGGATCTTCACGATCGACATAAAGCGTGCCGGCAACCCGGTTTATTCGACCGACGATAAACCAGCTTTTTACTTCAATTTTTGCTAAAGAATGAACGGCATATAAGGCAGGTACGCCGATATCTTCTACCGCAGAAGGATGATTGGAGACCAGGATAAATTGTTCAGGTATCGGTCGGATATTTTTTTGATGCAGGATCAGCCGCAGCCCCAGCGCACGAATAAAACTGCGGCACCAGAATCTGAAAAGGAAAAAATAAATCCTGCTGTCATGCATCATTGGCAGATAGCTCAATAAATACATCAGAGCGGTAAACAGCACAAATTCCGCTATATTAATAATCCGTATAATCAGACCGACGAAGCTTTCAAGCATATTCCCTGACTCAAGCGTTATGATCATCTATGATGATAGCGAACGAAAACTGTCTTATTGCATATAGCGTTTAAGCACGGCTAACAAAGCACTGGCAAAGATATCGTCACCCTGTTGATTCTTACCTAAGTTACCCCGTGTAAGGCGAAATAATAAGGCTTCAAGCGTTGTTTCTTCCGGTTGCCACTGGCCGATCAGGTTAAGTTCGGAATCATGACTGGCATTGATTTCATATAAAATATGCCTCGAACAATACAGAATAAAAGCGTAGCCTGAATCGTCTTCATTATGGTGAGAAGCAAGGATTAACTCGACACCATCCAGTTTTGAATCAGTTATACCGAATAGTCGCTGTAGCTGGCTAATATCGGTATTTTCCCAGTCATTTAACCAGAGTGTTGACATTCTATAAACCTAATTTACTTTAACATTTTTCCGTATGTTAGTGATTTTTTTCAACTTCTTCTGTTTTTAATAAAGTCAGTACCAGCATTGTGATGAGTGCCGAAAAGATGACAAAAACAGGAATAACACCTAAAAGCCATGGCTGGTTGGTTAAATACATGGTGCAGGAATAAGCCAGAAGATAAAAACTGACCAGGGCAATATTAAGGAATACTCTGGCTGAACCTTTAAGATGTCTCGAATGCTTTAATATCCAGAAACTTCCCAGTATCAACATGGGCCAGCCTAAAGCTAGTGTGATATACGACAAATACTCTTCCATACTATCCTCAATGTTTATTATTTTACTATCAATACCATAGCTGACTGGATAATCACAGTTAGTTAAGAATATAATGCGCCTCTTATATATTCAAGCATGTCGGGGCATTTATATTCATGAGTTCTAAAGACCTAAATATCATAGAAACACACTATGAAACGTTTGAAAAAGATGTGATTCAGCAATCTTATGAAAAACCGGTTTTATTAGACTTATGGGCCGAGTGGTGCCCCCCCTGTTTAATGCTGGCACCGGTTTTAAAACAACTGATTGAACAACATGACGGCAAACTGCTACTGGCAAAAATTGAAGTCGATGAGGGCGAAAATATGAAAGTTGCCGGTCATAATAAAGTCAGGGGTTTTCCGACGGTTATTTTTTATCAAAACGGCGAAGAAAAAGCCCGCTTCAGCGGTGCCAAACCGAAGCATTTTATCCAGCAAATGATTGATGAACATTTTGATTTATAAATAATCAATTATAAATTTAGTAATTTTTCCACATTCTCATAATCCTGCAGAATAGAATCAATCACCGTGTTGTAAACAGACGAGTCCAGCCCGGTTTGTTGCCAGGCAAAGTCATCTATAGCTGGCGCCAGTTCGCTATCATCGGTATTCAACTCTGCTAAAACAGCGATGGTATTGGCAATATGCACAATACTGACTTCCTGTTTAAAGTCCGGCGCATCAGCCGGGTGATGATGATAGCCGATACAATTTTTCATATAAGGGGGCAACTTCCAGCTTTCAGCAATTCTTTCACCTACATCCATGTGATTAAAGCCTATCAGTTTATCTTCTGCTTGAAATAACTCATATTCTTCAGGGCCTTCCATAGTAAGCAGAATAGCCTGCTGAGACTGCTCTGGCATCTGATTAAACTCAATCAACTGACCAATATCATGTAATAGCCCGGCAACAAACAAGCCATCGGCATTTCTTAATCCACAGATTTTGGTTAACTGATTCGCCGCCAGACCACAAAGAATGCTGTGATACCAGAAGTCCTCCATCGTGATCAGACTGTTTGAAATGCCTTTAAATGTATCGAACGCGGAAGCAGCCAGTACCAGATCCCGGACCTGACGGGTACCTATCAGAGTGATCGCGCGGGTAACCGTGTCGATGCGATGTTCAAAGCCGTACATCGCACTATTGGAGAGTTTAAGGATTTTCAGGGTGAGACTGGGATCCTGACTGATAACTTTACCAATGTCATCGACTGTGACATCGGGGTCCTCAACCATTTTTGTCACTTTTAAACAGATTTCAGGCAAGGTGACCAGTTCAACCACATCTGAAATCAATTCATCTAAAGCTAATGCCATCTCACGTCCTGTAATTAACTATCACAAGTATTGCACAAAATACTGAAAATTTAATTTAATAGTCTCCATTTATCCTGCTATTGATCACGCTTGTCTATAAAATTTGAGATATTTTATCTACGTTTATTTATAGATTTATAAAAATACCGACTTAAAATTCAATTATCATTAATAATCATTGACTTATAAGACTAACAGGATAAGTATATTAATCGATAATAGAACTATATAGTTAAGAGTAAATTGATTTTTCCTTCAATAAATAGACTAAACTAATAAAATGGTATCCAAACCACATAAGATAGTCTCGTTCCGGTGTCCTAATGTCAGCAGGCATTTGTGTCTGACATTGCTATTTTTATTAATACCCAAGCTACTTATCGCCAATGTCCCGGAGCCATCGCCGCAGGATAAAGTCTTAACTCAGCAACGTATCGTTTACAAAAAGGCACTTAAAGCCTACCGCTTAAAACAATATAAACGCTTTGAAAAATATACCGATTTGCTTCAAAGCTATCCATTGTATCCCTATTTAAAATACAAATCACTCAGAAGAAACCTGAGCCGGACAAAACTAGAAACCGTTAATACGTTTTTAGATGAATACAGTGACTCCCCGGTCAGTGACACCTTAAGAACCCGCTTACTTCAAACTCTGGCCAGCAAAGCGCAGTGGAAGAATTACCTGCTATCGTATAAACCTCAAAAGTCTGCAAAACTACAATGCCTGTATCTGAAAGCGCTTTATAAAGAAGGCTTTATCGACGCCGCCTTTCAACAAGTACCTGAATTATGGCTGGTTGCCAAATCACAGGATAAAGCCTGTAACTATATTTTTGACCAGTATGAGAGTGCGGGTAATGTCAGCGATGAGATGATATGGCAAAGAATTGAACTGGCTATCAAAAAAGGTCGTATACCACTGGCTAAATTTTTAGCCCAGAAAATGTCAACAGAAGATCAACAGTGGATCAGTCTGTGGATTCAGTCTCATTACAAACCGGCCACTCTTTATAACCATCCTTTACTTAAAAACAATCACCATAAACGCTATACCATTATCACTCATGCAGTTAAGCGCCAGGTCAGGAAAAACACCGACGAGGCTATCGAGCTGTTATTGCATCTGGAAAACACCACCGGCATACCATACGACAATAAAATAGCTATTTATAAAAAGATAGGCCTGACGCTGGTGCAAAGACACGAAGAAAGCGCGTCTGCATGGCTTGAAAAGATACCGGATACTCATGCCACCGATGAGGTCAAAGTCTGGAAAATACAGGATGGAATCAGGCATGAAAGCTGGAGTGAGGTGATTGAACATATCAACAGTTTATCGGCTACAGAACAAACAAATATTCGCTGGCAGTTCTGGTGGGGTTATGCCCATAAACAGCTGGGCAATACCGTAGAGTCCGAAGAAACCCTTAAACGCGTTGCCAGCAGACGAGACTATTACGGTTTTCTTGCAGCCGATTTAACGGATCAGCCTTATCGCTTTGAAAATGCGCCAATAGTCAACAACCCGTTATTGGCTCAAGTGATTTTAAACCTTAGTGGCATTAAGCGCGCCAGAGAATTTCATCATTTTAAACAATATGCTAAAGCCAGGCGTGAATGGAATAATGCGACAAATGATTTTTCGGATGATTATCTGTTAACAGCGGCTAAAATTGCACATTCCTGGAAATGGTATGACCGCGCCATCTCTGCTATTGGAAAAACCAAGAACTTAAACGACGTCGAAATTCGTTTTCCACTGGTATATAAAGACATAGTCGATAATTTTTCAAACAAACAAAAGATAGATTCGGCCTGGACTTACGCCATTATCAGAAGAGAAAGTATATTTATTAATGATGCGAAGTCATCGAAAGGTGCGCTTGGACTCATGCAGATAATGCCTCGCACTGCCAGAGCAACTGCCCGCTCCAGTAAAACAAGATACAAAGGCAAGCACCAGCTGATCAAGACCAAGCAAAACATACGCCTTGGTACCCATTATTTAAAACAGCTATTTAAGCGGCACAATCAGCAGACTGTTCTGGCGACAGCTGCCTATAATGCCGGCCCAAGAAATGTCAACAAATGGTTGCCTGATGATGAGCCAATGGATGCAATTCGCTGGATAGAATCTATCCCGTTTAAAGAAACAAGAGAGTATGTGACTAACGTAATGGCTTATAAAATAATATACCAACACCGAATGGGACTAGATAGTACGTCGCAGCTCAGTCAGCTGATGCCACCGGTTTTTCCAGATAAAAATAAAATTTAAGTTTTCAATCTGCTTTTCCGTTCAGCCGGTAGAGCGGTTTTAATAGTAAGTCATCCATTGTCAGTTCCTACAGATGCTTAAATCTCATCGAGTTTATCTGTAGCTAATTAATGCTGATGTTGCGAGTCTTTAAATAATTGCAGCTGCCCTACCATCTTATCAATCTGTTCGCCTGCCCAGTAAATGCGCTTACAGGAGGGACAGGCATGAGAAGTTTCTGTGTTGTCATGTATTTCTGCTGGCAGATCAAGCCACATATTAATATTTAGTTTTTGCAACTGCGTATTACAGATCATGCAGCGACTGAGTGGCTTGTAGAGCCAGTCGATGGCTAAATGCTGACCGATTTGTTTAATCTGATCAAATAAAAATTCCGAATCAAGTATGATGACAGTCTCATTACTATTCGACATGCTCACAGTATCCTGTTTTCTAATCAGCAGCACTCGGTTTTCCTTTAATGCCATTTTAAGAAGTTGCTCATCGCTTAGATTAACAAATGATACATAAACATCATAGCCGGCTGCTCTGAGCCAGTGAGCGGTGTCCTCGATATTGGCGTCACACAGTATTCGGGGAACTGACTTCTTATGTCGAAAACTTGTCATAAATCATTAACATCCTGAAACAAAGGCATAGCCAGTATAATTAGCGATAACATGGCTACTATTTAGTCAATAATTTTTATAAAATAGCGGATCCCAGCCAATTGTAACGATTCTTTTACATTCATCATGATCTACAACCACAAACTCATTAATGATCTAGCCTGGGTAATCAACTCACCCTGCCTGATCGCTGAAAACGATAGACCGGACTCCCGGCTGTTACCCAACCAGTGGTTTAATGAACAGTATCAGATCAGTCAGTCATTGCTGTCAGAGCACGACAGAAACCCACAAATTATTCAGTCGTTCCTGTCACAGATGCCAGCCTTTAAACTGGGTAGCTATTTTGAAAAGCTGATTTATTTCTGGCTGGACCATCACCCCGACTTTTCTATCATTAACAGCAACCTGATTCTCAGTCATGACAAACGTACACTTGGCGAGATGGATTTTATTTTAACTGACCATACAGGCCGCCTCATTCACCTCGAAGTTGCGGTTAAGTTTTATCTGCAAATAACCGATAAAATGCAGTCATACTGGGTCGGACCAAACATCAAAGACAGACTCGATATTAAACTCAAGAAATTAATGTCACAGCAAATTGAACTATCAAAGAATCCATTGGCAAAAAAACAATTAGAAAAATTAAACCTGCCAATAGATGAACACTGGGTAATGTTAAAAGGTCGCTTATTTAAGCATGACACACAAATGAATGCAGCTAATAGCTGGTTAACGCTGGATGATTTTAAGCGTTGTCAGCACAGCGACACCCACTGGGTTATTTTAGATAAAACACACTGGCTGGCGACAATTAACAATGTTAATGAGCATTTTTTGCCTAATGCTATTCTTTATAAAAATGATTTAATTAATGCGATAAGTGATGCTGTTGATAGACGACCTGTTTGCGTTGCACAAATAGATCACCACAGAGAAAGCAAACGCTTTTTCATTACCGCAAACAACTGGCAACAAACCGCACTGAACTCAATTGTCTGAAGTTTCAATCAGACTTACCATCGCCTGACCGTCATTCACCGTCCATTTAATATTTAAATCGTATAAACACAGTCCATATACCCTGCCCGGCGTTTCTTCATAGGCCGGCCTGGGATCAAGAGCAATCGTTTCTCTGAGCAGCTGTTCAAGAGTTGGATAACGCACTTTCTCAGCTTGTATAAACCCCTCCGCCTGTTCCGACAAGCTTACTTGTAAAACCTTTCCGGGTTTGTTCTCAGCATAACTACACTGACTATCTGCAATAGAATCGGCATAGGCAATGTAGGGCTTGATATCGATAATCGGTGTTTGATCAATTAAATCGGCAGCACTGACATAAAGCTCTGTTTTGTTGCCCTGCCGATGAATTTTATTTAACTTAACAACCGATAGTCCGATTGGATTGGGCCTGAAAGGTGAACGGCTGGCAAAAACACCAACCCGTTTATTACCGCCAAGTCTAGGCGGCCGGACTGTGGCTTTAACCGCTTTACCAAGATGCTGATGAAACACAAACTGCAGCCAGATATGAGAGAAGCCTTCAAGTTCACGAATATAATCCTCGTGATTATAGGGTGGCAGTAATTCTATTATCGCTTCCGCATTGTCTGATAAACCGGATTGTCGTGGTGTACCAAACTTTTCTTTATAACAGCTGTGAACAATCGCTATGGTATTAAAGTGAAATGTCTCCATTAATTTATCGGCTCAGGCGCTTAAAAACAATATTTCGTATTTCATCATCGGTCAGCACAATCGGGTTTGTCTGCATACTACTACCACGACTATTACCCACAATATGTTCCAGATGATCGATACGGATGCCGTATTCTTTTAAATACGGCAAATCCATCTTCTCTGTCCAGTCGTATAAAATATCAAGTAATGATTGATGCGATTGATCATCAGACAGCTCACTATCGTTAGCCAGCAGCCGTCCGAGATGAGCATATTTTTGTAGGGCTGAGTTGTCCGCATCGCGGTTTTTCATTGCGGCAATATTAACTGCCGTGGCTTCAGCGACAAGCGTGCCACAAACTGTGCCATGAGGAATCGGGAAGAAAGCTCCCAGCGGAGATGCCAGCCCATGTACTGAGCCTAAACCAGTTTGCGCCAGATTGATGCCCGACAATAATGAAGCATAAGCCATCTTGCTTCTGTTCTCATTTGAGTTATCACCCTGATACCAGGGCAACAAGGCCTCACTCAGTGCTTCAATACCACTTAGCGCCAGTGCATCCGTCATCGCATTGGAACGACTTGATACATACGATTCCATTAACTGCGTCAGCGCATCCATCCCGTTTGCGGCAATCAGGGACTGAGAGCACGTCGATAATAAGTCCGGATCAATAATCGCGTAATCGGGTATTAACTGCTGATCACGAAATGATTTTTTAAAGCCGTCATAAGCCTGTACGCTTAGCACGGCATTTTTAGTCGCTTCACTACCTGTCCCCGCCGTTGTGGGAACCGCAATAAACGGTACAGCTGGCCCTTGGTAATTGAGTTCAGGCCCCACCCCTTCAAGGAAATCCATCACAGAATGATCAAGCCGAAGCAAACCGGCAATCGCCTTACCCGCATCCAGTGCACTACCGCCACCGATGGCAACCACAACATCAATAGACTGCTGCTTATAATCCTGCACCAATTCATCGATTAAATCCGGTGATGGCTCTGTCATTATCGGACACAGCGAATAAGTAAACTGATATTGAGAAAAAACCTTTTCCAGTGCCTTCCAGCTTGCCGATTCGATAAAACTACTGGCACCTGTCACCAGCAACACCTTCTTACCATAGCCATCAATAATAGATGGCAGCTTATCAATACTACCGGCACCAAATTCTATTTGTGGCAATGAACTGATGGAAAACGAATTTAAATTAAACATATCTGTCTCACAGTGGATAATGCTGAAATTATACTGACTATGATAGAGAATGTATTTTGTTTTTATGTTTTAACAAATTATAAGATGTGATACTCCCAACTTACATTTCACAGACATTTGTTATCAAAATCATTCGTGTAGATTTTTATTTATATAACGTGAGTTCTCTAACGTTAATCGGCATCTAGTAATTTGCTCTCATACTTCTTTTATAACTTCAGTCTAAGCTAGCTTTGTTTTGATCTTGCTACCCATAGTAGAACTCGTGACATCGATTCTTAGTGCCATTTGTTCTTTTAATTCAGATACATGAGAGATAATACCAATTGTTCGCCCTTTTGACTGTAGGTCAATCAGTGTTTTTATCGCTAAATCTAATGAATCTTGATCCAGGCTACCAAAGCCTTCATCTATAAAGAGTGTATCCAGCCTGATGCCTCCCGAATATGCCTGAACTACATCTGATAAACCCAATGCTAATGAAAGTGCCGCCATGAAGGACTCGCCACCAGAGAGTGTGGCAACAGATCTTGTTTTACCGCTATAGCCATCTTCGACTTCCAGTTCCAGCCCCGATGCTTTGTTACCCTTGGCACGATCTTCTTTACGCAGTAATTGATAGCGTCCATTGGTCATTATGCTGAGGCGTTGTGAGGCTTGTATCAGCACATCATCCAGCAACACGCTTAATACAAAGCGTTGCAGGCTGATTTTGTTACCTGTCTGGCCATTAGCTACATCACTTAGTGTGCCCACAATTTTATATTGGGCTTCAAGCTCTGCATTTTCTTGATGGGCTTTATTTAGTTTGGCCTGAACGGATTTTATTGAATTATTTCGTTCTTCGAGTTTTCGCCATGCGGTTTCTGCATTGCTAAATAATTCGTTTTTATCTGCAAGTGTTGACTCAATGGTTTCAAGATCCGGTTTACTCTTTTTAGCGAGATCCGTTTCTAATTGCTTTACCACTGCCTTTAAACTATCCAGCTCAGATTGATAGCTATCAATCGCTTGCTTAAGTGTTTTTTGTTCGTCATCAGATAACAAGGCCCGCTTAAATACTTCGATAGTATTAAAGTCACTGCTGGCTAATGCCGTTGACCAGTTATTATCTGCTTGCGCTGTTTTTTGTTTTTGGTCTTCTAATTGCGCCGTTACAGCTTCATGCTTTGTGTTTGATTTGTCCATCTCTGAGCGGCTCTGAGCAACATCGGCTTCTGCCTGAGTTAATGCATTGCTCAAAGTTGATATCGAATCCTCGATTTTAGCCAATTCTGCTGTTAGCACATTTGCATCACGATAATTTTCCGGAATTTGTTTTTCGAATTGCTGTACATTGGTACGCGACTGTACATACTGCTCATTAACAGACCTGACTGTTTCATCGAACGTTGCAATAGCCGTGTCGACATCTGTCATTAGCTTTTTAATGTCGGAGATTCGGTTATTGATGGTTCCCAGTTGGTCTTTTTTATCAATGAGTACTTGGACGTCTTTTTCCATAGTTTTGAAGACAGCATCCAGTTCATCAGTTGTCTGATTTGCTAAATCCTGCAACTGTTCTTCAAGGCGTTTAATTTCTTTTGAGTTTGCTGTTAACTCTACTTTGTCTTTTTCTAACTTTGCAGCGCTGGCTTCCATGTTATTACGCGCAGCGTCTTCCTCTTTGCGCGCCTGATCAACTTCCTGCTTAGTAATTAGCTGCACATCACCGTTAGCATTAGCCGGATTAGGATGCTCTTTGCTGCCACAAACTGAACAGGGTTCATTATCCTGCAATTCCTGAGCTAGCAAGGCTGCCTGGCCTTTATGCCATGACAATTCAGTTTGTCGGGCATGTTTCTGTACAGTATCAAATTTGCCTTTTACTGTTTCGTATTCGGTTTGAGAGTCAGACTGTTTGTGGCTTAGCTGGTTATTGTTTTTTCGTAATAGCTCCAGCTCATTTCTTTGGCTGACTTGCTGACTGAGTTTATCAAGCGCTATTTGTTTGTCGGCTAGTGCTTCCAGTTCTTTGGTGATGCCAGCCGCTTTTGTTTCCAGTTCTGCTGATTCTTTAGTGAGTGCTTGTTGTTCCGACTTCTTTGATGCCAGGTTTTCTTGGCTGGTAGCCAGTTCTGATTCACTCTCTTTTAACTGTTTAGTGGCAGCCGATAATTCTTTAATTTTGTCCTGATATTGACTCAGTTCTAATTGTTGTTTTTTTAGGCCATCGACTTTGAGGTGATCTTGTTTGGCTTGGTTAAGTGTTTTTTCTGCTGTTGCATGATTGTTAGTCGCAACATTTTTATCGGCATTACATTGCTCAAGTTGTTGACTAATATTTTTTAGCGTTATATTTTCAGCTAATTGTTGCTCATAAACATGCTGTATTTTTTGAGCCGATAGTGCATATACTAACGTGTTTTGTTTAAGCTTAAAGCTAGGCTCTTGTTCCTGCTTAGTTTTTAACTCAGCTTGCTTTTTATCAAGGTTATCAAAGCGTGTTATTAACTCTACCGCTTTATCTTTCACTGTATTGGCTGTTTTAAGCTGTTTTGATGCTTCCTCTTTGTTGGTAAGAGCGACTGATAACTCCGGCTGAAGTTGTTCCATTTCTTCGAGTAATTGCGCTTCTGAATTAACCTCAGCGGTCTCCAGCATGCCTTTAATTTTATTTTGATGCTTTTCGACTGCCTGCCTGATACCGGAGGCTTGTGATTTTAATTGATCTTCTATACGTTTATAAATTTGGGTTTGGAATAACTGACTAAATATTTCTTCACGTTTTTTTGAGTCTGCTATTAATAGCTCACGGAACTTACCCTGTGGCAATACCATCACTTGTCTGAATTGCTCTACTTCAAGCCCGATCAGATCCGTTATATAGACAGTTGCCTCATTGACTTTTTTGGCTACCAGAAGTTCTCCTTCGTCTGTACCGTCAAGGAACCATAATTGCGCTTCTGTTTGATGGGTGGTGCTGCCCTCTCCACTTTTTTTAGGCCGATCTTGCATGGGTATTCTACGAATGCGATAGCTTTTATCACCCAGACTAAAATCAAGAATGATCTCCGTTATCAGGCTATCATCAGCATGGTCACAACGCATTTGCGCCGCTTCGCGTTCATTTCCCGTGGTCTGACCATATAAGGCAAAACAAATGGCGTCGAGTATCGAGCTTTTACCCGCGCCGGTTGTGCCGTTGATTAAGAATAACGGGTTATCACCCAATGACGTGAAATCAATGGTTTCTGTGCCAGAGAAAGGCCCGAATGCCTGGATAGATAAATTTAGGGGCTTCAAATGCTTTCCCCTTTCGCTTTATGAATGCCTGCTATGGTTTCTGTGATTGCCTTGTCCTGATCTTCTGACAATTCCTGACCGGAAATTTGTACAAAAAAATCACGAAACATTTCAAGCTCACCGCGTTTTAATTTTTCACGGCTCATTTGTTGTTCACCGGTTTCTAACATGCCGGGTTTTTCCAGGTGCAGCACATTGGGATAGACTTCTCGCAACTTGTTCATCGGGTCGAGAATGGCGTGGCGGTCGGTCAGGCGAACTAATACATAATCATCGTTATGCGGATCGACCTTGCCCTGCTCTATGATGCTATTTATCTCACCTTCGAGGATACGCATATCACGCAATGGCGTGAGTGGCAGATGCCGGGTCGATAACAGACCTGTTGCATCCATCTCTACCAGCGTCACGCCTTTCTTTTGGTTCTGTTCCGAGAAACTGTATTTGAGCAGTGAGCCTGAATAGCGAATATGTTCTTCACCTTTGTACTGCGGGCTGTGTAAATGACCGAGCGCGACATAATCGAATTCTGCAAACGGTGCATAACTTACTCTGTCTGCACCACCAATAGACAATGGCCGTTCTGAATCTGATTCTTCTGCACCATCAATAAAACAATGACTGATAATGACATTGACAGCCTTATCATCTTTAACTGTTTTAATTTGATTAACTAAATAGGTATGCGCTTCATCATGGTTTGAGACTTCCGCATCGAACTGGTTTCGCACTGTTTCAGGATCGTTATAAGGAATGCCATAGAAAGTCACATCACAGTCTGAGCCTGAGATGATGACCGGCTCGGTGATTTGTTGCATATCGCCGATGATATGCAACCCTGCTTTACGCAGCTGTCTTGAACCAAAGCGTAATCTTTCGGCACCGTCATGATTACCGGGAATCATGATCACTGGCACTGACATCTGTTCACAAATTTGGTTTATGACATTATCAAGCAACTCAACTGCTGCTGCCGGCGGTACTGAGCGATCATAAATATCACCGGCGATAATGACGGCATCAACAGCTTCCTGCTCAATATAGCCGATAAGCTGATCAAGCACGTGTTTCTGATCGTCTAGTAAAGACACATTGTGAAATTGACGACCGAT
>JAOULX010000009.1 GCA_029881795.1 Gammaproteobacteria bacterium
TCGCTATGATTGCTGGCTTGTCTGGAATAACCGAGGGATTCTATGCAGTAATTTTCGTAAGTGTTATCCAGTTTATTCATTTCATGGCTAAACGAGGATTTACTGCTTTTCCCACACAAGTTCGCTTTGTTTACGGGACATTTGTAATTATTGCATTTTTTGATCCAACTCAAATTTTTTATTGGATGTTGCTGATAGGGACTGTGATGGTTACTCTTTTTAACACCTGCTTTATTGCAAGAATGTTGATTCTAATGCCATGGAATAAGAATGAAAAACTATCATAGAAAAGCACAATAAAAGCAGCAAGCTGCTTCGATTCATTAGAACAAATCATAAGCCGCTTCTTAGAAAAATATATATTCTTCCCTGCTGGCTTTAATGCCAACGCGCTTTCTCTGTTTGATCCTTTTTTGGGTTATCGTGATAAGACAGTCATCAAAACTCTACGGCGCCTCGGCGATAATAACCACTCGCTTTGGTGCCGGGTAACCCTCGACTGTTTTTGTATGATCATCCGCATCTAAAAACTGCTCCAGCGAATGGAACTGCATCCAGTCTGTCGACCGTTGTTCCTCAGTCGTCGTTACGCTGACATCTACTACCTTGATATCTTGATAACCACACCGTTTCATCCACGCCACCAGCGTTGCTACACTGGGTAAAAACCAGACATTGCGCATTTGCGCATAACGGTCTTCTGGCAACAAGGCTTCACCTTCATCACCATCAATTATTAAGGTTTCCAGCACCAGCTCGCCGCCACTGCGACAACAATGCCGCAAATCCATTAAATGATCGATGGGTGAACGCCGATGATAAAATACACCCATCGAGAAAACGGTATCAAAGGCTTTAAGCTGGGGCACATCTTCTATCCCAAATGGCAACACAAAGGCGACCTCGTCTTGCCTTACTTTACTGATATAACGCCGCATGATCTCAAACTGGTAAACATATTTAAGCCCCGGATCAACACCGATTAACAATTCAGGGTCATGCGCTGCCATACGCCAGAGGTGGTAGCCGTTTCCACAACCAACATCCAGTACTTTTCTGCCATTTAACGGCGACAGGTGTTTTTCAAGCCTGTCCCACTTCCAGTCGGAGCGCCATTCGGTGTCGATGTGAATACCAAACAAATCAAACGGCCCTTTACGCCACGGCATTAATAATTTTAAATTATTTTTTATTTCCAGCCGCAGTTCATCATCGAGTTGTCCGCCGCAGCCAATCTTTATTGTGCCTGCACTGAAGTCAACACTCTCGGGTTTAACTGCAGGCAACAACTCCAGCACTGCCTCCCATGCAGAGAGGTCTCCGTGGTTGGTGTTATAAAGTTTTTCATCAAGCTGCGCTGGTAAAACGGCAAGCCATGGTTCCAGCTCGGTGCCTTTTATTTTTTCAAGCAGAAGTGAATAATCGACTGTGGATTTCATAATAATGGGGTAATATTTTTTAGCGCGCTACTTAACGGCAACAATTGACACAAAACTATAACACTGAAACCAGATTTGCGCGCTGCTAAAGCCCGCTGCTTTTAAACGCTGCAAGTGCACCGCCAGTGTCTCGGGAATCAGTACGTTTTCTATGGCACTGCGCTTTTGTGCGATTTCAAGTTCGCTATAGCCATTGGCTTTTTTAAACGCCAGGTGCAGGGTTTCATTTAACTGCGCCTCTGCTGGGTTTTCAAATTTTATTTTTTCTGACAGCACCAGCGCACCACCCGGCAATGTATTGTCTGCTATATTTTTTAACAGCTTTGCACGATCCGTTAGCGGTAAAAACTGCAGCGTGAAGTTCAGCACGCTTAGCGAGGCTGACTGGATATCGACATCACGGATATCATCACAGCTAACGGTGACACCCGGCCCCTGCTGCAGGCCGATATTTTGCTGGCAACGCTCAGTCATTGCTTGCGAATTATCTACCGCGTACATCTGGCAGTTGTGGTGTGTTAAACGCGAACGCATTGACAGGGTCGCAGCACCCAGCGAACAGCCGAGGTCATAGACATTTGAATTTTGCTGAACGTATTGTTCGGCAAACACGCCCAGCATGGTGACTATGTTTTCATAGCCGGGCACTGAACGGCGAATCATATCGGTAAATACATTGGCCACATTTTCATCAAACACAAAATCAACGACGTTTTGTTGTTTTGAATAAAGTGTATCCGCTGTCATTTAGCAGAGGTCCGTTTTAACAGTTGTTGTTCTATGCGCAGCAGATGGTATTTGCCGCAGCCTCTGGTCACAAAATACCCGGCCAGCACACCGAGACTGTTGGCCAGCATATCGCTGAACTCAAAAAAGCGCACACCGCCAGCTTGCTGGGCAAATTCCATACCGACACCTAAGCCAATAAACGCAACTGCATGAAAAATACGTGCGCGGGTCTGATAAAAAATCATTGCAAACCAGATCATCAGTAGGGCATAGGCAGAAAAATGCATCACTTTATCAAAGTCGGCAACATCTACCTCTATCGGGTTTGGTGTTAATGAACCATAGACAATATAGGCCAGATACAAATAGCCCAGCAATAACCAGAGCCAGAACCAGCTGAGTTTCTGACCGGCAAATTGCGAATTTGAAACAGCACTCATTGCGTCATTACCTTTTATATAAACAAAACAACTAAAACAACACCCAGTAACAGGCGATAAATCACAAACGGCATCATGCCGATTTTATCCAGCAGCTTTAGAAAATAGTGAATACAGATAAACGCGCTGACGCCGGAAATGACAGCACCTGTGATCAGTGATGAAAAGTCACCGCCTTTTGCCACCGATAAATAATGCAGCGTTTCCAGACCACCGGCCAGCACGATAACCGGAATCGATAACAAAAATGAAAATCGGGCAGCGGCATCCCGTGTTAAGCCCAGCATTAAAGCAGCGGTAATGGTAATACCAGAACGCGAGGTACCGGGGATTAACGCGATCGCCTGAGCGATGCCGATGACCAGCACATCCTTCCAGCGAATACTGTATTCATTGCGACTGCGTCGGCCTTTGCTGTCGGCCCACCAGAGTAAGCCGGCGAATATAAACTGAGTGGCCGCAATCACCAGCGCACCACGCAGTGCATCTTTAATAAAGTCATTGAACAACAGCCCGCAAATACCGACCGGGATAGTACCGAATAAGACCGCCCAGGCCAGCCGGCTATTGTCAGTCTGTTTGCCATGCCGCGAAATAAACGGCAGCGAGCCGAACCAGTCGACCGCCATATCTGCCAGCTGCTTTCTGAAATACACCACCACCGCAGTTAAGGTTCCGACATGCACTGCAACATCAAATGCCAGTCCCTGATCCTGCCAATGACTTAGCAGCGGTACTAAGATTAAATGTGCCGAGCTTGATATCGGTAAAAACTCGGTCAGCCCCTGCACCAGCGCTAAAACAATTATCTGTATTAAATCCAATTTTTTGTCACCAAGACACAGTCACACAGCGGCTTACATTGCCTCTGTTGGTCTGAGCTAAATGACCCTCCTCTGTTTGTTTTGTTTTTATAAACGCGTTCTGAAATCCGCCAGACTAAAACCACGAAGCCCCGGTTGCAGACCTTTTCCCAGCGCCATTACTTTAAAGCGCTCGCCCATTTCGCCGGGCAGGGTCAGTGTTTTGACCTGCTGCGACAACTGCATCTGCTGGCTTATCTGTTGATCTGATAACGCCGACATTTTATTTTCAAAAATCTCCGGCAAACCACAGCCCAATAAAAACTGGGCCTGCGTGGTGTAACCCATGACATCGAAACCGATTTCGAAAGCCGCTTCTGCTACGCCTGTGAAATCCACAAATGCGGTGATATCCTGCAAGCCCGGATAAAAAAAGACATTGTCATGCGCCCGGTGCTGGTAGTAACACATAAGCGTACCCATATCCCGTTCGGCGCTGTAATATTGTCTGCCGTCATAGCCATAGTCAATCAGCAACACCAGACCCTGCCCCAGCATCGTGTGAATACTGTTGAGCCAGGGTTTGACTGACGGATTATATTCAGAGCGGTAGTTATCTGGCAACAATTGCCCGGTTGTATCTTCAATTTCTGCTACTGCTGCCTGCAAACTGGCATCCGCCGCTGTGTTAACCCAGTTTAATTTGCTAGCGCTGTGTTCGATTTTGCATTCAAACAATTCGCCGTTTTGTTTTTCAAAAACCCGTACCGGCATCGCATCCAGCACTTCATTGGCAATCACCACGGCATTCACCGGCTGCTCGGGTAACTGCTGCAACCAGCGCAGTTTGCCGGCTAAATGCGGACACTTTTGTTGCAACAACTGCTGTTGTCGCTGCTGTAATTCGGCACTGACTTCAATAATCCAGTAAGCCTCCGGCAAACAATCTAATGCTTCCAGCTCCAGCAACAGATCGCTGGCCAGCAGGCCTGAACCTGCACCAAATTCTATAACGATAGCGTCTGTCAGTGTTACCAACACCTGTTGTAGCTGGCGCGCCAGCGACTGAGCAAACAACGGTGACACTTCCGGCGAGGTAATAAAGTCGCCGGCCGCGCCAAACTTTTGCGAACCGGCCGCATAATAACCCAGTCCCGGCTGATACAAGGCCATGGCCATGTACTGATCAAAGCCGATTGCAGTGCAATCATCGATAGCCTCGATCACTGTCTGATAAAGCTGCTGGCTATGACTCTTTTGTTCTGCTGTTGGCTCGGGCAAAGCGGCCACATCGGCTTGTGTGTTAATATGCTGTCCTGTCTTATAGTGTGTAATCTATTTTTAGCGGGGTAAAACGTGTCCAATTCTAACGCAAGCGATCTTCAGAACAAAACGGCTTTGATCACGGGTGCTTCGCGCCGCATCGGAGCGGTGATTGCCCGCACTCTGCACAGCGCAGGCATGAACATTACACTACATTATCGTGGCGCTAAAGAACAAGCCGATGCGCTCTGTGATGAACTCAATCAGCTGCGCGATAACTCCTGTATCGCGCTGCGCCTAGACCTGCATCAGACCGCACAATTACCCGAGCTGATCGAACAGAGCCAGCAACACTGGGGCAGGCTCGATTTACTGGTTAATAACGCCTCCAGCTTTTACCCGACCCATGCCGGCAAAATCACCGAGCAACACTGGGATGACCTGATCGGCAGCAACTTAAAAGCGCCGTTGTTTTTATCTCAGGCCGCTATCCCGGCACTCAAAGCCAGCCAGGGCTGCATTGTTAATATCGTTGATATTCATGCCGAACGGCCGATGAAAAATCACACGCTGTACTGCGCCGCTAAAGCCGGTCTGGCGATGCTGACCAAGTCACTGGCTAAAGAATTAGGCCCTGAGATCCGGGTTAATGGTGTCGCACCGGGCGCTATTATGTGGCCTGAAAGTGAGCTCGATGCAGAGACTCAAAATGAAATACTAAGCCGTACCGCACTCAAACGCAGTGGCATGCCGGAAGATATTGCCGCAGCCGTATTATTTTTGAGCCGCGACGCCCACTATATTACCGGACAGATCATTCCGGTAGACGGTGGTCGCAGTTTAAATATTTAGCAGCACACTTAGTCGTTTTTAGGTAATATCCTTGAAAAAACAATATTACATATAACAGCACTTAACCCTGCAAAATCACGGACCATCACTATGAAAACACTTATCTCAGTTTTACTGATTATCAGTTACTCTTACGCACAAGCCACCGAAATACCTGATTATCCGGCTGACAAAATCAGCGCAAATACTTATGTGATTCACGGCCCGCTTGAGTTTCCTAATGAAAAAAACCAGGGCTTTATGAACAATCCCGGCTTTGTAATTACCAATGATGGCGTGGTGGTGATTGATCCCGGTTCCAGCCGCTACAGCGGTGATATGGTGTTGCGACAGATTCGTAAACTGACGTCAAAACCAGTCACTCATGTCATTAATACCCATATTCATGGTGATCACTGGCTCGGCAATCAGGCTTTTTCCGAAGCCTTTCCTGCTGCCAAACTGATGGCGCATCCGGATATGATTGCGCTGGCGAAAAAAAGCGAAGCGGTTAAATGGATTAATTTAATGCAGCAAATGACCAACGGTGCGACCAAGGGCACGAAGGCGGTTATTCCTGAGACAGCCGTTGAAGACAGCTTTGTGCTTAAAACAGGTGGTTTTACTTTCAAGGTCTATGCGCCTGCCAAAGCCCATAGCAAAACCGATGTGATGGTGCATGTGCTTGAAGAGTCTGTGGTATTTCTTGGTGATAACGTTTTAAGCGGACGCCTGCCGAGCATGGGTGATGCAACTTTCCGCGGTAACGCCAAAGCCTGTGAGATTGCGTCTAACATCAATGCCAAGCATTTTGTGCCAGGTCACGGCCAGACCAGCGATGTCAGCATCGTTAAACAATTTCAAAATTATGTCAGCACGGTTTACCAGCAGGCTGCGCGCTATTATGACGAAGGCTTAAGTGATTTTGAAATGAAACCTCAGGTGGTTAAACAATTAACCGCGTTTCATCAGTGGGTGAATTTTGACGATGAAATTGGCCGCCATATCAGTCTGGCAGTACTTGAGGCTGAACGCGCAGCGTTTGAGTAACCAAGCCGCTTATCAGCCCCAGTCAAAGTCGATGGGGTAAAGTTTTTCTTTTGTTTTATCAAAGACTTGCCAGTGCTCAGCATAGCTTTTCCCGGTGACGGGATGGCTTAGCTGAGGCGCTATTTCGGCCAGTGGCCAGAGCACAAAGGCATTTTTAAGGATTTCACCACGCGGCACGTCAAGGCCGTTTTGCTGGCTCACCAACTCATCATAAACCAGTAAATCCAGATCCAGCGTTCGTGATGAAAAACGCGGGCCGCTACGATCACGACCATTTTTATCTTCGATCTGATGCAACAGGCGTGACACCGTCAGCACATCCTTTTCGGTCTCAAAGGCGGCCACCAGATTGTAAAAATCATCGCCCTTAAAGCCCACCGCCTCGCTCTGATAAACCGAGGACAATTCCAGCTCACCAAACACTTGGCGCATATCCTCGACACCTTTGCGGATGCTGGCTGCCTTATCAATGTTACTGCCAACGCTGATATAAACTTTGCTCACGTCAGAACTTCTCGCCTCTTTCAATCACCACACCGACCGATTTAGAACCCCGTAACGCACCGGGCTTGTTCAGCGTCAGGCGCAACCAGGGCACGGCAAACTCATCTCTGACGATGGCGGCTATTTCTTCAGCCAGTTTTTCCACCAGCTCGAAGCTGCTGGCCTCGACAAAAGCAATAATGCGCTTGCCCACTTCTTTATAATTGAGCGTGTCGTCAATCTGATCGGAACTGGCTGATTTAGCAATATCGGCTCCCATTTCAAGGTCGATACTGATGGTTTGTTTAATTTCACGCTCCCAGTCGTAGATACCAATAACTGTTTCGATCTCTAACTCGCGTATAAATATGATATCCATAATGTTTTTTCGTCAGGACTCTTGGTTTGATGTGAATGGCAATTTGAATCTATATATCAGGCCGCACTATAACCATTCAGGCGGTTATTGACCAGATATTGGTCTAATTCAAACTAATCTCGGATTATTCTGTGGAATCGGCTTGCGGCAAGCAGTGGTTTCCGGTATTATTCCGCCTCTTTCGTGAACCAGATTCTGACCTTTGGAGAATCCAAATGGCTAAAGTATGCCAAGTGACCGGTAAAAAACCGATGTCAGGTAACAATGTATCGCATGCAAAAAACAGGACAAGACGCCGTTTCTTGCCTAATATCCACTCTCATCGTTTTTGGGTTGAGAATGAGAACCGTTTCGTGCGTTTAAAAGTATCAGCTAATGGTATGCGCATTATTGATAAAAAAGGCATTGATGTCGTCTTAAAAGAACTTCGTCAACGCGGTGAAAAAGTTTAAGGAACCATTATGAGAGATAAAATCAAATTAGTCTCATCGGCTGGTACAGGTCATTTCTACACTACGACCAAGAACAAAAAAACCATGCCAGAAAAGATGGAAATCAAAAAGTTTGACCCACGTGTTCGTCAATACGTGATGTATAAAGAAGCTAAAATTAAATAAGCCTCTTTCGCGGTCAATCTTTAGTAAAAAAGCCTGCCTTGCAGGTTTTTTTATGGCTGTGACTATCGTCGCAAAATAATCTAAACTCCACTCTGTTTAATACTTCTCTGGGAAACCACAGTGTCAGATGTTTTTGTAGGTCGCCAGCCTATTTACAACCGTCATCTGGGCATTTTCGCCTATGAGCTGCTGTTTCACGCTGATGCAGCGGCCAGCAACAGCACAGTGTCGGCGGATGATGCCACCTCTCAGACCATCATTAATACCTTTATCGAAATCGGCCTTGAAAACATCGTTGGTAACAGTCATGCCTGCATTAATCTGACCCGGTCTTTTTTATTGCACGAAGACAAGCTACTGATACCCAATAAACAGGTCATTCTTGAGGTACTGGAAGATATTCCGGTCACCGATGAGTTGATTGTTGCCATGCGCCAACTGCATCAACAGGGCTTTACCTTTACGCTCGATGATTATATTTATAACCCGGCGCATGCTGTGTTACTGGAAATGGCCAGCATTATTAAAATCAATATTTCCGCACTGTCGCAAGCTGAAGTCCATGAACACGTTAAACAGCTGCGCCCGTACAATAAAAAGCTGCTGGCCGATAAAGTTGAAACGCTTGATGACTATGACTTTTGCATGGAGCTTGGTTTTGACTATTTTCAGGGCTATTTCCTGAGCCGGCCGCGTATTATTCGCGGTGCCTCATTGCCACAAAATAAAGTCGCCATCATGAAAATTCTGGCTTTATTACAAAATCAGGATGCAGATATCGATGACATCAACCAGTTGATTAGTGCCGATGCAACCATCAGTTATAAGATTCTGAAATTAATGAATTCGGCTTTCTTTAGTTTTGATACTAAGATCGATTCGGTCAAGCAAGCCTTGTTGTTAATGGGCCGGCAAAAACTCTCAAGCTGGGCTTCGATGAGCGCACTGAGCCAGCTAGACGATCGGCCGGCTGAAATGCTGCATATCGCCATGACCCGCGCCAAAATGTGTGAACTGCTGGCCAGGCAAGCCAGATTGCAACCGGTTGAAAATTATTTCACCGCCGGCTTGTTTTCAGCACTGGATATTCTGATGGGGCAACCTCTCGACAGCTTACTCAAACCACTGCCTGTCAGTGATGACTTAAGGCTTGCGATCATCGATAGAAAAGGCGTCATCGGTTATGCACTGGACTGCACTCTGGCCTATCAGACATCTGACTGGAAAAACGTAAAATTCCTTAATTTAAGCATTGCAGAAATCTCATCCTGCCACCTGCAGGCGATTAAGTGGACGCTTGCTATTATGAAGATGATGTAAAGCCGCTTCGACAGCAGCTTTTTTCTCAAGCGCTGGCGGCGGCGATCCTCGTTAGCAGCAAATTCCCGACCCGATCCACCACGGCTTGCCAGCCACTTTTAATATAGCTGCTGGCCACTTGTTCCAGAACCAGGGCCGGGCCGTTGATAGACTGACCCGCGCCCAGTTGATCCCGTTCATAGACCGCAACTTGATCAGCTTCACCGTACAGACTGACGCTTGAGCTGGCAGCGGCTCTGACCGGCTTTAATGCCGGCAATTCAAAATCCAGCGCTTTGGCTTGTAGCTTAACCCGTAACGTAACCAGCTCCAACTTCGACTGCATGCGATGACCATAACGCTGCAGATGCAGTTGATGAAAAGCCCCGGCGACCTCATCCAGACAAGTCCATTTTATTGGCAAGCTAAAACTCTGGCCGCTGTAACAGACATCAACCGTGACACTAACCTGTGCCTGCTGTGCTGCCAGTTCGGTTTTCATCTGCTGCTGAGCCTGCGCCACTAAATCCTGCACCGTACTATTGATTAAGGCATCGCTGCATTGATCAAATCTTCGATTAATGCTGTGCGACATTTCACGCGACGGCACGGCTACCAGCATGCCCAGCGCTGATAGCACACCGCCATGCACCGGGATCATGGCTTTATCCATATCCATCGCCTCAGCCAGTTCGCAGATATGCAAACCACCGGCTCCACCAAACGATAACAGGGTAAATGCTTTCGGGTCTTCACCCCGCTCGATCGAGATAACTCTTAACGCCTGCACCATATGCTCGTTAGCAATTTGCACAATGCCTTTGGCCGCCTGTTGCAGTGTCACCCCGAGCTGGCTTGCCAGTTGCCCGACCGCAGTTTCTGCCGCCTGATAATCAATCGTCAGATAACCGCCCAGGCTCTGTTGCTGCGGGATTCTTCCCAGCACCACATTAGCATCGGTTACCGTTGCCTGAATGCCGCCGTTACCATAACAGGCAGGGCCTGGACTGGCTCCGGCTGATTCCGGCCCGACCAGTAATAAACCGCCGCCATCAAGCCGTGCTATCGAGCCACCACCGGCGCCAATAGTGTGCATATCAACCATTGGCACAGCCACCGGATAACCGGCAATTTGAGCTTCGCTGGTCAGTCCAATCTGATTTTTTATCAATGCCACATCGGTCGATGTGCCCCCCATATCAAAACTCAACAGGGCTTTATCAGCGCTTTCAGAGGCCACAAATTCAGCGCCTTTAAGCCCGCCGGCTGGGCCGGATAATAATAAATTCACGGCATGACTGGCCGCCTGTTCAACCGAGATGGTGCCGCCATGACTTTGCATCACTGAGATACTGGCATCCGGCAGCGCTTGCTCAAGCCGCAATAAATAATGTTTCATCAGCGGGCCGACGTAGGCATTGAGACAGGTTGCCATGCCGCGTTCATATTCGCGTCGTTCACTCAGCACAGCCGATGAGCGACTGACAAAATAGTCGTCTGACAAGATCGCTTCCAGGCGTTTTTCATCACTGTCATCGAGATAAGAAAATAACAGATTGATCGCCACCGCCTGCGGCTTAATCTGATCAATCAGCTGCCGACATTGCTGCAGATCCTGCTCTGTCAGCCGCGACAGCGTCTGGCCCTGTGCCGATAGCCGCGAGGCCACCTCAATACAGTGTTCAGGCTGGATTAAGGACGGTTTTGATTTGGGTTGCAGATTATACAGTTCGGCTCTGGCCTGACGGCCGATCAATATCACATCCTTCAGGCCCTGGTTGGCAATGTAAACCGTTTTCACACCACGGCCTTGCAATACTGCATTGGTGGCTACTGTTGAACCATGTGTTAAGCGCAGACCCTGACTGTTTTTTATGCCCAGTTCTGCAATCCCCTGCAGAATCGCCTGTTCGGGTGCAGCGGCTGTTGACAGTACTTTATGGGTGCGGATAGCGCTGCCATCATAAAGTACAAAATCGGTGAAGGTGCCACCGGTATCAACGCCTAACCACATCTGTGTTTGCCTTTTTCTCTGTACCGCACACGCTTACACGCCGCCGCGGTGAATTAATGAATATAACTTGAAATCATTTTCAAACAACGAATAATACACATCTATGTCAAAAACAACATTAATTAAAGCCAGTGGTATCCAGCGTTATTACGGCAACAGTCTGGCTGTTAATAACCTTAATTTTGAACTGCATGTCGGCGATATTCTGGGTTTTCTTGGCCCCAATGGCGCCGGCAAATCGACCACCATGCAAATCATCAGCGGCACGCTGGCACCGGATGCAGGGCAGATTGAAATCAATGGTTACGATCTGATTGAACAGTCCACCCTTGCCAAACAACAACTGGGTTACCTGCCCGAACAGCCACCACTTTATAAAGAACTCACGGTTGATGAATACCTGAGCTACTGCGCCAGACTCAGAAATATCGACAAGCCATCACTACCGGCGGCACTCGATAAAGCCAAACAACGTTGTGGCCTGAGTGCGGTCGGCCGGCAATTAATCAGCAGTCTATCCAAGGGTTATCAACAGCGCGTTGGTATAGCTCAGGCCATCATTCATAACCCGGCGGTGATTATCCTTGACGAGCCCACGGTCGGACTTGATCCAATTCAGATACAGGAAATACGCCAGCTGATTCTCGAACTGGGTCAACATCACGGGATTATTTTATCGACCCATATTCTGCCTGAAGTACAGGCGGTCTGTAACCGGGTACAGATTATTCGTCAAGGTGAACTGGTGTTTAACAGTGAGATGGCCAGTATCGACAAGAGCCGCCACAGTCAGCAGTTTGATCTTGCATTTAAAGCGCCGGTGGATGACGCCTTGTTAAACAGTATCGACAGTCTGACGCTGGATAAACTCAGCGAGACTAGCTATTGCATTGAACTGCCGGACAATGAAAGCGAAGCCGACGCGGCACTGCAGCAACTATTAACAGTTTGCTGCCAGCAAAACTGGAGACTGCAGCAGCTGACACCACGCAGCCGCAGTCTTGAACAGATTTTTATCGAGTTGACCACACATGACAACAGCTCCGGCAATGACACGGCCGCTCTGGCCGAAAAGGAAACCAGCGAATGATACTGACGATTGCCTTACGTGAATGTCGCTCACTGTTTATGTCACCGCTGGCCTGGACGGTACTCGCGGTTGTTCAGTTTATTCTGGCCTGGATATTCTTCGCCCAGATCGATAATTTTTTTGCCTTGCAGCCGCAACTGCAAAGTTTAAAAAATGCCCCCGGCGTTACCGACCTGGTGGTCGCGCCTTTATTTAATATCACCAGTATTGTTTTGCTAATGGTCGTACCGCTGATGACCATGCGACTGATCAGTGAAGAAAGACGCTCCGGCACGATTCAGTTACTGATGTCATCACCGCTCAGCATGAGCCAGATTGTGCTCGGCAAATATCTCGGCATGATGATATTTTTCACCGTCTTTATTTTTCAGATTGGTCTGATGCCGCTGACATTAACACTCGGCACTGATCTCGATCTGGGTAAATTAATGGCCGGCTTTTTATCTATTTACCTGTTAATCGCGGCCTTTGTTGCTGCCGGACTTTATCTTTCAAGCCTGACCGATAACCCCAGCGTTGCTGCAATCTCCAGCTTTGGCCTATTACTACTGCTATGGATTATTAATGCCAACTCACCGAATGACAGCAGCGGCAATCTGTTTAATTACCTTTCACTGATTAACCACAGTAATGCCATTATCCGCGGCGTAATAAACAGTACTGACATCATTTATTTTTTACTGTTCATCGTCTGCTTTCTTGGCCTCAGCATACGTCAGCTTGATTCTTACCGGTTGCAACACTAATGATGACAACTCCTAAAAAAAAGCGTCAGTTACGCATTCAGTCTTACCTTTTTACACTGTTATTTTTATCTGTCACGGCGCTGCTGGGCTGGTTCAGCACCCAATACAGTATCAGTACCGACTGGACCTATGGCCAGCGAAACTCTCTATCAGCCTCCACTGTTCGGCTGTTAAAAACCATGCCGGATCCACTTAACATCAATATTTATCTGCCGGATCAGGCTTCGGCACGACAAGCTGTCGATGAGTTATTTAAACGCTACCAGAGTCATAAGAAAAACTTTAATTACAAGCTGCTAAATCCAGACCTCGATATTGAACTAGCCAAAGCCGATAATATCAGCCGCTATGGCCAGGTGGTTATTAAATACCGCAATCGTACTGAGCGCCTCGACAACGTTAATGAAAGTCTGTTAGGTAACGCGCTGTCACGCCTCAGCCGTGAACAATTACCGCATGCTGTTTTTATCCAAGGACACGGCGAACGCAATCCCTTATCACAGGATAATCCCGGCTTCAGTAAATTAGCTGCGGCATTGAGCGAAAAAGGCATTAAAGTCAGCCCGCATAATTTACTCAGCGGCGTCTTACCGCAAGATACCAGTATTGTGGTCATTGCCGGCCCACTGCGTGCCTATCTGCCCGGCGAAACAGAGCGTCTGCAACAATATATTAAATCCGGCGGCAATTTGCTATGGCTACAGGAGCCTGACAACAACGCCGCACTGCAGCCATTAACTCAACAACTTCAGTTATCTTTTGAGCCCGGTATTCTGGTCGATGCCGACCCTGAGCTACGCGCCACTCTGCGCATAGAACACCCTGCTACTATTGCGGTATTGCAATATAACCTGCACCCGATTACCCGCAATATTCCTTACAACACCCTGTTCATGTTAGCCGGCAGCGTTGACTTTTTGCCATCAGATCAGTCTGACTGGGAAGCCACCACTTTATTCAGCAGCCGACCAAGCACCTGGTCAGAAACCGGCACATTACTCAGTAAAGAAATTAAATTTGAAAAAAACAAAGGCGACCGTCTCGGCCCGTTACCCATGGCGCAGGCACTGCAACGAAATAACCGTTTTACCGAGACCAGCAAATCACAGCGCGTGGTGGTGGTAGCAGACAGTGACTTTCTGGCCAATAACTATCTCGGTGCGGCGGCTAACCTGATGCTGGGTGAAAATATTTTCAACTGGCTAAGCCGTGATGAACAACTGTTATCGTTTGAGATTAAAACAGCACCGGATTTGACGCTGCAACTGTCGGATACACAGATCAGTTTTATCGGCCTGAGTTTTCTGTTACTGATGCCTGCCGGCCTGCTGCTGACCGGGTTTATTATCTGGCGTAAACGTCGCCAAGGCTAATTATGTTTACTTCACGCTTGCTGCTTAACCTTGGCTTACTCATGCTGCTGATCATACTGATTGCAACTGCACTGATCAGTCAGCAACCATCAGTCAGCGAATCGGCTTTCTCGGCATTAAAGATTAACGACGTTACGCAGATCGAGATTGACTATAACCAGCAAATTACCGCATTAACAAAAACTCAGGAGCAGTGGCACATCACCCAACCACTCTCGGTTCAGGCAGATACGTTCCGACTACAGGCGCTGCTCAATATACTGACCATTAAAGAGCCACTGCAATATCAGATAGCTGAGGCTGACTATAAAAAATATTCACTACAGCCGCCACTGGCCACCGTTAGACTCAACCAGCAGGCATTTTATTTTGGCAGCACTTCGCCAGTGAATGGTAAACGCTATGTTTTAACCCGACAGAAACTGTTTTTAATTGATGATACTTTTTTTCCTTTATTCACATCCGGCTATAAAAACCTGATGCGTCGTCAGCTGTTCCCTGACAACACCACACTTCAAAGTATCAAGATCGGTAAACAACTGGTCTCACAAAACGCCCAGGGTAGTTGGCAAGCAGCCGACAAAGCGATCAGCCCCGATCATTTAAAACAGTTTGTAGATAACTGGCTGCATATTCAGGCTTTTGCTGTCAGCAAGGCCAGCAAACCTTATAAAGGCAGCGAGGTCATTCTTAAAACCGGCGATAACAAAACGCTGCGTCGCTTCATCCACAAAAGACAGGCAAACACGCTGGTTATTAATCCTGAACTGGGATTGAGTTACCAGCTTGATATAAAGGCCTATGAATCGCTGAGCAACCCGGCCTATTACAGTAAAACATTTGTGGCTGACTGAGCCTAACGCCGATGCCTGAGTTACCCGAAGTAGAAACCACTCTGCGCGGCATTGCGCCACACATCCAGGGCCAGTCTGTCAGTCGTGTGCTTGTCAGAAATAAAAATCTGCGCTGGCCTGTGCCGGCTGCTCTGTCCAGTCAGTTGCCCGGCCAAACTTTGCTTGAGATACGCAGGCGCGGAAAATATTTATTGCTGCTGACTGAAAAAGGCACCGCTATATTACATCTGGGCATGTCAGGCAGCCTGCGTATTACCTCACTGCAGACGCCGGCTGAAAAACATGATCATGTGGATATTATTTTTGCCAATGATAAGGTATTGCGGTTTCGCGACCCGCGCCGTTTTGGCTGTGTCTTATGGACCACTCAGCCAGCTGAGCAACATAAACTGATTGCCGCGATGGGACCAGAACCTCTGTCTGATGAATTTAACGGTGATTATTTATATGACTTATCACGCTCGCGTAAATGCAATATCAAGAGCTACATCATGGACAGCAAGGTGGTGACCGGGGTCGGCAATATTTATGCCAGCGAAGCCTTGTTCAGCGCCGGTATTCTGCCGGCACGTCAGGCAGGTCGTATTTCAAAACCGCGTTACCAAGTTCTGGCGGAATCGATCAGACAGGTACTAACGGCTGCCATCAAACAAGGTGGCACCACATTAAAAGATTTTACTCGGGAAGATGGCCAGCCTGGCTATTTCAAACAGTCACTCAAGGTCTATGACCGTGCCGGCCTGGACTGTACTGTGTGCCAACAGACCATAAAGCAAAAAGTACTGAACCAGCGCTCAACCTATTACTGTAGCCACTGCCAGCGCTAGTCTGCGCTCGATAGCAGTTTACTTTTTCTGCTGACAACAAGCGCTTAACTAAGCACATCTACATCCTGTGCCTGTAAGCCTTTATCACCATCGTGCAATTCAAATTCGACGTTTTGTCCTTCCTGTAACGACTTATAACCGTCGCCGCGGATCGCTCTGAAATGTACAAAAACATCATCACCACTCTCGCGAGCGATAAAGCCAAATCCTTTGCTATTGTTAAACCATTTAACGGTTCCTGTGACACGATCTGTCATTGCTTTCTCCCTTTCCTTTTTATATACCGACTCTGAGTATGAGAACGGCTCCTGACTAGCCGGGCCAGACGGACCTGACCCGGTTATTGTAACGCTATTTTATCGGTATTCTCAAATCAACACTATTGAGCTGAAAATACCCATTCACTGTCTAATAAACTACCGACACATCATCGGCCTGTAAGCCTTTATCACCATCGCTGACATGAAAGAACACAGCCTGTCCTTCCACTAAACTACGGTGACCTTTACCACGGATTGAACGGTAATGTACAAATACATCATCACCGCTATCACGGGTAATAAAACCATAACCTTTAGTACCGTTAAACCATTTGACTGTACCGCTTTCGCGACCATCACGTGATACATCCTCTCCACCAATTGCAGAGACACGGACTGTAGCAACCATGGTTGAAATGAATGTTGTAACCAGTAACAAATATGCCAGAGACTGCAGAGTCAGTTCAACCAGAGAAAATTTGGTGGCAATGAAGGCTGCTACAGATGAAAAAATTAAACTAATAACGACGTTTCTTATAAATGTTTTTTTACTTAACATATCAACTCTCTAAATAAATATTTCAAAATGAACAATAAAAGCCCTGTTTATGGCATAAACCGCACAAAAATCAGGGTAAACTCACTAACCGGAACGCTTGAATACCGGCCACGCTGAGTCTATCACAACCTAAAATAATCATAAAACATTTAAGCTAAGCATTTGAATTTACTCCGGTTTGAATTCCTTTTTCAGACCGAAATTCATACCGATAGACAGCCGCTGGCGAGAACTGCAGTTCCTGCTAACCTGATGGATAATATCGGGCCGAAAAAACACCATTTTTCCTGCTTCTGGCTCTATTTCCAGCAGATTCGGTCCGACCCCGAGCTGTAGCTGCCCCGAGTTTTCTGGTGCCTCAACATAATAAACCCCGGACATTAACTCATCATCGTCGTCATGGGTATGCGCTATGGTGACATCGCCATGCTGCATACTGTTAAACCAGAAGCCACATTGCAGACTCTCAGCGTCTGTTTCGAGTATCTCTGCCACATAGGCTGTAGCCTGCGCTATCAATAACTGCAGCTCAGGGATTTTTTCTCTGTCGATATAAATGTTTTCATAACGACCTTCAAAGAAATGACTCTTATGCGTTAATTGCTGATCTGCATATTGTTTAAAACCCGCCATGATATTTTTATTAATCCCGGCCGAGTTTTGCAACCAGCCGACATGACCATACTTTATTTGCGTTAGTGTAGACATCTTACTTTCTTACCATCTGTTATAAGTTTGTTGCCAATAATAGGGTCACGTAGCGACTGTTACTGCCGGCTCACAGCAGCAATAAAAGTTGTCATCTAACTGACATTACAGCTATTTCTTTGCGCTTACTGAAGCTGCACTATTCACAAAGATATTACATTATCACGCCATTTTTCATATTAAAAAGCTCGTAAATATAATATCATCGTTTCTCAATCGCATTAAACTGAATATCACCTTATGGATCGCATTAAACTTGCTCATGGCGAGGTAACACTCGGCCAGCCTACTCAATGGTCTATCTATAGTTCCAATGGTCAGTTGCTGCTGCGTCAGGGCTCCGTTATTTCGCGTCAGGAAGTTCTTGATAAAATTTTCTTACACGATCCGTTTCGCAATGCTGAAATGATTATTAATCAGTCCATAGATGCTGCCAACAATCATTTTCAGCTGGCAAAAAACACCCTCAGTAAAAACTATAACCCCTTTAATGAGATTACCCGTTTTTCTACCCGCTATCGCAACATACTAAAAGACATTGAAAAACGTGACCCGGTCGTCGCCAAAAAAGTCATGCGGCTGGCAGCCGACATTCAGTCGCTGGTGGCTTTTGATGAAGACGCTTGTCTGGGTGCTATCCACTTTTATTATGATCAGACCTATACCGCTTTGCAGCCGATTTACAAGGCGATACTCTGTGAACTAACAGCCACTTTACTGGACTACAACCCGACTCAGAGACTGAGCCTGCTGGCTGCTGCGATAACGTCCAACATCGGCCTGACCGGCATTCAGGAACAGCTCAACAAACAAAGCATTCCGCTTTCAGAACAGCAACAAAAAATCATTCATAATGCACCGGCCAAAGCCGTTGAGTTGCTTAATGACTGCGGCATCAAAGATTCTGTGTGGTTAAAAGCCCTGATTGAAAACCATGAAAGAAACGATGGCAATGGCTACCCCTGGGGTTTAACCAGTAAGTATATTGGTGTGTTTGGTAAAATTTTAGGACTGGCCGATACTTATGTTGCGATGATCACCAAACGCGCCTATCGCAAGGCCGCGCTGGCCCAGTCTGCGCTCAAAGAAATTTATCAGATGTCGTCTAAAGAAGATGAAACCATCTATCTAAACTTTATTCGTCAGCTCGGGGCCTATCCTCCCGGTACACTGGTGAAGCTGGCCAATAATGAAACCGCGGTGGTCATTTATCGTGGTTTTGGCAATTCAATTATGAGCTCTGCCATGAGTATTGCTGATCCCAACGGCAAATATTATGGCAACCCAATTAAACGCGATACCAGTCTCGAAGAATTTAAAGTCAGTAAAATCCATATCCCGACCACCAAGCCGGACTTAAACCCGGATGTGCTGTGGTCTTATAAATAAATCAGGCCTTACTTAGTAATACGAGCCATCGACATTAAGCAGTTTGGATAGCTTAAGCAGCTCTTCTTGTCGATAAGCCTGTTGCAGTGGTAGCAACTTTTCGGGCTGGGTATAAATCAGCCGGGTTAAATTCTTATTCCAGTTCTGCGTTATCTCGATCTTAATCCCGTCTACTGTCCAGTAATGCCTGTTCTCTGATTCAAAATTGCCGTATCTGACCCGTGGCTTTCCATATTTTAACGTCAGCCGTAACAGCATGCTGCGAAAATAATCATAAGGCAGGTGGTATTCTGCGAAGGCAAATGTAGCAGTGGTTTTCTCATACGCTACAAACAAAAATTTACTTTGCTTGAAGTTCGATGTCATATCGTAAACATCATACCAGTTATCATCACCGGCCTCTCTGACCACCTCGGCACCACTGTCACGGATCGCCAGGCGCAAATCAACACGATTGATCTGGTTAATATTGACGCCGAATAATTCAAACGCCATCAGCGGCGCAGGCAGCAGCAGAACAATCACTAGTAAATACTTTTGCATCAGACGGAGCCTGCTATATAGTTAATAAATGGCGCATTTTCTCGTTATTGATCAGGGCACGCATGCCAGTCGCTGCATAATTTTTAATGCTGCCGGGCAAATACAGGCCAAATCTGAACACTCTTTGTCTATTTATCGGCAGGATAACGGATTTATTGAACAAAATGCTGAAGAAATTCTGCATTCTGTACAGCAATGCCTTGATCAGCTTCGCTCAGACCCGGCTTTTCCTTTAATCACAGCCGCCGCACTGATCACACAGCGCTCCACCATCGTCGCTTATGAGCAACGCAGTGGCGCTGCGCTGTCTGCTGCCATTAGCTGGCAGGACACACGGGCAGCCGCCAGCCTGCAACCACTGCACGCTAACGCCGCCGAGATTAAAAGCATCACCGGTCTGGTGATCTCGCCGCATTATGGCGCCAGTAAAATCAACTGGTTACTGACTCACAACAAACAGTGCCAGCAGGCCTTGCAAGCTCAGCAGCTGATTATCGCGCCATTAGCCAGCTATCTGCTGCGACACCTGAGCACGGCCAGCCGGCCACTGATCGACCACGTTAACGCCTCTCGCACCCAACTGTTTGATATCAACACTCTGCAGTGGTCTCAACGCATGATCAATCAGTTTAAGATTGATCAGAGCTGTCTGCCCGATGTCCGGCCCTGTGTTGATTCTTTTGGCTTGTTAAAACAGGATAATATACCGATTAATCTGCTTAACGGTGATCAGAACGCGGCATTATTTGCCAATGCGATGCCGTCTGATGATGCAATACTGGTTAATATCGGCACCGGCGCCTTTGCTTTGACGCTGACCGCGAAACTTCAGCAGCACCCGAAGCTACTCTGTGGTCTGGCGCTGAGTCAGGCCGGGCAGGCCCGGTATTTGTTAGAGGGCACGGTCAACGGTGCCGGTGCCGCATTGGATGCGCTGTTCAGTGAAACGGATCAAACTCTGTTATTTAAGCAACTACCGGTATGGCTCGAAACCATTACTGAGCCTGCGGTTTACATCAACAGCATTAGCGGACTGGGTTCCCCCTGGTGGAACAGCCACATTACGCCGCATTATCTGCAGCGTGCCAGTGATCAAATCGATCTGCCTGAGCGCGCAGTCAGCGTTATTGAAAGCATTGTATTTTTACTGCAAAACAATATTGAATTGCTGTGCAGCGGCGACAATCGACAAATTATTATTTCCGGCGGCCTCAGTCGCTTAGATGGACTTTGTCAGAAACTGGCTGATCTGAGTCAGCTTGACGTGCGCCGTTATGACAATACCGAAGCCAGTGCCAGTGGTGCGGCCTGGATACTGGCGCAATCTGAGGATCAAGAAAACACGCCTTGGCAGCCTGATCTGAAAGCCGACTGTTTTATGCCCGCTAAACAACCGTTACTGCATCAGCGTTATCGGTTATTTAAACAGGAATTAAATCGATTGTGTCAGAATGACCACAAATAAATTGTATGCTGCCAGTTGTCCTAAAGTAGTAACAGCTACTTTATATTTTCTGTTAAGTTCTGATCAGAACTAACAAGCGGTTATCACTTAAAGGAATAAACATGCAGATACCCAGACTGATTGCACACCGTGGCTATTCATCACGCTACCCAGAAAATACCCTGGCCAGCCTTGAGGCTGCGCTTGATGCCGGTGCCGTCTACGTCGAATTTGATTTGCAAATGATTGCTGATGATGACTTTATTCTGATGCATGATGCGGATTTGCAGCGCTCATCTGGAGTAAAGAAATCACTGTTTTCGCTAACCAGCAGCACAGTACGTCATTTTCAGGCCGACTATTACACGGTTTTTAAAAACCAGTTTTCCGGGATAAAAATACCGTTACTAGAGCATGTCATTTCGCTGTTTAAACAGTTTCCAAAAGCCATCGCCATTATTGAAATTAAAGAAGACTCTCTCAAAGAGTTTGGCACCGAGCACGTTATGAAAAAACTGCTGCAACGCCTGACGGATCTGCGTGATCGCTGTTATATCATTTCATTCAGTTATGACGCGATTGCTTATACAAAACAGCACTCTGATTATAAAACCGGTTTTGTTTTGCATAAATACAATGACCATTATCATGCTCTGGCAGACCAGCTGGCACCGGATTTACTGCTGTGCAACTACCGCAAACTGCCGGAGCTTAACAGTGCCGGCGAACTGGCAGCTGACGCCTTATGGACAGGCAATTGGCAATGGGCTCTGTACTTAATTGATAATGCCGAACTGGCATTGTGCTATGCAAAAAACGGTATCGACTTTATCGAAACCGATCACATAGGTTCCTTATTACAGCATCAACATCTTAACTCTCAGATCGTAAAACACAATGCCATCAAAAACTGATTATGACCTGATTATAATCGGCGCAGGAATTCACGGCGCTGCAGTTGCCCGCGCGGCTGTGCATGATGGTTATTCAGTCTGTGTACTGGAGCAATATACAGAGGCCGGACTGGCTACATCTTCCCGCTCCAGCAAATTAATTCACGGTGGCTTGCGCTATCTTGAAAGTTACCAGTTCAAACTGGTCAGAGACTGTTTAAAAGAACGCCGTATCCTTGCTGCAACCGCAGCTTCACTGGTCAAACTTTTGCCCTTTTACATACCGGTGTATAAAAACAGTCGCCGCCCTGGCTGGCTAATTCAACTCGGCCTGTTTATATATCAACTGCTCGGTGGCGGGCCATACAGAAAATTAAAAAAATCAGAGTGGGAAAAACTCGACGGTCTGTCACAAAAAGACCTGCTCGCGGTTTTCGAATATACCGACGGCCTGACCGATGATAAGAAACTTACGCAACAAATACTTCAGCGGGCTATCGACAAAGGTCTGCGTTTTTTTACAAACTGTCATGTTGATAAAATTCAGGTTCAGTCTGACACTGTCACCGTCAGCACTGACACTCACCCCGACATCAGCTGTCGTATACTGATCAATGCCAGCGGACCGTGGGTAAACCAGTTACTTGCCAGAGTATCCCCTGCGGTCAGCACACTTGCCGTTGATTTGGTGCAGGGTGCACACATCATTATTCCGAGGACTCTTTCAAAAGGTATTTATTATGTTGAAGCGGACGACGGACGGGTAATTTTTGCTATTCCCTGGCAACAGCATTGTCTGCTAGGCACCACAGAAACCGCATTTACCCAGCAGCCTGAGGACTGCAAAGCGCTGGCCTCTGAAATCAATTATCTGCTGACTACCTGGAACCGGTATTTTTCCGACCATTTACGCCACGATGATGTACTGCAATCCTTTGCCGGGCTAAGAGTTCTGCCAGCATCCGATGACACTGCTTTTAAACGTAAACGTGAAACTGTGTTGCACTGTGACAATGACACCGCACCCCGGATTATTAGCATCTACGGCGGCAAGTTGACCGCGCATCGTCACACCGCCGAGCTATTAATGTCGATCGTACATCAGCGCTTACCCGGTCACAGTCACACCGATACATCAACACTACCGCTTTAGCCTAAACCAGCAGACTCGCTGTCAACTGTTGCAGCGCTGTTAGCGGCATGGCCAAACACTGCAGACAGCGCTCTTAAATCACAACTCAACAGTTTAATATCCAAGCGCCGGTACAAAGCTTTATCAGGAACTTGCGCCTCCCTATGAATCACTATCGGAATTTTCAGGCTTTTACAAATTCGCCGGTATAACACCGAATTCATCACCGGAGCCAAAACGAACAAATACCCACAACGTTTTCTGATCATAAATTCTATCAGTTCAAAAATCATTTTTTTAAGAACATCCTTGCCTCTGTATGTAGGGTCCACTACCAACCGTCCTATCTCACCGTAACACGGATGATTAAAATCCTGCGGCAGATAGTTCAATACAGAAAAGCCCGGCTCTTCCATTGGCAAACCCGCTTCATCTGACCTTTCAGAAAAATTGACACGTGCCCCGGCAACAACCCGGGCATTCTCTCTGACAATATAAACATACTCATCCGTTAATAACTCATCGCATCCTGCTCTCATATTATTTTCTGCCAGATCAAGATCGAGATCTAATTTATAGTATCGATCAACCAGCTGTGAATACTGCTCCAGATATTCTTTATTGTTTGAAAACTCATAGACAACCTTATCGTTAATCAGATTTTTTATATTATACAGTGCTGACATTACATTTATCCTTTGTCGATTTATATGAAATGAACCAATTGATATTCAGTTCCGACAAAATCAGCACACAGTGAAGCACTTTCAGCCTGCTTTAAGGCTGCTTTAAGGCTAAAAATATTTATCTAGAAAACAGAGAAGACCGATAGTACAAGACGCGTAATAGTCAGCTATCACTGACTACTGCCTGTTACGATCCATCGTGTTAGTTGCTATTTTCTACAACCATAGAGCAGACTATTTCCTGAATAATTCATAGCATCTGATCTTACCGGCATTACAGCAGACCCAAGAATATGCCTGCACGGATAACACAAGAGTGACTTTTTTTACTCAGAAAATATTTTCTGTGTAGAAGTCTTTTGAAATAAATATATAGACTCAAGACAACACACTTTTTACAGCTCTTATCTTCAAATAAGCGCCACTTATCTCTTATACCTACTTTTACAAAATCGACATACATAGCGCTTTATTTTTCAGATTTTTTTACTATGATGATTTTTTTTCACACTACATTCGCCTCCAACAACCCTGCTGTCATTACCAAAATTCCGCCTTTGAGTGGCGAGTGGAGGTGATTTTTTTAGCATATTCCAGTATGCTTCGTTTTCATTTAAAACTGACGGTATTTTTTAATGTTAAAAGCACTCATATTCGACGTCGATGGTACGCTTGCAGACACCGAAAAAGACGGCCACCGCGTGGCCTTTAACGCCGCCTTCAAAGAAGCCGGACTGGACTGGGAATGGAGTGTGGAACTCTACGACAAACTCTTGGCTGTCACCGGCGGTAAAGAACGCATGAATTATTATCTCGATCATTTCAACACAGAATTTGATCGGCCTGAAAATTTACAGGAAATGATTGCCGCTTTACATAATACAAAAACGCGTCATTATACTGAGTTACTGGCGAAGGGAGCGATTCCATTGCGCCCCGGCGTTAAACGCCTGCTCGATGAAGCGCGTGCGGCCGGTCTGCGTCTGGCCATTGCCACCACCACAACACCGGAAAACGTCACCGCTCTGCTGGAAAACACCCTCGGCAAAGAATCCATTGACTGGTTTGAAGTGATCGCTGCCGGTGATATCGTGCCCGCTAAAAAACCGGCTGCAGATATTTATGACTGGGCATTAAAAGAAATGCAGCTGGACGCAGCCGATTGCCTGGCATTTGAAGACTCTGAAAACGGTATCAAGTCTTCTCAGGGTGCTGGCCTGAAAACCATTATCACGGTCAATGATTATACCCTTAGCCATGATTTCAGCGGTGCTGCCATTGTGCTCGATAACCTCGGTGAGCCTGATCAGGCTTTCTCGGTTATCAGTGGTGATGGATATGGTAAAAGCTTTGTAGATCTGGTGTTCTTGTCACAGCTGCACGCCACTTAAGACACATCAGGCCGCTAACTTCCGGCCTGTTTGTTCATCGCTAAGCTGACAAACACCAGCTTATTTCTGAGGCATGTATTGTTTTCTGTATGAATGGGTGATCTCGGTGAAGCGGGCTACTGTGTTGGTCAGATTCGCGCGCGGGTACTTACTGCAGCGATCATCCAGCCACTCTATCATGCCGTCATAATCGGTACTGCCAAAAATATCATAAGTATCTGCAACAATCAGGTTAAAGGCCGTTATGTAGCCAGCCAACCACTGCCTGACCTGCAGCTCGCGTTCGCCTCCTGCAGCTCTGGCGCTACTATAAACTGCACAGGATTCACCACCCAGACCATAGGTTGCAAACTGTTGCCGGTTATCTTTAGCCGTTGCAGTAAAACTGACGACGACCAATGCCAATATTAAAAAATAAGGTTTTATCATTATATTCTGCTTCTTTTCTTTTGCACCGAAGCCGATTGGCCGGCTGATTGTCTAGTATGATAACGATTATAACTCGTCTTAACTATAGCCTAAATATGGCGCATTGCGCTAAATCTTCAGCGGCTTTTTTGTCATACTGCCAGCCTTAGTTAACACTAAAGACAGCCTATTAATAAGATAATATGCGTTAAATTCGCCATAACTTGTTAGCTCGGCAGTCAAAACAGAATTAAAACCTGCATTATCAGGTGCAATTTTTTAGCCATGCTTTAGACTTAAGCCTATGCAAAAGCCCGAACTAAAACTGTCTGTATTTAGTGACTATATCTGCCCGTTTTGTTATATCGGTCACCACCGTATACAACAATTAAAACAGCAGTATGAGCTTAAAATTAACTGGTGCCTGCTGGAAATTCATCCTGAAACCCCAGCCGAAGGTATGTCCACCTCTGAACTCGACTATAACGACCAGCAATGGCAGGACATCGTCGCCACACTGAACAACCTGATAGACACCGAGCAGTTAGCGTTTAAACACGAACATCAGTTCACCACCAATTCACATCAGGCATTACTACTGGCCGAGGCCTGCAAACCCTTAGGGGCAGAGATTTTTTACCGGTTACACAACCGTTTGTTCGAGGCTTTTTTTGTCGATATGCTTAACATTGGCGAGCCCAAAGTATTACGTCAGATTGCCCACGAATGCGCGGTGCCCGATGAAACCGTTGAAGCCGCGCTAAAACCTGACAGCGAATTTGAAAAACACCTGGCACTGTATCTTCAATATGCCCAGCAGGCTCAGATAACAGGCGTGCCAACTACCATTATTGGTTCTGAAAAACTGGCCGGTGTTGCGAGCTTGAGCAGCCTGCAAAAAGCAGCTGAAAAAAGTCTTGGAAACAGCGCGAGCTGATGCAATTTCCTCGGTCTGCGTTTTGGGATTTTTCTGTCCGCTATTATCAATCCGCCGGGGTTGAGGCTAACTGTCTGCGGCTGCAGGATCAGTATCATCTGAATGTTAATTTATTATTGTTTTGTCACTGGTTAGGCGTAACAAAGCAATCCGTGTTAACTGTTGAACAATGGCAACAGATCATCAGTGCCGCTCTGCCATGGGACGAAACCATTGCCATGCTGCGCAAATCACGAAAGCTGATCGGTACTGCCAATATTGCATGGCCCTCTGATTTCAAACAGAAAGCCCGCGATAATGTCATCAATATCGAGCTTAATACTGAACACATGCAGCAGCTGGCTATAGAACAGGCTTGGCTTGAAATGCCGCACTGCAACAGTGATGATGAGCTTGAAACCATCATCAGCAGCAATCTCAGTCACTATCTGTCGGCCTCGGGCAGCGACTGTCATCTCAGCGATATCCAGAAGCCGCTGCAAACAATGATATCAGCTGCGCAGAATTTATCAGACTAGCAACCAGACAATAATGCTGTATCGCAGTGCTTTGCCCACGGCGATTGCCAGTAAACACAGATAAAAATTCAGTCGTAACCAGCCGGCCGCCAGACATAAGGGATCACCTATTACAGGCAGCCACGATAAAAACAGCAGCGGCCAGCCCCAGTCACGCAGACGCTGCACCGAAGTGGGACTGAGTTTTTCCGGAATGGAATGGGGGAATTTTTTTATTAAGTAAAAGCCCAGCAGCCATGACGACAAACCACCCAGCGTATTACCTACCGTTGCGACAATCAGTAAGGCCTGGTAGCCGAAACCCTGTGACAGATAAGTCACCAGTAGAGCTTCTGATGAGCCCGGCAACAGTGTAGAGGACAAAAATGCACTGAAAAACAACGACCATAAACTAAACGTTTCCGTTACTACAAACCAGTCAGCCATTCATCATCACTAATTAGTTGCCTAGTAACTGCTGTTTCAGCTCTTCTGCTACCGGTTCTTTACCGAGCCAGATTAATAGCAATGCCCGGTAAAAACTCGCGCCTTCTATCAGGCCTTTGTCACGGTTATTAATGCTGACTTGTGTACCCTTGTTCGGGTAATAATCCAGCCGGATAACATCACCTTTATGTACGGTTTCAAAGTAACCGTTAAAGCGTTTTATTTTTTCATCAAGTTGCTTCAATAAAGTAGCCGACAGGTTTTCTTCGAAGCCCTCGATCCAGGCATCCGTTAGTTTATCTTTATCGACTTCATCGTAAACAAAATGCATTGCCATTCGCATCGGCTGCTGTAAATTAATATCGGCATTTTTTTTAACTGCATCTGCACTATAGAAAGCCGCCACATAAATATCAAAAATAAATTTTGTACGGACACCGGCACCGTTAAGCGTTAAACGCTGATCGGCCAGCATCACACTCTGCGCTATTTCCACACCCGCCAGCTCGGTAGCCTGAGACGCGGACGATGAAATCAGTAAAAATAAAAACAGTGATCGTTTCAGAAACATAATCAGCTCCCTGCCGTTTGTTTTAGAGAAATTTTTGCAGCAAAATAACCAGCCAGACCAGCGCCATATTAATAAGCGCCAGCAAAACCGCCGCTGAGCCCATATCTTTAGCCCGCCCAGCCAGCTCGTGTTTTTCTTGTGTGATCAGATCAACTACGGCCTCTATTGCTGAGTTTATAATTTCAACAATCAACACCAGCACGACGCTAGCGATCAGTAGCAGTGTCTGCAGCGGATTCAGATCAAGCAAGAGTGCAAGCGGTATCAGTACAACAGCGAGAATTGTTTCCTGACGGAAAGCCTCTTCATTTTTCCAGCAAGCTTTAAAACCTTGCCAGGAATACACGCTTGCCTTAATCAAACGCTTTAAACCTTTATTGCCGCTGTCTGCCATCTTTGATACTTTTGCTGTTGTTTAAATGAATTCATAGTATGACATTCTTTGCGAAGTGTCATCAGGCTTCTATGAATAGCGGGCAGTGGACAGTTGGAAGACAATTTTATGACTAGTCAATCAGCTGTCTGCAGCAGATTTAATTTTTATCTTTTACTGCAAACTGAAAACTGCCCACTTTAGCTTGAGTTTTATACCTTGCCGGCTTCGGTAACGGTCCAACTCAAATCCAGCTGCCTGGCTGCACGTACTTCATCAAGCCGTTTAACCGGCATCGTATGTGGTGCAGAGGTGACCAGTTCACTATCGTTTTCTGCTTCATGCTGTATCTGCACCATGGCTTTAATAAATCCATCAAGATCTTCTTTGGATTCTGTTTCGGTCGGCTCAATTAACAGACATTCCGGTACCAGTAGCGGGAAGTAAGTGGTTGGTGCATGGTAACCCAGATCAAGCAGTCGCTTGGCAAAATCCATCGCCGTGACATGCAGATCTTTGGCCTGTTTTTTCAATGTAATGATAAATTCATGGCTGGCAAAACGATCCGGAATGGCGGCTTCAAAACCGGCTTTTTTCATCTCGGCCATCATGTAGTTGGCATTTAAGGTTGAGAATTCAGAAACCCGGGTCATGCCTTCACGGCCTAACAGACGCATATAAACATAGGCCCGAATTAACACCCCAGGGTTACCAAAGAAGGCCGATAAGCGACCGATACTTTTCGGATAATCGCTTTTATTGGCCCAACGGAATGATTCATTTTCTTTAATCACGCCAGCAATTGGCATAAACGGTATTAGCCGTGCCGACACACCTATCGCACCAGAACCCGGACCACCACCACCGTGAGGAGTCGCAAAGGTTTTATGCAGATTCGAGTGAATGACATCAAAGCCCATATCACCCGGCCGAATTTTACCGAGAATGGCGTTCAGGTTGGCACCGTCGTAATACAGCAGACCGCCTGCGGCGTGTATCATCTTTGCAATTTTTTGTATTTGTCGTTCAAACACGCCCAGTGTTGATGGGTTGGTCAGCATTAAACCGGCTGTTTGCGGCCCTATCGCTGCTTCCAGTGCAGTGATATCCACATCACCGTCAGCCAGTGTCGGGATTTCTTTTACCGTGTAACCACACATCGTCGCCGTTGCCGGATTGGTTCCGTGCGCTGCATCAGGCACCAAAATTTCACGACGCTGATGGTCGCCATTGGCATCGTGAAAAGCCCGGATCATCGCAATACCGGCAAACTCACCCTGAGCTCCGGCCATTGGCGCTAATGAAAATCCTTTCATGCCGGTCACTTCACACAACATTTCCTGCAGTTCATACATGCAGGACATAAAACCTTGGCTGAATTTTTCTGGTGCCAGCGGATGACGTCCGGCAAACTCAGGTGCCAATGCAATACTGTTGGCAACCCGCGGATTGTATTTCATGGTGCAAGAACCGAGCGGGTAAAAATGCGTATCTATCGAAAAATTTCGGGTTGATAAACGCGTGTAGTGCCGTACTGCCTGTAGTTCGGATACTTCCGGTAAAGCGGCAGACTGACGCCGACGCATCGCCGCTGGAATGCTGTTCAGCTCCGTCTTATTTGTTTTGTGTAAAGCGGATTTCGAGTGCTCAAAAATTAACATGTCTTAAACCTCACTCAGTGCTTGTGCCAGTGCACTGACATATAGATCGATTTCTTTTTCGGTACGCTGTTCAGTCGCGCAAACTAAAATAGCATTACCCAATTCCGGGTAGTCCTCAGCCAGATCAAAACCTGCAATGATGTTTGATTCTGTCATTGCATCCAGTACCGCTCTGGCCGGTTTATTTAATTTAATCACAGTCTCATGGAATGACGCACTATCAAACATTCTTTCAGCCCCATCCAGCGCACAGATTTTTTCAACCAGCGAGCGTGTATTAAGGTGGCTTTGTATCGCCGCATTTTCCAAACCAGCTGCCCCTAATATCGACATATGAATGGTTGATGCCGTCACGACCAGCCCCTGATTGGTACAGATATTCGATGTCGCTTTGGAGCGGCGGATATGCTGTTCACGGGCCTGCAGTGTTAATACAAACCCTTCCTTACCATCCTCATCGAGCGTGCGACCGACTATGCGACCCGGCATCTGCCGAACCAGTGCTTTTTTACAGCACATAATGCCGTAATAAGGACCACCTGATGACAACGGCGCACCCAATGGCTGACCATCACCACAGGCAATATCAGCACCGGCCTCACCCCACTCTCCGGCCGGTTTTAAAATGCTCATTGCCAGTGGATTAACAACCGCAATCAGCAACGCGTTATTAGCATGCGCCCAGTCAGTGATCGCATCGACATCTTCTAGTGAACCGAAGAAGTTAGGCTGCTGAATCACAACGGCAGCAAAATCTTCACCTTCAAAGGCTTTTAATGCGTCCAGATTGATACAGCCGCTGTCTTTGTCGTAATCGATATCGACCAGTTCTATATTCTGGCCATTAACCAGTGTATGCGTCGCTGCTGCATAAGACGGGTTTATATTACGTGGTACCAGAATACGTTTACTTTTTGATTTGCGATTGGCTCGCACCGCCATCAGAACGGCTTCGGCAACTGAGGAAGCACCGTCATATACCGAGGCATTCGATACATCCATAGCGGTCAGCGTAGTCATCATTGACTGAAATTCATAAATCAGCTGCAAGGTTCCCTGTGATGCCTCTGCCTGATACGGGGTGTAAGCCGTATAAAATTCACCGCGGGTAGTGATTTGCCAGACGGCAGCGGGGACATAATGATCATACGCACCGGCACCAATGAAACAAAGCGGCCGGCCATCCTGTGCGCCACGCTCAGTCATTAACTGGGTCATTTGCATTTCGCTCAGACCAGTCGGAATCTTTAACAACTCAGCAGCGCGCAATTCTGCAGGCACTTCGGAAAAAAGATCATCGATCTGTTTAACACCAATGCTCTCAAGCATGCTGCTAATTTCATTTTCTGTATGGGGAATAAACGGCATATCGTCGGAAACCTTAAATAGTAACGCCACTGATGACAGTGGCGTCATTAAGAACTAATTAAATGATTTTACTCTTCTATAGAGTCTTCGTAGGCTTGCGCATCCATCAGACCTTCGAGCTCATCTTCATTTGCCGGATTAATTTTAAATATCCAGCCATCATCGTAAGGTGAGCTGTTGATAATTTCGGGTGTATCTGTCAGCGCCGGATTGGCATCGACGATTTCACCACTGATTGGCATATAAATATCTGATGCCGCTTTAACCGATTCAACCACGCAGCAGGCTTCTCCTGCGGTGAATTCTGTTTCTATTTCCGGTGTTTCTACAAATACGATATCACCCAGCAGTTCCTGTGCATGCTCAGTGATGCCGACCGAAACCGTACCATCATCATTCATTCTCACCCATTCGTGTGAACTGGTGTATCTCATCTCTTCAGGGATATTGCTCATTACTAACCCGCCTTGATTGTTTATATTTTCGTAATTTATATTTTTGTGTTTTAAGTGTAATTAACTTTATATTTCGACACAAACCTGACCATCGCGCACAAAGGGTAATTTAACCACTTTAGCATCGACCAGTTTACCGCGCATGTCTATCTGCACCAGCTCGGCAGTCTGTGCCGGCACCCGTGCCATCGCGATGGCAACCCCCATGCTTGGCGAGAAGGTTCCGCTGGTGATTTCACCTTCTCCGATTCCTTCTACCAGCACTTTCTGGTGGCCGCGCAACACACCTTTGGCTTGCAGCACAAGACCGACAAATTTCATCGCCGGGCCGGCCGTCTTCTCGGCTTGCAGCGCTTCACGGCCGATAAAATCACGCTGATCATTCATTGCCAGAGTCCAGCCCAAACCGGCCTGCAACGGTGAGGTATCCTCGTCCATATCGGTACCGTACAGATTCATGCCGGCTTCGAGCCGCAGGGTATCACGGGCGCCTAAACCAATCGGCTTAACACCGGCCTGTGCCAGCTGGTCCCATAAATCTGCAGCCTCTGTCTCTGGCAACATGATTTCAAAACCGTCTTCACCGGTATAACCGGTACGGCCGACAAACCAGTCACCACAGGGCTGACCGACAAAGCGCTTGAGCTCTGAAGCGATGCTTTTACAGCTCTCGGGTAACACCGATAATGCCTTCTGGATCGCATTTGGCCCTTGCACCGCAATCATCGCCAGTGTCGTGCCTTCTTTAACCGTGACCCCAAAGCCCTTGGCCTGTTCACTAATCCAGGCAATGTCTTTGTCACGGGTGGCAGCATTGACAACCATCCGAAACCACTGATCATTGAGATAGTAGACGATTAAGTCATCGATCACACCACCGCGTTCATTAAGCATACAACTATAGAGCGCTTTACCCGCTGAGTTGGTGACTTTGCTGACGTCGTTAGCTAATAATTTTTTAAGGAAATCAATGACATTGTCGCCTTCAAGATCAAGTACGACCATATGAGAAACATCAAACATACCGGCATCAGTGCGCACCTGTTTGTGTTCTTCCATTTGTGAGCCGTAATTAATAGGCATTTGCCAGCCGGCAAAATCGACGATTTTCGCGCCATATTGCACGTGTTTGTCATACAGGATAGTTTGTTGGCTCATAGCGATACTCCGCATTTATTCAGTAAATGAGTACCGCCCCTCTGTCCGGGATACCTGAGAGATACAGCCGGCTATTGATACCAGATCAAGGCCTGCTTTCCCCTTCGGTGGGTAATCTTGCCATCATACCGGGCAATTACCGCTCTCCAGAGCCAACGATAAAGTATCTGTCCTTTTACCTGAGCGTTTCCGGGCGAGTTGCGCCTTCGGTGACCGCCAAACTAAAAATAGCCTGCGATTCTCTCCAGATACCTGAGTTGTTGAGGCCGCCACTATAAACCAAAGTGTCCCCGGTTGCCAGCAAGATGTGCGTTTCCATAGATCCTTGATGAAAGCCCAGAGCTTGGCTGATAGCATATCTGCAGACCGATGTGCTCAGGCTAAAGCGGCTTGATTATTTGACATCAGAGTATACTGATCAGAGGCGTTTTTTTACTGTGGCTAACATTAAACTCTGCGCCCTGATGAGATGATTAGCTTTTGTCACAAAGATGACTTCAAACCGTATGACTGATAACGCCATCTATTTATCCAAACTATCATTTAAGCACATTATTTATTGAGTTCAGTGCAATGTTGAATGCACTATATCTATAGTGCGACTTACATTAATAGAAGCGATGCTAAGCAGATTACATTTGTTTTACTGTGTTCACGATGGATAAAATTCAAGCGGGTAGGTTACCGTTACCGTTTCAACTTTCTTCTTTCCAAAATTGAATAATTTAATTCGTGATAACAGCTTTCTTTCCAGCTTTTTATCCTTTAATTCACTGGAGACAATTTTAACTTTAGTCACGCGTCCTGATGGTGCGATGGTGATTTCCAGTACAACACGACCTTCCAGCCCGGGATTTCGGCGCAGCTCACGGTTATAGATGGCATAGATTGAACCTTTGTTCTTATCCATGACGATAGTTATTTCTTCAGTGGTGCGTGTTTTTTGTTTATTCTTTTGAGCTTTTTCAGATTTGACAGTAGCTGCAGCGGCAGAACTTTTAACTCTGGTGGTTTGTCTGCTGCCGATTGCAGTGCTACTAACACTGCGATCAAGACCCTTGGTACTGACACCCCCGCTGCCACGAGTCAGGCTGGCAGACAGGTTCAGATTATCATTGCTTGCTGCTTTTGTTCCGGAGTCTAAAGCCCGGCTATTGATCAGATCACTGATCGCCGGTGTCTCCATTAGATCCGACAACTCATTGGAAAGTGCTAATAAGCCGGATTTTTTTGCTTTTTCACGGGCCTTGGTCTGATCAGTTGTTAAGGGTTTTTTCGGCTTCGGCCTGGGCCGCTTGATCTGTTTGTCTTTGACTGGGGCTTTAACCACCGGTTTTGCTACAGGTGTTTTTTTCTTCTGCTCCAGAAACTTTACCAGCCTCGGCGGCAACGGCTCACGTTCTTTTTTTTCCGGCTTGGGCACATCAATTATCGCAACCAGTAGACCCAGCAGCACACAAACAGATAACACAATGCGATAAATTTTGCGAAATAACACATCATCTTCATTTCTTTGCATCCACTGCAGAGAAAATTCCTGATAATTACTCACTGACATAATTCACTAAACCTTTAAGCATTGTCTTCACCAATTTCACCACCCGTTAACTTTTCGATTTTGCAATCTGTAAGACAGCAAGTGAAATTCTGGAATAATTTGTCTTGGTACAGGTGGCCATGATTTTTTTCAGGGCTTTATAGGGAATTTTCTTATCCCCCATGATTGTAATTTCGCGCTGGCCATCTTTGGTTTTTTTAGACTTTGAACGCTTGTATTCAAATTGTAACTCTTTTTCCAGCTGCGGAATGACTGCTGCCTTTAAGCCGACAACATCACTTAGTGAAACCACACGTCTACCGGAAACCAGTAGCTCATTATTGCTGACTGCAATCACCAGTGTCTCTTTCGGCAGCGCTTCCGCCACCGACTTTGGCAACTGTATATCTTTTGAACCGGGCAATTGCTGGGTACTGGATGAATTGACCAGTAAAAAGAACACCAGAATGGTAAAGATATCCATTAATGAAACCAGATTAAGACCGACTTTTTTATTGCGTTTATGGCGCCTGTCCATACGCATGGCTCGTTTTGACATTTTCATGCTCATTGACGACCGCCTTGCTTTTTAGCTACTGGCGCATCACCGATACTGATGGCGGGAAACAGATCGATAGTCTCTACCGTCATCCCCGGCAAAATAATATTTGCCGTTCTGGCCCTGTCCATGACTTTAACCATCAACTGATAAGAAACATCTGGCTCGATCAGTATCGTCACATTTTGTTTTTCTGGAAATTTATTTTTTATCTGCACCAGAAGATCGCTTATTTTTTGCCATTTAGCCTCTTCGTTTTTTACTGCAAAACTTTTGATCAGCTTGCTACTGCCATTTCTAATATCTATCTGACTCTCTCGCAATACGATTTGTAACTGCAGGTCAGGCTTTTTATTTTTATCTGCACCACCAGCACCTTTGGGTATATTCAATTCCAGAATAGCAATTTTAGAAAACACCGCGGTTATTAAAAGAAACGGAACCAGTATCACCATCAAATTCATGAAGGCTGTGATATTCATTTCCTCATCGTCTTTCAGATGTCTTTTTCTTCTTCGCATTTCAGATTATCCCGCTTATTTATCCGCCAAATACAGACTATGCCGCTGCTTTTTTCTTGATGGTAATAATATTCAGGCATTTAACAGCAGCCATCTCAAGGCCGTCTACCAGTTTGCTGGTTTTTGTCTGGATGACAGTATGCATCAGCAATAGCGGTATCGCCGCAATCAGTCCGAATGCAGTGGTATTCATTGCCACCGAAATACTGGCAGACAGTAAATCTGCTTTTTCAGCCGGGTCGGCATTAGCCACTGCTGTAAATGCCTCGATTAAACCAATAATAGTCCCCAGCAGTCCCAGTAGCGTTGCAATATTGGCAAATGTGGCCAGATAATGCGTTCTTGCTTCCAGTGGCGGCATCACTTCCATCATGCCCTCTTCCATCGCTGCTTCAATATCATCGCGGCGCTGCGCCGTAGACAAGCGATTAAATCCATAACTTAAGACGATACTAAGCTGTGATTTGGAGTTACTCATTTGCTGCATTGCGCCTTTATAATCATGCGTCTCCAGCAGTGGTAACAAACGCCCCCAGGTTCTGCGCATGGAAAGCTGTGACTTTGATATAACGATATATCTTTCCAGCGCGATGGCTACGCCTAGTGCCAGAACAATGAGTATCGGGTACATAAACAGCCCGCCAGTTTGAAAGAAATTAATGAGCGAATTAAATATATCCATAGTGTCTCCTAAATTGTTTTTTGTTTAACCGTCGGGTTAATATCGTAATTATTCTGTCTGACTTTCAATCAACTCGGCATAATTGTTTTCCTGCCGTTTAAACTCTTCCGGATCGACGGGCCTGAGCATATCATCTGTCATACCATGCACCTTCAACTGGTAATCAATTTCTGTCGCTGCTACTTTTTTCCAAGGCACCACATATAAAATTTTAGGCAACTCACTGTTTCCGGTTATCTTGCTCGACTCAAGTCTTATTCGCTGTTCCGCCTGCACAGAAACAGATATTAACAGAAGAGACAACAATATTAATCGTATTCTCATTTATTTTCTCGACTTTAATTGACGTTGCAACAGTGACACCCATTGCGAAACCCGTTTATCACCAGCTTTTTTCAGATCAAGGTATAAGCGATAATTTTCCAGTGCCTTATCCGGCTTATGCAGATACAACTCCTGCAATATTCCCAGATTATAATACGCACTGGCGTAATATGGGTTGCTTACAATCGCCGCCTCTAGCATCCTTTCAGCCTCTGAAAACTTACCTTTCTTTCTGTAGATAACAGCCAGATTGTTTCTTGCCTGTACCAGCTTGTCGTTTATTTTAAGTGATTTTTCAAAAAACTCTTCGGCCTTGCTCAATCTGTTTTTACTGGCATAAATAACCGCTTTATTAGCCAGCACCCCACTTGCATTCGGGTATTTTTTTAACAGTTTATTAAGTATAACTTGTGCCTGCTTCAGACGCTTTTTTTTGATTCCCTCTAATGCTCTTTTATAGACCCGTTTGTCTGAATCCGACATTGATGACTGCTGATCAGCAGATTCATCGTCGATTTTCACAACATCCTGCACACAGGCTGTTAACAGACTAAAGCATAAGATCAAGCTCAGACTATAACGCATCGATCACCAGCTCCAGCTTTTCTTCACGCAGATAACGGCCGGGGTATAACTTAGCCAGATTATCAACACTTTTTTTGACCCATTTATCATAAATTGAATCCCGTGTACGCTTCAGATTACTCTGATAAAACTCGATCGCTTTTTCTTCGAAAGGAAACGCCTGCTCCTCAAGCAATATATTGTATTGCTCAAGTTCCTCTGCATTGAGATTTTTAGGACGTTCTGATTTCATCAGCGCTTTACTGAATTCATTATATATCACACCGATTTTATGAGTGGCTTCAGTACTTGTCTCTGCTATTTTGTATCTGAGCACACTGGCAAAGGCATTCACCGCCTTTTTCATCCTGGTCTTTTTTAATTTCAAATTCTTTTTAAACGGCGCTTTAAGTGTAACCCAGCTGTAATGCAAATAGGCCCGGTCAGCTAGGCTAACTGAGGCCTTTGATGCCAGATAACGGGAGCGTGCAGAACGTGATTTACCAGCCGATTTCTCTGCTGCGATAAGCTTTTCTTGCCACTCCCTCTGTTTTTTCGCCTGATTCAGATAGCCGTAAATCTCTATTACTTTCTGCCGTGTCTCCATCGCAATCGCGAACGGACGGGGGTATTTCGCCAGATAGGTCTGATAGGCCTCTATCGCCTTCCATCTTTTAGCAGCTTTTTCATACAACTCTGCTATCTGATAATAAAGTAGCCGCCGCTGTTTAGCGGACTTTGTAAACTTTATCATCCTCGTATACTCGGAAGCCACATTTACATATTGTTTGCTTTCTTTATAGGCAACCGCAAGCTTTGTCGTTACATCGTTTTGCAATTTATGCTTCGGATAAAACTTCCTGAAACGCACCAGCACGTTAATGGCTTTTTCCCATTGTTTTGTTTTAAGCAACTCATTTGCTGCATCAAATTCGGCTGCAGAGACTATTGATGACTCAGGTACTACTTTTTTAAGCCTCAGAAAGGTCCTGATCGCCAGTTCACTGTCACCGGCTTTCTGAGCAATCTCCGCTTCTTTATATATAGAGATAGCAATTCGCTTTCTGATTTTTTTATACTCTTTGTCTTTCTTTTCTTTAGCGGGCCTTAGTTTTAACAGTTCAAGATAAGTTTTTTCTGCCTCAGAATATAATTCTAGTTCAAACTGACCATGCCCAAGAATCAACAGCGCCTTCTTTTTCTGCTTGCTAGTCGATTGCGGCAGCACTAATTCTGCCATATCAATCGCCTCAAGAAATTTTCCCTGCTCATATTGGATTTCTGCAACATGCAGCAATGTATTTTTAAGGCGCTTATCTTTAGGGTAGGCAGCAGCGAATTTTAGAGTACTGTCCACGACTTTTTTCTGCCACTCCAGCCTGGTCTTTGTTTTCGGCTGTGCCAGCTTTGCCACACTGGTTGCAACCAGCACAGCCGAGTATGCTGCCTCTGTAGTTTCTTCTGACTTCTTGTAATTATATGCCACCGCCTCATAAGCACTGAAGGCCTCATCATATCGCCTTAACTCTGCTAACAGCTCGGCATATAAAAAATGCATGTGAGCGGTCTCTTTATCCAGCGGGAAAGATTCAATATATTCTGAGTACCAGTGTATCGCCCTGGTTTTTTCTTTATCGGATTTCTTGTTCTGACCCAGACTGTGATGGTACTGTGCCAATAATTTAAAGTTGTATTTGAGTGCTGTTTTTATTCCTTCAAACTTATCAATATCATTAGTTTGCCAGTAAGCTGACTTCAGTGAATACAGGTGAGAGAATTCCTGTCGCGCAGCAATGACTTTTTTCGGTAATTTGCTGCTGCGCCAGACATCGATTGTTTCCAGCGCGAGATCAGGTGAATGCTCAGAATTTTTATAACTCTTCACAAAGGCCATATAGCTGTCAGCGGTATCAGCATAACGCTTCTGACCAAGGTATAACTGGCCCAGTGAATAATAGATATCTTTGATATATGGCCCGGCTTTTCTTTTTGTAAAGAAATTATTCACAGAAGAAACACCCTTCATTGATGAAAAACTCAGGCTGATAACACGCAGACTATCCGCATAGAGTTCATTCTCAATTCTTGACAGCTCTCTTTCACTGCCAAATTTTAAATTATCCAACACCGATACAAAATCATGCAGCGCCAGATCATATTTCAATAACTTAAAATAAACCCAGCCACGTTTATACAAGGAATTATCTGCATAAATAGATTCTCTGCTCAGTACGGCGGTATATGCTTTAAGGGCTTTCTGGTAGTCTTTTTCAATAAAATACGCCTCAGCCAGTCTGAATTGAGCCTGTGAATAAAACTCTGATTGCGGATACGAATTAACCAGCCTTACCAAACTGGCCATAACCTGATCAGGCTCGGCGTTTAGCTCATAAGCCCGTGCCAGCTGATATAAAACGCGGTGATTATCAGCCTCGCCAGGATATTCTTTCAGGGCCGTTTCAAATAACTCCACTGCAGATGCAATACCCTGTTCAATATCCCGTTGCTGCTGCTCTGTTACGGTATCACTGGCTATCAGTTTTTCTGCCTGATCGACTTCAATCTCGGCTAAGCGCACCAGTACCTGTCTGCGTTGCTCACTAGATGGCCTGGATACCTGCAGATATTTTCTATATTCGAAAATAGCACTGCCGCCGGTCTTAACCGCTGGCAGCTGATTTAGAAAACTCAGATCAGCCTGCTGCTCAATATCAGCAATCGTGATCTTATCTGCGTATGCTAGCGAACCGTAATATACACTTAGAAAAAAAGCTGTATGCCTGCAGCAGCGCCTAATCACTTTTGCACTGCCTCAGCTGCAGCATCAGACTCTTGCTGCAAAGCCTGTTGTATTAATTGCTCTGTTTCCAGCTGCTGTTGTTTTAACTCCTGTTTATCATAAAACTGTGCCAGAGCAAAACGAGCCTGTGACAGATAATCTGTTACCTCATCGTACTGCGCCCTTAAGGTATCAATAATAAAATGTCGGGCAAATTTCTGATGCCACTCGATCGACTGCCGAACTTCTGCTTTTGATTTTTCAACAGCAGCAACCGACTCCTGATAGCGGGCTTTATTTTTATCCGTAACATCCGGCTCTGCAATGACCAGCTGATAAAACACCTGCTCCAGTCTTTTTTCAACAAATGTCATTTCACGGTATTTATAAACAGCGTCGCGCCATTCATCCAATGTTGATACATAGCGAAACAAACGACTCATCTGTTTGTTAGTCAGCCATTCATCGACGTGTAATATTTTATCCAGATCCAGCAGATAGCGATCAAACTCACCCGCCCCGGTTTTTTCAATATAATGCGACAAGTCCAGTCTTTGCTGACCAAAATATTCAACTGCATACTGGTAAAAGGCCATCGCCTTTTCTCTATTATCTATTTTTTGCAGCAGATACGGTATAACGATATAGGCGTGATGAATCGCTTCATTACCTACTGTCTGCTTAATCAGCCGCAGCGAAAGATTAAGCGCCAGTTCATATTGCTTCAACTCTGATGAGGCATAGATCATTCCTTGCAAAGCCCGCGAACCCAGATGACCGTGCAGCAACACTTTTCTGAAGGCGAGCTTTGACTGCTGATAATGCCCGCCCTGCAGCAGCACATAACCCAAGGTGGTGTATATCTGATCGGTGAAGGCGTCTGCCTGATTTTTTATTGCAGCCGCATTTGCCAGTGCCGTCAATGATTTCTCAAACGCTGCAATATCAGCATTTTTTCTCATCATACAGATCGCAATATTGTATTTCACATAAGACGTGAACGGCGAAGTCTCTGCTACCTTCTGCAATTCTTTAATGGCGGTATCGTACTGCTTATTATTCATCGCCATAATGCCATACATAATATTTTTCATCTGCTGATTAGCGGCCGATAAATCACCCTCTATTTTAGAAAAAGCAGTCGCAGCAGAGCTTACCCGTCGACCTTTATAGTGCAGTTTGCCAAGATAAAACCAGGCTTTATTTCGTATCTTTACTGATTCGTTTTTAGTTAACAGGTCAAGCATGCCACTGACCTGACTATGCAAATCATAGTTTAGATAAACCGATGCAACATAGGCCATACTGTTATTATCGAGCGTCAATGAAGCGCTCTCTTTTGCTGTCAGATAATGACTGATCGCATCAAAATTATCATCCTGCATTCGATAGAACATGATTTCTGAAAACAGAACATCTGCCAGTTCCTGCTCTGTTGCTGAGCAACTGAGGGTATAAAAAACAAGCAGCAGTGACAACAGCCGTCTCATTGGCTGCCCTTAATTATTGCAAATGAGATATCTGGTCTTCTTGTAACTATATTGCTGCTCACTTTAATCCGCGCTATGACCTCACCTGATTTTTTATCAAACAGCCAGGTTTGTGCTTTTTTAATAATATTGCCCTGCCGGTCGGCCCCGGAAAGAACCGCAACCACTTCATGGACGCCTTCTGTAGCGCTGCCTATATAGACTCGGTTAGCACCACCTCTAAGCAGAGCAGTTTGTTGCTTTTCGTCGTAATTAAAAGTGGTTTTATCTGCACCATCAAGCTGCACAATGATTTGTTTAAGGATAAACACCGCACCCTGATCATGCGACAAATATATTTGCAGGCGGTTTTGCTCGGGATAAGAGCTATCCATTATTAACTTACTGGCGTTTTTGATTACCTGTAAAGCTCTGAGTTTTATTTGCTGATCGGCCTGAGACTGTTTTTCCTTTTGATTACTCGTCGCTGACAGATTAAATGCCTGCACACAAAGCGTAATTAAAATAAGACTTTGCCAGAGAACTCTGCGCATCAGAATGACCACTCAATCCCGAGATGAATTTCTGTATTATTTGTCAGCTTATCAGTTCCCAGAATATCCGAATTAATTAAGCGGTCGCGAAATTCAATCCTCAAGGAGTGACCGTTAGCCGGCTCTATTTTCAGGCCAACACCGGCATGCAAGGCCACGTAATCTTCACTATCGATCGTAATTGATCCGATTCCGCCCAGCAGATAAATATCCGCACGTAGTGCCTGACCTTTGCGCCAGTAAACTTCTGCCGGCAAAACATTGTAGCCAAGCAAGACACTGTAAAAACCCGCAACAACCTCTTCTTCAGATAATAACGGCAACCCGACGTTTCTATATTCACTATCATTAACCAGCGCAGCACCTAACTCTGCCGATACAAACAGATCTTCATCAAACGGATAATTAATATACCAGGCCAGCATTGGGCTGCTGTTAAAGTTTTCAAAGTTCATTAGCCCGATATAAACACCGCTGTTGATACCCACATTCACCAGATCAGCATCTTTTATCAAAGCCTGTTCAGCATCGGGGTTGACTATATCAAATGCACTAACCAGCGGACTGAACAGCAGCAATAAAATAATAGCTAAATATCTGTCTTTCATATCATTCCTTCAATAAAAGTAATTCAGGCCAACACTGACTTCTTCTAGGTATTCATCAAACTGCTCTGACTGCGGATAATAACGCAGCCATTGCGCAGAAAAGCTGATGCGTTTTGACTCTGCAAAAACAATTCCCAGCCCTGCTTTATTGATTGCAGCACTGAGCTGACTTCCGCCGATTACCTGAGCAGAAGGTTTATTAACAATTTGCCCGCCACCAACGATTAAATACGGTATCAGCGTTTTTATACGTTTAAAGTAAAAGTTAAGATCCAATGTCAGCACGCGTGTTTGTGAAATCTTTCCGGGCACTTCGCCAATATTCAACGAGACCCGCATATCATCCTCAAAGCGATGACCGGCCTCAAATCCCAGCAAAATATCGCCCTGCAAAAAACCCGCTCTGAAACTCAGGTCAAATTCAGTCTCGCCTTCAAAATTAATCAGAAACTCATCAAAACTCATATCTGGATTAAGCAGACGATTATCCAGTAACGTCGCCAGCGTCGCCCAGCCATAGACCTGTTCATTCTGCTGCAGATAAAACCAGTCAGCATATTGCTTTTTTATGTGCACCACTTCACCGCTCAGTAACACATGCTCTACCCGGTATTCATTTGCAGGGCCTTTATGAAGCTCAAGAAAGGCTTCGGTTATTTTTATCTCAACCGGTATATTTTCTTTTGCCAGCAGATGACATGACAGCGTCATCAAGATTATCAGGGCAGTTATCTTCGACCTGATCACGGCATAATCCAGTTAACAATCGTTGATGCATCTGTGCCGGATAACACCGGTACAAAACCACCTGCTCCGTCTGATATTTGCGGATGCACCGGACTCGTTCCAGCTGACAACGGATAATTGACCAGACTGTTTTGCGCTGTTGCCGCCCGGTCTTCGATAAATGCCAGTGCCGCCCGGTAATCACCACTGACATCCCCGCTTAAAATAAAACGCGGCAAGGTATTTTCAGAAGGCACAGCATTACTTAGCGTCGTGCTGATCGTGCGCTGATCAAAATCACTTTTATTATTGATCGCCTTATGACAACTGGCACACTGTTCCATCAGCAGACCGTGGACACTGTCTCTGAACAATGCATACGACGGCGCAGTATACAGACCGATAACTTCTGATAAATCACTGATACCATTTGAATTCAGGTCCGGGCCATACGGGCTGTTATAATAATTGGCACCGTTATCAATCCATTCTGTCAGCAACCGCATTTCCGATAGGTTCAGCAGGTTATGATTGGTTGCACCAGTCAGTGTTTGCGGCGCTTTCAATTCACTGGCAGTTAATTTCTCGATCAGATAACTGCTTCTTGAGGATTCTCTCGGCCCACCGACGCTGACATAGGGCAAGCGTCGCTGCGTCAGATACGCACCGTCTTTCAGATTAACCTGAGGCGTGGTCTGCAGGCCCGGATCTGCCGCTGCTTTAATCAGGTTTTTATACGACAGCAAGACGCCGTCGTTCGGGTCATAATTATTTCTTAAATCCGGGATCTGAGTATTATCATGACAGGCACTGCATTTGGCGCTAAGAATCGGCTGGATGTGTTCTACAAAATTAATAACACCGTCCAGCGGTGCCGGTGTGGTTAACAACCCGTAGTTAAGGTTTATATCAATTCCCTGTGCAACCAGCACCTGTACCGACGTACCAGCCGCCTCGCTCGCCAGAGCCGAGGCCTGTGCCGATGCCAGCACCGTGTCAGTTATCCAGACATCGGTATACACAATATCTGCTTTCAGGTCCGCCGAAAGTATCCCGTCCGGATCACTGCCAGTGCCGTTTACGACTCTCGCTCTGGTTTCTGCCATGGTCTCGTTTATCTGCGACGGCCCCAGCTGTGCCACCGGGTTATTAAAGGCTATCGGGTAGATATTCAAAGCCGTGTGTCGTCTCGGACTATGGCAACCGGCACACTCCAGGGTCTCGCCGGGTCTGACCTGAAACCACGAAGTGTGGTTGGTAATCGCCCTGCCCTTAGCATCCAGCACGCTGATCGCCAGCGGGGTATCGGCCGGTACTTTCACCAGCACCGAGCCATCCGGCTCAACTTCAGAGTAGCCCAGAATCTGTTGCATCACCGAGCCTGCTGCGCCAATTAAATCCTGTCCAGCGCCTTCTGGCACCGCAACCGGTTTGGTCAGCCTGACAAAACGCGCCGGTCGATCTTCAACAGTGCGGTAATTGATATTGGATAAGTCCTTAATCGCTGCAATATCGGCCACGCTCTGCCGCGGATCATCGGCTGCTGCGGCAATCTGTGCAATCATCTCGCCCTCTGTTGCAATCATCATTGACGGCCCCAGCAAATCATTACTGTCGCTGTCATAGACACTGCGCACATGCAATAAACCCTTTTTTGACGCTTCAAGTACAGCATTTAACGAGCCACCTGGCCCGGAAAACGCATCGTCAATTTGCTGAGGGTAAGGGCGCGGCTGCACCGCGATGGCATCATAAGCAATTAAGCCTTTATCCGCTGTTACAACCGGCGTCATTTTTTTACTATCTAAGTGCATGATATAGATACCGAAAGACGGATCGCCTTCAATATTTTTGCTGACATCGGTTTGTAAATCTCTGACCTCAATTTGCTGACTTGCCGACCAGCTCACCAGTATTCTGTTAGAGCCATCAAACACCGGATAGGGACTCAGGTAACGGCCGTATCTTGAGACCCCGGGTTCTATATTAATGCGGTTTAATGACAGCTGTTTCTGTGCTATTTCAGCGGCTGTATTAGCGGCACTATCCGCCATATCAGCAAACTGATTGATATTAATTTCAAGCAGAGCGCCGCTGCCATGGCTGCCAGAAACCGGCGCATGAATCGCCACAATATTGCCATTGGGTAACTCACGCGGGCTGAAGAAGCTATTGCCTTTACTGTATGCCCCGTACAGGGTTTCTATACCGGTACCATCCGGGTTCATGCTGATTAACGGGAAATGACTTCTCTGCCCGGTGGCTTCCCAGCGACTGAACATCAGTTTGCCATTGCTTAAAAGCGCCACATCGCGGTCGTGTCCCACATGAAAAGATATTTGTTTAATAAGCGTTCCATCCGCACTGATAACATGCAGCAAACTGGAATGGTGCCGGCCTTTGGGATCAAGATAGGAAAAGGGCTCTGTATTATTATCCGCCAGTTGTTGTCGGCTGGCCGTCTGCCGGTTTGATGAGAAGACTATCCGCCCATCCACCAAAAAGTTCGGGTGCAGATCGTCATAGAGTTCCAACGGATCATCGAATGTCCGCTGGGTTAGCTGCTTACTGGCGACATCCAGGGTCCAGATATTCCAACTATTATCTCCGGGTCGGCGCATTGAAAAAACAATGCTGCTGCCATCAAATGAAATTTCAGGACTACTGACATCGCCATGACCGTCTGTTTCTGAAAGCGTCAGATTTTTTTCAGCGGCCGAAGCAGATGCCGCATCACGCCAGTACAAATCACCACCAGCAACAAAACTGACCGGATCCACCGGCTGCACCAGCGCACGGACAGATCGCTTAACATAGACAACAGGAAAACTACTGGCGGCAGTAATGCTTGCGCCATGAAAATTCAGAGCATCACAGGAATTCAGAGCAGGCAGAGCAATAAAAAGCCATGCCAGACGTGGATTAAAAAATCGCAAGCATACATACATCATGAACATTCACGCCAGCCACACTGTCGTTCAGAAGCACCATCTTGCAGTGCCTGACTGTTATGAAACTGGATTCCCTTAAATTTATGAACCGGTTAATACAGTGCCTGCATATATCCGGCTAATCACCCATATTATTGTTAGCCTGATCGCAAGCAGCATCTTCAGACGCCTCAAAAAGCGATACAAGCCCGTTTTTATTATTCCCTTTTAACTAAAGCATTGATATTGCAAATAAAATCCATGCAGATCAGACACTATAAACAATGCCGCTGATCACTGGCAAGCGATCATTCTAACCTAATATATGAATTCAGATAAGGGAAGTTATTTGAAAGACAGACGGAATCAGCAGGGCCGCGCCCACTGATTCGTCGGTTTGAAATACTGCTTAACGACAGGCCAGCACTTTACCGTCTGAACTGTTGTCAGCCCCGGCATTCTCGTCCTCTGGCTGTTCCTCATCAAGCTGTGCAACCAATGCGTCACTGGTACTGATAAGGGTATCGACCGGTACATTAATCACTTCAACATTGTCAGGACTAACAATACTGCCATCCAGTATGGTTACTCCCAGTGCTGCGATCAAGTCCGCGACCGAGCCCACACCAGTGCCAGCTGTTCTGTTAACGATGCCACCCGCAGACAGATCGACCAGCATAGAACCGCTTGCCGCATTAATCACTGCGGCTCCGTTCGCTGCCGCAGTGCCGGTTAAATCCAGATTACCGTTAACCAAAAGATCTATGTCGCCGGCTGTCATATAGGCACCACTGTTATCACCAGCACCAGCGGTTAAGCTCACACCGCCTGCTATTTGTGCGCTTAATTGATTGGCATTTTGCCCACTTGCATCAAATATTGACGCCGCAGAATTAACACCACTGCCACCGTTAAGTGTCAGATTAGCCGCCAGATTAAGACTGATATCACCCTCTGCCGACAAATACGCATCGGCATTATCGATAGAGCCACCCTGAATAGTCAGATCAGCTGTCGCTGCAACATTCAATAAGCCAGTTGTTGCTACATGCACTGCACCGGCTGTGGCCTGAAGCCCAACCGCAGCACCGCTGATATTCATATTGGCCGCCGTCATAGTTAATATGCCAGCGCCGGTATTGCTTATCAAAACATCACCAACGCCATCTGCATCGGTATCAGATGAAATCGATAAGTCCGCACTAGCAGCAACATTATTGTTAATGCTCACTGTTCCAGCTGATGTCAAATCCATATTGCTGGCAGACAGTGTGCCGTTAATCGCCAGCCCGGTGACTGCGTCTACTGCCAGATTTGCTGCTGCATCGAGATTACTGGCAACCGTTAAGGTGCCGCTTGTATTCAGCACTATATCACCGGCACTGTTGAGCCCACTATCAACATTAAGGTTACCCGTGTTATTAATATTAACGTTATTGAGCTGCTGATTATTGAAACTTAAAGATGCGACCTGTGTATCAAGCGCAGCCACAGAGCCGATTCCATTTGCCGCCGTGAGTGTCGTGTTCTGGGCCACGATGTTGGTCCCTGATGCACTGGCTTTTTCAATCGCTCCGGCAGCCGTTAATATGACATTTCCAGTAGCCGCACCTGTACTGGTACCATCAGCAGTGGCATAAGCCGCCTGTAGATTAATATCGCTGGCATCTGTATAAACTATATCACCAGCTGTACTTGCCAGGTTGAGCTGATTCACATCATTACCCGCTGCCGTTAAGCTGATACCATTGCCAGCCTTGGCAGAAAACTGATCAACCACAACCCCACCACCAATCGTGTTCACTCCTGCTGCGCCATCGGTAATCGCGCCAGCTGCGTTCAGGCTAACGGTGCTCGCACTAAGACTTGCAGCATTATTAAATGCAATATCGCCGCTCAGTGATGACATAAAAAGCGCCGAGCCAGTCGCGCTCAATGCTGCATTCACATTGATTGTGGCATCTGATTCAATCGTGATATTGCCCGAAGACGTATTCCAGTCTGCTGCAATCACCGATACCAGGCCCGGGGTTTGATTGGCAACAAATATATCACCGCCATTTGTTGTGAACGTATTCATAACAAATGCACTGGCTGCAATATTCGCAATATTATCCAGATAAACAGAACCCGCGCCTGCCACAGAAACGCTTACCGCACCTTGCAAGTTTGACAGATTAAAGTGGCTCGCTGCCGTGCCGATACCGTTTTCAGAGATCAGATTAAGATCAAACGCCGAATCAATATTCGCGACCCCAGCTGCAGCATTTAAAATAGACCCGCCTGTTGTGCCGTTACTGGCGACACTGGTATCAAGCACTACACTAGCTCCGCTAGCATTGATTGTTCCAATGCTAAGATCACCGTCATTATAAATTTCAATAACATTTCCATTCGTTAGATCTATATTGCTAACCGTCATGGCTTTATTGTTTGAAAAATAAATACCGCCAGTCACTGAGTTACTAGCAGAGCCCAGCGTGTTAACAGACAGCTGAATTGGGTTGGCCTGGGCTCCAAACCCATCGGTAGTGATGAAACTAAACTGATCGGCAACGATATCCAGTGCAGATACACTGTTATCTGTCACGCTGCCGACATTAAGAATCACACTGCCCGCTCCTGCATTCATCGCCATCAGTGACGCATTTTGCCCGAACGTTAAAGAGCTTGCAGTCGCTGTTGTGGTCGCAGAAATATTTCCGCCCGCGGTATCAATACTGCCCGCTCCAGCAAACGCAATAGCATCACCCGCCGACAACGTAACGCTGCCGCCTGCGGTAGAAATGATATTGTTAATCTGAATCTGCCCAAGACCATCACTTTCTCCAGCAATAACTTTACCGGAATCAGCAACCAAGGTTAGATTTAGAGCGGCAGTGCTCGAGGTAATTGGCGCATCAATAATAATGTCGTTAGCCGCATCCAACGTTAAAGAAACAGCCGTCGCCCCAGTCACATTAATTGCTGTTGCGACTGTAATATTGCCAGAGTCTGTACCTGTACCACCAGTATCTATTTCAACATTTGTACCGACGTTTAATTGCGCCAGCAAGGTATCAACATTTAAGTTTGAGCCCGCACCGGTACTGCTGAATAGCGGAGCTGCAGTAATTGCTGAATCGACCGCGGTGCTGATTGTTAAATCATTCGGGTCCAGTAGCCAGCTACCGGCTTGACCATTGGCAGCAGACAAGTCCAGTTTGATTTCAGCTACATCAAGAAACTGTTTACCGGAGGTTTCTACAAAACCGCCATTACCATTTTGCAGGCCACCGGTTGCACTGATGGTACCGTGGACTCGGGTCGCATCATCGGCCCAAACTATGATTTCGCCGCCGTTTCCAGAGTCAATCGCATTGGCTTGAAGCGTAGCATCTAAGCCAACAAATGCTGCATTGGCATTTTGTAACTCACCACTGCCCTGATAATTACCACCCACATGAATCTGGCCACCGGCTTTGGTACCGGAGGCATCAAGCATTGCCTGGTCAATAATACCAACCTGATAACCCAGCACATCAATTACGCCACCATTGCCATCGAGTCCATTTGCCGAGACCTCACCCGATACCAGCGTAGTACCATTCTCGCTCTGGATTAAAACCCGGCCACCGTTATCACCTGCGGCACTGATAATCGAATTTTCAGATAGGGTCAGATCATTTGTTGCCACCAGTATCACATTACCATTAGCATCCAGTGATAATGCATTCGCCTGAATAATCCCGGAATGCGTCAAGCTGCCGGCAAACATGCCCACCGCTCCGCCATCAGTAGTGACTGAACCTAAGTTAAGCACTGAATTGCTGGCTGACTGTACTTCAAAGCCAACATCGGATGCCTGCAAACTAGTCAGCGTTAATTTTTCACCGGCAGCTAAAATAACATCACCTTGCTCAACCGAAATAACACCCTCGTTAATAATGTTCGGTGCAATCAGCGCGATATCAGCATCCGCACCGGCCGTAATAAAACCCTGATTTAAAATATCACCGGCATCAACGCCCTCAAAATTTAATTTACCGTCAATAAAATCCTGATTCGACAAATTCAACGTCGATGCAATAAAGCCCGCTGTATTAACCACCGCATTTTCGCCAAAAATAATACCGTGCTGGTTAATCAGATAAACCTGACCGTTTGAAGTCAAGTTACCCATAATTTCCGAACCATTACTACCCACCACCTGATTCAGCACCGCGCTATTAGCGCCACTTTGCTGAAAGTGAGTGGTCTCATTGGCGCCGATTGAAAACTCCTGCCAGTTAATCACAGAACCATTGCTATTGGTTATATGCAGAGAATTCACGTCAGGTTGTGAAAAGGCCACATTTCCATGAATCACCTCGGCTCCGGTTGGGTTTGCACTAACCCCGAGCGACGTTACAGCAAGCATGATACCTATCATTAAGGCAGACGGGCTGGTTTCCAGTATATTTTTTGGTTTCATCTTCATCGCCTTATTTATTGAGAGATACACTCAAAGTCCTTATTTTCATCAGGACTGGTGACATCGTTGAATAAATTCTCCCAAGTCTCACTATAAGACTCAGGTCTGGGATACACATCGGCCGCTAAAAATGCCGGAATACTGCTCAACAGTGCTGGTTGTGTCTGACCACTGGCGACATTACCACTAAAGCCAGCCTCACCTTTCCCTAAATCTACCCGAAGGCCCTGATCCGTCGACATACTGACATGGCCATCATAAACCGAGACGTATAAGCCCTCTCGGGTCTCGGTTGCATTCTTTTGACTGAACGTTGAAGCAGCGACGTCGACTGTATCGGGCCTTGGCGCTGGAGCAGAACGCATAAACAGGGGCATCTCAGGTAACATAATCGGCGCACTGTCGATGTTCCTGAGAAATGCGGTTTCATTTAAATTAAGCACACGGCTACCCGCATTATTGCTTAACTCAACCGCACCATCCCATACGTGGGTATACATACCTTCGTTAGCTGTAGCCACAACCGGACTGATAAAGAAATTCAGCATTTTTTCTAATGGTGTGAGCAGCGCCCGCGGGCTTGCAGCCACACACTTACCATCGCACATAATATCGTAACCCGTGCCTCGAATACCGATGGTGGCAACCGGGGTTTGCATTTTATAACCTGCTGGATTGCTCTTTCCGATCAGACCACTGGTGGCGCGCAGCCCCCCGCGCAATAACGACATCAGAACTGAACTGACTGACGCATCATTTTCATTATAGTGATGCTTTTTAATCTCGAATTCTGAATCCGCATTTAAAGTCACCCGGCTTTGATCTCTAAACGCAATCACTGCAAACGATGACAGACCGGTACTGACTTTATCACCTTCGTATAACGGACCACCGACAAAGATCTGCCTGGTTTTCTGATGTTTACTACGGGCACTTACCTGACCACGCATAAAGGCAACCCTGCCAATGACATAGTCAGCACCTACATTCTGGTTTTTGCTGGAGCGCTGATTTTCCTTGACGCAGTCTTTTTCACAGAGGCGGGCATCAAATTCTGTACCGCGAATACCAATGGTCGCCAGCGGCGTTTTAATTTGATAAGCATCATCCCGATTTTTACTGATGAAGCCGGTAATTGCACGAATACCACCTTTAAATAAACTCAACACCGCGCTGTCTGAGCGACTTCGTCTTGCAATGTATCGATCAATACCTAAACTGGAATTGGGGCGGATGGTGATTTTTGTGCCATCTTTCATTTTGACAATGGCAAAACTTCTGGCTGCCGTGGTGATGATATCTTCTTCAAATATTACGGCATTTTTACCCATAATACGCGTACCCTGATCGCCATGCTGTGCAGTAACAACACCACGCACATAATCAACCACACCCACTTCACTGGCGGCAGAAACATTTGCAGAATACAAACCAACGAGTGCAATTAAAATTCCACTGAAGAGCGAAGCCTTGCTGAGTAACGACTGGTTTTTCATAATTACACTCAATATTTATAAGTCATATTAAAATGAAGTTTGCTATCTCCTTTTTGTGTTTCTCCAAAACCTGACTGTGCCCTCGCCAGATCTGCCACAACCGACAGATCCCGTCCTCGGTTCCAGCGTATGCCGACCCCTACAGACGAAATATTCTGCCTTAACTCGGTAGCCGGATCCGAGACTTCGGTGAACTCGGCCTGTCCCGAATCATAAAAAACCAGCCCGCTTAACTGACTGGATTTGAATTTTTTCCAGAATTCTAAATTTGAATAATAACCACGGTCTCCGAGTAGCGCATATTCTTCATAACCTCTGACTGTGCGAGCGCCACCGATAGCAAATTGCTCTGCTGAAATCAGCGGCCTGTCCGCATACTGACCGCTTAATTTAAAGCGCAGCAGCCAGTCTGATAATGGCATGTCATAATGCCCGCGAATCCGCGTCAAGCCCCAGTCTGTATCTGGAACTCGGTCCTGACTGGCGTATGCTTCATCATTTATCCGGTTATGAAAATAAGACACCGAAAAAGCGAAGGGAGAACGACCCTTGGGTCGTGATAATTCGTATTCAAGCGAGACCGGTTCACTTTGAACAGTACTGTCACTGACAGAGTTACCGAAATCAGTGGATGAGACCTGATTACTAAAAACTTTTTTATCCAGTCCAACGGTTATTGTCTGTCTGTACGATTTAATATTTACGAAACCAATCATATAACGCACACCCTGCACAGTACCGATACCACTGACATCAAACAGCCCCGGGTTATTTTCAAACAAGGTAACGCTCGCGACCGAGGAGTCGCTATAAAAAAACGATAACTTATCACCAATACTGTAAAACGGCATACTGTAACTCAGCACCCATTGAGCGACATTATCCGGTTCTTCGGTAGAAGTACTGTAATTAATACCGGCTATATGATCCAGATTAAACAAGTTACTGTACTGATAGCCCAGCGCTAAACGAATCTCACCACTGTTTTCGGAACCTGTGTTTGCCAGTTGTGCATAAGCGGTGTCAGGTGACTTATCCGCGACCTTTAATTCCACATCGATGGTGTTTTGTTTTTCCCCTTCCTTAAACAACATCTGTAAACTTTTGTCCGGATGTTGGTTGGCAATGGTCAGGCTTTTATTCAGCAGCCGGGTATTGGGCGCCACGCCTTCTACAAGATTTGGTAGGCTGTTCTTAATATTTAGATCATTAAAATGCCGATTACCCGAAACTTTCAAATTACCCAGTTTAAATTCGTATATGCGTAATTTAACAACCCCGTCACGTAATGACTGCGGCATTAAAATAACCCGATGAAAACTAAAACCCTTTTTTTTCAGATGTTTTTCCAGCTCTTCCACAGCAGAAGCCAGCCCTGCAAGGCTGTAATGACGGCCAAGATACGGTTTCAGTATTGTAGTAACTTCTGCTGACGACATGACTTTCGATCCCGTTACTTCATAACGCACTACATCAAACTGTAGATCTGGCGGTGCTTCAAGTGCTGACACTGACCCAAAAACACAACAACAAATAATCAATATGACCCTTCGCAGCATTAATCTCATTCCCGGATAAAATACACCTGATTAAAGTAGCGGCCACGGACACAACGACTTTAAAGAAGTATAGATAAATATTTGATTAGTAATTGGCCCAGAATTGGAGAATCAGACTTAGCTCACAAAACCAGCATCTAATTCCATGATATACGCCATTGATTCATATTTTAGGAGTCTTTGTCCGATTTATCAGCAGCAATTTGCTTTAATTGCTGCTCAATTTTTATCAGCCGACGCTCAAGCCGACTTACAGCCTTGTCCAGATAGATCTCTTCTTCTCTGGTTTCTGCTTCAACGTCTTTTTCCACCTCTTTTTCGACAAAATAGGCCGCTAAATTGGCCGTCACCAGCGAAAATAGCACTACGCCAGCAATTATCAGTACCGCTGCGAAAATGCGCCCCGGCCCACTGACCGGCGTAAAATCACCATACCCGACCGTAGAAACCGTCACCAGAGCCCACCAGATACCTTCCGAAGGCGATTCAAATGCCGGATCAATCGCCGTGATAATAATGCCTGAAAGCAAGACTAGCAGCAGCGATACCAGCAAGGTGGCTCCCAATTGATTACGACTGAGGATTTTTCTGACGGTTTTCGTTAAGCGGTAAACCAGGCCCACCATTAGTAATAAGCGCAGGCTCCTCAAGATGGCCGCTAGTGGTGAATAGCCCCAAAGAATGATCGGCAAGCCAGCACAGATAATTAATAGATTCATCCAGTTACTTCGCAGGTAGCGCTTTTTGTTATCAACCACGCTTACCAGCAAAACCGACTCAATCACAAAAAAGCACCAAACCAGCCAATCAAAAAAGACCGTTTCGGCTGGTTCTGTGGTCATCTGAAAATCCAGATAGAACTGGAAGGGCATCCACAACACCAGCATCAGCATCGGCCATTGAAAAACTTTATCCCAGAATTTAGCCCGTTGATTTTCATGCGGGCTAACGCCGGAAAGACCAATCAGTGCGTGAAACGGCACAGCCATCTATCAGCGTCGCTGTTCCGTGCTGCCGGCTTCAAGCTGCCAGCGATCGCGTGCGATAACCGGCAAATCGCCTTCAAAACCCATTGCCCGGCGCATCAGCAGCGATTTGGCCAGCTCACTCTTCTGTACCAGATTAAGACCGAGGTTTCTAAGCTGACTGATTAGTGAGTTGTCATTGCCAAACAGGTTTTTGAATCCACTCATACTGAACATCATTAGCTGATTTTCACCCCGACGCCAGCGCTCATATTTTCTCAGCGTCTGGTAGCTGGCAAAATCACGCCGATGCAAAATCGCATTATTCATCACTTCTGCCAGACTGGCAGCATCCATCAGACCCAAATTAACACCCTGACCGGCCAGCGGATGAATGGTATGGGCCGCATCACCGACCAGCACTAGGCCTTCTTTTATATATTCCCGCGCATGCCGTCTGATTAGCGGAAATGCGGCACGCTCGCTGACGCTTTGTATCCGGCCCAGCTTGCCATCAAAGGCATGGCATAATTGTTTACTAAAGCTCTCATCATCGAGTGCCAGTAATTTCTCAGCCTCTGCCGAATCTGCCGACCAGACAATTGAACACTGGCCACTCGACAAGGGTAAAAATGCCAGCGGCCCGGTCGCTAAAAATCGTTGCCACGCCGTATGCTGATGATGCTTGTCTGGCCTGACCACACAAACAATGCCCTTTTGCTGATAATCTGCAAGCTCCAGATCAATACTGGCGGCTTGTCTGACCATGGAATGAGCGCCATCTGCCCCGACCAGTAGTCGACAACTTAAACGCTGGCCATTTTCTAAAGTCACGCAGCTATTTTGTGGCTGATAGTCAATCGCTTTTACCGACTGGCCACTGATCAGTTCGACATTGTCATGGGCCGCTATCCTGTCCAGCAATGCCAGCTGCAGCACTCTGTTTTCAACAATATGCCCGAGCTCTTTAACACCGCTATCGGCGGCATCAAAAATAACCTCGCCATCGCCCTGCGCATCCCAGACCTGCATTTTTTCATAAGCACAGCAACGCCGTTTTTCGATACCGCTCCAGACCCCGAGATAATCCAGCACCTGTTGCGATGAATGACTAATCGCCGATACTCTGAGGTCATAGTCATCGGCCGGATCAATCTCTCCGGGTATGTGTTTTTCAATCACAGCAATTTTCAGCGCCGATTGTGCCAGTGCACAGGCCAGCGTCGAGCCCACCATGCCACCACCCACTATAATGACATCATAATTTGTTTTCATAATGACACACCGCGCATCAGTCTAGACATTTTGCCTACCAGCCCCATACTCTGCCTGGCCAGCAGGTGTCGCAAGGATGGCAGGCAATCAACCATCATCAGACCAGCCGCTCTGGCATGAGCCAGCGGCATAAAATTATTGGAAAATACTTTTACCAGCGTATCGGTAAAACGAAATACCCGGTTCATATCTTTTTGTCGTGCTGCGGCATAATCATCCAGCCAGCTCTGTGGATCTGCCACACCCTGTCGCTGTATTTTTTCAGCCAGCAACGCCACATCACGCAATGCCAGATTAAAGCCCTGTCCCGACACCGGATGCAGTCCATGTGCCGCGTTTCCAATGACCACCACGCGGTCTTTTACCAGACGCTCTGATTCAGTTAATGCCAGCGGATAAATATTTCTGACGCCGGTTTTTAATAATCGACCCAGTCTGAAACCAAAGCGTTGCTGTAACTGCTGCAAAAACGCCTCATCATCAAGCGCCATCACCGAGTCTTGGTCTTCACGGTTGATCGTCCAGACCACCGAACAACGTGGCTTGCTGTTTTCATCCTCGGTCATCGGTAAAAAAGCCAGCGGCCCTGAGCTGGTGAAACGCTCATACGCCACAGACTGATGATTTTTTTCTACCGACACATTGGCAATCACAGCCGACTGCTGGTAATCGCTTTTACGGTGTGCAATACCAGCCAGATTGCGCACTGTCGACATTGCACCATCCGCTGCAACCAGCAAACTGGTCTGCATTTCAATACTCTCGGCTCCACAGTCAACCGTGATCGTGACCGCCTCAGCCGTCTCGCTGAGATCACTGACTGTTGCCGGCATCAACATATCCAGCTGCTGCATTGTTTGTAAGCGCGTCTGTAATACCTCACCCATCACACGATTTTCAATCACGTAACCCAAGGCTTCCACCCGTTCTTCATAATGGTGCAAACGGGTCACACCAAAATAACCCTTATCTGACACATGGATCGTTTTTATCGCTGCACAGCGTTGTTTCAGATCAGGCCATATCGACATCGCCTGCAGTATTTTTTTAGAGCCATAGGACAAGGCAATGGAACGGTCATCAAAGCTGGGTTGTTGCTGGCTTTTCCAGGCAAAGGCTTCGACGATAGCAATCGACAATCCACTGTCTTTTAATGCCAGCGCCAGACTGGCACCGACCATGCCACCACCAACAATTATTATGTCGTAAACTTTTTTCATCTGTATTTTTAAAACCTTTCCCGCCGCATCACGGAAAACACCCACTGTTGATTATTGGAAAAACACCGCTCTCAGTCAGCCGCTCGCATTACCGCAAATGAGCGCGCCAAACCGATAACTAAACGCGCCTGATCTCTGCATCATTATCGCGACTGTTATCATTTTTATGAATAAGATTGAGCTGCCATAAAGTTTTCAATATCATCCACCTCACTGATCAGTGCAGCAGTCAGCACATCGTGCCCGTCTTTTGTAACCAGCACATCATCCTCAATACGTACACCAATATCCCACCAGCGCTTAGCCCCTTTAGAGCCGTGTGGTATATACAGTCCGGGCTCTACCGTCAGCACCATACCCGGTTCCAACAGCCGCCATTCTTCACCAACTTTATAATCGCCGACATCGTGCACATCCATACCCAGCCAGTGACCGGTTCGGTGCATGTAATACTGGCGGTAACTTTCATCTTTGATTAACTGACTCACTTTGCCTTTTAATAAGCCGAGTTCAACCATGCCTTTGGTCATGGTTTTAACCGCTGCATTATGCGGATCGTTCCAGTGATTTCCCGGCAGCACCTCTTTAATCGCGGCTTTTTGTGCTGCCAGAACCAGCTCATAGATTTCACGTTGGGGTACACTAAACTTACCATTAACCGGAAAGGTACGGGTAATATCAGCATCGTAGCCCTGATATTCTGCGCCGGCATCAATTAATACCAGATCGCCATCCTTCATCTTTTGATCGTTCTCAACATAGTGCAATATACAGGCATTGGCGCCACTGCCAACGATGGACGAATAAGCCCAAGTGGCACCGTTGCGCTGAAATTCATGCAGATATTCTGCTTCCAGTTCGTATTCAAACATACCCGGCTTACAGATTGCCATTGCCCGCTGATGCGCCGTGACTGAAATATCAGCCGCCTTTTGCATCAGTTTAATTTCAGGCTGAGTTTTAAACAGTCGCATGTCATGTAAAAAATAATCCAGCGAGACAAATTCATAGGGTACGTGTGTACCTGCACGTGAATTTTTTTTCAGATGATTGACCCAGCCCATGACCTGTTTATCAAAACCCAGATCCAGCCCCATGGTGTAATACACCCGTTCACAATGCTCCATTAGCCCAGGCAGAATATCGTCGATATCATCAATCGGGAATGCATCATCGCAAGCAAATTCTTCAATCGCGCCATCTGGGCCGTAGCGTTTGCCATTCCAGGTTTCCATTAAGGGGTCACGGTCACGACAAAACAACACGTATTCACCATTTTTTCGGCCAGGAATCAGCACGATGACCGCCTCAGGCTCGGGGAAATCACTGAGGTACAAAAAGTCGCTGTCCTGTCGGTACTTATGTTCCACATCGCGGTTCCGGCTTCGCATCGGCGCTGCCGGCAAGATGGCTATGGCATCTTTACCCATCATCCGCATCAGCTGCTTACGGCGTCTTTTTAATACCTGCTTATTCATAGTATCTCGTTAGTGTAGAGTTTCGGTTCTGACCGGCTTATTCAGTTTCACAGGCTGCAGTTCTTCATTAATCAATAACACGCCGACCCGGACAAATTCTTCCAGCTGCATATAATCGTCTTCACTGTTCTCGTTATCCTCGTCGTCGAACACCGCCTGTGAGATCTGAATAAAATCAAGCATCAGCTCGGCACTGTCTTGCGGCATTTTATCCCCCTGTTTGATCCCCCCTGCTGCCAGTCCATAAAGAAAACCCTGGCACCAGTTAGCCAGCGCATAAACCCGGTCGGCTAGTTTGTCGTCATCCGATGCCAGTAAACACTGAAAGTCAGTAACTTCATTATTTAATGATGCAATGGTGGCCAGATACATTTGCTGCAGCTCGTCGGCCAACTCACCCATTAGTACATTACCTTCTTCTTGGACGCCAACCACATGCTGCTGCCATTGATTAACATCGGCACTACCCTGAGCGCATAATATGCCACACAACGCACCATGCGCTTCGGATGCTTCCATGGTCGCATTTACTTTAAGCAGAGATTCCTGCAAATTAATATAATCCGGCATTAAGGCCATGGTTTTACTCTTCATCAGTCATTTTGCCCAAGTTTAACACGGCCTCCTGCGCAGAAGCAGCCTCAGAATGTATTGAAATAGTTGACCCGACTGGCAAGCCCAACTAATATTTAGAAGATATGAGTAACACTGACAACAATATGGATGACCTGGAAAAACAGGTCGAAGAGCTACTGAACCTGTGCGACAAACTCACTGCGTCAAACAGCTCACTGCGCGGCACGGTTGATGAACTAAAAACCGAACGTAGCACGCTTATTCAGCAAAAAGACAAAGCCCGTGGCCACATCGAGTCGATGATTACCCGTCTGAAATCGATGGAACAGAATTAATGCCCGCAAAACCCAATTCGGTCAGCATTCGACTACTCGACAAAGAATACAGCATTGGTTGTCCCGACGGCGAAGAGGCTTCACTACTGGCTTCGGCTGATCTGGTAAACAAAAAAATCAAAGAAATCAAAGAGCGTGGTTCGATTATCGAATCTGAACGCATTGCCGTCATGGCTGCATTAAATCTGGCCCACGAAGTTTTAAATGCCAACTCGGCCAGCACCAGCCTGAGTGATGTTGATAAAAGAATTCACTCGCTTAAAGAAAAAATTGATTCAGCAATTGGTCAAATTGAGCTACCATAACTAACGGGTCTCTGCGGTGTTCGTAGCAAAATTTTCATTTCCCTTGTCCCTAATAACTGACCCCGGGTACTCTACTGTTAGTACTGTGTGCATTACCGTTGGTTTATCCAGTGGGAAGCCTAAGGTATTAACGAGGGTTCCCACCTGAACTTTCTGGTTCAAGGTCGCTTATTTTGATACGGCACAGGCGGAGACCCACTTAACCCTTTCCTATGACTTCCAGCACACAAAGACAAAATCTGCGGCGGCAACTGCGGCTACAGCGCAAGCAACTCAGCTCCAGACAGCAACATATTCACGCCAGAAAACTGGCCAATGTTCTGCAACGCAGTCGACATTTCAAACAGGCAAAAAATGTGGCTTTTTATCTGGCCGAAGATGGCGAAATCTCTGCTGAAGCCGCGATACAGCTGGCCTGGAAAAGTCGAAAAACGGTTTATCTGCCGGTGTTATCGCCGTTTGCAGATGAGTTATTCTTCGCTGCCTACACATCTAAAACGCGGCTTAAGCTGAACCGCTTTGGCATCGCCGAACCCGCCGTCAGTATCCGCCACTGTAAACGCGCTCATCAACTACAACTTATTTTGATGCCACTGGTAGGTTTTGATAGCCAAGGCAACCGACTGGGTATGGGCGGGGGCTTTTACGATCGCAGCCTGCATTTCAGGCGGCAACAGAAAAACTGGCGCAAGCCACGACTGATCGGACTTGCTCATGAATGTCAGAAAACAGTGGCTATCCCGGTCGAAGACTGGGATATTCCGGTCGATGCGATCGCTACAGAAAAAACGCTATACCGATTTTAAAAGTTCATGCCAAAAACAATCGCTGTTTGCAGAAAGCTGAATTCCTGTGTCAGCTTGTCAGACGAGCTTGAGGTGGTTCTGACATCATTCATTTCAATCTGACCCGTCTTCACAAAAACGCGCATAAAAATGTCATATTTGAATAACACCTCTGCACCGGCTTTGATGCTCAGGCCGTAGCCTGCGGTATGAAACTGATCATTTCGCTCACGGCCAAATAAGGTCGCATTGGTTTTTGGGTACATGATCGCATAACCCAGTCCCCAGTATGCAGATAGTGCGACTTCTGCCTGCTGCTGCAGCCATAACGGCAGAAAATGTTCAAATTCGAAGGATATAAAATTCAAACCATCAGTGTGCTCAAAGGTTAAAAAATCAGTCGTTAGTTGCTGTGGAGTACCCGCAGCATAGGTACCGTCAAAACCTTCACCGGTACTGATAGTGCCATCAATAGTAACGGTCTGATCCTGCACCATGACGTATTTCATATGGTCATTACCAAACGAAACTGAAAAGGTATCGGTTAGGTAATAACCTACACGGCCATTCGACTGCGGCAACGTCAGGCCGGCTGGATTCAGATAGGGATCTAATGCGGTCGGCGTTGGTCGGTCCGTGGCCTGTACATCATATAACGTAAAATCATAACCATTGCCGGTCAGGTGTAAATCGCTGTTGCTGTACTCCGCCCTGTTCCAGCCATAATAGCCATACCATTTACCTTCTTTATTCAGCAGACCGGCCTGACTGCTACTGCTAAAAAACACTAACAACGCAACTGCTACGAGCTTTTGATACATAGTTCACCTGATACATTGATCTAAAAATTGCAGCGCATTTTATCAGAACAAACACTGGGGTTTGCCATCAAATCACTCAAAAAACCTACAAACTTGTTTCATCTCAATGATTTTCTTGCACACAGCTCGGGCATAAGGCTAAATACCAACATCATTCGTCTTAAGCCTCATACTTAATGTATTTATTATCGTTGTTCCGCTATCGTCTGTTCCGCTACAGCCTGTTGCTTCTGGTATTGTTCATTTTTCTGGTGCTGATGCTGCTGATCCAGCCGCTTCAGCGACTACAGACCAGCCAAGGACTTTCGCCTGACAGCCACAGTGCCGCTAATAGTGTCATTATCGCTATCTGGAATCTTCATAATCAGCAAAGCTGGCATAAATCAGACAATAATGCGGTGATTGCACAGCAGTTTGCCAGCACCTCGCTGGGCAAAAGTGATCTGCTAGCGTTACAGGAAGTCGAGCTGTTTACAGAAATGCGTGCCATTGCTGCAGCGAATAAACTTCAGTTCCACGGCGCCCGCGATGCCATCCTCGCCAGACTTAAGCTGGTCTCCAGCGGCCATCTTACTCTCAACCCCAAAGGCAAAACCGCCTTCTGGGCTGACATCGAACTGAAAAATGGCATCGTACTGCGGCTTTATTCGGTTCATCTGAGTTATAAAAAAGGTCGCTCGCCGTTTATTGCAGAGATCCGTGGTCAGGAAACCAAAGCCTTAACAGACCACGCAGAGAATTTTAACGGCCCGGTTATTATTGCCGGTGACTTCAATACCCTAAGCCTGTTTAGCCCAGATTTCAGTCAGATACCGGTGTTTACACAACTCAAACAAGCCGGTTTTAAAAGCACACGGCCACTTGGTGCCTGCAACAGTCAGATTCCATTGGGTGAGCAGGACTGGATTTTTATTAAAAATGCCCGCACTTTACGTTACGTTTGCGGTAATTATGCCGGCTCCGATCACCGCTGGATTCAGGCAGAAATCATCCCTCAGTAAGCAACATAACAAGCCGTTATCAGGCGCTTTTTTGACTGCTTAAAAACAGCGCGTAAGCCGGGTTATCCGTTTCATCCCAGTACGGATAACCGGTTTTTTGCAGATACTCTGTCAGTAGTGGATACTCGTCAGCAGGCACTTGCATACCCACCAGTACCCGGCCGTACCCGGCGCCATGATTGCGGTAGTGAAACATACTGATATTCCAGCGTTTACCGATATTTGTCAGAAATTGTAATAACGCACCCGGTCGTTCTGGAAACTGAAATCTGAACACCGTTTCATTTTCGATGCCCTCAGCCCTACCGCCCACCATATAGCGAATATGCAGCTTAGCCACTTCGTTATCACTGAGGTCTGTTACCGGATAACCCTTGTCTTTTAAAATACCGATCACCGTGTCTTTTTCATGCTGGCCTTCTGACAGCTGGATACCAGCATAGACCTGGGCCAGAGTATCACTGGAATAGCGGTAATTAAATTCGGTAATACCCCGTTTACCCAGACTCTTACAAAACTTATGGAAGCTGCCCGGCTCTTCCGGGATGGTGACAGCCAGCAAGGCTTCTCTGTTTTCTCCCAGCTCTGAACGCTCTGCCACATGCCTGAGACGATCAAAATTCATATTAGCACCGCTGTTGACTGCCACCAGCGTCTGATTTTCTGCGGCAGTCTTTTCAACGTATTTTTTTAGCCCTGCAATCGCCAATGCACCGGCCGGTTCCATAATAGAACGGGTGTCATCAAATATATCTTTGATCGCAGCACACATTTCATCGGTGTTTACCGTAATCACTTCATCGACAGTTTCCTTAAGCAAGCGGAAGGTTTCCTTACCGATCTGCTTAACCGCAACACCATCGGCAAAAATACCCACCTGAGGAAGAATCACGCGGCGATTTTTTTCCATAGCCGCAGCCAAGCAGGCCGACTCATCGGCTTCTACTGCAACAATTTTAATCTCGGGCCGTAAATATTTCAAAAACACTGACATCCCGGCTGCCAGACCGCCGCCGCCAACCGGAATAAAAATCACATCAATCTGGTCCGGGTACTGGCGCAAAATTTCCATCGCCACCGTGCCCTGACCAGCAATCACATCGGGATCATCATAAGGATGGACAAAGACCAGGTTTTTTTTCTGCGCTTCTTTTATCGCGTAATCGTAAGCATCATCATAAGCATCGCCCACCAATACGGCTTTGGCGCCGTAGGCTTTGACCGCATTGACTTTAATCGTCGGGGTCGTTTTCGGCATCACAATCGTGGCTTTAACCCCCCGTTGTTGTGCTGCCAGTGCCAGCCCCTGCGCATGATTACCTGCCGAAGCGGCGATCACACCTTCTAGTTCACCCTGCCGCAGCAGCTGGTCAATTTTGTTATAGGCACCGCGTAATTTAAAAGAAAAAACAGGCTGCAAGTCCTCTCTTTTCATTAGGATACGATTATTTAAGCGTTTAGACAGACTTTTCGCGATCTCAAGCGGGCTTTCAATTGCAACATCATAAACACGTGCTGTGAGGATTTTTTCGATGTATTTTTTAGTCATTGCGCTCGGTTTTTGTACGGTACGGTAAATTCATAAATCGTTTTGTATTAAATTGCTGAAATCTGCACGGCTTTAGCGCAGTATAAAAGCAATAAAACCAAAGTAATAGCACTAAATAGCCTATAAGCGGCATGACAAGCCCCTATACAACAGGTATTATGCTGCGATTCGAATTTTTGAAAACAATTAATCTTAAGTAAAGGGGACTTCTGATGAGCATGACCCAGGATCAAATGAAACGTAAAGCTGCCGAAGCGGCGATGGAATATGTGGTTACTGATTCAATCGTCGGTGTTGGTACCGGTTCTACTGTAAATCATTTCATTGATTGTCTGGCGGACATCAAGAACAAAATTGAAGGCGCGGTTTCCAGCTCAGAAGCCTCTACCAAATTACTCAAAGCGGCGGGTATTGAGGTCTTCGATACCAATCATGTCAGCAATATTCCGGTTTACATTGACGGCGCTGATGAGTCAGATCACTACCTTAATTTAATCAAAGGCGGCGGTGGCGCTTTAACTCGCGAAAAAATTATTGCCGGCATGAGTGACAAGTTTGTCTGCATCGCCGATGAATCGAAACTGGTCGATATCATGGGTAAATTCCCTTTACCGGTAGAAGTCATACCGATGGCGCGCAGCTACATCGCCCGTGAGCTGGTAAAATTAGGCGGCGAGCCGGTCTGGCGTGAAAACTACGTGACCGATAATGGCTGCGACATTTTGGATGTACACAATCTCGAAATCATGGAACCGATCAAGCTCGAAAACACCATTAACGCAATGGCAGGTGTGGTTACCGTTGGTATCTTTGGTAATCGTGGCGCTGATGTATTGATTCTGGGCACACCAGATGGTGCTAAAATCGTTTATCCCAAGTAAGTCATTACTTCGGCAGGTCAAATTATGAGTTTTCAGCGCAAAGAAATGAAACAGTCTGTCACTATCGACGGTACCGATATAGCGGTCTGGACCGACCCTCAGGTCATGCATTTAAGCCAGAGCCCGTCGATGTTTATGATTAACTGGAATGATATGGATGAGTTCAATCCGCGCATTGCCAGTCGTATGCTGGAACTTGAAAACGATCAGAAATTTACCCATCTGATGCCCAATGCAGGACCTAAAATCAGAGACATACACAAATGGGGAATTCCTGAAGCCGAGCTGATACACGAACGAGCGATGGAGCTATTCTCACAGGCAACCGGTAACCCCAGACCCACTGTTGATGTCGCCTGGGGCAATATCAATCGGCATAACCAGTACCTTAATCCACACAGTCACACTAATTGTATTGGCTCTGTGGTTTACTGCGTCGATACCGGTGACCAAGATCCCGATAACGAATTAAGCGGCCGCTTTGTGATCGTCGACCCACGAGTTGAAGAGTGTTGCCCGCTAGAACCTGGCCGGGTCACACTGGAACTGACACCGGACATGAAACCCGGCACGATGATTGTATTTCCGAGTGACATTGTGCATTTTGTCCACCCGTATACCGGTCACAAACCTCGCATGACCATCGCCTGGAATCTGAAGTAAGCTGCTGCAGCTTATAACAAGACCCGTTCAATACCGTCTTTTTTCAGGCTCTTAATAAAGTCCTGTTGCCAGTTATCACCAAACCGCTGCTGTGCCATTTCGACCACAATATAATCGGTGTTTAATCCGGTCTGATTCTGATAACGCGACAGGCCTTGCTGACAAGCCGGGCATGAGGTCAGTAATTTTACGTTATTGTTCTTTGCTCGTGGCTGGCCGGTTAAAGCGCTAATATTCTTTTGTAATTCATTTTGCTTTTTAAATTTTACCTGTGCCGCAATATCCGGCCGGGCGATAGCAAAGGTGCCCGACTCACCACAGCAACGATCGCTCAGGGTTACTGTTTTACCGAGTAACTTGCTCGCGACCTGAATCGAATCATGCTGCTTCATTGGTGTGTGACAGGGCTCGTGATACAAATACTCTGTCTCATTATCCAGCTCCAGCTCGATGCCTTTTTCCATCAGATATTCATGGATGTCGAGTAATCGGCAGCCCGGAAAAATCTGCTCAAATTCATATTTCAGCAGCTGATCCATACAGGTTCCGCATGACACGATAACCGTTTTGATATCGAGATAATTTAATGTATTGGCTACCCGATGGAACAGCACTCTGTTCTGGGTAGTAATCTGCCGGCCTTTAAGCTGGTCGCCTGAGGCGCTTTGCGGATAGCCACAACACAGGTAACCGGGCGGCAATACCGTTTGTACACCAGCATCATATAACCAGCGCATGGTCGCCATGCTAACCTGACTGAATAAGCGCTCAGAACCACAACCGGGAAAATAAAATACCGCTTCCGATTCAGCATCTCCGCTTGAGCGGACAGCATCACGAATAATCGGTACGGTTTTATTATCTTCCAGCGATAGCAGCGCGCGCATGGTCTGCGCCGGAATTTTCGCTGGCATCGGTCTGGCAACAAACTGAACCAGCTGCTCGATCTTATCCGGTTTGCCGGTTGTCGCAAGCGGCCTGCTGCGTTTTTTTAGCGCCAGTAATGTTGACAGGCGATGCGCCAGTCGCTGTGATTTATAACCCAGATAAATAAACAGTTTATGCACGATCTTGACCGCTGCCGGGTCTTTAAGATTGAGGTAGGCCATCGCCAGCTTGGCCCCAATATTGGTCTTTCGTTTATTATTTGACGACAATATATTGCGCAGATGAATCGTCACATCGCCAAAATCTATATTTACCGGACACGGTGCCAGGCATTTATGACAAACCGTACAATGGTCAGCGATATCGTTCATTTCATCAAAGTGCTTTAATGAAATCCCGCGCCGGGTTTGTTCTTCATATAAAAACGCTTCGATCACCTGTCCGGTCGCGAGTATTTTATTGCGCGGCGAATACAGCAGATTAGCCGCCGGCACATGCGTGGTACAGACCGACTTGCACTTACCACATCGCAAACAGTGTGCTATCTCGTCATTCAAGGCACCCAGATCACTGTCTTCGAGAATCAGCGCCTCTTGCTTTAATAAACGCAAGGACGGCGTATAGGCGCGTTTCAAGCCACCGGTATCGGCATGCAGTTTGCCAGGATTAAACACATTATTTGGGTCAACCTGTTTTTTATAAGCGGCAAAGCTGTCCAGTGCTTGTGGCTCCATATACTGAATTTTGGTGATACCGATCCCGTGTTCACCACTGATCACACCGCCCAAATTCAACGCCAGCGCCATCACTCGGTCAACAATCCGTTCGGCTTCTGTCAGCATCTCGTAGTCGTTTGAGTTGACTGGTATATTGGTATGCACATTACCGTCGCCGGCGTGCATATGCAGCGCAACAAATAAGCGACTGGACAGAACATTATGATGAAGCTGTTCAATTTTATCGTGAATGCTTTGCAGCGAGTGTCCACTGAAAATATGTTTCAGCGGTTTCTCCAGCTCCTGCCGATACGAGACCGTCACAGCGTGGCGTAAAAACAAATCCACCAGCCGGTCGTTTTCGTCTGCCCGCTCCAGCCCTGTTGCTCGACGATGATCTGCTGCCGGGCTATCAAGATTGTCCAACAGAATTGTCCAGCGCGCTCTGACTGCGCTGATTAAAGTTCGTGCTGCCTGTCGTTTATCTTCAAATGACTGTGCCGCCTCGGCATCGCCGGCGGGCGCAGCACAGGCCGCTTCAACACACTGGGAGATCGCCTCGAGGATTTTTAACTTGTTCGATATTGAATGCTCAATATTGATGCGTTCGATGCCTTCGCTATATTCAGCCAGCCGCGCCAGCGGTATCACCACATCTTCATTAATTTTGAATGCATTGGTATGCGCAGCGATCGCTGCAGTGCGTGCCCTATCCTGCCAGAAACGCGCTCGCGCTTCAGCACTGACGGCGATAAAGCCCTCGCCCTGCCGGTTATTAGCCAGCCTTACCACATAGTCTGCTGCGTCAATAACCGCCTGCTCATCATCACCGCAGATATCAGCCACCAGCACCATTTTTGGCAACTCGCCGCGTGAGGCTTTTGGGCTATATTTGACGGCCTTCACATAGCGATCATCCAGGTGCTCAAGCCCGGCCAGACTAACCAGCGGATTCTGATCAAGGTAATCTTTGGACTCCACTATCGCCGGTACCGACTGACGAATATCACTGCCATAGAACTCCATGCAAACCGTGCGAGTGAATTCAGGGTGACGATGCAGAATAAACTCGGCCGACGTAATCAGCCCGTCGCAACCCTCTTTCTGCACGCCCGGCAAGCCACCGAGAAACTTATCGGTAACATCTTTACCCAGACCTTCCTTACGCAAGGAGCGGCCGGCGAATTCAAGTATTTCAGGTGCTTTACTGGCTTTAACACCACTGCTGTCAAAGTAACTGACTTTAAAGCGGACCCTGTCCTGCAGATGGATTTTGCCAAGGTTATGCTGTAATCGTTCAACATGCAGCCAGCTTGCATCCGGCATCACCATCCGCCAGGACCATAAGTTATCTAATGTGGTGCCCCACATCACCGCTTTTTTGCCACCGGCATTCATCGCTATATTACCGCCGATAGTGGATGCGTCCTGCGAGGTAGGATCGACAGCAAAGACCAGACCTTGTTTTTCAGCAGCTTCTGACACCCGCTTGGTAACCACCCCAGCTTCTACCCGAATTATCGGCACCGGCTGCTCATAGCCCTCGAGATCGAGAAATTTAATCGGCTCCAGTGACTCAAGCTTTTCGGTATTAATGACCGCAGTATTTTCAGTTAACGGTACGGCACCACCGGTATAACCGGTACCACCACCGCGCGCGATGATTCTTAAACCGGCGGCAATACAGGCGCCGATGACTTCACGCATTTCTGCTTCAGAATCTGGCGTGATTACCACAAACGGAAACTCGACCCGCCAGTCGGTGGCATCGGTGACGTGCGAGACCCGGGCGATACCACTGAAATCAATATTATCTTTACGCGTAACGGTCGCAAGACCGGCCGTTAGCTGCTGGCGCAGTCTGAACTGCTGGCCAAACCAGTTTTCAAAATCAGTCACCGCCTGGCCGGCCTTGTTAATTAAATCTATCGCCAGCTTGTTATCATTGGCCCGCTTTGACATCTGATCCAGCCGGTGCCGCATCGCTCCAACCAGATTTTTTCTGCGCTTTACATTGACTAATAAATCGTCCTGAATCAGAGGGTTACGCGTAACCACCCAGAGATCACCCAGCACCTCAAATAGCATACGCGCAGAAATACCGGTGCGTCTGGAAGTTCGCAGCTGATTGATAATAGGCCACATATCATCCCCCAGAAAACGCGAAATAATTTCCCGATCTGAAAATGAAGTGTAGTTGTAAGGTATTTCGCGAATGCGATGATTAACAGCGTCAGACATTGATATTTATACAAACAAATCAGCAAAAGCCTATTTTAGCATAGGTTCTTCGAATAGATCAGAATTGTGGGCAGTGGGCAGTGGGCAGTGGGCAGTGGGCAGTGGGCAGAAAAGTCTATTTTTTATAAGTTGATAGTCAACCGAATATTTAAGTCTTTTACTGCAAACTCTACACTGATAGCTGCAAACTTTCTTAAATCTCAGACATAAAAAAACGGGGCCGAAGCCCCGTTTTTTTAGCAAAACTTTAATTCAAATAGAATTAGAAGTTTTTACGCAGACCGATAGTCAAAGAAGTTACGCTCTTATCAGCATTTGCAGTTGCTGGAGCAGCCACTTTACCAGTACCACCAGTTGTACGCTGACCAACGATCAGGTGAGTGGTCTTGTTCAGCTTGATGATATCACCGAAAGCAGTGTAGCTCATGTCATGAGCGGCGTTATCACCAGCAAATGAACCGTTAGCGATTACAAAGTTATGCTTACCCATTTTGTATGAGAAGTTCATGTAAGTTAAATCACCAGCACCATTTGCAGCTGCTTCAACAGACTCAGACTGGAAAGTCACTTTCATCGCATCATTGATTTTGTACTGAGCACCAAACTTACTGTTTGACTTATCTTGAGTACCACCAGTAGTAGTACCAGCTTGCTTAGCTGTAGAATAAATTACTTTCAGGCCTTTAACGCCAGTATAAGTAATTGCCATCAATGCATCGCCTTCTGAACCAGTTTTAGTAGCATCGTTGTCATCATCTAAAACAGAAGTCTGGTATTGGACCTGTACACCGGCTACTTTTGGTGACTTATATTCTACTAACTGGCTGATGAAACCGTTACTTGCGTAAGCGCCTTTCGCCATACCACCGTTACCACGAGCCTGCAGAGCAGTTGCTACGAACGGGTCAAATTTAACACCACCGGCTGTTTTGTAAGCACCGTGGAAACGACCCGCTGCAACAGAACCCCAAGCTGCTTTAATACCTACAAATGAATCACGCTGACAATAAACAGATTCTACAGACTTATTTGGTGCTGCTGTATAATTTTTATCACAACCACCAGCTGCAACAGTGTCATTGATATCAATTTGCAGTTCGAGTTTAGCAAAAGCAGTCATGCCGCCGCCTAATTCTTCAGAGGTTTTAAAACCTAAACGGCCACGACCGTCATTATCATTCTGTGTAACACCAGCAGCATCGCCACCAAGACTGTTAATACCCGCATACATTTGGCTGTATACAGTAACATCCGCATTTGCAGCCATTGATGCTGCCATACCAGCAGTGATAGCTGCTGCAATTATAGTTTTTTTCATTGTTTAAGACTCCTGCCTTATTTTGTGGTCAAAATAAACACGCATATTTATAAATGTTTAACTTTAAAAGTGCAAGCCCTTTTTCCCCAATTGTATTTTTTGGCGCATTTTTATCATAAATGCTTAGATGCCAGGCTTAGCTTTCGCTGAGTTAATTTATAAATAACGTTTTCGAAAGCTGCCTGAATCATGCCACGCCCGTTTACTGCAAACAAGGCTTTTTATGCTGTTTTTTTAAAGTTTTGCTTCCACTTACTAAACCACTAGGCCACAGATAACTATTTTTTTCAGCACCATAAAATTAATTATTAAGGGGTTTACCATAGATAACCCGCGTAAAACACCGACACAATAACGCCCCTGATTACATAGTAGCCCTTATTAACAAGCGACTGACAATCCTGCCGACAATAAAATATCTCTTAAATAGAGCAACACCATCAATCTGTTTATTTTCTGCACGGCTATTTTTCGCGCACAAAAAAAGGCCGGATTAAATCCGGCCTTTTTTACAAACTGTGGCAACCGCAAAGCAGTTGCCTGATCAGTTGTATTAACGTTTCGAGAACTGTGTCGCGCGACGTGCTTTGCGCAGACCCACTTTCTTACGCTCAACTTCACGTGAATCACGAGTTACGAAACCTGCTCCGCGCAATGCTGGGCGCAGAGTTTCGTCGTACTTCATTAATGCACGGGTGATACCGTGACGAATAGCCCCTGACTGACCGGTACTGCCACCACCTTTAACAGTGATATTGAAGTCAAACTTGTCAGAGAACTCAGTCAGAACTAATGGCTGACGCACAACCATACGCGATGTTTCACGACCGAAGTATTCGTCTAATGGGCTACCATTTACTTTAATGTTGCCACTGCCAGCACTCATGAAGACGCGAGCGCTAGATGATTTACGACGACCTGTCGCGTAGTATTGATTTTCAGCCATTTCTCGACCTTACCTTATATATCCAGCACTTTAGGCTGTTGAGCTTCATGATTATGCTTAGGACCTGAGTAAACTTTCAGCTTACGGTACATGTCACGACCCAGTGGGTTCTTAGGTAACATACCTTTCACTGCCAGCTCTATAACACGCTCAGGCGCTTTATCAATCAGTTTATCAAAGCTGATTGATTTTAAACCACCAATAAAACCACTATGGTGATGATACATCTTATCCTTTGCTTTATTACCTGTAACCGCTACTTTTTCAGCATTGATCACGACAATATAGTCGCCGGTATCAACATGCGGGGTGTAAACAGGCTTATGTTTGCCGCGCAAACGCAAAGCAATCTCAGCTGCCATACGGCCCAGAGTTTTATCAGTAGCATCGACAACAAACCAGTCGCGCTTTACAGTTTCTTTATTGGCACTAATCGTTTTCATAACGTTTGCATGCTCCATGAGTATGCGAATTCGAAGGCGCAAGATTGTACATAATTAGCGTAACAACCACAAGCCCTATCCAAAGGTTTTCTGGATTATTTAGCCGCACAAGCACCACTAACAAGAAAACAGAGCGCGCGAATCTCGGTGATTGCGATTCTCTGCGGCCAAATCCACTGATCCATACTATTTCATTACCCGAACCCACCACAAGCTTAATTCGCGTCATCACGTATTAATGCTAGACATCGTCCGCGACACCGCTGTTCTGTGGCGAACACTCGCACTTAAACACTGATGCCCAATTAGCACCTGTTTCAAGCCACCAGCTGAGCAACCTGGCATTTATACTGGGCAAAAAAAAGGCGTTGCAGGGGATGCAACGCCTTAAATAACCACCAAAATGGAGGATGGAGGAGTCTTGAAAATCTTAGGGGAAAATTCAAAACATGAGCATATTCTAATATAATAATTATCATTGTCAAACATAAATATAGCTAAATACTAATATTCTAATAAATATCGATAAGCGGTAGTCTCAATATTGTCGTCACAACTGTTCGTGCCACCAATCAAACCCCTCGTAGCACGACTGGCTTGTTATCATGCGCAGTGATTAATCCTCAAGCAGCAAGCGCTGCACCCGCTCACCCCGGATTAAGTGCTTGTCGAAAATCTCATCGATATCCTCTTTATCAACATAGCTGTACCAGACCGCATCCGGATAAACCACCAACACCGGTCCTGCTGCACATCGATCCAGACAACCTGCGGTATTAATTCGCACTTTGTCCGGGATCTGCTGCCCCATTTCTTTTAATTTTTGTTTGGCATAGGCGCGCAAAGCCGCTGCACCGTGATCTTCACAGCAAGCACTGCCATCGTTACGCTGATTAGTACAAAAGAAAACATGGTATTTAAAATGCGACATATTGATCATTCGGATAGCCTTAAAGAACAGGTATAATAACAGCCCCCAGAGCCCTGTGAACATAGTAAATACCATGCCTAAAGCCGATCTTTCTGCCGCCGACCAGTGCGTAATGTGCGGCATGTGCCAGCCGCACTGCCCAACCTACCGGTCTGAGCAAATTGAATCAGAATCTCCGCGTGGCCGGCTATCATTGATGCTTGGGCTGGCACAGGGCCAGCTGCAGGCTGATCACAGCGTTGCCTCACATTTAAATCACTGTAGCGGCTGTGGTGCCTGTGAAGCCATGTGCCCGTCACGGGTACCATTTATGCAGCTAATGGATAACAGCAAATCTCATTTACCCGGTAAAAACACAGTGACCCGGGTGCTCTTAGAATTAGTCCGCCAGCCTGCACGCTACCGGCTCTTAAATGCCCTGCTCAGTAGCCAGAGATTCGGCAATTTCTGGCGCTTTTTCGGCTTTTTGTCACAACACAGCAAATCACTGCAAACTGTCATCAATAGCCGGCAAAACACACAACAACTGCAGCCTTTTTACCCGGCAACATCCGCATTGCAAGGCAACGTCGGTTTATTTACTGGCTGTATTACTCAACTGTTTGACCAAACGACGCTTACAGACAGCATCCAACTGCTCACACACTGCGGCTACAATGTTCATGTTCCGAAGCAGCAGGGCTGTTGCGGCGCCTTGCACCAGCATAATGGCGAGCAGGCCATAGGCACACACTTGCTGCGACACAATCAACAAGTCTTTGATTCACTGCCTCTGGACGCGATTATTTTTACCGCCACCGGCTGTGGGGCTCAGCTGACGTCAACACCACAGAACACGCCGGTTATGGATATCATGCAATTTATCAATCAGTTCGCGCTGTTATCACAGCTCAAGCTCCAGCCATTGACTGCTAATGTTCTGATTCACGAGCCTTGCAGCCAGCGCAATCAACTTAAATTGCCTGCTATAACCCCGCTGATGCAGCAGATACCCGGCATAACTTTGCAGCAGCTGGCAGAGAACCCGTTTTGTTGCGGCGCCGGAGGCATTAACCTGCTGACTCAAACTGACAGCGCAAACAAATTGCGCCTACCCAAAATCCTTGATATTCAAACTCAACAGCCTGATATGGTGATCAGCACCAATTACGGCTGCGCCCTGCATCTGGCCAGCGGCACTGTAGAATTGAGCGAGAACAAAAACATTGAATTTTGTCACCCGGTCAGCTTGCTTGTTCGCAGCGCCTCATTACAATAATCATTGTAATTATTAACGGATTTTCTACTATGCGGCATTTTTCACCATTTGATCAGCTCATCATGCAGGGCAACCACGCCATCCGTACTATTTTTGGCCAGCCTGAAATCACTGAGCGCAAATACCCGGCAGAAACCATTGATGATAGCGAACTCGATGATCAGCAACGCAAACACGTAGCCGGATTGATGCGAATTAACCACGCCGGCGAAATTGCAGCTCAGGCTTTGTATTCTGGCCAGGCCCTGACCGCCAAGCTAGAAGACGTACGTGAAAGCATGAACCGGGCCGCCCTAGAAGAAAACGACCACCTCGACTGGACCGATAAACGACTACATGAACTCGGTAGCCAGCGCAGCCTGCTGGCTCCTTTCTGGTATGCAGGCTCCTTTGTGATCGGCGCTGCTGCTGGCGCTGCCGGCGACAAATGGAGCCTAGGCTTTGTTGCCGAGACCGAAAAACAAGTCGTTAAGCACCTGCAAGATCATTTAGAAAAACTTCCGGAAAACGATCAGCGTAGCCGGGCGATCCTTGAACAAATGAAAGAAGACGAGCAGCACCACGCCACCGTTGCACTTGAACATGGTGGCCGAGAACTGCCCTGGCTAGTGAGAAAACTAATGACACTGACATCAAAAGTGATGACTAAGACGGCGTACCGGCTTTAAAACGGTTTGCGGTTTGCGGTTTGCGGTTTGCGGTTTGCGGTTTGCGGTTTGCGGTTTGCATAATTTTAGTCTTTTACCGACCACTGCCAACCGAACACCGCACACTTTCTTTTAAACACAAAAAAGCCCACGGATTTCTCAATCTCGCGGGCTTTTTCTTCAGCAAATTTAACTAGCTTATTAAGCCGCTTTCTCGGCTTTTGTGTGGTAATCCACCACTTTCTGAACTTCGTTCTTTGAACCCATGATCACAGGAACACGCTGGTGCAGACCGGTCGCTTCCACTTCCATAATACGTTCACGACCCGTCGAGCTCATGCCGCCGGCCTGCTCCATGATAAAGCTCATTGGGTTAGCCTCGTACATTAAACGCAATTTACCCGCTTTACCGGCTTCACGCGTATCAAACGGGTACATGAAAATACCACCGCGCGTCAAAATACGGTAAACCTCAGCCACCATAGAAGCAACCCAGCGCATGTTATAGCGCTGACCTAACGGTCCTTCTTCACCTTGCAGACAGTCAGAGATGTAATCCTGCACCGGCTTTTCCCAGAAACGCTGATTAGACAGATTGATTGAGAACTCTTTAGTTTCCTCAGGTACCGTTACACCTTGTTCTGTCAGTACGAATTCACCAATACGGTGATCCAGTGTAAACGTATTAACACCTTTACCGGTGGTTAACACCAGAACGGTTGATGGACCGTAAACGACGAAACCAGCTGCAACTTGCTTTGTACCTTGCTGTAAGAAATCAGCCAATTCTGGATCGGCTGAAGAGCCTTTAGGCGCTTTAACGATTGAGAAGATAGTACCGACAGAGATATTTACATCAATGTTAGATGAACCATCTAAAGGATCAAACATCATCAGGTATTCACCACGCTGAATGCCTTCCGGGATCATCAATGGATCATCGATTTCTTCCGAACCCATACCGGCAGTTAGGCCGGTGTATTTCAGGTGATCGTACATCATGTCATTGGTTATAATATCTAACTCTTTTTGCGTTTCGCCCTGAACGTTTTCAGAACCCGCAACACCTAACACACCAGACAGTGGACCCAGGCTGACCGTTGAAGCGATTTCTTTACACGTGATACTAACTTCATGAATCAGCGAGATCAGATCATAGGAAAGACCATCACCTTCACGGTTACGACACATTAAATACTGCTTCAGTTTAGGGTTTTGCATAGTTACTCCAAATACTTTGTCACGGGAAACCGGTTCCCATTATTAACCTCATGCTGCATGAGGAGGGGGCATATCGGATATTTCCTAAATCTCGAAAATCAATTTCGCGATATCACCAAAAAAATCAGTAAAATCAAGAGACTTACGAAATATCCGAAGGCTTGTCAGCTGTAACAGCCCACAATAGGGCGCGCATTATATCATAATATTATAAAATACAGAATTAATTAGATTGTGCATGCTAATATTTTCATACAAAACAGCATTAAGCAGGGTGTTTATGCTATTAAATACTAGTCAGCAATTACAAAAAATACAGGGACAGATGCCGTGAAAACACACCGTTCGGCTAAAAAAACATCAGATTTAAAACCCCTCTCGGCACACCTGCAATGGCGCCGAACCAAAATTATTGCCACATTGGGGCCTGCCAGTGAAAAAACTGCCACCATTGAAAAACTGCTACGACTTGATGTCAATGCGTTCAGATTAAACATGTCTCATGGCGATCATGACAGCCATCGTCAGCTGGTCATGCGTATCCGTCGCGCAGCAAAACGCCTCGACAAACACGTCGCCATCATCATGGATTTATGTGGTCCCAAAATCAGGGTTGGCAAATTTGAAGAAGGCGCCATTACTCTGCAAGACGGTGACAAGGTAATTGTTAGCAGCCGTCAGTTCACCGGCCAAGCGGGACTGATCAGCTCTCAATATCGCCAGTTACACAAAGATATAAAACCAGGCGAGCGTATATTGCTGGATGACGGCAACCTGGAGCTAAACGTCAGTGCGATAAAAGGCCGCGACGTACACTGCAAAGTGATCTATGGCGGGCTGCTAAAAAACCACAAAGGCATGAACCTGCCAGACTCACAGCTTTCGACCCCATCCTTTACCGCCAAAGATAAGGACGACGCCAAACTGGCAATCGAAGCCGATGTCGATTTCATCGCTTTAAGTTTTGTACGTAATGCCGGCGATATCCAGACCTTGCAGCGTTATCTGAAAAAACAGCACGCCGATATACCGGTGATAGCGAAGATTGAAAAACCCGAAGCGATTGAGAATATCGACGAAATTCTTGCCGCCTCATACGGCATAATGATTGCGCGTGGCGATCTTGGCATTGAACTACCTGCCGAAAGCGTGCCCTTATTGCAGCAAAAACTGATTCAAAAAGCCCGCGAATACGACCGCCCGGTGATTGTTGCCACACAGATGCTGGAATCGATGATCAGCTCAGCCCGGCCTACCCGCGCCGAAGTCGGCGATGTCGCAAACGCCGCTCTGGGCAGCGCAGATGCCGTGATGCTATCGGGAGAAACCGCGAGTGGTAAATTCCCGGTTAAAGCAGTTCAAACCATGGACAGAATTCTGCGTGAGATTGAAAACCATCAGTGGCAAAGCAACAGTTTTGGCCAGCGAATTGATCAATCCAGTAAAGGCGAATACCCGGTCCGCGAAGCAGTGGCACGGGCAGCACTGAGGCTGACTGACGATTTAAAACTGCAGGGCATTATTGTCCCGACCCATTCCGGCACCACAGCTCGCATCCTTGCCGCCGCCAGACCCTCTGCACCGTGTATCGGTGTCTGTTCCAGCGCCAGAGTAAACCGAACTCTGGCCTTGCACTGGGGCGTGGTACCGGTGCTGGTAGACGAACCAGCAACACATGACTGGCGCTCGCTTTGCTCGGTTATCAGTAACAAATGCAATCTCACCAAAAGCGGCCACACGGTGTTACTGGTATCCGGTTTTAATGATGAGCCAAGTCTTAACGAGCCGGTCATGAAGATACTTGAGGTCTGATGATGGTGGGCAGTGAGCAGTGAGCAGTGAGCAGTGAGCAGTGAGCAGTGAGCAGTGAGCAGAAAATTCTATTTTTTGTATGTCGTTATCAGCTGAATTTTAAATTTTTTATCTTTACTGCAAACCGCCTTTTATACCACGCACTTTTCTAATCCAGAATCAGCCCCACACCTTCAGCCAGATTACGGCCGTAGAATATCTCACTCATTTCCTGATTAAGAATTCTGCCTATATGGCGTATCTCCGACTCAGAGTAATCATTTTTAAGCGAACCGAATAAATAATTATCTATATCGATATCGTTTCTGACCATCTTGGTGTGAAAGATATTTTCCTGATAAACATTCACGTCCACCATCTGAAACATGTCTTTGGTATCATCAGCAATATAGTTCTGAATCGAATTGATATCATGATCGATAAACAGTTTATTACCATTGACATCACGGGTAAAACCACGAACCCGGTAATCCATAATCACAATGTCCGACTCAAAACTGTGTATCAGATAATTCAATGCCTTCAGTGGTGAGATCCGGCCACAGGTTGCAACATCAATATCTGCACGGAACGTACTTAAACCATTTTCAGGATGACTTTCCGGGTAGGTATGAACCGTAATATGACTCTTATCAAGATGTGCTACCACCGCATCAGGTAACGGACCCGGTTCTTCTTTGTTAGATAACTGCTCTGACACAATCGGCTCTTCTGAAATCAGTATGGTCACACTAGCACCCTGAGGATCATAATCCTGATGCGCAATATTCAATATATTGGCTCCGATAATATCGGCAACATCCGTCAGAATCTGGGTCAGACGGTCTGCGTTATACATTTCATCAATATATTCAATATATTTTTTTTCATCACTGGAACTGCGTGCATAAACCACATCATAAATATTAAAACTTAATGTTTTAGTCAGGTTATTAAAACCATGTAATTTCAGTTTATTTTTACTCACACTATTTCTCTTCTAAACACTTATCAGATACAGGTGGATGATAAATCATCTGCACCACATTGCCGTCAGGGTCCCGGCAGTAAAAACTACGGGCGCCATCACGGTGCGTTTTAGGCGGCTTAAAAACAACCACATCATGCGCTGTTAAAAACTCATACCACTGGTCCACATCGCCGATTTTATTTAATATAAAGCCGATATGATCGAGGTGCTGATCCCCTGTCATATCACGCTCGGAGCGATGTAGCGCGACATTATCACAGCCGGAACACATATACAGGTTATCGGCATCTGGTCGCCATTCTACCTGCATGCCAATTAATTCCGTATAAAAATATTCACAGGCATCAAAATTATTCACCCATAAAGCGACATGGCGCATTCCGCCAACAGGATTCGGCTTCTTCATTCAGTATCTCTTTTAACGCTATCTATTTAACCGGGAAACAGTTTATTCATTACGTCGGTATTTACCGAATCACCAAAACGGGACTGAAAAACCAGTGGTAATGGTACAGAGCCTGCTGACAACAAATCATCGTGAAATTTTTTCAGCTCAAATCCTGTCTGCTGCTGCAAAATCTCACGTACCGATTTAATCAAGCCCCAGCCAGTGGCATACGACATCGGTACGGTTGGTGCCAGGCTATACCAGTTCAGCTCAGCTTTTGCCTGTGCATATTCAAAACCGAGCTCATCACACAGTCGTTGTGCAGCCTGCTCGATACTCATACCCCGGGTATGAATATCAATATCGATCATAACGCGCAAAGCCCGCCATAACCGGTCACGCAGCATAATGATTTTATGTTCTGGTTTTTTCAGATACGCCTGCTCAACCATCAGCTCTTCACAATACAGCGCCCAGCCCTCGTAAAAAGTCGATGTCGCATTTAATACACGCACCAGACTGCTCGCAGCCTCTATCTGGTTTGCTGTACTAAACTGTAAATGATGGCCGGGATAGGCCTCATGCACCGAAGTCAAATCGATTGAAGTTTTATTGTGTTCTGCTAGGCCAGCTGCCTGCTCAGGCAGGGTGACATAATAATAACCATGCTGCTGCGGATCTGTCCGGGTCGGTTCATCGTAGGCTGCAAAAGGAATCTCATGGCGCAAAAAGTCAGGCGTTTCAATCACCGAGAGACGCTGCGACTGGGGTACAGTCAGCAGATCTTTTTCGCTGATAAAGGCCAGTGCTTTTTGCATACTCTGACGATAATATTCAAGTAGTTTTTTTCTTGGAGGGGTGTCTGCTTTAATTTTATCCAGCGTTTGCTGCACACTGGCACCCTCCAGCAATTGATTTAACTGAGCCTGTGTCTGTTCAAATAAATCGCTGCCAAAGTTATACAGCTGCTCTGTTGTCAGCGGTATAAAATGACTTTCCTTTAACAGTCGCTCATAGGTCGTCTTACCACAGGCAAAATCACCGGCTGCTAACGGCTGTAATTCTCTTTGCATGAAAACAGCAAAATCATTAAGCGCGTGACTGGCTTGTTCGGCTATTTCATGTAAGCGCTCTGGCTTACTGAAATGCTTGAGAACAACCGGATGCTGCTCAAGATTAAGAATAAAACCTACACCTGCAGATGCCTGATCAATCGCAGACTGTAGCCAGACGGGCGGTATTAATTCAGGCTGCTGTTGTAACAAAATTTTAGCACCGCGCAAATGCGATGGTATCGCCTGCAGCCTGTGCTTAACTGCCGCATGCAAGTTATCAATAGGACGCATCAATAACTGATGTATCGCATTCAGCGGTAAAAACTCGATGGGATTACGATAACGCCAATCTCTTTCCAGCAACTCATGCAGCTCGCCTGAGGCCGCTGAATACAAGATATTAAAATCTATCTTTTCATCCTCTGACAAGCTGTTTGTATTCAGCTCCTGCAGCGATGACAACAGGCTTTTGTTTAATGCAATCAGGGCACCAATATCATCATCGGAATAAGGTTTTAATATATCCTCATAGCCCGACACGCCAACTGCAACGGCAGACTCAGGATGAAAACGAAACCAGCTGTTGTAATAACTTTTTACTAATTCACTAAAAACCATTTATTAATCACTTTTTATTTATTATTTATTCAGACAAATCGATAATTTCATAGTCATGCGTAATTTCAACCGTAGAAGCCAGCATAATTGACACAGAACAATATTTATCAGCAGATAGCGCTACCGCCTTTTCTACCTGCTTTGGATTCAGTTTGTTACCTTCAACAACAAAATGAGCGTGAATTTTAGTAAAAACCTTGGGGTCGGTCTGCGCTCGCTCGGCACTGATTTCGACATGACAGTTCGTTATGTTCTGACGGCCTTTTTGTAAAATCATCAGCACATCAAATGAAGAACAGCCGCCGAGGCCAAGCAACACCATTTCCATCGGACGGATACCTAAGTTTCTGCCACCCGCCTCTGGCGGACCATCCATCACTACTGAATGACCACTTTCAGATTCACCGACAAATGTCATGTTATCAAGCCACTTAACCCTTGTTTTCATGCTTTAACCTCAATAAAACTCATAAAATACTTGATGTAATGGCTTCGATTTGCGAAATTACATCAAATGGATAAAAACTGGCCAACGGTAATTAATCGAGACCAGCCAAAAAATCAGCCCGAAAAACTAGCCCCAAAAAACTAGCAGATAATAATAATGAACAAGATACCTCTGGTTACCAAATCAAACCCGTCTCTCGATAAGTTGCTGGCAAACTGTCACCGTAAAAAATACAGTGCCCGAAAAAACATCATCCACGAAGGTGATAAATCGGAAACACTGTACTATATCATCGACGGCGCGGTAATCGTACAGGCCGAGGATGAAGATGGCAGCAATATCATACTCGCCTACCTGAATTCTGGCGATTTTTTTGGTGAAATGGCGCTGTTTGATGAAACCTTCCAGCGCTCTGCTCTGGTCGTTGCCAAACATGATTGCGAAATCGCTGAAATCACCTACGACCGCTTCCGCGAACTCTTTAAAGAAGATTATCAAATACTGGAAATGCTGGCCAAGCAAATGGCCAACAGGCTACTGAAAACCAGTCAGTCGGTCAGAAACCTGATGACACTCGATGTTACCGGACGCATAGCCGCAGCACTACTGGAGCTGGCCAAACAGCCGGACGCCATGACTCACCCCGACGGCATGCAAATCAGCATCACCCGTCAGGATATCTCTAAAATTGTCGGCTGCTCAAGAGAAATGGCTGGCAGGGTATTAAAAGACCTTGAACACGACGGCCTGATCAGCGCCCATGGTAAAACCATTGTGGTGTTTGGGACACGTTAAAAACCTGTGCCGCTTATTTAAATCCCGACTGAAAAGTTTTTGCTGCTGAAAAGTGACAGACAAGTTGCCCTGACGCTTTTAGCTTCGGCTAACAGTATGAAATATTTATAATCTGAGCGTTAGTGCTGACTTTTTTCAGGCTTATGGCAGCCGGGACATCTGTAACGACAGCAAACTAAATCTGCCACCTAGATCATGGCATCTGACACAGAAAGTATATGATTATTTAAAAAACAACTCCGCCAGTTTTTCACCCGGCTCTTCAACTTTCATAAACGCCTCACCCACCAGAAAGGCGTTGACCTGATTTTCTCTCATCATACGCACATCATCCGCCGTATGAATACCGCTCTCTGTCACCAGCAAACGCTTATCCGGCACCATCGGCAGCATACGCAAAGTGGTATCTAAAGAGGTTTCAAAGGTACGCAAATTTCGATTATTAACGCCTATCAGTTCACAATCTGTCTCAAGCGCTCGCTTCATTTCGCCTTCATCGTGCACTTCCATTAACACATCCATTCCCAATTGATTAGCCTGCGCCAATAATCCATGCAGAGAAGCATCATCTAAAGCTGCAACGATCAATAAGATACAATCGGCATCCATCGCACGGGCTTCATACACCTGGTAAGGATCAATTATAAAATCCTTGCGGATCACCGGAAGATCACAGGCCGCCCGCGCTTCAATTAAATAATCAGTACAACCCTGAAAATAATCTTGGTCTGTTAAAATCGATAGACAGGCTGCACCATGCTGAGCATAACTTTTCGCAATCTCGGCCGGTACAAAGTGCTCGCGCATCACGCCTTTACTGGGTGATGCTTTTTTTATTTCAGCAATCACCGCGGCATCACCGGCGTTAATTTTATTTCGCATACTTTGAATAAAACCACGCGGCTTTGATGCCTGACTGGCTCGCTCTGTTAATTCATCGATGCCAATAATTTTACTGCGTTCATTATTTTCTTCTGCCTTACGCTGTAAAATCTTAACCAGAATATCTGACTGTGACATGGTTTTTTCCTGCCGTGATGTAATGAATAGTAATAGCGATTACTGGTTGCTTAATGCTATCAGTTCTTCGAGTTTGTTTTTAACCTCACCGGAGGCAATAACTTCATCTGCCCGCGCCACCCCTTCGGCCAGTGTCGTTGCCAGACCTGCAACATAAATTGCGGCACCTGCGTTAAGGCAAACAATATCTTTAGCCGGGCCGGCTGTATTGGCAAATACCGACTGTATGATTTTGAGACTGTGCGCTGCATCTTTCGCCCGCACCGCATCCAGCGCAACCGTTTTCATACCAAAATCTTCCGGCTTAATACTATAGGTTTTTATTGCGCCATCTTTTAATTCGGCAATATGCGTTTCACTGCCAATACTGATTTCGTCCAGTCCGTCCTCAGCATGCACCACCAGCACATGCTCACTACCAAGGTTTTTTAACACCTGCGCCAGCGGCTCAACCCAGGCCTTATCAAAAACCCCAAGCACTTGGTTAGGTGCACCGGCCGGATTGGTTAACGGACCGAGCACATTAAAAATGGTGCGCACAGCCATTTCTTTACGCGGGCCAATCGCATGCTTCATGGCGCTGTGATGAGCCGGTGCAAACATGAAACCAACACCGACATTATTAACACACGCCGCGACCTGCTCTGGTGTCACATTAAGATTAACACCTGCTGCTTCTAACACATCTGCGCTACCGGACTTACTGGTAATAGAGCGATTGCCGTGCTTGGCAACACGGCCACCGGCAGCAGCTACAACAAACGCACTGGCGGTTGAGATATTAAACGATCCGGATGAATCACCACCGGTACCACAGGTATCGACCAGATGCTCTTTATTCACTTCAACTTTGTTTGCCAGTTCTCGCATTACCGCCGCAGCCGCAGTGACTTCATCCACGGTTTCGCCTTTCATCCGCAGTCCGACCAAAAAGCCGCCAATTTGTGCCGCTGTGGCTGCACCGGTCATAATGCTGCGCATCACATCAGTCATTTCATCAACTGACAAATTTCTACGTTCTGTCACGGCCTTAATGGCTGCTGGCATATCCATCATCTAATACCCTTTTCTTATTTATTCCGGATCTTTTGATTAACACTGATTGTCGCGTGCCACCGTGACGTGGTCAAGCCGCTTTATTCTGCACAACAGCAGGTTTCGAAAAATACAACACCCCGCCAAATAACAATAGACCGACCGCATGAAAGCTCAGCATCGTCAACGCCAGTCCACTTATACTGTCAAACACCAGTGGTGCCACCACACCCGCGACCACGGCATTGCCTCCCATGTGCATAAAACTCTGTAATGAAGAAGCCAGTCCCTTGTTATTCGGCAACTGATCGATTCCCATCACCGTCAGTGCCGGCATTGTCAGCGCCATACCTACTGCATAAAACACAATCGGGGCAATAACATTTAATGCGTTGATATTTAACCAGTAGGCCTGACACAAATTCAACACCGAGGCACCAAGCATAATCAACGAGCCGGCCAGAATAATTTTCATCGGCGGGTAATAACCTGCAAGCCGTGCCGACGCATACGAGCCAGCCATAATACCTAATACGACCGGTACGAACATAATATAAAACTCGTCTGCCGCGTAGCCCAGGTGACTGAACAATAACTGCGGCGAGGACATGATATAAATAAAGAAGCCTGCAAAATTAAAAGCCACGATTAATGCCAGCACGGTAAAATGCAAATGTGTCATGGCGTGGATATAATTTTTTAGCAGCAGCAGCGGATGCAATGAATGACGACGCTGCGGTGGCAGTGTTTCCGGCAGATATAAGGCGACCAGGCTAAAAACCAGCAAGCCCAACAACATTAAAAATACAAATATATAACGCCAGCCCAGCGTCACTTCGAGTAAGCCACCAACTATCGGAGCGATGGCCGGAGCCATGGCAAAAAACAGCATGACATTTGACATCATCCGTTGTGCTTCTGCACCGCTATACAGATCTCTGACCACGGCCCGGCCGATCACAATACCGACACTGGCAGCCACCCCTTGCAGCAGTCGCAACCATAGAAACGTGTCTATATCATTGACCTGGGAACAGGCAAAAGAGCTCACCGCATAGACAAACAAAGCCAGCAGCGTTATAGAGCGGCGCCCCAGCGCATCGGAAATCGCACCACTGAAGAGTGTCATCATCGCAAAACCGAGCATATACATACTCAAGCTTTGCTGCATCTGCATCGTCGAAGCATTCAGTTCAGTCGCTACACTGGGAAAAGAAGGCAGATACGTATCGATAGTAAAAGGTGCAATCGTCGACAGACTGGCGAGGATGATCGTCAGTAATAAAACCGGTATGTTTTTATTTGCTGCAGACATTACAAGACTGCTTTTTTAGCAAGATAACAGAGTCAGCAGATCCAGAATTCAAAATGTTTTATACCTTGGCTCAACAGCGGCAACTTTAAATTTAATAATAACCATGAGGGCTTATTACTTATTATCAGATAAGAACTGATGCATGATCGATAAGCCTGTTAGGCTCTATTCGCTAGCTGTCTGCTCTAAATAGAGCGCGCTTCTTTATCTGCTGTCAACGGCTAGCATAGCCTCTACATAGCCAGAAAATTGCGCAACAAATCATGGCCATGCTGAGTCAGGATGGACTCGGGGTGAAACTGCACGCCTTCTATCGGCAGTTCCTTATGACGCACACCCATTATCTCATCGATACTTCCGTCTTTGTTTTCTGTCCAGGCTGTAATTTCAAGACAGTCGGGCAGCGATTCTTTCTCGATCACCAGTGAATGATAGCGCGTGGCTTCATAGGGACTTTCCAGGCCACTGAAAACACCGACACCTTTATGATGGATCATCGATGTTTTACCGTGCATTATTTCTCTGGCATGAATAATTTTGCCACCGAAAACCTGGCCGATAGACTGATGCCCAAGACAAACACCTAGAATGGGTAATTTACCGGCAAAATGCTCTATTGCCTGCATCGATATGCCCGCCTCGTTTGGTGTACAGGGACCCGGTGATACCATAATACGTTCCGGTTTCATGGCCTCTATATCTGCAATTGTTATCTGGTCGTTACGATGCACCTCAACCTGTGCACCCAGTTCACCTAAATACTGAACCAGATTAAAGGTAAATGAATCGTAATTATCTATCATCAAAACCATATAATTTTCTCTGTTATGCCTAACTAGACATGCGTTCTATTTTTTCTTGCAGTCGCAGCAGTGCCTGCTGGGTCGTTTTTAATTCATCCAGAATATCATCTTTGCCAACCGGACCTTGCAGCTCTTTTAACTGCTCCTGCTTGGCTTCATCCAGATTATTTAATACTACCGCAATAAACAGGTTGATGATAACAAAGGTCCCCATGACCACGAAACTGACGAAATAAATCCAGCTATAAACATTCATCTCCATCGCGGTGTACATCAGATCCGTCCAGTCTTCCAGTGTCACAACACGAAACAAGCTTAATAAAGACACACCGAGGCTACCCCAGTGCTGCGGATCATGCGCAGCAAAGAGATGGTAACCCGCTACTGCATAAATATAAAAAATTACACTCATTAGCATGATGACGTGGCTCATACCCGGTAATGAACGAATTAATGTGCTCACTATCAATCGTAATTCCGGTATGGTCGAGATCAGACGCATAACCCGTAACAAACGCGCAAGACGCGCCACCATTGCCAGCTCACCCGTTGCAGGAAGCAGTGATAAAACGATGACCGAGAAATCAAACAGATTCCAGCCATCTTTAAAATACAAACTCAATCTTGGCATAACCGCTATCATTTTTAATAACGCTTCTGCCATAAACAGAACCAGTATCGCGCCGCTGCTGAATTCAAGCTGCTGGCCATAAGCTGCCATTATGGAGGCCGATGTTTCAAGACCTAGAATCACCGCATTAACTAAAATTAATGCAATAATCGAGTAATCAAACCAGGCGTGATTTACAACACGCTGTGCAAATATTTTCATAAGTTTATCGTTCACAAAAAAGTTCAGGGAGAGTTAACTAAAATTCCTAACGATGCGAACCATCAAGTCCAACTTCAGCCAGAGCGACCGCCCGAAAAACAGCCCGGCCTTTGTTCATAGTTTCAGCCCATTCATTGTCAGGCACCGAATCATATACGATGCCGGCACCGGCCTGAATATTTAACGTGCCATTTTTTATCACAGCGGTACGGATCGCAATCGCGGTATCCATATTTCCATTCCATGACAAGTAACCTACCGCCCCGGAATAAATACCCCGTTTTACCGGTTCCAGTTCACTGATGATTTCCATCGCACGAATTTTAGGGGCACCACTGACGGTGCCAGCCGGAAAAGTAGCACGCAACACATCCATTGCAGACATGCCTTTTTTCAGTTTGCCGATGACGTTTGAAACAATATGCATCACATGTGAGTAACGCTCGATGGTCATTTTATCAGTCAGTTCTACGGTTCCTATTTCACTGACCCGACCGGCATCATTACGGCCCAAATCAATCAGCATTAAATGTTCGGCCAGCTCTTTAGGGTCGGCTAATAAATCTTTTTCCAGCGCGATGTCTTCGGCTTGGTCTTTACCACGCGGCCGAGTGCCGGCAATCGGTCTTACCGTCACCACATCATCTTCCAGTCGCACCAGTATTTCTGGCGACGAACCAACCACCTGATGGTCTCCTAAATCCAGATAATACATATAGGGAGACGGATTCAGGCTGCGTAAAGCCCTGTATAAATCCAGCGGCCTAGCGCTAAACGGTATCGACATACGTTGCGATAACACCACCTGCATGACATCGCCATCAATAATGTACTCTCGCGCTTTGGCTACCGCATCTTTATAACCCTGCTCAGTAAAGCCTGAAACAAAATCATCTTCTTTGATTTTTTTACTGATTGAGGCTGGCGTATAACTTGGCATATTATTATGAAGGTCATATTCCAGCTCTTTTAAACGAGCCTGTCCATTGTTATATGCGTCGTCTTCAGTCGCATCAACATAGACAATAATTTTCAGCTTGCCCGACAGATTATCAAACACCACCAACTCTTCAGACAACATTAACAATATATCCGGTGTCTCCAACTCATCTCTGGGGGCATTCGATTTATCAATGTTTGCCAGCCGTGGTTCAATATAGCCCACGGTTTCATAACCAAAATACCCCACCAGGCCGCCACTAAAGCGAGAGATATCTCCCAGATCATAAGCCTTGAATTGCTGCTGGTAATTTTCAATCCAGCCCAAAGGATCATCTGACTGTATTGACTCAACCACTACTCCATCGGTTTCAATATCAATCTGCCGACCTGAGATTTTTACCACGCTTCGACATGGCAAACCAATGAATGAATAGCGACCCCATTTTTCGCCTCCCTGAACCGACTCGAACAGATAGGTATATGGCTGATTCGCTAATTTAAGATAGGTACTTAACGGGGTATCGAGATCAGCCAGCACTTCCCTGACTAATGGGATGCGACGAAAATCTTGATTTTGCAGGTTTTGAAACTCTTCAGGAGACATGCTTATTTCTCTTTAATTATAATCGAACGAATGTGTGATGATGCAAGCCTGGCTTTACCATCGTTCTTTAAAGGAAAACTGACCTTGCTGAAAAATTAAGAGTTTCATAGAGTGTTTATATCATAAAACGGTTTATGGCTTAAAGGCATAATCTGCAGCAAACTCAGCCGCATACACAGAACAACACAAACGCTTAGCTGCTGACTCTGTGCCTGCGCTTCTTTGCGACAGATTCAATAGCTATGACCAGTCGATAATTGTTTTAATCTCATCCATCCGGTCTACCACTGCATCCGGATTATAGTCACGGATATCTTCACCATGGTTATAACCATAACTCATGCAGATAATATTGAAATTGGCTGCACGCGCGGCTTTTACGTCGCTCATTGAGTCACCCAGCATCAGCGAGTTTTCAGGACTTACCCCGAGTTCTCTGGCAGCATGTAGCAATGGCTCAGGATCGGGCTTCTTCTTGCTTAAGGTATCACCGCATACAATGATTTCAAAATCATCTTTAACGCCCAGTTTCTCAAGAATAGGCAGCGTGAACTGGGCATTTTTGTTTGTTACACAACCAAGTTTAATACCCGTGTCTTTTAAAAATGCCATCGCTTCTGCAACACCCGGATACAGGCAGCTCTTCTCGCAGACATTTTTATCATACAAATCGAGGAAGATCGGGTAAGCCTTTTCAAACAAGGCATCATCCGGCTCGCCATCAAGCTGGCCAATTAACGCGCGACGCGTTAACCGCTCAACACCGTTACCGACCCAGTTCCGTACTTTAGCTTCGCCGTGCTCTGGCATGCCCAGCGCTTTCATCATTTCATCTACGCAGTACGCCAGATCAGGCACACTATCAACTAAAGTGCCATCGACATCGATCAGTACCATTTCAGGTTTTTTCATCATGGGAGGAAGTCCGTCAGAAGTCGTAAGTTTTTAGCCGACAGTCAAACAGCTTTAAAACTGATGACTGACGACTTTTGCCTTAAGACTGTGTTTATACTTTAGCTTTAGCTAACTCATCACGCATCTGGCCTACAACGGTGTTGTAAACATTAGCATCAGCATCGTTCTTGGCACCGAAGATAGCTGAACCCGCAACAAACATATCCGCACCGGCTTCAGCGATTTCACGGATGTTATCCACTTTAACGCCACCATCGATTTCAAGACGGATATCAAAACCACTTTCGTCGATCATCTTACGTGCCTGACGACATTTGTTCAGTGTTTCCGGAATAAAACTCTGGCCACCAAAACCAGGGTTTACCGACATCAGTAAGATCACATCCACTTTATCCATCACATGCTTTAAGCAATCTAAAGGGGTAGCCGGGTTAAATACCAGACCTGACTTACAGCCACCTTCGCGGATCATTTGCAAAGTGCGGTCGATATGCTCAGAGGCTTCCGGGTGGAACGTAATATAGCTTGCACCGGCGTCAATAAAATCAGGAATAATACGATCAACCGGCTTTACCATCAGGTGCACGTCGATCTCAGCGGTGACGCCGTGTTTACGCAGCGCCTCACAAACCAGCGGACCGATGGTCAGATTAGGAACATAGTGATTATCCATCACGTCAAAATGAACAATATCAGCACCTGATGCGATAACATCATCCACTTCCTGACCTAATTTAGCGAAGTCTGCTGATAAAATTGACGGGGCGATTTTATAATCTGCCATGACCTTAACCTCAATATTGGTTTAAAAATGAGGCCACACTTTACCCGATTAACCGGCTTATTTCAGCTCAATTTACGCAAATTCCATAACTATTGCTGGTTTAGCGGTGAAATCGATTCAAAATCAAACAGTTATTAATCTGCTTGTGATTAAATCTCAATCGTATATCCTCACTAAATTACTCAACTTTATTGGAGAAGATCCGTGTTTTTAGCTAAAACTCTGCACATTCTGGCTGCTGTCATCTGGGTCGGCGGCATGTTTTTCGCGTATATGGCGCTGCGCCCGGCTGCTGCCAGCTTACTGGAACCACCGCAACGCCTGTCGTTATGGGCTGATGTCTTTAGCCGGTTCTTTTTCTGGGTCTGGATCAGTATCCTGACGCTGCTGGTCAGCGGCTATTACATGATTTTTAGTCATTTTGGCGGGTTTGCCGGCTCCGGCATGCATATTCATCTGATGCACACCATGGGTCTGGTAATGATGATGATCTTTATGCACGTCTATTTTGCGCCTTATAAACACCTGAAAAAACTGGTTGCTGATAACAATTTCCCGGAAGCCGCTAAAAACCTCAACACTATCCGCAAACTGGTGGCTATTAATATGAGCATCGGTCTACTCACCTTTGTTGCTGCAGAAGCTATCTTGCTATAAGACGGATTCTTGAAAGCCCATAAAAAACCCTGATAGATAGAGCAAATAGATAAATTTACTTTAGATATTTGCTCTGTCACAATAGCCGGATATTTTTTATAACAAAAATCATTTTTTATCTGTGGAGGATAATCATGAAACGTACTTTAGTATCGCTGGCTACTGTAGCCATCTTAGGCCTTTCTTCTACTGCTATCGCTGCCGGTGATGCCGCTGCAGGTAAAGTTAAAGCTGCCAGCTGCATGGGTTGTCATGGCGCACAGGGTATCAGTGCTGTACCCACTTACCCGAATCTGGCCGGCCAAAAAGAGGCATACACTGCCAAGCAGTTACACGCTTTCAAAAACAAAACACGTAATGACCCGACTATGAACGCAATGTCAGGCCCATTAAGCAACGCTGATATCGATAATCTGGCTGCTTATTACGCTAGCCTGAAGTAATTCAGTCTTTATCGTCGAATTTTTAGTTAACCGACGATGCAGTCTGCTAAAAGCCCTGTCTGGCCTGTTGCTAGCAGGGCTTTTTTAGGCCTGTGCATACTGCTGAGCTCGTCTCATTTGGCTCATTCTGCCAGCCCTTTACAGACCCATGATCTTAATCCATTAACCCTGATTTATGGCTTGCCACTGGCCAGCCCTGCCAGATTGCCGGCAACTGATTCATCGGTTTTTTCTGTTTCCCTCAATGCCAGCAATACCATCAACATTGAAGATGTTGGCACTGAAAGCCTTTATATCGACGGCGAAACCAAAGAGCTTAACCTTATCTATTTGTTCGCGCTTAGCCAGCGCAGCAGTCTGCGTTTAAGACTTCCGCTGATCAGCCATGAAGCCGGATCACTCGACAACTTTATTGATGACTTTCATCATGCATTTGGTTTTCCCGAAGGACTGCGCCCGCTTTATCAACAGGATCAGTTACTGTTTTTATACCAGCAGAACAATACCGAGCTTCTGCGGCTAGACAGCGCCAATAATCATATCGGTGACATAACAGTCGATCTGGCTTACCAGCTATATGCTGATAACACACAATCAGCCAGCATCTGGAGCAGTCTTAAGTTACCAACAGGTCAGGCTGCCGATCTTAGTGGCAGTGGTCAGGCCGATATAGCAGTCTGGTTTGCCCAGGAGTACCGCTTTAGAAATAACTGGTGGCGCTATTATAATATTGGTCTGCTGCTAAGCGGTAAATCCGAAGTTTTAACCGAGCAACAAAAATCCGATGTTCTTTTTGCAACAGCCGGCATAGAATGGCAGCCCCTGCAACGGCTCGTACTGAATATTCAGCTGGATTTTCACAGTGCTTTTTATCAGAGCCAGACTGAATTTCTCGGCGACAGTATTCAACTCAGCTCTGGCGGACATATAAAATTTGGCAATAATAAGCGCCTTGAGATTGTCGTGGTCGAGGATATACAGGTCGGTGCATCTCCGGACGTTACTTTCCAGCTTGGCTTTAGCCAGTCCTTTAATTAAAGATTTTAGAAACACTCTTATGTACAGATTATTCCTACTCGCTTTATTATTATCAGCCATAACGCTTAATGTCTACGCTGCAGAAATTCAGATTCCGCTAAGTTCTGGTACCGATATTCCCGTTAGCATATACAGCTCCGCCACAAAAAAAGCCGACAGTCTTTTATTATGGCTGCCCAGTGAGTACGGATTGCATGGTAAGGAACAGTTAACTGCCCAAACACTGGCTGAAAAAGGCACAGAAGTCTGGATTGCCGATCTACACAGCGCATATTTTTCGGCACCTGGCAGGCGCAGTTATAACACTATCGAACTGCGTGATATAGTCGATCTGATTATCGCCAGCAGCGCGCAGGGCAAACGCGAAGTCACGCTGTTTGCCACCGGCCGTGCTGCAGCATTTGCCTTACTTGCCGCCAGAGAGCTGCAAACCAATACATCAACCAAAGACATTGTTAAAAGCGCCATACTGTTCCATCCGAACTTTTATACCAATACCTCAGAGGTCGGCAAGGACCTCGAGTACCTGCCCATCACCTATGCCAGCAATCTTGCTATCTACATCGCACAGCCGGCGTTATCCGGCAAAAGCTATCAGCTAGAGAGCTTGCAACAACATCTCCGTAAAGGCGGCAGCGATGTGATCACACAGGTTCTACCGGATGTGGCTGACGGCTTTAATGTGCGTAAAGCCGACAATCTGAGTGAAGAAAATCTTTATCAAAAAACGCCTTCAATAATCCGAAGCGCGATCAAACTGCTTAAATTGTATAAAAAACCCCGTAGTGCCCGCTTTTTACCGCCCCAGCAGGCTGCTGTTAGCACCTCGACCATGAACGCAGGACTGCAGCAATATCAAGGCACGATTTCAAATCCCTACTTAAATTTCAGCGATCTGAGTGCTACCCGGCATACTTTTGAAAACCACCGAGGCGATGTTTTACTGCTCAATTTCTGGGCTAGCTGGTGCCCTCCCTGCGTTAAAGAACTGCCATCACTGAACAGACTGCAGAGCGAAATAAAGCATCCAAACTTCAAAATACTCGCGATTAACATTGGTGAAGAAGAGAATAAAGTTCAGGCATTTCTGCGCCCGATGACAATTGATTTCCCGGTACTTACAGACCCTGAAGGTCTGTCTGTTCTGCCTTGGAAACTGGTTGCATTCCCCTCCAGTTTCGTAATCGATAAAAAAGGCAATATACGTTACGGTTTATTCGGTGCGATCGAATGGGATAACCCGGAAGTAATCGGTATCATCCAGCACTTACTCAGCGAAGATTAATTCATTATTGCTTAGCTGACTATAGACCGTTTTATTTCTGCCAGACGCCTTGGCTTCATATAAGGCCTTATCAGCTCGATCCAACAATGCCTGTGGACTGTTTGTACAATCCGGAATAACAGATGCAACCCCAATACTGAAGGTTACATAAGGCTGGGTCGGTGACATTGCATGCTCAAGCTGGTTTTCTTTTAACGACTCGTGCGCCTTCGACAACAGCTCTTGTGGATTTTCTGCACTACTGTCATTTAACACCACGCAAAATTCCTCACCACCAAAACGTGCTGCAAAATCATTTTTACGCTGGAAAACTTTTTTTATTATTCTCGCTACACGCTGCAAACACTGGTCGCCCTGCAAGTGACCATAATTGTCATTATAAAGCTTGAAATGGTCAATATCGATAAGACAAACCGTCATTACTTTTTTGTCACGCATGGCACGTGACCATTCTTTATCCAGCTGTTTTCCGAGATAATCTTTATTATATAAACCGGTAAGCGTATCAACCAACAGCAATGCTTTTAGCTCTTTGTTTAACTCATGAATCTTCTTACTCTTCTTCAGAATATTTGAAACTATCAGATACCTGACAACAACCAGCAACAAGGTAAAGATAAAAAATATAATGACATTCTGATTGATTAGTTTTCTGCTGAACTCAGTCAGCAAATCATTATTAACAATATCGACAACATACCAGTGGGAGTCTTGGATTTTTGTGCGTGATAAAATACGCGACATTTCATCATCGGTAAGACGGAAATCAGTCCTTGCTTCTATAGCATTCCGGCCACCTGACTCACCGATTTCAATCAGATACCTCGGTGTTTCTCTTATCAGTATCAACTGATGACCTTCAGGTGAAGAATACTGCAAGGCCTTCTGTAATTCCCCCAGTCCGAAACTGGCGAAAAAGATATAATCGTGTCCTTTTATTTCAAATTTATGCAGGATGTCATAATGATAAAGAATGTGATTGGGGTGAACTCTTAGTGAGTGCTGACCGGTTTCTGCGTAGGCTTTAATATCATTGAGACAAACATTGCCGGTAAAGCCATCAAAATCTGTTATTAATAATTCATTTGTATCATTTGTTACATTGATCGTAAACAAACCCTGCATGTATCTTGCTAATTTGTTTTTTATCAGAACATACAAATTATCGTTCTCCGGCTGGTTTACCAGAAAACGGATCATTTCAATATTATCTTCAACAAACAAAGCCACGAATTGTCTGCGATTCCTGATGACATTTTCAACCGCTTGTTGTGCATTCAACGTGGCTTTTTCTGCCAAATAGGTCTGATTAGCAAGAAAACTGTTTTGACGTTCGATGGTTGACCAGAACATGATTGCGGCAAATATAATAAACACAGACAGAAACATAATGCTCACAGGAGGCGACTTCTGAAACTGATTTATCATTTTTTTTAATGCTAGCAACATCCAAGTCTGCCTCAGTAAAAACATGCCACATCATACGATAAAAACATGTCCAAAGATTGGCCATGATAAAGTAATTTAATAAGCAACGGCATAATTATTTAATTAAATTTATTCATTCACCGCATTAATATAAGAACTCACTAACCTACTTATACCATGCCGTAACGACTCCACGTCCAAGGCTTAAAATAAGTCGCGCTGAATCATTGGCCTGTTTTGTTCGCTCTGTAACGAACAAAAGTTTGAAACAGAAATACCAAGCAACCTCACTTTTCTGTTGTTCACCTCTGTTTTTATCAGCAACGCCTCGACAACAGCCAGCAAATCAGTTGCTTCTTTTATCGCGATCGACAGCGTTTTACTGCGAGTAATTTGTTCAAAATTATCGTACTTAACTTTTAACGTGACCGTATAGCCATTAAGATCTTCTCGGCTAAGCGACTCTGCCACATCAGCTGCCAGCAGTTTCAGAGACTTTACCATATCACCTATTGCATCAAGGTCTTTCTCAAATGTCGTTTCTGAACCCAGTGATTTTCTCTGCCGATGACTGACTACAGGACGCTTGTCTATGCCACGACAAATATCGTAATAATACTCAGCCGACTTGCCAAAATAATCACGACACTGTTGCAGCGACAATTTTTTCAGATCCGCCCCCTGATAGATTCCCAGTGATTTCATTTTCACCTCTGTTGCCTTACCGACGCCGTAAAATTTGCCGATCGGCAAGCCCGAGATAAATGCTTCGCCCTGCTCTGGCGTGATCACCGTAATACCATCCGGTTTATTCATGTCGGATGCTATCTTGGCCAAAAATTTATTGTATGAGACACCGGCAGATGCGGTTAACTGCGTCCGCATCAGTATTTTTTCTTTAATGTCTCTGGCGATCAATGTTGCTGAGCCAGCAAACAAGCTATTTTGTGTCAGATCCAGATAGGCTTCATCCAGCGACAAGGGTTCAACTAGGTCGGTATACTGAGAAAATATCGAACGAATTATTTGAGATGTTTCTTTATAGGCTTCAAAACGGGGCTTAACAACAATCGCCTGTGGACAAAGCTTGTATGCTTTTGATGACGGCATTGCGGAGCGAACACCAAATGCCCTGGCTTCATAACTGCAGGTAGCAACCACGCTGCGCTTATCCGGATCACCACCAACAATCAAAGGCTTGCCCTGATATTCAGGAAAGTCTCTCTGCTCTACTGCTGCAAAAAACGCATCCATATCAATATGAATAATTTTTCGCTGCAACGCCATCAGTTTTTCGCTTCAGCTTTGACTTGTAACAACACTAAGCGGGCAATCATCAACCAGTGTCAGCGCCTGCTGCAGTACTTCAATACCTGCGTCACTCTTGCAGGCGTTTTCACTGAGGTATCTTTTCCAGGCTTTCGTTCCTTTGACGCCCTGAAAAATACCCAGCATGTGACGAACTATTGAATGTAAACGCAGGCCTTTTTTCATTTCACTTTCAATATAGGGAAACATACTCTCAACAATCTGATGGCGTGACAGAATCTCATGATCATCATCAAATATAAACTTATCAACCGATGCCAGAAAATATGGATTGTGATAGGCTTCACGCCCTATCATCACGCCATCAACCCGTTGTAAATGTGAACTAACCTCGTCCAGCGTTTTAATGCCGCCATTGATACTGATACGACACTGCGGAAACAACTCTTTAATTTTATAAACGACATCATACCTTAATGGCGGTATGCTTCTGTTTTCTTTCGGGCTTAAGCCCTGCAAAATAGCTTTTCGAGCATGAATGATAAAATCATTACAACCGGCTAAGTGCAGCGTGCCGATAAAATGCACCAGCTCTTCAAATGAATCCTGCTCATCAATACCGATTCGTGTTTTTGCAGAAACCGTCAAACTAGCAGCCTGCTTCATCGCATCAATACACTCGGCGACACTGTCCGGCACTGCCATCATACAGGCACCAAAGCTGCCATTTTGTACCCGATTACTCGGACACCCAAGATTCAGGTTAACCTCATCATAGCCATAATCAGCTGCAATTTTGGTGCATTCAGCAAGCTGTGCAGGATCGCTACCGCCCAGCTGCAATGCAAGCGGGTGCTCCTGCTGGTTGTACTGCAGATAACGATCACGCTCGCCAAAGATAATAGCGCCAGTTGTCACCATTTCGGTATAAAGCAGTGCATGATGACTAATCAGGCGCAAGAAATACCGCTCATGACGATCGGTCCAGTCAAGCATCGGGGCGACACTAACAACGCTGTTTAACATAGTAAAGGCAGGGGATTTTTTATCGGCCGGTAATAGTATGATAAATCACCGGAAAAAGATATTCGCAGTTCATCAGGAAGCAATGTCCCGACTGAACTGCTTGGTGACAGGATTTTATGCCTCAGGCATCCGCTTCGCGGCGGTCTTCATTTTTCCTGCGCTCAGTTTCTGTTACCTGTTTCATGCTGTCTTCACAGTCTTGCTTGCGCCGGTCATTTTTTGATTTACGTTCTTCAAGCTCATCCTCAATCAAACCCATCATCAAATCAGGATCAATCTTTTCTTCGCTACTCATTTTTGTTTCCTCTACGAATTTCTACTGTCTGTGTTCGGTTGCCACGCCGCAACAAAGCGTTCTAGCTAGTATATAGATCAGTTCCGCACAAAATTCCATTCAGACCCGTGAATAATTAGGCGGAATAATCAGCTCGCCCCATTCTCAGCGGTATTATCGGCAGGCAGCACACTGGTGACATCAGCTTTAAATATTTAAACACCGTGTTAAGTACATTGCAAAATGCAGCGGCCGCTTTCTGATCAATGGCAGCTACCAGTTGTCGGACCCGTCCATCTAGCGTCCGTTGACGAAATTTCTGCTGTGTTTATTTTATAATTTGTCCGAAGGCGATTTCATAACCGTCAATATCTTTAACACCAAACTCTTTAACACCGTAATTAGCCAGTTTCAGGCCATAATCTATCATCACGCCACGCTGATCCATCTCTACATATAGCGCTTCAATATTATCCACCCAGAAATAGGCATCCCACATATCGGCAATCACTTTTTTATTAGCGGAAACGTTTTCAGAGTCACTTGACTGACTCAACATTAAATGATGATTATCGCGCCCGGCAATACAGAACTCAATCGGTTCACCCAGCAAAGTGCAGTCAAAGCCCATCTTGTCACGGTAATAATCAGCCGCTGCATGCACATCTTTTACCAGGAATATCTGTGCGCTCCCTGTTATTTTGGCTTTATTCATACCTGAATCTTGTCAGCTTTTGCGTCGTTATAGTTTTATCTTTGTTGTTGTATTATTCAGTTACTTTAATCATTTCGTACGCTTCTGCCAAGCATTCATTTATCGCAGATAAAAAAGCCCCTGTAAGCTGCTTACAGGGGCTGCTGTTTGTGAAGTCTTAGCTGCCGGAAAATTTTAACCTAGTTAATCGATGCAGACTCGGTCCAGCCTTCTTCCTGCAGGTATTGAGCATAGGTTCTGACTTCTTTTGCCTGAGCACTTTTACCCATAGAATCCAGTATCTGTGCCTTTAAGATATAGGTATCACGAGATTCGGGCATTAAACGAATTGCGCGATTAACTGACTTCAGCGCTTTATCATTATCATCCAGTAAATAATACGCTATTGCCAGATTGTGATAAGCCATTTCATTATAGGGATCAAGCCTTAAAGTCTGACCAAAGTATTTCAGCGCTTTTTGGATCTCACCTTGCTGCGCATATAACACACCCAGATCATCATAAGCCTGTGCGTTTTTTGGATTCAGTCTGATGGCTTTGAGTAAATTTTCTTCTGCATATTCTGTATTACCCTGCGCCATATAACGAATCCCACGATAAACATGAGCCATTGAATGACGCGGATTTCTCAGGATAAACACATTCAAATCGGCAATCGATTCATGCGCCTTTCCGATGCCGCCATAGGCCAGGCTTCGACCCAGAAAGGCATTATCAATCTCTCTGTCCGATAAAATGGCTTTACTATATAAATTCAGCGCTTTATGAAACTGCTGCTGATCCAGCAGCTGATTAGCCATATCCACATAAGATTCTGCATTAAGACCATCGCTGATTAAATTTTTATCAACCGAGCTGACGATCTCAGTTGATTGCCGATTAGCAGCCTGTGCCATCGACAATGACAACAGTAAAACAAAGCCCGATAACAGCATTGTCAAATGCACAGGTCTAATAGCCTGCAACGCCCGAGTCCTGATATTCGAATTGTTATTTTGATAAAGCATCAGTCACACCTTCTTCAATTAACGCGATGCCATCCTGGAAGGTAAAGATCCTTAACCGCTGTGCTACGAAAGCCAATGCAGAAATCTGCGCATCAGACCTAGGGGTATGCCCTTATTAAAGTTGTAGTCGAGATTAGGTAGCAACGCAAAGGCTGTCACAAAACTTTTACCTCGATAAGGCTATTAAAGACGGGAGTATTGGGATATAAAAACTCAAAAAATCAATATGTTAGAAAGGTACCCGCCGTTTATCAGCAGGTCCTTATATTGCTGATAAAAAACAGGGAAGCGGCCGCTAACTGGCCGCATCTTTGGCTATTTAGATTTTGAATTGGGAAATAACAGCTTTCATGTTTAAGGCTAAATCTGCCAGCGCATTACTCATACTGGTCGTTTTATTTGAAACATCAGCTGTTTCATTTACTGTTTGATTAATAATGACAATATTGCGATTAATTTCTTCAGAAACAGAGCTTTGCTCTTCCGAGGCAGTAGCAATCTGAATATTCATCTGGTTAATCGTAGCCACTGAGGCAATTATTTTATTCAGTGAATTACGCACTGAATCGGCATGTTTGGCACTGGTTTCAGCTTTATCACGCCCCGACGCCATTGCACTAACCGCTCTTCCTGCTGACATCTGCAAGCGGTCAACAATGTCTTTTATTTCCTGCGTCGAATGCTGACTGCGTTGCGCCAGACTACGAACCTCATCTGCGACCACAGCAAATCCCCGACCCTGTTCACCGGCTCGCGCTGCTTCAATCGCTGCATTAAGCGCCAGCAGGTTTGTTTGTTCCGCAATATCACGAATCACATTCAGTACCGAACCGATGTTTTCACTTTCTTTACTGAGTTCAGTAATCACATCGGCCGTCTGGCTTATTTCGCTCACCAGTTCACTAATGTTTTTACTATTGCCTTCCACCACAGTCTGACCCAGACTGGCTTCTTCATCTGCTGCTTGTGACGAGGCGGCTGCCTCTCCGGCGTTTTGCGCGACTTCATGAATGGTTGCCGACATTTCATGTATCGCAGAAGACACCTGTTCGGTCTCAGACAACTGCTGCATCACCCTGTTTGAGGTTTGTTCGGTAATAGCGGTCAGCTCACCAGACATATTGCTTAACTGCCCGGCAGAATCCAGCACCTGCTGCATCGATTCACGGAATGACTCCAGCATTTTATTGAAAATATCACTGATTTGGGCCAGCTCATCGTTGCCTTTTAAACCTGCCCGCAAGGTCAGATCTTTGCTTTCACAAATCTCGGTAAAAACAGCTGCCAGATGGTTTATCGGTTTGATAATACTGCGAATCGTCAAACCAATAAAGCTCAGCGCCAGCAGCATGACAACAACCGCCAGTCCCACTGACAGACTGACCAGCGTGCTTTTTTCTGCCTCAATGGTTAGCGGCAACTCTTCGCCGAGAGATTTCAGCAAACCCTCGGTTTTGTGTATGGTGGTTCTCAACTCGCCCAGCAAACCTTCTTTAGGCGAAAGTCCCTTCACTTTATAGCCTTCCACCAGATTCAGAAAATCTTTTTCGTACTGCTTTAAGTCCTGTAACATTGATTGTTTGACATTGCTGCTATAGCTGCTGTTATTAACATCGCGAACAATCACCTGCATATCATTATTAAATTTATCGATGTATTTCAGGTCCAGTCGCAACATAAAATCTTTTTCACGACGTCGCAACATCAGCATGTCTTTAAATAACTTGTCATCCTTAAGCTGTTTAATCGTGGCCTCAGCCGCATGTACCGACGCACGCAAATCTCCGTATAATCCATCTTTAGAGTTCAGACCAACAATTTTTTGTTCTGCGACCACTTCATCAAATGTCGCTTGATACTCATCGGTGTGTTTTATCAGTGCAATTACCTGAGAATTATCGATCTGCTGTTGCTGTAAACGCTGCGACAGCGTCTGCAATCCTGCCTGCATCAGCGCCGCATTTTTGTTGAATTTTTCGTGATACTTCAGATCTTTTCGGGCTAAAAAGTCTTTTTCATTACGCCGCAGCGTGAGCATATTCGATTTGCTAAGGTGTACCAGATTGAGGCTTTTTTCGAGTACCGATAACTGACTTTTACTGTAGAAATCCAGCGCCATAATACTGAGAATGGCAACAAACATGATAATAGCGATAACAATCAGTCTTGCTTTAATACTAATATTCAATTTTCTTCCCTTATAAAAATTTCGTCACTTTTGTCACTTTCGTGACTCCAGTAACCAGCTGAAGTATGTTTTTATCTTGGTCTTATCATAGAGCAAGTATTTACATTTTATAGCGGCAAACTGATCGACTTCTTAAATATTTTGTAAATTTTTGCGGTTATGCACGAGTTTTGTGCGAAAGTCGTTTATCAGCCTGGCTGACCATCCACTCTCGCTGTGATCAGCAACGGAATATACACCCTGCAAAACAGTAAAAACGCTAGCAACCATAAACTGCCAGACAGCTGGATCCAGCTTATACTTAGCGCCGGTGCCAGCATCGGTAAGCCTACTCTGATTAGCGCGGCCATATTAATCAGCACAAAAGCCAGATTTATTGACGCTGCCGACTGCAGTTCACGGCCGGTATGCCCCAGTGCCACCCGTGCCATCATGCCAAGTGTTATGCTGCCGATTGCGCCAACGGTAAAGCCATGTATAGCCAGCGATTCCGCCAGCAACCCGGCTAAGTGCATAGCCGTTAATACAAAACCGGCCAGTAGCCAGCCATAACCTAGATACAACACCCACAGCAACGGGTTTTTCCAGATATCGTGGTGATACCAGCCCAGCAAACGCCCGAAGTGACCTACTGCGGCCAACAGCGCGATAACGATCAAGCTATTCAGCGGCAATACAAATTGCCCAGCCATGAACACAGCAGTGCCCATCACGGCCAACAGATTAGCCCAACGGTAATTTTTTACCGGCTGGTTAAGCCCCCGGGTTATAAAAAAACCAACCACTCTGCCTGCCATTAAGGTAATAATGACAATAATAACGCCCAGTCCGTAATGAATGCCCCACTCCTCTCCATTACTAAGACCGCTTATAAATTCTGCATAGTAAAGCGCGTCAGCCACGCCATAACAGACAATCAGTGCGATAAAAACACTATTATTCCACTGTCTTGCTCGTACGATTGGACAGGCTATCGCTATTGCCAGAAAAACAAAAAAAGACAGTTCAATTAAGGCGACCCAGATCAGATCTAGCGGCATAAACACCAGCACACGGGGCGCCAGCCATAACGCGGCCAATAGAATCAGCGGCTTCCCGTTCAGGGTTTGCACTCCGCTCCAGTTACGCGCAGCCGTTAATAAAAAGCCCGCAATGACAGCCGAGCTATATGCAAAAATCATTTCATGCGCATGCCAGTAAACCGGCGGTATTGTCGCTGTTATCTGCCAGCCCAGACTCATCGCCAGCAACCAGAACGCTAGCAGCAAAACTGCTGACAAACCGGCTAAGATAAAAAACGGCCGAAATGCCAGCGCAAACAGCGCGAAGTTAACAGGCGATTGCGTATTGGGCTCTAAAATTTGCATGGCATTAACTCAAAAAAATAACTCACACTCTATTACACATCTATGCTGGCACGTTTGATTTGCCTCAGTCTAAATAGATTAAGATGTTTCAGCAGATTTTTTGGCGGGCTTGACCAGCACAGTTCCGCGATACATTTTCATGTCACAGGCAAAAGCATATTCACCGGCTTCTATTAGTTTCAGCTCAATTTCAACAGGCTGATTAAGCGGCAGCTCAAGCGTTTTATCGAGCCGCTCAAAAATAACTTTTTCTGCACAGGGCGTCGCATCTTTACGAATAAAACGCAAGCTGAAAGCCTCACCGGCAATCACTTCAATTCTGGCTGGGCTATAAACCCCGTCTTCTACCACTATCTCGACCAGCTGATTCTTACTGACTGACTTAGCTGGCGGGGTTGAATACCAGAACCACCAGATCACCGCAGCAATTAACATCAGTGCCATGATATTTACGATAAGATCATTCATTCATTCGCTCCTGAACGGCGAAACAAGCGCAGCCGGTTGGCATTACTGACCACGGTCAGCGATGACATAGCCATCGCCGCTCCGGCTATCATCGGGTTTAATAAAATGCCCATCAGCGGAAACAGTACCCCCGCTGCTATCGGAATACCGAGACTGTTATAGATGAAAGCACCGAACAGATTCTGTTTTATATTTCTGACAGTGGCTTTCGAAATAGCAATCGCATCGACCACGCCATTTAATGAACCATGCATTAACGTCACATCGGCACTTTCGATGGCAACATCAGTGCCACTACCAATGGCAAAGCCGACATCAGCACGCGCCAGCGCTGGTGCATCATTAATACCATCACCCACCATACCCACCAGATAACCTTGCGATTGCAACAGGGCAACTTTTTGTTCTTTATGCTGCGGCAACACCTCGGCGAAATATTCATCAATGTTTAACTGATCGGCCACCGCTTTGGCCGTATGGCTATTATCACCGGTCAGCATAATGACTTTAATACCGAGCTTATGCAGGCTGTTAATCGCCTGTGCCGAGTCTTCTTTAAGCGGATCGGCGATCGAAATAAGGCCTGCTAATTGTCGCTCAATCGCTACAAAAACCGGTGTTTGCGCCTGCTGCGCCAGCTCTTGTGCAGCACTTTCGGCGGCAGTTATATCGACTTTGTTTTCCCGCATCAGCGCGCTATTGCCCAGCAATACCGACTGACCATCCACCACTGCAATTACCCCATGACCGGCGATCGACTCAAAATTTTGCAACGGTGATAATGTGAGGCCTTTTTCTTTTGCAGCCATCACAATGGCTTCTGCCAGTGGGTGTTCCGAACCGGCCTCAATACTGGCCGCATAATGCAATATCTGATCTGGCTGCCAAGCTGCATAACACAGCAGAGAATTCAGTACCGGCTGGCCACGGGTGATGGTGCCAGTTTTATCCAATACCACAGCATTCAATTTACCAGCCTGCTGCAGAGCCTCTCCGTTTCTGATCAGGACCCCGAATTCGGCCGCCTTGCCGACACCTACCATGACTGAAATCGGTGTTGCCAGCCCCAGCGCACAGGGACAGGCAATGATTAATACCGTCATCGTCGTCACCAGTGCATAACTTAGCCGCATCTCAGTAGCCAGATTAAACCACAGCATAAACGTTAAAATAGCAATGATTAACACCGTCGGCACAAAGACGGCTGATATTTTATCGGCCAGCCTGCCTATAGCCGGTTTAGAGTTTTGTGCTTTTCTGACCAGCTCGATAATCCTGGCAAGCGCGGTTTCACTGCCAATACCTTTCACCTGAAAAAGAAAGGAGCCCGACTTATTGATGCTGCCACCAACCACCTGATCCCCGGTCTTTTTTTCTACCGGCATCGGCTCGCCCGTCAGCATCGATTCATCGACTGTGGACTGACCATCAATAACAATGCCATCCAGCGGGATTTTCTCACCCGGGCGGACCCGCAGCGTTTCATCAAGCCCGACCTCGGTTATCGGCACATCCCGTTCTTTGCCGTTACGGATGACCCGTGCGGTTTTTGGTTGCAAACCGATCAGCCGTCTGATCGCTTCGGATGTTTTACCGCGGGCACGCATTTCCAGTGCTGAGCCAAAATTAATTAATGCGATGATAATCACGGCCGCCTCAAAATAAGCGTGACGCGCCAGCGACGGCACCCAATCTGGGCTGATGGTAATGGCCATCGAGAATAACCAGGCCGTTGCCGTGCCTAAGGTAATCAGCGTATCCATATTGGCATTATGATTTTTAAAGGCTTTCCAGGCCCCGCTATAAAAATGCCCGCCAGAAAACCAGATAATCAGTGCGCTGGCTATGCCGATCACAAACCAGACCAGCTGCCCCTGTGTTGTATTTAAATCCGGCAACAGAGCAGACATTCCCAGAATAAATAACGGCACGCCCAGCAAGGCTGCCAGCAAAGATTTTTTTAACAGGCTGCGGTAATACGCCAGCTCTGCCACTTCTTTTTGCGCATCATCCTCGGCACTTTTTAACAGACTGGCCTGATAACCGGCATCAACCACAGACTGTATCAGTTGTTCGGTTGAATAGTTGCCTTCAACCTGAGCCGTATGCTCAGCCAAATTAACAAAACTGCTTTCCACGCCATCAACACTCGCCAGCGCCTTTTCAACACTGGCCAGACAACCTGCACACATCATGCCGCCAATCGAAAAGCGCTGCTTTTTCATGCCGTTGTTGCCGCCGTAAAGCCGGCAGATTGAACCGCGCTAATCAGATCAGCGACAGAAGCCTCGCCAGCAACAAGTGCGCATTGATCATTCAGACTGACTTCGACAGACTTTACCCCGGCGACTGATTTCAGTGCCGCGTCAACCGCCGAGACACAACCACCGCACTTCATACCGTCGATATGGATTGATATGTTTTTTTCATTCATGGACTTCACTCTATTTAGCCTGAGCCGGCAGGCATGAAAAATAATCCAGATACTCTATCGTAACAACAAAGCATCTAGAAACTTATTTACTTGGCAGCAGCTACAAAATGCAGCGGTGTCTATCAGCAGCCGCAGCTGAAAATAAATAAAACTCTGCTATAACTATCACTTATAATTACAATTTTTCCAAGGTTATTATCAGTTGTCGTTTCAAAACTCTTCTCATCAAATTAACGCTGAGTCTGATAAATTACGATTACTCTATCACCAGAGTTTTCCTGCTGTTTTCTTCAGTCTCGTTGCGGCTTTCTTATACGCCGCTATATTCTGGCCACTGCCAGATAATCACTTTGTGGTATTCTGGCTATCAGCGCTGATTGCTGCATCCGCCTTACGAATTGCACTTTTTCTGGCATACCGTCATAAAAAACCCGATAACACCGACATATACCGATGGAAATACCCGTATTTTCTTAGCCTGCAGTTGTCCTCACTGACCTGGGGGCTGGGCACTGTTATCGTCAGTTACAATCATGCCAATGAATACCAGTTCATCACCTGCTTTTTTCTGGTCGGAATGGCCGGCTCAGCTTTATCCGTTTACTCGGCTATTCGTTTTTTTGCTATAATCACATGCAGCACCCTATTGCTGCCGCTGATTATCTGGTTTTTATTTCAGCAATCGCTGGTACACGCAATCATTGCTATTTCCTGTATTCTGTTTTTGCTATCGGCCAGCCGCGCCACATTAATTCTTTCGCAAACATTACACCGCTCCTTCATGTTGACTCACGAGTTAACCGAAGCCAAAGAAACCGCTGAACATTTATCCAAAACCGATGTTTTAACCGGTCTTAATAACCGCCGCGCATTCACTGAGTTTTCAAAACAGCAGCTGCAATTTTGTCAGCGTGAAAATCACGATGTTTCATTACTAATGCTGGATCTCGACCTGTTTAAAAACATTAACGACAGCTACGGCCACGCGGCCGGCGACACCGCTTTGCAACACATGGCGAAACTAATGCGTGACACTGTGCGCAGCTCCGATATTTGCGGTCGCACCGGCGGTGAAGAATTTGCCATTTTGCTGCCCAACACCGACTTAAATGCCGCGACTGATCTGGCAGAAAAACTGTGCCAGACTGTAGAACACCGCCCTGTAAACACCCCGGAGCGCAGCTTTAATATCAGCATTAGTATCGGTATATCAAACGGACACTACGGACTTGAGACCCTGTTACAAATGGCCGATAAGGCGATGTATCATGCCAAACAAGGCGGCCGTAACCAGGTCAAACCCTATATTAGCAGCCAGCTAAGCCTTGATATTGATTAACCGGCGCTAACAGATCGGCCGCGTTTAACGCTCAGCCGATCTTTTCTTCAGTAACAGAAACAATGCCGGTATCACGACTAATGTCAGCAGTGTTGCGCTTATCATGCCGCCAACCATCGGTGCCGCAATCCGCCGCATCACTTCTGAACCGGTGCCACTGCCAAACATAATCGGTAACAGCCCGGCAATAATTGCAGCCACTGTCATCATGACCGGACGCACTCTTAATAAAGCCCCTTCAACCACTGCAGCCCTGATTTCTTCGGCTGTGATTTTTCTGTTTTCAGTGCCTGCCAGTAACTGATACTTCTGATAGGCCTGATTCAGATACACCAACATCACCACGCCGATCTCCACCGCGACACCTGCCAGTGCTATAAAACCGACACCGACGGCGACCGACATGTTATAGCCCAGCAAATACAGTAACCAGAAGCCCCCGATTAACGCCATTGGCAGTGTCCCCATTATAATCGCCACCTCGGTCAGGTTTCTGAAGTTCAGGTACAGCAATAAAACAATGATCGCCAGCGTGATTGGGATAACAGTCGCTAGGCGGTCTTTCGCCCGCACCATATACTCATACTGACCTGACCAAGCAATTGAGTAACCCGCCGGCAGTTTCACTTCAGCGCTGACCACGCGCTGCGCCTCTTCCACATACGATCCTAGATCGCGATCTTTAATATCCACAAAGATCCAGCCATTAGGCCGGGCGTTTTCTGACTTGATCATTGCCGGACCCATTTCGACTCTAATATCGGCCACTTCGATTAATGGAATCCGCGCCCCCGACGGTGTCACAATCGGCAGATTTTCCAGCTTATCAAGTGAGTCGCGATAATCACGCGGGTATCGCAGATTTACCGGATAGCGCTCCAGCCCTTCTATTGTTTGAGTGACTTGCATACCACCCAGTGCGGTACTAATCACTGCCTGCACATCGGATATATTGAGTCCATAGCGTGATGCCGACAAACGATTAATATCAACCGTAACATAACGGCCGCCGGCGACCCGTTCGGAATAAGCAGAGGTTGTGCCCGGCACTTTAAGAACGGCCTTTTCAACCTGTTTACCAATATCTTCTATCACCTTTAAGTCCGAACCGGCGACTTTGATACCAACCGGTGTTTTTATTCCTGTTGCCAACATATCAATACGGGTTTTGATCGGCATTACCCAGGCATTGGTTAAACCGGGATATTTAATTAAATCATTAAGCTGCTGTTTTATTTTTTCCAGCGTCATGCCTGGCCGCCATTCGTTGCGCGGCTTAAACTGAATGGTAGTTTCTATCATTGTCAGTGGCGCCGGATCAGTCGCTGTTTCTGCGCGGCCTATTTTACCAAATACACGTTTAACTTCCGGCAGGGTTTTAATCAGCTTGTCAGTTTGCTGTAAAATTTCCTGCGCCTTACCTATCGACACCCCTGGAAAAGTTGTTGGCATATACATCAGATCACCTTCATCCAGATCCGGCATAAATTCTGAACCCAGCTGGCTTAGCGGCCACATTCCAACCACCACAACAATCAGCGCGCCCAGTAATAATTTTTCTGGCATTTGTAAAACAGCATTAATCAACGGACGATAAGCGGCAATCAGTACCCGGTTAACCGGGTTTTTATGCTCAGGTGTAATATGTCCACGAACAAAATATCCCATTAACACCGGCACCAGTGTTATCGACAACCCTGCTGCTACTGCCATCGCAAATGTTTTGGTAAAAGCCAGCGGTGCAAACAGTTTTCCTTCCTGCGCTTCCAGGGTAAATACAGGCAGAAAACTCAGGGTGATAATTAGCAGCGAAAAGAATAATGGCGGACCGACTTCAGCAGCCGCTTTTTGAATTATCTGCCAGCGATTCTTCTCTGTAATTACTGTTCCGTTATCCGTCGCATGTTCGATGTGCTTATGTACGTTTTCTATCATCACAATCGCAGCATCTACCATCGCGCCAATCGCAATTGCTATACCTCCCAGCGACATAATATTGGCATTGATTGACTGTGACTTCATTATAATAAATGCACCCAGAATTCCCAGCGGCAGGGATATAATGACCACCAGTGATGAACGCAAATGAAACAGAAAGACGACACAGACCAGCGCCACTACCACAAACTCTTCAAGTAGCTTATATGCCAGATTGTCGACCGCTCTGTTGATCAGCTGCGAACGATCATAGGTAGTTACAATTTCCACCCCTTCCGGCAAACCCTGCTTTAATTTTTCCAGCTTAGCTTTCACATTTTTAATTGTTGTCAGTGCATTTTCACCGAAACGCATCACCACAACACCACCGACCACTTCACCTTCGCCGTCAAGCTCAGCAATGCCACGACGCATCTGAGGGCCAAGCCGCACTTCAGCCACATCTTTTAATAAGATTGGCGAACCCGATTTATTCACACCCAGTGGAATTTGTTTTATATCGTCCGCAGCTTTCAGATAACCGGTCGCACGGATCATGTATTCTGCCTCTGCCATTTCAATAACCGATCCGCCGACTTCCTGATTCGCATTTTTTATTGCCATACGAATTTTATGCAACGGCAGACCATAGGCGCGTAATCGTTCGGGATCTACCACCACCTGATATTGTTTAACCATACCGCCAATGGTTGCCACTTCCGAAATACCGGCAACCGTCTGTAGTTCGAATTTTAAAAACCAGTCCTGTAAACTGCGTAGCTGTGCCAGATCATGCTTTCCACTTTTGTCCACCAGCGCGTATTCATAGACCCAGCCGACACCGGTTGCATCTGGCCCCAGTGATGGCTTGGCCGATGAAGGCAGTTTACTGGTTACCTGACTTAAATATTCAAGCACCCGTGAACGCGCCCAGTAGGGATCAGTGCCGTCTTCAAAAATCACATAGACATAAGAATCACCAAAGAATGAATAGCCGCGAACATTGACAGCTTTTGGTACTGATAACATTGCGGTGGTTAACGGATACGTAACCTGATCTTCAACCACTCGTGGCGCCTGCCCAGGATAAGATGTTTTGATAATAACCTGTACATCGGATAAATCAGGGATCGCATCCAACGGTGTATTTTTTACTGACCAGACACCAGCACCGGTCAACACTAAAGCCAATAGCAATACCATAAAGCGGTTATGTATCGACCATCCAATAATATGAGCAATCATTTTTCTATCCTCTGATTATTTTTTACTGATCGATGTAATAACATAACCGTCTTCACCCTTTTCAAGATGAAACTGTACCGCATCTCCCTCCTTTAAACCGCTAACGTCAAGGCCATGTTTAAATTGAAAATCCATAGTCATAGACGGCCAGCTAATTGCCGGAATAGGTTCATGCGACATATTTAGTTTATGCTCGTTAGCCGAAACGCTCTTAATAACACCGTTACCCATAATCATCGACGCAGTAGTCGAAGGCGTTCTCATATTAGAAGACATCTCTGAAGACTCTTTCATGCTTTTAGATGATGTATCTGTCATCCGCATTAAACTGGCCTTCAGACTGGCTTCAGAATCAATTAAGAAGTGTCCCGACAGAACAATGCTCTCGCCTTCTTTTAAACCTTTTTTAATTTCTACAAAACCACCGCTCTCGATACCGGCAACGACTTTACGTGGTACAAACTTTCCTTCACCCAGATCGATAATCACACGCTGATCTTTACCGGTACGGATTAATGCTTCTGTCGGTATGATGATCAAATCTTTTACTGCGCCACCATAGATCGCAACTCTGGCAAACATATTGGGTTTTAACAATTCACCGGGATTATCAAAACGCAGTCTTGCTTTTAAGGTTCTTGTTTTGTTATCCAGCTGTGGATAGACGTATTCAACGTTACCTTCCCATGTCTTGCCAGGAATAAACCCTAACGTAACATCTGCAAACTGCCCGACCTGTACCCAGTTAGCCTGACGTTCAAAAACTTCTGCCAACAACCAGACCGACGATAAGTCTGCCAGACTCATGGTGACAGTTCCCGGTTTCACATACATACCTTCTCTTACTTTAAGTTTTGAAACCACCCCATCTTGCGGCGCAAATACAGTAATTGTTTGCGGAACACGACGTGATTTTGCCAGCTCTTTTATTTGCTGATTACTCACTCCCAGTGACTGCAGCCGATCAGTTGATGCGCGAATCAGACTGCGTGTTTTTGAATTAATCGCCTGCACATATTCTTCCATTGCATTAACAATGCTCGGTGAATAAAATTCGAATAATTTCGCGCCTTTTTTTACACGCTCACCTTCTGATTGCGTAAAGAGCTTTTGAATCCAGCCATCAGTACGTAAATGCACATGGCTCAGCATGGTTTCGTCGTAATCGATATAACCGACCGTATCAATTTTTCGCCACAGCTTACCTTTTGTTACCTCTGCACTCCTAACTCCCATGTTATTCACCATAGCAGGTGATACTGTCACCACTGCGCCGCTTTCGTCCGGCTCATAAAATGGCACCAGATCCATACCCATTGGTGATTTACCAGGTTCATCTCTGCGATAATTCGCATCCATCGGCGCAACCCAGTAAAGAATTTTTCGTTCTTTCTTGGCAACTGGCTTTTCCTCTTCTAATTTAATTAAATCCATACCACAGATCGGACAATTACCTGGCTCAGCTTTAATAATTTGCGGGTGCATGGGACAAACATAGTTCGGATCAGCATGCTTACCGGCATGTTCAACAGCCGTTTCTTTTTCTGTCATTCCATTATCAGTAGATAACATTGACGACAAGCCCCAGCCACCACCCATTGCAATAATGATGAGGCCTATGATTATATTTTTATTCATGATTCTTCTCCGACCAGATAACGTATTTCAGTTAATACGTTGGCCTTTTCAACAATAAGTTTTAAATGAGATAACTGCGCTTTAAATTCAGATACGCGTGCACGTGTTAATGCAATGAAAGATCCGACACCACTTTGATATGCAGACATCGCCGCTTTGGCATTTTGTTTGGCCTGAGGCAGTACTTTTTCCTGATAACGGGTAATCCGTTTTATCACTTTATACCAGCGGGATTTTTGCTGTTGCAGCTTTGTGTTAAGTGCTATTAGCAGATCCTGTCGCTGATATTTTTTAGCCATTAAAAGCTGTTGACTGGCAACAATATCTCTGTCCTGCTTATTCGCGGTAAAAACAGGCAGACTGACTACTGCCATCATACTTAAAAAATCAGGACGCTCGCCTCCTATCATTGCCGGATTATCACCACTGCGCACGCCGTAACTAATATCAAAACCCCATTGTGCACTGTTTTTTTCTTTTGCCAGATCTACGTCATTTTCGGCTATATTCAGCATCGCATCTTGCTGGCTCACTTCTGGGTGTGTAAGCAATAGATTCTCAGACATTTGCTCGACTGATAACATTAGCTCAGACAGAAAATCGGTTGATGGATCAAGCGGCAAACTGGCCATTTCGCTTCCCAGCCACTGCGCCAATGCCGCTCTGGCGACCTCCAGTTCTGACTCAGCTTTTTCCAGCCTGTCTTCGATCAGTGAAAACTCAACCTCCGCCTGTAAAACATCCTGCTGTTTTTTACGGCCGGCAACATATTGTGACTGGCTGACACTAACCAACTGCTTAAACAAGCCGGTATTGGTTTTAATAATGTCACGCTCATGCTCTTTTAAATAAACCATTAGCCATGCTTTGCGTACTATATTTCTCAGCTTTGCCTTGCGCTTATTTTTATCAGCTGACATCAAGCCTGCTTTTGACAGCCATTTTTTTGAATTAATTTCCGCACTGTCTCCGCGCGGTAACATTTGTTTGTATCCGATCACTACCTGAGTCATTTGCTCCTGCTCAAGATCATAACTGTCGACCGGCACAGCCAGCGCACCAAATTTAAAAACCGGGTCAGCCCAGCTGTCGGCTGCTACTGATTTTTCTGCCATTGCCTCTGCAGCAAGCTGCTGACTTTGCATTATCAAATCACGCTGTATCGCAATTTCTTCTGCATCTGCCAGACTCAAGTTCGGTTCTGCCAGTGCAGCTGAACCAAATAGCAGTACACTGCAGGCAAGCATATAATTTTGTAATTTCATTTTTTTATCCCGAAAAAGATCAATGTAAACACACAGCCTTGTTTAAGGCCGGGTCAGTCAATCAATGGGATATATCAGATCCGGAGAAGCCCGGTTTGTTCAGATATCGAGGGGCCGTAATCTATCAGCCCGGAATAATATGAAATCCTGCTGATAGCAATCACAGCAGGAACAGACACCGACAACACCACATTAGCAGGAATCAGTGACAGGTTAATCAGCGAAACCGCCTCAGCACCGGCATTACTCTGGTTGTCCAACGCAATTACCGACTCGCACAAAACGGGCTTACAATGCGCCGACATATCATGCCCCATCGCCTTGTGTTGCTGCATTTCCTGCATCATAAAAGCATGTGCACTGGTCTGCACTGCCAGCCCCAGCGAAGACAATACAAAAAAGCACAGAACTATTCTGCTGACCTTTTTTTGTAATCTGTGCATGAGGTAATACATGTGCTGGTCTTTTATCTCTTTAAAATTATGATTATCGTCAAATACTAGTGCTTATGACCCGTTAAATCAATACTGGTTCCGTTATTTTATTATTTATTAAATCCCGATCTCTATTTCTCATTTCGAGGGCAAAACTTTCATCAGATAGTTAAGCAAAGAACGACGATTTTCATCTATTTTAAACGTTTGATTATGCAAGCCTGACATCATGTGCATGGTCTTAGGTAAGGCTGCGGCTTCAAACAATAGACCGGCATGGTAGAAGGGAATTATTTCATCCGCTTGACTATGCATTATCAGTAACGGAACTGGTGATACTTGTGCTATGTAATCCAATGGTCTGTAGTCATTATTGACTGTCAATGACAGTGGCCACTGCAACGGCCAGGTTAACCACCAGTTTGATAAAACATCGCGCGCTATCTGCTGGTAGTCACTAAATCCGCTGATTCCAGCAAATGCGCTGACTTTATCTTTATTCATCTTTTTAGATAGCGCATAAATTCCCATAGATGCACCCAGACTCTGACCGATTACCACTATTTTTTTCTGATTGCCTCTTCTATAAGCGTAATCTATAGCAGCAGTTATATCTGCCATTAACCCTGCAATTTCCGGTTTTCCACCAGATAATCCAAAGCCCCTGTAGTCAAACAGTAAAACATCAAATCCGTAACGAGTAAGCCAGTAGGCATTGGCCAAATGATAGGTAATATTTCCGGCATTACCATGTAAAAACACAAGCGTCGATCTGTATTTTGAATCAGTATGTGGTAACCACCAGCCGTGCAAATCGACTCCATCGACTGATAAAAAATTTACATTCTGGTAATTTACCTCTGTTTTTTCTATATCAAAAGCATGGTTTTTATGCGGCTGAAAAATCAACTGTGTACAAGCAGACAATAACGAACCCATTAACAACAATATGATTGCTTTTATGATCATATTCATACACTCATATTCCTTGCAAATACCCTACGCTTTAGCTAGATACATTATCACCAGTATAAACTCAGACCAATAGCGATTTCACTTTCAACATTACGCTCATAATCAAACCGGATATCCCAGTCACGGCTGCTACCAAATCGATTTTCCCATTTAATACGCATATCCTCTGACTGCATACCATCCAGATACTCCTGGTAAGTGACTTTTAATCTGGATTTCCAGCTGGTCAGCGGATAGCCTAGCACGCCCGCAGTCAGTGCCATACTGATCTGCCCATAATTCTGATACTCTGTCTGCGCATTAAATTCAAACATACTATAAACAGACGAGCGGCTTGAAAATATCGATACCGCCTTGCCGATACCGCCACCTACTTTAAAAACATCACAATCAATACAACTCAGGTTTTGATTTTCAAACCCGAATTTAATCTTCCAGGCCAGCCCTCCATCACCGGGCAACCCTGTACGGGAAACGTTTAAGGTTTCTACACTGACTATATCCAGTTTTTTAATCGCGGCCATCTTGTCCAGTAACACCAGCTCAATATCAAACATCGTTAAGTGTGAATTTGGCAGCCGCCCCTTATCAAGGCTTAGCATGTCAAAATAAGCCGGCCTCAACCGTAAACTTGCACCCGAGCCTAAGACACTGTTTGTGAGCACGCCATATCGCATCATTGACGGCAAAGGACCATTACGGGGCGGCTCATCTTCATACTTCTCGCCCACATTCAGTCCACCAACAGCAGATATCTTAAAGCGCTCAACCAGCAACTGGCGCTTGATCTGTTTTAACTGTTTATCATCCGCTTCTAAAACAATTCTGTATTCGTAATAATCAAATAACGTATCGATCAGTTCTATTTTTTCTCTGTCAGAAAGAAGTAGATAAGTTTTATGTGAAAAATCTATGTTTTCAACCAGTAATGACAACACTTGCTGCAATTTCTCATCAAGAAGTTTATATTTACTGTAGAACAAGTTCTGCCGGGAAGGTATCCATTTCACTTGCTTGACCAGCGGCCGTCCCTGTATTTTCACTTCTGCCAAACGCTCGAATGCATATGCCGGCATAGACCACGGCAAACTTCTGGAGTACAACGGTTTATCAACAACAAGTTCTAGCAGCTCTGCCATTCGATAGGCGCAGTTTTCTTTCAAAAAATAATAAACAAACTCCCTACCTAACAATTCCCAGCTGTGCGCAACTATTTCATCGACCTGTGCTTTATTCAGCTCAAGCACATATTCCCACATATCACGCATTTCGTTTTCTACATAGATATGATTGTTACGATAAAATTTCTCATGCGAGAAAACCGATTCATAGCCACCGAATAACCCTTTGGCAATATATGCTATCTGGTTTTCATTATCCGGTACAATCGCACCAAAGTTTACCGACTGATCAAGGAGATCTGACCCCTGCGCTGACCGGTTACTATTTAACTTTAATAAAATATGACCATAATACGATGCAGGATTACCGAGGTAACCTGTAGCAAATACAAGACTAATTGATTCTATAGTGTTGTTATTTGAGTAGGCATTGAATTTTTCACAGTTAATTGCTGGTGGCTTTACAGCTCCCCAGCCAAGTGTTTTTTCCAGCCATTTAAAGCGCGCCACAAACTGGCATTGAGGGTGCAAATCCAGATTGTCACCAGACGGTTGATAGAACCCCTTGAGACTGGCTATCAATTCTGACTTAGGATTATCTCGGCCATCAGCTGCTAGAAAAAAACCGGCTGATATGATTTCACTACGTAAACCCGACTGGCTACCCGGCTCAGATTTATAATGCAGCAGTGAATTCCAGAAGGCTTGCCTATATAATTTTTTTTCGAGCGCTTTATTTATCAGATTATCTACGACTGGCTCAGCAACTGCTGCACTAGAAAAAACAATAACCAGAAGAAACAACGAAACTACAAGAGACTTTGACATACAACCTGATACTGCGTTCAAAAATTTACCACCCCAATCAATAAGAGCCTGCTGACAACGTCAGAAGGCTCTTAGAATTACTAACTATTATATTATTTAATAATTAGATAATCTGACACTGTGCTGCATACTCAGTGCTGACTTTGTTTCTAACAACTTCATGGTATTCTTTAGCACGCATTGTAGTTGATTTTTCAGCGTTCGCAGGATTACTCATAGACTTAGAGACATCACCACGAATTGAACCAATGATGTCAGTATGAGAAGCGCTTTCACAACCCATGATATTTAACATTGCAGTAATGTGTTTACCTTCACCCTTTGCGGTTTCTTCTTCAAGGTTGGCATAAGTATTCATAATATAAGCTGCAGTCGCTGCACCCTTACCTTTACAAGAGTCTTCACTGGCAGCAGCAGATGTTAAAGCCGTTGTACCTAAATCCCAGATAATATTTGAAATAATTGCACCCGTTGGGTTGTCATCAAAAATCATTGCACCAATACCACATTCTTTATACGCATCTTTAGCCGAACCTGTAGCAGGGAAAACCAGCGCAAATGCAAGCAAAGCAACTATTTTACTTATTTTTTTCATTATCTATTCCTCAGTAATTTTTAATTTTTGATACATTAGTTCTGCATCGCCTTTAACAATAGCCAGTTATCAACCTAAGTCAAGTATTTACTGTCCGAGTATTTCACAATTCGCATATTGGTTTTTCATGAGCTAAAAAAATCTTAGCATATGCACCCTCTCTTTCAGACACGCCTCAATTGAGAGACCTTTAACTGGGTAATAACACAATGCAAAAATTCATATTTAAATATTCGTATATAAGAAGACAATAATAAATCTTCCATCATTTTCAGACATAACCATTCTAATCCCTCAAAGCATCATCCACCACCACTCAGTTTAGTGGTGACAAGGTTTTTTTCACAACCATTTAAACATCGACAGTTATTTCGGTGATCTACCTGCATCTGATTCTTTAAATTGATTCATACTGAACCCCATCAGAGCACTGGTTATTGTACTCAACTCATTTCAAGTGGATTCGCCTTATCCATCGCTAACTCGAAAACAGCCTACGCTTACAAAAAATTATATGTTATCTCTAACGAATAAACTGACCGACCTCTACTGCCTGCTTGATCGCTTCGTTACTCGACATTTCTATACTGTATGAAACGGCACATCGTGTTCTGCAAAAAATCGCTCTATCGTACCCAGTGTACCAGAGCCTGTTTCACGCACGGCAAAGTGTTCCACGGCAAAACGGCTTAATGCTATGTTTGTTTCTTTGACCAGCAGATGCTCTGACGATGCAACTGTGTCCAGCGGATTGCTCATAAATGCTTTTGCATCAACCTCAATATCATCCGGTGGCTTCCCCATAATCACCAGTTCAGGTTCGTTTTCTTCGAGTTGATTGCGCAAGCTATCCGGTTAGTTACATCGATATTTATTTGCACACCTTCAAAACGCTTGGAGAAAGCGGCCAGTAAACGTGTTGCGAAATAGCTTGCTGTGGTTGCGACCGAGACTCTCAAATGACTGCTGCGTAGAGCTTTCATTGACTCGGCTACAGTTTCTGCTTCGTCCAATAGCTGAAATATCTATTTACTATATATAGAATTCTTTTCCAACATCCGTCAGATACAGCTTTTTACTCAGCATTTCAAATAGCGGTAATCCGACATTCTCTTCTAATTGTTTGATTTGCCTAGGAACAGCTGGCTGGCTCATATGCAAAGTCTCGGCAGTGCGGGTATAGCTCAATAAACCGCAGCTGATTCAAACACTTCAAGCCGCCTAAATGTAATATGTATAAGTCTATGGTTAATATCAGATTCATTGAGGTTTCGTTATGGTATATAAATCTTATAGGCACAATCCTAGTTAAAGGTGGTTATTTTCACCATCTTGCAGAACCGAATTTATTAATAGGAGACCATCCATTGGCTTTATTAGATCAAACAGGTCATTATTCTGACCTGAGCTTAAAAGAAGATAGTTTACTTGCTGGTAGCAAGCACATCTTTGTTGTTTACACTATAGAACCTGCTGATTGTTACGGCTATTTAGATACTGCTGCCCACTTTGCTGTAAAATCTTCAACCATTACTAACGTTGAAGTTTCAACGACTGACGACTTCACCACAAGTGTTACGCATTAGTTTATGAAATCGATCAACCAAAGGCATCATGAAGACCGCCTAACCGAACGAACTATTCGACCGCAACTTTGTCGGTGGATGCGCAATGATCCTCTCTTTCCTGACTCTGACAATTGGTAGCAACCAAGGCATGGGGGGACATCAAAAACACTCAAATGTTAGACTTCTAAATATCATCTAAATGTAACAAAAGTTTAACTGTCCAGCACTAGAGCCCGGCTTTTCCACCCGTATGACGTCTGTTAATTGAAGACACAGAAAAAGCATTTAGGGATTATCAGCAAGAGGCATCTACACTCTTCGCATCAGTCTGGATAAAAAAGCGGATCAATATATTGAAGTTATCTTTGATAATAATGGCTACACCGTTATCGATAAGGTCGAAGGCTTGCCAGAAAAACCACAACAATTGCTTATCTTGCTGACCGTGTAAAGCCTGCCACAGACCATGGCTCTTACCGCACTCAATCTGAATATAGTTTAATTATTAAGATACCTACCATGAAAAATAGCGTCACCGTTTCGATTCATTTTTCGTTTAAAGGGCAACGCGACTCGCCCTCTCTGGCGATTGATATAAATGATCAGTATTCATACGAATACGAAATGATGTAAATCAGCGAGCTGGGAAAACATCCTGATTTGAAAAATGCATTATTCGAGGCTTACACACTAGGTCAAAACACCTCACACAAATAAAAATATCGGTTAATCAAGAGCTGGTCCCAGCACAAAATCAATCACTTCAAAACCGTGGTCTTCTAAGGCAAGGGCCACATCGTCCCATTCATAGTCCGGCTTCTCTTCTTCCACCGACGAAATAATACCTGTTACATGCCTGAATAATTCATGCTCTTCATAATCATCCGGCACCTTAACCAACCGTACCGCATTATAGTCACGCGACGGCAACACCATTAATTTATTGTTCATTTAAAAACCTCGATTCTGAATTTCTGCTCGACCTGCCAAATATATCACTACTTTTTTTAAACATTAACTTGCCAGTCTATTCAATAATGTATAAATTTAATCAACATAGCAACGATAGCAGATTTAACACGTGAGCAACACAATCATCGACTTAATTCGGCACGGCGAACCTGTTGGTGGTCGCGCTTATCGTGGTCACACTATTGATGACCCACTCAGCGAAAAAGGCTGGCAACAAATGTGGGATGCTATTGCAGACCACTGCCCATGGGACATTATTATTAGCTCACCGTTACAGCGCTGCCTGTCTTTTGCCCGCACTCTGGCAGAAAATAACGGTCTTGAGCTTGTTGTCGAAGACGATTTGAAAGAAGTTGGCTTTGGCAGCTGGGAAGGTCGCACACCTGATCAGATAAAACAGCAGAGCCCGGACGAATATACCAACTTTTACAATGACCCGGTAAACCTGCGACCTGAAGGCGCTGAACCTCTGGATGAATTCATTCGTCGTACAACCCGTTGTTATGAAAAAATTCTCGAGCGTTATCAGCAAAAACATGTTCTCATTGTATCTCATGCCGGCGTTATGCGCTCCATTATTGCTCATACATTACACGCAAAACAGATTGGTCTTTACCGAATTACAATAAATAATGCCAGCATCAGCCGGATACGAGCCACAGAAAACGGTAATATGCTCGAGCTGCTCAACTCGTCACTCAAATAAGCTGTTTTTGAAACCAGGGATGTATTTTTGGCTAGGCTTTGAATTTGTTTATTCTTGGTAGACTAAAAATGTTTAGGTCGGCACTTCTACCAAGCACATTTTTTCAACCATTTTATCGATCAGGTGGAATTATCGCTGCTAACTCCTTACTCTTCGATTAGTCAGCGAATGCTTAGGCCAAACGAAAAACACCCGAATTAGTCTTGTATTTTTTTAGCTACCCCCCTTAAACTAAAAGCGATGATTCACATCGCCTGAAATCGTCGGTGTTTGCAGGTACTGGTTGCCCAGCTCATAAGTTAGATCTTCAACATTAGATCTTACATAACGAAACATTGATTTAATGTCTTTGACATCACTAAGTAATGACTTCATAACAAAGTAACTGAACGCACGGTGTTTTTTCTGCTCATACATATTGGAGAACTGGTCATCTTTTCCTGCTGTCATTACCACCATTTTAGTCTCATCAACTTTAACTTTTTTGGTTTTTAGTCTGGCAGCTGCGACGCCTTTAAATAATGAATGATTATCTGTAGCACCAGAGAAACAGCTATCTATAATTGCCACCACTTTGCCAGCCGCCGAAGTATTTAGCTCTTTATATATATTTTCAAGTTTGAAGAAGTCATCACGAATAATGGTATTTGGTGTGCGGTCTGTCGGCAACAAATAAGCGTCATGTGTTTTTATATTTGGAACACCATGACCCGAGTAATAAAAATAAATAGTATCGCCCTGCTGCACTTCACTAATCATTTGATACAAGCGATCTTTAATCGGTCCACTTGTCGCTTTTTTACCAATCAGGCTCACAGTACGACGGTTACTGATACCTAATTTTTTTTGTGCAATCACTCTGAAGGCTTCTGCGCTTTTTTCTGAATACAGTATATCGTCTGTATTTTCATATTCACCAGCACCTATTACAAACAGCCATCGTGTCGGATCAAAAGCTTCCTTTGGCGATTTTTCTGCGGCCAGCAACAGCTCATCATTAGCACCAGAACTGTCTGCTTCTGGCATCTTGTCATATATCAATTTTGATGGCACAATCGCCCAGCAACTTAGAGAAAACATCATAACTGAAACTAGTAGTATTAAACGTCGCATAAAAATCCCATCTTCTTTTTTATTACTGCGATACCATCATATTCCAAAGATCAAAACTGATATGTCATGTCAGCCAATATTTTATACCGCTTGAGCTTTATATTTGGCTTTTTTATCTGCATGAAAATTCTTATTTATTATTAACCGTATCAACAATTCGTTAACAAGCATCAACTATACCGACAACTAACCAATCCTCGCTACCGTAATAAATGCCTGACTTAAGACCCGGTATCAGCCAACACCTAATCACTACTATCTAAAGTCTGCAACCAGTTTTGCATGACAAGTCTGGCTCTTTCTTCTAACAGCGCGCCATTGTTCTCTGCCCCTTCGCGCAAATAGTTAAGGCAATGTGATCCCTGATTCTGAATTTCAATAGCATGACCCAATATCCATTGTTCGATTTTTTTCATTTCAATTTCCATATGAAACTGCAGCGCCAGACTTCGCTCATAGCTGAAAGCCTGTACTTCACATTTTGCTGTCGATGCCAGAAGCTGTGCATTGTCGGGCAGTGCGAAACTCTCGTTATGCCAGTGCAATAGCTGCCGCCCCCGTAGCGGCTCCAGCAGGCTGTTTCCAGTCCTCAAAAGCACCTCTTGCCAGCCACATTCTTTTTCATGCATCGGATAAACAGATGCTCCCAGTGCCTTGGCCATGATTTCTGCCCCCAGACCAATCCCAAATACTGGCAAATTATTCTGCAACCGGTATTCGACCAGCTGCAACTCGTTGACTAGATACGGGTATTTTGCCATCTCGTTGATGCTGACAGGGCCATCCAGCACCACCATAATATCTGCTTCGATGGTAATTCTGCGACTGAAATCAGCGACTCCGGCATCCATATATATAACATCATAACCTGCCAGTTCCAGCACTCTGTTAAAAAGCCCCAGACCGTTATAGGCCACATGACGTATCACAACCGCTGTTTTCATTTGAATTCCGCTACAGATTAATTTTTAAGCAATATTGTTGATTATCTCTTTGTTTCTTCTGATCTTCACGTAAAATACAGCTTTATCACAAATTTATTACACACTGTATGAGCATGACGACAAATGCAACCCCAATACTCCAGTCGCTAGAGCTGGTCCATCAAGGTAAAGTTCGCGACAATTACACTGTTGATGATCAGCATATGCTAATTGTTGCCACCGATCGAATTTCGGCTTTTGATGTCATCATGCCTACGCCCATAAAAGGCAAAGGCAAAATCCTTACCGCCGTGACCCATTTCTGGCTGGATAAGCTCAGTCATATTATTCCCAACCACCAGAGCTCTCTATCTGTCAGCGACATCATTAAAGACCCGCAAGAGCTTGCCAGCATTAAAGACCAGGCAATGGTCGTTAAAAAACTCCGCCCTTTGCCGATTGAAGCTATTGTCAGAGGTTATATCATTGGCTCTGGCTGGAACGATTACCAAAAAACCGGTAGCGTATGCGGTATCCCGCTGCCTGAGCAGCTGCAGCTAGCCGATAAATTACCCGAAGCTATTTATACCCCGTCAACCAAAGCCGATGTCGGTGGCCATGATCAAAATATCGACTACAATAGTACGGTAGAGCTGCTTGGGGAACAACTTGCATCGCAGGTCCGTGAGGTCAGTTTACAGTTATACAAAGAAGCTGCTGACTACGCCCTCAAACGGGGCATCATCATTGCAGACACTAAATTTGAATTCGGGCTTGATGACAACAATCAGCTGGTACTGATAGATGAAGTACTGACGCCGGACTCTTCCCGTTTCTGGCCGGCTGACAGTTATCAGCCTGGCAGTAGCCCCGAAAGTTTCGACAAACAATTTGTCAGAGATTATCTGGAAACACTGGACTGGGACAAAAACCCGCCAGGTCCAGAACTGCCTGAGGACATAGTCCGCCAGACAACTGAAAAATATAATGAGGCACTACAGAGGTTAATTGGTTAAATGTCATTAAAAGGGCTCTTTATTACCGGTACCAATACCGACGTTGGTAAAACACATACGGCTGTTGTGTTAGCCAAAACACTCACCTCAAATGGCATTCAGGTGATACCCCGCAAACCGGTTGAGTCTGGCTGCAATTTTGAAAATGATCAGCTGATTCCAGCTGATGCAACAGCTTTAAAACTGGCGGCCAGTTATAACGGACTACTTTCCGATGTCTGCCCTTTTCGATTTCACGAATGCACATCTCCTAGACGGGCCGCCTTTTTGGCGAACCAGGTTCTGACCACACGGCAACTGGCTGATGTCTGCCGGTTCGGCGCTGAGCAGGGTTTTTTACTGGTCGAGGGTGCTGGTGGTTACTATTCTCCGCTGAGTGAAGACGGTCTTAACTCTGATCTTGCGGAGGAGCTTGGCTTACCAGTACTATTAGTAGCACAGGATGTTCTCGGTGCAATTAATCAGGTACTACTCAGTGTTGAAGCGATTAAAAAAAGCGGGCTGGAATTACGAGCTGTGATTTTAAATCAGGTTAAAGGTTACCAAATGCCTGACTCTGTCAGTAACCTAGAAGAACTACATCCCATGCTAGACTGCGCCGTTTATACACAACCATACAATGAACAGATCGGTGATAACGATATGCCGGCTGACCTGATCCAATTACTGACCAGGTAAACCGCCTGATAGACGACCTGATTTACTGACAAAAAGCCACGGTCTGATCAGTGGCTTTTTTTAACCCAATTCAGTCACCCCAGCTACTTGTTTTAAGAAATTGCGCAATCGCTTCTAACTGTGAATAACTCAGGAAATCCAGTGACCGCATTTCAGATTCACTATCGATTGCAGATGCGATATCACTGGCTGAATCCCCTCTGACATCTTCCCCACTGGAACCGCCACTACCCGTCGCTCCATGACATGATGCGCAATACGCTTGGTACAGACCGCTTGGGGTAGTCGGTGTTGGAATAGCAGCCAAATACTCGGCAATCGCCTGAATATCCGCACTACTTAGGGTGTTGCTCAGGTAATTCATTCCTGACACCGCGGCAATACCTGTATTAATCCGGCTTACTGTCGCCCCTGCCTTCGCGCTACTGTCTCCCGGCCCGTGACATGCCGCACAGTTATTTGTGTATAAAGTGGCACCGCTGCTACTGCTTGCAGGCGGTGGCGCAACATCCAATGACACCAGATAGTCTGAGATTGCCAGTATCTCAGCTGCACTCAGGCTACTTAACGAGTTCATTGAACTGACACTAGAAATACCTGTATTAATACGGACAACGGTTGCACCAATCTTCGAACTGCTGCTATCAGCACCATGACAAGCTGCACAGTTATTCGCGTACAGCGCTGAGCCTGTCGATGTGGCTGGAGGCGGTGTAGAAGACCCCATCGCAACCAGATAATCAGAGATAGCCTGAACCTCAGCTACTGTCAGGCCTTCCAGATAATTCATCGAGCTGACACTATTGAGACCGGTAATACCTCCAATGATTCGTGTGACCGAAGCACCCGCCTTGGTACTGCTGCTTCCTGCACCGTGACAGCTTGAACAGCTATTGGCATACAAGGTCGCGCCATCGGTGGCCCCTGTTGGTGGTGGCGTCGTGCCACCGGTGAGGAAGTCGGCAATCGCCTGAATCTGTGCACTGCTGAGACTGGACAGTGAGTTCATGCTCGACACATTAGCAATACCGCTGTTGATACGGCTGACGTCGGCACCGCTCTTGCTGCTGTTAGCTGAGCTGCCATGACAGCCGGCACAATAGCTATTGTACTGAGCCTCTCCGTTGAGAGTACCACCAGTTGGCGGCGCACTTTCATTCCACTTTTGCCCATGGCAAGTGGTGCATGAGGGACCTATCGAACCCTGCAAACTGGCTCCGTGGCAGCTGGTACAGCCACTACTAAATGGTGTGTCTTTATCGATCGCATGACCAACACCATCCTTCATATCGGTATGAGGCACGCTGGTGCCTCCACTACCGCCACCCGATGGCGCGCTTTCACTCCATTTTTGTCCATGACAAGTGGTGCATGACGGACCTATCGAACCCTGCAGACTGGCTCCGTGGCAGCTGGTACAGCCACTGCTAAATGGTGTGTCTTTATCGATCGCATGACCAACACCATCCTTCATATCGGTATGGGGTACTGAGCCTGTTC
>JAOULX010000001.1 GCA_029881795.1 Gammaproteobacteria bacterium
GAGAAATGGACAATGCCGATCCAGAATTGGAGCCAGGCATTGTCTCAGTTAGCTATTTATTTTGAAGGTCGCTTGGATGGCGTGCTGGAAATTTAAATTAACCTGACACAGAATTTTGAACGCTCTCGAGTTTGGTTAGATTCTATATGCGCCATTAATTATATTCTTATATTTAGTTGTATTAATTGTTTTCTGGCTGGCTCCTTCCGTTTCCCAATCTTAACTAGCTTTATCGGTTTAGTAAAAGCAAAGTATGAAACTTGTTAGTTGAAATTATTTATCCATTTAATGGAAAATTTTTATCAGCTAACAAATTCAGTGACGTAGCCATCTAAAGTAGATGGCTACGACGAAAGAAAATACCGCTTATATAACGCAGAAAAAAAATAATGGCGCAGTTAAGTATTGTCTTTTTCAGTGCTTAACTTTTATTTTAATGATGATGTCATCGTCATTTTGTTCGGTGCCGATAATTTCATGGCCGTTAATCCGGCACCAGGCAGGGATGTCGTTGATCACGCCGGGGTCGGTGCAGGTAACGACAAGCGTATCACCGTTAAGCAGTTCATTGACTTTGTTCTGTGTCCGAATCACCGGCATCGGGCAGAGCAGGCGGCGAGCATCTAGGCTGTGTTCGCTCATACGTGCCACTCCTGTTTTACTTCGTCAGCAGTCAGCGGTTTAACGGTGACTTCATACGGTTCTTCACCGACCCGGCTGATGGATAAGGTGACGGCGTCTTGATTTTTTCCTTGGCTATAACGCGCTACGATTTGTGCGGCATATTCAAGATCAGCTTTATCTGCCGGGCCGTCAATCAAACACAAAGGACCGGCATGACTGACGGTTTTGATATGGCTGTATAGTTTGCTATAGCCTTGCATGAATTTGTTTTCGCCTTCTTCACGGCCAATAATCAGTTTGAAATAGGGTTTTGGACGTAAATGCCGGCCGATTTTAAGCAGCATGATGTCGTCCATCTCATAGTCGCGTGTGCTGCGTGCCTGCCATAGGTCAACCAGTTTTGTCGCGTAGTTTTCGTCGGTCAGAAAACAACAGCCACCGGCAGGCGCAGCATAATCTTCAAAGCCAAACTCTTTGGCCAGTGCCATTTGTGGTTTGCGATTGCGACCATGAAATGCCAGTAATTTATCACGGTCAACCCAGCCTTCGATTTCCGGCCGGGTTTTTGGCAGGTTTTTAGCGCATAGCGGGCGCAGCAGAATATCGCCGGCACCGGATTCGTTAACCACCACCGGCATGACTTCTTTGCGTTGTGACATAGGTCGTTGGCCCATGACCTCACCGGTGATAATAAAATCAAAGTCGTTTTCTTCAATCCATTGTTTGGCTTTTTTGACCATGAAGATCTTGCAATCAAGGCACGGGTTCATATTGGCGCCGTATCCGTGCTTTGGGTTAATCAGGACATCTTTGTATTCTTCGACAATATCGATAATGTGCAATTTGATACCCAGCTGCTCAGCAGACCAGAGAGCATTATTGCGTTTAGGTTTGTCCTGATGTTTTTTACGAATCGCGGCGGTATGGCCTTCAACACAAAAGCCGGTAAAAAAGTTAATACCTTCAACGTGAATGCCTTGTTCCAGCATCACTTTAGCGGCTAATAACGAATCGAGGCCACCTGAAATCAGGGCAGCGGCTTTGTATTGTTTACTCATATTAACCCACGGGGAAGTGAAAACAGCTGTTGCCTGCTGTCGGGCTCGGTATTTTAGTACATTAAAAGCAATTAAAGAACAGCGATCTGACGGCCGTTATCTGAAAGGCGGGCTTGCGGTTTGATTGAGTCACTCATAAGAATATGCTAATATCGCGGGCTAGCTGGCATTAAATCTTTAGCTGTGCCGGTTCCCGTTAATTGCCTGCCTTAAATATATTTATTAACGGAATAACGTTCATCTTAACTGGAATTTAAATGTCACAGCCCATAATTAGCAAAACACATCCCGATTGGTTTTATAAACTGTTTCCATTTTTGCTGTGGTGGCCCAAGGTCACTGGCAAGACGCTCCGAATTGATCTGATGGCTGGCCTGACCGGGGCAGTTGTGGTATTGCCGCAGGGTGTTGCTTTTGCAACGATTGCCGGAATGCCACCGGAATACGGTCTTTATGCCGGTATGGTGCCAGCTATTATTGCGGCTTTGTGGGGCTCGTCCTGGCATCTGGTGTCGGGACCAACCACGGCGGCTTCGGTGGTGCTATTTTCTTCATTGAGTGTTTATGCTGAGCCGGCCTCAATGGATTTTGTGTATCTGGCATTGACGCTGACTTTCATGGTCGGTGTGATTCAGCTGGCAATGGGGCTGGCGCGAATGGGTGCGCTGGTTAACTTTATTTCACATTCAGTGATTGTCGGATTTACTGCCGGTGCAGCGATTCTGATAGCCAGTAAACAATTAAAGAATTTTTTTGGTGTGGAGATGCCACGAGGTGGTCATCTGAATGATGTGCTGGTCAGCTTCTATCAGCAAATTCCCAATATTAATATGTATGTGACCAGCGTTGCGCTGATCACTTTACTATCCGGTATTGCAATAAAACGTTTTTTTCCGAAATTTCCTTACATGATTATTGCGATGCTGATTGGCAGCGCGCTGGCTTTTGTGCTGAATCAAATCTACGGTGCTGATGTAACGAAAATTGCGGTGGTCGGTGCCCTGCCGGATACATTGCCACCACTTTCATCGCCGGTATTTTCACTTGATGTGATTAAAGATCTGGCACCAGTGGCACTGGCAGTCACGCTTTTCGCATTAACGGAAGCGGTTTCTATAGGCCGTTCTATTGGTGCCCGTAGTGGTCAGCGGATAGATGGCAATCAGGAATTTATCGGCCAGGGTTTGTCGAATATTGCCGGTAGTTTCTTCTCTGGCTATGTCGCCACCGGTTCCTTTAATCGCAGCGGTCTGAATTATCAGTCGGGTGCTAAAACCCCGCTGGCTGCCGTGTTTGCTGGCAGTCTGCTGGTGGTTATCGTGGTTCTGGTCGCACCTTATGCCGCCTTTTTGCCGAAAGCGGCGATGGCCGGTATTTTGTTTTTAGTGGCCTGGGGCCTGATCGACTTTAAAGAACTGGGGCATATCCTGCACAGTAACCGTAGCGAAATCAGCATCATGGCGGTGACCTTATTAGGGGCCTTATTCCTTGAGCTGGAGTTTGCCATTTTTGCCGGCGTGTTGCTGTCGTTAATGTTGTATCTGATGAAGGTTTCAAAGCCACGGATTGTTACTCGAACGCCAGATCCGAGACAGGAAAAGCATTCGTTTTCCAGTGAGCCCGGTTTGCAGCAATGCCCGCAGTTACATTTTTTACGAATTGATGGTTCATTGTTTTTTGGTTCGGCCAATCATGTGGCAGATGCGTTTGCAAAAATTGAAGATCAGTTTTCTGAGCAAAAACATATTGCTATTGATGCTCAGGGTATTAACTTTGCCGATATACAGGGCGGCGCCGCTCTGGTTAAAGAAGCCAGACGCCGTCACGCGATTGGTGGCGATATGTATCTGATCCATGTTAAACAGGGTTTGTGGGAATCACTTGAAGCCTGCGGTTGTCTGGATGAGATGGGTGCGCGTAATGTATTTCAGTCTAAGGAATCTGCGATCAGAGGAATCTACCAGAAACTCGATCGAGAAATTTGTAAGCGCTGTGATAAGCACATTTTTAAAGAGTGCCAGGAAGACCCGGCATTAAAATAGATCCTTTTTAGTAAAAGCAGCGGTCTTGAACACTGACTTTCTTTTGCAAGACTTCGCGACCTGTCATTCGCAGTTAAACGCGGGAGCGGGCTGTCTATCTTGAATGTGCCGTCTGGCTAAATCTTCATTTAGTCGGTGTTTTAAGGTATACTCGGCCGCTTCTTTTCCCGGCATTGCCTTTAAAAAGCCAGTCTAACGAGACTTAACAGGTAGTGTCGGATTCGATTTTTGTTTTTTGGAGGCCGTTGTGGCGAATTTGTTAGAGTCAAAAGAGAATGTGAAGCGAATAGTGGCGGCGGGTATATTCAGTGCGCTGGCTATATACCTGGCCACAGTGGTTCCAACTGTGCAGGTTGCCTGGGTTAGTGCTATTTTACTGCTGACCATCTTTTTGTTTGCGTTTGAAATCGTCGATGTTGATGTGGCGGCAATTACCGTAATGGTCATACTGGGTCTGACCTCTTTATTGTATCCTTTCATGGGACTTGATAAAGGACTGGTTGATACGTCTATTTTATTTAATGGTTTTTCCAGTAATGCGGTGATGTCGATAGTGGCGGTAATGATAATCGGCGCGGGTCTGGATAAAACCGGGCTGATGACGAAGGTCGCTGCTTTTATTCTGAAAATCGGCGGTACTACTGAAGGTCGAATCATTCCCATTATCTCTGCGACCGTGGGTTTTATTTCATCGTTTATGCAAAACGTCGGCGCAGCTGCTTTGTTCCTGCCGGTGGTGTCTCGAATTTCAGCGCGTTCCGGTTTGCCGATGTCGCGTCTGTTAATGCCAATGGGTTTTACTGCAATACTTGGCGGTACTATGACGATGGTCGGTTCATCGCCATTGATCCTTCTAAATGATCTGATTCTGACATCAAATACAGCGTTAGCGGCAGATCAGCAAATGGAAACTTGGTCATTGTTTTCGGTTACACCGGTTGGTGTTGTGATGGTGACCGTGGGTATTTTGTACTTTGTGATAGCCGGTCGTTTCGTATTGCCGGTGGTGAAATCAGATGGTACTGAAGGAGCGAATGCACTGGATTATCTTAAGGATACGTATGGTATTGAATACGATATGCATGAGATGACGATTAATCCAAATAGCCCATTACTGGGACGTAATTTGATGACGCTGGAGCGTGCTTATAAAGTACGTATCGTGGCTATTTGTGCTGGTGAGCGTACGCCGATTTTGCCGAATCGTGACACCGAGCTGGCGGTTGGACAGACTCTGGGTGTGGTGGCAGATGTTTCACATGTCAAGGCGCTGGCAGAAGCTGCGAACACAGTCGTCACTTCTAAGTTAGATGTTTTCAAAGAACTGCTGGACCCGTCCAAGAGCGGTATCGCAGAAGTGGTTATTCCGCCGGGCTCAAGCCTGATTGGTAAATCCGCAGCAGATGTCTGGATGCGTAAAACCTATGGCTTGGCAGTGATGGCGATTCACCGTGGTGGTGAAACCATTCGTGAGGGTGCCGGAGTCCGTGATCAGCCTTTCCAAGCGGGTGATACACTGGTTTGCCATGTCAGCTGGAACACGCTGTCCCATTTAGAAAAAGACACTAACACCTTTATTGTTGTGACAACTGAATATCCGCATGAAGAAAGTCGTCCTCAGAAATTGGGTTTTGCATTGTTCTTCTTTTCAGTTGCCTTGTTTATGGTTCTGTTTACAGACTTGCGTTTGTCGGTGGCCTTACTGACAGGTGCGATAGGCATGATTTTATCGGGTGTATTAAGTATCGATGAAGCCTATGAAGCGGTCAGCTGGAAAACGGTTTTCTTGTTGGCAAGTTTGATACCACTGGGATTTGCAGTGGAAAGCACCGGTACGGCGAAATGGATTGCAGACCAGACATTGATCCTGATGGATGGTGCAGAAATTTGGCAGCTGCAACTTGCTATTGCGGTTCTGGCTACCTTCTTTACTCTGGTGATGTCGAATGTAGGAGCAACGGTGTTACTGGTGCCACTGGCGGTTAATATCGCGATTGGCGCAGGTGCTAATCCGGCGGTATTCGCACTAACGGTTGCACTGGCTACTTCAAACTCGTTCCTGATTCCAACGCATCAGGTCAATGCATTGATTATGGGCCCTGGTGGTTATCGGGTTGCCGACTTCATGAAGGCCGGTGGCATCATGACGATACTATTTTTGATTGTATTAATGGTGACGATGAATTTGTTTTTCTAAACAGATCCAGTGATCCAGAAAACGGGGCATGATGCTCCGTTTTTTCGTACTACGAAAAAACGCTTAACTATACTAATAAATCCAGGGGGGAGTGTTTTGAAACTTCTATCTATATTGTCGTTATTGTTTATGCCCGTGCTGGCTAATGCTTCTGCTGCAGCAACGGAAACACTGAATTTAACTAGCAGTGGTGTTGGTTATGCTGCACTGGCGATTTTTGTGCTGGCTTATCTGCTGGTAATGGCAGAAGAGTTTACTCATCTGCGAAAATCCAAGCCGGTGATTTTAGCTGCCGGTATTATCTGGGCTATGATTGGGATCGTCTATGCTAACAATGGCTTGCCACATGCCGCTGAACAGGCAGTGCGTCATAATTTGTTAGAGTATTCAGAACTGATGTTGTTTCTTTTGGTTGCGATGACCTATATCAACGCGATGGAAGAGCGACAGGTGTTTGATGCATTACGTTCCTGGTTAATTCGTAAGGGTTTCGGATTTCGCCAGCTGTTTTGGTTAACCGGTATTCTGGCTTTCTTTATTTCGCCGGTTGCCGATAACTTGACCACCGCCTTACTGATGTGTGCGGTAGTGATGGCGGTGGGTGGAACCAATATAAAATTTATTGGGGTCGCCTGTATTAATATTGTTATTGCTGCCAATGCAGGCGGGGCTTTCAGTCCGTTTGGTGATATCACGACCTTGATGGTGTGGCAAAAAGGCATTGTTGATTTCTGGGGCTTCTTTGCACTGTTTATCCCATCGGCGGTTAATTTTCTGCTGCCGGCGGCCATCATGCACTTTGCGGTACCTGATGAAAAGCCTGTAGCAAACAGTGAAGTGGTGAATATGAAACGTGGTGCCAAACGTATTATTTTCTTGTTTCTGTTAACGATTGTTACAGCGGTCAGTTTCCATAACTTTATTCACCTGCCCCCCGTCATTGGTATGTTAACTGGTTTGGCTTATTTGCAATTCTTTGGCTTTTATATCAAGAAAACTCAACATATTGAGGCCGGTTCGAAAATGGGTGATGTAGTGCCATTTGATATATTTACCAAAATTGCGCGTGCTGAGTGGGATACTTTGTTATTTTTCTATGGCGTGGTGCTGTGCGTGGGCGGTCTGGGTTTTATGGGTTATTTATCAATGGCTTCAGAAGTCATGTATAACCAGTGGGGCGCAACCTCGGCTAATATCGCAGTCGGTGTATTGTCAGCGATTGTTGATAATATCCCGGTGATGTTTGCTGTTTTAACGATGAACCCTGAAATGTCACAAGGCCAATGGTTACTGGTGACATTGACGGCTGGAGTTGGCGGCAGTTTATTGTCGATTGGTTCGGCTGCCGGAGTTGCACTGATGGGACAGGCTCGTGGTAAGTACACGTTCTTCGGTCATTTAAAATGGGCACCGGTTATTGCGCTGGGTTATATCGCCAGTATCTGGGTACATATGTGGATCAATAGCGCTATGTTCTGATCAGCGATTGGTGTCGCTGTGAAACTAAAAAGCCGTTAACGATGAAGATCGTTAACGGCTTTTTTAGGGCATAAAAAATATGCCATTAATGCAGTTTTATTTCCGGGTGAACGCTGGCACGGAACAAGTGAGCAATACTCAGAAACATGGTGCGATAAAACCCGAACAGAGCAAACTGATGAAGTTTGTACAAGGATAAATACACCATACGCGCCATAAAGCCTTCGACCATGACGCTACCGGTTAAGTTACCCATCAGGTTGCCCACGGTGCTGTATTTTCCCAGCGACACCAGCGAACCGTAATCGTAATATTTGAAGTTGGGTAGTTTTTTACCGGCGAGGCGTTTCTTCATACTTTTTGCCAGCAGCGAGGCCTGTTGGTGTGCCGACTGTGCTCTGGGTGGTACATTAGTACCCATTTTTGGCCAGGGGCAAGCGGCGCAATCACCCATGGCAAAGATATTTTCATCGACAGTGGTCTGCAGGTTTTGCTGCACCACCAGTTGATTGATGTGGTTGGTTTCCAGACCGGCAATTTGTTTAAGAAAATCAGGCGCCTTAATGCCTGCTGCCCATACTTTTATACAGGCCGGTATGATGCGTCCGGTATGGGTATGCAGTTCAGTTTTGGTGACTTTGACGACCCGCTCATTTTTAAGAATATTGATATTGAGTTTGTTCAGTTCGTCTTCGGTGGCTTGCGACAGTCGGGGTGGCAGGCCGGGTAAAATTCGGTCGGCAGCTTCGACGATATTGATATTGATATCACTGGGATTGATCTGATCAAGGCCATAGGTTGTGAATAAGCGCGAGACTTTATGTAACTGAGCTGACAGTTCAATTCCGGTCGCGCCTGCACCGGCAATCACCACGTCAAGTTGTCCGGCTTTTAATGGTGAGTTCTGGCTGTTGGCACGGATATAGGCTTCCAGTAGTTTATTCTGAAATGATTCGGCTTCCTGATTGGTATCGAGAAACATACAGTGGTCTTTTACACCGTCAATACCAAAGTCATTGCTGACACTGCCAACGGCCATGATCAGCGTGTCATAGTTGAATTCGCGTTGCGGGATGATTTCTTCACCTTTTGCATTGCTGGTGGCGGCAACGATCACGGTTTTTGTGGAACGGTCGAGACTTTCCATTCTGCCGAGACGAAAATGGAAATGATTTTTTTTGGCCTGTGCCATGTATTCAATCTGATTTTCGTAGGCATCAAATGTGCCGGCAGCGACCTCATGTAGCAGCGGCTTCCAGATATGGGTGCGATTGGCATCTATCAGTGTGATTTGGGCTTTTTTCTTTTTGCCCAGCGATTTACCTAAGCGCGTGGCAAGCTCAATGCCACTGGCGCCGCCGCCAACAATAACAATATGGTGAAGTGATTGATTTGGCATACTCGCATCCTATTAATATTAGCATTCGATTATATACAAATACTATTTCCGATACAGCCTATTATAGGTTGCTGTCTTAAATTTAGTGTTTGTTAGGTCATCCATTTAAGAATAAGTGCGCCGTGTTGGCTGTGCTTTGAAGGCCTAAGTTGATAATTTTTAGTTATAAATCAAGTGGTTTGGATTGATGGCATAGTGTAAAGTAGCATTTTTCCGAAACACCACGTTGTTTCATAACTTATCGTCTGGGCGGGTATTCAGGGTTAACTATGCAGTATATCAATGGTCTTCATTTCAAGAATATCCGGGGAGATATTTATGGTGGTGTAACTGCAGCAGTGGTGGCATTACCACTGGCTCTGGCGATGGGGGTAGCCTCGGGTGCCGGCCCTATTGCCGGCATGTATGGCGCTATTTTCGTTGGTTTTTTTGCCGCTATTCTGGGTGGAACGCCGACTCAGGTTTCCGGGCCTACCGGGCCAATGACGGTGGTCATGGCGCTTATTTTTACCGAATACACCGCGATGTTCCCGGATAACCCTGAGCTTGGGGCTGCACTGGCTTTTACTATCGTTATTATGGGTGGTCTGTTTCAGATTCTGTTTGGTGTGCTGAAAGTCGGTAAATACATTGAGCTGGTACCGCATCCGGTTGTCTCAGGCTTTATGAGCGGTATTGGGGTCATTATTATCCTGATTCAAATAGGACCGTTGTTTGGGCATGCGGTATCGGCCAAAACCATGGATGCGGTTAGAGGGATGTCGGAGGTGATGATGCATCCGCATAATGCGGCATTATTACTCGGTGTACTGACGCTGCTAGTCGTTTATGGCGTGCCGAAATATTTACCCAGACTTAATCGATTGCTGCCTTCACCGTTACTGGCGCTGATCATTGGCACGCTGAGTTATATTCTGTTTATGTCTGAAACTGGCGCGCCGGTACTGGGCACGATTCCGACCGGTTTGCCGGCGCCGGTGATGCCGGTCATGAGTCTGGACTTATTGCCGGGCATGATTTCTTCGGCGCTGATTCTTGCTGCGCTGGGTTCGATAGATTCATTGCTGACCTCGCTGGTGGCAGATAACGTCACCAAAACCTATCATAAATCAGACCGTGAACTGATCGGTCAGGGTGTCGGTAATACGCTGGCCGGTTTGTTTGGGGGATTACCGGGTGCTGGTGCCACGATGCGTACCGTGGTGAATATTAAAGCGGGTGGGCAGACACCCATTTCGGGTGCTTTACATGCTCTGGTTTTGCTGGCTATCGTACTTGGTGCCGGTGCTCTGGCATCGGATATTCCGAACGCGGTACTGGCCGCTATTCTGGTTAAAGTGGGTACCGATATTATTGACTGGGAGTATCTCGGTCGCTTGCGACAGGTACCAAAAGCCGGTGTTATTTTGATGCTGACGGTTTTATTGATGACCGTTTTTGTTGATCTGATTATGGCGGTGGCAACCGGCATGATCATGGCGAGCCTGATCTTTTTACAGCGGATCACCGATATGCAGTTGTCGAGTATGCAAATTGCGAATACGGCGATCGATGAACTGAATCTGACGGCTGAAGAGGCAAAAATTCTGGCGGATGCAGAACGGCGCATCGTGATGTTTCATATAGGTAGCGCAGTCAGCTTTGGTGCGGCTAAAGGTATGCTCAGAAAGGTCTCAGCTTTTGACCAGTATGACGTACTGGTGATGGACATGACCGAAGTGCCAGTGATTGATTTTACTGCCAGTCGTGCGCTGGATACGATTATTTCAGATGCGATTGAGAGCGGCAGAGAAGTGATGCTGATTGGGGTGCGATCGAGTCTCAATAAAATTCTTAAAAAACAAAATATTCTTGACCGGGTGCATTCAGATTTTCTGTTTGTAAAACGCATTGGCGCATTACGGCAAGCGCTGCAATTTGTAAACAAGCAACGCGCTGCCTAATGTTTATAGGTTGAATCGATAAGTGCCTCGTTTAACGGGATGCTCTGACGGTTTGAGGTCAGAATCTGATAGGCCGTTTTGCTACCGGTGTCTGACCACAACTCCATGGCCTGAATCAGTGGCATTGCCGGCGATCCGTTAAAGCAGCGAATGATGTGTAATATATCGACCAATTCAACGAAGGTGTCGGCCAGCTGTTGATAGATGATGCGTTCATTACCATCCATTAAGTCACTTAATGTTTGATAATTTTTTGCACCCAGCTTGATATAGTGACTAATACGGTAAGACTGGCGCGCAACATGAGACGGAAACAAGCCGGCCAGAATCAGGCAATGGTCTGCCTGAGCTTTTAATTGCAACTGATAATTGGGTTCTTCCGGTGCGCTTTCAAATCGTAAATCCAGAGCAATGGCTTTTTCGGCTAATGACTCATTCTGAATGTAACTAACCAGTGTCAGTAGCAAATAGCCCTGAGTTTCTGTTTTCAGCTCAATATTGGCGTAATCACAGGCATCCTGTATCAGTTGGTTCCAGTGGTAAAGCGTTAGTTTTGTATGTGCCTGCATGAAAGTAAGCGTTTTTAGCCTGCGATAAAAAGGTTAGCGGCCGGTAGTCAAAAATATTGAAGATTATTCGATGTTTTCTGTGAATTAGCGGGATTGTGCTGCAACCGGCAGTTCAAAAGTTTATAATTGCGCGTGATTTTTGTGGAATTGACTGAATAACACTATGGCTTACGATGTAACGACGTTTCAGGGGCTGATTCATGCCCTGCAGGATTACTGGGCACAGCATGGCTGTGCGGTTTTACAACCTCTGGATATGGAGGTCGGTGCCGGTACCTTTCATCCTGCAACGTTTCTGAGGGCTATTGGCCCCGAGCCCTGGCGCGCCGCTTATGTGCAGCCATCGCGCCGACCTACCGATGGCCGCTATGGTGAAAACCCCAACCGGCTTCAGCATTATTATCAATTCCAGGTGATGCTTAAACCGTCGCCGGATAATATTCAGGAACTGTATCTGGATTCGCTGAAAATGCTCGGTTTTGATCCGCTGGTACATGACATCCGCTTTGTCGAAGATAACTGGGAATCACCGACGTTAGGGGCCTGGGGGCTGGGCTGGGAAGTCTGGTTAAATGGTATGGAAGTGACCCAGTTCACCTATTTTCAGCAAGTGGGCGGACTCGAATGCCGGCCGGTTACCGGTGAGATAACTTATGGTCTGGAGCGTCTGGCCATGTACCTGCAGGAAGTCGATAGTGTGTATGAGCTGATCTGGACACGCGGGCCGCAGGGTGACGTGACCTATGGTGATGTATTCCATCAGAATGAAGTCGAAATGTCGGCATACAATTTTGAGCACGCCGATACCGAATCTTTGTTTAACTGGTTTGATACCTGCGAAAAAGAAAGTCAGCGCATGATAGAAGCAGGGCTAGCGCTGCCGGCTTACGAGCAGGTACTGAAAGCCTCTCACACCTTTAACCTGCTGGATGCACGGCATGCGATATCGGTGACTGAGCGCCAGCGGTTCATACTTCGTATTCGCACCCTGTCGCGTGCGGTTGCCGAATCCTATTATGCAGCCCGTGAAAAACTGGGTTTCCCCATTGGCAAGGCAGATAACGCAGCCGGGGAGGCAAAATAATGACAACACAGAATTTACTGATTGAACTGGGCACCGAAGAACTTCCACCAAAGGCATTAATGCGTTTATCGACAGCCTTTGGTCAGGGCATCGAAGACGGTTTGTCGCAGGCCAATATCGACTTTGAAAAAGTTGAGGTGTATTCGGCCCCCCGTCGTCTGGCAGTGCGGGTAACCGCGCTGGCTGAATCACAGCCTGATCAGGCGGTTGAGAAAAGAGGCCCTGCTGTTGCGTCAGCATTTGCCGAAGATGGCACACCCAGTAAAGCGGCACAGGGTTTTGCTAAAGGCTGTGGCGTTAAGGTTGAAGAACTGGAAACCATGGATACCGATAAAGGCGCGTGGCTGGTCTTCAGGCAGCAACAAAAAGGTCAGTCGGTATCGGCCCTGATCGGTGACATCATCAATCAAAGCCTGAACCGGTTGCCGATTCCCAAGCGCATGCGCTGGGGCAGCAGCGAGGTTGAATTTGTGCGCCCGGTGCATTGGCTGGTGGTGTTATATGGTGCACAGGTTATTGATGTGAATGTGCTGGCTCAGCAAGCCGCTAATAAAACCTACGGTCACCGTTTTCATCATCCAGCAGCGATTGAATTAAGTCATGCCGATGACTACTTAACGCTGCTCAGAGAGCAGGGGTTTGTGATCGCCGATCCGGCTGAGCGGCGTGATATTATCAAGCAGCAGGCAATTAAAGCCGCTGCTGCTCTGGGTGGTTTTGCCTTAATCGATGACGAACTGTTAAATGAGGTTACCTCACTGGTTGAGTGGCCGCTGGCGGTAGCCGGTGATTTTGATCCGCAGTTTCTGGATGTACCAGCCGAAGCTTTGATCAGTTCAATGCAGGACCATCAGAAATACTTTCCGGTGATCGATAACAAAGAAGAATTGCTGCCGCATTTCATTACCATCAGTAATATCGATAGTCTTGATATCAGTCAGGTGAAAGCCGGTAATGAACGGGTGATTTCACCACGCCTGTCAGACGCGGTGTTTTTCTGGACGCAGGACCGTAAAAAGAAACTGCAAGATCATATCAGCAGTCTGCAAACGGTGGTTTTTCAGAAGAAACTTGGTACCCTGGCCGAAAAATCAAATCGCGTTGCCATTATTGCCAGCGCGATAGCCGAAAAACTCGGTGCGGATGTAAATAATGCCAGTCGTGCTGCGATCCTGTCTAAGTGTGATCTGATGACCGAAATGGTTTTCGAGTTCACCGATTTACAAGGCATTATGGGGCGTTATTATGCCACTCACGATGGTGAACATGCTGATGTGGCAGCGGCACTGGACGAGCAGTATATGCCGCGTTTTGCCGGAGATGAATTACCGCGCTCAGTCACCGGACAAATATTATCGGTGAGTGACAAACTGGATACCTTGCTGGGTATTTTTGCTATTGGCCAGAAACCGACCGGAGAAAAAGATCCGTTCGCACTGCGTCGTGCCACGCTGGGCGTGTTGCGTATTCTGATAGAAAAGCAGCTGGATCTCGATCTGCGTGAGCTGCTTGAAATTGCAGCCAATGCACTCAGCGATAAAGCCGATGCCAGCGCAGTGACTGATGAGGTGCTGACCTTTATGCTGGAACGACTGCGAGGTTTTTTTGCGGATAAAAATATTTCTGCGGATATCTTTGATGCGGTGCTGGTATGCCAGCCGACCCGGCCGATAGATTTCAGTCAGCGGATAGAAGCGGTAAATGTTTTCAAAAGCCTGCCAGAAGCAGAGAGTCTGGCCGCTGCCAATAAACGCATTCGCAATATCCTGAAAAAAGTTGAATCGCCAGTTGCCGCTGAGGTGACAGAATCGCTGCTCAAAGAACCAGCAGAGCAAGCATTATTTAAGCATCTCAGTGCGCTGAGAGATGAGGCCAATAGTTTATTTGCAGCCGGTGATTATCAGTCGGCTTTAACAAAACTGGCAGCGTTAAAAGATCCGGTTGATCAGTTTTTTGATGATGTCATGGTAATGGCTGAGGATGAGGCCTTAAAAAATAATCGTATTGCCTTATTAAACCAGATCAGTGAGTTGTTTTTACAGGCTGCTGATCTGTCCCGATTACAGTAACGATGAGTCTTATTATTCTGGACAGGGACGGCGTCATCAATCATGACTCCGATGACTTTATAAAGAGTGCTGATGAGTGGATACCCATCGATGGTAGTCTTGAGGCGATTGCGCAGTTCAAACATGCCGGATATAGCGTTGCTGTTGCTACTAATCAGTCCGGGATTGCGCGCGGCTTATACGATCTAGAAACCTTGCACAGTATGCATAAAAAAATGGCAGAGATGCTGGAAAGTATCGGTGGTGCGGTGGATGCCATTTTTTACTGCCCACACTTGCCGGCAGCGCGTTGTTCATGCCGTAAACCCAAGCCGGGTATGTTGCTGGAAATAGCGAAGCGCTTTAAGTGTGACAGTCTGGCCGGTGTTTATTACGTTGGTGACAGTTATCGAGATATAGAAGCGGCCCGCGCGGCCGGAGCGGTTCCGGTGTTGGTAAAAACAGGAAAAGGTCAGCGAACCCTCGATGAGTATGACGCGAAGGTACTGGCGGATGTTCTGGTTTTTGATGATTTAATTGCAGTTGCAAATAATTTACTGGTTACAAAATAATGCGTAAAAGTTTACAGTTTTTCAGGTCTTGCCTGTTCTGGGTTGTGTTTCTCTTTTCAACGATCATATTCGCACCGCTTTCGATGTTTACGTTTCCGCTGAGTGTTTTAAACCGATACCGTTTTATCAGATTATGGGCTCGTTTTAATATCTGGTGGCTGAAAATAACCTGTGGTGTGAAATACCAGGTCATTGGTAAAGAGAATCTGCCGGCAGGAGGCATGTTGTTTTTATCCAAGCACCAGTCGACCTGGGAAACCATGGCGTTCCAACAAATTTTGCCGCCGCATGTCTGGGTACTGAAGCGTGAACTGTTTAAAGTTCCTTTCTTTGGCTGGGGTTTGAAAATGCTCAGGCCAATCGCGATTGACCGCAGTGCGGGTCGCCGGGCTGTAGAGCAGCTGGTTGATCAGGGTATAAAAAAACTGACATCAGGTTGGTCGGTGATGATCTTCCCGGAAGGTACCCGGGTGCTGCCTGGCAAGCAAGTGCGTTATAAGCTGGGCGGCGCGATTCTGGCATCGCAAGCCAATTATCCATTGGTGCCGGTAGCGCATAATGCCGGTGAATTCTGGCCTAAGCACAGCTTCATCAAATGGCCGGGAACCATCACGGTAGTGATCGGTAAGCCGATTAATGCGTTTGGCCGTCAGCCTGACGAGATTATTAAAGAAACGCATCAATGGATCGAAGCCCAGATGACGGCTATCAGTGATTCCTCGCGCTGGAACCGGTAATTTACCAGTCGCTCGCTTTACGGGCAGGGAATGGTGTAACGGTTATGAATAGCGTCTATCTGCGTTAAAATCTGCTCGGATAACACCAGCTCAATACTTTCAATATTTTCTTTTAACTGCCCGAGCGTGGTTGCGCCGATAATATTAGCGCTGGTGAATCTTTGCTGGTTAACAAAGGCCAGCGCCAGCTGAGTCGGACTGATGCCGTGCTCTCGAGCCAATTCTGCATAAGCACGGGTGGCAGCCACGCCATTGTCATTGCTGTAGCGCGTGTAATCCGGAAACAGCGTTAAACGGGCATTTGGCGGCGGCTCTGGCTGCAGATATTTAGCGCTGAGTACGCCGAATCCGAGCGGTGAATAGGCCAGTAAGCCGACATCTTCACGAATTGCCATCTCGGCCAAACCCACTTCAAAACTGCGATTTAATAAATTATAGGGGTTTTGAATGCTGACTATCCGTGGCCAGTTATACTTGTCTGCATATCTGAGGTATTGCATGACACCCCATGGCGTTTCATTTGAGACCCCAATCTGGCGGACCTTACCGGATTTCACAAAGTCATTTAAAACTTCCAGGGTTTGTTCGATCGCAATGACATCTTCGTCGTCATCATGGTGGTAGCCCAGTTTGCCGAAAAAATTAGTGCTGCGCTCCGGCCAGTGAATCTGATAAAGGTCAATATAATCGGTTTGCAGGCGCTTTAAACTGGCCTCCAGTGCCCGTGTCATATGCTCGCGGTTTAGGCGCGGGCCGCCGCGAATATGATCGACCCAGCCGGCACCCGGCCCAGCTACTTTGGATGCCAGAATGATCTGATCGCGTCTTCCCCGGCTTTTAAACCAGTTGCCGATATATTGTTCAGTCAGACCATGTGTTTCTGCTTTGGGCGGTATTGCATAAAGTTCGGCAGTATCAAAAAAGTTGATGCCAAAATCGCAAGCCATATCCATTTGCTGGTATGCCTCAGGCTCACTATTTTGCTCACCAAAAGTCATCGTACCCAGTGCAATCAGGCTGGTTTTTATCTCGGAGTTACCCAGTTGCTTAAATTTCATATCGATTTGTAAACATTTTGTTTCTATTCATTGGATTCGCTAAATTTTATAGATAACTAATATAGACTCAGTGTAAATGAATTAACAACAGGTGGATAGCACTGTGAAAGAGGATGTTTCAAAAAAATTACTAACACCGAATGATGTGGCAGAATTGTTATTGGTGTCACCGACAACAGTAAGATTCTGGGCGCATAAAGGTGCTTTAAAAGCCTTAACGACGCCGGGCGGTCATCGACGGTTTAACTATGAGGATGTTGAGGCATTTGCTAATTCACGGGGTATGGATTTACAGCGTGACAGCGATAAAACCCGGATACTGATTGTTGATGATGAAGAGGTGCTTGGTGAATTTCTGGTTGAGTTTTTTAAGTCTGTTGAAGGCGTGGAGACCGAGGTTGCGAACTACAGTTTTGAAGCCGGTCTCAAATATAAGAGCTTTAAACCACAGATTGTGCTGCTGGATATTATGATGCCGGGACTGAATGGATTTCAGGTCTGTAAAATGATGAAAGCCGACCCGTTATCTAAAGATGTCCGAATCATAGCGATGACCGGTTACCCAAGTAATGAAAATGTTGAAAAAATTCTTTCTGCTGGGGCCGAAGCCTGCTTGCAAAAACCAATAGATACAACACAGTTATTGGATTTGCTCGATCTTAAGTTGAAGCAACCGCCTAATGTGGCCAGCGCTTAAGCAATAAAAAAGCCGGTAATATTACCGGCTTTTTTATTAGCTGAAATAACCCGACGAAGCGGATTATTATGCTAAAGAATCGCTTAGCGTGATTTTTTAGATTTTTCCAGCATGTCATGGATGATCGGTGTCAGGATGATTTCCATCGCGAAAGACATCTTTCCACCCGGTACAACCAGAGTGTTGGCACGTGACATAAAGGAACCGGTGATCATGCTTTGCAGAGCCGGGAAATCGATATTGAATTTCTTAGGGTCACGGAAACGGATAACGATCATGCTTTCATCAGGTGTTGGTATATCACGCGCAATGAAAGGGTTTGATGTATCAACCGTTGGCACACGCTGGAAATTGATATCCGTGCGAGAGAATTGCGGTGTGATGTACTTAATATAGTCATGCATGCGTCGCATGATAGTGTCGACGATCACATCTTCTGAATAACCGCGCTCGGCATTGTCACGGTGAATCTTCTGGATCCACTCAAGGTTAACAATCGGCACCACACCGACCAGCAAATCAACCGCAGACGCGACATCCGCATCATCAGTTTTAACGCCACCGTGCAAACCTTCATAGAACATTAGATCAGTACCTGTTGGCACATCATCCCAAGGTGTGAACTGTCCCGGTGTCAGCGGTGCAAAAGGCTCTGCCTCTTCGTCGCTGTGCAGGTACAGACGTTTTTTACCGGTACCGCTTTCGCCGTATGATTTAAATAATTCTTCGAGTTTATCGAACAGATTACCGTTTTCACCGAAGTGACTGAGAATGGTGCCATCTTTTTCAGCTTTTGCTAACGCATCTTTCATTTCAGCGCGATCATAACGATGAAAACTATCACCTTCGATAATGACAGGAGTGATAGATTGGCGGCGGAAAATTTGCTCAAAGGCTTTTTTTACGGTTGAAGTACCAGCACCAGATGAACCGGTGACAGCAACAATAGGATGTTTAACAGACATCTAGGTCTCCAAAAATGATTAAATCTTATAAATCTTTACAATTTATTTTATTAGGCCCTGTTCTGGCGATAGCTTGCTCTGACAAGGTCTGGAAGTTATTTACCAGAAACTTGTAAAGGCTTTTTTTGCCATTTTCTGGTTGCTGTAGCGTGTCTCAAGGGGCGACATTATCCCTTGAGGGAGCATTCTCTGCAAGCCAAAACGTCGTAGAGTATTTTCAGAGTGACGGTTGCAGTAGTTCGCAAGCCTGTTTTAATGCGTCCAGGCGGGTCTCGTATTGATGGTGTTCGAGTAAAAGGTCGATGATTCCGTGTTTTGCGAGCAGGTTTTTTATGGGTTCGCTGGCGCCACAGATAAAAATGTGGTGACCGGCCTCCTGAGCATCAAGAATAATATCTTCTATCGCAATCGATGATGAGAAATCGATTAGCGGAACATCGCTCAGGTCCAGTACCAGTGCTTCGTAGTTATCGACCGAAGCCACCCGCTTAACCATGGATTTAGCCGCACCAAAACTCATCGGGCCACTGACATGGAACAATAAAATGCGCCCGGCGGCATCGCGCAGATAGGTCAGCTCCGCTTCCGACAGCGGTAGTTCGTCCTCTGGTGTGGTGCTGGCAGTGGTTCGCTGAAGTTGTAACTCCGACATGCTTTTCATAAACATCAGGCTGGCCAGTGTGATACCGGCAGCGATGGCAATCATCAGCTCAGCAAAAAGGGTTAACAATAAGACGCTGAACATGATAAATATGGCCGCTTTTGGGGCTTTATGCAGGCGCTTCATATAATCCCAGTCAACCAAGTCACTGGCCACTTTGATAAGAATGGCGGCGAGAACGGCGTGTGGTATTAATTCGATAAACTGGCCAAAAAGCAGTGCCAAGCTGAGCACAATCAAGGCATGAAAGAGGCCGGATAAGGCGGTCTGACCGCCATGGCGGACGTTTATTACGGTGCGCATACTGGCGCCGGCACCGGCCAGGCCGCCGAATAAGCCGGAGACTATGTTAGCGATACCCTGACCGAACAGCTCACGGTCCGAGTCGTGGCGGTCACGGCTGACGTTATCAGCCACTAATGATGTCATCAGAGTATCAATCGTGCCCAGTACTGCCAGCGCCAGAGCGGATGCCAGCATATCGATGATCAGTTCGGCTTTGAATGTTGGCCATTGTGGCAAAGGCAGGCTGAGGCTGGTTGCGCCGATGGTTTTGATCATGCCGTCTGGAAAAAGTAGCAGGTATGTGGCGGTGCCAATCAGTAAAGCTGTTAACGGCGAGGGAATGTATTTACCGATGCTCTTGGGTTGAAAATACATTAGCACCAGCGCCAGAATGCCGACGATGGCGGTATTGCTAGCCGGGTGACTCAATACCGTAGGTAGTTGCAGCAGTGATTGCCAGGTTGAGGTGATACTGGCGTGACCGAGCAGCGGCCCCAGTTGTAATAAAATAATACTTAAACCCAGTCCGCTCATTAATCCCGATATCACCGAATGCGGAATCATATTGATGTACTGACTGACTTTAAGGGCGCTAAACAAAAGCAGTAAAATACCGGCCAGCATGACCACAGTAAAACCGATAGCAAGGCCATGTACCGGGTCTGCACTGGTATATTGCAGCAGAATCAGCGTCATCAGTATGCTCATTGGGCCGGTCGGTCCAGATATCTGGCTGGCAGTGCTGCCTGTTAGTGAGGCAAAAAAGCCAACCAGCACTGCGGCGGTGATACCCGACACAGGGCCGGCTCCGGATAAAACACCAAACGCGATGGCCAGTGGCAGCGCGACCAGGGCAGCGGCCAGTCCGCCGCTAAAATCACCTTTGAGATTATTGAAGTGCAGGCTGTTGAAAAGCGTCATAAACAGTGAGTTCCGATTATCGTTTTGTCCATGATGGTATCACTTAGAACTGTGGCAGGGAATCTATGCTCTTTTCAACAGATTCAGGCCAAATCGGTATTGGGTCAGAGGATTGTGTAGTCAGTCAGTCTTTGTTGACTGAAAAAATAAGATCCCATACACCATGCCCGAGCTTTTGTCCGCGACGCTCAAATTTGGTTGTGGGGCGGTAATCCGGCTTAGGGCTGAACTCAAAATTGCCGGCCTGATTTGAAAACTGAGGGTGATTTTCCAGGGTTTTCATCATATGTTTGGCGTAGTCGTGCCAGTCGGTGGCGAAGTGGATCTGGCCGTCCTTGTTAAGCAGCTGTGCCAGCCGGTCGAGAAACGCTGGCTGAACGATGCGGCGCTTATTGTGTTTGGTTTTATGCCAGGGGTCCGGAAAATATAGCTGCACCCGGCTCAGGCTGTTTTCCGCTATCTGCTGATGCAGAATATCAATCGCATCGTGATTCATGACACGAAGGTTTGTAATCTCATATTGCTGAATCAAATGCAATAAATGGCCGACGCCGGGGCGGTGAACTTCTATACCGATAAAATTTTGCTGAGGGTTTTCTCTGGCCATTTGTGCCAGCGAGTCGCCATTGCCAAAACCAATCTCAAGAATCACGGGCTGTTGATTGCCAAACAGGCTGTTGAAATCGAGCGGCTGGGGTGTAAAGTCAATGCCAAATAGCGGCCATTGTTGCGCCAGAGCGCGCTGCTGGCCTTGCGTCAGGCGGCCCTGACGCAAGATGAAGCTTTTAACGGTGCGGCGAATTATATCGGACATGGACAATAACAGTGCTTGAGGTGACGGGGTTAGAAAAAAGTCCCGTCGATAGGTGAAGAGGCAGAGGCATAACGTTTACGCGGCATGCGACCGGCTTTAAAGGCTTGGCGTCCGGCAATGGTGGCATTTTTCATGGCATGGGCCATTAGCACTGGGTCCTGTGCTGCGGCGATAGCGGTATTCATTAAGATCCCGTCTACGCCCAGTTCCATTGCCATAGCGGCATCAGAAGCGGTGCCGACTCCGGCATCAACCAACACCGGTACGGTTGCATTGTCGACAATTTCTAAAATATTGTAGGGGTTGCGAATACCCAGCCCGGAACCAATCGGCGCTGCCAGAGGCATCACAGCAACACAGCCTACTTCTTCAAGTCGTTTTGCCATGATCGGGTCGTCATTGGTATAAACCATGATTTTAAAGCCGTCTTTGACTAGAATCTTGGCGGCTTCAAGCGTTGCGGTGACATCCGGGAACAGAGTTTTTTCATCACCCAACACTTCAAGTTTGACCAGGTCATGGCCATCGAGTAATTCACGCGCCAGACGGCAGGTGCGCACCGCATCTTCAACGTTATAGCAGCCTGCGGTATTCGGTAATAAGGTGTATTTGTCGAGCGGTAAAATATCCAGTAAATTAGGCTCATCCGGATTCTGGCCTATATTGCTGCGACGAATGGCTATCGTGACAATCTCAGCGCCGCTGGCTTCGGTGGCCAGTTTGCTTTCCTGCATGTCTTTGTATTTGCCAGTACCGACCAGCAGACGGCTATGGTATTCAACACCGGCGATGATTAATGGATCATTCATTACTGTCTGTCTCTTATCTGTTTAATCTATGTTGGCATCGCCATGCAGTTTGCAGCCGCCACCTATAGCATGCACGATTTCGACTTTGTCATCAGCCGAGAGCTGATGTTGAGGGTGTTCACTGCGCGGAATGATATCGAGATTAACCTCAACGGCCAGTCGCTTGTCGGCCAGTCCAAGCTGGCTGATAAGATCACTGATAGTGCATTGATCTGCTACCGATTGTTGTTTGCCATTGAGAACGATATTCATAAGGTGCCCGCTTTATTAAGGCAGGCATTGTACACAAAGTAACAGCGGGGGGCTATATCTGCAGGGGCGTGAGCCGCAACATCAGGCTGATTTTTGTTAGGATTCGTTGTCGGTAAATTTTCTTAACATACGGTGCTGAAAATTAGTGATAGCGTAGCTGTCGGTATTTTCTTGTATTAAATTATCTACCAGCGGCGCTAACTCGGCACTAAAAAAACGACAAAACTTGTCACTTAACTGAGATGATTTAATGCGTTCAGCAATCAGCAGGTATTCATCAAAACAGTCATTGTTCTGTTCCATTTTTTGAATAAGTCGATAATTCAGTATTTGACTGATCTGCTCCTGACTAAGTTTTAGGGTTATTTCATAGCGCTTGTCTGCAAAGACCTGAGTAACAGAATCTGAGCTATTCACCTGACTGAGTATCGCGTTTTGCTTCATTGTAATAACACCGTTACCGGTCCTCAAAAATTATCCTTGGTAATGCGTTAAGCTTAACGCTAATTGGTGACTTGAGTGTTGACGTTATATGGCAAAAATGTAGCGATTTTGTAAAACAAATACGCAACGAAAAACCTTATGTTATGTGCATATTCACAGCTGGCTTTATCTCTGCCGTGTTTTTAGCAATAATGCTTTTTTAAATGAATTGAAGTGCGTTGTCGTTTTTCGGCGTATTTAAGGTGAAAGTCAAAACGATGGCAGACTGTATTGTAGTCGGTGCGGGAATAAGTGGTGTTCTGAGTGCGCTGGAACTGGAGCAGGCTGGAGCCGATGTTATCTTGTTGGAGCGTGACAGGCTTGGGGCAGAGTCGTCGTGGGCTGGTGGTGGCATTATCTCCCCGCTTTATCCCTGGCGTTATCCCGATGCGGTATCACAACTTGCGCGTTACGGGCAGCAGCATTACCCGGCATTACTGGATAAATTGCAGCTCGAATCCGGCATAGACCCACAGTATCAAAAAAATGGTTTGCTGGTGCTGGATCTGGATGAGCAGCAACAGGCGAATGAGTGGGCCAGAAATTGGCAACAGGATTTACAGCTTCTGGATGCGGCACAAACGCTTGCCTGTGAGCCGGCATTGAGCAGCCAGCATCAGGCATCGCTCTGGCTGCCAGAGGTTGCGCAGCTGCGAAATCCGCGGCTGGTAAAAGCGATGAGTGCGGTTGTACAACGCCGTAAAATTCGATTACATGAACATTCTGTTGTCAGTTCTATCCGGATAAAAAATAACAAAGTTCAAGGCGTGAATGTTGCTGATCAGCAATATAATGCTGATCAGGTATTAATAGCGGGTGGCGCCTGGAGCGGTCAAATACTTAAACAGTTAAAACTCGATACCACGATTGAGCCGGTAAAAGGCCAGATGATTTTATTAAAAGGAGAGCCGGATCTGCTCAAGCGCATCGTGTTGTCGGATGGAAAATACATTATTCCACGCCGTGATGGCCGGATTTTGGTGGGCAGCACCCTGGAGCATACCGAGTTTAAAAAAGAGCTGACGGCAGAGGCAAAGCAGGGGCTGTACCATGCGGCGACTGATATGATGCCGGTTTTGGCGGGGCTAGAAGTTGAGCATCACTGGGCCGGTTTACGACCGGGCTCGGGTAATGGTGTGCCATATATTGGCGAGCATCCGTCGGTGCAGGGCTTGTTTTTTAATGCCGGGCATTTCCGCAATGGAGTTGTGCTGGGTCTGGCGAGTGCAAGACTGACGGCAGATATCATACTGGGTCGTTCGCCGATATTTGATCCGGCCGTGTATGGTATTGCGGCAGAGCATTAAACCGGCTATGTTTTTCTCATCGTATTTTAGTTGCGCCAATATCTCGAATATCTCTGGCTAGCAAGGCTAACAGTCAGACACTTGTAAAATTATCTGACAGGTCGTTACCGTTTATCTCTGCTTGCTTGTCGTTTGCTGCTACTGAGCATGAGATTGTCACAGGGTGTGTTATAAGTTATCCATGAAAAATAAAATTCAAGCGTTTACTTTAATTGAGCTCCTCATCACGTTAGCTATCTTTAGCGTATTGATGACTATCGGTGTTCCCGGCATGAACAGTTTCATGGTGAATAATGAATTAACATCGAGGAACAATAATCTGGTGACGGCTATGCAGTATGCACGCAGTGAGTCGATTAAACTGTCGGATCGTGTTGTTTTGTGCGCCAGTAAAAATTCACAGACAGCTGTGCCGGCATGTGCCACGGATGCCGACTGGATAGATGGCTGGGTGGTATTCCATGACACCAATAATGACGCTGTATTTTCTCCAGGCACCGATACCCTGCTAAAACAATTTCCGTCATTAGCAGGAAACAACCTGACACTGACGACGCATGTTTTGCGTAACGGTGATCCAAAAACCATTCTCGGTTATATCTCATTTGGCCGTCCCAGAGGCGAACCGATGGATATCAATGGTAATAATCAATCAGGCGTATTTGTGTTTTGTATTCCCGGTGATAGCAGTCGTATCCGCGGCATAATGGTGCACACATCTGGTCGCATCTACTCCAGCCGAGATAAGGATACGCTTGGCAGTCATATTTCCTGTCCAGGTCCAGCCTAGAGCTTTGCTACTTAATCTCTAACTTTAAGAATGAGAAAAGATTTGATGACTATCAAAAAACAATCTGGTTTTAGTTTGATCGAAGTATTGCTGGCTTTCCTGATTCTATCTATCGGATTGCTGGGTGTAGCAGGCTTGCAAACGACATCGGTTAAGGCCAGTCATACGGCGATGTTAAGAACTATTGCGATTACCAAGGTGCAGGAGTTAATCGAACGGATGCGTTCAAACTCGACTGCCGTGCCTACCGATTATGCACAGGCAAGAGGCGCTGCGCTGACACTGGGAATCAATAGTAATTGTGATGGTACAGCAGCGGTTTCTTGCGCGCCGGCGGTACTTGCTGCTAATGATATTTACACTTGGGGCTGGTCGTTAATTAATGCCGGATTACCAGCGACCGCTACCGAAGCTGCTGTTACTGTCGATGTTACGGTAACGCCTCCAGTGACGACCGTTTCTGTTTACTGGAACGAGCGCGGTCAAAATATGTTTTATGAATCCACGATTCAATGATGAGAGATTTGCAGATGCAAAAACAGAGCGCATACATGATCACTGCTAAAGGCTTTACATTAATCGAGCTGTTGATTTCAGTGGTTATCGGCATGTTTCTGATGGCTGGAGTATTTACTGTCTATGTAAATGGCCGGGTTGTACAGGACAAAACAGAAGTGCAGACGCGCTTGATTGATGATGCTCGCTTTGCAATTGATACTATCAGTTACGATTTGCGTCATGCCGGGCTTTGGGGTGAGATGAATGCACATCATTTAATCCGCGGTGCGTTGGGTGTCTCAACCACGATACTGCCAAAAACAGTTGGCTCAAACCCGATGGATCCGATTACTGATCTTGAAGCGCCGGACTGCGGGCCATCCTGGTACACCGATCTTGCGGTATCGTTAAATGCCTCTGACAATAGCAATATATTTAGCTCGACTTGTGTTGGTGCCGGTTACGTTGCAGGTAGCGATATTCTGGTAACAAAGTATGCCAGCCCGACTCGCTTACCGGCAGCATCACTAGCCGATAATGTCGTGTATGTTTACTCAAATTCGTTTCAGGGTGAGTTATTTACCGGCAAAACAGCACCGACTTTTCTGGATGCGGCGACGGTGGGTGCTAACCAACAGGGATTTATCCATCTGTTAAATACCCGTGTTTATTTTGTTAATCCCGATACTGAAACTGGCGATGGTTACCCTTCATTACACCGGCTGAACCTTGCAGCAGGACCAAGACTGGCAGATGTTATGTTATTGCCCGGGGTGGCTGATTTACAAATTCAGTACGGGGTGGATACTACGGGTGATGGCTCGGTTAATACCTATCTTGATCCGGCTCCCGGGCTGCTATCAACCACCAAGGCGATTCAGTTCTGGGTGATGTTACGAACTAAAGATGATGAGCTGCTAGCCGGTGAAACACAGACTATCAGCATGGCGGGTCAGCCTGCGATAACTTACAACGGTGGCCCTCGCCGGGTTGTCATGTCGACCGTGGTCAAACTGCGTAACAGACAGACCTTTTCAACGCAAAGCGGTGGTTAATAAATGAAAATGCAAAAACAAAGAGGTATCGCGTTGGTTATCGGTCTGGTGATGCTTATGATACTGACTATTATGGGTGTTTCTAGCATGAGCAATACAACCTTACAGTTGAAGATTGCAAGAAATACACAGGAACAAAATATTGCCTTTCAAACAGCGCTGGCAGGTATCGATTTTGCAATCAGTAATGCCGACTTAACTAATCAGGATACACCACAGGCCTTTAATTATGTGATGCCGGTGTCCGCGTTAACAGCCAGCGGTACGACCACCTATCTCGGCTGCACCCGGGTGTTTGGTGGCAGTATTGACCGTGCCGGCAGCCAGAATGTCTTCCAAACCATTTCAACCGGCTTGTCACCTAGTGGCTCACGAAGTGTCATCGTATCAGCAGTGGGTAAACCGACTCCTGCTGCCTGTCAGAATTAATTTAACATGCTGCATAAGGTAATAAAATGAAGAACAAACTATTAACAGCGCTGATTATGATAAGCAGTTTAATGACGGTTAACAGTTTTGCAGCAAACCGAATGGTGATGGCAGAAGAGGCGATTGAAAGCGGTGCTTTGCAAATTAAAATGTCGAACGATTTAACCGGCGTGATCAGTGGAAAACGCTGTGATGACTGTGAGCTGGTGTTGGTGAAAATAACCCCGAACACAAAACTTGAAATAAACGGCAAGCCGACGGCATTGAAACGGGCGAAAAGCTGTGCGGGAAAGCCCGGTTTGGTGTTGTACAAAATTAAATCACAGGAAATAAGCCTGATTAGTTGTAACCGGTAAGTGACTGTGAAAAGTCCAGGATTTGAGGTTGTTATGAAAACATTGATGCAAAAAATAAGCGCGCAGTTAATCGGTTCGGGACTGGCTGTCTTATTTATGATGCCGGCTTTTGCCGACGATATAGAAATATATGTTGGTAATGCACTGGTTTCAGGCGAAGTAAAACCCAACCTCATGTTTATCATCGATACATCCGGCAGCATGCGGGCCAAAGTTAATACGCCACTGCCTTATGATATTAATGTGGACTATTCACAAAGCCCCTATAGTGGCGGCTGTTTCGACCCGGATAAAATATATTTTTCAACCGGTACCACACCGGTAGATTGCGCTACCGATGACTGGTTTAATCGTTCAGCCTTGAAATGTGATGCGGCGACTCAGCCAATGTTTAATACCACGCCGCCAACCGTTGTCACCGATCCTCCAATCGAACAGTCGGATTCTGGTCAGGTGCCTAAAGGCCCGGATGATATCGCTTACACTGAAACGGTCGATATATCATCTAGCTATGACGAAACAAACGATACTACAACCACTGTGTCAGAGACTACAACGGTAACTATTAGTGGTGGTAACAAACGTACCGTAGTTAGCCAGACTACTAGCAGATCAACCGGCCCTGCCTTAGGTCATGGTTGGTATCAGGATCGCATTGCGCAATGGAAGGTGAATGCCGATCCAAATCGTGAAGCCTGGGAAATGATTAATAATGGCCAGAAAAACTGGTTCATTGAATGTAAAGTTGATTCGGCAGTTCATGGCGTTGATGCCAGCAGCCCAGCAAAATACATCGCCAACCTGACACCCGGCCCTTACACCACGACGACAACGAACGCTGCTGACTGGAATGCCACAGGCCGTGGTTACGTTCTATATACCGGTAATTACCTGAACTGGGCCAAGGTAGCCCCGGTGTTAGATGATGCTAATAGTCCTAATCGTTTAGATGTGGTTAAAGACGTGACCTATAGCGTGGTTGATAGCACCAATAATATCAATATCGGTTTAATGCGCTTTGATTCGCGTGATGCAGCGCAGGGTGGACCGGTGCGTTATCCGGTGCTGGATGTAACCCAGAGCAGAAACGATTTTAAAGCACGCCTGCGAACCATGAAGCATGGCGGTTATACGCCTTTATCAGAGACCTTGTATGAAAGTTATTTATATTGGGCAGGTAAAGATGTTAAATACGGTAACAGCAGTAACCCCTCGAATTCTACTGGCGTTACCCTGACCGGCTCAGGTAATAAAACCTATGATTCACCAATAGACTATACCTGCCAGAAAAACTTTAATATATTTCTGTCGGATGGTGATCCATCGAGAGATGGTGATGCCAACTCTGAAATAAAGACATTGATTGGTAAGAATTGTGTCGATAACTGCATGGATGAGCTGGCTCAGTACATGCATGAAAATGATATTTACGACGGTTTGGCAGACAAGCAAAGTGTGACTACCTATACTGTTGGTTTTGCATCGGATCATCCGCTGTTAAGAGCGACAGCAGAAAAGAGTGGCGGTAAATATTATCAGGCCAATAATGCTGCTGAATTAACAGAAATCTTTAACAAGATTATTGCTGAGATTCTTTCCGTTAACACTACATTCTCTTCGCCCGCTGTTTCTATCAATGCCTTCAATCGAAGCACACACCGTAATGAGTTGTATTTTACGCTGTTTAAACCGGGTATTGGGCCGCATTGGAACGGCAACCTGAAGCGTTTTAAGTTGGTATTTGATGCGGATGGTTTACCGGTGATTAAAGATTATGCTAACCGGGATGCGATCAATGCTAAAACCGGTTTCTTCGATGCAGAAGCTCACAGTTGGTGGACAGATGTTGCCGGTGAAGCCGATGGTGGTGAGGTGGTAAAAGGCGGAGCAGCAGCGCATATTGCCGCGCGTACTGTTTACACCTACACTGCTTCTACGGACCCTGTTATGGTTGATTTAACGCTGTCGAATCACAGGTTTCATGAAGATAATACCAATATAACCGATGCGATGATGGCTGTTAAACCATCCGATCCGATTGGCTTTCGTAATAAAGTGATTCAATGGGCGCGTGGTCTCGATGCCTACGATGACAATGGTGATGGCAGTACCAGTGATGCCCGCAAAATCATGGGTGACCCGCTGCATTCTGAGCCGGCATTAATTCAGTACGACGCCAGTTATATTACCGATCCATCAAGTGGGTTATCCGTCATTGATCCAAATTCTGATCCTGATATCACCGCTTATGTCGCTACCAATGACGGTATTCTGCATGCAATAGACACCCGCACTGGAGAAGAGATATTTTCCTTTATTCCGCAGGAAACCTTAGCCATGCAGCGTACGGTTGCGGAGAATCTGGCCGGTAATGGTAAAGCCTATGGTATCGATGGCTCGATTAACTCATTGGTGATCGATGTTAATCAAAATGGCATTATCGAAGCATCGACCGATAAGGTATACATTTTCTTCGGTCAGCGTCGTGGTGGTGATCATTATTACGCAATGGATGTGACCAATCGTGAGAAACCGATCCTGATGTGGAAGATAAAGGGCGGTGTGGGTGACTTTAAATACCTGAGTCAGACTTGGTCTAATATCCAGGTTAAAAAAATCAAGCTGCAGAATAAAGACAAGTATGTGCTGGTGTTTGGTGGTGGTTATGACCTGGATCAGGATGCCGTCACCAGCCGAACAGCTGATAATATTGGTAACGCGGTATATATAGTTGACGCCTTGGGCGAGGGTGGCTTCGGCGGCGGATCTCGACTTTGGTGGGCGAGCGCAGCAGCAACGGCTGATCTGGTGCTTGCCGACATGAAGTACAGTATTCCGGCCCGGCTAAAAGCGGTGGATGTGCGCGGGGATGGTTATCTTGATCGTATCTATGTCGGAGATATGGGTGGTCAGATCTGGCGTTTTGATATTCAAAAAGGTGAAACCACCGGTGCGACACTGAGTTCTCTGGTGAGCGGCGGCCGCATCGCTGATCTGGGCGCTGATGGCTCAAAAGCTAACAACCGACGCTTTTATTATCCTCCTGATGTGGCGTTCATTGCAGAACCGGATAAAGCGCCATACCTAGCACTGGCGATAGCTTCCGGTTATCGGGCGCATCCACTTGAGCGTGGTAACCATGACAGAATTTATATGCTGCGTGATAATTATCTGTTTGATCCGCCACCGGCCACGGTTTTTTCTGCCCCAATTACTGAAGCGGGCTTATACGATGCCACGGCTAATACGATTGGACAGGGTGCTACGGATGCAATAAAAGCTGCTGAAATCACTAACCTGAATGCCGCCCAGGGCTGGTACGTGACGCTGGATGAATTGGATGGTAGTTTTATTGGTGAGAAAGGCTTGTCGGAAGTGTTGATTATAGAAGGTCTGGTGGTCGCTTCGACCTATATACCACAGGACAGCGCGACCGCGAAAATATGCGAACCTGTCGATGGTAAAGGTCGGGTTTACTTTATGAACCTGGGTGATGCGACACCGGTCTATAATTTTGATAAGTCTGTCGACTCAACGGAAAACCTGACGCGTGAAGATCGTTATCAGCAACAGGTAGGTGGTGGTATTCCTCCGGGTGCGACACCGATTTTTACAGAAGATGGCAGCGCTGTTTTGGTGGGTACTGAAACGGTGACTAATCCGATAGATAATACGCCAAAGCCATTGTTTTGGTATGAACAATAATTTTAAGACTGACAAGAACAGGTATTAAGTATGAAAGTAACGAAGGGTTTTTCATTGATTGAACTGATGGTAGTGGTCGCTATTATCGGTATTTTAGCGACAATCGCGGTACCAATGTACAGCAACTACATCGAATCCACTTCGCGCAGTGATGCGACAGCTGGTTTATTACGAATGGCTGATTGTCAGGAGCAGTATGTATTGAGAACCAATGCCGCGAGCTATACAACGAATGTAGCCAGTATTTGTGGTGAAGATACTAAACAGGGTTATTATAAACTGTCGGTTGTCAGTGCCGATGCATCAAGCTATGTACTGCAGGCAGTAGCTGTCAATACAGGCCCGCAGGCGGGTGATGTCGGCTGCAATACACTAAAGCTGAGTTCAACCGGTTTGAAAACACCGGCTGAGTGCTGGGTTGAATAAAAGCTGTTGAATTGAACAAATAGAGCGATCAGCGAGAAAAGACGATCAAGCTCAAACGATCGTCTTTTTCAATCACGCAACGCTTTAGGTAAAGAAAAAACAACGTTCTCATTGAATGTTTGTTGTTTGTCTAAACAATGCCCACCGTGTGCTTCGAGCCATTCCACCACTTCTTCGACCAGTATTTCAGGCGCTGATGCCCCGGCAGAAACGCCAATATTACTGACGCCCTGAATCCAGTTTTCATCGATATCTTTAGCATCATTGATTAAGTATGCAGTAGTACCGAGTTTTTCTGCCAGTTCTTTTAAGCGGTTTGAGTTTGAGCTGTTGGGTGAGCCGACAACCAGAATGAGATCGGTTTCTTTGGCGAGAGTTTTGATTGCATCCTGGCGGTTTTGCGTGGCGTAGCAAATATCATCTTTTCTGGGTTCAACAATGTCCGGAAAATATTTTTTCAATTGTTTGATAATGTCGATGGTTTCATCAACCGACAACGTGGTCTGGGTTACGTAAGCTAGCGTTTTGCCAGATGCAATATTAAGTGTTGCAACATCGTCGATGGATTCGATCAGATGAATCTTGCCGCCGTATTGTTCATCAAACCGGCCCAGTGTGCCTTCGACTTCGGGGTGGCCTTTATGGCCAATCAGGACTACGTCATGCGAGGCTTTGGCATGTCTGACAACTTCCATATGCACTTTAATGACCAGTGGACAGGTGGCATCAAAGATCTGCAGCCTGCGTGCATTTGCCTGGTCTTCTATTTTTTTTGAAATACCATGGGCGCTGAAGATAACCGTTGCATCGTCGGGAATTTCGTCAAGCTCTTCAACGAATATGGCACCTTTTCTGCGTAGATTATTGACCACGTGAGCGTTGTGTACGATTTCATGGCGAACATAAATCGGTGCGCCGAAGTTCGAAATTGCGCGTTCTACAATTTCGATGGCACGGTCAACGCCGGCACAAAATCCGCGTGGTGAAGCGAGCTTAATATGAACGGGATTAGTCATTGTCGACCTGTAAAATTTCGACTTCAAAGACCAGCGTGTTGCCGGCCAGTGGGTGGTTGAAATCAACCGCAACTTTGTCGGCGCTGACCGCAACGACAACGCCGTTGATGTCATCGCCGGCAGGCGTGTCAAAGGCGATAACCTGACCTTTTTCAGGTTTCATATCAGCCGGAAAATCAGCCGGATTCAGGTCGTGGATATTGTCGGGGTCGCGCGGGCCATAAGTTTGATCAGGACTCAGAGTAATACTTTGTTTGTCACCGCTGGCTAAATTGAGTAATGAGAGTTCCATGCCTTCGGTAAGAATGTTTTGGCCCATAGTAAACTCAAGTTCCTCATCACCAAAACTGCTTTCCAGTTCGGTGCCGTCTTCGAGCGAAATACGATAGTGCAGTCGGACATGACTGCTTTGATTAATACGTAGTGACATTTTAGGCCTTCCTGCTGCTGACCGATTTATCGGTAAGACTGACATAGATTAATAACATAACACCGGCGCTGATAGCCATGTCTGCGATATTAAAGGCGGGCCAGTGGTGTGATTCGTAGTAAACATCAATGAAATCGATAACGTGTCCGAATAGCGGTCGGTCGATTAAATTATTTCCGATGGCACCGGCCAGTACAAAACTTATCGCCAGTTGTTCAATTTTATTGTCAGATTTTTTTAGCCAGATGATCAGCACGCTGCTGATAACCAGTGTCAGGCCAACAAAAAACCAGCGTTGCCAGCCGCCGGCATCGGCCAGAAAACTGAATGCCGCGCCTTCGTTATAAGCCAGAGTGAAATTGAAAAACGGCATAACAGCGACTCGCTCATATAAGCTCAAACTGTTTTCTGCAATCTGCTTTGTTATCTGATCGAGTATGACCACAATCGTTGTCAGCAGATACCATTTAGCCAGCGGGTGTTTAAAAAGTGTGATCATGATCAGGCGTACTCTCTCTGTTCACCGTCGTGTTCAACATTTTCAACGCAGCGTCCGCACAGTTCAGGGTGATCGGAATGGCTTCCAACATCTTCGCGGTGGTGCCAGCAGCGATCGCATTTTTGATGGGCAGAGGCACTGGCTTTGACCCATAGTTTCTGATCGCCGATAGTCGTCACTTCACTGTCAGGTTGCGATTCGGCCAGATGCAAGCGTGCAGCAGAGGTGATCAGCACAAAGCGCAGTTCATCACCGAGCAGTTCAAGTTGTGCTTTTAAATTTTCACTCAGGTACAAATCAACTTCGGCATCAAGAGATGAACCGATTGTTTTGGAAACACGTAAGCTTTCCAGCTGTTTGCTGACGGCGGTGCGGACCTGGATAACCGTGTCCCAGTAGTCATGCCCTAGCGAGTCTTCAGGTGTTAATTCAAAGAGCTGCGGATACCAGTTTTGAAGATGAACGGATGTGCCGTCACTGCCCGGAATAGAAGCGGCAATGTCTTCGGCCGTAAAACTTAAAATCGGTGCTAACCAGCGACTCATGGCCTGAATGATATGATAAAGCGCGGTCTGAGCAGAGCGTCGCGCAGTACTGTCTGTCTGGGAGGTGTACTGACGGTCTTTAATAATATCGAGGTAAAAGCCACCGAGTTCATTGGCGCAAAAGTTATGCAGCTTCTGATATATGAGATGGAAATTATAAGAATGGTAGGCTTGCAGAATTTCATTTTGTAATTTTGCGGTATGTGAAACAGCCCAGCGATCCAGAGCCAGCATTTCGCTGGGTTTTAATAGATCGCTTTGCGGATTAAAGCCGTTCAGGTTTGCCAATAAAAATCGCGCGGTGTTACGAATCCTGCGGTATGAATCAGCGGTGCGTTTAAAAATTTCATCCGACACGCTCATTTCAGCCGAGTAATCACTGGAGGCAACCCATAAGCGTAGAATATCAGCACCCAGAGCATTACAAACTTTTTGTGGCTCAACCGTGTTACCAATAGACTTAGACATTTTTTTGCCCTTAGCATCAACGGTAAAACCATGAGTCAGGGCGGTTTTGTAAGGCGCTGTGCCATTGATAGCAACCCCGGTTAATAATGAAGACTGAAACCAGCCGCGATGCTGGTCAGAGCCTTCCAGATACAAATCAGCCGGAGACTGCAGATAATCACGTGCTTCTAACACGGCCTGATGAGTCACGCCTGAGTCAAACCAGACGTCCAGTGTATCGACAACCTTGTCATAGTTATCCGCTTCATCGCCTAGCAGCTCCGAAGGCTGCAGATTAAACCAGCCATCAACGCCTTGTTGTTCTATTTTCAGGGCGGCCTGTTCAATCAGTTCGGCGGTTTGAGGGTGTAGCTCTGCCGTCTCTTTATGAACGAATAATGTAATCGGTACACCCCAGGTGCGCTGGCGTGAAATACACCAGTCCGGGCGGTTGTTAACCATGCTTTCGATACGCGCCTGTCCCCAGTCGGGTAACCAGTTAGTTTCTTTAATGGCTTTGTTGGCGGCATCACGTAAACCATTTTGCGTCATGCTGACAAACCATTGTGGCGTGGCGCGGAAAATGATCGGCGTTTTATGTCGCCAACAATGCGGGTAGCTGTGATTGAGCTTGGTGTGACTTAATAAGACACCATTCTCTTTAAGTTTTTCCAGAACGATAGGGTTGGCTTTATTGACGTGCTGGCCACCTACCAGTTCAGTCTCAGCGAGAAATACGCCGTTACTTGCGACCGGGTTATAAACCTCCAGTCCATATTTTAAGCCAACGCTGTAATCGTCCTGTCCATGGCCGGGAGCTGTATGCACAGCACCGGTGCCGGCATCAGTGGTGACATGATCGCCCAAAATTAACGGTACCTGACGATCATAAAACGGATGCTGTAGCAGCATGTTTTCAAGTTTTTCACCGTCACAGCGTGCTAGCACGGTAGCTGCCGAATCACTATAGCGTGCCGTGGCCGATTCATATAAAGCCTCGGCTAAAATCAAACGCATGCTGCCGAATTCTGTCTTGGCCTGAACCAGCACATAGCTTAGTTCCGGGTGCAGCGAAACCGCCATGTTAGCCGGCAGTGTCCATGGCGTGGTGGTCCAGATGACAACGGCAATATCGCCCTCGCCCTGATCGGTATTAAAGGCCTTTAATACCTCAGCCGCATCGGCCACTTTAAAGGCCACATCGATTGCTGGTGAGACTTTGTCCTGATGTTCAACCTCGGCTTCTGCCAGTGCAGAACCACAATCAAGACACCAGTGCACTGGTTTTGAACCCTTGTGCAAATGGCCGTTCTCGACAATCTTGCCAAGTGAGCGAACAATATCGGCTTCGAATTTGTAATCCATCGTCAGGTAGGGATTGTTCCATTCGCCCTGAACACCTAAACGGATAAAGTCTTTACGCTGGCCATCGACTTGCTTGCTGGCATACTCGCGACACTTTTTGCGGAAAGTAGTAGCATCAATTTTTGCGCCAGCTTTACCGACTTTTTTCTCAACCTGTAACTCAATCGGTAAACCGTGGCAGTCCCAGCCCGGCACATAAGGAGCATTTTTAGCCGACATAGTCTGGCTTTTGATAATGATATCTTTGAGAATTTTATTGACCGCATGACCGATGTGAATATCGCCGTTGGCATACGGCGGGCCGTCGTGCAAAATAAATGGCTCACAACCTTCGCTTTTTTTGCGAATCTGGCCGTACAAATCATCTTCTTTCCATTTGGCAAGAATCTGAGGTTCACGATTAGGCAAATTGCCGCGCATCGGGAAGTCTGTATCGGGGAGATTGAGGGTGTGTTTATAGTCAGCCACTGGGGTTTCCTGAATTTAAGAATTAGTCGGTTTAGTAAAATACGCTTTAGCACGATCACAGTCTTTATGAATCTGCGATTGTAACGCATCCAGCGAGTCAAATTTCCTTTCTTCACGAATTTTATGTTTAAAATTTACACAAACGTGACGGCCGTAAATGTCTTCTGAAAAATCAAACAAATGCACTTCAAGTTGCACATTGATGCCGTCAACAGTAGGACGTTTGCCAATATTGGCAACCCCGTTGATGGTGCGTTCAGCGAGCTCCAGCGTCACGGCATAAACGCCACTGAGCGGAATGTTTCGGTGAAATAGTTTCAGGTTTGCCGTCGGAAAGCCGATCGTGCGACCGCGTTTGTCGCCATGCGCGACCCGACCGCAGATGTTATAGGCATGTCCAAGCATCTGAGCTGCCAGTTCAAGCTGACCGATTTTTAAGGCATCACGAATCCGGGTACTGCTGATGCGTTCATCGTGGTGAAGTCGGGTGGCGCTGTCCTCGACCTCAAAACCGAATTGCTGACCTGCCTGCTGAAGTGTTTTGAAATCACCGCTGCGGCCCTGACCGAATCTGAAGTCATCACCGATCAGTAAATATTTAATTTTTAGCTGCTTGACCAGAATTTCTTCGACAAATTCAGCCGCAGGCATCTCGGCCAGTTGCTGATTGAATTTTAAACAAAGTAGAAAATCAGTGCGACAGGCCCGCAAAGCGAAAAATTTTTCTCGTAGTCGATTAAGCCGGGAAGAGCTTTGTTGGTGGCTGAAATATTCGTGCGGTAATGGCTCAAAGCTCATGACGCCGGCTGGGCAAGCTAATTCAGCGGCTTTATTTTGCAGGTGCTGAATAATGGCCTGATGGCCCAGATGCACACCGTCAAAGTTGCCGATGGTTAATGCACAACCCTGGTGCTGGGGGCGTAAATTTTGAAGACCACGGATAAGATGCATAGGTGTAGCGTTCGGTTCAGTAAGCTGGCTAAAAGAGCTGATTATACGGCTTTTTATCGGTAATGGCGCGGCTGCTAGGGCAGAAAGCAGGCTTTTTCACGGCTTTTTCAGCGTTTTAACTGATGTGGTCGCATACCGCACAGCAACAGGCTGAGCAGATAAATCAGCGCGGCCAGCGCTATCAGCGCCAGCAGGTTGAGGATGCGCGCTGACAGCGACCAGTTTGACCAGCTTTCAAGCGCCGGCAGCCAGTACAGAATTGATAAGGCGAGACTGCTATTGGCGATAATGATTTGACTGCTAAAGCGCAGCCAGCCAGCTTGTGGCTGATAGATTTGCTGTTGCTTTAACGCAGAAAGTAACAGTGCTGCGTTCAGATAGGCCGATGCAGAGGTCGCCAGCGCGAGACCGACATGCGGCGCCTGATACTGCAGCAACACCATCGGTAAAACGAAAGCGATGTTTAAAAACATATTGGCAGTCATTGCTTTAACGGCAATCTTCATTGGTGTCTTGGTATCCTGGCGGGCGTAAAAAGCCGGTGCCAGTACCTTGATAAAAATGAAAGCCGGCAGTCCGAGTGCATAGGCCATCAGACTCAGTGAGGACATATAACTGTCATGCTGGCTGAATTCGCCATACTGAAACAAGGTGGTCAGTATCGGAGCCGATAACAGTAATAAACCGAGTGCCGCAGGTACCGCAATCAGCATAACCAGTCGTAATGCCCAGTCGAGAGTGTGATTAAAATCATCAGCCGATTTGTTGGCATGCTGCTTTGACAGGTTTGGCAAAATCACGGTGGCCAGCGCAATACCAAAAACGCCGAGTGGAAACTCGACCAGTCGGTCAGAAAAATAAAGCCAGCTGACACTGCCTGCAATCAGAAAAGAGGCGATCACGGTATCCAGTAAAAGATTGATCTGAGCCACTGAAGAACCAATGATTGCCGGAATCATCAACTGGCTGATTTTTTTAACACCAGCATGATTGCGCTTAAATCGGGGTCGTGGCATCAGACCAAGGCGGATTAAAAACGGTATTTGAAAGGCCAACTGAGTAAAACCGGCTAAAGCCACGCCCCAGGCTAACGCGATCACCGGTTGCTCAAATAACGGTGACAGCCACAACGCTGCGCCAATCAGACAGATATTCAGAAAAACCGGGGTGAAGGCCGGCACCGCAAATTGATTGAAACTGTTTAAAATGCCACCGGAAAATGCCACTAAAGAAATGAAGAAAATATAGGGAAAGGTGATGCGTAGCATCTCGCTGGTGAGCGCAAAGCGATCGACATCATCGTAAAAACCGGGAGCAAAGAGCATCACCACCAGCGGCGCGGCGGCGATACAAAGCGTGGTGATAAACAGCAAAACAGCGCCTAAACTGCCGGCCACATGATCCAGTAGATCAATTAAGGCTTCGCGTGAGCGGGTTTCTTTATATTCTGAAAAAACCGGCACGAAGGACTGAGCAAAAGCACCTTCAGCAAACAGACGGCGAAGAAAGTTGGGAATCTTGAAGGCCACGAAAAAAGCATCGGTGCCGGCATTAGCGCCAAAGATATGGGCAAAAATAATATCACGAGCCAGACCCATAAAACGGGAAATGGTGGTCATGATGCTGACAATGGCGGTAGATTGAAGCAGTTTCACGTAATTTAAGTGGGATTCAGAGTTTGTTATCGATAATTGCTATTTTATGCCAGCAAAGCTCACAGGCACAGAGATTGTTTGTATATTTATTTTCAAAATTAAAACGGTTACTTAGTGGTTGTTTTTAAAGGCTATTATTTTAATATCCCTGGATCTGTGAGGTGCTGTCAGCAACACAGCCGGGTTAAACCAGTAATTCTTGCCGGCTGCTATTGATATATAGGCATAAAGCTGGCAGAATACGCGATCTTTAAATTTGATGTGAATGGAGATTTCCATTGGCTAATTCTGCACAGGCGAGAAAACGTGCTCGTCAGGCTGAAACAAGACGTCAGCATAATGCTGGTATGCGTTCAATGTTTCGTACCTATGTAAAAAAAGTTGTATATGCTGTTGAAGCAGGCGAAAAAGCTCAGGCTGAAGACGCTTATAAAGCAGCAATTCCTGTTATTGACGGCATGGTTTCAAAAGGCCTGATTCACAAGAACAAAGCAGCGCGCCATAAAAGTCGCCTGAATGCTACAGTTCGTGCAATGTAATTGCGGCGTTTAGTGTTGATGTAAAAAAGCCGGTTAAAACCGGCTTTTTTATTGTCTGTGAATTGACCTATAGTGTTTGAAACAGAATCAGTACGGTTTGTGTTGCGGAGAGCTCAATGAATTCCAATCAATATGATCTGCTAATTGTTGGCGGCGGTGTATCCGGTACAGCCTTGCTCTACATGGCGGCCAAGTACACCGATATTCAGCGCATTGGTCTGTTAGAAAAATACGCTGCTCCGGCGCGGGTAAATTCATTATCGAGTAATAACAGCCAGACCCTGCATTGCGGTGATATAGAAACCAATTACACGCTCGAAAAAGCGCTCAAGGTAAAACGCGCTGCCAGCATGTTGCGAAACTATGCGACCGCGTTGCCAGACAGTGATCATGTTATTTTCAAATTCCCGAAAATGGTGCTGGGCGTAGGTGAGCAGGAATGCGCGCAACTGCGTGAGCGCTATAAAGTGTTTTCGCCGCATTACCCCCATTTAAAACTGCTGGATAAAAAAGCCATCGCCAAAATAGAGCCAACAGTGGCAATGACTAATGGTGGCTTTCGTGAAGATGAGGTGTTGGCTCTGGGTTCGACCGACGAATATACTGCGGTCAATTTTGAAGCCTTGTCACGATCTTTCATCAGGCAGGCACAGAAAACAGACAATAAAGAAATTGATATTCATTTTAATGAAACCGTAATGCATATCAAAATCGAACAGGATCGTTTCCTGGTTGAAACCAAAGGCACCTGCTATCAAACAAAATCACTGGTGGTTTGTGCCGGTGGTCACAGTTTGAAACTGGCGCACGATCTGGGCTATGGTTTGCATTACTCCTGTCTGCCGGTGGCCGGCAGCTATTATTTTGCCCCGTATTGTTTGAACGGCAAAGTCTATACAGTGCAGAACGATGCGCTGCCGTTTGCAGCCATTCATGGTGATCCGGATGTGCTGGTGCCAGGAGAAACACGCTTTGGGCCAACAGCCTTGGTGCTACCGATTCTTGAGCGTTATAACCTGCGTACCTTACCGGATTTTCTGCAAGTGTTTCGGTTTGACCGCAAGGTCGGCAAAGTGTTGTGGGATTTGCTGCGGGTAAGAGACATCAGAAACTACATGTTTAAAAATATGTTGTTTGAGATCCCGTTGATTCGAAAAATATTATTCTTAAAAGATGTGCGTAAAATTGTGCCATCACTACGCTTTAAAGATCTAAAGTTTGCGCGTCGAGTAGGTGGTATTCGTCCTCAACTTATCGACAAAATCAATGCAAAGCTATTGATGGGAGAGGCCAAGATTGATACCGACATCGGTGCGATATTTAATATGACGCCATCACCCGGTGGCACATCCTGTCTCGAAAATGCCGAAATTGATATGCGAAGCATTGCCGCTTTTCTGAAACTTAAAGTAGATGATGAGGCGATTAAGCGCGACCTGTTAGGTGATGACCATCAACATGGCAATGAAGATTTTACCGGACGAGTTATTTCATAGCCCTGTTGACAGGCTTTATGCGTAAATTCGATGCGTCCATGTGGTCAGGCCAGAGGCAACGCTGCCGGATGCGTCACCAACCACGATATCAATGTCGCCATAGTGAGAGCGAATTCAGTCCTCAATGATCGGCGATTTAACAGTGCCGCCGGTAACATAAATAAGATCGGGTTTTCCCTCGGCCAGAACTTCTACTTCTTTCATTAAGGAGACGAACACATTAAGTTCCACGCTCGATAGACTCGCGTAAATCATCGCGAGAGACTGGAATAATAAAATCGTCTTCAATATATTCAAGCGGCAGCATCACGCTATCGTGTTCGGATAAACTGATTTTCGCCAGCTCGACACTACGGTTGAGCTGAAGTATTAAGCGTTCCTGTTGAAGTATCTGCAAGCGTTTAAATTTATCCTTGTCGACGGCCTGAGCAAGATAAGAGGCAATTACGCGCCGGATTTGTGCAGATAAAAATTGCGCCTGAATATTCACATCATTAATAGTGACAGCACCCCAGAACAGTGTCACCGGTATTGGCATCCCGCTTTTCATAAGAGAGTCTTTACCAAAATGGGGCATAATATTTTTTAAGGCTAATTTTATATCGAGATCAGTACCACCAATGCGGTCACCGCTATGGCCAAGTATCGAATCGGTTCTGTCACTGTTCTCAATATAAGATAGCCCCAGCTTAACCATTGAGCAGTCGGTGGTACCACCACCGGCATCCAGCACAAGCACCAGTTTGTCATCGGTCAGGCTGCGCTCAAAATCAAGTGCCGCTGCCATCGGCTCCATCTGAAACTCAATGTTTTTAAATCCTGCCGCCATAGCGGAGCGCTCAATAATCTCAAGCGCTTGTGCATTACCGGCTTCGCCACGCGTGCCATGAAAATTTACTGGCCGACCCAGCACAATGTCCTGAATTTCTGATTGTGTATTGTTCTCGGCATTATTTATTATATGTGCCAGCATTCGGCGAGTGATGTCCGAGAACAAATAGATTTGTTGTTGGCTAATATCCACACCGAGAAAAGATTTGGGTGACTTAATCAAGTAACCGCTTTGCGAGTCTTCAATATGACGAAGAATCGCGGCTTCACCGAAAAGGGTTTCCTTGTCTGCGTGTAATGTGTTGCTGATAGACTGGTTGGCTTGTCTGCTTTGTATATAGTTTAGTGGGATGTATACAAGGCAGAGGGTAGCTGGTTGCTGTGTCCTTCAAGAGCAAGAAGAGTCGGTCGATTGTTTTTCCATATACCGATTAAGCAATTAGAAGTGCAATGTCGAGGCCTGCGTACATTTTTCACCTGTTTTTTTGGCTGTGGAAATTTAGAGGGCAGATTATATCATTTTATATATTTGGGGTATGAAGGTGGTGTTATTTTTAAGATAAAGTCAAAAGCGTCGGTGGCTGACCGACAGCAGGTCACTTTTCTGTCTACAGCAACAGCAAAGTAACCAAAAGAATGCTGCCCCTTAATCAAGCTCTCATTAAAAGGCAATGAGAGTACCCTCGACAGTAGTAATATCGACGGCTGCTGCGGAACTCGCACAAAGAGCGTGCTCAGACATCCTCGCAGAAAGCCCCGTCTATATTACGTCTTTCTCGGCATGGTTAAATGGGTAAATGGTAAGTCAAAAGCGATTAAAAAAGCTGGAAAGAAAACTTAAATAACATAGATCAATTAATTGTGGTTAGTGTCCGATTGTGCCAACTATTGCTGATGCGTTATTTTCCTGGCAATCAGCGTATATTCCGAATTGGAATTACTGAATTTGGTTTTCTGTATAAGGAGAAATCCCGCCTTCTCAAGTGCCTGCTCCAGTTGCCGGTGGGTCAGAATGTTAATTAATGGCGTGAAACCTATCAAACCTAAGAGTCGAAATAGGCCTGTCACAATTTTATTGTGTTCACCCAGGCAAGCTGTTTCCAGAATAAACAGACCATCAGAATTCAATAACTCATGAACGCGTTTGAATACGGCCTCAATATCTTCAAAAAAATGCAGCACATAAAATGCCATCACAAGATCAAAGATTTCTGTTTTTAAACAAGATGTTTGCATAGACACCCATCTTAACAAAATATGTCCGGCACCTTTAACTAATGATTCTCATTTGTCACCGACCTCTTTTGTTTTAGGTATTTGTTATTTACTAATTGATGTGGCAAGGCTCTGTTTTTATTGGTTTTTTACGAAAGTCTTAAGATGGGTGTCCAGGTAGGTTGCATCCAATAAATATAACTATTAGTATTATATATATGTTTTTTATAAATTTAATACTCATTCTATTCCCATATTATTGGTTGATGCTTGAATTGAGAGACTAGGCGAGTTTTATTGCCTGTCCCGGCTTATTTTTTATGTGGTGAGCTTGGGATTTACGGGGTCGGTGACAGCGCTAATGCTTCTTATTTGTCACTGACCCCTTATTGTTTGTTAGGTTTTTTTGTTTATTTTCACTAAGTCACCCTCTACAATAACGCAATCTTGTCCATAAATAATAGCTGACCAAGCATTGTGATTTATTCTTACATTTACCAATAAATCTCCATCTAAGCCTTCTTTCTGTCCATTAGAAATAGCGTCATCCATTGCTCTTTGAAGCCTGTCATCAGAGTGGCCCATTGGTAAAAAGAAAACACTATGAATACACGAATTACCTTCAACTTTTTGTTTAGATGAATCTCCAATACTATAGTTTAAGTTTCTTACATTTTGTGTTGATGCTGCTGTAAAGTTACCAAGCCTAGTTGAGCAACCAGTTATAAGTACGGCTGATGCAATTAAACCAACATAAGATAATTTTTTAATCATATTTAACATCCACGTCTTTATTAGAATTTCATACTTCACTTGTGACGCATTCAAATAAAGCATGATTGGTTATTATTAACCTAACTAAAAGTAGAAGCCCTAAAAAGCCATTTTAAAAAGGGCTTTTTAGGGCCAAGAAAATTTCTATCTTCAACTTAATCATTTACTTATTGATTTTTATGTGGCCTATCCATGATTACTAAAGGCGCTTTATTGTTGAGATGTTCTATATTGGCAGTGAATCTAGTAAATCGCAATAGTGGATGTTGTCCGATTGGTGGCCGAAGAGGTGTTTTTTAAAGTCAAAGGCTGTGGGTTTCCCGCACCAACGGGCGTGTTACCTTTGTAAAACACGTCCCTGTGTTTTTCCCTTCGGGCTTGCGCTTAAATTCATTCCTGATGAATTTATCTTGCTCGTACAAGAAACGTAACCCAAAGAATACGCCCCATTTCACAAGCCCGCATAAACAACATGCGGGTGCCCTCATTACTCGTAATTTCTGTGGCTGCTGTGAAACTCGCATATAAAACATGCTCAAACAGTCACAGCAGAAAGCTCCACAGAAATCAATCGCGCTTCGGCTTGATCAGACGGGGAGGGTGGATCAAAAGAAAAAACCTTTTGTTTAACAATTTTTTAGACTTTGAAGTAGATGTTGATTTCACCTCCCCATTTAACCAAGCCGAGGAAGGCGTAATATCGACGGTGTTTTCTGCGAGGATGTTTGAGTGAATGATGTTTTTTATCATTTACGAGTTCCGCAGCAGCCGTCGATATTGCGGCTGACGAGGGTACTTTCATTGCCTTTTAATGAGAGCTTGATTAAGGGGCGGCATTCTTTTGGTTACTTTTCTGTTGCTGTAGACAGAAAAGTAACCTGCTGTCGGTCAGCCACCGACGCCTTTGATTTTGACTTTGCTATAAAACAAAAAAAATACAGCCTATTTTTTCTGGCCACTACTAACCGTCTCAAACACCGCTGTCCCCACCACAATCGCACCACCTATAATCGTCGTCCACTCCGGCATTTCCGCTAAAAAGATAGCCGCAAAAAGCGTACCGTAAACAACCTGCATGCAACCGACCAAACCAGCTGTTTTGGCTTTTAAATGCAACAGACTATGCGCAAATAATGTGTGTGGTACGGCGGTAAAAAAGACACCGAGTATCAATAACTGTAACCACTGCGTTTGAGAAACATCAACAATAACCTGACCTGAAAAAGGCAATAACATCACAAACACAATGATGGTCTGATAAAACAAAGCGTGTCTGGCCGGATAGGCTTTGAAATAACGACCATGAATGATATTGCGCAATGCAAATAAAAACGCCGAGAAGACACCCCAGAAAACGCCCTGTGCTGTTTCATTGTCGATCGAAAATTCCGGTACCAGCAGGTAGATCCCAAACAGCACTAAAAAGGCACTGATGATGTCTTTGATATGCGGCTTCTCGCCATGAAAAAACGGCTCAAGGAACACCGTGATAACCGGGTATGTATAGAGCGAGATGATACCTACCGCGATGGATGAGACCTGCATCGCGTGAAAGTAGGTGACCCAGTGGGTGCCGAGCAAAACACCGAGAATAGCGGCTGTGATGTAATCACGCGGATTTTTAAGCAGTAAAGATTCTTGCAGAAATTTTATATAAATAGCGATGGCAAAAATGGCAAATAGACTGCGCAGCAGTGTGATCTCAATCGCGCTAAGGCTGATAAGTTTTGAAAAAAGAGCGGTCAGGCCGAAGATGAGAACGGCGCTGTGGACTGAGAGTAGCCCCTCATTGTGTTTATTCATAATGATATCCGATGAAACAGCGTGATATTTTAACCTGTGTGTATGACGGATTGATATAATTGATTAAATTCTGTATTTGATGGCAGGCTCTGTTGCAAAAATTTGATGTGATTATTATAGGTGCCGGTGCATCGGGCTTGATGTGTGCCATGACAGCAGCGCAACGCGGCCGTAAAGTGCTGGTGCTTGAGCGCAGTAACAAAATGGGCAAGAAAATTCTGATGTCCGGTGGCGGGCGCTGTAATTTTACTAACTACAGCATCGAAGCCGAAAACTATATCTGTCAGAATCCGCATTTTGTTAAATCGGCTTTGCATCAGTACACCCAGTGGGATTTTATCGCGCTGGTAGAAAGCTATGGAATTGCCTATCACGAACGCGATCATGGTCAGTTGTTTTGCGATGAGAGTGCTAAAGATATATTAAGTATGCTTAAAAGTGAGTGCGATAAGGCTGCGGTTGAGTTTAGAACGCGCTGTGAATGTGAAAAGGTAACGCATAATAAAACGGATCAGTATCGCTATGTTTTAACAACCAATCAGTCAGAGTTCTGTTGTGAGTCTCTGGTTGTTGCCAGTGGTGGCTTGTCAATTCCGACGCTGGGTTCGTCGTCTTATGGTTATCAGCTGGCGCAGCAGTTTGGTCACCATGTGCTGGATCTAAGAGCCGGGCTGGTGCCGTTTACCTTCAGTGACTGGTTTAAGGCGTTGGCTGAGAATAATGCCGGTACCGCGCTGAAAGTTAGTATGGAAACCAATGGTCACAGTTTTACTGAAAATATGCTGCTGACGCATCGCGGCCTGAGTGGCCCGGTGGTGTTGCAGATTTCGAATTATTGGCATCCGGGCGACCTGATCAGGGTTAATTTGTTGCCGGATACTGATGTGTATCAACTGTTGGTTGATTATAAAAAACAACGGCCTAAATCGATGTTAAAAAAGGTTTTATCGGAGTGTTTGCCGCAAAAGTTAATCGTTGATCTGGGGGCAAAATTCTGGCCGTCTGTCGCAGATAAGCCGCTGGCTGAGATAGCGGACGCTGTGTTGGGGCAGGTAGCGGCTGTGCTTTCGGCTCTGCAGTTAAAGCCGTCTGGCACCGAAGGTTACCGCACTGCTGAGGTCACATTGTCTGGGATTGATAGCGATGAGGTCTCGTCTAAAACTATGCAGTCGATGCGCTGTCCGGGCTTGTACTTTGTTGGCGAGGTGCTTGATGTGACGGGGCATCTCGGTGGATATAATTTTCAGTGGGCCTGGTCATCTGGCTATGTGGCGGGTCAGTCAGTTTAGGTTGTTCGGGTGGCCAACAAATATTAGATTTAGCTAATGTGTGTCCGCTGGGTGTCCTTAGCTTGATATGTATCGATGTAGTTAATAAAGTGGCGTGTTGATCGTGACAAAACATACAAAGAGAGATTTATTTTGCAGAAGCTAGTGCGTGACAGAAAGCCGCAAAAGGCCATGATCTGGCAGCGGGTAACAATACTGTGTATGTTTCTGACTACATTCAATTCAATAGCAGATGAAATAACGCCTGAGTATATTGACGATGTGATTATGGTCGGTGCTGAAGGTGTTATTGAGCTGATCGGTAAAAAACAGCAGCTGGTGCTGGTTGATTCTCGCATCAAAGGCGATCGTAAGAAGGGCTTTATTGAGTCCTCGGTTAGTCTTCCGGATACCGAAACCAATTGTCATACACTGTTAAAAATCATCCCCGATAAAACCATGCCGGCGCTGTTTTATTGTAATGGCGTGAAATGCGGCAGAAGTGCAGTCGCTATTAAAGTTGCCAAAGCCTGTGGCTATAAAGAACTGTACTGGTTCAGAGGTGGTTTTGAGGTCTGGCTGGAGAAAGGTTTTCCTTTTATTAAGGATTAAAGACTCGTTTTATGAAACCGTATTCTATGCGCTCAAGTTTATTGCTTACCATTATTATGATGGGAATGTTGACCGTTGGTTTTACCATCTTTACCGGCGAAATATATTTGCAGCAGACGCTTGATAACCGCTTGCAGGCATTCACAGAGCTGGTGGAGTTAGAGGTTCATAACCGTTGGGATGAACTTAAAGAAGAAACTCGGAGTCTGGGTTTGTCGGTGCAGTCAAGTCGGGCTTTCAAACAGGCGCTAGAAAAACAAGACAAGAAGCTGGTGGAGCGGGCGCTTAATCAGCATTTTCATCGTGCCTATGTCACATTGGGTATCGTCAATCTGAGAAAACTCATTGTTTATAATCCGGCGCTGGAGAAAGTTTATCAGTCATCGGACGGTGACAGTATGGAAGGTGATGTCTGCGCTGACATCATGCCCAAAGCCAGGCAGCGCACGGGTGCGTCGCGTTATAAAACGCTGCATCAGGTTTGTAGCTATGGCGATGATCTCCGGCTGGTGACGCTGGTGCCGGTTGGTGGCTTGCGTTTAACCGGTTATCTATTGGTTGTAACAGACCCGCTGCCTAATCTGTCGAAAGCAGAAGCAGGCGTCGGTATTCCAGTCATGATCAAAAATGCGCAGCAACAGGTATTGTTTAAGTCGGATAACTGGCCATTGCCACAAAATATGAAAAACGTGATGCTGGTGACTTATGGAAACCGGGCCGGCAATCAGCAAGCGATAGCCTATTTTTATTTTGCATCCGATGTGACCGCGCTTAATAACAAGTTGTTTAAAACACGAATCACGCTGGTCAGTATTGTGCTGGTGACAACACTGGTCGCGATCATTATTGCACTGGCTATGTTCAGGCGGATGATTTTGACGCCGTTGAAAAAAATTACGCGATATCTGCATCGCATTCGTCTCGATAAAACTCATCTAAATGACAAGCTGGAGGTTACAGGCAGTAAGGAGCTGGTCGGTCTGGCTCAAGAAATGTGCAGCATGAGTCGGGAGCTGAGCCGCTTGTATCATCAGTTTGAGGAGATGGCGTTTACCGATTCGTTAACCGGTATTCCTAACCGGGCGTTGTTGTTTGACCGGCTTGAGCAAATGACCTTGTCGGCTAAACGAAATGCTAATCAGCCCGAGTTTATGTTGTTGATGATGGATCTGAACCGCTTTAAGGCGGTGAATGATGAACTGGGTCATCATGTCGGCGATGAGTTGCTGGTGGCTGTCGCCAGTCGCTTAAAATTAGCGCTGCGTGAAACGGATACTGTTGCGCGGATTGGTGGTGATGAATTTGCCATTATTCTTCACGCGGTCAGTGATAAACAGGTCGCTGTTGCGGTGGCGGACAAAATCACCGCGCTGATGAATGATTTGTTTTTGATTGATGGCTATGAGCTGGATGTTGGAATGAGTATTGGTATTGCGCGTTTCCCATATCACGGTGACAGCGGTGAAGACTTAATGCATAGTGCCGATATGGCGATGTATCATGCGAAAAGAAACAACCTACCTTATGTTTTTTTCAGTCAGGGCCTAGCGGATTAATACCAGGTTGTCGCGGTGTATCAGTTCTTCTTCATCGATATAACCCAGTGATTTTTCTATCTCGCGACTGGCCAGTCCTTTGATTTTCTCGCTTTCAACGGCGCTATAGTTAATCAGTCCGCGGGCGATTTCAATGCCGTTCTGATCAACGCAGGAGATCAGGTCACCACGTAAAAACTGACCGCTGACAGCGGTTACACCAACCGCCAGTAAACTGCCGCCATTGGCCTGCAGAACGTTGCTGGCACCCAAGTCCAGCGTTACGCTGCCACGTGGTCGCAGGTGTCCTGCCAGCCATTGTTTGCGCGCAGTTAACGGTTCGGTTGACGGGGTCAACAGGGTGCCAATATTTTCCGCATCGCGCAGCCGTAATAACACATCTTTTTCGGCACCGCTGGCAATCACTGTGCTGCAGCCAGAGCGCGCTGCGCGCTGCGCTGCCGTGATTTTAGTCGACATGCCGCCCATGCCGAGGGTGCCGGCGCTGGGGCCTGCCATGCTGGTTAACTGCGGGTCGTTTGATTCGGCTTGCTGTACCAGCTGGGCACCGTCCAGCTCAGGGGATTTGTCATACAGACCCTGCTGATCGGTCAGAATAATCAAGACGTCGGCTTCAACCAGATTAGCCACCAGAGCGGCCAGTGTGTCGTTATCACCAAAGCGAATTTCATCGGTGGCGACGGTATCGTTTTCATTGATGATAGGAATGGTTTTCAGTGCCAACAGGGTTTTTAATGTGACCCGGGCATTGAGATAGCGTTCGCGGTTGGAGAGGTCATCGTGCGTCAGCAGAATCTGAGCGGTATGAATATTGTGCTGGCGAAAACAGGTCTCGTAGGCCTGTACCAGCCCCATCTGACCGACTGCGGCAGCGGCTTGTAATTCGTGAATAGCTCGCGGGCGCTGGCTCCAGCCTAGTCGCGCCATGCCTTCAGCGACGGCACCGGAGGAAACCAGTAAACATTCGACGCCAGCCTGTTGCAGACGTCGCATCTGTTCGCTCCAGGCTTGTATCGCCAGATTATCTAGCCCCTCGCCCTTATTGGTGACTAAGGAGCTGCCAATTTTAATGACCCAGCGTTTGGTCTGGCTCAGTTGTTTCCGGTTCACGTTGATTCTCTTCAAGATAATTCATAATGGCAAAGGTTAATTCTTTAGTGCCATCACCACTAATACCAGAGATTCTAAAGACAGGGCCCTGCCAGTTCAATTCTTTTATGATGCGGGCACAGATTTCGTCATGCTCATCATCATTCACCAGATCGAGTTTGTTCAACACCAGCCAGCGAGTTTTTTCGCTCAGCTCAGGGTTATAAATATCGAGCTCGTTGACGATTTTTTTCGCATCTTCGACCGGGTCGCTGTCATCCATTGGAGCAACGTCGATCAGGTGTAACAGAATGCGCGTGCGCATCAGGTGTTTTAAGAAGCGGTGTCCAAGTCCAGCGCCATCTGCTGCGCCTTCGATTAAGCCGGGGATATCAGCAATCACAAAGCTGCGCAGTGCATCGACCCGAACCACACCCAGATTCGGGTGAATGGTGGTGAAGGGATAGTTAGCAACCTTCGGTTTGGCGGCAGAAACTGCGCGTATCAGGGTTGATTTACCGGCATTGGGCAAGCCTAGTAAACCGACATCAGCCAGTACTTTCAGCTCCATTTTTAACTGCCGGCGCTCACCGTCACTACCTGCCGTGGTTTTGCGCGGCGCACGGTTGGTCGAGCTCTTAAAGCGGGCGTTGCCGAGGCCGTGCCAGCCGCCTTTGGCGACCAATAATTGTTGCCCGTGGCTGACGATGTCACCGATTAACTCTTCGGTATCGACATCGTAGATAAGAGTGCCAACCGGTACATTGATAAAAGCGTCATCGCCACTTTTGCCGGTACAGTTGGCGCCTCTGCCGGATTTGCCGTCTTCAGCATGATAGGTGCGTACGGTTCTGAAGTCGGCCAGGGTGTTGATGTTATGGTCGCCTACCAGATAGACGTCACCGCCATCACCACCGTCGCCACCATCTGGGCCGCCTTTGGGGATGTATTTTTCACGACGAAAACTCATGCAGCCATTACCGCCATCACCGGAAATCACTCTAATTGTGGCTTCATCAACAAATTTCATTGAACGGGTCTCGTTAATCTGATGTTGTAAGTAATAACAAAGGCTGCCTGAGGCAGAAGTGTAGCGAACCTGGAAAAGTTTGTCTGAGTGATCAGTCGGGTCAAAAAGGTTTGGCGATATAACATGCAAAAAGCCCCGTCGAAAACGGGGCTTTTTGTAATGATAGTCACTCCGGGGAGTGAAAAATCATTTAGTTAGCGACAACGCTTACAAATTTGCGGTTTTTAGGGCCTTTTACTTCGAAAAGTATTTTGCCGTCAGTTTTCGCAAATAACGTGTGGTCACGTCCCAGGCCTACATTGTCACCCGCGTGAAACTTAGTGCCACGTTGACGAATAATGATATTACCAGCAATAACTTCCTGGCCGCCGAATAACTTAACGCCTAAGCGTTTAGAATTAGAATCGCGACCATTCTTAGTACTACCGGCAGCTTTCTTATGTGCCATTAGCTTATGCCTCTTTTATTAACCAGCAATGCTGGCAATTTCAATTTCAGTGTAATACTGGCGGTGTCCAGTACGTTTCTGGCTGTGCTTACGACGACGGAACTTCATAATCTCAACTTTCTTAGCACGGCCCTGCGATTTAATCGTCGCAGTCACTTTGCTACCGTCAAGGTATGGAGTGCCAATTTTAACGTCGCTGCCATCAGCAATCATTAACACTTTATCTAGGTCAACCGAAGCACCTGCTTCGCCTTCGAGTTTTTCAACGCGAAGAACAAGGCCTTCAGTTACTTTATATTGTTTGCCACCGGTAGCTACTACAGCGTACATGGACGGTAACTCCAAAAATCTGTTCAAGGAAAGGGCGGGAATTTTACTGGCAGATCGGCCCGCGGTCAATGTTTGTTCAGACTTTTTATTGTAATTAGTCGGTAATTAATTCAAATATAAGCAAATTTAGGCTGGCATTTAGCCATCAGGCTGATTATTATCCGGCTTTTCGCGATAAATTATTGTAACCGATTTGATGAATATTAATGACATTAAAGAGTTAACTGCAGCCGATATGACGGCGGTGGATGAATTAATCAAGCAGCGTTTGTATTCTGAAGTGGTTCTGGTGAACCAGGTTAGTCAATATATCGTAAACTCTGGCGGTAAGCGCTTACGGCCACTGTTAGCTTTATTATCGGCGCAGGCCTATGGATATCAGGGGGAGGGGCATTTCGCGCTGGCCGCTATTGTGGAGTTTATTCATACCGCGACCTTATTACATGATGACGTGGTCGATGAATCCGCATTGCGTCGTGGATCTGAAACTGCCAATGCTCTGTTTGGTAATGCCGCCAGCGTGCTGGTCGGTGACTTTCTTTATTCCCGTTCATTTCAGATGATGGTCGAACTGAATAATTTTAAAATCATGGCCATTTTGTCAGAAAGTACCAATATCATCGCCGAAGGCGAGGTCTTGCAGCTGATGAATTGTCATGATGCGGACACGACAGAAGCCCGCTATATTGAAGTTATTCATTTCAAAACCGCCAAATTATTTGAAGCTGCGACGCGTTTGGGCGCGGTGATTTGTGAGCGTCCTGAGGCCGAAGAAAGCGCCATGGCTTCTTACGGTATGCATCTGGGTACGGCTTTTCAGTTAATCGATGATGTGCTTGATTACAGCTCTTCCAGTGATGAAATGGGTAAAAATGTCGGTGATGATCTGGCGGAGGGCAAACCGACACTGCCACTGATTTATGCCATGCGTAACGGTGATGCCGATGAAGCGGCGCTGGTGCGTAAGGCGATTGAAGAAGGCGGGCTGGATTATATCGACGAAATTATGGCGATTATTAAAAAGACCGGTGCGATTGAGTACACAGAAAAGGCAGCTAAACGCGAAGCAAAACTGGCGATTGAGCAGCTCGCACATTTACCCGAGTCGGCCTATAAAGAAGCTCTGATCACACTGGCGGAATATTCAGTTAACCGTTCATTCTGAGCTTATCCGCCCAGCCTGAAAAGCTGGCTTATTAAAAACACTGAACTAACCAGAAAACCACTTACCGGTAACCAGAGAGGGAAAACAATCACCCCTTCTGGTTTTGGCTGCCGACGTTTTACCCGCCACAGCGCCAGATTCACCAGAGAAAAAATACCCAGCATAATTAATGAGGTGGCAGCAGCCAGCGTCGACAGCTGGGCAATCAGCGCGAATACAAAGACACAGCTGATTGCCAGCGCGGTCGCCATTAACGGTGTTCTGGTATAAGGATGCACCCGGCTCAGTGAGGCGTGTAGCTGACCGCGTGAACTTAAACCGTATAATACGCGTGAGGCCATAATGGTCTGAATTAATGCGCCGTTAATAATCGCAAACATGGCGATCAGGTTTAATAGCGAAGTGTATTGACCAGAAAAATGTTGGTACAAGGCAATTAACGGGGCTTTTTCTTTGGCCAGTTGTTCCGGTGTAATAGCCAGCACCGCCGCCAGCATGATCAGCATATACAGCAGTGTCGTGACCGCTAGTGTTATGATGATGGCTAACGGTAAATTGCGCCTGACCTGCTGAATTTCTTCGGCCACATCGACCATATCTTCAAAACCTATAAAAGCATAAAAGGCCAGCAGTGCGCCGCTATAAATAGCCCACCAGTGGCTGCTGTCAGAGCCCGGTAGCAGTTGTGGTAGTTGTAATGGCAGTTCTGAATATACCGGGTAGCTGTTGATGATAATCAGCACTAAGCCTGCTATTTCAAGCAGTGTAATGACAGTGGCAATAAACACCGATTCAGCGATTCCCCAGGCCGCGAGTGCGCCGATAATCAGTGCAATAAGGAGAATGTTGATAAAACGTGGGCTGTCAAAAAACTGCGTCAGATAAGCCAAAAACGCATTGATTAATGCGGCAGAAGAAACCACGCCGGCCAGAAATACCAGCAGGCCGACAAACAGCGCCAGCGTATCTGAACCAAAGCCCTGCTTGATATACAGTGAGGCACCGGCAGCTTGTGGGTATCTTGATGAGAGTTCGGCAAACGACAGTGCCGTCAATCCGGCCATGATTGAGGCAAGCAGAAAGGCGGCAGGAGCCATATAGCCAGAGATGGCCGCTAATTCCCCGATCAGTGCATAGATACCAGCACCGATCGTCGTGCCAAGGCCATACAGCACCATCTGGCTTAAACTCAGGCTGCGCTTTAAGTGCACGGTTTCTTTCATAAGCGTAAGTTGCTGGCGAACAGGTGCTTTTATCCTAGCTTATTTGTACCGGCTTTGTTAAGCCGAAACTACGCAGTGAAATTGCGCAGTACCAAGTTGCCTAGCGCAGCGTGTCGATGATGGACAGCAGCTGGTTAGACTTAATTGGTTTTTGCAGGCAGTAGGAGACGCCGTATTGTTCCGCCGTGGTTTTATTCAAATGCTCATGGTAACCGGTGTATAAGATCACCGGCAGTTCAGGCTTTATCTGGCGGCATTGGTCGGCCAGTTTATCGCCACTCAATTCGGGCATAATAATATCGGACATCAGCACGTCATAGCGTTCAGGGTTACGCTTAAATTCATTGAAGGCTTGCGGGCTGTCGATAAATGTCTTGATGCTGCAGTTATGAATCGACAGCAGACGGGTATAAAGCTGGCAATAAGCCGGGTCATCATCAACCAACAGAACGTTTAAGCTGGTAGTGTTACCATCCTGATCGGTTGTGTTATCGGCTGCAGTCGTATCGATGTCCTCTGCAGAGTCGTTAACCAGACCCTTATCAAACAGAATCTTAAGGATTCTGCCATTGCTTATATTTAATGTGGTGGTCTCAATGTGGTGTTCTTTTTGATCACCGAGCAGCATCACCAGCTGGTCAATATGGATGCCATCTGTGAAGGCAATATGGTTGCTTTCGTTACATTGTTTGATTGTGGCGGATGACTGAAGTTGTAATATGTCGTCACATATATCTTGCTGAGTGGCGTAGCTGGTAGAGAGTTTCATCATTTCGGTGAATTTGAAATTGACCTCTTCAACTTTATTGTCTTTGAGTATAACTACCGCAAATTGATCAGAGCTCATAATCTGGTCAATTGGCGTTAACGTCGCATTTCTGTTGCCATAGCGCAGCCAGTGTATGTGTTTGCCGAAAAATTTAGCGATCAGTTCGATGTCGTTATCATGTATTCTGCTTTCAAACGAATACCAGCGTCTGACTGTACGTGAAGTTTTACCTGTGATGCTGGCTAAAATGTCTTTAAATACTTTATCGCTGTGGCCGGATTCAATTTTGAGTTGATCGAGTCGATCAATCATTGATTTTTTATTATTCACGAATAACCCGTTATTTGTTTTATCTTTTAAGAATAGAAGAATACTGCCACTTTACAACTAATAATGAGCCAATTTAAGACTAAATAGCGCTTTTTATGGAACCTGTTTTTTATCATTAATTTCAATGACATAGACAGGACGCGCAACGGACACTTAAAGGACAAGCTGAGGCTTTAAAGGGCGTAAAAAATGTATAAAAACTAACATTTATTAGAACCTTTCGAGGTAGCCGTGCAGAGATGAAAAAATGGCCATATTTGAATTTTTACTGCAGATAGCAACCGTTTCTTGGGTGTTCGGGGCGGTGTTGTCCTGAATTTTAGACCGGTTATCAGGCTTTGGTTGTTGTTTTGTGGTCTCAGCCTAGAATTCAGAGGCTAAACCACATTGCTTTTTAAAGAATCAGTTATGGGTTATGTGCCAGGAGTTTGGCCTGCTGTTGTTATGCAACTGCCATACTGTTTCTAAAACCGTTCTTTCAATAGAGGGAGTCTGTTATGAACCGTTTGTTTGTTAATACCGTGCCATTTTTATTGTCCTTTATCGTATCAGCGCCGGCTTTCAGTGCCGACAAGCCGTATTCATGGAAAAACATTTTCCCAACGCTGCCGCAAATCACAGCCGCCGAGCTGAAACAGCAACAGGAAACTGTGGTACTGGTGGATGTGCGACCAAAGTTTGAATATGAGCAACATCATAAAGCCGGCGTTAAACATATTTCATTTTCGTCACGTATGTTTATGCTGCAAATGGAAAATCTGGTTAATTCGAATCAGGGAAAAACCATTGTGGTTTATTGCGAGTCGACAAACTGTGTTAAATCATATCGTGCGGTGGATAAGTGTCACAAAGCGCAGCTCAAAAATGTTGTGTTGTTTGATTTGCAGGAAGAGCTGGCAGCAGCAAAGCAGGATGCGATCTACAGTCAGCTGAATGCGAGTCAGTTTTAAAAAACACCGGTGCTGAATCAGTCTCTGGCAGTCTCTGGCAGGGGCGATTCAGGAAACCAGCTGGTTTAATTCAAAGATCGGCAGCAGTATCGCCAGCACAATGATCAGTACGACTACCCCCATCACCAGTATCAGTACTGGCTCAAAAATACCGAGGATGAGTGAAATCATCGACTCCAGCTCACGTTCTTGCTGAACCGCAGCGCGCTCCAGCATATCTTCCATTTTTCCGCTGCTCTCACCACTGGAAATAAGCCGTATCGTCATTGGTGGAAAAAGCCCACTTTGTTCCAGTGCATCACTGACATTACTGCCTTCGCGTACTTTATCAGAAGCCGATAACACGGCTTTGCGCATTGGCAGGTTTGAGACCACCTCGGCAGCTATTCTCAAAGCATCCAGTATCGGCACACCAGCGGAGCTTAAAATACTCAGCGTTCTGGCAAAACGGGCGGTATTCATGCTGCGTGAAAGCTTGCCAATCAGTGTCATTTTTAAAATAAACTGATGATAACGAAAGCGATTTTTTTCGTTTTTTTGCCAGCCTTTAAAAGCGCTGATGGCCAGACCGAGTAAGATAATCAAGTAAAAACCATTGCTGCGCAGAAAGTCACTGGTAGCGATCATACCGGTGGTTAACGCCGGTAGTTCCTGATTGATATTATCAAAGACTGAAACCACCTGTGGTACCACATAGGTCATCAGACCAAGTACCACAACAACGGCCATAATGGTTAAGATGGCTGGATAAAGCAGAGCCATGCTGACTTTTTGTCGCATTAGCTGACGATTTTCGGTGTAGTCAGCCAGCCGTTCCAGAATATCCTCAAGGTAACCGGTTTCCTCGCCGGCCGATACGGTGGCGATATAAAGTTCCGGGAAAGCTCTGGGGAAGTCGGACAGGCCACTGGCCAGAGTATGGCCTTCAAGTACTTTGGAGCGGATAGAAAATATCATGCTTTTGATGCGCGGGTTTTCAGTCTGCTGGGCTACCGCCGCTAATGATTCTTCCAGTGGCAGAGAGGCGCTGAGTAATGTTGCCAGCTGGCGGGTAAACAGGGCTAGGTCGGTGGCGCTGATACCGCGCTGAAAGCGGAAGGCGGATTTTTTTTCGTCTGTAGATTGCTTCTTATCCTTAATCGCCGCTTCGCTGATGCTAAGTGGCATCAGGCCCTGGTTGCGCAGCTGCTGGCGAACCTGGCGTGGCGTCTCGCCTTCGGTAACGCCTTTTTTTTCACGACCTTTGGCATCGAGTACCACATATTCAAACGCAGCCATGCTTATTCCTCGCGACTTACACGCAATACTTCTTCAAGTGAAGTACGGCCTTCAAGAATCAAACGCTGGCCATCTTGTTTCAGACTGCGGGAGGATTGTCGGGCATATTTTTCCATGGCCTGTTCGCCAGCGCCATCGTGTATCATCTGCCGCAGTGTTTCATCCAGTGTGATGACTTCATAAACACCACTGCGACCGACATAGCCGTTTTGGTTGCATTTATCACAACCCTCGGCTTTGTATATTTGAGGCGGCTTGTTGACATCCACCTGTAACCAGGTGCACTCTGTTTCGGTGGCCGGATGAGGCTGTTTGCAGTCGGGGCAGAGGTTGCGTACCAGTCGCTGTGCAATTACGCCAATTAAGCTGGAGGATAATAAAAACGGTTCAATACCCATGTCACGCAATCGGGTGATTGAGCCAATGGCGCTGTTTGTATGCAGGGTAGAGAGCACTAAGTGACCGGTTAAACTGGCCTGAACGGCAATTTGCGCGGTTTCCAGATCACGTATTTCACCGATCATCACCACATCGGGGTCCTGTCGCAAAATAGAGCGCAGACCTTTGGCAAAAGTCATGCTTACTTTACTGTTGACCTGAGTCTGGCCAATCCCATCGATGTAATATTCAATCGGGTCTTCAACCGTCATGATATTTCTGGATTTATCATTGAGTTGGGTTAAGGCAGCATAAAGGCTGGTGGTTTTACCGGAACCGGTTGGCCCGGTCACCAGAATAATACCGTGCGGGCGTTTAATCAGTTCACTAACCTGGTCGCGACTTTGTTCGGACATGCCAAGGTGTTTTAATTGCAGGCGGCCGGCTGTTTTATCCAGCAGTCGCAGCACAACGCGTTCACCGTGGCCTGCCGGTAAGGTTGAGACCCGCACATCAACCGCGCGCCCGGCAACCTTTAATGAAATTCGACCGTCTTGTGGCAGGCGTTTTTCGGCGATATCAAGTTTGGCCATGACCTTGATCCGAGAGATAACCAGCGGCGCAATATTTTTCGGTGGCTGCAAGATTTCCTGCAGTACGCCATCGACGCGAAACCTGACCCGCATCCTGTTTTCATAAGATTCGATGTGAATATCGGATGCGTTAACCTTGATTGACTCGGTTAGAATGGCATTGATCAGCCGAATAATCGGCGCGTCGTCTTCGGCTTCGAGCAAATCTTCCGGCTCAAGGCTATCAGCCAGCTGGCCAAGATCCAGCTCGTCACCAACACCTTCCATCATCGCCATGGCCTGATCAGAATCCTGTTCATAGCGCTGGGTCAGTAGAACATCGAATTCCTGATCGCTGGTTTGACTGAGTTTGAGGGGTTTGCCGACCGCACGTTTTACTTCGGTTAACGATTGTGGCGAGGTATCGGCTTTGTAGATCACATCCGCGTGGTCATCACTGATCGCGGAAATCAAGACGCCGTGACGTTTCGCAAACGCATAGGAAATAACAGGCAGCTGATGGCTGGGTTCGGTCATCTGTTATTCTCCGACAGATGAGCTGTCATCTTGTGTCTTGCTATCTGGCTTGATGGGCTGCTCAGTCGGCGCTGGTGCGATAGCATTATCGTCAGTCATGACCTCGGCCTGTTTGTTGTTGGTTGGCGTTGCCAGCTCTTGCAGTAACGGGTTAGCGTTTTCGAGCAGACCGAAGCCTTTATCTCTGGCCTGAATTTGCTGCGCGCGAATGTAATTGTATTTACGGTTGGTGACCAGACTGGACGATGCAATATCTCTGAGGATACTCGGGCGCATAAACACCATTAGGTTTTGTTTAACTTTGCTGCTGGTTTGTGACTGGAATAGGCGGCCTAATAGCGGGATATCGCCCAGTACCGGAACACTGTCAAAGTTATCAAGTACGCGATCCTGAACCAAGCCACCGAGTACCAGAATTTCTTCATTCTCAACCAGCACCGCAGTTTTGATGGTGCGCTTGTTGGTTACCGGGCCGGCTTCTGTGGTTTCTGAGAGACTGGATACTTCCTGTTCCAGCTCCAGTCTGATGGTGTTGCCTTCGTTTATTTGTGGTTTGACCTTGAGAGTGATACCAACGTCTTTACGTTCAATGGTCTGAAAAGGATTGGTTGGCGTTGAACTGCTACCGGTTGACGAATAAGAACCGGTTAAAACCGGGATCTCATCACCGATCAGAATTTCGGCCGCTTCATTGTCCAGTGTCACAATGCTAGGAGTCGATAACACATTGGTGGCAGCGTTTGAGCCTAAAGCGGTCAGTAATAAACCAAAACGGTTGCCTGAAGCGGTCTCCGAGCCAACCCCGACGGTAAGGCCTTCACCAATTGCAGATGCAGCCGTCGCGCCGCCTGCCAGCAGGCCACCGATGCCGGCGAAATTACTGAGTAAGACAGGCGAATCCGGGTTATCCGAACCGCTGGTGTCATTGACCAGGCCGACACCGACACCTTCGGTCTGGCCATAAGAGATTTCAGCAATAATGGATTCGATTAATACCTGCGCCCGGCGGATATCGAGTTGCCGGATAATGGATTTAATATTGCGCATTTCATCAGGAGACGCGGTGACGATAATCGCGTTGGTGGCTTCGTCGTATTGAATATTGGTTTTTACAGCCACGCTGGATTTAGCCGCGCCTTTTTTAGTGCTGACTTTGCCAGCTGAATCTGAGCTTTTATCCAGACCGGTAAGAATTTTTACCAGATCTTCGGCTTTGGCATAATGCAAATAAATAACCAGTGTGTTGCCACCGTCTTCTAATGGCGTATCCAGATGTGCAATGGTGGTGCGAATTCTAATTCGCTCGCTGCGATCACCGCTGATTAAGATGCTGTTGGTACGCTCATCAGCTGCAAATTTAATGTCGGCAGACGGGTCCTTGGGATTAGCTTTGGTTTGCAGTGCGTTAAGAATGCGCACCATTTCGGTAGCCGATGCGTTTTCCAGTTTAATGATTTCCAGTTCATTGTTATTGGCCTGATCGACTTCATTAATAATTTTTAATAAGCGATGAATATTTGCTGCATGGTCGGTGATAATCAGCGCATTGGTCGGGTTATAGGCGGCAAGGTGACCCTGTTGCGGGATTAAGGGTCTTAGAATAGGGACTAATTGCGCAGCTGGAACATGATTTAACTGAATGATCTGAGTCACCAGCTCATCACCTGTACCCGGTGAGTCGTCGCTGGTAATTTTTAAGGCGCCTTGTTTTGCATTCACCTCAGGAACAATTTTTGTAATTGATCCGAGCTCAACGGCAGCAAAACCGTGTACCTGTAAGATGGATAAAAAGACCTGATAAACCTGCTTTTTATTCATTGATTTATTGGAAACGACGGTGACTTTGGCTTTAATGCGCGGATCGATAACAAAGTTCTTACCGGTGAATTTCGACACTGTCGTAATCAGTGCGCGGATATCAGCATCCTGCAAATTGAGTGTGATTTTTTCAGCCGCGTGGGCTGATAAGCCGGTAAAGCTTAAGACCAGATAAAGCAGGATCTGTTTTGAATGGTGAGTTATCTGTTTAAACAACATATAAAGTCCTGTGATTCCATTTAAGGCTGAAAAAAGTTCAGCGAATACTAAATTGTAAAGGTGTTTCTGCGCCGTTACGCAAAACAGTCAGGTTGATATCGGTGGCGCTGCTGAGTTTCTTTAAGGCTGAAATACCCTGAACCGGATCATTGAGCTGGATACCATTGATACTGGTAACGATATCGTTACGTTGCAGACCGAATTGCTCGAACAGTTCTTTGCCTTTTTTCTGTGGTCGTAAACGGTAACCCTGCAACTTGCCGTTTTTAGAAACCGGAACAGGAATGGCGTATTCGCCAAAAGAGGTCGGGTTTTTCAGAATGTCACGGCGAATATCCCCGAGCACCTGACCAGGGGCCTGATTTAAATTCAGCCCGGATGAGTCGGTTTGAGTGCTTTCGATATCACCGACACTTTCTTCAGGCAGCTTCAGCGTCTCCAGTTTTCCGTTGCGCATTAAAATTACCCGGGTCGGGTAAATTTCTTCAATCGTGGCATTGCCCGGCACGCTATCACCGATTCCATAAGACAACTCTTGGGCATTTTTACCGGCCGAGATAATAGCCGTCGCCAGTTTCATAGGTTGGGTTGCCAAAACACCGCGTAACAGCAAGTTTAAGGTAGTCTCTGGGGCGTCTTTAGTGGCGTGTTTATTTAGCGGGGCGTCAGCCTGACCAAATAAATGGGCATTATTGAGCTGAATCAGTTTTTTCTGAAACTGGTTGTTATTATTTTTTGCAGGCTGTTTACCAGACGTGTTTTTTTTAGCGGTTTGAATGCTCGCAGCCGGCTCAAGTAATTGCCAGGTTATTTCTGCCAGTGTGTAACAGGCTATAAACAACAGAAGAATACTCAGTACCGGGGGTGAGAAATGCTGAAGTAATTTCAGTGATTCATTGGATTGGAAAGTGAAAGCCGGTAATTTCATTAGCAGTATCAGTTCGTGAGACGGAATAATTAAGTAATTTCTAGGCTTCTTTTTGTAAAAAGCACTTCGGTAATAATATTTAACGTTTTATATCTGGAAAAGGTTTAATCAATACCAGATTGGGTAATGAAAGTTACGTTTTGCAGCTGATGATACTCTGATGCGGTGTGATATATAAGTGTAGAAATAGTGATTTTTATTGTTTTACTCAGTAATAGTTTAAAAATAGGATTTTTAGCTTCTAATAATGAGCGGAATGGCTGGCAGATTGAGGTTCTGACGCCTACAATCAGTGATATCGGTTCAATAATAAGTACAGGCAATGTCCAGGGATAAAATCATCAATAATATGCTACAGAAATGGCAGTCGTCATTTCTCGATGCGGGCAGTGCCGCCTGGGTTGAAGGTGTCTATGAAGACTACCTGCGTGACCCGAATGCCGTTGACAGTAAATGGCGTGAATTTTTTGATACCTTGCCTGCAGTAAATGCTCAGCATCAGTCAGATATCCCGCATTCCGAGATCAGACAATCCTTTATTGAGTTGGCTCGACAAAGCAGTCATGCCAAAAGCAGCCAGCAAAATCAAGTTAGCCTGGAGTACGAGCGCAAACAAGTGCGGGTATTGCAGCTGATTAATGCCTATCGTTTCAGAGGTCATCAGTGGGCGGCATTAAATCCGCTAAGGCCACCGCAAAGAACGGATATTGCAGAACTGGATCTGCAGCATCACCAGCTGACAGCAGCTGATATGGAGATTGAGTTTGAGACCGGTTCATTAGTAGGTGTCGATAACGCCAGTTTAAAAACCATTCTGGATATTCTGCAACGGACCTATTGTGGCTCGATTGGTGCGGAATATATGCACAGCATGGAAACCGAAGAAAAAAGATGGATCCAGCAGCGTCTGGAAAGCGTCTGTAGTACTCCGGCCTTCAGTCAGGAAGAACGGGTCAGGCTGTATCAGCGGCTGAGTGCAGCTGAAGGTCTGGAAAAATACCTGCACACCAAATATGTCGGGCAAAAACGTTTTTCACTTGAAGGCGGTGAAAGCCTGATACCGTTACTCGATACATTAATAGACAGAGCCGGTGTTCACGGGGTTTCGGAAATGGTGATCGGCATGGCCCACCGTGGCCGTCTTAATGTGCTGGTTAATATCATGGGTAAGACGCCGGCAGAATTGTTTCAGGAGTTTGAAGGCAAAAAATCTCATGGCGACAGTTCAGGTGACGTTAAATACCACCAGGGTTTTTCTTCCGATGTAGAAACATCCGGCGGCAGTATGCATCTGGCGCTGGCATTTAATCCTTCGCATTTAGAAATCGTAGCACCGGTGGTCGAAGGTGCGGTACGGGCGCGTCAGGAGCGCAATAATGATCTGAGCGGGAATAAAATCATCCCGATACAAATCCACGGTGATGCGGCATTTTCAGGTCAGGGTGTGGTGATGGAGACGCTGCAAATGTCGCAGTCTCGGGGTTACTCGACCAAAGGCACAGTGCATATCATCATTAACAATCAGATTGGTTTTACTACCAGTAATTTACAGGATGCCCGTTCCACCCATTACTGCACCGATATTGCAAAAATGGTCAATGCACCGATTTTCCACGTTAATGGTGATGACCCGGAAGCGGTGTTGCTGGTGACGCAGATTGCATTAGATTACCGCATGACATTTAACAAAGATGTGGTGATCGATATGATGTGCTATCGCCGGCATGGTCACAATGAAGCTGATGAGCCGGCGGCAACACAACCGGTGATGTATAAGACCATACGCAAACTTGAAACCACACCGGCCTTATATGTTAAAAAGCTGATTGCCGAGGGTGTGCTGACAGCAGACGCTGCCGAGAAAATTGTTCATGCCTACCGCGATGACCTCGATGCTGGTTTTTGCGTTGTGCCTAATATGCTCGATAACACCTCGCATTCCTATTTTCACGGTGTTGAATGGGATTCGTTTGATAAAACCTTCAGCCGCACATACTTCCAGACCAATATTTCTGCACAAACGATACGTCAATTGGCAGAAAACATGGACCAGTTGCCCGAGCAGTTTGAACTGCATTCGCGGGTTGCCAAAATAAAAGCAGACCGGCTGAAAATGAGCGTTGGTGGAAAACCGATAGACTGGGGTTTTGCTGAAATCATGGCGTATGCATCGCTGGTGAATGAAGGTTATAACGTGCGACTGTCTGGTCAGGACTGCGGACGCGGGACATTTTTTCACCGTCATGCGGTGTTCCATAATCAGCTTAAGGCAGAGTCCTATGTGCCACTGAGAAATATTTCAGAATCACAGGGGCATTTTTTAGTGATTGATTCGCTGCTGTCAGAGGAAGCCGTGCTGGCGTTTGAATACGGCTATTCGACTGCCGATCCGGCATCGCTGGTGATCTGGGAAGCCCAGTTTGGTGACTTTGCCAATGGCGCACAGGTGGTGATTGACCAGTTTATCAGTGCCGGTGAGCAAAAGTGGGGACGTATGTGCGGGCTGGTTATGCTGTTGCCGCATGGTTATGAAGGTCAGGGGCCGGAGCATTCTTCAGCCAGACCAGAACGCTATCTGCAACTGTGTGCCGAAGATAATATGCAGGTCTGCATTCCCAGTACACCGGCTCAGGTGTTTCATATGCTGCGCCGTCAGGTGATCCGGCCCAGTCGCAAACCGTTAATCTGCATGAGCCCGAAAAGTTTATTGCGACACAAAATGGCCGTCAGTCAGTTGGAAGATTTTACTGAAGGCCGCGGCTTTAAAACTGTTTTGGCAGACAGTAACCAGCAGCCGCCGGGATCGATAAAGCGCGTGGTTTTGTGCAGTGGCAAAGTCTATTATGATCTGATGCAAAAATACGAAGAAGGTCAGTGTGATCATGTCGCGATCATCCGGCTTGAGCAATTATATCCGTTCCCGTTCAAAACACTGGGTAAAATACTGGCACAATACGATCACGTAAAAGAGCTTATCTGGTGTCAGGAAGAGCCGAAAAATCAGGGTGCCTGGGACTTCTGCAAACCCCGTTTTGCGCGCTTATATGAAGGCAAAAAACAACCCGACATCCTATTTGCCGGGCGTCCGCCATCGGCCGCTCCTGCGGTTGGTTCGGCCGTATTGCACGCTAAACAACAACAGCAGCTGGTGGCCACTGCGCTGGGGCTGACTTTAGATGATGAATAATATCTATTTCATGGAAATCTTATGACAACAGAAATCAAAGTACCCGTGTTACCGGAATCCATCGCTGATGCAGAAGTGGTCGGCTGGCATAAACAACCGGGCGATAGAGTAAAACGAGATGAAAATCTGGTCGATATAGAAACAGATAAAGTTGTGCTTGAAGTGCCGGCACCTTGTGATGGCGTACTCACTGAAATTACAGAACAGGCCGGAGCAACTGTGATTGCAGAGCAGCTGTTGGGAGCGATAGATGAAACAGCAGTGCTGGCGGACGAGAAAAACACTGCGGCGGCAACCGAGGTGATTGCAATGAGTCAGGAGATTGCGATTAATCCGGCAGCAAAAAAACTGATGCTAGAGCACAATATAACACCAGATGAAGTCAGTGGTAGCGGCAAAGGCGGGCGGATTCTGAAAGAAGATGTGATGCAGCTGGTCAAATCACGCGAAGCCAATAACGCGGTTGCCGAAAAGCTGGCAGCGCTGGTTGCCGGCACCGAGTCAGCTGCCGAGGCTGAGCAGCTGGAAGCCGGTGAACGAACAGAGAAACGGGTACCAATGACACGGCTGCGAGCCCGTATCGCCGAGCGATTAATCGAGGCGCAGCAAAACGCGGCTATTCTGACAACATTCAATGAAGTGAATATGCAGCCAGTGATGGATTTGCGTTCGCGTTATAAAGACAAATTTGAAAAAGAATATGGGGTGCGTCTGGGCTTCATGTCGTTTTTCGTCAAGGCCACAGTAGAAGCATTAAAACGCTTCCCCAGTGTGAACGCATCGATTGATGGTAATGATATTGTCTACCACGGTTATTTTGATATAGGTGTGGCGGTATCATCCCCAAGAGGTCTGGTGGTGCCGGTATTGCGCAATGCGGATCAGCTTGATCTGGCGCAGATCGAAAAAACCATTAGAGATCTGGGACAAAAAGCGCAGGACAACGCCTTGTCTATCGACGATATGTCGGGTGGTACCTTTACTATCTCAAATGGTGGCGTATTCGGTTCATTATTGTCCACTCCGATACTGAATCCACCACAAAGCGGGATTTTGGGCATGCACGCGATTCAGCAAAGACCGGTGGCGGAGAATGACCAGGTGGTGATCAGACCGATGATGTATCTGGCGCATTCATATGATCACCGGATTATTGACGGTAAAGAAGCTGTACAGTTTCTGCTGACGATTAAAGAGCTGCTGGAAGATCCAGCGCGTATGCTGATTGGGGTTTAAGGTGACAGAAAGCGAAGAAGAATTTGATGTGGTCGTTATTGGAGCCGGTCCGGCCGGTTATGTCGCGGCGATACGCTGCGCGCAGCTGGGGCTGAGTACGGCCTGTGTTGATGACTGGCAGGATGAGCAAGGTAATGCCAGATTAGGCGGCACCTGTCTTAATGTTGGTTGTATTCCGTCAAAAGCATTGCTTGAATCATCAGAAAAATTTGAAGAGTGTAAGCATAGCGTCAGTGAATACGGTGTGCTGATTAACGAAGTCAGTTTTGATGTGGCGACCATGCAGGCCAGAAAAAATAACATTGTTAAAGAACTGACTTCTGGTATAGAGCAGTTATTTAAAGCCAATAAAATTACCCGGATTACAGGTCGGGCATTTATACAAACGGCAAATCAGCTAGAAATTAGCGGCTCACAGGACAAACAAAACATCGCCGCGAAACATATTATTATTGCTACCGGTTCGTCACCGGCAGCCATCGAGAGTGCAGTGCTGACCGACAATGTGATCGTCGATTCTAGTGGAGCGCTGGCTTTTGAAGAAGTGCCGGAAAAGATATGTGTTGTCGGGGCCGGTGTTATCGGGCTCGAATTGGGTAGTGTCTGGCGTCGTTTAGGTTCCGAGGTTGTAGTACTGGAGGCGCAACAGGAATTTTTAGGCATTGCTGATCAGCAGATTGCCAGAGAAGCGCAGCGCCAGTTTAAAAAGCAGGGGCTGGATATTCGGCTGAATGCCAGACTGATTTCTTCCGAGCTAAAAAACGATAAGCTCGAAATACATTTTAAAGAGGCCGAAAAAGAGCAGCAGCTGAGCGCAGATAAAATGATTGTGGCGGTAGGTCGCACTCCCAATATAGATAAAATATGGGACCCCTCGCTGGAAATTTTGCTTGATGAAAGAGGCTTTATTAATGTTAATCAGCAGTGCGAGACCAATGTGCCGGGTATTTATGCAATCGGCGATGTAGTGCGGGGGCCGATGCTGGCGCACAAGGGGTCAGAGGAAGGCATGATGGTTGCCGGCCTGATTGCCGGTAATCATTGTGCGCTGAATTACGATCTGATTCCATCGGTGGTCTATACCGATCCTGAAATTGCCTGGGTGGGGAAAACCGAGCAGCAGTTAAAAGCCAGTGGAATCAGGTATAATGCCGGCGCTTTTCCGTTTGCGGCTAGTGGCAGAGCCAAAGCCATGGGTAAAACCAGTGGCCAGGTAAAGATTTTAGCAGATGCCGAAAGCGACCGTATTTTAGGTGTGCATATAATCGGGCCGCAGGCATCTGAGTTAATTGCGCAGGCTGTTATCAGTATGGAGTTATCTGCCAGCAGTGAAGATCTGGCGATGATGATATTTGCACACCCGAGCTTATCAGAGGCAGTACATGAAGCCGCGCTGGCGGTGAGTGGTTCGGCAATTCACGCTGTTTCACGCAAACGAAAAAACTAAACGGATTTTCAATCCGCTGCGCAGCGGTCTGAAATACAAAATAAAAAAGGTAGAAAAATGAATCTGCATGAATATCAGGCAAAAGACTTGTTTAAATCATTTGGCATGCCGGTACCGGTTAATGCCGTGGTACGTGATGTGGCTGAAGTCGATTCAGCCATAGGTTCATTATCTGGCGATAGCTGGGTGATCAAGGCGCAGGTGCATGCCGGTGGTCGCGGCAAGGCCGGCGGTGTCAAACTCAGCAGCGATATTAATGAAGTCAAAGAGCTGGTTGGATCGATGTTAGGAACAAGTCTGGTGACTTTTCAGACCGATGAAAAAGGTCAACCGATCCATCAGGTGCTGATAGAGGAAACCTGCGAAATAGAAAACGAATTATATTTAGGCGCAGTGGTTGATCGTGCAACTCAGCGAGTGGTCATCATGGCATCAACCGAAGGTGGTATGGATATTGAAACAGTGGCCAGCGAAACACCGGAAAAAATACTGAAAATTCAGTTAAATCCACTGCTAGGCATGATGCCGTTTCAGGCAAGAGAGTTGGCTTTTGGTCTGGGGCTGGCAGGTGATCAGATTAGGCAGTTTGCAAAACTGGTGACAGGTTTGGCAAATTTGTTTGTTGAAAAAGATTTGAGTCTGGTAGAGATCAATCCGCTGGTTATTACCAGACAGGGTGATCTGCTGTGTCTGGATGGAAAAATAAACATCGATGATAACGCGTTATACCGTCATAAAGATTTATCTGAGTTGCATGATGCTACGCAGGAAAATGCCAAAGAAAATGAAGCCAAAGAATGGGATCTGAATTACATCGCGCTGGATGGGCAGATTGGTTGTATGGTTAATGGTGCTGGCCTGGCGATGGCAACGATGGATTTAATAAAGTTACAAGGTGGTGAGCCGGCTAATTTTCTCGATGTTGGTGGCGCAGCTACTAAAGAGCGTGTGGCTGAGGCGTTCAAATTAATTTTATCTGATCAGAATGTTAAAACCGTACTAGTGAATATTTTCGGTGGCATCGTGCGCTGTGACTTAATCGCCGAAGGTGTGATTGGTGCGATCAAAGAAGTCGGTATCACGATCCCGGTTGTGGTCAGGCTGGAAGGCAATAACGCTGAGCTGGGTCTGAAAATGATAGCCGACAGCGGTCTTAATTTAATCACTGCTTCAGGTCTGACCGAAGCGGCACAAAAAGCCGTTGAAGTGGCAAAGGCGTAGGAGCAGAGTATGAGCGTATTAGTTGATAAAAATACAAAAGTAATTTGTCAGGGCTTTACCGGTAAACAGGGAAGCTTTCATTCTGAACAAGCCATCGCCTATGGTACCCAAATGGTTGGCGGAGTAACGCCGGGTAAAGGCGGTCAACAGCATTTGGGTTTGCCGGTGTTCAACACCGTCAAGGATGCAGTCGCTGAAACCGGCGCCACGGCTTCTGTTATTTATGTGCCGGCTGCTTTTTGTAAAGATTCTATTATTGAAGCAGCAGATGCAGGAATAGAGCTGATCGTCTGCATTACTGAAGGCATTCCGACGATGGATATGCTGCAGGCTAAAATTGTTGTTGATGATGTCTGCGCGCGTTTGATTGGTCCGAACTGTCCGGGAATCATTACCCCGGGTGAGTGCAAAATCGGTATTATGCCAGGGCATATTCATCAGCGAGGACGAGTCGGTGTGGTTTCGCGCTCAGGAACACTGACTTATGAGGCAGTTAAGCAGACATCGGATCTGGGTTATGGTCAGAGTACCTGTATCGGCATTGGTGGTGACCCGATTCCCGGTACCAGTTTTATCGATTGTTTGGAATTATTTGAAAACGACGAGCAGACCGAGGCTATCTTGATGGTCGGTGAAATTGGTGGCACTGCAGAGGAAGAGGCGGCTGAATATATTCAGAGCAATGTCAGCAAACCGGTGATTTCATTTATCGCCGGTGGCACAGCGCCAAAAGGTAAACGAATGGGTCATGCCGGTGCCATTATTGCCGGTGGTAAAGGCACTGCGGCAGAGAAATTTGCCGCGCTGGAAGCTGCCGGTGTGCATACCGTGCGCTCTCCGGCTGAACTTGGTAAAGGCGTTAAAGAAGCCACCGGTTGGTAGTATCCAGCAAGCGATGACAGCGCCGAGATAAGTTAAAGCAACTGATCACAAAGCAACACTAAAGTTAAGAGTTATAAAAGAGCGTTATGATTGAAATTAATGATCAGTGGTTTGCCGCTGAAGCAAAAAATGATGAGTTGCCGGTTTTGTTAAGAGGTCGTGGACAATTACAAAATCTGATCGGTATAAAATCACATCCCAATTTATTAAAAATTCGCTGGAGCTATGCAGCGGATGAGAAGAGCGGCATGCCATCGCTGGAAGTGATAAAAAAAATGGCGCTGTTCGAGCAGGTAATTTTTGAAACACTTGAAAAAGAACCCTTGTGTATTTTTTACAGCATATATTTGCATAACGGTATTAAAGAATGGTCGGCCTATTGCGCAGACCTTGAACGGATGAATGAAGAAATCAGCGGGGCTTTGCTCGGGCATGAGAAGTATCCGATTGAGCTGCTGGTAGATCAGGACCCTGAGTGGGCTGATTACAAGGCGATGTTACGTGATACCGGCCAATTAAATGACGGAGAGTTAAGCGATTGAGGCAGGCTGACAATAGTTGCCGGATCAGTCAGTTTCGATGTGGTTAGCGGCTGGATCGTGTTGCGGAAAAAATAGACTGATTTCAGTGCCCTTTTCAGGTTCAGAGTTAACGCTGATGGAACCGTTGCTGCGTTTCATAAAGGCATAAACCTGACTTAAACCCAGGCCGCTGCCCTTTTCGCCTTTGGTGGTAAAAAACGGCTCAAAAATGTGTTCTTTTACTTGCGAGTCAATGCCTGAGCCGTTATCAATAATAGTGAGCTCAATATAGTTAGCGAGCGGTAATTGCAGCAATGTCAGTTGTTGTTCTGACAGTAACGCGATGTTGCTCTTTAAAATTAATCGCGGCTGCGCGCAGTCAGCCATGGCATGCATTGCATTTATGCAGAGGTTAAATAACGCATCGCTGAAGTCTGATTCATCAACAAGAATAAAAAGTGGCTCTTCTGTCAGTTTCAGTTCTACCTCAATCTGCGAGGTGAGTGCTTTTTCAATGATGTCCTTGCTGTTGTTAAGCGCCTGATTTAAATCTATGCAGCTTGTCATCTGTTCTTTGAAACGGGACAGGCCGAGCAGTTTATTTGTCAGTTTACTACCGCGCTTTGATGCATCATAAATCTGAGTGGCGTAAGCTTTTAGGTCACTGTCACTTTTTAACTGATCAGCCAGTAATTCGGAATAGCCCATTACGATACCCAGTAGATTATTAAAATCATGGGCAATGCCGCCGACAATTGTTCCAAGCGCTTCCATTTTCTGGCTTTGTCGTAACTGCAGTTCTATGATGATTTTTTCTTTTTCTATAGCCATTTTTTTGTCAAGTATCTGATTAAATGACAGTGCAAGGGCGATAAACTCAGTGTGCTTTAGATTATCGATATTTATTTTTTCAGAATTGACGGAAGCATTTTCAAAAGAGCTGATAAATTGTTTGCTGTCATTGTCAATTTTATTTGAGGTTCGTCTGGTTCGATAAATGATAGCGATTACTGCTAAAAAGATAACAGTGATAAGTGTTAGTAGCTTAATCAATAAACTGTTTTTTAGATCTTTGTTAAGCAGGTTGATTGTGGCTTGGACGTCATCAAGATATAAGCCGGAGCCGATCATCCACTGCCAGTCTGCGATGCCCTTCATATAGGTAACTTTTGGCGAAGGTTTTCCGCTTGAGGGTTTGTTCCAAAGATAATAAATAAAATCGCCTTCAGGATTATCAACGGCGTGTCGCTCCTGCTGAATCACTTTTATACCATTTGGGTCTTGTAGATTCCATATATTGGTGCCGACAAGATGTTGCTGGGTGGGATTGACGATAACCACGCCGTCATAGCTGACGACAAAAATATAGCTGTTCTTGCCGAATCGAACCTGATTGATATAGTCGGCAATTTGATTTTGTATTATTTTTTCAATATTTTCTTCATAATCACCAGTGCCAATCAGCCAGTTGTAGGGTTCAAAGCGTTTTGCAAAAACCAGTTTCTGTCTTTCTGTGTCAGGCTGTGATGGTGAATAATAGTAGTAGGAAAGAAAACCCTCATCGTGTTTTTTTACGAGTTCAATCAGGTTTTTGACAACATAATCACCTTTTGAGTCTCTGAATTGTAGCCGGTCATGTCCTTCGTCTTCAGGTTTAAGGCCATGGATTTGCAAAACACCTGTTAATGAATGTGCAAAATAGTATCCGTCACCGTCAAAAAATCGCAGGCCACGCAAGGCGGCTTTGATTGATTGCTGAATTTTAGAATCGGGCCAGTTGCCCTTGTGCTGGTTGTAAATATTTAAAGCAATCGTATGTGCATCGTAGACGCGTTGCTTGATGCGCTGTTTCAGTATTGATTTGATCTGGGAGCGTCTGTTCTCAATATAGTCAGCTATTCTGTTGACTTCATGTCGAATAGTATTCTTTTGTGTTGTGATGTAATCGCGCTCGATTTTTTCAGAGCTGACTGAAAATTGATGTAGTTCAAGGTAGATGATGCTCAGCGCGACTAAAACGCCAGTAATAATGATGGCGGCAATCGCATTGTAGACAAAACTGGCGGTCAGGCTGTTAGCTGTTTTTTGCATTGTGAGGAGGGTCTGTTCCTTAGATTGAATTAAACATAGTGTGATTTGGCTTTAAAATCAAATATATATTAGCTGACTGATCTGTCAGCTAATGGAGGCTCTCAAGAGTTTGATGCAGCAGTGCTGAGATAGCGTTGAGACCAGTTGCAGATGAGCTCGGCTACGTACTGGGCATCGCGGCGGTCAGATAAAATATGATCGGCAGTGTCGAGTGAAATAAAGCTTTTTGGGTGTTTGAGTTGTGTGAATAAACGCTCAGCATGATCAATAGCAACAAGCTGGTCAGATTCGCCATGAAAAATAAGGCAGGCTTTACCGAGGCTGTTAAGGAGTTGCTGATAACGCTGTTGTTTCAGGTCAGCTAAAAACTGTGGCTTAACCGTATAGGCTTTTCCTGCGACATAAAATTCTGCTTCGCTGCCGGACTCAAGCTGTTGCAATGCCCTGCCAAAGTGATGCGTTACATGCGCAGGATCTGAGGGGGAGGCGATACTGACAACGGCGCGAATGTTTTCAAGCTGCGCCGCTGCCGCATAAGATGCAGTGCCACCCATACTGTGACCGATTAATAATTCGACTGTCTGATAATGTTGTTGTAGGTACTGGCTGGCGGCAGTGATATCACCGATCATGGTGCTGAAATTACTGTCTGAAAAGTGTCCTTCGCTTTCACCTAAGCCAGTAAAGTCCAGTCGTAATACGGCGATATTATTTTTCGCAAGCTGCTGGCTGATGCGGTAGCTTGCCAGTGTTTCCTTAGTGCAGGTAAAACAGGGTGAAAAAATTGCAAAGTGACGGGGTTGTTCCGGCAGTTCAAGTCGCGCCGCTATTGTTATGCCACGGTCATTTACAAATGAGACATCGATGGATTGGAAACGCTTCATAAAGCATCCTGATTGTCATAGGTGTGTAAATCCATCTGAATTTCGCCAAGCCGCTGTCCGCGCATAATAATCACTCCCGTTTTACGCTCGCTGCCATCGATGCTGTACTCAAAATCATAATGTCGCACCAGCTGAAACAGGCTGGCATGGTGGTATTTAATTCGGGTCTGTTGCTTGACTACGGTATTGTCCAAAAACTGAACGTCGTGTTTTTTACAGATAATTTTACCAGCCTGGCGTGCCAGTTCTTTGACCCTGACAGTGTCAATCCAGTAAGCGGTGATAAAGAATAGTATAAAGAGATAGAATAATTGTTGCATGCGACAGTAAGTTTGATTGTAAAAAGCGGCAGTATAGCAGTCATTTGTTGACGAGGTGGTCTATCGCGTTTTCCAGGCTAAGTAGTTTGTTGTCAACCTCGCTGCTAAACGCAGCGTTGAAGGGGGGGCTGAAATCTGTGAGCATTAACTCCAGTGAACGACAGATTTCACCCAGCTCTGCTTCATCATACATACCTGCTGAGCCTGCGAGCTTGTGCAGACATGATTCAAGACTGTTATCAGCAAAAGAGCCGTGTTCTTTGCAGCCCTGCCAGAGCTGACTGATGGCATCAAATTTTTCTGGCAATGAGCTGATATAGCTAGCCTTAAGAGCTAGCAGCTTGTCCTCAATCGATGGTATATCTGACATAACAAATCCATCTGTTGTCGAAAAGGGTATCATTGTTGTGGAAGCAGAGAGTCTATAATTTAAACGATATAAAATGATTTTACAATTCCATAATAAATGAACTATAGATATGGGATTGTCAGTTAAGATTTGACAGCTGTTCATCGGTATAAAGAGAAGCGTTATATGAATAATTTAAGTCTGGAGCGGGTATGTCAACAGTTTTAAAAAGAATACTTTATGCAGAGGATGAAAAAGATATTCAGAATATTATCCGTATAAGTCTTGAAGAGATTGGCGGCTTTGATATCAAGATATGTTCTTCCGGCGAGGAATTGCTGGCGTCTTATGAGGAGTTTTCTCCGGATCTGATTTTATTAGATGTGATGATGCCGGGACTGAGCGGCGTAGAAACCTATACGGCATTAAAAGAATTACCGCAATTCGATGATACGCCGGTGGTTTTTGTGACTGCAAAGGTGCAGGCAAATGAAATACTGGCTTATAAAGAGCTGGGTGCGATTGAGGTTATCAATAAACCGTTTAATCCTATGGAGCTGCCAGAGCGGCTCAGACAAATCTGGCAGGCTCGTTAAATCAGTCTGCAGTAACGGCAAATTTCTGGTTGAGGTATTCAATAATATCAGACGACTCGTATAACCAGCGACTGCCGTTCTCTTCCTCAATTTTCAGGCACGGGACTTTTATCTGTCCGCCTTTTTCCAGTAACTCTTTCCTATGAACAGTGTCATTGGCGGCATCACGGTATTCGATGTCAATATTCAGGGCGTGAATGGCGCGCCGGGTTTTGATACAAAACGGACAGGCATAAAACTGATAAAGTGATAATTTATCAGCCTGCTGTTGTGCGCTTGCTTGCTCTGCATCGGAGCGATTCATTTGTTTGGGTAGCGTCAGACGGCTGATTAAAACGATTAACAGGCCGAGAGCGTTGCGAAGTAACTTTAAAAGCATGGAATAATCCCGCAAGAAAAAACGCCATTATAATCCAGCAAGCGCTGAGAAGCCTATACCCACTTGGTATTGTTTTTCTGCACTATTGTGATCTGCTCAGGCAGATAGCAAAAGCCTGCGACATTATGCCACATTCACGCCGCCTGTTTGATTGAGTAGTATTCCTTAACGATGAGTTTTCAATAATTAAGGGCGTGACTATGATGATCAGACCAATAAAAAACACCGTAACTTTGATCTTGCTATTGATGACAGGACTGCTACTGCAAGCCTGCGAGCAAAATACGCCTGCCGGTAACGATGACACGGTCTCGCTGACCAGTTCATACCGCGTTGAATATTTATCGGATATGTCGATGATTAGCGAAGGTAAAAGCGTCTTTAGTCTGCAGATCAGTGATCGCGCCAGCGGTAATTTGCTGCCTGGTCTGAATGTCAGCGTCATGCCAATGATGACGATGACGGTCGGTCATATGCATGACAGCCCGGTCGGAGAGGTGACAGATAATGGTGACGGGACTTATCAGGCGACTGTGTATTATCTGATGCCGTCAACGATGATGAATGGCGACCCGATGGGTGACTGGGATTTACAGGTAATGATTGGCGGCATGGCGGGTGAGGTCGCACATTTTAATCCGCAGGTGATGATGTCAATGGGGGATACTGTTAAGGCAACATTAATGGGCCAAAACGATATGATTATGGGCATGATGGCACCTGAAAAGCGTAAGTATTTTCTTTTCAAAGAAAGTCTGATGGGTATGACGGGTAATCATAGCTTTAGCCTGTTTTTAGCGGCACGTGAAAGTATGATGAGTCACGTCGCGGTCTATCCGGGGGCTATTTTAAATGCCGGCAGCGCAGACTATGAGCTGAGCGTGGCGTCAGTTACAGTAGAAGTGTCAACGGATACTACTAACTGGTCAGTGGCGGCTGCAAACGGAAATGGTTACTGGTCGGTAACAGGTTTGTCAGGGCTGGTTGATGGAGATACCTCTGATATTTATGTGCGCCTGAGTGTCAATGGAGAGCGTAAAACTACCGATGGTAATACAGCAGCCGGTGATGGCAGCAATGATTACGCGGTGTTTAGCGTAACCCCTGGCATGACGATGTCGATGTGATTAACTGAGAATGCGTTGTCTTCGATCGATGGCTAAATCAGTGAGTGTGTTGACCGCCGCTGCACTGTTTTATGCGACAGATGTTAATTCGGCGTCGTGCTGCGGCGGTGGCTCTGCAGCGTCATTGATCTTGCCAAAATCAGGCAGACAGATGCTGGATCTCTCAGTGGACACAGAGGCTTATGATGGTTTCTGGAACAGTGAAGGCCAGCATCTGGCTGATCCGCCGGGCTCGGTTTTATCGCAAACCCGCCTTAATCTTGGGATTGGCTACCGCTTAACTGACAACTGGCAAAGCAGTCTGGTGATGCCATTTATCTGGAACGATAATGAGTACGCCGGTTTCACCTCAAAAACCAGCGGGCCGGGTGATGCCACTGCCAGTCTCTGGTATGAGGCCTTTGATGGCATAACCTGCGTCTGGCAAGTGAATTCATTGGCAGATTTAAAACCATCAATCTATTACGGTCTGACCATGACGATACCGACAGGTATTTCACCGTATGATGAAGTGACAAACAGCTTTGATATTACCGGCAGAGGTTTTTACCGGCTCGATGCCAGCGTATTGATTGATAAAACCATCTTTCCATGGAATGCGACCTTGCAGTATGTTTATGGCGTCAATTTTGAACGCCCGATAAACCGTGAATACGGCAACTATATCGAACCTTATGAAAAAAACCTGGGCGAGCGTTCACTAGCAACGCTGTCGTTTGGTTACAGTTATCAAACTGACAAGGCGGAGGTGATCACAGTCACACTGGCCTATTCTGATTTAACAGAAGCCGCAGGAGAAATTGACGGCCAGACAGACCAGACTACTGGTCTTGGTAAAACCTCACTGGCACTGACGCTGGCGTATTCAAATTTTAAAAAAGACTGGATCTATAAACTGACGTTTAGTCAGGCCGATGCTGGTTATAATTTCCCGCAAACCGAAGTATTGAGCCTGGGAGTGAGTCATGTCTATTTCTAAGCTGATGTTACTGATTGCGTTGTTAAGTCTGACTGGCTGTGGTGGAGAATTAGACGACCTTAGCCCGAGCGGAGAGAACATGACGGTGCCAGTGGTGCCCGGTAGCAGCGGTGTCCAGGTCAGCCAGCAGGCGATAGACTTTGTATTAAATGACACGCTCAATGTGCCGCTAACATTATCGGCTGAATATCCTGCAGCTGATGCTTTGGTGTTGTATTTTACAATGTGGTGTCCGGTTTGTGACAGTCACATGGGTTATATGCGACAGTATATCAGGCCGAATTTTCCGAACGTGAGTTTTTATATGATTGATTATGTTTCAGGTTCAGTGACTGCATCACGTCAGGCGCAGCTCTCAAATGGCTACACAGATTTCAGCGTGATGGTTGATGAGTATCAGCAGATACAGGATTTATATAACGCTACAATGGGCACAACTATTGTGATAGATAGCACAGGCATTGTGCGTATGAATGAAGACTTTAAAGACGGAGTAAAGTTATATGAGACTTTGTCACTGTTGCCCTGATGTACTATTAACCGGTAAAGGCCTGAGCTGAGTTCAGGTAAGTCAGTTCGTCGGCACTGCTTGCTCTGCCGAGAATTCGGTTGCGGTGAGGAAAGCGGCCAAAGCGCTTTACAATATCACGGTGATGTCTGGCAAATCTTAAATTGGCATCCAGTTGATGTTTTTCAAACAAGCTCACCGATAAATCCTGGTCTGCCAGATTTTCACTGTGCATTAGCGGCATGATTAAAAAAGCCACTTTATCGGCAGCAATCTGCTCATCAAATTGTAATGAAAGCGCATGCTTGCTGATCGTGACGGCTTGTTTTTCCGTCGAAAAACATTTAGCGAGACCTCGGTACATATTTAAAGGTAGCTGATCCAGTACAATACACAGAGCCAGACAGCCCTGCGCACTGTGTTGCCAGTGTTGCAGCTTATTGTCGGCGGCCAGAACCCATAAGCGCTCAAACTTTTCTGTTATTTCCTTATCAGTCTCAACCTCAGCCACAAACCAGTGCTTATTCATCGGCTCAGTGAACCAGTAGTGCAACAAATACTCTTGCTCAGCATCACCGGTTGTGGCGGTCATGCTGTTATAAACCGGCTTTGATAAAATCTAATATCTCTGCGGCATGACCGTCAGCGGTCACACCGTATTTGGCGTATTTCAGAATGCCGTTTTTATCGATCACAAAAGTTGAACGGACAATACCCATTTTTGTAATGCCGTCCTTGCCTTTATCCTGCCAAACGCCATAGTCATCGCAGAGTTTGCCACTGGTGTCCGCCAGTAAAGTAAGGTTAAGGTTGAATTTATTTATAAAGTCACAGTGACTTTGCGCATTGTCTTTACTGACGCCTAAAATGACGCAGTCAAGTTGATCGAATTGATCTTTCATAGCAGTAAACTGGTTGGCCTCAATGGTACAGCCGCTGGTATCGTCTTTAGGATAAAAGTAAAGAACCACATTCTTCTGTTGTGCGAAATCTGATAATGAAACCGCATTATTATTTTGATCGCTGCTGCTAAAATCAGCTGCAGGCTGGTTGACAGATAACATAGTCATCTCCTTTGAGTTTTAAGTTGTATTAAGTGTAGCAAGCCTTGCAGAGATAGTAATACGAACTTTTTAAGGGTTATAGTGACAACAGTGGTGGCTTTAAACAGGAACTGGTCGTCTAGGGATTTATAAAAATGGACTGTTGCCTGTCGTATAAAGCCAGTATAACGGATAATATCTATGTGTTACAGGCTGATGGCGGGTACTGATGTTGTTGCTGGTGTTTGGCTGTAACGATAAGTATTATCGACAGAGCAAGAGCTATGCGGTTACAAAGCATAAAAATAAACTCTAAGAAGAAAAACAATAGTTAGGAGGTTGGCGTTGAATCATCAGCTAGTGCTTCAGAAGGATTATAGTCAGGATATATTGTTTAAACAAATTCAGACACTAAATAAATCGGCATACTTTATACTGATAACTTATGCTGTTACCGCCGCTGCCTTTGTGTTTGTAATGTGGGGAGAGGTTTCTTATAAAATCTTGATTATTTGGAGTTCACTGTTCGCAACAATATTGCTGCTGCGTGCATTTATTCATTATAAGTTTAACCCTAAACTGACACCTGAGAATTCAAGGTTATATGGTTATTACATTGTCTGTACACTGGGTATAACAGGGCTGACTTGGGGGCTTGGTGTAATGCTAATGTTTCCGGGGCTTGATCAGGCCTATCAGTTTTTTATTATTTTTATAATAGCGGGTATTGGTAGTTCGGCATTTTCATCAAATATTATTTTTTTACAGGGGCTTTATGCTTTTTTCCCGGCGCTGATATTCCCGCTGGCAATCAGAATGCTGCTTATGGATGAGCGATTATATGTGATCATGGGCGCAGTTATCATGGTGTTTATGGTATCACTGTACTATTTTAGTAAGAACCTTAATGGTGCGTTGGTAGAAACACTGGCTTTACGTTTTGAAAACTCAGATCTGGTTGAGCAGTTGAAAATACAGAAATCTGAAGCTGAGTCTGCAAATCTGGCGAAGTCAAAGTTTCTTGCCGCAGCAAGTCATGATCTCAGGCAGCCATTACATGCACTGATGCTGAATGTAACCTTGCTGGATGAGCGTAACAATAGTGATGAAAACAGGCCGGTTATTCAGAATATTTTTAATTCAGTCAGTTCGCTCGAAGGATTATTCAATTCTCTACTTGATGTATCACGGCTCGATGCGGGTGTGGTTGTGCCCGATCCTGTTCATTTCAAGCTGGCAACCATACTGAAAAAATTGAACACGGATTATAAATTGGTTGCCGATGAAAAAGGTTTAGTGCTAACAATACCAGAGACCGACTTAGTAGCATTGACAGACCCGGTGTTGCTGGAAAGAATTCTTCGTAATCTTGTTTTAAATGGTATCCGTTATACAAATAAAGGTACGGTCAAGCTTGCTGTAAAAGAGAATAATGGAAAGATTGATTTTATAGTAAGTGATAGTGGAATAGGTATTGAAAAAGAAGATATCGATTCAATCTTTGAGGAATTTGTACAGCTTAATAATCCGGAGAGAGACCGCAGTAAAGGGCTGGGTTTGGGCTTATCAATAGTGAAGCGATTGAGTGATCTGCTGGGCTGTGGTATCTATGTGCAGTCCTGTGTCGGTCAATCGACAGCGTTTTGTTTTTCAGTGCCGTCAGGGGATGCTGATCTGGTCAGTCAGCAGGCAGCAGATCAATGCGAATTCACACCGATTCCTGTGGATCATTTTGTTGTCATTATCGATGATGAAAAAAGTATCAGGGAAGGTTTGCAGCGACTGCTTGAGAGCTGGTGTTGTACCGTGCTGGCTTTTGGTTCTGAAGAAGAGGCTCTGGAAGTCCTTAAAGAATATGAATACCCTCCAGACGTGCTGCTTGTTGATTACCGTTTGCGCAAGAACAGGACAGGCATAGAAGCAATTACGGCGATCAATGATTTGTTTGATCAGCTTATTCCCGCTCTGATTATTACTGGTGATACATCAAGTGAGCGACTCAAAGAGGCAGAGAGTAGTGGTTATCGACTATTACATAAACCGCTGCACCCATCGAAACTGCGAATATTTTTGCAAAATCTGACGCGTATTAAACAGTAAACCTGTTTTATGGCTTGTAGCCCAGTTTCTGAGCAGCAATCACAGCCTGGGTTCTGTTGGCAACACCGAGACTTTTTAGTAAGGCGGTGACGTGAGTTTTAATTGTCGCTTCGGTGCAGCTCAGGCTGTTTGCGATTTCTTTATTAGAGATGCCTGAAATTAACAGCGTTAATACTTCTTTCTGACGTGGGGTTAGTGCACTTTTATCAGATCCAGTATGACAGCCATTTGAGGCTGGCAAGATTTCTTTGGGGATATAAATGCCACCTGCTAGTACCAACTTTGTTGCGTTGAAAATCACCTGAGCGGATGATGTTTTAGGAATGTAGCCCAGAGCGCCGTTATTAAGGCATTGCTGCATTTCAAGCGGATCTTCGGAGCTTGATAAAATAATTATTGGCAATAAAGGGTATTTGTTAACAAGCTCTGTTAAAAGGCTTTGTCCATAAGCATCAGGTAAATTAAGGTCTAGCAGAACCAATGACAGATCCTGTTCACTGTTGATGATGTTTGAGGCAGACTGACAGGATTTTGATTTCAGAATTTGCAGGTCATCATCAATATCTTTAAGTATTATTTCCAGGCTATCAAGTAATAACTCATGGTCATCAACCAGTAATATCTTCGTTCCCATTTGTTTGTTACATATCCCTGATCTTGGTTTAACGGATTCTATAATAGCATCAAAGTAACAAATTTATGTGTTTAATAAAATCCGCCATTAGTAGAGCCGGTTAAATGTATCTACGACTTTAGTCGTAGATACATAGAGACTAATGGGTGATTGTTAAAGATAAAACAACTGACTATCGTGGACAGTAATAATAATTTTAAATATGGAAAAGGGCTTAATCATGTCAACGATATTATTCAGGTTACTCATTGTATTGGCTACAGTGCTTAGCATGGCCGCTTGTAGCAGCGGTGGCGGTGGTGGCGGCGCAAATATCGGCGGAGACACGACCGGAAATGTCGCAGCAAGCGATTATAATGTAGGCGGGAGTATTACTGGTTTAACGGGCTCGATAGTGCTGCAAAATAACGGAGCAGATGACATAACGATTTCTGCTAATGGCAGTTATTATTTTACCGTGCCATCCACGGCATCTGCTAATTATTCTGTTACTGTACTGACTCAGCCAGTGGGGCAAACATGTACGGTAAGTAATGGTGTGGGTCAGCTGAATCAGGCTGATGTGGGTAATGTAATTATTGCCTGTGCTGATATCGATACGGACGGTGACGGCCTCGGTGACAATGATGAATCGTTAATATACGGAACATCACCGCTAAAAAGAGATACCGATGGTGATGGGATCAGCGACTTCGATGAGATTGTGACTTACAGCTTTAATCCATCGTTAAATAATTATGAATACAACCCGCTGATAGCTGATGTACCAGTCATTGATATTGATATCGTCACGGCGCCGGATATCGCATTAAACTATGAATTTTCAAACGGTAGCAGCGGCACTGCCACAACGTCACGCAGCTCATCAAATACCAGTGCGGTTACGACGTCTAAAACAAACAGTAATTCATCAGCGATTGAAGCATCAAATACGACAGGCACGGAATTAAAAGTCGGTGCTGAAATGGAAATCAGCATGAGTCCTTCCCTGACTCTGAATATTGAAAAGACCTGGAGCAGTAGTTATACCAATACAACATCGACTGAGAAGTCTTTTTCCTGGAGTAATGACCAGAGTTTGGAAAACAGTAACGCGTATGAGTCGGCCAAATCAATAGAGGCTTCAAATACACTGGCTTCATCCGGTGGCTATATTGCAACTGCGGTTAAAGTGTCAAATAAGGGCAGTCGTGCCTTTACTTTAACTAGTCTGACTCTGTCTTCGGCATTGATTAGCCAGACTAGTAATACCATTATCGCACCAGTGAGTAATCTTACTTTCGATGTTGCCGGTAACAGTACAGCGGCTTTCCCATCTACATCACTGGCAGGCAATGAAAGTACCGGTAACATTGTGTTTTCTGCGGCCAGCCTTGATACCACAACAATAAAAAATTTACTGTCAGATTCAAGTGGTATGAAAATTGGTGTTGCAGCCTATGAGTTAGTTGATATCAATGGCATTGCATTTGCCTATGCTCGTGAGCAGGTTAATGCCAGTACCGCTACGGTTATTATTGATTACGAAACACTGTCAAAAGAAGAGCAGAGGTTTCTAGTTGCAACAGTAGCAGACCCGTCTACACTGACAGTCACGGCACAATCAGTGATGGAAAATACATTAAATATTCCACATGCTGTGGATAGTAGTGGGCGCTTGTCATCGATTGATAATGTGGCAGGTGACGGGGTTGTCACCGGCTGGCTGGTGTTACATAAAACAACCAATGCCAGTGGTGTCGAGACAGCAACGATACACAGTTACAATACGAATTATGATTTCAATACACTCAGATTGAAAGCCGGTGATGTGCTGCACATGGTTTATCAAATTGATGAAGACGGCGATCTGCTGGGTCGTCGGATGGAAGAAATGCTGGGCACGGATATTAATAATGCCGATACCGACGGTGATGGTTTGTCAGATTATGATGAGGCGTTTGTAGGCTGGGTTATTGAGTACCCTGTCGGCAACTCCTATAGGGTGTCATCATCGCCTGCTCTGAGTGACACTGATGGCGATGGCTGGACTGACCTGCAAGAGATGAATGCGTTAACCGATCCGCGTAACCCGGATACCGATGGCGATTTTATTGCAGACAGTGTTGATCCAAACCCTTTAACGGCAGATTACTTATTGCATGCAACTAACGTGGTGGCGAGTTTTGTCGATGTAAATACAACGACGGGTAACGCAACGCTAAACTGGGGGCATAGCTGGCCTGCAGCAAGTGGATTTAGTTCAGGTCGTGATATTGTGCTTAGACAGATTAATAGCTCGGCTGCTTATACCAGTAACCCTGTGTTGCCAGAAATAGCACCGACGGGGACAGCGGTATTAACATCCGTTGGTAACTGGCTGGCTTGTGGCTCAGTTTCTAACTGCTGGGAAGTGGTTGCGATCCAGGCTACCTCTAGTTCAGATGGTATCGGCACATATTCATTTACCGATAATGGACTTAACCGGTCCGATACGTTCAGATACGCTATTGTGTCGGAATATAATGACGGTCTGCAAAACTATTATATGTTTGATGCTGTTAATCCACCGGTGGAGACTACAACTTCCGGTTCGATTAAACGGATTACTATTACCATGACCTTAATTACCATGGATGCAAATTGTACTGATTACATGGCTGATACCGATACGGACAGTACGCGTTATAGTAACTGTGAGCCGTTTTATAGCGTAAGGTACAATAATAACTTGATTGCATCGCGCTATTCAACGCCAAAGCAGGCAGATACAAACTATATTTATTACACTTCTGGCTCCGCCGGTACAGGCGCGCTGACACCCGCTTATACTTTATGGACGGCGGCCGGCTCATGGACCGATGCAACGAATCCTGACACGGCATTGAGGTCCGGCGCTGCTTCTGCTTATATAGATGTTATCGATACCATCACCAGTGTGCCTTTGCAAATTACCGCAGGAGATCGTGATGCAACGGTTAGCGAACTTGGTTACAACACAACATATGGTGAAATTAATGGTGCTGATGACAGTAAGACGGTGACGGTGAATGTTTCTGCTAATAATTTATTGGTGGGTACGAATGCAACAGTAGGTTCTTCGGTTGCGTGGACCAGTTCCGCCGGCGTTAACGAATATTCGGCTGGCTCTGTTAGCTTTACTTATCAGGTGACGGTTACCAATGCACCGTAACGAAATGCAAGCACAGTGATCCCGCCTTACAAGTAGTGGGATCATTCAGTGTCTTAATTATCGCCTTGTATGCGCCCAGAGGGGTTGTGGCAAAGTGATAGCAGATAAAGGCAGGGGTTAACCCTGCCTTTTTTATTGTCGAAATCATTATTATCTGTTGCTAGTCGGTCAAAATAAATAATGCTTAAGGTCCTTTTTCCCCATGTTGCTGCTGGGTACAGATAGGTGAATCGAAGCTGATATAAAAAGATATTTGATGTATAAATAAAGACATTGTCGGCATAGCCACTGACTAATAACAACTGGACAGTTATTTGTTTTTCATTCCCTATAGTTCTGCGCTTCATTTCTTTAAGCAGCCGTATCTGACTTATTCGGTGATTGCTATCTGTGTCGTGCTGCATCAGTTTCAGTGGGAAAATCGCCGCTCTATCGAGAGCGAGGCTTCCGATTATTGTCTTGCCGTTAAAAAACTGGCGTCTGCTGATGCGGGTTTTGATTTTTTTAGACACAATACCTCACTGTGTCGTGACTATTTGATCTGGATGCATGAGTCCCCGGGGCGTGATGTGATCAGTCACGGCCTCAGTCAGCGCTTATCTGAAGAGTCGCAATACTCACAACAGCAGATTAATCAAGCGATTGATAACGCGACAAAACATTATCAGATTTTCAAGAATAAAGTGCCGCTGAGTTTGGATGGTAAGCTTAAATACTATCCTGATGAAACCAGTATTATGCAAATGCTGACGGCCAGTCTGGCACATGCCGACTGGCTGCATCTCATCGGTAATATGCTGTTCTTTTTTGCATTTGCACCAGGCGTGGAAGCGCTGATTAATAATAAGCTGAAGTATCTGGCTGTGTTTTTTAGTCTGGTTGTTATCACTCATCTGTCTTATTCTGGCTATAGTGCCGCTGCCACTGTTGTGGTGCCAACGCTGGGTTTGTCAGGAGTGGTGATGGGAATGATAGGGCTGGCGGCTTATTTAATGCCCAATGCCCGGATAAAAGTGTTTATCTGGGGCTACCGTTTTGTGCGCTCGTATTATGTGCCGGTCTGGGTATTGGCGGCTTTTTATATTGGCTGGAATACACTTAATCTGTACTGGTTTGGTAACAATGGCGGGGTCAATCTGGTATCACATGTCAGTGGTGGTCTGTCTGGTTTTTTGATTGCGCTGATGTTTTTTCGGCAGCGCAGACGCGAAACAAAAAAAGAGCTGGCCGAAGAAATTGATTATCACGTCAGTCGAAAAAAAGATTTTGGTTCCTATGATCTGTCTTCAAGTTATGGTCGTGAAAATGCCGTCGAAAGATATCAGTTAAAGCAAAGCAAAAAAGAGTACGACAGTTTTTTACAACAACTGTATACGCTGGTATCGGTGAAAAAAAATTCTGAAGCAATGATGCTGTTGATTGCAGAAATAGAAAGATATCGACAGGACTATCAGCTGTTGCAGCAACTGCTTGAGACCATATCGAGCTGGGGTAAGAGCCGCACTCAGTTATGTACAGGGCGTTTGTTAATTGATCTGTTGATTAATGCAGGACAGTATGCGCGCGCCGTGTTAGTGGTCAAAGCCTGCCAGCAGGCTGCGCCGGATTTTGTGCTGAGCGATCCGCAAATGACGCTGCTGCTGGTACGATACGCGCTTGAAATACATGAAACAGATGTGGCTTATTATCTGTTGCACGATGCCGATAAACGTTATCACGAATGTGTTGATGTCATACCAATAAAAATTCGTGAAGCTGAGCTGTGTTTAATGCAGCTTGATAAGTCGGAGCAGGCCAAAGCGCTTGTAAAGCAACTGTTGCTTAAAGCCGATAGCCGCTATAAAGATCAGATACTGGCACTGGCAAAATTAATAAGCTGAGTGTTGTTGATGGTGCTGTGGGTATTCTTTGTGCTTTTATCAGAGCGAAGCATTTATTTGAACGTTGGAAAGTCTTTTAAGCAACAGCGGCCGGACGGATTAGAGGTGTCGCAGGCACATAAAGAAAGGCGGGTTTGATTTACGACGAACTCTTTAATTTTTTTATCAGAAGCGGCCTGTGCTTTAGTCACACCAAAACAAAAACAAATTAACGCGTTGTCGTTTTTTTCTTTGACGCCAATCTCCTGCCTGATATCTGGTTTATTGATTGCAGTGCCATCAGTTGAAAAGTAGACAACATCACAAAGCGCACTGCTGCAGTAAAAAAAAGGCTGCTGACCAGTCAGAGAATACTGCCAGGGTGACTTAATGTGCTGAAGCATGGTTTTTATTTCAACGCTTAAACATTTATTCGCGCAAACCGGACAGAGTTGTTTATCAGATTTGTGTTTAGGCTCTGGCATGGTTTGATTCTGAGTTGAGCAGCAATCTGACATGGTATTGACGTTATAGCTGTGCATGCTGGCCGCTGGCACAGCTTTTTGCAGGTGGAGAAACAATATCCCAGATAGCGACGAGCAAGCTTAAGGCCAGCCCGAGATAAAATAAATAGCTGCTCCAGCCATATTGCCATAATGGATACAATGTCAGTAATATCATTATCGGCCCGCTAATGCCGACCGCAGCACGCCACCAGCGTCGATGTGAAAGAAAAGCAATACCGTTGGCTGCCAGTGTTATCCAGGCAAAAACCGGTAACAGAGTATTGATAAAAAGACCTTCGAATTGTGCCAGAAAACCAATGCCTAGACTGGCTGACAAGGTGCCAAGGGCAGGAAAACAAGAGGCGCAGCCCATTGCTGCGACAATCGCGCCGACAGAGCCAGTTTTGTCAAAAAATCGGTTTATCCACCACATCTTTAAAGTCCGCATTGTGTTTGAGTGCGGGGATTATAAAGTCCGTAGCTAAGTACGGAGTCAAGTGGCGGTCAGATCTGAACTTGTTAAGAGGCTTGCGACAGGATGTTTATTGCTGATCTGCTGTCTGTTCAGCTGTGTCTTTTTGGTATGATGAGAAGCTATAAGTATGAAAACGACGAACACTTACATCGCTATTCCACCAGTGGCTGTCTAAGCCGGCTTTAATTTTCAGCTGATCTAAAAATTCTTTTTTATCAGGCAGTTGATGCCAGACAGCGGGTAAGAACGTGCCGCGATTAAAATCGTATTGCAGGATCAGGCCATCTACTCCGGGCTCAATTTGCTGCAGTAATTCCTGTTCGCTGTCGAAAGTCATGGTTTCTGGTTCTGTCAATATCGAAATTTCCATGCCCAGCTGGCTAAATTCATCTTCTGTTAAAGGCGGGAATCGAGGGTCTTTGAAGGCAGCGGCATAGGCATTCTCAGCGATGTCATTAATCAGTGGCTGGTCTGCATCGAGGCTGCCTATGCAACCTCTGAGTTTGAAGTTTGTGTTTAGCGTGACGAAGCTGGCGCAATGCTGTTGTAAATCTGCCGAGTATTCTTCGGTCTTCATGATATGGGGATTGCCTGTTTTAAGACCATACAGAATGGATGCTCTGGCAATTTGAATACAGGTTATCTGATCTTGTTCTGAAAGTTTAGTGAATGACATAGGCTCCATATCCGACAACGCTGTCTTTTGATCCGGCGGTGTCACCGGAGTTACGTAAATCCAGCGTTTGAATCGTTAGCTGGTGCTGTTGAGTGGCTGTTAACATGCCGGTTAAGCCGTTACGGCCGCAGGCGTCTTCATAACGGATCAGTTCCGGTCGTAGGTTTTCAATGGCATCACTGGTTGCGCGATCAAGTTGCTTGGCCTGATAATAATCATGGTAATGGCTGAGGTCGGTGCTGATCACGATCAGCGTCTGCTCGTCGCCCCATAGCAGGTTGATGACTTCGCTGACCTGCTGCATGCTGGCATCGCCAACGACGATAGGTACGAGGCTAAAGTCATCAAGAGTTTCCTGTAAAAAAGGTAGCTGGACTTCAAGACTGTGTTCTTCGCGGTGCGCCTCATCAGAGATGGTGATCTGACTGAGGCCGCTGAGCGTGGCAATCGCTGGCTGATCAATCGGTATCTCACCCAAAGGTGTACGAAAATGACTTGAGCCGGGCAGCGCCATGCCATTAATGGCGACGCGATGACAGGGCCCGAGCAAAACCACACGCTTGATCAGGTGCTGATAAGGGATCAGTTGTTTATAGGCAGAAGCGGCTATCGGGCCGGAATAGATATAACCGGCATGCGGTACGATCAGGGCTTTGATCCGGTGTTCGGAGTTGCTGAACTCGGCGCTGGCATTATCAAGAAAGCGATGGATTTCTCGCTTTAAGGTTTTCACTTCCGCTGGATAAAACATACCGGCTACAGCCGGCGGACGACTCCGGTTTTTTAATCTTTCCATGACAACACTCCTTAATTAAGTGTTTCTTGATCTGTTTATATAATAAGCCCATTTATCCTGCTTGCAACAGAATGATGGAAGGATTATGTTTTAAACAGGATGCGCGAACTAGCTGGCGATGACTGCCGGCTGGATTTGCGAGCGGGGATAAAGCGATGGATGAAAGCTCGATAGTTAAAACCAAATACTGGCATTTGCTGGATGATGGCCGGGTGCAGTGTGATTTATGCCCCCGTGAATGCAAATTGCATGACGCCCAGCAAGGCCTGTGTTTTGTGCGCGCCAACCAGAACAATGAACTGGTGCTGACGAGCTATGGACGTTCCAGCGGGTTCTGTATCGACCCGATTGAAAAAAAGCCCTTATATCATTTTTTGCCCGGAACGCCGGTTTTTTCATTCGGAACCGCAGGTTGCAATCTGGCCTGTAAATTTTGTCAAAACTGGGATATCAGTAAATCCCGCGAAATAGATACTCTGGCCGATGCGGCCAGTCCACAAAAAATTGCTGAAACAGCTGCCCACTATGGCTGTCGCAGTGTTGCTTACACCTATAACGACCCGGTTATTTTTCATGAATACGCGATTGATGTGGCCAGGGCCTGCCGTGAAAACGCAATAAAGTCAGTTGCCGTTACTGCCGGATACGTCAGCCCGGAGCCACGGGCTGAATTCTATCAGTGGATGGATGCTGCCAACGTTGACTTAAAGGCCTTTAGCGAGCGCTTTTACCATAAGATTACTGGCGGTCATTTACAGCCGGTACTGGAAACACTGCAATATATTAAACAGCAAACTGACTGCTGGTTGGAAACCACCACGCTGATTATTCCCGGTGAAAATGATTCAGAAAAAGAACTGACGCAGATGTGTGAATGGGTCGTTGAAAACCTGGGGCCAGATATGCCGATGCATTTCAGCGCATTTCACCCGGATTATAAGATGATGGATCGTCCATCGACACCGCTATCGACGCTGAGCATGGCCAGAAATATCGCGCTCAAAGCCGGGGTTCGCTATGCCTATGTGGGAAATGTGCATGACCGTGATGCCGACAGCAGCTGGTGTCATCAGTGTAAAAGCTTATTAATTGAACGGGACTGGTATGTGTTGGGGCAGTGGAATCTGTCAGCTGACGGTGCCTGTCGTGGTTGCGGCACACCGCTGGCCGGGATTTTTGACGCAGCACCGGGAGACTGGGGCGCCAAGCGCTTGCCGGTAAGAATGGCGGGCTAGCGATTGTCACGATTATTTAATAAAAATGAAATGGCTTTGTCATCTGCAATCATTAGGCTGCAAGCTCTGTTAATAAAAGAGGAAAGCCAGCATGTATTATCTTCAGGAGCTACCGGGTAAGAAATTCAGGCTAATGTCAGATACTATCGCATTATGGATATTTAATGATCATGGCGTGGCCAGAGCGGTCTGCCGTGACTGGTATGGCATTGAGCCAGAAAAATATTTTTTGACGCAGTCGCAGTGCGCTAATGCCAGAGCCAGTAGTGAAAATGATTGTCAGCAGCTGAATTGATAAAAAATTCAGTGTTTATTGAGGTTTTATCAGCCTTTTTCCTCCCTTTAAAGCCTGAAATCAGTTATCCTTTACTATCCGATTAATCAAACAGATAGTCACTTGAGTACAGGCACGCTATATATCATTTCTGCCCCTTCTGGCGCAGGTAAAACCAGTTTGTTACGGGAATTACTGAATACCTCTGACGAGGTGGTGGTTTCTGTTTCTCATACCACCCGGGCACAACGTCAGGGTGAAATCGATGGTGTGCATTATCATTTTGTTGATGAGTCTCGTTTTGCCTCGATGGCGGATAAGGGTGAATTTCTAGAACATGCCCGAGTTTTTGATAATTATTACGGTACTTCACAGCAGCATGTAGAAGCGCTGCTAACCAGTGGCAAGGATGTGGTTCTGGAAATTGACTGGCAGGGTGCAGAGCAGGTCAGAAAACAGATTGCTGAAAATGTTTCGATATTTATATTACCGCCCTCGAAAAAAGAATTACGGCTGCGGCTTTCAGGCCGGGCAACAGACAGCGAAGAAATTATTGATCGCCGGATGCGTGATGCAGAAAGTGAAATGTCACATTACGGTGAGTTTGACTATCTGATTGTGAATGATGACTTTAATATCGCGTTAGAAGAAATACGCGCTATCTTAGTTGCCAATCGGATGAAAATTTCAAAACAGGACCAGCGCCTGAAAGCATTGCTGGTAGATTTACTTAATTAGTATTCATACATTTATACGATTTCAGAAGGTGAAATAACATGGCTCGTTTAACAGTAGAAGATTGTCTTGATAATGTAGAAAACCGTTTCCAGCTGGTTTTAGTGGCATCAAAACGTGCCCGCCAGATTTCCATGGGTGGTGAGCCAATGGTGTCTGAAGATAATGACAAACCAACCGTGCTGGCATTACGTGAAATTTCAGCAGGTCTGGTAACCAACTCTATCCTTGAGAAAGTGACTGCCATGGAACACGCGATGGAAACAACAGTCAGCGAAGAGGAAGCTACACCCGACGCCGAATAACTTTGATGCAGCAGTCAGTCGGCTGCTGCTTATTTGACGGGTAAACAAATGTCTGAACACAAGCAGCTGGACGTGGTGGATGAAGCGGAAATCATAGCCGATGAAGAGCGTTATTTAATCAGCGATTTGTGTCTTGAGCTTGAGCCTTATATGGATGAGACTCAGATCAAGGATGTTTACCAGGCTTATCTGTTCGGCGCTCATGCGCACGAAGGCCAGTACCGGATGAGCGGTGAGCCATATATCTACCACCCGATTGCCGTAGCCCGAATTCTGGCAGAAATGCATGTTGATTCACGTACCATCGTGGCCGCCATATTGCATGATGTCATCGAAGACACGCCTAGCTCAAAAGATCAAATCGCCAAAGAATTTGGTGAAGACGTTGCCGAATTGGTCGACGGCGTTTCCAAGCTCACCAAAATCGAAAACAAAGATAAACAAGAAGAGCAGGCTGAAAATATTCAGAAAGTCTTGCTGGCGATGGCGCGTGATATCCGCGTGATAATGATCAAGCTGGCCGACCGGCTTCATAATATGCGCACACTGGGTGTGATGCGGCCGGATAAAAAACGTCGTATCGCCAAAGAAACGCTGGAGATTTATGCGCCGATAGCACAGCGACTGGGTATCAATTCATTGCGTGTCGAGCTTGAAAATCTGGGCTTTCAGTCGATGTACCCGTACCGCTATGCAGTGCTCAAGGCGGCTGTTAAAAATGTCAGTGGCCATCGTAAAGAAGTAATCCAGAAACTCGATTCGGCTATCAAAAACCGTTTGCAAGAACTGGATATCGACGGTGAAGCGTTTGCGCGCAAAAAACATCTTTATAGTCTTTATCGCAAAATGAAAACCAAACGGCTGCCGTTTAAAAAAGTATTTGATGTTTATGCGATAAGAGTCGTGGTGCAAACAGTGGATAACTGTTACCGCGTTCTGGGTGTGGTACATAATCTGTTTAAACCGATACCCGGTCGCTTTAAAGATTATATTGCAATTCCTAAAGGTAATGGTTACCAGAGTTTGCATTCGGCGATGTACGGACCGCATGCAATTCCAATGGAAGTGCAAATCCGAACAAAAGAAATGGATGAGTTCGCCGAAGCGGGTATAGCCGCGCACTGGCTCTATAAAAACGGTGACGATAGTCACGGACATCAGGGTGCGCAGGCCAGAGCACGCGACTGGCTTACCGGCTTGCTGGAGATGCAGCAGCAGGCTGGTAACCCGGTTGAGTTTCTGGATAATGTTAAAGTCGATTTGTTTCCTGATGAGATTTTTGTCTATACCCCCGAAGGCGATGTCATTAAATTGCCCAAAGGTTCAACTCCGGTTGATTTTGCTTACGCGGTACATACCGGTGTCGGTAATACCTGTGTCGCGGCCAAACTTGATCACCAGTTTGCGCCCTTAAATACACCGTTATACAGTGGTCAGACCGTCGATATTGTGACCTCACCGATGGCGCGGCCGAATCCGGTCTGGCTTAATTATGTGGTTAGTGCCCGGGCCAGAAGTAATATTCGCAGTTACCTTAAAAGTTTAAAAAGTGGCGAAGCACTGGCGCAAGGTACACGACTGATGAACCGCTGCCTGAAAGTTTATTCAACCAGCATTGATAAACTAGAAAAAGAAAATATTGACGCTGTGCTGAAAGATTTAAATTTCAGTCAGGTTGATGAGTTGCTGATTGATATCGGTCTGGGTAACCGGCCACCTAGTCTGGTGGCTCGTCGTCTGTTGCCAAATATGAATAATCAAGATGGTGAAGCCTTTGAGGCGCTGAGTGTGCAGTCACTGGCTCCTTTAGCAATCAGCGGAACTGAAGGCATGGTGGTGTCCTATGCCAAATGCTGTTACCCGATTCCGAACGATCATATTGTTGGTGTGTTTAATAAAGGCCGTGGCATTGTGATTCACCGTGAAGGCTGTAACAACATCGAATCATTGAGGCATTCACATGATCAGCTGGTAGATGTGACCTGGATGGATGAGCTGGTTGGTGATTTTACAACACGTATCTGTGCTGAAGTCAGAAGTCAGCCCGGTGTTCTGGCTAGACTGGCAACCGGTATTTCGGAGGAGAATGCAAATATTGAAGGCGTTGATATCGAAGACCGTGATGGTCTGATCAGTCACATCACTTTTGTGCTGAGTGTCAAAGACAGGCAACATCTGGCCAATGTCATGCGGCGTTTACGTGTCATGTCACCGGTTTTAAAAATCTGGCGTATGCGCTAGGTACTTCAGAGTTGTAAGCGCTGGCAGAAGTTTGTTTTTTAATTCATCTCATATTTCTTTTATTAAACGGTTAAGAACATTCTCATTTTTCATCCATATACTGATTGCTGCTGCAGTAACTGAAAAGTTTTGCTGAAGCTGATGCGTACAAAAAGCCAGTGTTGGTTGTTAGCGGAGAAAAGAAATTTCACAACAGCTAAGTAACTTTAGGCGGATGAAGGGCTGTTATATACTAGAGGCCTTATTCAGCCCAGTTGCAGGGTTTGTTAAAGCTTTAACAAACCGCAGTACAGTATTATCATCGGTTCCTGAATATATTAACTTTAACAAATAAAAGAGACTTAAGATGGCGCGTCAAATTATATCAACTGAGAAGGCACCACAGGCAATCGGTACATATTCACAGGCAGTAAAGGTCGGCAATACAGTTTATATGTCCGGTCAAATACCTCTGGTGCCGGAAACCATGGAAATGGTTGAGGGTAATATTGAAGCTGAGATTCGTCGGGTGTTTGATAACTTAACAGCAGTGGCTGAGGCGGCCGGTGGCAGTCTACAGGATGTTGCTAAGCTGAATGTGTTTTTAACAGATCTGACTAACTTTGCCATGGTTAATGATGTCATGGCCGATTATTTTCAGCAGCCTTACCCGGCACGTGCTGCGATTGGTGTGGCTCAGCTACCAAAAAATGCAGCGGTAGAAATGGATGCCATCCTGGAACTGGATAGTTAATAGTCAGCAGGTATTAGAGTGTTTTGACAGCGTCCAGTAAACAACCGGGTGATTTAACAGCGCTTACATCGTTAAAAGGTGTCGGTCCGCGCATGGTAGAAAAACTGGCGCGGCTCAACTTGCAGCGAGTGCAGGATTTACTGTTTCATCTGCCATTGCGTTATGAGGACCGTACACGGATTGTTGCAATAGGTGGGCTGCATCATTCAGATCGCGCTGTTATCGAAGGTGTGGTTGAACATTCAGCCATCAGCTTCAGTCGCAGCGGACGACAACGCCGGCGTATCTTAATGGTACACCTGGCAGACGGCACAGGCGCTATTAAACTGCGCTTTTTTAACTTCAGTAAAGCCCAACAGGAAAAACTCTCGAAAGGAAAGCGGCTGCGTTGCTACGGCGAAGTGCGTCGTGTCACCAATCATCTAGAAATGATTCACCCAGAATTCAGCGAGATTTTAGCACAAGCAGAAGCAGAAGCTGTAGAAAAGCAGACACTAACAGCTATTTATCCGGCCACCGAAGGTGTGCATCAGCTGACATTGAAAAATCTGATTGATCAGGCGCTGGCTTTATTGAACGCAAAAGACAGTAATTTTCTGATCGATTATTTAACAGCGGATGATTTGATTAATATACCTGCCGCCAATGCAATTGATTTAAAGTCTGCGATAAATTTCATTCATCGGCCGCCACCAGAAGTGCAGGTGGCTCAACTGGAACAGGGTCAGCATCCATCGCAGCAACGCCTCGCATTTGAAGAACTGCTGGCACATCAGTTGAGTTTGCAACAATTGCGGCAGAAGATTCAGTCGCAAGCTGGCGAGGCATTATCTGATGGTGCTGAACTGTTACAGGCCTATATAAAACAGTTGCCATTCGAGTTAACCACGGCACAAAAAAAAGTTATTGAAGCGGTACAAAAAGATATTGCGCAGCCAAGACCGATGTTAAGGCTGGTGCAGGGTGATGTTGGCTCCGGCAAAACGGTGGTGGCGTTTGCTGCCTGTTTAATGGCCGTGAAATCGGGCCGTCAGGCTGCGGTGATGGCACCGACAGAAATACTGGCGGAGCAGCATTACCAAAACTTTAGTTTATGGGCTGAACAGCTGGGACTGACGATTGCATGGCTTAGCGGAAAAACAAAAATAAAACAGCGCAGGGAAATGCTTCAGATCATAAAAAATGGAGCGGCGAATATTGTTGTTGGAACACATGCTCTGTTTCAGGATGAGGTAGAGTTTAAGCATTTATCGATGGTAGTGATTGATGAGCAGCACCGTTTTGGAGTGCATCAGCGACTGGCATTAAAAAACAAAGGCGTATCTGCTCATCAGTTAATCATGACAGCAACCCCGATACCCAGAACGCTGGCAATGACTGCCTACGGTGATCTCGATGTTTCAGTGATAGATGAATTACCTCCCGGCAGAACGCCAATTAAAACCGTGGTTTTACCGGAAGTCAGAAGACCGGATGTGATACAGCGTGTGGCTGCTGCAATAGCAGAAGGCAGTCAGGTGTACTGGGTTTGCACCCTGGTCGAAGAGTCTGAGGTATTACAATGTCAGGCTGCTGAAGAAACGCAGCTGTTACTGCAACAGCAAATGCCAGCATTCAGTATTGGTCTGGTTCATGGTCGGATGAAGTCAGCGGAGAAAGAAAGCGTGATGCAGCAGTTTAAAAATAAAGAAATTAACTTGCTGGTAGCAACAACCGTGATCGAAGTCGGTGTGGATGTGCCCAATGCCTCTTTAATGATTATCGAAAACGCAGAGCGCTTAGGTTTGTCACAACTGCATCAGTTACGTGGACGAGTCGGTCGCGGATCGGCGGCCAGCAGCTGTGTGCTGATATATAGCCAGCCTTTATCAAAAACCGCTAAAAAACGACTGGCGGTGATGCGTGAAACCAACAGTGGTTTTGATATAGCTGAAGAAGATTTAAAAATACGGGGCCCTGGCGAAGTGCTGGGGACCAAACAAACCGGCATGATGCAGTTCCGCATTGCCGATATACTTCGCGATGAAGCATTAATTCCTGTGGTTCATCAGGCAGCAGAAAAAATAGTCAAACAGTTTCCGGATCTTGCAGAGCCGATAATAAGAAGGTGGTTGTCGGGTGCCGAGCAATACGGCGAAGTCTGATTAGGTAATTAGCCACGACTACAGTAAACAAGCAGTCATCTGTAGAAAAACACGCTGTAACGTCTCTTTATTAAAGCACTTCTGCATCAGAAGATTCAGTTTAATTCACATATATTTTTTTATTAGACACATAATTGTGTGTCTAAAATGTTTAAAATAATCGACAATATGTAACACGAAAGATTGTTACAATTCGATAACATTTTCATCTGCTGACAAGATATTCGGTCATCCTCAAAACTATACCATTCATTTGTATTGTCTGACTTTCAATACCATTCGCGAGACATTAATAGATAAGACGGATTGCAGCGGCTAAAGTTCATCTATCTTATTTCATGTAGATGTAATTTCTAATTCAGTAATAGAAAGTTATTCATAGTGTCATAAAAAGCATCTTAGATGAACGGATAAATACGATTTAGTTTATTGATAAACACTAACGATATGCGGTTGCACGTACGTAGTTATTAACGAATTTGTTACCGTTATGTTAAACAACTGGTCCATGACCAAATAGGTTATAACATGTTTAAAATACACTCATATAAAACACTGATTAGCGTTGCGTTAGTAGCGATTCTTAATGGTTGCGCCGATATAACAGATGATACGGTTCCAGACAAAACACAAACTGATACATTGGCGCCATCAGTTCCATTAGATTTAATTGCACTTGATGTTTCAGCCACATCAGTACAGATTCAATGGACGGTATCAACAGATAATATTGCTGTCACAGATTATTATGTTTACAGGGATTCGATACAAATTGGTAGCCTGACTAATACTACATTTATCGATGATACGCTAGAAGCCAACACATTATATGAATACAGTGTTGCAGCAGCGGATGCAGCGTTAAACGTTTCAAACAAATCAGCAAGTCTGATTATTACGACGCCTTCGCGTTCAGATAATGCGTCGCTACCAGCAGTATTAGTACCGGCTGGTTATGATTGTAACGATACGACTGTGCATTGTGTGGATGACAGAAGTAGTGTGAATCAGGAGTTTTTTACTATTCAGGAAGCGGTCAATATTGCAAGTCCCGGTGATACCGTGGTTGTTCATGAGGGAACGTATGCCGGATTTTCTGTTTCTGCCAGTGGTGTCTCTGATGATAATCGTATTACTATCACCGCCAATGGCAATAATGTTTTGATCAACAGTGGCGGCAGCACGCAAGGTCGTGTGCTGGTCAGTAACAGTAATTATATCACCATTGAGGGCTTTACTATTGAGTCTGCGGCTGGCTACTGTCTGGCAGCAAGAGATGCTTCGGCAAACAGTCCGATGTTAGGTGTTACGTTCCAGTTTAATACTGTAAGAAACTGTGGCTCAAGTAATATATATATGTCGAATGCTTCTTATTCTATGATCTTGGGAAATACTAGTTACGGATCGCAGGCAGGGCACGGAATTTATCTGTCGAATGCCGGGTCAGATCATACTCTGATTAAAGGTAATCGTAGTTATAGTAACGCGAGTAATGGTTTGTACTTCAACGCGGATATGTACAGTGGTGCTGATGGTTTACAAAGTTATATAACAATTGAGGGAAACACAGTATATGACAACGGACAAAGTGGTGTGGAGGCTGATGGTTTATACGACTCTGTGTTTGTGAATAATTTACTGTACGGAAATGCCAGACATGCTGTACGCGGGTTTCAAATTGATTCGTCAGGTGGCGTTGCGCGTTTAAGTTTTGTGAACAACACAATAGCAAATAATGGCAGCTGGGGTGTTAAGCTGAGCCAGGATCTGGGTGGTCATGTGTTCTTTAACAATATCATCATGTCGAACGCAAGTGGCTGTATAGCATCGGGTCACAGTGCTCTGGAAGTTGATAAGAATATTTATGACAGTAGTTGTCGCTTTTCACAAGATGGTGAAAGCTCGACGCTTAGTTATACAAACTGGCAAGCGAGCTATTCGGATTCATCCATAACAGACAGTTTAAGCAGTGTCGTGGTCAGTGCAGCTAATAATGATTACACATTAAGTGGCGGATCAGCAGCAATAGATGCGGGGCTGAGCAGCTTTGCATCGATTTCCTCACCAGTGAAGGATATTGCTGATAATCTGAGACCTGTTAATGCGGTGGATATTGGTGCCTTTGAAAAATAAGGTCATTGTGTGAGGAAGAACACAGGGCAATTCGTTTTATAGAAGCTCTGTGTTCTAGTTTTCAGGGGTTGTTAGGTTAGCAAGGCTTCTGTTATTGGTTAAGTGCGATGGATGCCATTTTCATTGTGCTTTCAAATGATTCTGCACCGGCAATAAACAAGCCGTTGTGGCAAAACATTGCATCATCAATACCGGTTACTTGCTGCAGTTCGTTATCGGATAAGCCAGCCCATGCTTCAGGCAATGATTTTCTGTCTTCAAAAGAGCCGGGTTCAACCGGTACGGTTTGAATTCTCCATTGTCCGGTTTGCGACGGGTAAATTACATATAACGCCTGATCAGACAAGGCATGTACGGTTCTCTTCCATGGCGTATATTGTTCTAAAACGATCAGTCTTGGGTCTTCTGCATTATCAATAGCCTTAGCCACAATTTCTTTTGCGCTAATGCCACCGTTAGCCGAGGCAATGAATCGCGCTAAAACACGCGAAGCAAAATCAACCGCTTGATCAAAACAGCTGTCAAAATGACTGTCCTCTTGCCAGGTTGGGTTAAACATTGAAATAGTCTGGCTCAGGCTGATACCCTCAGACACACCTTCGCCATAACCGCAATCAATAGCATCGATAGTGGATACCAGGCCGGCATCAACGGCTCTGGCGACATCCTGATTACCATGGCATATTTCTGAACCATATTGTTGCCAGATTAAACCAAAAGATGAATAAGGAATACCGTTCTCGCGCTGACCGGCACCGCCGCGCTGATGATGATCAAAACGGCCTGCATCCGCGTCATACTCACCACCGACGTCAACGACAATATCTGCATTAGCGATAATAGCTAAATCACGTGTGCGTATAAGCTTAACAGAAGGGAATATGCTTTTAAGAGCAGCGATACTGAAAACATCATCTGCATGAAAATTACCGTTGTGAGTTACTATCGTTTTATCATTCATCTTTACATCATGGTTTAGCTGGAAAAAAGAGAATGGATTATAGCATCATCTGGCAGTCTCGGAGACTGCTTTGTCTGCAGAAGAGTCTGCTAGTAGCAAAATTTACTGATAATACTGCTGAGTGTGCCAGTGGTTTACAGAACAGATCGCATGATGCGCAATAGAAAAATATTTACGATGTATTGATCGATAGCAGAGCTTGTTGCATTGATGTATGAAAAAAATGCTGGCGCAGAAACTGAGCGTGCTAATCTAAATTAGAATTGATTTTTCTAACTGTGCAGGCGAAAGACTGGGTAAATTTGTTTGCGTGTTATCTATGCCTGTCTTATTTTTTGGACAAAAAATAACTCATTTCATATTTTATATTGTCATGTGCTTCGTTATCGTTCGGCGTTGCGCGATATGTTCTTATGCCATCTGCCATGTATATGATTTTCGCGGGTTTAAGCTGTTTATCTTTTGCTATAATTTGGTATCTATAAACGGGTTTGATGGCAGAGTCCGGCATATAGAAATAAAGATACTTGCTATTATAGCGGCCAATAAACGCTGATTTGTTTATCACGCCACAGTTGTTGACAGTTCGTTTAATGCCGGTGAAAGAATTGTCATACTTAAAATCAAAATGTAAACTTGTAGTTATGATTTCTGATGGAGTCTGGCTACATTTGAATTTGTCGCCATTGAGATTGGTTTGGACGGTTTTGTCCTCGTATCTGTCGGATAAGAAAACAGTATCAGGCTTGTAATTTCCCGCATCCTCTAAAAGTCCATTTTTAATCTCCTGATAGCAGGCTATTTATAGTGCTTTTTATTCAGGTACAAGTACATCGCGGCAGCTAAACCGGCTGAGCCGTAGATCATGCACATCACCATAATCTGGTAGCGGGCGGCGATTAACGGAGAAGTGCCGGACAGTATCTGGCCGGTCATCATGCCCGGTAGTGAAACTAAGCCAACGGCGAGCAGCGCGTTGGTTTGTGGAATCATCGCGGCTTTGTAGGCAATGTTTCTGGATTCACAATAATTATTATTGCGTTCATGCTCGGCTTCAAAGCGTTCAGCGGCAAGACTGACACTAGTCATTGCGTTGGCGAAGACCATGCCAGCCAGCGGTATGAAGTAGTTCGGGTAATACCAGGGATCGAGTTGCACCACGCCTTGGGTAATCAGTATGAAAGTGAGTCCGCCGCTAAGTCCGATTGAGATCAGGGCTATTTTGTACTGGGTCCAGTTTTTGTGTTTGATGTTGTTGAGTGCGATTGAGCTTGAAATCAGTACCATCAGCATAACGATGGCGAGCATTAGCAAGATGCTGTCAGACTGGAAAATGTAACTGAGGAAATAGCCGATCAGTAGTAACTGACCTAGCATCCGGCTAACTGCATAAAGTGAATATTTGTAGTTGTGTGACCATTTATAGAGGATAAACACCACCAGAAAAACCGGGATGAATGATAGCCCCAGTAGTTCCAGCGGAATGGTTTGAAGGCTGGTGCTGCTGCTTTGTGACATTATCGGGTCCGTGTTGAAAGAGAAAGTGTTAATCTGTGTATTTGATGGTGTAACGATCTGGTGCTCAATGTATCATGGGCTATCAGAAATCTTCAACACAATAGAATCAGGTTTACTATGCTTGCTACCCTAGCCTTACTCGAAAATACGGACTTTCCGGCGCTTAAACGCGGGCCCTTAAAAACCCTGCAGGTGAATCTCGGTTATCGCTGTAACCAGCAGTGCCTGCATTGCCACGTCGATGCAGGGCCGAATCGTAAGGAAATGATGTCGGACGAAAATATTGATGCCGTGATTAAGCTGTTATCGAGCGGACAGATTGAAACGCTGGATTTAACCGGTGGCGCACCGGAACTGCACCCGGCGTTTATGAGTCTGGTAGAGCGGGCCAGAGCGCTGGCTGTGCAGGTGATCGACCGCTGTAACCTGACAGTTTTAAATGAACCAGGGCAGGAAAGTCTGGCGGAATTTTTGGCCGCACAGCAGGTAGAGGTGGTGGCCTCGCTTCCCTGTTATAGCGCAGACAATGTTGATGGTCAGCGTGGCAAAGGCGTATTTAACAGCAGTATCGAAGGCATCAGAAAACTTAACGGGCTGGGATATGCACGGCCAAATAGTGACCTTCGACTGAATCTGGTTTATAACCCGACCGGTCCTTTTCTGCCGCCGTCGCAGGTTGAACTGGAAAGTGATTATAAAAAACAACTGAGTGAACAATATGCGATTGAGTTTAACCATTTGTTTACCATTACCAATATGCCGATCAAACGCTTTGGCAGCAGCCTGCTATCTAAAGGTGAATTTGAACCTTATATGAGCCTGTTGAAGACATCATTTTCAGCCAGTAATTTACAGACCGTCATGTGTAAAGATCTGATTAGTATTGACTGGCAGGGCTATCTGTATGATTGTGATTTCAATCAGATGCTGGAACTTCCGTTATTGATCGATGGTCAGAAAACCCACATCAGCCAGCTTGACCCCGGCCAGCTGGAAGATAATGATATCGTGATTGCGGACCATTGCTATGGCTGTACGGCCGGCCAGGGTTCCAGTTGCGGCGGCGCATTAAGTGACTGAGAATAACGGCCTAAATAAACACAATAGACTACAAACAAAAAGAGGGAAATATAATGGATGAAGAACTGAAGCAAAATTTAAAAAGCCATGATACCTGGTCACGTATTATCTATATGCTGTTGTTTGTGATTTTTTATAGTCTGGCAGAAGTGGTGCTGACCGCCGTGGTGGTGATACAGTTGCTGCTGATATTGTTTACCGGTAATAAAAATGAGCGGCTGCTGAAACTGGGTCAGAGTTTAAGTACTTATATATATCAGGTGCTCAGTTATTTAACCTTTAACAGCGATCATCAGGCTTATCCGTTTGGTGCCTGGCCTAAAGGTGAGCCAAAATCAAATAGCAAAAACCTGACTAAAGATGATAGCTGATTTCGTTATCTAAAAGGAGCCTGAAGCCATGAAAAGCATTATGCTGCATCGCTATGAAATTGCCCGCAGTGGCATTACCTTTGGCTCAGCGCTGGCGATTGCCATTTCGTGGTCGACAAACAAGTCCATTTTATGGGCGATTTTTCACGGCTTGTTGTCGTGGATTTATGTGATTTATTTCGCCCTGTTTTACTAAAAGTGATTAATAGAAGTAGTGACTGATGACCCGTTACAGACTGCAGCGCTGGCGTAACCGCGCGCAAAGTTTTTCTCATGCCATGCCGGCAGATGTTGCTGACTGGTTGTTTGATCCCGCATCATTAACAGCGCGACTGATCAGAACCTGTGCGGGGCGCTTCAGTGTTAAGGTGTTGTCACAGGGCTATGGCAATGCCCGGCTCAGTGAGTCACGGGCGTTGCAGATGCAACACCGGGAAAAAGCCCTGATCAGGGAAGTGCATTTGTTATGTGACCAGCAACCGCTAGTTTACGCGCGCACGGTGATTCCGGTTTCAACCTTAAGCGGTGCGCAGAAACATCTGGCGCATCTTGGTGATAAACCACTGGGTGCCGTGCTGTTCTCAGACAAGACCATGCAGCGAGAAGAGATGCAGATTGCCTGTTTAAATCCCAGTCAGGTAAAACTGGCAAGCCGGGGTAATGTTGATATCTGGGGCCGGCGTTCGGTCTTTAAACTCAGTGCAAAGCCTTTGCTGGTGAGTGAATATTTTTTACCGGATTTATTCGAAAACTGATCTGAAAATGACGGCATGCAACTCCGCTGAACATTTGCTCAGCGGGGCAGGATTTTATTTGGTCGGCTGTTGCTTGGCGATAATGCGTACGGTTTTTATAATAACCTGTTGTATAGGAGCGTCACTGCGAAAGGGCCCGCCCGCGCCAGTGCTGACCTGATTAATGGCGTCGACCACATCAAAGCCCTTGATGACGTTTCCAAATACCGCATAACCCCAGCCATTACCTGATTCACGGGTAAAGTTTAAAAAGCCGTTATCTTTGGTATTAATAAAGAACTGAGAGGTGGCCGAATGCGGGTTGCCGGTTCTGGCCATGGCGATACTGTATTTATTATTTTTTAAGCCGTTATTGGCTTCATTTCTGATCGGTGAATTGGTGGCTTTACGCTGGTAATCAGCGGTAAAGCCGCCGCCCTGAATCATAAAGTTATTGATGACGCGGTGGAAAATAGTGCCGTTATAAAAACCGGAAACGGCATACGCTAAAAAGTTCTGTACCGAAGCCGGGGCTTTTTCGTCATTCAGTTGCAGTGTAATTTCACCGGCAGAGGTTTCAATGACAACGGTTTCCATGGCTGCTGCTGAAAAGCTGCTGCCGCTTAGTAGGGTAAAAATGAACAGAGCTTGCAGATGTTTCACTGTGATTTATCCTTGTCTGGCGTTTAATGTGATGCTGCAGTATTCATTCAGTCGATAAGGCTGTCAAGCCTTAAGGTCTGGTGGCGGATAGAGCTGCCCTTAGTGGCGATAATTCTGTAAAATGGCGTGATTTATCTGGAGTCTGGTGATGGCCGAGCATACTTACTATTATATAAAGTTTCCGATTAATCGCTGGAAGCACCTGTATTCACTGGAACAGGCGGTATTGCATGCCAGTGAAGACAGTGGCAGGCATCTGCTGATTGATGGTAGCTGCCCGCTGGCTGAGATCAATAGCAAACAGCCACTTAACTTTACGCTGAGACTGGTAAACGTAACGCAGTATCCGCAATACCGAAAATTGCACGGTGGTGAGATGGTGCTGGCTACGCTGAGTTACGATCAAAGCGCGCAATCGCTGCACGGTGAAATGATGGTCGATAGCCAGGTGTTTGAAGAGTTAAGAAGTAATATTCTTGAATACTCGGCAATAGATGGCATCTTTATCGAAGCGACGCTGGGTTTACGATTAGCCAGTACCGCGCCGTTAGCCGATGCCGATAAGGTTGAAATGATTGCATTCCAGTACGCCATGCGCAGCTGAGTTGCAGATTAAATCCTGGTATCAAAGCCTTAGTAAACAACGCGATTGTCAATAAACAATAACTGAGAAGTAGAACTATGAAGTGGTGGGGTAAATTAATGGGTGCTGCGTTCGGCTATATGCTGGGCGGGCCTGTGGGAGCTGTTTTAGGTGTTGCGTTAGGGCATCAGCTGGATAAAGCGTTTGCTAATATCATGGGCGACCCGAACTATGGCAGCGCTAAAGTGGCGCGGCTGCAACAGGCCTTTTTCAACGCCACATTTTCTGTAATGGGGCATTTGGCAAAGGCGGATGGCCGGGTTAGTAAAGATGAAATTGCAATGGCGCGTCATGTCATGGCGCAGATGCAGCTGAATGAAGCGCAATCAAAGCTGGCGATTGATCTGTTTAACCAGGGCAAGCAGGCTGATTTTCAGCTCGATGAAGCCTTGCAACAATTCAAGTCAGAATGCTACCGCAGCCATAACCTGATCCACATGTTCCTCGAAATTTTAATTTCAACCGCGATTGCCGATGGTGAGGTCGATCAGTCGGAGCACGAGATGTTGGCGCATATCAGTGCGGTTATGGGTGTCTCGGCAGGTGCTTTTGAACAGTTATTACGTATGGTGGGAGCGCAGCAGGCCTATCAGCAACAAGGACACTCACCGGTAAATCGCTTGCAGGAAGCCTATGACATTTTAGGTGTTGAAAAGTCAGCCAGTGATGCCGAAGTTAAAAAAGCCTATCGGCGTTTAATGAACCAGCATCATCCAGACAAATTGGTGGCTAAAGGCCTGCCAGAAGAAATGATGAAGTTAGCGACAGAAAAAACCCAGGAAATAAAGCAGGCTTACGAGCACGTTAAAGAAAGCCGGAAATAATAGCAGGGTGTCTTCGGTGTCGAATATTGTTTATATCGGTTCGGCCGGCGTATTGTCGGTGATACCGCTGCGGGTGTTACTGCGACAAGGCGTGGCGATTAAAGCCATTGCCATGCTGGCGGAGACCCGGCGCTGGCTGGAAAGCCAGCCGGCAGTGATAGCGGATATTAAAATCGGCGAGGATGAGGCGCTGAGCGCATCGGCTTCGTTGTTGCAGATCGCTGAAAAATACCGGATTCCGTTAATCGAATTGCCATCGAAGCTGGAGCAGTCCGTCGATTTACTGAAAGCCTGTGATACCGATCTGATCCTGATGTCGTGTTTTTCCAGAAAACTGCCTGCAGAGATCTTTAACTTGCCGGCGAAGGGCTGCTTTAATATGCACCCGTCAGTGCTGCCGGCTTATCGTGGCCCCAGCCCAGTACACTGGCAATGCGCACACAAGGTGGCTGAAAGCGGGGTCACGGTACACCGGGTCAGTGCTGCTATCGATCAGGGTGCGATTGCGGTGCAAAAGAAAATCAAAACCCGCCATTGCGTGAATAAAATTGAGTTGGCCTATCAGCTGGCTTTACTCGGTGGTGAGGCCTTTATTGAGTTACTGGCTCAGATCAACAGCGATACCCTGCAATTGCGGCCGCAAGTCGAAGCCGAAGCCAGCTATTATGGGTTTCCAGATTAAGCAGCTGCGGCGGCCTGCCGAAGCCTTATTACTTACAGCTACTGTGCTTATGTGTTGCAGATATCTTATATACTTTAGCCCTGTTGTTAAAAAGACGCGATGCGATGACCCCAGTTAAACCAACACCTGCACAATATCAGCTGGTTGAAACCCGGCTACAGGAAAAGCTCGATAATGGCACCACGCGTTGTCATTTATGCCCGTGGCGATGCAAAATCAGCCATGGCCAGCGAGGTTTTTGTCAAGCCCATGTCAATCGTGATGGTATTTTGTATAACCTCAGTTACGGCATTTTATCGTCAATCGATGTGACCGCGATTGAAGACAAGCCGGTAAAACATTACCGACCGGGTACTCAGGTTTTATCAGTCGGCAGTTATGGTTGTAGTTTTCGTTGTGATGGTTGTCATAATCTGGAAATATCCTGGGGCACAGCTACGCTCGATCAGCTGGCCAAAGGCGAGTCTACCGCTGCCTATGCGACACCGGCACAGTTGGTTGAAGCCGCGCTAAGACAGCAGGTGCAGGGCATCGCCTTCACCTATTCTGAGCCGGCGGTGTGGCTGGAGTATATTATCGATGTGTCAATACTGGCGCATCAGGCGGGTTTATACACGGTTTATGTCTCCAATAGTTTTATTACCGATGAAGCTCTGGAGGTAGTAGCGCCACACATCGATGTGCTCTGCTCGGATATAAAAAGCATGAGTGATGCATTTTATAAAGACATTTGCGCAACCTCATCGGTCGCTCAGGTTTTGCAGTCGATCAAACGCTCACAAGAGCTCGGTATTCATGTTGAAACCCGTACCAATGTGATTCCGGGTAAAAATGATACAGAGCAAGAGCTGTATCAAATTGCCTGCTGGATCAGAGATAACCTGGGCGCTGATAGTCCCTGGCATATCACCCGCTTTTTTCCGGCTTATAAACTCAGCCATATCCCGGCTACCCCGACAGAGTCACTCTGGCTGGGTCATGCCGCAGCACAAAGAGCCGGTTTGAAGAATATCTATGTGTATGATGATAAGGGCTGTGATTGTGCAGAAGAAAACAGGCCAATCGAGGTTTTTTTAAGCGGCACAGCAGAAGATGTACATGCCGTAAAGAAATGCGCGGCCAGTTGTTGCGGCGATGAAGGCGTGTTGCTGAAAAAATATGAATAATTGGGTACAATCCAAAACAGTTTGATTCCACAGATATAATTGAGGTTTTTACACATGGCTAGAATGATTGAATGTGTTGTTTTGAAAACACAGGCAGAAGGTATGGAAGATGTGCCGCACCCCGGTGAGCTGGGAATCCGGATTTATGAAAACGTATCTGCAGAAGGCTGGAAACAGTGGCTGGAACGTTTGTCCGCGATTATTAATGAAAACAGTTTGAACACGGCCGATCCGCGATCGTTGCAATTGATCGAAGAACATATGCTGGGTTTCTTTTTTAATGAAAACGATAAAGGTGGCACGCCGGATGGTTTTTCGGCGGCACCGAAAAGTAAAAAATAGAACCCGTCCCCAGCATAAAAAAACCGGCTACTGCCGGCTTTTTTATGTGTCATTGTTTCTGAAGACTTCGCGAGCTGCCCAGTTAGCAAACTCCTGTCGGCTGCAGCTATTGCTCTTGCCGTAATGAGCGCCTTCGGAACAGCGGTAGATAATCAGATCGTTATCACCACCCTGGCTGCCGGCTTCATCAATAACCTGACGTACAGACCAAGAGTTGCCGTGCTTGCCATTGCTATAAAAATGCCCGAGCTGAATCTGCTCAGGTTGCAGCCGGTCAGCTGACGCGTGTTGCATTGATAACAAGAACAGGCGATTAAGATCCTCGCGGGTCACATCAATCACCAGGTCCATGTCTTTTATCGCTTGTTCAATATGTTTTTCTTGCAACGGTGAGCGCTGATCTTCCGGGGTTTTATCTTCTCTTTCAATAAATCGCATCATGCAGACCGGGTAACGTCGCCATGGAAAAATGCTGTTAAACAGCAACGCGATAAAAAAAAGAACCAGCACGTTGATGTAGATCGGGTTTAAAAGATAAAGAAATCCAAGCTCATGGATGGCAGGCCCGCCGATTACGGCAGCTAAGGCGGTTGCTCCACCGGGAGGGTGAATGCAATTTAAAACATGCATCGCACCAATCGATAAACCAACAGCCAGTCCTGCTGCTAAAAAAGGCTCAGGTACCAGCAGATAACAGCTGACACCGACAAAAGCAGAAACCAGATGGCCGCCAAACAGTGCCCAGGGTTGAGACAGCGCACCGTGAGGTACGGCAAATAATAAGACAGCAGATGCTCCCATTGACGGCACAATGATAGCGGCGCCCTGATGACCCGTGCTGTAGAAGCTGATAAAGTAAGTCACGCTGATACCGAGCACACCACCGAGAGTGGCAATAAGTTTTTCGGTGTGGCTGCTGGTGGCGCGTTCAATACCAAAGAATCGTTTAATCTTGTCTAACATCAGAAGACCTAGATTGAATAAATTACGCACAGTCTAGTGTAATTGTGAATAAAGTAAAACCGAAATGATAAGGCTTGGCTATCAGTGTTGGTAGATTTAAATAGTAAGTCAGTCAAATAAACATAAACCTGATAAGCGATTTATCAAAACAGAAGAAAAGAAAAATATGGATATAAATAAGTTATCAGACACCAACATGGTTATGACTGAGAATCAGCTACAGGCAGAACGCATTCGAGTACTGTATCAACAAGTACCGTCGGTACTCCTGGGTAATCTGTTTATCTCACTGATACTGGTGGCCTTTCTTTATACCTATACGGCAGATGTTGTTAGTCTGTACTGGTTGCTGGTAGTCATTGTTATTTCTATCATCAGATTTCTGCTGCTAAAACAATACCGGCGTGAAAGCAGAGATGACAGTAATATAATTTACTGGGGCTGGGTTTTTGCGCTGACTGCTTTTGTCTCAGGTTGTGTCTGGGGTGCGACGTCTATCCTGTTTTCAGATACGAGCAATCCGGTGATTATGATATTTTTACTGATGACCTTAACCGGAATCACAGTGGGCTCATCGGCTTCATTGTCTAATTATGCGCTATCATATTTTGTATTTGCTATACCGACTATTTTGCCGTATTCATACGTATTGATAGCAACTTCTGAACTGGTGTTCATTGCGCTGAGTATGATGCTTGTCGTATTCTTGATATTGCAGCTGGTGGTGGCAAAAAAAAACCAGGATACGCTCGACAGATCGATTATCTTAAGAAACGAAAATGCAGGGCTTGTTCATCAACTAACGATTAAAAAGGAAAAAGCAGAATTTGCCAGCTCAGAAAAAACTCGTTTTTTAGCAGCGGCGAGTCATGATTTGCGACAGCCTTTACATGCCATGAGTCTGTTGCTGAGTGTGCTCGATGCTACCGATACCACAGAAGAACAGCACCTGATTATAGAAAAAATAAAAAAATCATCGCTCTCGCTGGAAAATATTCTGCAAGAATTGTTGGATATTTCGAAGCTGGATGCCGGGGTTGTTGATATTGATATTAAAACATTTAAGGTTCAGAAATTGTTTGATGTTTTATATAATGATTTTAAATCGATCGCTGCAGAAAAAAACCTGAGTATCGACTTTGTAGCAACAACGCTGGGAGTTAAAAGTGATATTCATATCCTAGAAAGGATTTTACGAAATTTAATTTCAAATGCGATTCGTTACACTGAAAAAGGCAAAGTAGTGGTTGGTTGCAGAAGACGTGGCAATGTTGTAAAAATTTGCGTTTTAGATACTGGTATAGGTATTGAGAATGATAAAATTGATATTATTTTTAAAGAATTCCAGCAGCTTGATAATCACGCTCGTGACCGTGAAAAAGGCCTCGGTCTGGGGCTTTCAATCGTTGAAAGGCTGACTGATTTACTGGCGATTCGCTGTGATGTGCTTTCGGTGCCGGGAAAAGGTTCGGTTTTTTCGGTTGAAACTGAACGAGCGTTTATCGATACAGCGGCTGATGCAGAACTGGCAGAGAAGCAAAGCTACCCGAAACTTGCAAATAAAATAATTGTTGTAATCGAAGATGAAGAAGAAATAAGGCAGGCATTAAAACTGCTTTTAAATAGCTGGGGTTGTCAGGTGGCTATGCTTTGCTCGGTTGCAGAAGTTAACGAAAAGATGTCAGGCCTTGATAGTGTCGATATGATTCTGGCAGATTATCGGCTGCAGGATTTTGAGACCGGAGTCGATGTGGTTGCAGCAATTCATTCGTATTTCGATAGCACTGCTATTCCTGCGGTGATTATAACCGGCGATACTGGGCCTGAACGGCTTAAGGAAATTAAAAGTAGCGGATTTGAGATGATTAATAAACCGGTATCAGGTGGGAAGTTAAGAGCGGTTTTAAATTCAGTTTTACTATCGAAATAATGACAAGTGATATCAGGCTGTTATCAGCCCCATTTGTGATGCGATCCGTGCTGCCCGTGTACGGTTGGAGACATTAAAGGTTTTCAAAATCGCTGCAATATGTACCCGGACTGTGGGTTCGGCCATACCCAGAGCAGTACTGATTTCTTTGTTGGATAAACCATGCGCAAGTTTTTGTAACACTTCAAGCTGGCGCGGCGTTAATTTAATGTCTTCCGCGTTGAGCTGGGTGTCTTCTGAGATGCTGACGCTATGATTTATTTTTTGCAGTATTTCCGGTGGTATGTAAATGCCACCAGAGAGTACCAGTTTGAGTGAGTTGATTAATATATCTGCATTGGTTGACTTAGGAATATATCCCTGAGCACCGGAGTCTAGCATTTGCTGAACCTTATTGCCGTTATCGTTGCTTGAAATAACAACCACAGGGATAAAAGGCAGGGTACTTCGCAGAGCTTTTAATGCAGCAGTGTCACTGAGACCGGGTAGCTCAAGATCGAGTAATATCAGATCAAGATCCTGATGTTGCTTAATGACAGCCTGGGCATCTTCATAACTGCTGCTCTCAAAAACCTGAGTGTTTGCTTCAAGTTTTTCCAACACAAGGCGCATGCCGTCCCTGAAAAGCTGATGATCGTCAATTAACAGTACTTTCAATCTGTTTCATCCTGAGGCTGAATATTATATAAAGTTTAAAGCTATCGTTTGATTTTATCTAGTTATATTTATCTAGTTCTTTTGGTCAATATTATCTAATGCACGAAACAATGATACTTAAATATCTGTTATTTTTCTGTAACTTAAGTCGACGTTAAGAAATTCATATCATAATTTGTCGGCTAAACAATATGTATAAAAAGGAAGGGGTTTGTAATGATTAGTCATGTTTTACGTTTTTTTTCAATCGCTGCTGTTGTCGCCTTGGCAGGTTGTGGCAGTAATTCATCAGGTGGTGGTTCGTCATCAATCAGTGTGACGACAAGTTCCGGTGCTTCTGTTGCAATAACGGGTAGTTACGATACGGCCTGTTATCAGCAAAATGGTTTGGGTTTTAAAGAGAATATCACGTTTAGCGGTGATAGCTGGACCTACACAACCAGCACGTATGGTGGTGCAAGTTGCTCAGGTAGCTCGACAGATGTGGCTGTGGTTGCAACGGTCGATGTACTGCCCGATCAGTTAGTGGCAGGCTGGGTAAACGGTAATGGCGATACGGTTGCTGCTCCTGCAGGAACAGCAGGTGCCAGCTTTACTGCGCTAAACCTGACGATAACCAGCAGTGATGATCCAAGTGTTTCTGTAGGTATGCAGGTAGGCATGGGCTATGTGGTGGATGACAGTAACAGTGCCGGACTAACACTGTATCGGATGGATAATATGGTGAATAGTATTGCTACGATAGCAGACCCGTTTTCAGATATTGTTATCAGTGTTCAACAGTCCTTGCTAGTGACAACGGCTACCGGTGGTAGCGCGAGCTTGCAAGGTACATTTACAGAACCATGTTATGCGTCAGATTATGATAACGATACGGTTGAAGATGGTAACAGCAGTTCATGGGCGTTTAATGGCACCAGCGTTGTTTCGGAAATGGTTTATTATCCTTCGGATACAACATGCTCAGGTACGCCTGTTGTCATTGAAACGGCCACTGGTAATTTAACCACAGGCAGTGATGCAACGCTTACTGCATGGGTTGATGCGTTTGCCGCACCGGCTTCGCCACCGAGCTCAGCAGGAAATGCAGCGGAATTGCTGCCTGTTAATCCGCCTTACACAATGATGACGATTGATATTGTTTCAATAAACGGCGCTGCGCTGGCAAACTCGATATCGCAAAATTTTTCATTTGTGGTTGATGACAGTCATGTTAGTGGCCTGACGATATATCAGATGGATTTTGATTCGACCCCCGGTTGGTCCAGTGTTGACGATGGTCGCAGTAATTACTGATTATTGAACAGCGACTACGGCCAGATAACCACTCAAGTAAGTGGTTATCTGGCTTCTTTTTTTGTATTAAAATGACAAATGTATATTATTTTAAGGTTGTAGTGATGCAGAATTATATGTTTTATCGGGTGCTGCTAGTCAGTGTTTTGGCAGTGTTAATGGGCTGTGGACCAGAAGAGTCTCTTGATGGTGGAATCAATAACAGTGGTAATGTTCTGCATGGCCTGACGGTAACTACTGCAACCGGTGATTCGGTAGTGTTACAGGGTGTGTTTAAAACGCCTTGTGTTGTCATGGATCTAGATAATGATGGCGTAGATGACAGTATGGATTTCACTTTTGAGGTAACCGGGCTGAGTGCAAGGTCTTATCATAGTGAATATTACTCAGACGTCAGTTGTTTTTCGGCTAATGAGACGATTATATGGAGTCATAATCTGGATATCACCGTCGGCTCAGATGCGTTAGTGAGTTTATGGACAGATGATGATGCGAATACGACTAATGATTTACCGCCGGCATCAGTCGGTGATTCAGCTGTCTTGTTACCACAAGCATCGAATTTTACGATCCTGAATGCCGTTGTCACGCAAAGTACAAGCCCGTCTGCACTTGGTGCATCGGAAGATATCGGTTTTGTGGTCGATGATAGTGGTGCTGCTGGCCTGAAAATGTATTCTGCATTTTTCAATGGCACGGCGGGCGTGGTGTTTGTTGGGTTGGTATATACAAACTATTAAACAAAATAATAGTTGCGCCAGTTGATCACTTTAAGCAACTGGCACTTATTTATTTTTTTCAAGAAGTCTATAGCGGCATACAATAACGGTGTCGTATCATCAGAAGATGATTTGGTGGCATTAGTCACAGGGATGGTTGATTGGAATGTACATGAAAATTCTGAAACATCAAATCGGTCTTATTATTTTTTTTATCGCGGCATGCCAGAATGATTCGGCAGATAAAAACAAAGTTGTCGAATTAAATGTCAGCACCGTTTCATCTGAGATGATGGTTCTTGCAGGAGTTTTTAAGACGCCCTGTATAACTGATGATGTCAATACTGATCAGGTCGATGATGGTGTAATTCATTTTTTTTCTGTTAATGGTCGCAGGATTACCACCTATAGCCAGCATTATTTTTCAGATACGGCTTGCAGTAGCGAGCCACAAATCGTTAATCGCTGCGAGTTGAAAGTAACATCAACAGCGGAGGCTGTCCTCACAGCATGGGTCGCTAAATCGGGCCGACCAAGCACGCCGCCGGCATCACTGGCTGATCAAAATATACGACTGCCGGCTCGCCCGGTGTATACATCGATGACAGCCGAAGTGTTACAGACTGACTTTAAAGCCAGAATTGGTATGTCCGTTCCTTATGGCTTTGTGGTTGATAACAGCGGTAATGAGGATTTAAGGATTTATCCGACACAGTTTAATTTTGTCGAAGGTCAGGCAGGTGTTGAGGATTTTCACAGCCGTTTTTAGTGCGCCGTTTTTACTGTATTTTCCAGACAGGGTTTATCACAAAGCTTAGTTCATTGTGCGCTGCTCTTAAGGCTTCCTCGGTCTGTTCAGGAGTCTCGGCTTCTGCAAAAATAAAGCCTAAATAACTCGATGATTCGGGTAGGCATTCGACTTCATTGCCGGGAGTAATATCGATGCTGATCGATGTGATAAAAGGGATTTTTTGCGCAGCTGTTAAGCCTTCGGTTCTTTTTAAGATGCCGGCCTTGGGTACAGGTATCATCAGCACACCTGAGCTATTGGTTTGTGGCTCGGGTATAAGCGGTTGATTGATGGCATAACTGATCACGAGTTCTTCCAGGTTGAAATCAGCCGAAGGTTTTAAGCTTTTTCCACAATCACCCCCAATGGTACGTGCTGCCACTTCCAGTATCCACGGTTTGTCATGCTTGTCGATGCGTAATTCGGCATGCAGCGGTCCGGTGGTTAAGCCAATTGCCTGGCAGGAGCCTAGAATTTGCTGTTCGCAGGCCTGCAGTATCTGCGCTTTTTGTCTTGATGGGGTGATGTAATAGGTTTCTTCAAAGTAGGGCCCTTGCAGCGGGTCCGGTTTATCAAACACTGCCAGCGTGATCAGTTTGTTGTCATGTAATATGGCCTCAACGGCAATCTCAGTACCATCGATGTATTGTTCGATCAGCAAAAAATCTCTGGCGGTTTGGTCTTCCGAGTGCTGAATGATGGGAATGATTTTGTCGATGGCCTGTGCTAATTCAGCGCGGTTATTAACGCGAATCACGCCGCGACTGGCAGACAGGTTTAAGGGTTTGATGACCAGCGGGAAGTTCAGCTCGCCGTGCAGGCTGATATCGTCAGCAATCGCGATGCGAGTGTGCCAAGGTATATTCAGACCGGCTTGTTGCAGGGCGGTGCGGGCCAGGTCTTTTCGGCGAGTTAGCTGAGTGGCACTGGCCGGGTTGTGCGGCAGTTTCAATCTGGCCGCGACTTCTGATGCCAGCTCGACCGTGGCATCATCGGTTCCTAAAACACCGGCAAAGGGTTTGTGTTGTTGTGCACAGCGTTGGGCCAGCTCAAGCAATGTTTGTAATGCCTGTTCAGGCTGGCTGAGGTCGATATGAATGCCTTCAACCGAGCGGGGTAAAATACTGTGCTGGCTGGTCGAGGCGATCAGCGGGGTCAGGTTGAAACGAATAGCGGCTTTGAGATAGGGTGCCAGACGGTAACTGCCCGGCGGCGCAATAATCAGCAGTCGCCGGGATTCAGTGGAGGTATTCAAATAAGTGCTATATTAAATACGGCTTAAGCGCAGCCACCACCGCCAGCACCGCCGCATCCGCCACAGGCACCGGAACCACCGGTAGCAGCAAAGACATTTTTGAAAACAAAGCTGCTGTTCAGGCCTTCTGTTTTGTAATCGATTTCGACACCGGCGAGATAGGACAGTGCAACAGAATCAACAAACACTTTTAAATCATCCATTTGCAGTACGCTATCGAACGGGCTGGCACCTTCGGCATAGGTCATGCCGTAAGTCATGCCGCTGCAACCACCGCCGGAAACAAAGATACGAATGCCTTCTGCGCTGGGCTCACCTTTGATTATTTCAAGCAGCTGCTCCTGTGCACTGGGTGATACATTGACTTCAGCATGAGTTAATTCAGTTTTAAATTGTGCGGACATGGTGTTTCTCCACTTAAAATGGTTACTGTTATCTTGCGGATTTTAACACTATGTTGATCAATGCGATACGTTAAAAAAATCAGGGTTATTATGGTCATCAGCAAATATTTTACTGATCTTCTGAACGTTAAGCGCTCGACGAGGTCTTTGTAATCAGTGAATAAATATAAAGCGTATCAATATGCGCTATCTGATGAGGTTATATGAATACAATTCGATCGGTATTTTTTTTAACAATGCTGCTGGCAGCAGGTTCTCAGGTCAGTGCGGAAACGGCGGTTTTAGCAGGCGGTTGCTTCTGGTGCATGGAGTCAGATTTTGAAAAACTTGAAGGGGTTAGTGATGTGGTCTCGGGCTTTACCGGCGGAGAACTTGAAAACCCTACCTACCGTGGCAATCACGCGGGTCATTATGAAGCGGTAAAAATCACCTACGATGCCAAGAAACTGAGTTACCAGAAAATACTGGATCATTATTGGGTTAATATCGATCCGTTTGATGCTCGTGGCCAGTTTTGTGATAAGGGACATAGCTATTTAAGTGCTGTTTTTGTGGCCAATGAAACCCAGCGTGAACTGGCAGAGGCATCAAGAAAGAAAGTTGTCGCACAGTTTCCTGGCCAGCAAGTGATAACACCGATTTTGCCGGCATCTACCTTTTACCCGATAAAAGGGAATGAGAGTTATCATCAGGATTATTATAAAAATAATCCGGTCAGGTATAAATACTATCGCTGGAATTGTGGTCGTGATCAGCGACTAAAAGAGATCTGGGGTGATAAGGTAACGCATTAAAATCACAAGCTCTTCGTTATTTTAAATCAAATAATAGGATTTGAACTGTTGTATAGTGGGTTTAAATTAAACGAGAGAGACGTGATGGCAGATCAGCAAAAGCAGCTGGAAACAATGGTTCTGGCTTGCATCGATACAGCAAAAGCCATGCTGGAGAAGTATGGGATAGTGATTCCATTCGGGCTGCGAGCCTTTAATGATTCAGAAGATATGAAAATGAATTGCCCGGCTGAGAAAAAACCGGATGCAGCTTGGCAAGAGCAGATTGAACTGGTTGTGACTGAATTAAAAGATCATGTTGAGAATGAAAATATTGCTGCGACCGTGTTAGTGACAGAGTTGTCTGCAGAAGACGAAAAAGGAATTGGGCTGCAAATCGAAACAGTGATGTCATCAGTGTTGTTTGTGTATCCGTATCAAAAAGTAGAAGATGAATGGGTGATTGATGAGCCGATTCAGACGGAACAGCTGCTTTCTACTGTATTTGAGCACTAGATAAAGCGATGGAAATAATGCTGGCGCAGCAAGGCTATGAGCACTATTACGGCATGCTGTCAGATAAAGTCCGTATGCTGGCATATCGTGATGCTATTTTTAAATTAGTGAAGCCGGGTGATGTGGTGGTGGATCTTGGTGCCGGAACAGGCTTGTTAAGTATCTGGGCTGTTCAGGCAGGTGCATCAAAAGTATATGCGATTGAAAAAACCAGTGCGATTGCACTGGCAAAAGAAATTGCTAAGGTAAATCAGTGCCAGAATAAAATTGAGTTTATCAATAAAAACTCTATGGATGTGGAACTGCCAGAAAAGGCTGACCTATTAATTTCAGAGACTCTGGGTAGTTTTGGTATCGATGAGAATACGTTGCAGTTTACCATCGATGCAAGGGATCGTTTGCTGAAAAAAGACGGCCAGATGATTCCTCAGTTGCTGGAACTGTTTGTTGCGCCGGTAGAAGATAAATCAGTATATGAGAAGCTGGATTTCTGGCGGCAGATTCCTGATATTAATTTTGCACCAGCTTTTGAACTGTTTTCAAAAAAAATTATGGTCGAGGCCGTCGATATCAATGGCTTACTTTCGGCCGCTACTGAATTTGCGAAACTGGATCTTAAATCGATAAGCATGCAAGTTTTTACTGCCCGTCAGTATATTCCAATTATTAAACCCGGATGTATTCATGGAGTAGCTGGCTGGTTTAAGGTGATGCTGTGTCAAGGGGTTAGTATTAAAACGTCACCTGATCAGCCTTTAACCCACTGGAAACAGGCCTTTTTTCCGTTTAAACAGCCCGTGCAGGTTATTAAGGGTGATGTGCTCGACTGGTCAGTTAGTGTGGGTGCTAAAGATAAAGACAGTGATGATACCCTGATCAACTATGAGTATCGTTGTACTCAGCTTAAGAATGGAATTCTTATGAACGGACAAAATCAAGGCGCAGGGCGTAACGATCCGTGTCCGTGTGGTAGTGGCAAAAAATTTAAAAAATGTTGTATCAGTAAGGATTGATTAGCTGTTCTTTATCGGCAGACTAGTTTGAAATTTAGCCGAAAATGAATGGTTTAATGTTTTGCTTTCTGTTTTTCTACCACCCATACGGCAGCTTCAACCCTGCTTCGTAAGTTAAGTTTTCGTAGTAGGTGTTTGACGTGAACTTTGACAGTGGTTTCTACAATTTCAAGTTTTCTGGCGATTTCTTTATTGCTCATGCCTTTTGAGATCAGTAGCAGGATTTCATTTTCTCGCTGTGTCAGCGCTGTATTGTTACGACTTTCTTTTTGTGCTTCTTGATGCAGGCCACGAACCATCAGATCAGAGACTTTGTTGCTTAAAACAACATGGCCATTAACGACCTGGTGTAAGTGTGCCAGCATGTCCTCAGGCTCCATATCCTTTAGTATATAGCCGTCAGCGCCTGCACGCAGGGTTGATACGATATTTTTCTCATTATCCGAGACAGTTAATATAATTACCCGGCAGTCCAGTTCAGTAGCCTTGATGGCTTTCAGTGTTTCAAGACCATTCATTTTTTCCATATTAAAATCAAGCAAAATGATATCTGGTGATAACTCTTTTGCAAGTATTAGTCCACTCGCTCCGTTATCAGCTTCTGCAATTACCTGAAAAGATCCATCTAGTGACACTAGGTCTTTAATACCTCGTCTGATTAGTGGGTGGTCATCGATAACAAGTATTGAATACAACGGGGTCTACTCTTTGATTTTATCTGTTTGAAAAGATGTTGTTTTGCAGGTTGGTGTAAAAAGTAATGCGACGGTAGTGCCACCGTCGGAGTTATTTGTTATTTTTAGCTGGCCGTTCAGCGTTTTTGCGCGTTCTTTCATTATGCTAAGACCATAGTGATGTGTTTTAGGTGAAATATTTTCTATGCCTTTGCCGTTGTCGATGATGCATATTTCAATGTCATTATGTGGTAAATATTTCAGTTGTACAACAGCTCTTTCGGCTTTCGAGTGCTGCACGATATTTGAGAGAGATTCTCTTATCAGTTGTAATATATGGATTTCCTCGTTAGGCGTCAGCTCAAAATTAGCTATCTGACTGTCACATGATATTGTAGAGCTGCTTCGTTCATCAAACTCAGAAACTGTTTTAAGAAGTGCGTCATTAAAATCTTCTTCATCAATCTTTAAACGGAAAGTTGTGAGTAACTCTCTCAGTTCTTTATATGCGCTGTTAAGACCGCTTCGCATTTCTGTAACGATAGTGGCTTCCTCGGAGTCTGTATTATTTTTCTGATTGATTATTGCTTGTATGCGGCTTAGCTGAATTTTCATATATGTTAATGACTGAGCGAGAGAGTCGTGTAGTTCCCTTGCAATGACACCGCGCTCTTCGATCAGTGCCAGTCTTCGTGATTCTGTAGACTGATGAGTTAACTTTATGGCGATACCAATATGACTGGCGATGGATTCAAGTAGTGGTAGTTTCCAGGATGTCATAACATTGTAGTCAGTTGTTTCAATGATCAGTACACCATATTGTTTACTAAGATCACTTATCGGGATGGTGACATACGTTTTTTTGTGGTTATTACTATCGGTAACGGTTCGGCTATGTGCGATACCGCTATTAAGGCACTGATTGCAGCCAGTGGAGTTGCAGATGAGGTACTTGGTTTTGTCTTCATCCAGAGTTGATGTGAATATGCTGGCTTTGTCTGTTTGATGCTCATTCATACAAATAGCTCCCTGTCCCATTCCTGAAATTCCCTCAATATCTTTTAATATTTTGGTGAAAGTGGAGCGGGGAGAATCAGCTTCTATAAGGCGGTTAACGGTTTTGTAAAGCAATTCCATTGAGTGATTGCTTTGTTCCAGATCTGTTGTTTTCTGTTTTATTCTGTCTTCCAGTTCACTGTATATTTCAGAAAGGTCTTTTGCCATAGCATTAAATGCTGAGCCAAGCTGACCTAATTCATCTTTACCGGTGTATTTTATATGAAATGTAAAATCTCTCTGCCGAGTGCTTTCTGCGCTTGTTAATAATTGTTTTAGTGGTTTATGTATTCGTTGGTAAATAAGAAGCAGAGCGATCATGGTTAACAAAACAGTGAGTATGAGGATAATTACCTGGAAACTACGTAATCCTTGGATTTTATTTTCTGCGTTCTCTTCCAATAGCGAGACAAGATGATCAATATTTCCAACAAAATCAGAAACAACGAGTAAATACTGCTTACGTAAGTTATCGATAGCGTTAACAGAGGCAGGTGTATCTTGTTGTCCGTGAAAGTAAAGATTAAACAAAGGCCTGATCGATTTACTCCATTGTTTTTCAATTCTATCGTAGGCAAGCTGAACAGGTTTGTTTTTGTTATCCGGAAGAATATCTGTGAGGTTGGTATTGTACAAATGGTTTTCAAATCCTGTAATTAACTGAAGTACTTCTTCTCTGTGTTGATTGTTGTCTGAAGCGATTTGAGTCAAATTCGTTGCGATTCTGTAAGAGCGCATACGCAAAGCGCCGGATTCATTAATGGCTGTCGCGAGCCCTTGTGTTGTGTCGGCAATGAAGATAGAAGAAGCCATGCTGGCAAATGCCAATAGAATAATGGCCGTCATTACAACGCCCATACTCATTAATAGTGAATCTCGAAAACGTAGCTGCATAACATTCATTATGCATTTATAAGTTGCTTCACTCCAGCATTGCGTGCTTGTTTTTATTCTTCGGAGTGGTGCTTTGTTGAGAGTACTACTTAAGAATGTTGCTATGATAAAAAGGCTTTGGTATTTAGTGTTCGTACAATTTAACTGAATAATATCAATTGCTTATAACAATTCTTCCGCTACCACTTAAGTAGTAGTAGCTTGTGGACAAGTGCGTCACTATGTCGCACTTTATGATGTATATCAATTTTGTTGATAAACAGGCGCGTATTGTGTCAAAGCAGAGAATTTGAAAAATGAGATGCTAAGGGGAAATGGTATGAAGTGTACAAGCATATTAAACGGGGTGTTTGGACTAACTCTGTTTGCTATTAGCTCAGCAGGGTTTGCAGCCTCAAATCAAGTCAAACAAGGTAAACAAATTTATGAGCAAAACTGTATCTACTGTCACCAAGCAGACGCTATAGGCAAGCCCGGGTTTGCGCCGTCTCTTACAAATAAAGAATTATTAAGCATTGCCTCTGATAAGTTTTTTATGTCGACAATACGAGACGGGCGAACTGGTACAGGTATGCCGCCGTTTGCACATCTGGGTAAAAAAGGCATTCAGGATGTCGTTGCATATTTGAGAACCTATGAAACAACAGCAAACAGATCTAAAACAATTGATGCACAGCCTGCCTCTTATGGTGACGCTCGACAGGGACAGTTCTGGTTTAATCAGATTTGTGTAACCTGTCATGGTGTTGAAGGTACGGGTTATGCGAATGGCGTGGTTGGAACGGCAATTGGAAATAAAGATTTTTTAAGAAAAGTATCTGACGGTTTTATTCGCGAGACTGTTAAGCATGGTCGTTCTAATACTCGTATGCTGGGCTTTATGGGACCGACGGGTCTGGCTAATTTACGGAAAGAAGAGATTGAAGACATCATCGCTTATATGCGAACACTTGATAAAGGAAATAACCGCGGTCGATAGATACACGGCCAGCAGGTTTGCGCTTAAGAACACATTGTATAGACTAAGAATTAATTAGGGATTTAAATTATGAAACGTATAAAAAATCATTCCCGACGCGACTTTTTAAAGAACAGCGCATTTATTACTGGTTCCGCTGCAGGTGCCGGTTTATTTGTAGCAGATAATCCGGAACTGGAAGCGGCAACCAGTGATTCATCATCAACAAAACGAACAACTGCTTTAGCGCAGTGCCCGTATTGTGGCGTTGGTTGCGGCACGGTGATTATCTCAGAGAATGGCAAAATTGTTTCAATGCGTCCGGATAAAGATCATCCGACAAACTATGGACTGCAGTGTATTAAAGGTTTGACTGCTGCCGAACCCATTTATGTTGATCGCATGGAAGGGGATTCCTACGTACGAACAGATGTATGGGCCGAATGGAATAAGCCGGGTCATGGTGATATTGAATATACCAGTAAAACCAAAAATGCATTTGATGAAGATTTATTTGTACGTGTGCCTTATCAAAAAGCCTCTGACATGGTGGCGCATAAAGTGGCACACTTAGTTAAGAAATATGGCGGCAATTCCATTGGTTTGTATGGATCTGGTCAGCTGACAATGGAAGGTCAGTATTTAGAAAATCTGTTCATGAAAGGCATTATGGGCTCGAATACCATTGAAGCCAATGCCCGTATGTGTATGACCTCTGCAGTTACCGGCTACTTTGCCACGCTGGGTTCAGATACACCTCCATTGGCTTATGAAGATATTGAACTGGCCGATATGATTATGCACTTTGGTCATAATCCGCGTGAAGCGCATCCAATTATTTACTGGCGTATTGCTGATCACAAAAAGAAAAAAGATATTCCAACGGTTGTCGTAGATCCGCGCTATACCGGTTCAAGTCAGGGCTATGATGACATTAACAAGAAGAATAATGTTCATGTGCCTATTCTTAACGGCGATATCAGCTTTTTGAATTCTCTTGCGCATGTTTTATTAAAAGATCATGAAGATATTATCGACTGGGATTTTGTTAAAAAACATGCCAACGGCTGGGAAGAGTACGTTAATGAGGTGAAGAAAAATTACAGTCCTGAGCAGGTTCAGGATCGTATGGGCAGTGACAAAGTAACACCGGCGATGATACGCCGTGTTGCAGGTATGTTTGCCGATGCAACTCGCAAACGTTTAAAGCGTAGCAAGATGAGTCACGGTGGTGATGGCCATGGCGGCGTAATCATCATGTGGGGTATTGGATATAACCAGCATATTCATGGACAGCATAATGTCATATCAATTATTAACCTGCTGACACTAACTGGTAACTTAGCCAAGCCAGGTTGTGGTCCTTTCTCTATGACTGGTCAGCCTAATGCCATGGGTGAACGATTCACTGGTGGACTGACAGCACGGCTGCCATTCAATCAGCCGCTGAAAAGTAAAAAAGCCAGAAGTCATATGGCAAAACACTGGGGTATACCTGAACTAAATCTGGAAACAGCGTTGAAAGGTGATAACAGTGGTATGGCTATCGGTATGATGGAGCGTGCTATTAAAGGTGATCTTAAGGCTATGTTCCTAGTATATGCAACGCATATTGATTTACCTGATCAGCACAATCTGGTGCGCCCGGGTTTGATGAACACGTTTAATGTGGTGCAGGAGATCTACCGGCATGCGCCAAATAATTTATTTGCTGATGTTATTTTCCCTGCGGCGACATGGGGTGAAGTTGATGGTGTGTATATCAGCTCTGAACGCCGGATAAACATCGTGCAGGCTGGTGGTACACCACCACCTGGTTGTCGTCCAGACCTGGATATGGTTATTGATAAAGGAAAAGAAATTGCCCATCTGTTAGGGATGAAAAATGTCGACAAGATTTTCCCATGGGGTAAAAATGAAAAAGGTTACTATGATGCCGAAGCAATTTTCCGCTCAGTAGTAGAAGCATCTAAAGGAACAGATGCTGATCTAACGGGTATGCTGGAAGTGGAAAAAGTAGATGGCATTGGATTGTATCAGCAGCTGATTGATCATCGCGGTATTCAATGGCCAGCACCGACGTATACCATTGCTAAAGAAGGTGGTGCAAAACGCCGTTATATGGGGCAGGAAGGTAAGTGGGATAGCAAACCCTATGGTTACTTCCGCACCAAAGATGGCAAAGTAAATATGAAGATCTGTAAGCAGGATTACAGTCAGCGAGAAGAAATTACCAAGAAGCTAATGGACTTCGGTGTGAAGAAAGACTTCTTCTGTATTGATAATAAAGATCTGTTAGTTAAAGCACGTGATATGGGGCTTACACCGGATCTTCCGGATGAAAAATACCGCAACAAGAAATGGAATGATGTACCTAAAGATAAATACCCGTTCTGGTTAGGACTGGGTGTTGTATATGAACACTTCCATACAGCGAAATCGAATCGCAGTCCGACTACCCGTCGCTTGGTACCTGAGCAGTATGTTGAAATGCATGAAAATGATGCAAAGAAACTGGGTATAAAAGATGGTGATCTGGTGAAACTAATTACACGCCGTGGCGAATACCAAGCGCGTGCTCAGGTAGGTACAAACAGTATCGTCAAGCCTGCACGTAACTCTGTACCTGAGGGTTATATGTTCAGCCCCTGGAATCTGTCTGTTGCGGATAGTGCTGATCCAAAGAAAAATAAATGGTTGGTCAATGCAACTTCCAGCCGTGCATTTGATCCGGTATCCGGTCAGGTTGATTTTAAGAAACTAGCTTGCCGTATTGAAAAGGTATAGTTGTTTCTGAGAGATAAAGCTACTCGCACAAGGACGAGTGAGTTGCTGGAAGAGTCTCTATAGTGGTAACAACGGCATGCAGTATTCTGTATGCCGTTATCGGTTTAGGAATCCAATAACAATTTATTTGTAGTGGGTTTAGGCCTGGTAGTATTGATATGGAATAACAATCAGGTGAGAAAAATATACTATGATCAGTTCAATGCTAATGAGACGTGATGGATAGACGAAATTTTTTAAAAGAAATAATTGCCGGCGCAGTTGCTACAGCTGCACTGAGTTCTGGTCAGGCTGAGGCAGCATTTACTGCGCAGACTAATCAGCGATATTTACGTCCGCCAGGTTCACTTAAAGAAGAAGAGTTTGAGTCGCGTTGTATCCGCTGTGGTCAGTGTGGTGAAGTTTGTCCTAACCGATGTATAGAATATTTCAATTTAGAAAATGGTATTGATTCTCTTAATACGCCTTACATAACTCCAAGGGCTAAAGCCTGTATTTTATGCATGAAGTGTGGCGATATCTGCCCGACAGATGCAATCAAAGAGCTTGATCGTACCGCAGAAGATATTCTTGGTTACGTTCAAATGGGCAAAGCCCGTGTTAATGAAAACCTGTGTTTATCATATCAGGGTAAAACATGTGGTGTTTGTTATCGTGCATGTCCACTGGCCGATGTTGCGATAAAGGTACAGTTGCTGGAGCAGCCGATTGTGCTTGATGCCTGCGTGGGTTGTGGCTTGTGCGAGCGATCCTGTATACAAATCCCGCAGGCTATAAAAATTATTCCTGATCACATATTAAATAAAGCGGGATGATTATGAGTGAAATTAGTAAACCGTTTTTTATCTGGCGGCACTTAAATAAAGCTCGTTGGCTAGTGTTATTGACAGTGTTTCTTATGTTGATAATATTGCCTTTTATTCATGTTTATCAGACATTCGTGGCATCATTTTCATATGATTTGCTAGAGCCAAGTGAAAAAAGTTTATATAACATCATGGAGATGCTGACGACTCCTTTTACCAATGATCCTGCAAATGGCCTTGAAAATGTTAAAGGTACAACTTGGTCGGGAAACTTTTTCGGATATCAGATTTCTGATCCTCTGGCTGTGGCAGGGCAGGTTTTTTCAGGCTTGACGTTCTACTGGCCTTTTATTTTAACGGCATTAATTCCTGTTGTTGCAACCTTGTTATTTGGGCGTTTTTTTTGTGGTTGGATTTGTCCGGCAACATTCCTTTATGAATTAAACACAACGCTATCATTGTGGATGCATCGGTTTGGTTTTAAAGCGGGCACTAGAAAGTTTGATCGCAGAATGAAATACATAGTGTTAGCTGTTGGTTTGGTTTTGTCAGCTATTAGTGGTTCAGTGTTGATATCAGTCATTTATCCACCGGCTATTATAGGGCGTGAACTGTATTTTGGTATTGCGCTGGGTGGTTTCGGCGCAGGTCTGGTTTTCTTCGTGATTACTTTACTGTTTGATTTGCTGGTTGCGCGCAGGGGATTTTGCCGGTACCTCTGTCCAGGTGGTGCACTGTATTCTTTATTGGGGCGATATCGCTTATTCAGAATTAAACGTATCATAGAAAATTGTAATGACTGTGCAAAATGCAATGCCGTGTGTGAGTTCGGGCTCGATCCCTTGCATGATGATTTTGGGCAGGAGTGTAATAACTGTGCAGCCTGTATAGCGATATGCCCGACTGATGCGATGACATTTGTAACCAGCATATCAGATCTTGAATTCCAGGGGGCTGGCCATTTGGGTAAGTCATATAAGAGGTCGCAGGATTCAGGAGAGTGAGATGGAAAGACGAACATTTATTCAGTCTTTGATATTCTCGGCAGCGGCACTAGCAGCTGCAAGCTTGCCTTATGGTGTGGCACGTTTACTGGCACCAGCCTACGCCAGTAAATATCCACATCATTTACGCCCGCCTGGTGCAATAGCAGATGATGATGCGTTTGTAGAGGCCTGTATTGGATGCGGTCTTTGTGGTGAGGTCTGTCCGCCAAAGTGTATACAGTTTGACAAAAGACAAGGTGGAAATAAAATCTATACACCGTTTATTGATCCTGAAATTAAAGCCTGTACATTGTGCGATAAATGTATGTCGGTGTGCCCGACTGAAGCGCTGACTGAAACTGCTCGCGAAGAGATAAAAATGGGTGTGGCTCAAATTGACATACTGACCTGCTATCCCTGGGTTGACCGAGGTGTTTGTGGGGCTTGTGTAACGATTTGCCCGTTAGGCGAAAAGGCCATTAAATTTAATTTTGCAAATATATACAGACCGGAGGTAATTAAGGCGGGATGTGTCGGTTGTGGTTTGTGCGTTGAAGTATGTCCTCACCCTAGCTTGCCGATAGCGATAGTGGGAGCAGATCAGGGAACAGTTATGTCGCACAGAGTATATTGATGAAAAAATAATAAGTAAAAGGTAGAATGTTTTTGAAAGTAAAAAATATAAAATTCATTAAATTATTTTCTTTCGTAATAGTTGTGTTTTTTTCAGGGCAGGCTCTGGCTCATCATGTTTTAGGTCGTCCGGCCTACAGCTTAAATGAAGATTCAAATACACCACCCAGCATGCAAGTGGAAACACAGATAGGCAGTTATTTTGTGACTTATATGGTTTACCCGGCCTTCCCAAGAGCAGGTGAAAGAGGGCGTGTGAATGTCTATGCCTCGCGAATTGATGACGGTGATTCATATGGCGGCAAAATGTTTTTCGAGGTAAAAAATGATGTTATGTTTGGTGATGAAAATAAAGAACTGTTAGGCACACAAAGTATTGATGATGGTGTATATCGGCAGGGCTTTATTTTTAAAGAGGATGGTGACTATATTATTACCGCCAGTTTCGAAGCGGATGGTGAGCCCTATATAATAGACTTCCCGTTGCAGGTAGGTGAGGGATCAAGTATGGCGCCTGTTCTGATTGCACTTGCTTTTATTGTATTTGCATTAATCAGTGTCAATGTGTTGCAGCGTAGGCGATTAATGAGAGAGAAAATTCGCAGTGTTCGAAATAACGAGAGTCAGTCTGAATGACTCACCCCGGATTACCTGAATACTGGGCTTTTGTTGTCTGGGGTTTTATGGTCTTGCTGAGTATCGGTTTGTTGTTGAAAATCAACTTCTCGCGCTTTTCTTTTCTTAATAAAAAAACCATCAGTTTATATCAAATAAAATTTGTCTCACCGGTTATTGTATTTCTAACACAGTCTCGATGGCTGATATTGGTTTTAAAACTTGTTGTGGTTGCATTGTTTCTGTTGGTTATTTATGCGGGGCTGATGGGTACGCCTGTGCCGGAAAGAAATATAGCGACCGTATTGACATGGAATATCTGGTGGGCTGGTTTAATTATATCAATCTTTTTTCTGGGTTCAGCATGGTGTGCTGTTTGTCCGTGGGATACCTTGGCCAGCTGGCATGTGAAGCCAAGGTTCTGGCTTAAAAAATATTCCTTAAAGATTAATAACAGTCTTGAAATGACACCGCCGAAATGGATGCGCAGTGTCTGGCCTGCTTTGATTATGTTTGTTGGATTAACCTGGCTGGAGTTAGGTTATGGTATTACCACTAGCCCCTATATGACAGCGATTTTGTCTTTAGTGATGGTAGTGTTGGCGGTGATTTCACTGGCCATGTTTAAGAATAAGGCGTTTTGTCATTACATTTGTCCTGTTGGAAGGACGATAGGTTTTTATTCGCAGCTGGCACCTGTCGAATTGCGACCTGTTGATAACGACATTTGTACAGACTGTAAAACAATGGAATGTTTTACAGGTACTGAACTGGTCGATGCGTGTCCTACTCAGCTGGTTATGGGCAGGCTAACTCAAAACACTTATTGTACTTCCTGTGGTAACTGTACTCAAAGTTGTCCTGATAAGAATGTTGCGTGGCGAATTCGCCCGCAAAGTCAGGAAGCGATAGAAAGCGCAAAACCTCACTGGGATGAGGCCTGGTTTATGCTGATATTGTTAACGCTGACCAGTTTTCATGGTATTACCATGATGGAGTTCTGGGAAGATAATTTAAGAAAGTTTGCACAAATTATCGGTGACTCGGGTCAGTTGCTGGTTAGCTTTTCAGTAGGTCTGGTGTTGAGTGTGCTGATTCCGGTTGGCATCTATGCCTTAGCTATTGAGATAACGAGACGCTGGTCAAGTTCTAGTTCTGGAAAAGATCTTGGCTTTAAAAAAATATTTACCAGTCTGGTTTTTGTTACTTTACCGTTAGCCTTCTCCTATCATTTGGCGCATAACCTAAATCATATGATACGCGAGTCGGTAGGAGCCGGTCAGTTATTTCTTAATCCGTTAGGAAGTAATGTGAGTTATTCCGGTGTGGCAGATCAACTGTTAATCAAAAACAGTATGCTGTTATCTGAAAATAATATCTTTATTTTACAGTCTGTGTTGATGATGTTTGGTTTCTGGATTGCAATAAAAGTACTGCAGCGTCGCACTGAAGATTTAAATATTAAAAGCTCGTTGCATTTATTGCCGATGCTGATATTTATCGTAGCGATTAACAGTTTTCATATCTGGATGTTAATGCAGCCTATGACTATGAGAGTAGGTGCCTTATGTGTGGTTCCAGCCAGCTTGTAAACTGAAATTAAAGAGAGAGTATTATTTTGGATAGAAGGTCATTTTTTACCCGTGGCGCAGGAAAAGCTGCAAAAGCTGTGACTGATCATTCTGCTGAGCAGGCGAGAAAGAATGCGCTGCGATGGATTCGCCCACCCTTTGCTATTGATGAGCTGGACTTTTTACTGACCTGTACTCGATGTGAAGCATGTATTGAAGCCTGTCCTTATGACATAGTATTTCCGTTGTCCGCAAAACTCGGCGCAAAAGTTATTTCTACGCCGGCTATGGATTTATTGAGTAAAGGTTGTCATATGTGTGAGGACTGGCCATGTGTGAATGCCTGTGAGGTGAACGCGCTGGTACTGCCTAATGATGGCAATAAAAGCTATGAACTATCAGAAGCTAACGCACTGGGAGTACAATACAAAGAACGTTATGTGCCGAAACTTTCCAATGCAGTGATTAATAAAGAAGCTTGTTTACCATACAGTGGGCCTGAATGTGGCGCTTGTCGTGTATGTCCGGTAGAAGGTGCTATGCTGTGGAGTATGGAAAAGCCAGAAATTAATCAAAGCCTGTGTACAGGTTGTGCACTATGCAGAGAAAACTGCATAGTTGAACCCAAAGCCATTACAATTCAATCGAAATATAAGAAATTTAAAAGCAATCGTGAAAGTTTTTAATCAGCATATCTCACAGGATAACCTGTAGTTTTTATGTTTATGCTGCTTTCTAATGCGACATATTTTCTAAAAAACATCAAATTCACCATTTAGACAGATTCAATCTTGCTGAATAATTCACATATGTGATTTTAGTTACACATAATAAACCGCTTCCAGTACTGGTTGTCATGGTGCTTTTATTTTTATTTCACAGTGTGAATTTTTTTGGCTGTTAGTTTATTTAAATATTTTCGGAGTTTGATTTTTATAAGTAAATTGTTGTTTTTAAATTAGCAGGGAAAAATTCCTTATAAAACAAGACGAAACAAGCTGTATCGAAAAATTTTAAAAAAATTAACTCTATATTATCTTTTTATAATTAAATAATCTTCTGTTTGTTATTTGCTGTGTAATATGTCTCAATAGACGGGTTCAATTAAAAGAATTAATTCTAAGATTAATTTTATATGGATTACCTGACTTGCAATAAGGCGGGTATATAAAAATATTAATAACAATAAATGAAGTATCCGAAAGGAGGAGACGTCATGGTTTACACCAAGAAATCACCGGCACTACTCGTTATCGGTATCATCATGCTCGCTATCTGGTTCATGGCTGATTCTGGTGCGTTGTCTGGTTATATAGAACATCTCGGAGGAAAAAAATATAAGTATCTCGCAGAGCTAACGACACTTCCGTTATATTTCGGTGTGTTGTCTGTACTGATAGGTGGCTGGCAGTTGTTTGGAACGCATAGCGAGGGTCAATGGGATTATTTTTCTTCGGCTATTGCCGGTGCCATGTTTATTCTGATTATTGCAATGATGGTGCGATGGTTTGTTGCGCCTGAAGTGGCTGTTGTCAGCAAAATGATGGGCAAGGTCGGTGACACGGGCAAATACATTCATAAACTGCTGGGGCTGAATTACGTCGTTATCGGTATTGTGGTCGGTATTGTTACGGTCAATGTTTTTCGGGTACCGGAATGGGCTGAAAATGGTGTCAGATTGTCACGTCTTGGTTTGAAAACCGGGGTTATTCTGTTGGGTACGCTTTACAGCGCGGCAGAATTAAAAAATCTCGGTGGCTTGTCAATCATCATGATTGGTTTCTTTGTGCTGGGTTCTGTCGGCATTGTGTTGTGGATGGGTGCCAGAATGAAAATCCCTAATTCCATGGGCGGCGTTTTATCTGCCGGGATGGGGGTTTGTGGCGTCTCTGCCACTGTTGCAGCTGCGCCGGTTGTGCAGGCTAAATCTGTTGAGATAGCCTATACCATCGGTACCATTTTATTATGGGGCGTTGGCTGTATGTTTATCTTTCCAGTTGTGGGTAACTTGCTTGGCATGAACTATGTTCAATTCGGTGCCTGGGCAGGAACCGGTATTCTTAATTCAGCTCAGGTGGCCGGAGCTGCGCTGGCCTTTCAGCCAGATGGGATAGAAACCCTTAAGGTTGCAGAAATTTTTAATATTACGCGTGTGCTGGTATTACCAATCATCGTTATATGGCTGGCAGTCTGGTATGTGAAACGTGAAGAAAGCGTAACCGAAACAGTTAATGTGGGCCGGGTTATTTTCGAGAAATTCCCGGTGTTTGTTATCGGTTTTATCTTGTTGTTTGCCTTGTCTTCAACCGGTATTTTTGCACCGGCCAATCATTACAAAGGTAAATACTTCGGTAATACGGCAGAGTCCGGTTTCAAAGAAAGTAAATTGTTGAAAGCCGATAAAATTGCTGTGCTCTCAGCCGAGATAAATAAGATACAGCGCCAAGATCGTAAGACGGCTGTGCAGAATCTTATCGATAATGGCAAAGTAATGAGTATTGAAGATGATGATGCGTTGCGTGGTTTAGTCAATGCAAAAGTACTTTCAAAGGATGCCAACAAAATCCTCAAAGGCGCACATAAAGCAGTTCGACACACGGCTAAGAAAATCAAGGCCTTCCGGAACTGGATAACCTGGTTGTTTGCTTTTGGTCTGGTTGGTTTGGGTATGCAGATTACTATGTCAGCAATGAAGCAGGCAGGTGGTCAGCCTGCAATTATCGGTGCGGTGGTCGGTACGCTGAAGGCAGTGCTGTCACTGGTTGTTGTTATGATGTTTGTATCCGGATCCATATAGGAGAATAAGTCATGAGTGAAGAGAAAAAGTTTGACCGTGGTTCGGCGTTATCAATTTTCGGTAGCGACCGAAAGGAAGATTTCGTTGCGCTGATCCTTGCTCTGGTTATTGCTTTTGGCGTATTCGTCAGTTACTAAGCAATAGTTGATGTAAAACTAAGCCGGTGCCGATCTTGGTGCCGGCAACTTATAAGATGGTGTTTTATGATCAGTTCAAAAAACGTTTTACTTTCAAGCCATGGTACAGATGGTGCGCAGGCGGCTGAGCGGGCAGCGATTGCGATGTGTGAGACCGATGCAAGCATCGATCACTTACTGGTAGTGCCCGATCTCTGGAAAGATATGATGGGAGATGACTGGCTTAATAACGGTTCAACACGGGATCGTTACGGGCGCTATATTGAGTCTGAGCTTGGTAAGGAAATAGATCAGCATATCGCCAGAGTGCGTCAACAAGCCGAAGAAAAGGGAATACGTTATCAGTGTAAAGTGATACTTGGTAAACCGGATCAATGCCTGACCAGTACCTGCAAGGAATCAAATTACGATATGGTTGTAATCGGCTCACCCAGACCTAAAGGCTTGTCAGGCTTGCGTTCGCGTATGACAACAGAGTCGCTGGCAAAGAATTTGACGACACCTTTGTTAATAGTGCCATACCCAAATGGATGAGCTTGCTGCACCCACAGACAGTAAGGATGCTGCGTGGGTATCATTTAAAACGCCGATGGAAAGACAGCTGCTTATTGATTTTTGTCAGGACGTTAGTCGTTTGTTTAGGATTAATCCTTATCTTGAATTTGAGAAGTGGCAGAGCTGTGGTGATAATTGTTATCAGTTAACGGCACGAAATCTGAGTAATGATCCCCCGCTTGATCTTGATAATAAACTTCAGATAGAGCCACGTGAAGACGGTGTACATATCAGCTATCATGACGGTCTGAAGTCCAGTACAACCTTTAAAATAGAATCCGTGAGCGAAGGCTCTAAAGTTACTATTATTGAAGACTATGAAACGCTGAATGAATCTGAGCGACAAGCTCGTCTGCATGAAGTAGACAAAAGCCTGACCAAGTGGGCAGAAGATATTCAGGCCTATCTTGTTCGTTGGAAACGCTGGTCGTGGTTTGCGCCATGGCGCTGGTATATGAGAAAAATCTGGCAGCCGATGAAACCGACAGCGAGACGAATTACTTATATGTTGTTGTGGATTAGTCTGATTGAAATTGTGGTGATAGCTCTGGGGGTATCAATATATTTTGTTGAATACAGATAAGTTGTTGTAGTTGGTTGTTAAAGTTTCTAATGAGGCTTTATTAACTTAAAAGCCCCAGTCCTGTTCTGGCTTGGGCATGTCTTCATGGCACTGGTAACACTTAATGTCTTTGTCTTTGTAATACTCGTGATCTTCGTCACGGCCTCCTTTGCTGTTGACGATGCCTTCAGGCAGTTTATGTGCAATTCCTTTGTGGCAGTCGATACAGGTCATATTTCTTTGTTCTGCAGATGCATGTACCAGTACGCTGCGGTTAAGCTGTGTTGATGAATCCATGGCATCAAAATTGTGACAGTTTCTGCATTCGTGGGAGTCATTATTTTTCATGCTTGTCCATACGCTTTGAGCTAGTTCTTTACGTTTAGCTGAGAACTTTTCTTTTGTGTTGATGCTACCGATAACGGTGTGAAATAATTCATTTGTTGCACGTATTTTTCTCACAACTTTATGTTGCCATTCATTTGGCACGTGGCAATCAGAACAAGCAGCCCGGACGCCTGAGCGATTTTTGTAGTGAGTGCTTTGCCGGTACTCGATATAAACATTATCTTTCATTTCATGACAGCTTATACAAAACTCCAGATTGTTAGTGGCTTCCATTGCTGTATTGAATGCACCCCAGTAGACAACTCCTGCGACCATGAAGAATATGGCGGCACCAAGTGTGGTATTAAATATCATCTTCCTTGCTAATAAGTGTTTATAAAATTTTATCATTGTATTTTGGTTGGTATTTTATAGGGTTTATATTTTGTGATCGTGACCGGATAGCTCAATGTTCTTGATGTAGGGTATGTACTCACGATCGCTGCCTTTGATATGGTTAATCAACCATGTTTTTAAAAAATCCAGTGCGTCATAAATAGTATGATCCTGGTCGCTGTGATATTTTGACGTGCAATCATTAATTTTAGCTATCATTTCTTGATGTAGTTTTTTATGGTTTTCGTAATCAGGGTAGTGGTTGTTTCGCATTAAAGTCTCTTCCCGGTCGAAATGATATTTTGTGTAACTGATTAAGCGTTGCATAATTTCATCAATCTTTTTCTGTTCTACTTTAAACTGGGTTGCTGTTTGCAATTCATTGATCAGATTAATTAGTATCTGGTGGTCTTCATCGACTAGCTGTATCCCGGTTGACATGGAGTCCTGCCATTTTATCAGTTGCTTTTTTAGGATAACCTCGTGTATGAAAGGAATGATGATAAGAATAAATATTAAAATCCAGGGCAGAGGATGCGTGAATCCAAGCAGAAAAGCGAGCACAGTGGTAATTAATAAAGCCATTATGATGACTGACAGCAAAAACATGCTGATACCTTTGGTCAGGGTGTTCATCTGATGAGTCCTGTAAAGCTGAATTTAATTGAGAGAGGTCGCTGATAAAACAGATAAACAAATTCTAGTCTAAAGCACTGATATTTCGCTGATTTGTATCAATAAGCTGATACATTTAGTTAATTTATTAGGCCGCGCTGATAGCCTCAGATGATGGTGAGGATAAATAGAACTGTTTGGCAAACAATCGGTGTCATACCTATAGTGGTCGTAAGGCTGGTTCTGATAAAAAGGAGATGACTATGTTAAATCACTATACATCGTTAAAACATTCTATGTTGAATCAAGGCGTAAAGTTAAAGCTCGATGCGGATGGTTCGGGTGTATCCAAGCATTCCCCGGCAACAGAAGTCATGACAGATTTGCGGCATGCCGCTGCGTATACCATTAGTCCTGCAATATCTATCACAGAGGCTGAAAGAAAGATGGTGCTGTGTGCTGTGAGGTTGTTGTTTGTGACGAATTCTGAAGATGAACTGTTAGGGCTGATAACAGCGACTGATATTCTGGGCGAACGACCGCTGAGTTATTTACGTGAGCATGGCGGGAGTCGTGATGATATTTTAGTACAGGAAATAATGACAGCCAAAGAAGGGATTGAGGTTATCAATTACCCGGATGTTGTACGCGCATCGATAGGTGATATTGTCGCAACATTCCATGCTGTCGGGCGTCAGCATGTGCTTGTGGCTGAGCATGAAAGAATACGCGGTTTGTTCTCGGCTACGGAAATCTCCCGGCGTTTAGGAGAAACGCTTGATATGGATATTAGAGCCAAGACTTTTGCAGAACTAGAGGCTGCTTTAGTGGCGCATTAGTTAACACATCGATGCTGTCTGATTTGCAAAGATAAAGTGCGAAAAAAAAGGAGCTCAGAGGCTCCTTTTTTATGATATCGAAAATCGAAATCAGGCAGTTTTTGGCTGCATGGTGTAATGTGACAGGCTTTGAGCAAACTCCTTCAGAGACTGAATGCCGGTGGCTTCAGCTTTTGCAATCCACTCTTTCAGTGCTTTAACAAGCTCTTCATTATTGCTGACCTGTGTCTGCCAGACATTTTGTAACTCTTTACGTTTTTCATAAATCGTTTTGAGTACGCTGTTCTGCGCAATGATTTCCTGAATGCGTTTGTGATCATGCTCACTAACCAGTGATTCTTCACGTGAAAGAATCTTCGCCGCTTTATTGAATAAGGGCTTACTGTCAGCATCGGCCTGAGCCGCTTCTTTCTCAACCAGCGGAGCAACTACTTTTTTGGCATAGGTTGCCATAATCTGAAAACGATTATCAAATATCGCGGCTAAGGTGTCGGTGTCAATAATATTTTTACTAGTATCGGTTTTAGCCTTTGGTGCAACACGTTTAATGGTTAATAAACCGAGCATTTTAAAAATATTGATATACATCCAGCCGATATCGAATTCATACCATTTGCTGGACAGTTTAGATGAGCTTGGGAAGGTATGATGATTGTTATGCAGTTCTTCACCGCCAATCAGGATACCCCAGGGTACGATATTGGTGGAGGCGTCAGCGCATTCGTAATTACGGTAGCCCCAGTAGTGACCAATACCATTAATGACGCCGGCTGCAAATAATGGGATCCATGCCATTTGAACCGCCCAGACAGTGATGCCCGCAGTACCAAACAGTAACAGGTCGATGACCAGAAAGATCATGATGCCGGTACGCCCATGTGGCCGATAGATTTTGCGTTCGAGCCAGTCTTCCGGTGTACCTTTACCGTATTTTTCCAGCGTTTCATCAGTCAGACCGGCACGGTAAAGTTCAGCGCCTTCTCGTAATACCTTGCCGATACCCAGAACAACCGGGCTGTGAGGGTCTTCTGCTGTCTCGCATTTTGCATGGTGTTTGCGATGCAGGGCAGTCCAACCTTTCGTGGCCATGCCGGTGGTCAGCCATAGCCATAAACGGAAGAAATGTCGCAGTATAGGGCCTAATTCCAGGCCACGGTGAGCAGAATAGCGATGCAGATAAACGGTAACGCTAACAATCGTAATATGGGTAAATAGCAAAGTCATACCGACTATTTGCCAGACTGACAAGTCTAAAAGACCGTTATACCACATGTTTCATATCTCCTATTTAGAGAGTAATGGTTCTGTTTCGAAGTATTTCAAAACAGATAAATTCTTTATACATCAGCAAGTTGCATAATGCCAGAGGGTTTTTTTAAAGCGCCTTCGGATGGCCTGCCTGAATGCGGTGTACTTGCTTTATCCGGCCCTCTATGTCCGGGCAGGCTGGCTTTCATGATGCTGTCGCTGAATAAGACAGACATCTCTTCATTGCCGGTTGCTCCCTGCTGTACGGCCCAGCGTATGATAACCTGATATGCGTCGTCATTCAGCTTTAACATAGAGACTTTAGTGGATTTATCAACGTGGTGCTGATGTATGTCCTTTAGCAAATCCTCGATATCCCTGAATTTGCGCTCATTATCAATGTTATGCCGCTTTTTAGTGGCACGGGGTAGACGCTGCTTACAGAGCCATTCGCTGACACGAACGAAAAACATTTGTTTATCATAAATACCATCGGCTATCGCCCACTCGGCCAGTTTGTCAAATGCCTCGAGACTGATCGCTATCTGATGCGAGGCCTTGGTTTTTAATCCGCGGGCTTTTATCAGTTGCTCAAACCTGTTTTTAACCACTTTCATAATGGCGTTAATAAATCCTGTTTATTGCTGCTTTAAAAGTGCGATGAATTTATCAGTTTAATTAAAATTAACAAGAACTTACTTCTGGGCGGTTGTTTTTATCGGCATTGATTGGCTTTAGATAACATTATAATATTACGTAACATATTGTAATTTAGAACTTATTTGTTAATTTATAAGCATATATGATTTTATGGCTACAATAGTGTCTTAACTGCCTGTTTCAATAAGTTTTAATAGGTGGCACTAAAAAGCTATCTATCTGATTTTATGAGGTATTTTTACATATGTCTAAAAAGCAGATAAAAGGTGCATTGAGTGTGCTTGAGAGGGTCAAGATAAGCCAGGATATGGCGGACTTTATCAGCACGGAGGTGCTTAAAACTGGTTCCAGTCGCAGTCAGATTATTCGTCAGGCATTAACCCATTACATGACGCATGAAGAGTCCCGGGTGCTAACAGAGTTGGAGTCGCTAAAAACCATGAGCATAGAGCTGAATCAGCGCTTAGTAGCCATGGGTTTGTATGAGCAGTCTCGATTTGACCAGCTATTAAAAGCGCTGAAAGCATATCGAAAACCCGCTCAGTGAGCACGCAGCAGTAGCAGATAAGATCTGAGCATTTGCGGGTAGTTTTCCTGCTCATCGTTCAGTTTTTGATGGAACGCATGCAGGCTTTGTGTGGCCAGTTGTTTCCATTGAGGTCGCTTCATTAATGCGGATAACTGAAGCAGGTTCTCAATGCTAATGCTGTTGGCAGAAGGCATTGAGCCATCATAAATTTCTTTAGAGCGAATCAGAATGTTTTTATCGTTTGCGCTGTTGTCAAAAAAGCCATGGTTAGCCTGGTCATAAAATGCCTTGATTTGTTGTTCGGTCAGTTCACTGGCCCAGACCAGCCATTGCCTGTCGTTGCTGTTTTTATAGAGAGTGATCAGTGCGTTGCTTAAATAAGCATAGTCATCCAGATAGGCTTCTCCAGAGTGCTTGCCATTGCGGTAGCTGCGATAAAGCTGCTTGCTTTTTGGGTCATAGAGATGGCGGTAGATAAAGCCTGCTGCTTGTTCCGCAGCAACGCGGTATTGCGGCATGTTCAGTTGTGTCGACGCCTTGGCTAGCGCTTTGATCACCAGAGCATTCCAGCCGCTAATGATTTTATCATCGAGGTGCGGAGCAGGACGCATGCGTCGTTGTTGCAGAAGTTTGTTTAAGGCGGACTCTATTAACGATTCAGCGTCAGGCAGACTCAGTGCCAGTGTTTTTGCGGTTGCCTGCAGGGACTGTTCTGCAAATAGGATATTGAGGCCGCTGAATTCTTTTTCGGGGTCACTTTCAACGTTGCCAGTGTCCTGAATATTAAAATGAGGATAAAAAAGGCGTTGTTCCGGCTGGCTTAAAAGCTGTCCGAGTTCGGATTTTTTCCAGACATAATAGGCGCCTTCGCCGTGTTGTTGCGGGTTATCGGGTCGAATGCTGTCAGCATCGTAGGCCGAATAAAACCCGCCGTCAGGGTGGCGCATCTGACGGATGACAAAATCAAGGCTTTGCCTGATCTGACGCTGATAGTGATTGGCGGGCATCAGTCGGGCGGCATCGAGCAGGGTGTTGATGATCAGACCCTGGTCATAAAGCATCTTTTCAAAATGTGGTACCTGCCATTGCGCATCAACGGAATAACGATGAAAGCCACCACCTACGTGGTCGTAAATGCCGCCGCGCAGTATATGGTTGAGGCTGTTTTCGACCATGCTGTGTGCATTGTTGTTGGGTTTGCTTTGGCCGTACATTAATAAAAAATCAAAGATGGCAGTGCGCGGGAACTTGGGGGCGTTGCTAAAGCCGCCATGCTCGTTATCGAAGTTCTGACTAAATTGTAGGTATGCATTATCAATACTGCTTAATTTGACCTCGCCTTGGGTAACTTGGTTTTGCAAATGCGAGCGCATAAGAGCGGTAACCTCAGCAGCAACCTGATTAACTTTATCTCGCTGATCACGCCAGAGTGTAATCACGTTGGTTAAGATTTCCTCAAGGCCTTTATGGCCGGCTTTACTAAATGGCGGAAGATAAGTGCTGGCAAAAAAAGGTTGCAGACTGTTATTGGCAATGATGGTGGTTGGCCAGCCGCCATAGCCGGCCAGTATCTCGGCTGCCGTGATATAAATCCGGTCGATATCAGGGCGTTCTTCGCGGTCTACCTTAATGCTGATGAAGTGCTGGTTAAGGAGTTTTGCAATAGCCGGGTTTTCAAATGATTCATGCGCCATGACATGGCACCAGTGACAGGTTGAGTAACCGACAGAAATGAAAACCGGTTTATCTTGCTGGCGGGCTTTCTGAAAGGCCTCGTCTCCCCATGGGTACCAGTCCACCGGGTTGTAAGCATGTTGTAACAAATAGGGGCTGGACTCATTAATTAAACGGTTGGCCGGGGCTTTGGAGCCGGCATAGGCGTTTAAATGTAAAATAAACAGGCTAATAAAAAACAGGCTTTTCATCATCAGAGTGTCGTCGTTGTTACGGCTATTCAGAGTGTGACAGCTATTTTAGGCGTTTTACGCCGCGTAATGATAAAAAAGTTGCTGCCGAATAAGAATCTGTGGCTAGCGCTTAATAAAATTGGCTGTTTAACAGATGTTGAGTATAAATAGCCTGTTATTGTATGGATTAATGAGCGAATAAGATCTGTCTTTTTCATGGTCATGGTGTAAGCTAAGCGCTCATTTTTATCAGATAATTACAGTTGCCGGCTTTGGGTTTGTATTCAAAATTTCATCAACGTCTAAAGGCTTTAAATGCCGCGGCTCCAGCTGGGATCTTCCAGTGCGGGGGGGTCGGGCTGGAAAAAGAAAGCCTGCGGGTGTCTGCCGAAGGCACGCTATCACAAAAGCCGCATCCGCCAGAGCTGGGTTCTGCGCTGGCGCATTCCAGTATTACCACTGATTATTCTGAAGCCTTGCTGGAATTTATTACCCCGCCTTTTGATGATGTGCAGAAGTCTATGGATTTTCTGCAAGATACTCAGCAGTTCGTTTATGGTGAGCTTAAAGATGAGCTGTTATGGTCGGCCAGTATGCCCTGTGTGGTGGCTGGTGAAACCAGTATTCCGCTGGCTAAATACGGCGACTCAAACCTGGGGCGGATGAAAACAGTTTACCGGCGTGGTCTTGGTCACCGTTATGGCCGGGTGATGCAGGTGATAGCTGGGGTGCATTACAATTATTCATTTAAAGATGAGTTCTGGTCGCATTACCAACAAATTGAATCTGATAGTACTGATTTGCAGGACTTTGTCTCGGCTCGATACTTTGATGTGTTGCGCAATTTACAGCGCTACGGCTGGATAATTTCTTATCTGTTTGGTGCGTCGCCGGCAATTTGTAAATCTTTTTTAAATGGTCAGAAAACCAGTCTGCAGGAATACAATGAAAATTCCTTTTATGAACCGTATGCCACTTCGTTAAGGCTGGGTGAGATTGGTTACCGTAACTCGCGTGAGAGTGAGGTCGGGATAACCGCTAATTACAATAGCTTGCAAGAATACATTGATGCTTTGCGCTGTGCGATAGAAACGCCGTACCCGGGTTATGATGATATTGGCATTGTAAAAGACGGTGTCTATCAGCAACTCAATGCAAATATTCTGCAAATAGAAAATGAATATTACAGCAGCGTGCGTCCCAAGCAGGTATTGCAGGGGCTGGAAAAACCGGTGAATGCATTGCGTGATCGTGGTGTGCAGTATATTGAGCTGAGATCTGTTGATATCAGTCCATTTGATCCGCTAGGGGTGAATGAAGATCAGCTACGGTTTATTCAGGTCTTTATTATTTTTTGTTGTCTGCAGCAGAGTCCGGTTTTCGACAGTGCAGAACGAAAAATGATTGATGAAAATTTATTGCTGACAGCTCATCGGGGGCGCGAACCGGGCCTGATGCTTGATACCGTCAGTGGCAAGAAAGAACTAAAGCAATGGTCGCGTGAAATTTTTGAGCAGTTAATGCCGCTTGCCGATGTGCTTGATCAAAATCACAAAGACGGACGTTTCAGAAAAGCCTGTGAAAAGCAGTCTGAATTAATAGAGGATGCTGATAAAACACCATCGGCTATGATTCTAAAATTGATGAAAGAAAATAATGAAGGTTTTTATCATTTCTCTCAACGAATGTCAGAAAAGCATCGTCAGTATTTTAACGGCCTGCCAGTTAACAAAGATCGGCAAGCTTACTTTCAAAGACTGGCTAAGGAGTCATTGCTAAAACAACAGGCAATTGAAAAGGCGGATCATCAGCCGTTTGCCGAATTTTTACAGGCTTATTTTAATCAGTGTTAAACGCTTAAAGGCATGCTCTGTTGGTTGTAGGCAGGCAGGGTAACAAAAAAAGAGCTGCCATATCCATATTCACTTTCAAACGTAATATCGCCCTGCATGTTTTCGATCAGTTTTTTGGTGATGGTCAGGCCGATTCCGTTGCCTTCGATCCGGTTAGGGTCATCTAGTACGCGTGAGAATGGAGTGAAAACCTTTTCCATTAGTTCTTTTTTGATACCAATCCCCGTGTCTTTGACACAGAGTTGATAATTGCTCTGGTTAATTAACTGTAATTCAATTTGAATTAACCCCTTCGGTTTGTTGTACTTAATAGCGTTGTTGATTAAGTTTATGCAGATTTGTTTCAGACGTTTCTTGTCGGCCATAACGGGGCAGCTATGGTAGCAGAGTTGGGCGATGGTGATGCCTTGTTTGGATGCAATCGGCTTGGTTAATGCGATGCAGTCTGCTAGTACTTCTTTCCAGTCGAGTAGCTGCAATGTGATGTCATCTTTTCCGGATTCTATCTGCGATAAATCCAGAATTTCATTAATCAGTGACAGTAAATAGTTTCCGGCCGTTAAGACTTCATTGATGTTTTCATTGATATCTGAGTTGTTATCAGCGTCTAATCTGACTAGCTGGCTGAAACCTAAAATAGCATTCAGAGGGGTGCGGATTTCATGGCTCATTTGAGAAAGAAACTCTGTTTTTGCATGGTTGGCGTCTTCGGCTGCGCGTTTGGAAAGTTCCAGTTGCTGTTCGGTTTGTTCGTGACGCTTAACTTCATCCTGCAGTGTGCCGGTGCGTTCCTCAATCAGTTCTTCGAGGTGGCTGCGGTGCTGGTTAAGTTCGGCTTCAGAAGCTCTGAGCTTGCCGTTAAGTGAAGACAGATATAAGGTATAAAACAGAATGGAGATCAGAAAACCGCCGCTTAGCAGGATGAATTTGGTTTGATCCTGCCAGATATTTTGGAGGGTAAGGTGTTTGTATTTGATATCACTAATTAACTGCTCAACTTCACTGTAATTAAGTGGTGCTTCCCAGCTATGATAGCTGCCGGCAATTGCTGCTGGCGAATCGGGTTTGATATCTAGTAGCGCATGAAATACCTTATTTGAGAGTTTGTGATTGATATGCTGGAGCACAGAAAAAGGCCATTCCGGGTACGGTTGTGTGCTGTGGAGTAAGGGCAATTTATCGTGCTGCTGATTAATGATTTTCAAGCGGCTGATATCCAGTGTGTTTTCACGCTCCAGCTGTTCGATGATGCCGCTGCGGATGATCCCGACCTCGGCAGTTTTATTGAGAACCGCATTGATCACGGACAGATGTGTGTTGTTACTGCTGAATGAGACGTTACTGGCTGTTTCATAGGGGTCTATATCGTGTAACAGGAATTCGCGATAGGCCATTTGCCAGCCACCAAATGCTTCCTGGTGAACAGCGATTATGCTTTTGTCTGCGATATCATTTAGCTGGTTGATTTGCTGATTATCACTGTGTGCAAAAATGACGCTGGAAAAACTGGTAGATGTGGAACCGTCAGCCAGTTTTTTATTCAGTGTTAAAATACGTGTTATACCAAATCGTTTATTTAGATCGGCATAGGCCAGCGGGTTGGTAAGTACAAAATCAACCTGTCGGTTTTGCACTAGCTCACGCATTTTATTGAAGCTGACAACCGGTATCAGTGTAAAAGTATAGCCATCGATGGCTTGGCTTAATTGTCGGCTTGTTTCAGTCCATTGTTGGCGGGCGTTATCCTCGCCATTGTGTGCGCGCACGGCAATTTTGAGTTCAGTATCAGTATTCAGGCAAAAAGAATCCGTGGCCATGAAAATCAATGGCGCAAGCAGGGCGAATCTTAGTAAAGCGGGGGGCTGTCTCATTGTATGTTTATTATTAGTATTGTTTATATTGTCAGAGGACAGTGTTCGGACAGTATAGGGCTGTCTATTAACCATGTAAAGCACAAGGTTATGATAAGGGTGATATGAACTGTTATTGTGGTTCTGCAAAGCAATTTGAAAGGTGTTGTCAGCCAATACATGGTGCCCATGCTGCAGCTGAGACAGCAGAAGCGCTGATGCGTGCGCGTTACAGTGCTTATTGTCTAGGGGATAATGAATTTATCAGACGGAGTTGGTTAACAGCTTATCAACAACAGCCTGAGGCTGTTAGCGAGGCTGCAAAGCTAAAATGGTGTGGGCTGACTATTGTATCGACACAGGCGGGGCAGAAAGAGCAGTGCGAAGGGCAGGTTGAGTTTAAAGCCTGGTTTATTGAAGAGAACAGGCTGTATTGTTTGCATGAAAACAGCCGGTTTGTACATCAACGGGGTTTGTGGTTTTATCAGGATGGGGAAATTTTTGAGCAAGGCAGCAAGGCCATTTCATCGAATACGTTATGTCCTTGTGGCAGTGGCAAAAAGTTTAAACGCTGTTGTCGTAGTTAATAGTAATGATAAAATTGATCTATCGCATACGCGGTATGATAATGCTTTGCTAACATTAGTTTTAGCAAATTAACTAGTGCCAATAGATGCCTTTATTAAATAGTTATATTGTTATTTTAATTTATTAATCTATTAGATTATTAGTCTATTCTTAATATAAAACCCTTGTCATATAGACCTTTCCGGCTTTCTCTCAGTTTTATAATATTTTGTATGGGATGATAAAATACTTTTTATACTCGTTTTCATGTTCTTTCTAGGCAGCGTGCAAAAAATCTATTATTCTGCGATGGCTTAAAGTTAGAAATCCTGCATAAAAAGTATGGTAAACAATGCTGGTTATGCGTTTGATCCCTTTAAGTACAAAAAATGTTAATAATAAATGGGGGATGGCATGTCAGTACTACTCCGTACTTTTAAGGTATTAAGCCTTATGTTCGTTAGTACCGAACTGTTTGCGGCAGCGCAAATGGACCTGACACCTGGTGTGACTGCAATCAGTCAAGAGGTTTACGAGCTCCACACATTAATTTTGTGGATCTGTGTAATCATCGGTGCCGGTGTTTTCGGTGTAATATTTTATTCTATGTTTGCTCATAGAAAATCTAAGGGCGCCGTTGCGGCGAATTTCCACGATAACATGACAGTTGAAGTCTTATGGACTGTTATTCCGTTTTTGATACTGATTGGTATGGCTATTCCAGCTGCCAAGACTTTAATCAAAATGGAATCACCAGCCGATGATGCTGAAGTGACGATTAAGATCACGGGTTATCAATGGAAGTGGAACTACGATTACATGCATGAAGGATTTAGCTTCTTCAGTAATCTGGCTCAAAGCAATCGCGACGTAATCAATTCAAAAAATCCTAAAGACAGAGAAGGCATAAACTATTTACTGGATGTAGATAACCGTATGGTTTTACCTGTTGGTAAAAAAGTACGTTTCTTAATGACTTCAAATGATGTAATTCACTCCTGGTGGATTCCTGCGTTTGCCGTTAAGAAAGATGCGATTCCTGGCTACATAAATGAAGCACACACAACAGTCCCTAAAGTGGGTGTTTATCGTGGTCAGTGTGCTGAGCTTTGTGGTAAAGACCACGGCTTTATGCCGATTGTTGTCGAAGTTAAGTCAGAAGCAGATTACGCTGCCTGGGTTGCTGAGAAGAAAGGTGCGGCTATGGCTGCAGCGGCTAGCGACAGCAAAGTATGGTCACAAGATGAGTTAATGGCAAAAGGCGAGGCTGTTTATAATGCTTCTTGTGCTGCGTGTCATGGTCCAACTGGTGATGGTGTGCCAGGCGTATTCCCTGCTATGAAGGGTAGTGCGATTGCAACAGGAAACCTTGCTGCTCACTTAGATATCGTTATCAATGGTAGTAAAGTTAATCCTGCCATGGCTGCTTATGGCGCTCAGATGTCTGATGCCGATCTTGCAGCAGTAATTACTTATGAGCGTAATGCTTTTGGTAATAATACTGGTGATGCCGTTCAACCTGCCGATGTAAAAGCGGCTCGTAAATAATTGGGGGATGCTCAAATGAGTGAAGATCATCACGATCACAAACCTACGGGTATTGGCCGCTGGTTATTCAGTACCAACCACAAAGACATCGGTACAATGTACCTTTGGTTCAGCTTTATTATGCTGTTCATTGGTGGTGGTATGGCCATGATAATACGCGCCGAGTTATATCAGCCAGGTATGCAGCTGGTAGAACCGGATTTCTTTAATCAAATGACGACCTTGCATGGTCTGATCATGGTGTTCGGTGTGATTATGCCGGCATTCGTGGGTTTTGCTAACTGGTTAGTGCCAATGATGATTGGTGCACCGGATATGGCATTGCCGCGTATGAATAACATGAGCTTCTGGATACTTCCATTTGCTTTTGGTACCTTGATTAGCACACTGTTTATGGAAGGCTCTGCACCGAACTTCGGCTGGACTTTCTATGCGCCGCTGTCAACGACATACGGGCCGGCATCGACGGATTACTTTATCTTTGGTGTTCACTTAATGGGTATCTCATCCATTATGGGTTCTATCAACGTTATCGTAACCATTCTGAATATGCGTGCGCCTGGCATGACATTGATGAAGATGCCTATCTTTGTATGGACATGGTTAATCACCGCCTTCTTGCTGATTGCAGTAATGCCTGTATTGGCAGGTGTGGTGACTATGATGTTAACTGACCGTAACTTCGGTACTTCGTTCTTCGAAGCATCGGGTGGTGGTGATCCGGTTATGTTCCAGCATGTGTTCTGGTTCTTCGGTCATCCTGAAGTGTACATCATGATTTTACCGTCGTTCGGTATCATTTCGCAGATCATTCCTACGTTTGCACGTAAGAAACTGTTTGGTTACAGCTCTATGGTTTATGCAACAGCATCGATTGCGATTCTGTCATTCATCGTTTGGGCTCATCACATGTACACAGTTGGTATGCCATTGGCAGGCGAGCTGTTCTTCATGCTGGCTACCATGCTGATTGCGGTACCAACCGGAGTTAAAGTCTTTAACTGGACAGCAACTATGTGGAAAGGTTCGTTAACTTTCGAAACGCCTATGTTGTTCTCGGTTGCTTTCATTATCCTGTTCACCATTGGTGGCTTCTCAGGTCTGATGATGTCAATCACGCCGATTGATTTCCAATACCATGATACTTATTTCATCGTAGCTCACTTCCATTACGTACTGGTTACCGGTGCACTGTTTGCGATCTTCGCAGGCGCGTACTACTGGTTACCAAAATGGACCGGTAATATGTATGACGAAACACTGGGTAAAGTCCATTTCTGGATTTCACTGGTGTCGGTTAATGTCTTGTTCTTCCCAATGCACTTCTTAGGTTTAGCGGGTATGCCTCGCCGTATTCCTGATTATGCATTGCAGTTCACTGACTTTAATCAAATGGCGTCAATCGGTGCATTTGTATTCGGTGGTATTCAGCTGTTATTCCTTTTCATCGTGATCAAGTGTATCCGCGGTGGCGAGAAAGCAACTGACCGGGTCTGGGAAGGCGCAGAAGGTCTGGAATTTGAGCAATTACCATCTCCAGCACCATTCCATAGCTTCACTGATGCTCCACAAGTGAAATAAGGAAACGACAATGACTGACCAGAATCAACAAAAAAACGCGAACAGTAAAGTGGTAAGAAAACTGCTGCTGGCGACCGTATTTATGTTTGGTTTTGGTTATGCATTGGTTCCCCTGTATAACATTTTCTGTGACATTACCGGTCTGAATGGAAAAACCAGTGACCAGGCTGCCGAAGTTAAACCGGCAGATATTGATAATAATCGCTGGGTTACGGTTGAGTTCATTGGCAGTCTCAATGACAACATGCCGTGGAAATTCAGGCCGGCCGTTTCAAAAATGAAAGTACGTCCGGGAGAACCGAGTCGGGTTAATTATATTGCTAAGAATGTCTCTTCCAATTCAATTGTTGGAAATGCCGTTCCTAGTGTATCGCCTGGACAGGCTGCGAAATATTTTACAAAAACCGAATGTTTTTGTTTTACGCAGCAGGAATTAAAGTCAGGTGAAGAAAAAGAAATGCCAGTGGTGTTTATCGTGGATAAAAATATACCAAAACGCATAAATACTGTGACACTTTCTTATACATTCTTTAATAGTCCAGCGGCAACAAAAGAGAAATCTAACGTGTCGATGGCAAATAAATAAAGGGTAAGTATTATGTCTACAAATGATGGATATTATATTCCCGAACCCAGCAAATGGCCGATAATTGCAAGTCTTACATTATTTGTCACTGTGTTCGGTGCAGTAAATACAATTCATGGAACAAGCATCGGTATGCCGATTCTCATGATTGGTCTCATATCTGTTTTAGCTATGATGTATGGCTGGTTTAGTACAGTGGTTGCAGAATCGCCTAGCTATAACGGGCAGGTCGATGTTTCATTCCGTATGGGTATGATGTGGTTCATTCTATCGGAAGTAATGTTCTTTGCGGCGTTCTTCGGCGCATTATTCTATGCACGTGTGCTGGTTATGCCGTGGTTAGGTGGAGCCGGTAATAATGCGATGACGCATGAAGTGTTATGGCCGGCATTTGAAGCCGTCTGGCCTGTCCTTGCTAACCCGGATAATGCAAAGTTTGTTGCGCCTAAAGAAGCAATGGGTGCATGGGGTTTGCCGGCGATTAACACCTTGCTGCTGCTGACTTCATCAGTAACGCTGACGATTGCACATCACGCCCTGCGTAAGGGTGAACGTTCAAAGTTAAACTTATGGATGATTGTTACGCTGGTACTGGGTGTTTCATTCCTGGTCTTGCAAGTCATGGAATACGTACACGCATATGGCGAAATGGGACTGACGTTAGCATCGGGTATTTACGGCAGTACCTTCTTTATGCTGACCGGCTTTCATGGTTTCCATGTGACGATTGGTGGCATCATGATTGCAGTAATGCTGGTGCGTTGTTTGAAAGGGCATTTCACAGCAGACAACCACTTTGCATTTGAAGCGGCTGCCTGGTACTGGCATTTCGTTGATGTGGTATGGTTGGGTCTGTTCATTTTTGTTTACATTCTGTAATTGAAAATGATATTTGATATGCCAGAGATTTAATTTAAACCTTTGGCAAATCAATGAAATGATCAGGTAATTGCATGGGGTGTGATCCATCCCATGTAAGTTCCTACAAGAATTAGAACAAACAGTAATACAGAAAGACCGATTCGATAAGTAAGCGAATTAACCACCCCATCAGGGTTACGCTCTTTACGTATCATGTGATAAAGCGCACGGCCAAGGCTGGCCAGTATCAGAAGTAACAGAATAATAATGATGGATTTGAATAACATAGCTATACCGTTTTTAAATTAGTGATTACTCACTGATTATATATAGAATTGATGACTCGAACTATGCTGGATTTACGATTATTTACAATCAGGCTCGGGTCCTACACGTTTAGTCCGAAACTCATACCAACGGTGGTAACGCTGCTGTTGTTATATCTGTTGTATTCATTAGGGCAGTGGCAATTGTCACGCGCCGAGTCTAAGGAAAGTCTAAAGCAGCAAATTACTTCGCGTGCTGAATTAAAACCCGTGGAGATTGATCTATTACCCGAGTTCGATGAAGAAAAACAATTTATGACAGTTACTCTGTCAGGTCGATTTGAAATAGAAAAAAACTTTCTTCTAGATAATAAAGTGATGGGCCAGAAGGCGGGATATCATGTAATCAGCGTGTTTAAAGCGGAAGATGGAAGCTGGTTGCTGATTAACCGAGGCTGGATTGAAAGATCAAAATATCGAAAGGATTTGCCTATTATTGCTACACCAGCTGAAGAGTTAACGTTAAGCGGATTTGTGCGTACGCCTTACGATAAAGTTTTTATGTTAGCAGAACAGCAATATGATATAAGAAAATGGCCTGTTATTATCCAAAGTATTAATATAAAGGAATTAGAAAAGGTTTTAGGTGTTGGTTTAAAGCCGTTTGTGATTATGCTGGATAAAAAATCGGCGGCAGGGTTTGACAGAAACTGGCCGGCCTATAAGCTGGATAGTGATAAACACATTGGCTATGCCGTGCAATGGTTCGCACTATTTTGTGCATTGCTGGGTATATTTTTTATAGTAAATACAAAAAAGAAAGATGATGATGAGTGAAGAACAAAAAAATAATAACTTTAAACCCTATATGTTGTGGCTGCTTATATTCACTTTTGTTGCACCTATAGGTGCCGCGTACTGGTTGTTTACTGCAGGTGGTACGGAGAATACAGTAAACAGAGGTGAATTTGTAAGGCCTGGTGTGCAACTGTTGGATATGAAGTTGAAATCTTTAGATGGTACAGACGCGACAGAGAAGCAGTTGTACGGTCACTGGCATTTGATGTATTTTATGAATGCAAACTGCGATAAACAATGCGAAGAAAAGATATATACCATTCGCCAGATAAAAACGTCGCTGCATAAAGAGTCCCCTCGCTTTGTTAACCTTCTGATTCATTTCGATGAAAATATCAATGCTGAATTTAAGAAAAAGATAGAAAGCCATTATTCAAACTTTGATCGCTATATTGGTAAAAAAGAAGTGTTTAATGAGGCTCTGGAATACGCTGATAATGAAATGATAGAAAAAAATATAATATTTATTGTTGACCCTATTGGCAATGTGATTCTGAAATATTCAAATGACAAAACAGCTAAAGATATTATTAGTGACATCAAGCGCTTGCTAAAAGCATCGCAGATTGGGTAAGGTTATGAAAAATCTATTAACACATAAACTAACTTTCGGTACGGCATGTCTCGCGCTGATTGTGATTTTGTTAGGTGCCTGGACAAGGCTGAGTGACGCAGGTCTTGGTTGTCCTGATTGGCCTGGCTGTTATGGGCATCTATCAGTTCCACAGTCTGAAGTGGCTTTGAGCAAAGCAAAAGAGCTTTTTCCTGAGCATCAGGTTGTAGCTGAAAAAGCCTGGCCTGAAATGATTCATCGATACTTTGCGGGTGTTCTTGGATTGCTTGTCTTTTTAATAACATTCTTACTGATTAAATACAGAGATGAAGTTAAAAATATGACACCGCTTGCGGTGGGTCTTGGGGGATTAATAATCTTTCAGGCATTGCTTGGGATGTGGACAGTAACATTGGGTCTTTGGCCGGTTACCGTAATGGGGCATTTGCTTGGCGGCTTTGTGACATTGAGTTTGCTCTGGTATATCACCTTGAGATTGAGAGACCGCCATGTTGACTTTCATCAGCACGAGTTAACAGGGGTTGTCAAAATAGCGATGTTAGTGGTGTTTTTTCAGATCTTTTTAGGTGGCTGGACCAGTTCGAATTATGCTGCGATTATCTGCAGTGATTTTCCAACCTGTCAGGGAAGCATGTTGCCACCAATGGATTTTGTCAGTGCGTTTCAGTTATGGGGCCACGGTGTCGATAATTACGAGTTTGGTATTTTAGGTAACGACGCCCGCGTAGCCATTCAATGGACGCATCGCATGGGTGCTTACATCACGATCGCTGTTTTGATTTATATGCTAACTAAAGTCTGGCAGTACAAACGTTTAAGAAATATATTGAAAATCGTTGCTGGTTTGCTGCTGTTGCAGGTTATTTTGGGTATTAGTAACGTGCTATTTTCCATCCCCATGCCAATTGCACTTGCCCATAACGGTGTTGCGGTTATGTTGTTATTAAGTCTGGTAACATTGTTTCATTATATGTCGTTACCAAAAGAGAGATTTTGATCATGAGTGAAACAGATACTGCTGTTATGTCAGAATCAAAACGTACAGGCTGGCGAGAGTATTATGAAATGTGTAAACCTAAAGTGGTTGCGCTTTTGATACTCACATCAGTTGTCGGAAGTGTACTGGCATTTCCTGCCTGGGCAATAGAATGGGATGTTCTGATCATTGCTAATCTTGCAATCGGTCTGGCTGCAGCCTCTGGCGCAGCTGTTAATCAGCTGGTGGAGTATAAGTCAGATGCAAAAATGCGCCGTACGGAAGGCAGACCATTACCAACCGGACGGTTAAATATAAAAAATGCCTTTGTTTTTGCGCTCGTTTTGGCAGTGCTCTCAATGGCGATACTGGTACTCTACATTAATGTGCTAACAGCTGTTCTGACATTTGCCAGTCTGATCGGCTACGCAGTTATTTACACGATGTATTTAAAGCGTGCGACACCACAAAATATTGTCATTGGCGGACTAGCCGGGGCAACCCCGCCACTGCTGGGCTGGACGGCTGTGACCAATTCGGTCGATCCCTATGGTTTACTGCTAGTGTTAATAATTTTCACCTGGACGCCGCCCCACTTCTGGGCGCTGGCCATTCATCGACGTGATGATTATGCTAAAGTTGCGATTCCCATGTTGCCAGTTACGCATGGTATTCAATATACAAAACTGGCAATAGTTGCGTACACTATTTTAATGGTAATCGTTACCTTGCTGCCTTATCTTGCATATTTTGCCGGTGCAATATATCTAGTAGCCGCAGTATTGCTGGGTGGTTTTTTTATGTATAAATCGCTGGAGTTGTTTTTTACAGAGCGAGAAAATGCGGCAATCCAGACGTTTGTGTATTCCATTAATTATCTGATGCTGTTGTTTGTAGCACTGGTCGCAGATCATTACTGGCCAATAGATTTCTTTTGAGAAAAACCATGAATAAAAATACATTAATTAAAATGGCAATGATTGTTGTTTTATCAACCGCTTCAATGTGGGCGGGTTTTAAATTAAGCCAGCTTCTGGATAGAGAGAGTGGTGCTGTGCCGATTATCGAAGGCACGATACTGAATCCGCCCCGGCAAATATCAAAATTTGAGCTGATGGATCAGCGCCGACATGAGTTTGGCCCCGATCAGCTAGCAGGAAAGTGGTCGCTGATCTTTATTGGCTACACCAACTGCCCGGATGTCTGCCCGAATACATTGTCTGTGTTAAAACAGGCCTATATTGATATGACGGTTTTAAAAATGGAATTACCGCAGGTGGTTTTTGTATCAATCGATCCGCAACGTGACGATGCTGAAATTCTGGGTGACTATGTTTATTATTTTGATCCGTCCTTTGTTGCTGTGACCGGAAAGAAAGCCGAGCTTGATAACCTGTCAAAACAGCTAAGTTCAGTTTATCTAAAGGCGGCTGGTGCAAGTGGCGATATTAAAAAAGATGACTATTTGTTTGATCACAGTGCGTCTGTTCTTGTGATTAACCCTAAAGCACAATTACAGGCCGTGTTTACTGCACCACATAATAAGCTGGGGATTGTTGACGGGATGCAAAAGATCATGGCGTTTTATAATAAGCGTTAGTTTGTCATCTGATATAAACGATAAAGTACTTCGATGCGAAATGGTTTTACCATTTTGGCTCTAAGAATCAACAGTTTATCAAACATTAGTTAATTAGTTTTTTGTAATTCTCTAATGTATAAAAAACCATTTGATTCAACTGTTATTTTTCATATACTTGATATGAGGCTGATAAAAGACAGGGTTTTTAATGACTGTGTTTATTAGCCTTATATTAAATAAACGCAATGCTCATAAAGATTTCGTTTTCCCGACCAGGCTAATGAAGCGTCTATGTCAGTACCGATAAAACAAGCTTGTTTGTGGTGTTAAAATAATAATAAATAACTCTGCATACTATTGTTTTAGTCACAGAACGTTTTATTGAAAGAGTCTGTAGCCTAACGAGGAATAAAGGTGGAAACTCATGAATGAAACAACTATCAGTCATACTGAAGAACTCAGTCGACAAAAAATTATCATTAATCAGCTCGATATGTCCAGTCCCGGCAAATGGCTCAGAGCAGGCTGGAATGATATTAAAACTACACCGGTAGCAAGTCTTGCCTATGGTACCTTGTTTGCTGCCATTGGCATGTTACTGGTTTATGCTTATTCAAGCTCTTCACATTTGGTTTTTGCAATTACAACCGGGTTTTTATTGTTAGGCCCTTTTTTAGCTGTTGGCTTATATGCCATCAGCAGAAACTCCCAGGATACTGCAAAATGTGAAACAAAAATGTCTTTCTTTAAAGGAATTAAATCCGGTTGTGGTAATCCCGACTGTATTGCCATGTATGCTTTATTGCTGGGTATTATCACCGTTGCCTGGGTCAGGCTATCGGCAATTCTGGCCGCGTTGTTTTTCAATTCCGCACTGCTAACATCACACGATATGTCGGTAATGGAATTGCTCTACTCAGAAAACAGCATCGGTTTTTTAGCCATGTATGTTGCGATTGGTGCGATCATTGCGCTGTTTGTATTTTCAATCAGCGCAATATCAATCCCAATGATTATGGATAAGGAAATGGATTGCATAACCACATCTATAACCAGTTTTAAGGCCGTGATGAAGAACAAAAAGCCGATGCTTTACTGGGCGGTTTTAATCGTTGTCTTTACCGGAATAGGTATGGCGACACTGGGACTCGGTTTAATCATTACAATGCCGTTAATAGGTCATGCAACCTGGCATGCCTATCGCGATCTGATTGCGACGGAGCAGGCGGCTTAAAGCCTTGTTAAAAAAACCGGACTTGTCCGGTTTTTTTTATTCTATATCAGAATTAATTGAGGGTTACAAAAAGGTCATCATTTTCGATCGTCAGGTTAAGTTCGTGAAGACTGCTGCCGCTACAGGGGCCAGAGATACAGTAACCGCTGTCAATTTCAAAAAGAGCGTTGTGTACGCTGCATTGAATAAAGGCATGATCAAGATCAAGGAACAGATCCTGTTGCCAGTTTAAACTGGCACCGGTATGAGGACAGCTGTTTTTATACGCATAAAACTCGCCATTCTTAGCCACGACAAATAAATCATAGCTTTTTCGTTTTGTTTTTATGCTGAATTCTCTGGAGCCAGGCTCGGGGATTTCATCTCTGCTGCATAGCCGGTGCTTCATAGGTTACTCTGGGGGCAAAGAATGGGATAATAGCAACATTAGTGGCTAATTATAATTAGAAAAAATGGCATTTGAACAGATTCTGTTAATCGTAATCTCAATTATTAGCGTTGTAATGCTGGCTATACTGGTCAGTCAGCTGAGAAAGCAGGATGTGATGTCAGGCCGGGCGGATGAGCAGGCTAGACAGTTCGAGATTTTAAGGACACTGGTTGAATTAAAGGTTTCACAGATGCTCGATTCAATGGCTGAGTTTCAGAACCAGCTAAAAATTAGTGACATTGAAAGTCGTGAAAATCAAAGTAAAAAAATAACAGAACTAAATAAAGAGCTGACATCAAATTTTAATGACTTCAAAAGTGGTATGTCAGAATTGCTGTTTAAACATAACGACGCAAATCAAAAAAATCAGGCGGAATCGTTAAAATCGCTAAACGAGACGATGATTAACAATATGTTGCGACAAAATGAGCAGGTTGCTAAATCGCTAAAATCGTATGGCGATGATTTTGGCAAGCGGGTGGAGAGCCTGACCGATAAAACCGATCTCAGATTGAAGGAAATTAGTGGCCAGGTTGAGAAAAAACTGGGTGAGGGTTTTGATAAAACAACAGAGACCTTTACCAATGTATTAAAACGCCTGACTTTAATTGATGAGGCTCAGAAAAAGATAACTGAATTGTCAGGCAATGTAGTTAGTCTGCAAGAGGTGCTGGCAGACAAGCGCTCACGCGGAGCCTTTGGTGAAGTGCAGTTATCAGCACTGGTGGCTAACGTGATGCCAGAGCAAAGTTATGCACTGCAATATACCTTATCCAATAACACTCGGGTAGATTGTATGTTGTTTTTGCCAGAACCGAGCGGAAATATAGCTGTTGACTCTAAATTCCCGCTGGAAAGTTATCAAAAAATGACAGCCTTTGATGTCTCAGAGTTCGATAAGTTAAATGCAGAAAAGCAGTTTAAAGCAGATATTAAAAAGCATATCAAAGACATAGCTGAAAAATACATCATTAGCGGTGAAACTGCTGAAGGTGCAGTGATGTTTATTCCTGCTGAATCCGTATTTGCTGAGATCCACGCACATCACCCTGATCTGGTCGAAGAGTCACAGAGAAAACGCGTCTGGATGGTGTCACCAACTACCCTGATGGCGGTATTAACAACCGCCAGAGCCGTTATTAAGGATGATGCGACGCGCCAGCAAGTGCATCTGATACAAGAACACCTGTCCAAGCTGTCGGTAGAATTTGGCCGTTTTGGAACCCGTATGGAGAACCTTTCACGGCATATCTCACAGGCGCATAAGGATGTGGGTGAAGTAAAAATCACCGCGGATAAGATTAAAGGGCAATTTATTAGTATAGAAAAAGTCGAACTGGACGATATAACTAAAGATATTGATGTTTTAAGTAGCAACAATGATTAATATTGATCGTTTATAGAAAAAATGGACTATAGTTTCAATGCTTTATAATATTTTGTGTTATCAATCTGAGCTTACACCGATGGAGAGAGTGCTGCGGTTTTGAAAATTGTTGTTTCAGTTATTATTTTAACGGTATTGCTTTCAGGCTTGCTCATAACGGTCGATTCAGCGTGGTTGCAGATTACATTGGCGCTTCTGATGTCACTGAGCTATGCCGCAGCTACAGCACTTTATTTGCGCCAGCAGAAGCAGAAAGCAGATAGAGATAGTGCTAATGCAAGTGATAATGAGTTTACCGAGCAGGTGGGTAAGCTGGTTAGCCAATTCTGTGACTTATCGATCGAGGTAAATCCTACAATGGAGGCTATCTCACAGATTAAAAGAATTGTTAACGATTCTGTTGTTAAGCTCAACAACAGTTTTTTATCACTGGGTAATTTGTCGGACCGGCAAAGCAATGAATTGGAAGTGTTGGTTAAGCATTTCTCCAATGATATGGAGGGAGATGAGGTTTCCTTCAGGAAGTTCGCCGTCGAGCTTGAGGTCGTGTTAAAGCAGTTTGTCGACATTATCGTCGATGTTAGCGATAAAGGTGTTGATGCAGCCTACAAAATGCAGGATATGATCTCGGTGATGGATGAGGTTTTTGACAGATTGGTTGGAGTACAAAAAATTGCATCAAAAACCAATTTGCTTGCGTTAAATGCAGCGATAGAAGCGGCTCGGGCCGGAGAGGTGGGGCGTGGTTTTGCTGTCGTGGCCGATGAGGTGCGAGAATTGTCCCAACAAACCAGCATTTTGAATGAAGGCGTGCAGGAACGGGCTAAAGCGGCTAAAGAAGGCTTAATTTCATTGAATGATGTGATTGGTGAGATAGCACAAATGGATATGAGTGCTACACTAAAAGCCAAAGATAATATACATGATATGCTGGAAACTATTGATTCCGTCAATGATGAAGTCGGTACGGTGATTGAAAATACCGCAAAAATTGCTTTTGATATTCGTGGTCATGTTGCCACGGCCGTAATGGCTCTCCAGTATGAGGATGCGGTAGTACAATTGGGTACACACATCGAAAATCTACAGAATGGCATCAACGAGAAAATACGAATTTTTCAGTCAAACTCGGCGACACCTGTCAGCCTCGAACAACTGCTTGAGATAAACGAGTTAATTCGTAATGTTGATAAAGAAGTGACTATGGCACTAGAAGGCAGTATCAAATCAACTTCAGTTGATTCAGGTGATATTGATTTATTTTAATTTTAGAGAAGTAATATGAGTATAAGCAGTCGATATATAAACGAGGCCGGAGAACACCAGATTGTAGTCAGTGGAAAATTTGATTTTTCCTTGCTCAATGAGTTTCGTGATGCCTATGAAAGCGCCCCTGCAGATGCTAAAAAGTATGTGATTGATATGCGCTCAGTTGACATGATTGACAGCTCGGCATTAGGCATGCTTTTAAAAATGAAACGATCTCTTAATCTGGCAGATGGTGAGCTGGCAATTATTAATTGCAGCAGTAATGTTAAAAAGATCTTAATGATTGCAAAATTTGAACTGATGTTTTCTATTCAGTAACCATGAAAATTCTGGTCGTTGATGATATAGAAAAAAACCGGGCCATACTCGATCGTTATCTGAGTGCCAAAGGTTATGAGGTGGTGATGGCATCTTCCGGTGCAGAATCAATACTCTGTGTGCATAATGGAGATATTGATCTGGTGCTGATGGATGTGAAAATGCCGGATATGGATGGTTATGAAGCTACTCGGCAGATCAAAGAAATCGCATCTGACAGTTATCTGCCGGTCATATTTGTAACCGCATTATCAGAAGAAGAAGCACTGGAAGAAGCACTGGGAGCCGGTGGTGATGACTTTGTCAGCAAACCAATCAGTTTTGGTGTGTTATTGTCAAAAATTAATGCACACAGTCGTATAAGAGAGCTCCATACGCAAGTCAACCGTCAGAATAAAGAACTGATAACGCATAATATCCGGCTAAATCGTGAACATGAACTGGTCTCACATTTTTTCGACCAGGCTAGAAAGTTTTGTTTTTTTGATGAAAAAATAGTGCGCTCACACAGTATCCCGATGAGCACATTTAGTGGTGATACGGTTCTAGTGGTTCGTCGTCGACATGGCGGCCTGGCAGTTTTAATTGGCGATTTTACCGGCCATGGCTTGGCGGCAGCTGTTGGTACCTTGCCTGTTTCTCAGATATTTTTCCAGCTAGTCGAAGAAAATGCGTTCATAGGTGATATTGCACGGGAGCTGAATAAACAGGTTAATTTGTTATTGCCAGTAGAAATGTTTTTTGCGGCATCAATTATTGAGCTGTCGGCAAAAGGTGATCGCTTAATGGTCTGGCACGGTGGCATGCCGAATGCTTATTTACATGATCAGAGTACTAAAGAGTTAACCGTCATAAAAAGTGCGCACCTGCCGCTGGGAGTACGCCAGCAGGATGAGTTTGATGACTCGGTTCAGTTATTTTATGTCAATCAAAATCAAAAACTGCTGGTTTTTACCGATGGCTTGTCAGAGGCAGAAAATACCAGTCAGAAGATGATAGACCTCTCCATGATTGAAAAGGCTATTGTGGGTAGTGATGATATTTTAAACTCGGTGATGAACTGCTATCAGGAGTACAGCGCCGGAGTGGCGCAGTCTGATGATGTTTCCATTATCGAAATATCATGTCTGCCACTTGAAGCAGAATCTGAAGAAAAAGTTAGTGTTAACTATAAAGCCACAGTGCCCTGGCATATAGATATAGTTGTTAATGATACGCTGCTGAAAAATGATGTGGTACAGAACCTGATTGAGCTAGTCGGTGATTACACACCGTTAAAAGAACATAAAGGCATCGTCCATACCTTATTAACTGAGTTGTTTACCAATGCGCTCGATCACGGTATTTTGGGGCTGGAAGGCAGTGATAAAGACAGCAATGAGGCCTTTGATCGTTATTATCTGGAGCGAAATAACCGGCTGGAGACTCTTCAGGATGCCTGTCTAAAAATAGCAGTTAGTTACACGCCAGAAGAAAATAGCGCAGTGCTGAAGATAGTCATGTCACATAACGGGCGAGAATTTAAAGCCGAGAATGTCGAGGCAGCCAATGGTGAGCTTCATGGCAGAGGCATAACCTTAATTAATACTATCTGCGAAGACGTTAGTTACAGCGACAATGGTCGTAGCATTAGTGTTATATATCGGATCTGATACGGTATCAGATATCAGATAAAGCCAGCTGAACCACACTGATCAGTATCGTGATAAAAATAACAGCGAAAATAATCCCGCCTACAACATAGTGCCAGAGCTTACCTTTATTAAAATCTCTTTCTCTGTTCTTTTCCGTCTGAACCCCAAACATAGCTGCCATAACACTGCTGAAGACCTGAAAAAATGAAACTGATTCGGTATTTTTGTTTTTGTCATTATTCACAATCATTACCTGCTAATAATTTACTAAGATAATTTTTCAAGGTACGATTATGACTCAAACATGGCCGCAGTGACAGAGTCATAAAGGGGAAATTATGTATAAGCTATTGATAATGTGTTTGCTGCTGATCGGGCAGAATGTAATGGCAAATGAAGTGCAAATAGTAAATGTAAAAATGCACAATAATGACGGCGATGAATATCGTGTTGATGTGACCCTGCTACACGGTGATACTGGCTGGGATCATTATGCAGATGGCTGGGAGATTCTGGATAAAAATAAAAAAGTTATTGCGCAAAGGATACTAGGACATCCGCATGTTAATGAGCAGCCGTTTACGCGATCATTGTATCGAGCCAAAATCTCTCAGCATGAAAAACTGATCTATATACGTGCACATGATAAAGTACACGGCTACAGTGAGCTGTATAAAATTAATTTAAACAAACAGTAGTACCCAGTGTCAGATATTCAATCGATAGTAAAGCAGACAGAAGTTAAAATAAGTCAGGCCTTTAGCCGCGATAAAGCCGCTTTTAAACGACGTCTGAAACGCATTAAAGACGATATTAAATCGGCAAGAACAGAGAAAGCCAGTCAGCAGTTGCAGCAGCTGCTAAAGCAGGCAGAAAACTCTGCCGCCATACTGATTAAGAAACAAAGTTCGCTGCCGTTATTGGAGTTTAACGACGGGCTGCCTATTTGTGAGCGCTTAGCGGATATCGAAAGTGCCATCAATCAGCATCAGGTTGTTATCATTTGTGGTGAAACAGGCTCCGGTAAAACTACCCAACTGCCTAAACTGTGTTTACGAATGGGGCGCGGCATCGATGGCCAGATAGGGCATACACAACCGCGCCGGCTGGCAGCACGATCTGTCGCGGCGCGCATTGCCGAGGAAATGCAGACGGAGCTGGGCACTGCAGTGGGTTATAAAGTCCGCTTTAAGGACCAGACACTCGACAGCAGTTATATAAAGCTGATGACAGACGGCATCTTGCTGGCAGAAATTCAAAAATCACCGTTACTGAAACAATACGACACACTGATTATTGATGAGGCTCACGAGCGCAGCCTGAACATTGATTTTTTACTGGGCTACCTGAAACGGCTATTACCAAAACGCCCTGATCTTAAGATTATTATCACATCAGCCACGATCGATCCGGATAAGTTTTCAAGCCATTTTGACAATGCCCCGATAATCATGGTGTCAGGCAGAACCTATCCGGTTGAATTGCGTTACCGGCCGTATGAAAAGATCTCAATGAGTGAAGCCATAGCCGATGCTGTAGATGAATTAATTCGGGAAAAACCGGGTGATATTCTGGTTTTTTTGAGTGGCGAGCGTGATATTCGTGATGCGGCTGACGTGCTGAGAAAAAAAATGTATCGGCATACAGAAATCCTGCCACTGCTGGCACGCTTGTCTGCACAAGAACAAAACCGGATATTTCATCCCGGTGGTTTAAGGCGAATTATTCTGGCCACCAATGTCGCCGAAACATCACTGACAGTACCGGGCATCCGTTATGTAATCGACACGGGTCTGGCACGAATTTCACGTTACTCATTCCGCAGTAAAATGCAGCGCTTGCCGATTGAAAGAGTATCGCGGGCAGCTGCCGATCAGCGAAAAGGACGTTGTGGTCGTGTCGCAGAGGGTATTTGCATCCGGCTTTATGATGAAGATGACTTTAATGGCAGGGCAGAGTTTACCGAAGCCGAGATTCACCGGACTAACCTGGCATCAGTCATTCTGCAAATGGCCTATTCAGGTATGGGAGAGATGGAAAGCTTTCCTTTTGTGGACACACCGGATCAGCGTCTGATAAACGACGGAGTACGTTTATTAGAAGAACTGAACGCCTATGATGATCATGGCATTACTTCAACCGGGCGGGAAATGGCTGCTTTTCCGCTAGATCCACAGCTGGCGAGAATGATCGTAGAGGCCAATAAGGAAACTTGCCTGAGTGAGCTGTTGATTATTGTTGCGGCTTTGGCCATTCAGGACCCGCGCGAAAGACCGGTTGATAAACAACAGTCAGCAGATGAGCGGCATCAGCCTTTTCAGCATAAAAAATCTGATTTTATTTTTTATCTGAATTGCTGGCAGGCATATCAGGAAAAAAGAAAAGAGCTGTCACAAAACAAGACCCGGCAATGGTGTGCTAAAAACTTTTTATCCTATATGCGGATGAGAGAGTGGCAGGATGTACATGAGCAACTGATCTCTCAGGTAAAACAGCTGGGTTATCGACTGAGCAGCAAACAACTGGCAAAACCAAATAAAGAAGAAAATTATGACTCGCTGCACCGCGCAATACTGACTGGCTTATTAAGTCATATCGGATTTAAAACAGAGGAAGAGCATTATCTGGGAACACGCGGGCGCAAGTTTTATATTTTCCCCGGCTCCGGCCTGTTTAAAAGTAAGCCGAAATTAATCATGGCTGCAGAAATTATCGAGACCCAGAAGGTTTATGCCCGAATGAACGCCGTGATACAGTTAAAGTGGCTGGAAGAGAAGGCGGCACATTTATTAAAGTATCAGTATTCAGAACCACACTGGCAGAAAAAAACATCGCAGGTATCTGCAGATCAGTCTGCGTTATTATACGGTCTCACCATCTATTCAAAAAAGAAGGTTAATTTCGGCCCGATTGATCCACAGGCATCAAGAAAAATATTTATCTGGGCGCTGGTGAACGGTGACTATGAACCAAGAGTTAAATTTATTTCACACAATCAGGCGCTGATGTCTGATATTCACAGGCTAGAAGCAAAGTCTCGAAGACAGGATGTGCTGGTCGATGAACAACAGTTGTATGATTTTTATGATCAGCGCATAAAAGCCGGTATCTCAAACGGCCCGGCATTTGAAAAGTGGTGGAAGCACGAAGTCACCAGGCAGCCGCAACTACTGAATATGGATCGTGATGCATTGATGCAGCATGATGCCAGCAGCGTCAGTAAAGATTTGTTTCCCGATGAAATGCGCTTTAACGGTATTGCTCTGAAACTTGAATATATTTTCGATCCTAAATTAAAACATGACGGAATATGTTTGCATGTACCGCTGATTGCCCTCAACCTGGTGAATGCAGTGCGTTGTGAATGGCTGGTTGAGGGTATGTTGAAAGAAAAGATCATCGCTTTGATTCGCTCGTTGCCAAAAAGTCTGCGAAGAAATTTTGTACCGGTACCTGATTTTGCCGATGCTTGTTTGCAAAGCATGGTACAGGGCGAAAGGCCGCTGACCGTAGAAATGGCGGAACAACTAAAGCGAATAACCGGTGTCAGCATACCGTTTGATGCCTGGCGCACTGAGTTGCTTGAAGACTATTTGTTTATGTCGTTTAAATTACTGGATAATGCCGGTAATGTTATCAAACAGAGTAAAGATATTTTGGCGCTGCAAAGTGATGCAGATAATGATGTCATAGAACAGTCGGTTTCTGATGATCTCTCGGGCTATGAAGTTGAAAACATTAGGCAGTGGGATTTTGGTGATTTAAAGAGTGAAATACTTATTCAGCGAGCCGGTATTGAAATAAAACTTTACCCTGCTTTAAAAAAAGAGGCTAATAAAGTCGCGCTGCGACTGTATGAAAATCAGCAACAGGCAGCCCGGATTACGCAGCAGGGTTTGAGCCAGCTCATTCGACTTAACCTGTCGGAGCAGTTACACAATATGCAGCAGACTCAGAAAGGCCTGCAGGCGATGTGTTTGTTATATCGTCAGACCGGTAGTTGTCAGCAGTTAACCGATGATCTGATGGAGCTTAGTATCCGGCAGGCCTTTGTGCTTGAGCCAGCACCTGCAACGGCAGATCAATACAGCAAAGTCCTGAAAGAGGGTAGAGAAAAAATGTCTGACTGCCTGCAGGCCTGTTACAGTCAGTGTGCTGAGATTCTGACCTTGCATCACGCGATTCAAAAACGGGTAAAAAAATTGCCGCTGACATTGCTTGATGCCGCTGCCGATATACAGGATCAGTGTCAGCATCTGGTTTACAAACATTTTATGCTGATGACTGATTCAACCCGCTTGTCCTACTATCCGCGTTATTTTAAAGCGCTTGCTGCAAGGCTTGATAAACTTGAAAGCGACAGCAGTAAGGACCGTGCATTGCGGGTCAAATTGCAACCTTATTGGGATAACTATAAGAAACGTTTGCATGATCTGCAGCAGCAAAATCGTCGCTCAGAGGTGCTGGAAGAATTTCGCTGGTTGATTGAGGAATACCGCGTTTCTTTGTTTGCGCAGCAGCTGAAAACATCGGTTCCGGTATCTGAAAAACGTCTTAATCAGTGTTGGGAAACGGTCAAGCTGGGAGCATAAGGCAGCTACGGGCTTTTTAGGCTAAACTCAGAGAACAATAATAATGGTTTAATCGGATTATGGGCAACGATAATATTAAATCTGATCAGCGCAGTAATATTCGGCATCCTATTGAGGTGCCAATCTTGTTGATTGACGAGAACGGTGATGAGCATAAAGCGGTATCCGGAAATGTCAGTGACTGCGGCTTGTATTTGACGATTACGTTGGAGCAACGCCCGCTGCTAGAAAGTATCGTTCAGATTCAGGTTATGACCCCGCTCGGTGACGGCAGCGACGCGCCGATCAACCGTGCCCGTGTTATGCGCTATGGTGCTGATGGGGTGGGCTTGAAATTCCTTACCGGTGATGAATAAAAAAGCCCGAATCAATGATCCGGGCCTGATATCGCCAGCTTGAGTTAATCCGTCGATTAACTGTCAGACTGTGTTGCTGATGTTTTCGATCGCTTAGTCGTCAATCTCAATAACGGCTATAGCCAGAGTTCCGTCACTGTTCAAAACACCATTGGCATGAAGCTCCATGTTGGCAATGATGCCAGCCGGAATGATGGCTGCCGTGTTTGACGTGGTATCCAGTATCACGCCGGCAATGCTCATCACGCCAGCTACATCAATCGAAACCGGACCTTCCAGTTCGACTGTGGTTGAGTTAGATGAACTGCGTTCGATGCTAAGCGCAATATAACCGGAGTTGTCAGCATTTGGTATGGCCTCAATTTTAACCCGGTCAGTGCCTTCGGTTATTGAACCTAGGTTAAAGAACTGCTCAGGTGTGTCAGAGTGATCCAGCATAATAGTCTGGCTTGGGTCGACTGAGATCGTGATACCGGCTACAGTAATCGTGTTATTTACTGTATCTGTTGCACTGGCAATCGCTTTTATTTCGATTTTACCGGGCGCATCATCATGTTCTTCGGATTCAAGGTCGGTGATAATCAGATCAGTACCGGATACTTCAATATCCAGATCGATCATATCACCAACGGCATAACCAGAAATGTCGATACCGGCAGGTACGTCAAAAGTCTGACCATTAACGCTGATAGTATTAGGCGTGCTGCTCGTATCGAGTGCAGTAATTAAACCCTCAACTTCCAGTTCATCACCATCATCACCGTCAACACCGTATTCACCGTTATTTTCCTGCTCTACTTTAGTGGCACTGAGGATATTGGCAACAGGGGCAGAGGTACTTTTCACTTCAACATAAAGTCCATTAGCAAGCGCACCGGCATCAGAGAGATCGGCAGCAGAATAGTCAACGGTGAGTTGCCCCATTGTAAAGGTCATGGCAGTGCTATCGAGCGCTGAAACCAGTCCTTTAACTTCTATTTCATCACCTGCAGTGTAAGAGCCTTTCATTTCAATGAAAGTAGCATGAACACCACCTGTACCGTCCGGGTAACCGCTGATTTCAACGTTGTCACCAAGTGCCAGATCGTCGATAGTAATCTGGCCATCTGTATTGGTATCACTTAAATCTTCAATATTGGTACTGTTATCGACAGTTATGTTCTGGCCCATAACAATGAGACCACCGCCGGCTACAGTCTGTGTGACCACACCTTCCAGTTCATCATTAAACGTTATTGAAACCGCATTGCCATTGGTGCCGTTATCAGAACCGGTTAAAGTCACCAGCATACCCACATGTAAATCGGCCTCGGTGCCAGCAATACCGTCTAATGAAACGCTGGTACCATTGGTTTCATATTCAACGCCATCAACGTAAACACTGCCAAAACCGGTAATACGGCCCGTGACATTAGCAGCTGAAGTACCGTTATTATTAGAAGAAGAACAAGCGGCCAGGCCGATCATTGCAGATATCATAGCGGCATAAAGTCCGGTGTATTTTAAATTCATGGTAGTTTTCCTTATAGGTTTTTTTAGCTTTCACTAATCAGAACGCAGAAAGTGATAAAAGCGTTCCCGCTTAATTTAAGTGTTTGGTATTACGTGATCAGCGGCACAAAAATCCGCCTCAATGGCGACTGGCTGGATTTTTTGGTATGATTCGCGGCCTTTCCCCTGTGTCTACGCGTTAATCGAGGTGTTGCATGTTTCAACTAGGCTGTAAAAGTCGGGTTTGTTTCCAAAATGAAATTCTGTCTGGTTTGACGGTGGCATTGGCGCTGGTGCCAGAAGCCGTAGCGTTCGCCTTTGTTGCCGGAGTAGAACCGCTGGTGGGACTTTATGCAGCCTTTATGGTTGGCTTATTAGCTTCTATTTTTGGTGGTCGGCCGGGGATGATATCGGGTGCTACCGGTGCTATGGCGGTGGTCATGGTGGCTTTAGTGGCACAGCATGGGGTTGAATATTTGTTTGCAGCCGTTGTGTTAACCGGCTTGATACAGATACTCGCCGGTATTTTGCGTTTAGGTAAATATATCCGGATCGTTCCGCACCCGGTGATGCTGGGGTTTGTGAATGGATTAGCCATTGTTATTTTTCTGGCACAGATTCAGCATTTTCAGATACCGGGCAGCCATGGTGAGTGGATGACAGGCAATAGCCTGATGATATTTGCGGGACTGATTGTATTAACCATGGCGATTATTCATTTCCTGCCGAAACTGACAGCGGCTTTTCCGTCATCACTGGCAGCGATTATCGTGGTGTCTTTATTGGTGATTGGTTTTAATCTCGAGACCAATACGGTCGGTGATCTGGCTTCAATCAAGGGTGGCTTCCCTGATTTTCATATTCCGTCAGTACCTTTCAGCTTAGAAACGCTTTATATTATTTTTCCTTACGCCATTATTCTTGCTGCAGTTGGTTTGATAGAGTCATTATTAACACTGACCTTGATTGATGATATTACCGGTACCCGTGGCCGTGGTAACCGTGAATGTGTCGGTCAGGGTATTGCCAATACCGCCACCGGCTTTTTCGGAGGCATGGGCGGTTGTGCGATGATCGGCCAGAGTATGATCAATGTGAACTCAGGTGGTCATCAGCGTTTATCGGGTATATCAGCCGCGATATTCCTGTTGATGTTTATCATGTTTGCCTCCAGTCTGATCGAACAGATTCCGATGGCTGCACTGGTCGGGGTTATGTTTATTGTGGTTATCGGAACCTTTGAATGGTCGAGTTTGCGTATCATTAAAAAAATTCCGAAAACCGATGCCTTTGTTCTGGTGCTGGTGTCTGCGGTCACGGTATTTACCGATCTGGCAGTGGCGGTGATTGTCGGGGTTATTGTCTCAGCGTTGTTTTTTGCATGGGAACATGCCAGCCATATTAATGTGAAAAGTTATGATAATGAAAACGGTTCACGGGTGTATGAACTGAACGGTCCTTTATTTTTTGGTTCAGTGAAAAACTTCCTTGATCTGTTTACGCCGGCAAATGACCCGGATGATGTGATCATAGAGTTTCAGAATTCACGGGTAGCCGATCACTCAGCCATTGAAGCGATTGATAACCTGGCAGAAAAATACATAAAAGCCGGCAAGAAACTGCATCTGCGTCATCTCAGTCCCGAGTGTATCGAACTTTTGAGTAAGGCTGGTGACATGGTAGAAGTGAACGTAATGGAAGACCCAACCTACCATGTTGCGGATGATAAATTATCATAATACATTTTAACGCGCTGTTGTTCAGGGCAGCAGTGCGATAATCCAACGCTTGCTGAAACTGACTGATCCAAGGCTTTCATAGATGATATTTTAATAGGCTGTATACAATTCGCTAGCGTTATTGTATTGATAAATATAAGCACTAAAATTATTTTCTAAGAAAGCGTTAAGAAAGTTTATATATAGTGATATTTAGCCTTATATTGGCCATATAAAATAATAAGGACATAGTATAAATGCCAATTTCAGTGTGTATTGCCGTCGATTCAGCCTGTGATCTCGCCGCTTCAATAATGCGTATTAACGCAGTAGAAATTCTTCCAATTAGCGTTAAAACACAAAACAAAACATTTGTGGATGTACGTGACCCTATTCTGACCACAGAGTTTTATAAAAATGATCTGGCAGACAAGAACTTTGATGCACAAACACGACCTTACACGGCAGCTGAGATGTCGACCCGGATTGAGCAGGAGCTGGTTTTAAAAGCCGATGAAGTACTGGTAATGACAATTAACTCAGCGCGCAGTGAGATATTTCAGAATGTGCGTGATGCTGTTTTTGTCAGTAAGCCAAAGTTCAGGAAAATTCGTCAGCAGTCGGATAAAAGTACCAGCTTTAAAATAGAGGTATTTGATACCGGTACCATGTTTACTGGTCAGGCTATACTGGCTTATGAAGCGATTCGGCTGGTTAAGCAGGAAAGACTTCGTCCCGCTCAGATAGTCACCAAGCTGGAAGCCATTAAAGATCGTGTGCGGGCTTATGTGTTACCGAAAGATTTGTTTTTTTTAAAAAACAGAGCCAGTAAAAAAGGTGATAAAAGTGTCAGCTGGTTTAGTTATCAGGTCGGTACATTGCTAAATGTAAAACCCATCATTGAGTGCTATAAAGGGGAAACCGCAGCGAGTGATAAAGTGATGGGGTTTGAAAAAGGTTTAGAGAAACTGTTTGATAAAGCCAGAGCAGCAGTGCGTACCGGGTTAACAATAAATGTTATTTCAAAGAGCTATGCGGGTAATCTTAAAGATATAAAAGACACCAGACAGTATAGTGATTTTAAAGAGTTTCTGGCTAATCGTGAGGTACCGTCAATGCTGGCCGTGATGAGCACAACTGCTGCCATCAATGTCGGTCCAGGAGCATTTTCAATCGCTTATGCGGAGTGACTAACAGCATGAATACAGATCTGCAACCGTATCTAGAGGCATCGGAATATATTGACTGGCAGCAGCCAGATGTAATGACACTGGCCAGCCAGTTGAGTGCTGATACCCGATCAGAATCAGAATTGGTTAATAATTGTTTTGAATGGGTGCGTGACAACATAAAACACAGCTGGGATTATAAAATCAACCCAGTTACCTGTAAGGCATCGGATGTTTTAAAACACATGACCGGTTACTGTTATGCGAAAAGTCATCTGCTGGCAGCTTTATTACGTGCCAATAAAATCCCTGCTGGCTTATGTTATCAGCGCTTAAGCATTAATGAGGATGGTGCGCCTTATAGTTTGCATGGTCTGAATGCGGTTTATTTACATGACTTTGGCTGGTATCGGCTCGACCCGCGTGGTAACAAACAAGGCGTCGATGCACAGTTTACGCCGCCTTATGAGCAATTAGCCTTCCCTGTTAGTGAGCCCAATGAAAGAGACTTACCGGAGATATGGCGCAAACCGCTCGATTGTATTACTCAGCTACTGAGTACCTGCCAGACTGTCGAAGATGTCATTAAAAACCTGCCTGATATCGAAGTCATCAAAGCCTGACTGATTAAGATTGGCTTATGCTGATTGATCAAATGCCTGATCAGTAAGGCCGATAGCCTGTTGTCCGCAAAACGCCGCACTTGCCTTGTCGTTAACGAAATCCCGCCGTAGATTTACTAAACAAAAGTTGAGTTAGCAGCTGTTTAGCCGCATATCTATTGATGTTTAGCGATTTTCACAAATCAGAAACAGATTTTGTAGAAAATTACTTCTAGAATTAAGCAGTTAGATAATAATAAAAAACGGATGATCACTGGAATAAATGATGTCAAATGGAACGATTAAATTAGGACTAATGCCGCCGTTAACCGGCTTAGTAGGGATTTATGGCAGGGAAATAGTGCATGCAGCAGAGATTGCCTGTCAGCAAATCAATGCGAGCGGTGGTGTTCTAGGGCTGCCGCTGGAGCTGGTGATTGAGGATGATGGCAGTCTGCCGGACAGTGCCGTTATTGCTGCAGAAAAACTGGTAGAGCATGGCTGTAGCGCGATTATTGGTAACTTGTTGTCAAATTCGCGTATCGCGGTGGCCTATCAGGTTGCAGAAGTGCATAAAGTCCCGCTGCTTAACTTCTCGTTTTATGAAGGCAGTATTCTCAGTCGCTACTTCTTTCATTTTGCCGCTTTACCTAATCAGCAAATCGATAAAATGATACCGTATATGTATCAGAAATACGGCCCTAAGATGTTTTTTGCCGGCAATAATTATGAATGGCCGCGCGGCTCAGTGCATGCGGCAAAAAAAGTCCTAACGCAACTCGGTGGCGAGATAGTTGGTGAAGAATACTGCCCGATCAGGGTTGAACCAGAGCTTATCGAGCGTTTGCTTGATCAGCTTGAAGCGGCTGATGCGGATGTGTTTGTGCCGTATTTTGCCGGTGCTGATCAGGTCAGTTTACTGACGCGTTTTACCGAAAGAGGTTTAAAAAAGCGCATGGCTGTGGTCATGGGTCATTATGATGAAATGATGGCAAGTCAGTTACCGGCTAATGTGCGCGAGGGTTTTTATTCAACCAACACTTATTTCATGTCGGTTGATACGGAAGAAAACCAGTCATTTCTTAAGCAGCTGGCGGCCTTGCCGGATGTAAATGGCATCTGGCCACAAGGTAACGGTATTCTGACCAATTTTGGTGAAGGTACTTATGCCTGTGTTAAAGCTTTTGCTACAGCGGCCAATAACGCCGGTTCAGTTGAGCCAGAGAATCTGGTGCAGGCGCTGAAAAAGGTAACCGTGTCGTCACCACAAGGTGAACTGCGGATGAACCCTGAGCACCATCATGCCAGTGTTAATACGTTTCTGTCACAGTGTCAGTCAGACGGACAGTTTAAAATCATAAAATCATTTGGGTTGCTTGAACCGGAGATACCGGAGCGTTATAACCATCAGCGGATAACCGATCAGGAAACGCTTGAAGAAGATATTCGTTTACAGGCGCGGATATTGGAACAGATGTCAGACGGCGTATTGCTGATCAATTCCGCTGATACATCGGTTATATATACCAATGCTGGTGCAGAGAAAATTTTTGGCTATAACAACGGAGAAATGACAAGGCTTGATTTTACCCGGCTAATAACAGCTGATGATAAGAATCCAGACTTAGCTGAGCGCATTGTTGAAGCTCTGACTCAGAAAGGCCAGTGGGAAGGTGATATCAGCTATAGTAAAAAACAGGGTGAGGTTATTTGCTGTTTTTCCAGCATGAGCACTTTTACCCATCCTGTATTTGGCGAAGTCTGGCTGATTGTTAATCGTGATATAACGGAAAAAATAAAAGCAAAAAATGAAATTGAGCAGAGTCGTGCCCGTTTTGAGTCGATGTTTGAAGCGATACCGGATGCGGTGATCTATGCAGATGCATCTGCCAATATCAGACTGGTTAATAACTCCGCGCTCGAATTGTTTGGTTATGATATTGCAGAACTAGAAGGCAAGCAGGCAAGGTTTTTATATGAGGCTCCGGCAGATATTAATAGCCAGCAAGAGCAGAGCTATGAAGCTAAAGCTGTAACCGCTTCCTCATTATCTGAAATCAAATACAAATGCAAAAGTGGTCGAATCTTTGTTGGCGAAACACTCAGCTCAACTGTGCGCTCACCATCATCTGACGAATTAGGCTATCTGATAATTATCAGGGATATTTCAGAGCGCTATCAGCTTGATCGTATTTTTCGTTCACTGGCTACCGGAGCATCAGGTTTACAGTTTGATGCATTTATCACTAGCGCACTGCATCGCTTAACAGAAATTTATAACAGTCCGTTTGCTTTTGTCGGACAGTTACTGGAAGATAAAAAACATGTAAAGACGCTGGCTGTTTATGCCAATGGCAAGATGGTTGATAATTTTGAATATGCATTAGCAGGATCGCCGTGCCAAGATATTATTGACCAGAAAGAAGAATTTATTCCCAAAAACGCAGCGAAATTATATGCCAGTGATGAAATGCTGGTTAGTATGCAGATTGAAAGTTATTTTGGCCTGCCACTGATAGCATCCGATAACACAATCATCGGTATCCTATCGATCATGGACACTAAACCGGTAGAGATCAGCGAATGGGCGCGCTCGATACTTGAAGTGTATGCAACCAGAATTGCGGTAGAGTTGGAAAGAGATATTGCCAATCAGGAATTGAAGCGACACAGAGAAAGTCTCGAAGAGCTGGTCGAGCAGCGAACAACCGACCTTATTTTGGCGCGTGATGAGGCTGAGAAAGCCAATGCGGCAAAATCAGAATTCCTCTCACACATGAGTCATGAACTGCGTACACCGATGAATGCTATTCTTGGTTTTAGTCAGTTGCTTGAACTGGAATCAGAAAATCTTAACGAAACACAGCAGTCCAATCTTCAGGAAATTCTGGATGCTGGCGGTCATTTGTTAACACTTATTAATGAGGTACTGGATCTTAGCAGGATTGAGTCAGGAAAACTGGAGCTACATATCAAAGAGGTGTCGGTTGATGACGCGTTAAACCAGTGCCTGAAGCTGGTGAGAACACAAGCGGATCAAAGAAAGGTAAGTTTTATAGATCATTTAAGTGGAAAAGGTTATTCTGTTAAGGCTGACTTAACCCGGCTTAAACAAATTTTTGTAAACTTGCTGTCAAACGCCGTTAAATACAATTGTCTGAAGGGTACGGTGCAAATTAGTGGTGAGTTGCTTGATAATCGCTTGCGTGTCAGCATAGCAGATAGCGGGCAAGGCATATCAGAGCAGGATCAGGATAAGCTCTTCAAACCGTTTGAGCGACTGAATGTGGTTGATAATGTGGAAGGTACCGGTATAGGCCTGGTGATTACCCGACATCTTGTTGAATTAATGAATGGTAGTATTGGGGTCAACAGCAAGCCGGGTAGCGGAAGCGTTTTCTGGTTTGAGTTAGAGTGTGTTTAAAAAAGAAAAGCGATAGAAACGGTAAAATAATGAAAAAAGTAATATATATCGAAGATAATGCAGCTAATCAGCGTCTGGTTACTCAGGTTTTTAAACGACTACCAGAAATAGAGTTGCTGAATGCCGATGAGCCAGTTAGCGGACTGGAATTAGTGGCATTACATAACCCCGATCTGATACTACTGGATATTAACCTGCCGGGCATGGATGGTTTTGAGGTCTTTAAACGACTTAAAGCAGATGAAAAAACCAGCAATACACCGGTTATTGCAATCAGTGCCAATGCCATGCAGGAAGATATTGATAAAGCCTTAGCGATGGGCTTTGAAGACTATATAGTCAAGCCGATAAATATCAGTGCATTGCTGCAGGTTTTAGAGAACATGCTGTAAAAGCTCGGTTCAGACAGCTGTCCCTTGTTTTTAATTCACTACTCAACGTTGTAATACAGCGCGGGTTATTTCATAACCATAATCAGCGTTGGAATATTATTTTCTATCAGCTGATCACGTACTTTATTCAGAGAACGTTTTCCATGAATTGGGCCGACTTTAACTCGATACCAGGTATCATTGTTAATCTGCGCCTGTTGAATAGCCGAGCTGATGCCTAATAATGCCAGCGTAGCGCGTCGTTTGTCAGCATCGCTGTTGGCCTGAAAAGATCCCACCTGTAAAAAATATGTTTTCTCATTGGCAGTAACGGCGGGCTGCGGTTTGTCATTCGAGGTGACGCCCGTTGTGGTCTGAACTTCAGACTCCGGTACAAACACTTCATAGTCTTTTAAGATGGTATAAAAATCAAATTTAGCTGCAGATTTATCAGGTTTTGCTGTGTTTGTGTTTTTTTTCTGGTCGATATGTTGCCGGGTTTTTTCAATTTCCTGATTAACCGCATCAGAAAAGCTGACGGTGGCTTTAGGCTGGGTTTGCAGGTAAGTTAGCAGCGCGACAAATAAACCGATAGCAAGCCCGGCGAATAGCCATAAGAAACCCGAAACGGATTTTTTTTGTGGCAGGGATCTGTTCTTCATGTCACCGGGCATTACATAACCTCAGGTGCGCTGACACCTAACAACTTGAGGCCGTTTGCAATTACCTGACGGCAGGCAATGATCAGATTCAGGCGGGCGTCGCGAACACTGGCATCATCCACAATGAACTGGTGAGCGTTGTAATACGTATGTAACTCGCTGGCCAGTTCACGCAGGTAATGTACCATCAGGTGAGGTTCGGTTTTTAGTGCCGCTGTTTCCAGCGTGTCGGCATACTGATTGAGTTTTTTAATCAAAGCGCTTTCATGGGGCTCGGTTAACAAACCAATATTAAGCTGACCGTTGCTGATGTCATGGGTCAGATTTTTTTCTTTTAATTGTCGCAGTACACTGCAGACCCGGGCATGAGCATACTGAATGTAATAAACCGGGTTGTCATTGCTCTGGGATTTAGCCAGATCAAGATCAAAGTCGAGATGTTGCTCGCATTTACGCATGACATAAAAGAAACGAGCGGCATCATTACCGACTTCTTCGCGTAATTCACGCAGTGTGACAAACGAACCGGAGCGGGTTGACATCTGAACCTTCTCGCCACCACGAAAAAGATTGGCAAACTGAACCAGTAATACTTTCAGTTTATCCGCATCGTCACCCAGCGCCTGTAAGGCAGCGCGCACCCGTGGCACATAACCGTGATGATCTGCACCCCAGACATCGATCACAATGTCATAACCGCGTTCAATTTTTTCCATGTGGTAGGCAATGTCCGAAGCAAAATAGGTGGTCTGACCATTGTCGCGTTTTACCACACGGTCTTTCTCATCGCCAAAGTCGGTGCTGCGGAACCAGAGTGCACCATCTTTTTGGTAGATGTGACCGGCTTTTTCCAAACGTTCAATAGCCTGAGATACCAGCTGTCGGTCCTCAAGCGTGCGCTCTGAATACCAGTCCTGATATTCCACACCAAAGTGTTTCAAATCATCACGGATGTCACCAATAATGGTGTTGAGGCCGCTGTCGAAAACAGTGCGGTAATGCTCGTCGCCTAATAATGTTTTGGCGCGTGTGATCAGCGCATCGATATGAAGCTCTTTATCGCCACCATGAGGTTCATCAGCCGGGATATCGCTGATTAACTCATCGCGAGAAAAAACAAACTTATCCGCGTATTCAGCTTCAATTTCGGTAGCGATGTCGTAAACATAGTCACCTTTGTAGCCGTTAACCGGGAAATCAAAGTCTATGCCGCATTTTTCAAGATAACGTAACCAGATACTGGTTGCCAGAATATCCATCTGCCGGCCGGCATCGTTAACATAATATTCGCGATGGACCTGATAACCGATGGCCTGATAAAAATCGGCCACGGTTGCACCATAGGCAGCACCACGGCCGTGGCCGACATGCAATGGCCCGGTCGGGTTGGCGGAAACAAACTCAACCTGAATTTTTTTACCTTTACCGTATTCGCTCAGTCCAAACTGCTCGGCCTGATCGATAATGTTCTGGACAATAGATAGTGTAGAGCCGGATCTGATAAAGAAGTTGATAAACCCCGGCCCAGCAATATCAACGTTATCGAGTAAATCATTAGCCGGTATGTTGTCGATGATCAGCGTTGCCATCTCACGTGGGTTTTTGCCGGCAGGTTTTGCCAGCATCATTGCCAGATTAGTTGCAAAATCACCGTGTGAGGGATCTTTGGTGCTGCTGAGCTGAATGTCAGGCTGTAAATCGGCCGGCAAAGTATTGTTAGCCTGCATGGATTCTACAGTCTGCTTGAGTAAGCTGATCAGGGTATCTTTCAAGGTCGTTTCCGCGTGAAGTGATAGATGACTAAGGTTTTATTTTACCTTGAGATTGAGGCAGCCGCAAAGGCTCAAGTGCTTCGAGGGCCTTTTAATGTTGATTACGCTTAAAACACTGAAGGCAGATGGTTGACCTTTTGCAAATCACAGAGTAACTTAGCCAGACTCGATTCACGGATGAAAGCGACTAAAAGGATGTTCTCAATGAAAATATTACTGATTGACGACCACCCTTTATTCATAGAAGGCATCAAAGGTATCCTACAGCGGCTCAACGAATCCGTGCAGACGCAATACTGTGGCAGTTGTGAAGAAGCGCTGGGACTGATTGACAATGATGATGATTTTGATCTTCTATTGCTGGATCTAAATTTGCCGGGTATCTCAGGACTGGATGGTTTGCAGCAGCTTCGGCACAGCCTTCCAGCCACACCCATTATCTTGTTATCGGCCTCGGAAGATCGCAACAAGGTAATGTCCGCTATAGAGTTGGGAGCAAAAGGTTATATTGCCAAATCATCACCACCAGATATTATCATTAGCGCCTTGCAACTTGTTTTGTCGGGTGGGGTGTATTTACCGATGGCGATACTCGATTCGGTGAATTCACAGCGGCAAAAAACCAGTAACGCCGAAGGTCAAGTGCTAACGCCACGTCAGGTGGATGTATTGTGTCTGCTAGCCGAGGGCGACTCTAATAAACGCATCGCAACAAAACTGGCGATGGCAGAAAATACCGTCAGGGTTCATGTCAGCGCGATATTACGTTTTCTGGGAGTCAGTAACCGTACTGAAGCCGGTGTTGCAGCAGCACGTATGGGGCTGTTGCCAGAAAGTGAAAATTAAAATTTAGCTTTTTGTTTCCTGCTCCAGCAGGTAGCTCATTAAACTACGCAATTTGGCAGAAGACACCGGTTTGTGTAGCAGTTTAAAGCCGCTGTCTTTTGCCTCACGTAATCGTTGCGGATCGGTGTCGCCGGTTAGGATAAGTGCAGCGATATTTCTGTTGCAGGCCGCATGAATACTGTTAATAGCATCAAGCCCTGTCTGATTATCTCTTAATCGGTAGTCAGTCAGAATCATATCAATCTCACACTGTTCACCGAGTAACTCGAGCGCCTGTTCAATGGATTCGGCTTGTAGTACGCTGCAACCCCATTGCTCAAGAACCTGGCACATGCCAATGCGAATTAATGCTTCATCATCAATGATTAACACACGTGTGTCTTTTAAGTCTTCGAGATAATCTAAGGCAGGTTCGGATAGAAGTACTGTATTGCTAACGAAGGGCACAGAGAGTCTAAACACAGAGCCCTTTTCAGGTGATGAGCGAACCGTCAGCGGACAGTTTAGTAAATCAGCAAGGCGTTTAACAATAGCCAAACCTAAACCCAGTCCTTTGCTTCGATCCCGTTCGGGGTTTTCAATTTGGTAAAATTCTTCAAAAATATTACCGATATTTTCGTCTGAGATACCAATACCCGTATCGTGAACTTCAATACAGATACGGTCACCATTGACTGGGTCTTGGTGGCGCCGGCAGCCCAGAAGTACACGGCCATTGTGTGTGTAGCGAATCGCGTTGGAGACCAGATTGCGAAGAATACGTTCAAGCATACCCGGGTCGGTATGAATCATGAGTTTGCAATCTACGATTCGTAATTGCAGCGATTTACTACTGGCGACCTCACTGTAATCGGTTGCTATTCGGTTTAATATTGGCCGTAATGGAAAATCGGTGAGCCGGGGTTCAAGCACGCCGGCATCGAGTTTGGATATATCCAGTAAAGAATTTAGTAAATCACTCAGTGCATCGGTAGAAATACGAATATTGTTAACGATGTGTCGTACTTCAGAGTAATGAATACGAGACTCCAGTGCGTCGACAAATAAACCCAGTGCATGCAGCGGCTGGCGTAAATCATGACTGGCAGCAGCGAGAAATTTTGATTTCGAGATATCAGCCTGCACGGCTTCTTCGCGCGCCCGTTCTGCCAGGCTATTTTTTATCATCAGGTCTGCGACCAGGTCAGTGTTAGTAAGTCGCAGCCTGATCGACTCTGTAACGGCACGTTTCATATTAAGGCCACTGATCAGTACAATAGTTAAATACAATAAAAACATAATGCCCAGTGTAAGGTGCAGACGTGTGTCTTCGATAAAAAAACGCACAGCAAACGGGATTAATGTGCAACCAGCAAAGGCAGAATAAGAGCGCAAATATGGAGCGAATACCGCAAGCCCTGCTGCCGTTATGCCAAGTACCATAATCGACAAAAACACCATTGAGGTGGTGTCATGTATCACATTAGGCGAGTATAGCGTTGCACCCCAAAAAATGCCGGTGACGGCCCCGGCAATAGGGAATAGTCGAATGGCTTCTCGAATTTTATCTTGTTGGTGTTGTTCTTTTCGAAATTTCGCGACCAGATAAGCCCAGACTAGTGTTTGAGTAACGATGATGACTGCCCATGGTAACAGCCATTGCAGCGGAACCGTGTTCCATAAAAAAACGACAGTAATAAAAACTGCCAGCGCATGACCGGTGAGGATGGAATAAATAGGCTGGTAATAAAGAATTTTTACCAGTTCGTCAGTCGCAGGCCGAGAACGGTATAAGTCAGAACAAAGGTGTGAGGTATCGGACGCTTTACTGACGGCCATTTTTAGCTCGCCTGTGGCAGATAAAAATGAGGCTTATAATGACAGGCTGTTGTTTTTATTGTAAGAGACGCCATCCACAATTCCATTTGTAATTATTACGATTAAGTGTCGGTTGTTTGCAGTGTTAATACAAGTGTTTGCCTAATCAATACATAAGTTAAAAAAAATCTGAATGTAATGATGTTAAAAATCAAAAAAACGACCGCTGCGAATAACGTAGCGGCCTGTTTCGGTTGGCCTATTTGAGTTACCAGCTAATAATAGCAGCATTGCCCGGGTTTCCATCACTGCCGACGGTGCCGCTAAAGATACCGCCATCTCCGGCTACACCGTTGCTGACACTGTTATTGGTCAGTAAAGGAATAATGCTGCCAGCTTGCGAATAAACGGCATGACTGTTGCCACCATCGCCACTGTGACCGTTTTCACCTCCATCGCCACCTTGGCCACCGTCACCACTGGTTATCGTGTTATTGCTGATAGCGGCTTCAATCGTTGTGTTCAGTGCAATGGCATAAGATGGGCCACCGCCACCGGCCCCGCCACGGCCACCGTTACCACCAGTGCCACCTTTAGCACCGTGACCACCGTAGTTAATATTGTTAGCACCATTGCCTTTAAACCCAAAACCTCTGGCACCACCAGTTCCACCTGTTTGACCTAAACTGCCGGTTGCGCCGTTACCGCCTGTTGAACTGGAAATTGTATTGAAATGAATTTCAGGTGCCTGCGTGATGGCAGCAACCAACAAGCCAATAGAAGCGCCGCCACCATAGCCATAATAGCCACCGTTGCCACCGGTGCCGCCACCACCGCCACCGCCACCACCGCCGCCATTTGCACCAGTAAGAGTTGCTTCACCACCACCACCACCGGCGCCACCACCACCATGAACACCAGTACTACCATCGACTCCATTATCCGGCGAGAACCTGACTTCTTCAATGTCCGCTATGATTGATCCGGAACCCGTTCCAGCTGTGCCGGCATCGCCATTGGCCCCGTTTAGCCCGATTGAACCACTCCAGCCGTGGTCGCCATTCTCTACTTCTCCTACGCATCCATTAGCGCCATTATTCATACCGCCACCGCAGCCACCCAGGCCGCGTAAGCTTACATCGCCTAGTCCTCGGCCACCGTTAGCGCCATTTGAACCAATAAGTGTTCCGCCAGCGCCACCCGAACCACCATGATTACCACCGGCACCAGTACCGCCTGCAGAACCTAGATAAGAAATAGCGGTGTTAACGCCGGTGCCTGGGGCGCCGTCGGCAGCAGTATCAACGAAACCAATATTCAAATCAAACGCGTTGCCGCCTTTTCCTGAGGTGATGCTGTTGCGTTCTATAACGACATTATCAAGTAGCGCAACGATCACGCCATAACTGGAGCCGGGGCTGTTGTGATTGCCCAAAATAACATCACTGGCAGTGATCACGTTATCAGTAATGTGCATGCCAGCAGTGCCGTTAATGGCAGACACGGCAGTGACACTGTCGGCTGGTGTGGGGGATGAACCGGTGATGACTTTAAAGCCTGAGAACCAACTATCCGTGTTGACGTTTTTAAAAATAAAACCATAATGCGTGGTCTTGACCAGCGCCTGATGAACAGCCGGATCTCGCACCCAGTTTTGATCGTATCCGCTATAAAGACTGGTACCGGTGGGTATATTAAGAATTTTGTCTTCACTGCGCTCAGGCAGGCCGGGACAGGGGTCAACGATTTCATCGTATGCGGTTTCAACGGCAATGCCATTTATTTCGACAGCTTCGCGTTTCATCACATAAATGTCCTGTTGCTCTGGTGTGACTTCGCATAATGCTTTGGCGATGCTGGCAAAAGGCAAAGCCTGACTGCCGTTACCATCGGTGTCATTGCCGTTGTCACCATCAACAAAATAAGCGGCATTGGCATTTTCCAAAATGTGAACAATGAGAGTGTCGGTATTGCTGTCGGCTTCACCGTCATTCACCACCAATTCAAACACCACGGTGCTGACTTCGGAGGGGGCCTGAAACTGCGGCGTCTCGCCACTCAAATAACCGGCCCCCTGAGTTACATCCGGCCCGGCAGTCTGGAGCCATTTGTAACTCAGGCTGTCGCCATCAGCATCACTGCTGGCCGAGGCGTTTAACGGGATATTAAAGTTTTTTGATGCCAGCATGTCATCGCCAGCCACGGCAACAGGTGCGGTGTTAACATCAGGGTTGGTTACTCCGTTGTTATCATCTCCACCAGCGTTAACATCATCCGCGCTGGGGCTGTCTTCACTACAGCCACATAGCAAAGCGATGAGTACTGTTGCCAGCAGGCTGTGTTTTAAATTTATGTAATGTTTCATGGTTATGTCCTTTTGCATGATTAAGAGTGAATGAATTTATTCAATCCAGTAATTAATGACCTCAAACTGCTGTTCAGAAGGGTGGTCATCTACGATGTATGTAAAAAGCCCCCAGCTATAATAATTACTGGCAAAGGTTGAAGAGGGCAGCGCGGAGACGGTGCCGGTATAGGTTGACTCTGTACCGTGTACAATTTGTAATGAATTCTCGCCTGATACGCCGACTGAGAATCCTGCTAATACAAAACCTAATGTTGCTTCGGCTTCAAATTCGACAGACAGGCCAATGCCCACACCCACACCGGCCTCAAGTCCGATATTAATTTCCTGGGTGACCGAACCGGTACCTTGGCCAACTGGCTCAGCGCCAATGTCGTGCACAAGATGTAATGGGTTCAGAGAAATAGGATCAAGCGTGCTGTATTTAGACGCAAGAAAATCCTTATCAGCCAGCGTCGGGTAACTGCTTACATCGCCTGCGCTGTGATTAAACACGCTTTCATTAATCAGAGGCCCACCGTGGGTGACATTGTCATTGTAAAAGCTGCGCTCAACTTGCAAAGTAATCGGTGAGCGTGGCATTGATACCGTGATTTCTGTCCCTATCAGGGCCGGGTCAACATGTGAGGTGATGGTATAGCTATAGACGTCATAGGGAATTGTGGTGAAGATCACGGTGTCTTCGATCGGGCCGGTTTCATAGGTCACGCTTTCGCTATAAGTGTAAGCTGCTGAATGACTCAGACTTAAACTGGCTGATACTTTAACTTTTGCTGAAACCTCAGAGATTCTGATGGCCGTAACAGGGTCACTAAATTCTTGCTGCACACCTATTGAGACCCCTGCGCTGATTGTCAGGGACTGTTCTAAGGTAACAGATGTGCTTTCAGTGGTGCCATAGGATGTGCGGCAGGCATCCAGGTTCTGGCCTAAATTGGCATCGCAAGGTGCTGCTGCCAAGGCCGCGATAATCACCGGCTCGGTAAAGACTAACTGATAGCTGCCTTGGTCATATGAAATCGAGACACTGTCATGGTTGACGTTGACAGGGATTAGTAATGGTCGTGTATCCTCAGCAGAGGCGGTATCAACTGCTATTGATTTCAGTAAGCGCCATTCATTAGCCAGCGTATCGGTGGCTGTATTCGGGTCACTTAATCCCCAGACTTCGAAGCGGTTGGTTGCCTGTGAATAAAACACCACGTCCTGGCGTTTATCGACCGTCAGGTCTGAGGCAATCATACTGCTGTTAAGTGCGCTAAAGTGGCCGCTAAAGCCAGCATCATTAGCAAATAATTGTGCTTGTGGAATGCTCGCGACATTGTTGCGAATATCACGCAGTGGTGTCCAGGCCGGGAATTGTACAAAATTACTAAAGATCAATTCATTGGCCTGAACTTCGGCTATACCGTCACCGGTTAAATCGGGCGTGTTGATATGTACAAACCTGAGCTTGCCTCTGGCTGTGGCGGAACAACCACCATTAATGACAGATGATTGTTCCGAAGCGCCTAATGAAACAGCGTCATGGGCTAAATCATCCAGCGCGATTAATAAGTAATTGTATTCACAACTACCAATAGGGTCGTAGTGAGTTAAACCGGCAAACACCATTTCATCCAGATTATCTCCATCGATATCACCAAGTGAAACATCCGCAACAATGGCGGTGCGATTGGGTGTTGTTGACTGAATTAAGGCGTTTGAAATTGCATCGTGATTATTATTGGCATCATCAAAAATAAAATAGCGGCTTGTACCGGCATCAACATTAGACTGTTGATAGGCTTCATTAACAATGACTACAAATTCATGTGAAGAGTCATAGTCAATATTGCCAGACTTGATGATTAAGCTGATATCACTGCCGTTGTATGCCTGCGGCAGTGTTTTGCTTAGAGTAGATAAACTTAATATGCCATCATCGTTGTTAATAAAAATGAGTTGAGCGGTGTTACCGGAGACAATACCAACAATAATTTCTGAGTAACCATCTGCATCGAAATCGCCGCTGTTAATTGAAAGCTTGTCAGCGTCATCTGTTGATAATACCAGGTGTTGAATATCAGAAAATGAGTGTTCTTCATCGTCGTACAGTTGTAGTTCGATATTGCTACTGTCAGGCGAACGATAGACAACCAATAGTTCTTCCAGTCCGTCCCTGTCAATATCAGCGCGTGTGGCTGAACGCTGCGCTGCAGGGTTGCTGCCTGATGATGTCGCCCATGGTGTCAATGCTGCATCTGGCGAGTAGAGCACATTAGGATTGTAATTTGGAACTAATACGTCAGGGCGATCTAACTCTAAAAATGTCATGCCGCTAGTGATGTTGAAGCTTGGGGCTAAGGGTATACCGATGATTGCCAGTTCATCCAGCTGCCCAAACGATCTGGATGAGCCTAAAGGTGTGTAATCTTCCGGCAGTGCTTCACTGTCGTTGTCTTCTCTTGGTGTGGTGGTGGTATCGACGCCTAGATTATTCAGCGTCTGTTCTACAGAGTTGTCAGTCACCGCTGGCGGACTGTTGTCGCTGTCACTACAGCTGTTTAAGCCGAGAGCGATGCAACAAAAAAATATCATAAATAATTGATGCTTATAAATAACTTTCATATCAATGTCCTTTTGTTGAAGCTGTGTTTTTTGAAAGGGGTTCTGGATCTGTGTTTTGTAAAAGCTGACTGATGTTTTGTCGAAGTAATCCGGGTTTTATCTGAGCGGGTAAAATAAGAATATCTGAGAGTTCATCTGCAGCGGTAGAAGCTTGTGTCTCATAGCTGAGAAAAATCGCTGGGATCTGCTGATTAAAATCAAGCCTGATATTTTTGATGATATCAAAGGCAGAAATATCTTTGTCCTGTGTTGTTGAAATAACAATGAGTACAGGAATTGCCAAAGCCAGTTTAGTGCCATCAAAAGAGGTATATGACTTTGCGCTGATGACGCAGAAGTTCATATCTTCAAGTAATAGCTTCATGCCTTCGCAAACCATTGCGTCACTAATCAGAAGAAGAGCAGTTCCTTGTGAGTTTTGCATGATAAAAGTCCATTAATTAAGCTTGTAATGAACTCTATAGGCTGACGATATTTAATGGTATCGCCCATTACTGCTAGTCTCAGGACTAGTGAATAGTGCAAAAGGACTAGTTGTTTGAAAGTCGATAAAAAGTGAGACGGAGCTATGGCCCAGCGTTGTGCTTTAAGCCATTAGTACCATGTCCATGCGATTTGCAGACCGATGCTTTGATAGCCAGCGAGTGGCTGAAGTCGGTAGTTTTTGTCGTTGATTGAGTCTGTCGTATTAACCGCATCAACCGCTTCCCAGCCCAGATACCAGCCGAGTATAGCCTGGGATAAGTAATGTTGATTATCGTTAACACGGGAAAGCGCGGTAAAACCGGAGGCGATGTAAGCGCTGGTCTTTATATAGGGGTTATCGTTATACATGGTGGCGATAGTGATAAATGGCACGGCACCGATAAAGGCGTGACCACTGACACCATTGCTGTCATTAAAGGCATGCCAGTCTGACTGGTAGGGTTCTTCACTGGGGCGTGAGGCACCGGTAAGCCTTTGCGTGGCTAACAGCATCGGCCCGGCAGTCAGATAAGCGCGGGCGGTGATGGCGCCCCAGTTGGCGATGGCCGATCGGCCGGAGCTGTGTTCGCCAGCTGGGCCCAGCGCAGCCGATAACAGGGAAAGCGGAATTAAATATTTTCCTTCGCCAAAGGTTTTAACCACAGCAGAAAAATCATCACTGGCAGCCGAACGAATGTTCGTCTGGTAATCGTTTTGAATATTTTGGTCGGCATCAGATGAGGCCAGTAATGATGCCCCGGTGAAAACGTACGCCATGCGGACAAAGCGATCGGCTGAATAAAATTCGGCATAGTCTTTATCAAGTTCTGCAAAGACACTCTGACTGGCGCAAACCGGGGTTGATAAAGCGCCGTAAAGTAATATCCGCACGATGTTTTTTAAAAATTTCATGTAAAGCCTTAGTTGGGTTTGTCGGAGGCGACCGATGCGTTGCAGCGAGGCAACATCAGAACATCGATTGTGGATCAATATCAATCGACCAGCGGACTTTATTGGCATCCGGCAGATCGACCAATGTGTGAATAACCTGATTCATGCATTGCTGCAAGGCCGCACGACTGTTTGACTGAATCAATAATTGATGACGGTAGCGACCTGCGCGGCGTTCCATCGGTGATGGAAATGGGCCAAACAGTTCAACTGCCGGCTGATATGGGCTTAGTCGTGAAAAAGCCTGCTCTAGAAATTTGACCGCCAGATGGGCCTGACTGGCTTCTGCGCGCAGCAAGGCCAGTGCACTATAGGGTGGAAAGCTGGCCAGCTGGCGTTCGGCCAGAGCGGTTTTTGCAAACTCGGCATAGCCATGCTGCAATAATGTCTGCAATAACGGGTGTTGTGGATGATGTGTCTGAATGATAACCCGGCCAGGTTTATCGGCGCGACCGGCGCGGCCTGCAACCTGAATTAATTGCTGAGCCATAAATTCAGGTGCGCGGAAGTCACTGCTGAACAGGCTACTGTCAACATCGAGAATGCCAACCAGTGTGAGATGCGGGAAATCATGGCCCTTCGCTAGCATCTGAGTGCCGATTAAGATATCGGCTTCACCGCTGTGAGCTTCGGCCAGTTTTTTATCGAGGCTGCCTTTACGGCTGGTGGTGTCGCTGTCTATCCGAGAAATTGTTTGTTCGGGAAACAGTTGCTTTAAATGTTGCTCCAGTCGTTCGGTACCAATGCCGATGTTGACCAGCTCGGTACACTGGCATTGCGGGCAACTTTCTGGCGGCCGGCTCTCGTGGCCACAGTGATGGCAGCGCATCAGCTGCCGGTAATGATGATAGGTTAAGCGCGCATCACAACGCGGACAGGGCATCACCCAGCCACATTCATGGCAGAGTAGTGTCGGTGCATAGCCGCGCCGGTTTAAAAATAAAAGCACCTGTGAACCGCTTGCTACGGTTTCACGGATAGCCTCTAGCAGATGACCGGACAGGCCTTGCTGCATCGGTTTACGGCGAGCATCTAACAGTTGTATCGCCGGTGGCGATGCAAGCCCGGCGCGATGACGTAATTGCAGTCGCTGATATCGACCCTGCTGGCAATTAAATAGTGACTCCAGCGATGGTGTGGCGCTGCCCATTAATAACGGGATATTCAGCCGCTTAGCCCGTACTAATGCCAGATCACGAGCGTGGTAGCGAAAGTTATCTTGCTGTTTATATGAGCTGTCATGTTCCTCATCGATAATGATCAGGCCCGGTTGCGCCAGTGGGGTAAACAGCGCGGAACGGGTGCCGATTATGATCTTGACCTGATTGTCACGCGCCTGCTGCCAGGCCAGTAAGCGCTGGCTGTTATTGAGCCCAGAATGTAATACCGCAATTGGCACCGAGAAGCGCTGTTCAAAACGACTGATCAGCTGTGGTGTCAGATTGATTTCTGGCACCAGAATCAGGCTCTGTTGGTTTTTTAATAACACTTGTTCTGTCAGTTGCAGGTAGACCTCTGTTTTACCGCTGCCGGTAATACCGTCGAGTAAAAAGGCCTGAAACTGATCGAGGCTATTGGCAACACGCTCAACGCAGTCTGTTTGTTCGGTATTCAGTTCCGGTTTTGCCGAGACCGAGAGTGCCGGCTGATGCAGTGCACCGGCTTGCTGCTGGCTCAGTCGAATGACCCAGTGCTTCTTTTCCAATGCGCGCAGGCTGTCGCGCCAGTTGAAGTCAAGCTGATCCAGTTGTGTTTTGTCCATCCCTTTCGGCTGCGCCAGTAGCTGGCGTAATAATTCGGCTTGCCTGGGCGCGCGGGTCAGTGTAGCTGGCTCTTGCTGCTGTCCCAGTTCAGATAACTGCCAGCAGCTGGCGAGTAATTGTTTCTGATCAACTTGTCTCAACAAGGCGGGCAGGGCGTGATTCAGTGTTTCACCTAAAGGGTGCTGGTAATAGCTGGCAGCCCATTGTAATAAATCCAGTAATTCAGCCGGCAGTGGCTGTGGCAGCAACTGAATAACCGACTTGAGTTTGCTGACTGCAATATCAGACTGCTGCAGCTCTGCGATCACAATGCCGACGAGTTGCCGTTTACCGAATGGCACAATCACCCGGCTGCCAGCAATAACAGACTCTTGTGTGTCTTTTGCCGGCAAATAATCAAAGCACTTGTATAAAGGCACCGGGACAGCAATTTTTAGTATTTTGGCAGGCATTATCGGTTTATTAGTAAATTAGTATTTTTGTCGACGTTAACTGGAGTGGTTTGCCTGATTATGCCGTAATTAACTCGAAAAAAATCATTTATATTGGCAAGATTTTTTAGGTAAAACCGCTAAGTTATTCATGTTATTGAAAAAAACGGTTTTATACACAAAACCTGTGGATAACTTTGTGGACAAGTTATAAAAAAGGCCTCAAAAGTCGCAAAAATAGAGGTTTTGTTACAGTTTGGTTAAAAAATAACTCCTGTATTATTTTACTTAAATATCAGTGGCTTATAAGTTTTTTGTAGTATTTTAATCGTTCATATAGGGTGAAAAGACGCTCTGCTGCGGGTTTTTATTAATGTGTTAATAACAATCCATATATTTTTAAAAAAGATGCAGATTAAGGCTTGATATTGTCAAAAAAAAGTGATTATGACAAAGCCGTTACTTGTTGTGTTTTTAAAAACGATAAAAAAAGTTGACTCTGTTGTATTTTGGTGCGTTTTTAACTTTTGTGCTTTATGCACAAAAGCTGTGGATAAGTGTGTGTGTAAGCTGCTGAAAATGTGTCAGAAGTGCTGTCGTAGCGGTGTTTATGGTTTTTGCTTAAAAAGTAATCTGTCATTTTATCTGTATGTTTTTCAATCACTTATATGGTTTTTATAGGTTTTTTTTTGATCAGTGGCGAATTCGCCGTGCGCTGTAAGGGCTCTGTGTATAAGTGAATATAGGTGTTAATAATAGTTGATTTTCTAATCTTGCCCTAAAGTGGGCTTTTTATGTGTTTTTGTGGTGCAAATTGTGGTTGATTTGGTGCTGATTAGCCGCGTGATGGGTCGAGTTGGTCGGCCCTGAGTTTGGAGGCAAAAAACTCATCACCGTCTTCAGGATCTATCTCGTTACCGGCTTTATCGATTAACGGCAGATCGGATTCATTCCAGCCGCGCAGCCCGGTTTTTAATGAGTGCAGCTTATTAAAGCCCATTAATTGCATGGTGCGGGCAGCCAGCAGGCTGCGGTTACCGGAGCGACAGATCACTAGGATTTCTTTGTCGCGGCCGGCGGCTAAGGCAGGGATGGTTTCGTCAAAGTCATATTCGCAACAGGTTTCGAGTACGCCGCGGGGCGCGAGGATCGAGTTTTCAACATGCATGCTGTCGTATTCGTGCGGTTCGCGTACATCTACCAGCAGGAGTTCGGGGTTGGCCTGCTGCATCGCTTCAACATCCCAGGGAAACACTTCGTTGATATGCTGTTTACAGTCTTCAATCAGGTCATTAAATCGTTTCATTATTATAGTGTCTGTTGTTTTGTGTTAAGTGGCTGATTTATTGTAGCGCAGGCCTTTTTCGACAGCGATAACTGCGGCTTCAACCCGTGAGTGAATATTAAGTTTGCGCAAGATGGCTTTAACGTGCAGTTTTACCGTGCCATCTGAGATGCCGAGATTGCGGGCGATAACCTTATTGCTCTGGCCTTCTGCCAATAAACTGAGTATCTCGGTCTCTCGTGGTGTTAAATCGGCAAAAGCTGAGTTGCTGTCATTTTCTGCCGTTTTGCCCTGAGCCATTCGTGTCAGTACATCGGTCATGTTCTGCGCGACCACGTTTTTGCCTTTGACAATGTCGCGTAACGCACCAACCAGTTCATCTGGCTCCATATCTTTCAAAAGGTAGCCCTGAGCGCCGCGATTAAGCGCTTCGCGCAGATCCTGTTCTTCATTTGATGTGGTTAGTATGGTGACGGGGATATCAATTTTGTGTTCACGGATTCGGCTGAGAATATCGAGTCCGCTGTTATCGGGCATGCGCAAATCAAGCAGAATGACATCGGGCTTATGCTCCTGGGCCAGACGGATACCTTCGTCACCATCGGCGATTGCCGCGATCACTTCGATATTGCGTTGTTCTAGCAGGCCCTGTAGGCCGACCCGGAACAGGGCGTGATCATCTATCATTATTACGCGCATGATTCAAAAGTCCGTTGTTGTAAGTGCTGGCTCATTGTTTTTATTTAAGCGCTGGCTCCCAGATTAATTTCTGGTTCGTCATTGTAATGAAAATTAACCTCGATGCGAGTGCCTTCTTCCGGGTCGCTTTCAAGATCCAGTTCGCCGCCAAGATGTTTGGCCCGCTCTTTCATGATGGTGAGGCCGATATGTTCGCCTTTGTGGCCGCTGGACTGAGGCTGTTCAAAGCCTTTGCCATCGTTTTCAACCAGAATACGAAATTCACCGTGAATATCGGCATGTAGCAATACCCGGACGTTATTAGCAGAGCTGTGTTTGCGAATATTGGTCAGGCATTCCTGTACTATTCTATATATATGCATTTCCATATTGGCTGGCAGGCGCGCATTGTTCCATTCGTTTTGCAGCAGTATGTGAATATCGGTTTCTTTGCGAAAACGTGAAATCAGCTTCTCAATGCTGTTGACTACGCCTTGTTCGGCTATCGGTGTGCGGCAATGTGCGATCAGCTCGCGCAGGTCGGTATAGGCTTCATCGAGACTATGTTCTACTTGTTCTATGCCGTGTATTGACTGGTATTCACCGCTTTGCTGTAGGGTTTCATCAAGTACACGTACCTGAAAACGTAGGCTAGCCAGCGTTTGTGCCAGTGAGTCGTGCAGTTCGTTGGCAATCATGGTGCGTTCATGCATCACCAGCACGCGGCGGGCTTTTTGTTCGAGCTGGGTTTTTTCGATTGCAGTGCCTAGATGGCAGCCTATCAGGGACAGCAGGTTTTGTGTGTCCTGACTGATAAAATGGTCGGACGAATTAACAAAAAGGTTATAAACGCCCACCACTTTATCCTGAAAACGCAGCGGTACGGCAATGTGGCCTGCATTGCTATTGGCCAGCAGGTTGTGGCCTATGGTTTTTTGGCAAGGTGCGGTGCTATTGATGATGCGGATTTGGCCACCTGAAATAACACTGCCGCAGATACTGCAGTCAGCGGGCATATTGCGTTCATGTTCGACCGCCTCGGGTGATAATCCGATACTGGCGATGAGGTCCATTGAGCCGTCATCATTCAATAAGCGAACGGCTGCGGCGTCTGCGTTAACGATGTCCTTTAATATGTGTACAAAGCGGCTGAGCAGGTCTTTAACGTTAGTGGCGGCATTGATGTTGGTAGCCACATCATAAAGAATCTCCAGAGATCGGGTTTGTTGTTGCAGTTCGCTGGTATCAATCGATTCGATGCCGGGAGCGGGGTGGGTTTTGTAATCCATATTTAGGTAGGGGTCGGCTTTATGGAATTTAATCAGCCACAATAAGCGGGCACCAATGCTAAAAGCCCCTAGCCAGGCCAGTCCGTAAATGTAATAGGCCGGCTGCGGAACGCTGTCAGCCGTATTAATCCAGGCCGTGCACAGTAGCAAAATAATCAGGCTAATCAACAGACTCAATAGTAAATCCTGACAGTTTTTGTTGCTGGTGTGTTTTGAAGACGTGGTGTCTGACATTGGCGACCTGATTGTTGTAAGGCATATTAGAGTGAAATATACCAGAATTAACAAACGCTTATGTAAAAAGCTGTGTTTATGCTCGGTTAGAAAAGCGCTTTAATGCAGGCATTATATTTTTTTTGTCAGTTAAAGCTGTTATATTATACGCCCCCCTGGGACAGAGCAGTTCTTGTTATCTTTTGTTTTTTCTAAGTTATTGATTTTATTATAGTAGTGTCAATAGCTTAGGAATAATGAAAATAATATGACTGAGAAAGATTGAATGGATTCGGTGACAACTATCCCATATGGGATAGGGTGGGTATATGTGAACACCCCATAGGTAGGGTGTTCGGGTTGATGAGTCAGACCTAAAATACCCGCACTCAAAGATTTGGCGGCGCGTCATACGATCTTTTGGTTTTGTGAATGCGTCAAATTTAAGAATTTTTATTAAACAGTCGGTGTAACCGTACTGTCGATCAAATATTAAGGAGATCGCCCCATGGCTACTAAGCACCATGTAACCCCGATGCTCGACGAATTAGAAAACGGCCCATGGCCTTCTTTTATTTCGGGCTTCAAACGTCTGCGTGATGATCACCCGGATGCTCGTATTAACGGTTTGGCTAACGGCCTGCTGGGTCAGTTAGAGCATTCTTACGAAACTCGTAAAGGTTACTGGAAAGGCGGTACTGTATCTGTTTTCGGTTACGGTGGCGGTATCATTCCACGTTTCTCAGAAGTTGGTAATGCGTTTGTGGAGTCGAAAGAATTCCATACTGTACGTGTTCAGCCGCCTGCATCTAACTTTTACTCAACTGATATGTTGCGTCAGTTAGGTGATTCTTGGGAGAAGCACGGTTCTGGTCTGGTTACTTTCCACGGACAGACAGGTAACATTATGTTCATCGGTACTGATACTTCACGTATCCAGCACTTCTTTGATGAAATCAATGAGTACGGTTTTGATTTAGGTGGTGCGGGTCCATGCGTACGTACTGCAATGTCTTGTATCGGTTCTGCGCGTTGTGAAATGTCTTGCTTCAATGAGCAAGCTGCACACCGTCACCTGGTAAACAACTTCACTGATGATGTTCACCGTCCTGCATTACCTTACAAATTCAAATTCAAATTCTCCGGTTGCCCTAACGACTGTCAGAATGCTATCGAGCGTGCGGATTTCGCAGTGATCGGTACATGGCGTGATGATATGCGTGTTGACCAGGCAGAATTTAAAGCAGCAATCGAGAAGAAAGGTCGTCAATATATTATTGATAACGTAATTACTCGTTGCCCTACTAATGCACTGGCTTTAAACGACGATGATACCATCGCTGTTGATAACCGTAACTGCGTTCGTTGTATGCATTGCTTGAACGTTCTTCCTAAAGCTTTAGGTGTTGGTGAAGATCGTGGTGTTACTATCCTGGTTGGTGGTAAGCGTACACTGAAAATTGGTGACCTGATGGGTACAGTTGTTGTTCCTTTCATGAAGCTGCGTACTGAAGAAGATTTCGAGCAGATCGTTGAGATGGCAGAAGAAATCGTTGATTTCTGGGCTGAGAATGGTCTTGAACACGAACGTACTGGTGAAATGATCGAGCGTATCGGTCTGGTTAACTTCCTCGAAGGCATCGGTATTGATGTTGATCCGAATATGGTTAGCAACCCACGTCAAAGTTCATACATTCGTATGGATGGTTGGGATGAGGCTGCTGTTGAGTGGTTCGAGAAGAAAGCTGAAAAAGCAGCTGGTTAATTAATTTATTTATTTTTGTATCTAAGGTGGCCGCACTGGCGGCTGCCTTATTCATAAATTTGAGGAAGATACGATGGCTTTAGAAGATATGAGACCACCTATTGAGACCGGTTGTCCTGACGGTTTTCAATACATGCATCCGATGATGCGCAGAAACTTTGGTCTGTGGGCTTATCACGAAGATCCACAGCCGGGCGTTTTGTTACACGTTGCTAAGAGCGGTGAAAAAGTTTGGACTGTTCGCGCGGGTACTCAGCGTATTCTTGATATTTTCACACTGCGCAAATTGTGTGATATCGGTGATCAGCAAGCTGACGGTTATGTTCACTTTACTATCCGTTCAAACATCGAATACTTTGTAACTGAAGAAGCTAAAGTACAGCCGCTGGTTGATGCTTTAAATGAAGCGGGCTTCATTGTTGGTGGTACGCGTAACTCAGTTGCGATGATGTCACACACTCAGGGTTGGTTGCACTGCGATATCCCTGGTACTGATGCATCTGGTGTTGTTAAGGCGATGATGGATGAGCTGATTACTGAGTTTAAAGAGTGGAACATGCCTAACCGTGTTCACTTAACGACTTCATGTTGTCAGATTAACTGTGGTGGTCAGGGTGACATCGCAATTAACGTACAGCACACTAAGCCACCTAAGATCAATCATGATCTGGTTGCTAACGTATGTGAGCGTCCATCAGTTGTTGCGCGTTGCCCGGTTGCTGCGATTCGTCCTGCACTGGTTAACGGTAAGCCATCTCTGGAAGTTGATGAGAAGAAATGTATCTGTTGTGGTGCTTGTTTCCCTCCTTGTCCTCCAATGATGATTAATGATGCTGAGCACTCTAAGCTGGCAGTCTGGGTTGGTGGTAATCACTCAAATGCGCGTGGTAAACCGACTTTCCAGAAACTGGTTGCTGCTGGTATTCCAAATAATCCTCCACGCTGGCCTGAAGCGACTGCGGTTGTTAAGAATATTCTTAATGCCTATAAAGCTGATGCTCGTGACTGGGAACGTGTTGGTGAGTGGGTTGAGCGTATTGGCTGGCCACGTTTCTTTGAAATCACTAACCTGCCTTTCACTAAGTACCATGTGGATACTTGGAAAGGTGCACGTAACAGCTTAAACGCTTCTACGCATATCCGTTTCTAAGATAGGTTTTTAGATATGAAATTTGGTATACAGGTAAATGAAGGTCCTTATACCCATGAGGCTTCTGTAACAGCGATTAACTTTGTTAAGTCGGCTGTTGCAAAAGGCCATGAGGTGTTTCGAGTGTTCTTCTATCATGATGGTGTTAATAACGGTACTCGTTATGCAACGCCACCGCAGGATGATATTAATATCCAGCAGACATGGTCTAATCTGGCGAAAGAGCACAACATAGATTTAGTTATCTGTGTTGCAGCTGCTCAGCGTCGTGGCCTGGCTGATGATGGTGAACAAGAACGTAATAAACTTGATGGTAATAACATCATGGACGGTTTCCGTATTTCTGGCTTGGGTCAGTTAATCGAAGCTGGCATTGAATGTGACCGTCTGGTAGTTTTCGGCGACTAAAAAAGGGTCTTTGTAATGTCTAACGTAAAGAAATTTATGTATATCAACAACAAGGCTCCTTACGGCACGATTTACGCGTGGGAGTCTCTGGAAGTTGTTTTGATTGGTGCTGCTTTTGATCAGGATGTTAGTCTGATGTTCACTGGTGACGGTGTTTATCAGTTAATGAAAGGTCAGGATACTAAAGAAGTTGGCATCAAAAACTTTTCACCAACTTATGCGGCTTTGGGTGACTACGATATCAACAAGATCTATGTTGAAAAAGAGTCTCTGGATGCACGTGGTTTGACAGTTGATGATCTGATGCACCTGGTTTGGGAAGATGAAGACGAAGATTGGGCTGAAAAAGACTCAATCAGAGTTGTGACTTCTGCTGAACTGGCTGAAATCCTTGATCAACAAGACGTAGTATTGAGCTTCTAGGAGATTTGAGATGTCTATTTTACACACAGTAAATAAATCGCCTTTAGATCGTACTACTCTGAAGAGTTGTCTGAACCTTGCAGTTAAAGGTGCTTCAGTTCTTCTGATCGAAGACGGTGTTTATGGTGCAGTATCTGGTGCTGAAAGCACACAGATGGTTCAAGATGCAATGGGCGATGTAGCAGTTTATGTGCTTGGTCCAGACTTAAAGGCACGTGGTGTTGATGAGTCGCGCTTAATTGACGGCGTTAAAGTTGTTGATTATGACGGTTTTGTTGATCTGACAACAGACAATGACACTGTAAGTGCTTGGGTATAATTTTTTTAGTATTTAAATTAGCGTTACCGTAGAGGAAATAATCATGGCTGCTATTGAATTAGATGGTAAAAGTTACGAAGTTGACGAAGAAGGTTATCTGTTAGATCTGAACCAGTGGGTTCCTGGTCTGGCTGATATCATGGCTAAAGACGAAGATGCTGTTCTGACTGACGCGCACTGGGAAGTTATTAACTTCTTACGTGAGTACTATGAAGAGTATCAGATTGCTCCTGCAGTACGTGTACTGACTAAAGCGATCGGTAAAAAATTAGGTAAAGACAAAGGCAACAGCAAGTACCTGTACGAGTTGTTCCCTTACGGTCCTGGTAAGCAAGCATGTAAATATGCGGGTCTGCCAAAGCCAACTGGTTGCGTATAATCAGTTAGGTAATGGAGGGGGCTGTTGCCTCCTCCATTTTTATTTGTTTTTTATTTCAAATAGCAAGGTTTAAACATGTCAGGCTTTATTGCAGCATTGTTGTGGGTTGGCTTAGTTGTATTTGTGGGTTTTACAGCGCGTAAAATCAGACAATACTGGAAAACACCTGCACCACTTAAAATACCAACGACTCCTGCTCCTGTTACACAAACGGGTGTTGTTTTCCGTATGGCACGTGAAGTTGTGCTGTTTGAGAGTTTGTTTAAATCGAATAAATGGATCTGGGTTTTTGGCTGGATGTTCCATTTAGGTCTGTTACTGGCATTCTTCCGTCACTTGCGTTATGTGGTTAGTCCGGAGAATTTCATGTGGCCAGTGATCAGTAATGTCATCGTTCAGAGTTTTGGTCAGTATGCTGGCTTCGCGATGGTTGCGGGTTTGTTTGGTTTGCTGGCGCGTCGTATTGTTGTAGAGCGTATTCGTTACATATCGTCTCCTTCAGATTATTTAATGTTATTGATGCTGATTGTTATCGGTGTCAGTGGTTTAGTGATGAGCTTCGTCTCTCACATTGATGTTGTCCAATTAAAAATGTTTGTGATGGGTTTATTTGGTTTTGATTTCCAGAACTTACCAGAAAGCGGTGCGCTACTCATTCACCTGCTGTTGGTTGTTGTGTTATTGCTGATCTTTCCGTTCAGTAAATTATTGCACGCACCGGGTGTGTTCTTTAGTCCGACTCGTAACCAGATTGATAATCCACGTGAGAAACGTCATCTGGCTCCATGGGCTGCTGAAAAATACAACGATCACGTAGACAAGTAATTCTGCGTAATAACTGATAACGATTACTAAATCTAGGAAGTAAGTTGTGGCTGATTTCGAAACACCAGAAATTAAAGAATTTATAGGCATTCCTGCACTGCAGGAAGGCTCTATGGCGCATAGCTCGCCTTTCATTGCAAAACCAGATCATCAGGAATCGTTAGGTTTTCCGGGTGAGCTGGTTGAAAACTGGCAACAGGTTGCGCTTGAAAAAATGGATGATCTGCGAACACGTTATCGTTCATTCCAGGTGTTCCTAGATTCTTGTGTTAAATGCGGTGCCTGTACTGATAAATGTCATTACTTCTTGGGTACTGCTGATCCAAAAAATATGCCGGTTGCGCGTCAGGATTTACTGCGTAAAGTTTATCGTCGTTACTTCACTGTTGCAGGTAAGTACTTTCCTAAACTGGTTGGTGCTGCAGATTTAACAGAAGAAGTGTTGGATGAGTGGTATAGCTATTTCCACCAGTGCTCACAGTGTCGTCGTTGTTCAGTGTTTTGCCCATATGGCATTGATACTGCAGAAATATCAATGGCTGCCCGTGAAATTATGGACGCGGTTGGTAAGGGTCAGAAATACTGTAACGAAATTATCGGTAAAGTTCACACAATCGGTAACAACTTGGGTCTGCCTGGTAAAGCATTGGCAAATGTTCTTGAAGGTCTTGAAGAAGATGTTGAGGATGATACCGGTGTTGCAGTTAAATTCCCGCTGGATGTGAAAGGCGCTGATATCTTACTGGTTACACCTTCAGCCGATTTCTTTGCAGAACCACACATTGATGGTCTGATTGGTTACGCAAAAGTATTCCATGAAACAGGTGCTAGCTGGACATTAAGTACCACTGCGTCAGAAGCCGGTAACTTCGGTATGTTCATCGGTTCATACGAGAACATGCGTCGTGTTTCTATGCGTATTCGTGATGCTGCTAAAGAGCTAGGTGTTAAACGCATTATCTTTGGTGAGTGTGGTCATGCATGGCGTATCGCTTACAGCTTCCTCAATACTCTGTGTGGTCCTTTTGATTTCTTAGATCAGAATTATCCAATTCCTCAGCACATCCTTGAGTACACATGGGGTGAGTTGGAGAAAGGTACTCTACGTATCAATAAAGAAGAAAATGATCACATGACACTGACATTCCACGATTCCTGTAATGTGGCGCGTGGTTCACGTATGGGTGATTACCCTGGTGGTCAGTTTGATTATCCGCGTAATGTTATTAAAGCAGTATGTAATAACTACGTAGACATGGATCCTAAAACAACGAAAGAAGCAACTTTCTGCTGTGGTGGCGGTGGTGGTCTTCTGACTGATGATTTAATGGAAATCCGTGTTAAGGGTGTTCTGCCTCGTGCAACAGCTCTGAAGAGTGTTGTTGAAAATGAAGGCGTTACCCACATGGCAGCGATTTGTGCAATTTGTAAGAGTCAGTTCACAAAGACGTTACCTTATTACGGTTTCACTATGGATCAGATAGTGAGCGTACATCAATTAGTTAGTGAAGCGCTGGTCATGAAAGGTTCTGAGCAAGAAGCAGAGCTTGATGGTACTGACGGCGACGACACCGAAGAATAAACATATTATTGTAATATAGATTACATCTGGAGATATACGAATGGCTACTTCTAAAGACGAGATGCAAAACGGTTTAACTTTCCGCCGTTTTGAAGATGGTGACCACGAATGGGGTTCAATGCATGACAAAATCTTTAATGAGGATACGACATACAAATGCCCTACTTATGTTCACCGTACACCACCTTGTCAGGGTTCATGCCCTTCTGGTGAAGATATTCGTGGCTGGTTAGATATCGTTCGCGGTATCGAAAAGCCGGTTGGTGATGTGAGCTGGCAGGAATATGCATTCCAGCGTTCTACCACTGCTAATCCGTTCCCTGCGATGATGGGTCGTGTTTGTCCAGCTCCTTGCCAGGAAGGTTGTAACCGTAATCAGGTTGAAGATTTTGTTGGTATCAACTCGGTTGAGCAATTTATTGGTGATACGGCATTTGCTGAAGGTTTCAAATTTGCAGCGCCTGCATGTGGTGATAAAAAAGTAGCGATTATTGGTGGTGGTCCTGCCGGTATGGCAGCAGCGTATCAGTTACGTCTGAAAGGTATTGGTTCTACCATTTTTGATGATCACGCCGAATTGGGTGGCATGATGCGTTACGGTATCCCTGGTTACCGTACTCCTCGTGCGCAACTTGATCACGAGTGTAACCGTATCGTTAATATGGGTAACATTGAATTAAAAATGAACACCCGTGTTGGTAAAGACGTTGCTGTTGCTGATCTTGAAAAAGAATACGATGCTGTTTTATGGGCATTAGGTTGTAAGACTGGCCGTGGTTTATTCCTTGAAGATTTCGAAGCAACGCCAAACTGTGTTACTGCGGTTGATTTCCTTGAGCAGTTTAACAAAGGCGAAATGAAATACACGGCTAACAAAGTATTGTGTGTTGGTGGTGGTGATACTTCTATCGATGTGGTTTCAGTATCACGTCGTATCGGTACCTTAAAAGATTTACAAGAAAACCCAGAAGATTCAGCAACTGGTGTAACTAAGCATGGTGATGTGGCTGATGGCGACAAGAAAGCATGTGATAGCGTTGTATTAACAGCTTTATTCGCACAGGATCAAATGACGGCAGCAGAGCACGAAGTTCAGGACGCACTGAAAGAAGGTGTGACGATCATGAACGAGGTAATGCCTGTTGAGATCATTAAAGATGCAAACGGTCGTGCAACTGCTTTGAAACTGGTAGACAGCAAGTTCGAAGGTAATGCACCTGTCGCAGTTGAAGGTGGTAAAGAGTATGTCGTTGAATGTGATCTGATTGTTTCTGCAATCGGTCAGACTGGTGACATGACAGGTGTTGAAGATTTCGATAACGGTCGCGGCCTGATTGATTCTGACAAGAACTTCCAGGTGCCAGGTAAAGAAGGTCACTTCGTATGTGGTGATATTATTCGCCCACACCTATTAACGACTGCAATTGGTCAGGCTTCTAAAGCTGCTGACAGCATCGAAGCATTCATCAACAAAGTTGAAATGTCTAAGCGTCCTAAGGTTGATGTACATCACTTTAGCCTGCAAACCAAGCTTGATGAAGTGGGTAAAACACCATCGCGTTACAATGCCAATGAAGGTGATTTGCGCGGTACTTCTGAAGCTAAGTTCGCTATCCATAACTACGAAGACCGTTCCGGTTCACAAGTGATCTCAACAGATCAAATGTTCCTTGGTCACTTTACGCATACTCCTCGTAACCTGCGTACCGAAGATGTGCCAAATTCTGATCAGGTATTAGGTCATTTCGCAGAGCGTATGAACAGTCTTGATGAGGCTACTGCGCAGGCAGAAGCTGATCGTTGCATGAGCTGTGGTATGTGTTTTGAGTGTGATAACTGTGTTATCTACTGCCCACAGGACGCCGTCTTTAAAGTTAATAAAGCAGAAGCGTCAACAGGTCGTTATGTCGATACTGACTATGCAAAATGCGTTGGTTGTCATATCTGTTCTGATGTATGTCCTACTGGTTACATCGACATGGCTCTGGGCGAATAAGCCGGACCTCTGACGACTTAGTAGTGAATTAGTGGAGAATATCATGGTGTCATGGTTTCAAAAAAACCTTCAGAAGTCTATGCTGGCAGTGTCCGTACTACTGCTAGCTGGTTCTGTAAATGTTAATGCTGAAGTTGCAGCTCCTGTAGTGCCGAAAGGTAAAGGTGAGCAATGCGTTGAGCCAACTGGTGAAATGCGTAAAAATCACATGGAGATGTTAAAGCATCAGCGCGATGAAACCATGCACAATGGTATTCGTACTAAAAAGCACGCTTTAAAAGAGTGCATCTCTTGCCATGTTCAAGCTGATGATAAAGGTCAGGTTGCGCGTTTTGGTGAAGATGGTCACTTCTGTAGCTCTTGTCATAACTATGCCGGTGTTAATGTTGACTGCTTCCAGTGTCATGCTGATCGCCCGCAAGAGTTAATTGGTAAAGGCCACAAAATTAAACCGCATCACACAGCCAACTTCAACGACGCTTCAGTTAATAAAGAAGCGTTACAGGCTTTGTCGAAGGTATCAAAATGAAAACAGACAATACAACTGATACTTCTAAACGTAAATTTCTAGGTGGTGCAGCAGCAGTCGCTGGTATCACAATCGCCCCTGGAGTATTGCTGCAAACTGTACAGGCTAAACCGGACGATCAGGCAGTCAGTAACAAGGTTCGCTGGGGCATGCTGATCGATACTAATAAATGCGCAGATGGCTGTACTGACTGTGTAACTGCTTGTAATTCAGAGCATGGCTTAGCCGGTCATGATCGTCCAGAAACTGATACGCAGTACATTCGTAAAGTAACTTTAAAAGACAAGCAAACCGGTCATGTCAAAACATTACCGGTTATGTGTCAGCATTGCGAGACTGCTCCTTGTGCGGATGTTTGTCCGACAGGCGCATCGTTCAAACGTGAAGATGGCATTGTGTTGGTCGATAAACATATTTGTATTGGCTGTCGTTATTGCATGATGGCTTGTCCGTATAAAGCGCGTAGCTTTGTCCATGAAGATGTCTATGATCAGAAAGATCACACTCCACGTGGTAAGGGTACAGTCGAGTCTTGCACCATGTGTGTTCACAAAGTTGATAAAGGTGAAAACCCGGCTTGTGTAACTGCCTGTAATAAAGAACATAAAGCCATGTACTTTGGTGATCTTAATGACGCAAACAGCGAAATCTCAAAACGCCTTAAAGAACACGGCGGCAAACAGATTCGTGCGGACTTAGGTCTGAATCCTGGCGTACGTTACCAGGGCGTTTAAGATAAAAACGAGAGTTGATAGATCATGAAATTAATCAGATACGCTTCAATCGATGGAAACAGCAACGGCTACTGGGGCTTAATGGCGTTGTTCGCGGCATTTATACTGGCTGCGCTGGGTTCATCTTATTTTATGGAACACAATGGTCACTATGTGACAGGTATGACTAACCAGATTGTCTGGGGCTTACCTCATGTATTTGCTGTATTTTTGATTGTAGCTGCTTCAGGCGCATTAAATGTTGCCTCAATCGCTTCAGTTTTCAATAAAAAAGCTTATAAGCCTTTAACACGTCTTTCTGCTTTACTAGCGATTGCGCTGTTAATGGGCGGACTGATTGTTCTGGTACTTGATCTGGGACGTCCTGATCGCTTGATTATTGCAGCAACGATTTATAATTTTAAATCTATCTTTGCCTGGAACATGATTCTGTATTCTGGTTTTATCGGAATCGTTGGTGTTTATCTGTGGACCATGATGGATGAAACTGTAAACAAATTTAATCGTATTGCCGGTATTTCTGCGTTTGTCTGGCGCTTGATGTTAACCACAGGTACTGGTTCTATTTTTGGTTTCCTGGTTGCTCGTCAGGGTTATGATGCCGCTATTATGGCTCCAATGTTTATCATTATGTCATTTGCATTTGGTCTGGCATTTTTTATTCTGGTTATGTTTGCCACATACAATGGTACGGGGCGTGAATTGGGCGATGCGATTGTAAATCGTATGCGTAATTTGCTTGGTATTTTCGTCGCAGCGATTCTGTACTTCTTCCTGGTATTCCACTTAACAAATCTTTATGCAACAGAGCATCACGGTGTTGAAGCCTTTATTCTGCGAGATGGTGGTGTGTTTACAAATCTGTTCTGGATTGGTTCAATCATTATTGGCGGTGTCGTTCCTCTGTTGATGGTTTACGGTCCGTTTTGCAAAAAATCACGTAAAGCACTGGCTGTAGCCTCTGTACTGGTTATCATCGGTGGTCTGGCATCTATGTACGTTATTATTATTGGTGGTCAGGCATATCCATTGCAATTATTCCCCGGCATGGAAGTTAGCAGCTCTTTCTTTGACGGTGTTGTAAATACCTATTCACCAACATTACCTGAGCTGATGTTAGGTCTGGGTGGTGTTGCTCTGAGTTTAATCATTGTTACTCTGGCTGTTAAAGCATTAGACCTACTGCCAGTTAGCCTGGCTGACTCTGTAGCTGATCCACACCACAAAGATTAACCTGAATTAGTCTCTGTCAGCTGTCGCTAAATCTTAGCGGCAGCTTCTCTCAATTATCGTGTCCTAAGGTGGTTACATTTGTCCCATCTTCTTATTTCAGCAGCCCATAAATCATCCGGCAAAACCACGATCAGTATTGGATTGTGTGCCGCTTTGACATCTGTTGGGAAAATTGTTCAGCCGTTTAAAAAAGGACCGGATTACATTGACCCGTTGTGGCTTGGCAAAGCGACCGGCAGAGCCTGTCATAATCTTGATTTTTACACGATGGACCGGGATGAAATTAAAACTGTTTTTGTTGAGCAGTCACAGGCATCAGATCTGCAGCTTATTGAAGGTAATAAGGGTTTATACGATGGGCTTGAGCTCGATGGCAGTAACAGTAATGCCGCGCTAGCCAGTCTACTCGGTGCGCCGGTTGTGCTCGTTATCGATGCACGAGGAATGACCCGGGGAGTCGCGCCCTTGCTGCTGGGTTATCAGGCCTTCGATCGTGATATCAGAATCGGCGGTGTGATCTTGAATCAGGTTGGCGGCTCACGACATGAATCGAAGCTACGAAATGTTATCGAACATTATACGGATATCAAAGTGCTGGGCGCGGTACACAGAGACGAAAGACTGAATATTGATGAGCGTCATCTCGGACTGATGCCGAGTAACGAATTTGAGCAAGTAACCGAAAAAATACAGTTGTTATCTGCTGCCGTCAAACAACAGGTTGATCTTGATCAGCTTTGCAATCTGGCAGACTCAGCGATGCCGGTGGAGCCAGATAATGTTACGGCAATTGATGCGCCCCTGTACGTTAACAAGCTTCGAATTGGTGTTGTTAAAAACGAAGCCTTTGGATTTTATTATCCCGGTGACTTACAGGCGTTTGAACGCTGCGGAGTGGAGCTGGTTGAAATCGACACTCTTGTTGAACCGGAACTGCCTGAGATTGATGGTTTATTTATTGGTGGCGGCTTTCCAGAAAGCCTGATGCAAGAGCTGGAAGCTAATCTTACGATGCGTAACAGCATAAAAACGGCGATAGATCAGGGCTTGCCTGCTTATGCTGAGTGTGGCGGGCTGATGTATCTAGCAGAAGAGATAAACTGGCACGGTAAACGTGCAAAAATGGCCGGCGTTATCCGTGGCAAGATTACCATGCATAAAAAGCCACAGGGTCGTGGTTATGTTCAACTGCTAGCTACCGATGACTTTATCTGGCCAATTGAAAACTCGGAAAAAGCACATATGATTAGTGCGCATGAGTTTCATTATTCTTCACTGGATGGTCTGCCTGCTGATGCGCGTTATGCCTATGAAGTAAAACGCGGGACCGGTATAACAGGCAAATTTGACGGTTACCAGTATAAAAACCTGCTTGCCTGTTACAGCCACATGCGTGATAGCAGGCAAAATCACTGGGTCTCACGATTTGTACAATTTGTAAATAACTGCAAACAGCAGTCTGTTAAACAATGAGAGAAAGACATGATTACGATTACAGAAGCAGCAGCCAGTCAGATTAAAGAATCGGCGAAACAGGGCAAGATAGAAGGTCTGGCATTGCGAGTTGCCTGTGCCAAGCAGGCGGATGGCAGCTTGCATTACGGTATGGGTTTTGATGAAAAAACAGAAGAAGACCAGATCTTTATTTCCAATGATATCGAACTCATCATCGCTCCGGTTAGTCTGACTTTGCTGACCGGTACCGTACTTGATTTTGTTGAACTGGAAGAAGGCAAGCCCGACTTTATATTCCAGAACCCGAATGATCCAGATCACCAGCCTGCTCAGTAGGTAAAAACGTAACGCATCATGACGAAAACAGTCACAACAGCGACAGAATTCTCGATGACGAATGAAAACCCGTTCGACCTTGATAATGCCGAGGCTTACCAAAAATGGCGTGATCATAAGCTTGCCGGATATCCGCTGTCGTTACAGCAGCTGGTAGTGAAGATTGGGGATATCAGGGCAATCAGTGATCAGGAGCTAAAGGCACTTAAGCGCGTCATTCGCCAGCACAATATGGTGGTGTATCAGCTGGCATCAGAGAGTCAGGCCAGTAAGGCCGAGATCAGGCAGTTTGCACGGCTGTTGGGGCTGGACAGAATCGATAATAATATCTGTTCGGATGAAGATAGCATCACCAGCTTACAGGTTTCAGACAGTGCTCAGAAGCGGATCTATATTCCTTATACTAATCGGCGCCTAAGCTGGCACGCCGATGGCTATTACAACCCGCTGGATAAACAGATTCGCGGCATGCTACTGCATTGTGTGCAGCCGGCTGTAAAAGGCGGTGAAAACATGCTGCTGGATCATGAAATGATCTATATCCAGCTGCGTGATGAAAATCCGGACTATATCCGTGCTCTGATGCATCCACAGGCAATGATTATTCCGCCTAATAACGAAGGTGAGCAGGGTGATCAAATTCGCGGCGAGCAGGCCGGGCCGGTATTTTCACTTGAAAATGGCACAGCTAATCTCCATATGAGATATTCGGCGCGAAGCCGTAATATCATCTGGCGCGATGACGTGAACACTAGCGCTGCAAGGGCTAAAATTACCGACTTATTGGATAGTAGCCCCTATATTTTGAGATATAGACTCGGCGCTGGTCAGGGTGTAATTTGTAATAATCTGTTGCATAATCGCACCTCTTTTGAAGACAGTGATGCTCAGCATCGGTTATTATACCGGGCCCGTTTTTATGATCGGGTGGCGGATACCGCGATTGCAGGCATAATGAATCAGGTAAACGAAAATGTTATATCTTAGTGAAGTAATGATGAAAAACCACGATATGACGTCCTTTGCGGAGCTAAAAGAAGCCCTTAAAGGGGAGGCGCGTCAGGGTCAGATGTTCTTTGAAATGGACGTGAAACCCGGTTTTGATGATACGCCGGCAGACTGGCAAGACCAATGTGAAGCCGCCTTCACCAGCAGAGATTAGCATGTTCTGGGATGAGGACGATAATAAAGGCCCTTATCAGGTACCAGAAGACGTTGTTGATGTCGGCTTTAAAGTCATTAGCAAAGCCTTACCGCTGGAGCACGCGCACGAGTTATACACAGCGTTGCAGGGTGTATTGCCCTGGTTAAAAGATGAGGCCTTAATCGGCATACATCAAATTCACGGTGCGGAATCTGGCAATGGCTGGACCCGGCCTGAAGATAGTGACAATGAATTATTACATTTGTCACGCAGAGCCCGTTTTTACATACGGACACCGGCGCACAGGCTGGATGAAATTAAGGCTTTAACCGGACAAATATTAGATATCGATGGCCACCGGCTGGAGCTGGGGTCATCAATTATTAAGCCGCTAAGCACGCAGTCTGAGCAATTTTCACGCTACGTGATTGTTGAGCAAGATGAAGAGCAAGAAGCGGACTTTCTCAAACGGGTGGTGACAGAGCTTAACCAGTTACTTGAGACCAAGATACGTAAGATTATGTGTGGAAAGCCCCACACGATCAGGCTACCAGACGAGATCATCAGCACCCGCAGTATCATGGTGGCGGATCTGGATCCTGAGATTGCTGTGAAGTTACAACAGCAGGGCGTTGGCCGTGGTAGACAATATGGTTGTGGCCTGTTCTTACCACATAAAGGCATAAAGGCTGTCGGTGAAACGGAAGATAAAACCCATTTTACCGGTGCCCGATAGAGTTTTTAATTAAATTTGTATTAACCATTTAAATCAGAGGTGATATATGAGCGTTGAAAAAACGGAGAACGGTTATCTAGTAAATGCTACTGACTGGACTAAAGAAATTGCTGAAGAAATCTTTGCTGAAGAGGGTATAAGCCCGACTCAGGAGCACTGGGATGTTATTGAGTACATGCGAGAGCAGGTTCTGGATGAAGGCGCAGAGCCAAATGAGCGTGGCATTATGAAAGCAATGGCGAAGAAATGGGGTAAAAAATTGACCTCAAAGTATATGTACGAGTTATTCCCAATGATGCCATCAAAACAAGGCTTGAAAATTGGTGGATTACCACAGTCTACTCGTAAGGGCGGTTACTAAAACAGGCTCTTGAAAAGCCACAAGTAGCGCGATACGGCCTTACTGCCTCAGCGGGTAGCGAGGAAAGTTCAGCTGATAAAGCTCAATTTAGTTCTGTTTTGTGCTCACTTGCAGCTTTTCAATAACCTGCTTAACAGTGATAGACAAGGTATCTAATTGGCTCTATACCCCTATTGGGATAAAGGAGCCGCTGATTATTGTGTTATAATCTGCTGATTAGTATCGAATTTAGTTATCCAATCCACGATAAAGGTGATGGAAATGAGCGACAAGCAAGAAATGATCAAGAAAATGATCGAAATGCAGAAAAAATTCCAACAGTATGAAACTGCGAATGGTGTTGATCCACAAGATTACTTCACACCAGAAAGTGGCCATGAACTTGACGGTTACCGTCAGGAATATGCTGACTTAGCAGCAGCAGTTAACGCTGCAGCTCATGCTGAAGTAGGTTCTAAGCCTTAATCGCAGATTAAGACTGAGACTACAAAAAAGCCGCTGTTGATAAGATCAGAGCGGCTTTTTTGTGTCTGCTGATAAGTCATAAGCGACTTAACAAACCCCTAGAGTGTGTCTGCAAGTTTTATTCTTGCTGATTTTAAGGCTCTTGCGCGAAATATCTTCAGCTAAAGCTCTGACCACATCCGTACCAGATTGATATAAGCCATATCAACCTTGGCGGTTTCATCACTGTCAGGCTGTGTTTGCATTAAGGATTCGCGAGCGGTGTTCAGGTTATAAAGCAATTCACGTTTAGCAGGATCACGAATCATACTCTGGCACCAGGTCACAGCCACCAGCCGTTCGCCGCGGCTAACTTCAGCCACATTATGAAGCGTGCCGGAAGGGTAGAGAATGGCACTGCCGGCAGCGAGTTTAAATGCCTGCTTACCAAAACTGGTATTAATTGTCAGCTCACCACCGTCATACTGATCGGGCTCATTTAAAAAAACGGTAATCGATACATCGGTGCGATAGCTGGCCCCGGCTGGCCCCATGATAGGGTCATCGATATGATCGCCATAGGCCATGCCGGCACCATAGCGTGCGTAAAAAGCGGTTGCCACCCGGTGTGGGAAGGCGGCATTTTGGTAGCGCTTATTTTGAACCAATGAACCCATCACAATATTATTCAGCTGGTTCAGCATGCGGTCGTTTTGAGACAGTTCCTGATTGTTTTTCACGCGTTGGGCGTGTTTGCCGGCAGACAGTTGTCCATTGATAAAAGTGGACTGATCGAGAATCTTGCGAACATGCTCCAGCTGGGCTTTATTCAGTACATCAGGAATGGTTAATAACATGATTATCCAGTTGCAAACGTTAAAGAGCCGGCTTAATGATATAATAGCCGTCTGATTTGAATGAGTATCAGCAGAATCAGTGACGTTTTATGCGACTGATTCCGTGTTTAAATAGCAGTATGATTATACCAATTTTTGACGAATTAGCATGTAAAGCCAGCCCGCAATATTGAGATAACGCAATGAAAATAAGAGTACTAGTCGAAGACAAAGCTGAAGAGTTTGAGATTCCTGATCAGCTGATCGAACAGGGTGAAGATTTCTTTAATAAAATGAATACAGATCTGGATAAAGGCTGGCAGATGGGGCACGTCTGGGTTGAAAACCCGAACATGCTGCAGCGTTGTCAGATTGCAGCAGATAAAATGATGTCTGCCATTCATCATGAAAATGAAAAAATGTTTATGTTGATGGGCGCGTATATTTTAAAAAACAAACCGGATACGGATGAAATACATCTAGACAGTACCGGCGATATTCAGACAATTGATTTTGTGGCTAAAAAGAGTGGCTGAGCTTTTTTCCATGAACCGGCCACTTGCGGTGAATTTTACAAACGGTCACAAAGCCATCATGGTGGCTTACTATCCACATAAAGAAGGGCTGGTTTATTTGCCGCCGTTCTGGGAACAGCTGCCTAAGGGACAGCAAGCAACAGTCATAAAAGGCAGGATTACAGGTGAAGGGCCGTGGAAGCTGGCCGATGCTGTTATTTCTCTGGTCGGCTGTCAGGGCACAGATGCTGAGCTGGCACAACTTCTGGCTGACTGGGAGTTTCATCTGCAGCAGCAAGCAGCGGATTATTATCAGCCGCAAGCGATCAGGGCACTGGCAAAAGAATACGGTGCATTGATAGAGCCATGACCAATCTGCTGCAGGTAGCGCAGGGCGGTTTCAGATTAAATCGTTTCCCGCGTATAAAAAATGACAATCTCAGAGCATGGGACGCGGCTGATGAATATTTATTAAATTATTTTAACGAAACCTTTGCCACAGCAAAAGCGCTGAAGATTCTACTTGTCAATGATAGCTTTGGTGCACTCGCTGTTGTGCTAGCTGCTGCTGGTCATCGGGTTAGTGTCTGGTCAGATTCGGTTCTGAGTGAACAGGGTATCACAGCGAACTTTAAGCTGAACAAGGCTGAGCAAGGAGCATATCAATTCTATAAAAGTACACAAACGCCGCCGCAGGATTTTGATCTGGTGTTATTTAAAATACCTAAAAGCCACGGCCTGCTTGAGGATCAGTTATACCGGCTTTTATCGGTATTAAAACCAGAAACAAGATTGTTTGCGGCAGCGATGGCCAAGAATATTCATAGCTCGACCCTGAATTATTTTACAGATATTATCGGTGTTAGCACAACGTCGCTTGCTGTAAAAAAAGCCCGGTTGGTTTTTACTGCAACCGATCAGCTGGATCTTACGAAACAAACGCCGTATCCGAAATCCTATGACTTCGATGGTTTTGGCTATAAAATAACGAATCATGCTAATGTGTTTTCCAGAGAAAAGCTGGACATAGGTACGCGATTTTTTCTTCAGTACATGCCGCGTTCAGAAAAATATAAAACTATTATCGACATGGGCTGTGGTAATGGTTTGCTGGGACTGGCTGCTGCTGAAAAAAATCCTTCAGCCAGTGTTATTTTTGCAGATGAATCGTTTATGGCGATTGAGTCAGCAAAAATAAATAACAGCTCATCATCGCGGGATAATCATGTTAAATTTTTTAACATGGATTGTTTGCACGATTTAGCAGATAACTCGGCTGATCTGGTGCTGAATAATCCGCCTTTCCATCAGCAGCATGCAACAGGTGATGCGGTTGCGTGGCGAATGTTTGTCGATGCGAAAAGAGTATTAAAAAAAGGTGGTGAGTTATGGGTGGTCGCTAACCGGCATCTGGCTTATCACAGTAAATTAAAAAAAATATTTAATCATTGTGAGCTGGTTGCGGATAATAAAAAATTTGTTATCTTAAAAGCATGTAAATAGCGAATCACCACGGATACAATAAAAAGACTGCCGCTTCTATTCCCTCGTCACCGGCTGCAATATCAGCTCTGTATATATTGCCGGAAGATGTCAGCAGACGAAAGCCAACACCGTAGGTAAAGCGCTGGTCTTGCCATAGCTCAGAAGCCTGGTCGGTTACGCTGCCGGCTTCAGCAAAAAAAGCAATTTGTCTGGCTGTTCTGGTGTCTTTCCAAAAAAAGTAATTGAATGGGACTGATTCAGCGGTCAAATTCCAGCGATATTCTGCGCCGATAAAGCCGGCATGGCTGCCCTGAAAGCGTTGTTGTGGGTAGGAGCGAAGACGATCTATACCGCCGAGTGTGTCAGCTGTACCATAACGACGTGCATCGATCAGAGTGTTGACCAGATCCTGCTCGGCAGCTAAGCAGGTGCTGTCTGTGCCGCAATTCATATTAAGCTGACTGATGATATCAGAGCTGTTTATATTACCTATTGTTCGAACGTGTGCATCCGACTGGAAATAGTTGATGACTAGTGTGTCGTTGCTTTTAAATGGCTGATAGTAAGAAAAGCTGATGCTGGTATTGTAATAGTCGGGGTCATTGATTGTTTTAGCGGGCCGATCAGTCAACTCAAGCTCAAGTCGAAGACCGGCTTTAGGGTCGTGATAGTCATCTGTCAAATCTATCATCAGACCAGCAATATTAGAGTCATATTCATAGGCAAAGCCTGAACTCAGCTGAGCAATCAAAGTGCCTGATGGTTCGCGAACAGCATCCAGTCGATATTGTTCATTGATATGCTGTAAATACGCGTTGTAGCGTCGTTGATAGGATGAGTATTCAAGTTTGAAGATATCCTGATCGGCTCTGGTCAGGTCAAGCAGCACGTAGTTATTTTGATCTGAGTTCAGTGTTCCACGGTTGGCATAATTGTTGACAACACCGCGATTAACATCCTGTAGCTGAAATGAAAATAACAGCTGATCAGTGAGTACAGGGATTTCACTGAGCTGAGCCAGATGTCCCGTTGCATCACCCGCGATCTCAACAAAATAAAGGTCGGTTGTGGACTCGAAAATATTTGATAGACTACCCAGCAGTAGGGTACCAGATCCAATGCCCGGGTAATCATAAGGCAAGGGAATAAAAATATAGGCCTGATCTTTTGCAAACTGCTCGCCGCGTCTTGGCTTTAGCCAGTCAGCAGCGACAACACTCGGTATCTGTAGCAGAAGCAATAAAATAATTAGCCGGCTGTACATTAACTATTACCTGTTCTCTGGTGGATATAGTTATAGAGTAAAATATTTGATGGCTATTTGCATTGATAAAAGGCAATGATTACCACGGGTAAAAGAAGAAAATAGCAACTTCCGTGCCTTCATCACCGGCTGCAATATCAGCCCGGTAAACGCTGCCGGATGCAGTCAGCAGACGAAAGCCGACGCCATAGGTATAACGTTGTTGATCCCATAAATCGACAGACTCTTCAGAGACACTGCCGGCTTCAGCAAAAAAGGCGATTTGTTTGCCGGTGCGAACGTCCTTCCAGAACAGGTAGTTAAACGGCGTGGTTTCTTCTGTCAGGTTCCAGCGGTATTCCGCGCCTAAAAAGCCGGAATGGCCACCCTGATAACGACCCTGAGGATATGAGCGTAAGCGTTGTAGCCCGCCCAGAGCTTCGGCTGTCCCATAGGTGGCGGCAGCGATAGAGCTGTCGACAAGATTTTGTTCTATCTCAAGGCAAGCCGGGTCAGCCCCACAATTTAAGCCAAGCTGGGCACGGATATAGTTAGGGTCAGTATTTCCAATGGTTTTGACATGCGCATCGGACTGGAAATAATTGATAACCAGCGTGTCGTTGTCTCTGGTTGGAAAATAATATGAAAGACTGTAGTTGAGGCTATAAAAGTCAGGGCTATTACTGTCATTAGGCGGCGAATCAATGTATTCAATGCCGAAACGGGCGCCCGTCTGCGGGTCCAGGTAATCGTCGGTGTAGTCTGCTAAAAAACCGGCTTTTTGGCTTGTTGATGCGCTAGAGTAGTGCGGTGTAAAGGACTGGATTTCGGTTCCGTTTTTATCAAGGATGGCGTCTAGGGTGAACTCAGACTGTGTTTCTGACAGATAGAAATTATAGCGCCGTTGTTTTGAAGTGTAATCAAGTCGCAATGTATTATCATCGGCTTGACTGACTTTTAAAAGGTTGTAGTCATTTCCATTTGAGCCATTGATGCCACGAATTTTATAGTTATTGACAATCGCCCCATTGATATCTCTCATGTGTAATGAAACAAGTAGCTGATTTTCAAGAATAGGCAGCTCATCGATTTGAGCAACCCGGCCGGTTGCATCACCGGTGACTTCGACAATAACTAGGTCAGTGGTTGTGTTAAAAACATTGGAGGCATTTGCAATTAAGAAAAAGCCCTCGCCAATGCCCGGGTAGCTATAGGGTAACGGTACCACAAGGTATGCGTTTTCTGTGGCAAACTGATCGCGACGTCGGTCTGGAAACCAGCTTGCAGTGGCGTTGCTGCTTACCAGTAAAAGCAGCAAAAGAGATTTAAGATAAAGCATGATTCCTCATCCGTGAGTTATAAAATAACAGTTATTGTTAATGATTAAAGTGTGTTTTGCAAAATATATTATTTAAATCAGAGGACAGGGTAATTGATAGATTAAAAGCAGGTTGTGAATGTTGTCACAGTGTTGTCATTCTAAAGCATGAGCTGATGTAGTCAAGAGTCACAATGGCAGGCTCAGCTGAGCAGATGGCACCTGTTAGCGGTGTTTATTAGTTGAGTAAAAGATTAATTTTAGTCATTAGATCGGTTTCCGAAGCAGGTTTTAATATATAGTCCTTAGCCCCCTGGCGCTGAGCCCAGACTCTGTCGGTTTCCTGATCTTTACTGGTCAGGATGATTATTGGAATATCCTTGGTTGTTTCGTGCTTACTGATATGCCGTGTTGCCTGAAAGCCATTAAGACCAGGCATGACAACATCCATCAGAATCAGATCGGGCATTTCAGAGCGTGACAAATCAACCCCTTGCTGGCCGTCTTCAGCAATAATCGTCTCAAAGTTATGTTTATTTAAGATATTTATCAGAGCCTGACGCTGGGTCGCAGAGTCGTCTACTATTAAAATTTTTGGCATGTAACCTGTTATCCAAAATTCAAACTGGGAATATTAATCAAATATAGCGCATTTTCATAAATAACACATATTATTTATCGATAGTGGCGGCATAGATTTTATAATATTGATGCTGCTTATGTTGCTATCTACATGATTTTTATAGCTATTCGAGTAGCAGTGAGAAACTTGCTTCAGCAGTGTTTTTATTAATGTCAACGCTAACAAGACAATAAGCCGGTGCTTCAACAGGATCATCATTGCAGTTACAACCAGCAATAATTTCAGTAAAGAAAATCCCTGTTCGAATTAAAATATTTTCAGCTGAATCACTGCAACTGAGAATTGTCAGGTCCAGTTTGTTTGCATCAACAAGCCCGCCCTGAGTTGTAGCGTCTTGGAGAGGAAATATGCTGGCAGGTAAACTGAGCAACTCGGCTTTGATAACCTGGTTAAAGTCAGCTTGTGACCAGTGTTGTAATGCATTTTTTAGTAATATCATTGAGTTACCAGAAGCGGAAGGATGAGGTTAAAAATAATAAGTTATTAATAGTTGTGCCGTGTTTGCACTGGCAGAATTATTTGAAAACTCTGATGTGCTGCTACCGGTTGCCAGCACAATTCCCGCTGATGCAACAAGGTTCTGTAACCAGTTGTAATGAATTGAAAGACTGAGTAGTGTGCTCTGGTCGGTCAGGTTCGTTATCAGTGTGGGTGAAACAGTAAGCAGCGGATGCCATTCAATTTGCAGTCCGGCGGCTAGGTATTGCTGGTAAAGTGTGAACAATTCGCCACGTTGTATCTTTTCAAGCAAAAAAATGTCAGCGCTGTCTGCGCTGCTCTCAATACCAAAACCATTGTAATAATATTCAATAAAGCCGTAGATATTGTTACCGAAGCTCTGCCAGGAATAATCAAGATTACTGCTTAAACTGGTGACCGTCTTATCATCGGTGTTGCGACTGCTAGTGATGTCGATGCGCCAGACACTGTCGGAGAGATTTTTACTAAAGCCAAAGCCAAAAACTCCCGCGTCATAATGTTGTGCCAGTAATACATCAAAATCACCGGCCTGTAAGCTGTGATGGTATTTGATGGCACTGGAGCTGACATCATTTCGTATCAGTCCATCCTGATTGCGACGTGGCAGATGAATCAGTTGCCAGTCATTGCCGGACTCTGTGACAAACTGACTATAGAGCATGTCATCCCCGGATTTATATTCTTTGTCGATGGCGGTGGGTGCAAAAGGATTAAAAATATCCATCGTATTAAAGACAAATCCGTTACCCCAGGTAATGGCCTGACGACCAACACGGGTTACTATACGCTCGCTCTGGTGAGTAATAACCAGCCGGTCAAGCCGGTGGTAACTGTAATGCCTGTCTGCCGATGTAAGGGTGTCGGACAGGTCAAATAAATGATACTGATCAGTATCCGCTGCTGTAATGCTGTGGTTGCTGTTAACAGATAAAATCTGATAATGCAGATCGGCTGAAAAATTATTTATCTGTGCCGAGTAATTGAGCCGGTAGGAGGCATTGTGCAGGGCAATATCCTCTCCGATCAGTTCACTGTCGCTAAAGACAGGCGCATATTTGATCTGCTGATCGATAGTGAAAGCCCAGGCAGATTGCATCAGAGCACAGCAAAACAGATAAGCCGGCGTTTTATACATGATTGTTCTGGCTGATAATGTCAGTGATTTGTCCGTCGTGCAGCTTAACCAGTTTTCGTGCGCGTTGCATGATCATCGGGTCATGGGTAGAAATAATGAAGGTGGTATTGTGTTGCTTGTTAATGTGTAGCATCAGATCAATAAGGTTGCTGGCACTGTTTGAGTCGAGATTGGCAGTCGGTTCATCAGCAAGAATCAAGCTCGGTTGTGAAACAATAGCGCGGGCAACTGCCACCCTTTGTTGTTGGCCGCCAGAAAGCTCGGGTGGTTTTCTGTCTTCTAGTCCTTCAAGCCCGACTTCTTTTAAAATCGCTGAAGATCTTTGGTGTCGAGTGTGTTTATCTATGCCCTGCATTTGCATGACCATCTCAACGTTTTCCTGTGCGCTGAGAACCGGTATCAGATTATAAGCCTGAAAAACAAATCCGATTTTATGTAAACGCATATCAGCGAGCTGTGAGCGGTTAAGTGTGTCGATTTCATCTCCATCAATATAAACTTCGCCTGAGGTAGGTGTGTCGAGACCGCCTATCATATTTAATAGCGTTGATTTTCCTGAGCCGGATGGTCCAGACAAACAAATAAATTCACCCGCTTCAACAGAAATGTTAACGTCGGTTAGGGCATTAACTTTGATTAAGCCCTGCTCAAATATTTTTGTTATATTCTCACACTTTACTACGTGTTTCATCGTTAAATCCTTGTTATCGCATGAGCAGGTACAAGCCTTGAGGCACGCCATGCCGGATAAAGCCCGGTTAACATGCCCAATATGGCAACCGTCAGATTAGCAACAATTAAATCATCGAAGGTAATCACAAACGGTATAATGTTTGACATATTCAGCATTTCCATACCTCGTGCAAATACAGATACATCGATGCCGTCGCCAGTGGCCAGTACGGACAGCCAGGATAAAATATTACCGATAACTAGGCCGACAATAATCATTAAGACTGCTTCAAGCCAGACTTGAAAAAGAATAAAGCCGGGCTTCTGTCCGAGCGCCTGAAAAAGTCCAAACTCTCTTGTGCGTTCAAAGACAGCCATTAAAAGAGTGTTGATAATGCCAAAAGCCATTGCCAGAAAGACGATCAGATACCAGATAAACATGGAGCTATCCATTAATTCAATCATCATCTCAAGATAGGGTTCGGCTTTAAGCCATGACATAACATCAATATTTTTATCAAATTGTGCGTAATCGTTAACTAAAGAGTTGACCATGTCGGTATTGTGCAGTCGCAGAACGATTTCTGATGCTTTGTTCTTAAGTCCCAGCATTTTTTCGGCGTTGTCTTTAGCAATAAATATAAATGACTTCTCGGTAGGGTCTAGTGGGGCATCAAATATGCCGACGATACGGAAACCGCGATCAGCAATCTCATTGTTGATATCCTGCGACATTAATACTATGCGCTTTCCAAGGCGGGTCTGAAGCTTATCTGCCAGAGCTTTTCCAATGACAATGCCGTTATCAGATGTTGAGTCTAAAAATCGCCCTTCGACAACTGATCGTCCAATAAAGGATACTTTTGATTCCTGAGCAGGATCAATACCGAGCATGGTAATACCACTGGATTCCCTTTCGCTCACTATCACGGCGGCTAATCGAATGCGGGTGCTTGAGAGGGCGATACGAGGATCCTGAAGCAGTTTGCTAACAGCGGCTGACTGCGGGTTGAAAGAGTTATCAATAACCGGGTCATCAAGATACTGCGGATGATGTATTTGTACGTGACCGGCAAGATTATCAACGGTGTCTTCGAGCATTTGAAAAACCATTCCACGCATAAAGGCAGCGGTGACTATCATTGCCCATACGCCCAAAATTATGGCAAATAAAATAATCAGAGTACGTCGCTTATTTCTCCATAAGTTTCGCCACGATAATGCGAATATTAAACGTATGCTGTTAATCATAGATGCCGCATCGCTTCTACTGGTTTTAGTTTTCTGATTTTTAGTGCAGGGTATAAAGCGGCAACTAATGTAAAAACAAGAATGGTAACAGGGCCAAGCAGTGAAGACTCTAATGAAATTTGAGGAGTAATGGTGGCTGGCATATTGTATTGAGCTGCTATTTCTTCCATGCCCTCAAAAGTAAGGCCGTTAATCAGAAAGTAATAATTAACAGAGATGCCGATTAATGTACCAATGGTTAAGGCGAACACGGTTAAAATCAATGCTTCCATCATAACCAGTTTGCCAATATTCAGTGGTTTGAAACCCAGCGCGAGCATAATTCCGAATTCGCGGGTGCGTTCAAGGACTGACATTAAAAAAGTATTCATGATACTGAAAGTAATGATGGCAATCAGAATGATGTAGATAAACCAACCTGACGAATAATCGAGCTCAATACTTTCTTTAATACCAGGCTGAATCTGATCCCAGCCAACCGCAACCAGGTTTTCATTCATTGGCATCAAGATACCGTCAAGCTGGCTCTTAATAGGCTCAAGAAGGGCTGAGTTCTGGTGATACAAAACAATGGCATGAGCATGCGTTTGCATGCTGAAAGTTTCCTGAAAGGTTTTAATGGGTATCTGTATCATGCTGCGATCAAGCTCGCGTGAGCCAGACTCAAATACGCCTGTCACGGGCAAAACAGCGGCAGCAATCGAACCATCTCGCCCGCTTCCCAATATGGTCAGTTCATCACCAAGCTTTACCTTGAGGTTTTTTGCGAGGCTGCGGCCAATCACCATTTCATTTGCATTATCGGCTGAAAGATAGCGTCCGCTTTTGATAAGACCGGGAATAATTGATACATAGCTTTCGTATTGAGTTTCTACGCCAATAACAGCAACACCGTATGTGCGCTCTTTTGATGAGACAAGAGCAAAACCGTTGGCTCTGACGGCAATGTCGTTAATGGCAGTTTCATGGCGGATTTTTTTAGCCAGGGACTGCGCGTCTGGGATAGTATTGCGCATCCGCGCATCATTAAGATAGCCTCTTTTTTGTACTTGGATAAGACCCTGAAAAATTCGGGTCGATCCACTGATCATCAGATCATACTGTCCCAGTTGCAGGCCAACGCTGAACACAATAAGAGCGGCGCCAAAACCGATTGCACACATGGTCAGTACAGTGCGTCGTTTATTGCGCCAGATATTTCTCCATGCGAATCGCCAGGCAGTATTCATTGCTTGTCCTGTTTTTATCTGGGGTTTCTCAGATTTGAAAGAGTGAAGGTATTTTTATTGAACGTGACATTAAATTTTACAACAGTTGTAACGACTTCAGTCCACTCGTTCGCATGATCGGTCTTTTGCATGCGTTGTTTAAGTGAAATGTATTTATCACCCACTTTTTTAATCTCAGATGCAGTCAGTGTTTTTATCAGGATGTTGTCCTGATCATAAAACTCATGTTTTAACAGAACGTAATGGTCATTAATTGTAATGATTTCTTTGCCCCATACCACGGGCGCATCCTCGTTTGGCACTGACTGGATTATATAGGTAAGCCTGTTGTTAATTTTTTTTGTTTCGAGCAGGGTATGCGTGTAGTTATTGATAATTTCATCGGCACGGGCAATGTCGTTATTTGAAAAGTCAGATCCCATCCAGCTTTGATTGGACATGCTTGAAGGGATTTTGATAACGCGGTTTATTTTCGGTGCATAGCTCCACATATTGTCACCAATCAGCAGGCTGCCACCATTTTTGTCTTTTATGGGGGCGGTGATGCGAACCAGTGATTTATCCAGTCCCTGAGTCCAAACTTTCATAGACATGACGCGTTCCCAGTCAGGACGATGAATTGTCATGCTGGCTTCCGAATAAGAACTGAGGCCGCGATAATTATCCATCGCCTGTCTGATCAACTGAGCGGCAGTTTCAGCCTGTGATGACACGGCCAGATGAAAAAGAAGCAGAAAAGAGAAGATTTGTATTACCAAGTGTCGCATAACATGGTCTCAGGCAGCTTTGATCAGAAGTCGATTATAACGCAAATATTAATCTGAGCTATGTGCTGAATCAAGTTGGCTGTCTAATCTCTATTTTTTAATTTGTTGATATTAGTCTATATTAGGTAAAAGCATATTTTAAGGGACGGAAAATGGATCAAAATGGAGTAAAAAAACGCAAACTAACCTGTACCATTGCGGCTGTAATACTGCTGTTGTTAAGCTCTTGTGTTGATCAACCGGAGCAGACGATACGGATAGGGAGCAGCCCCTGGTCAGGTTATGAGCCGCTTTTTCTGTCACGACAACTGGGTTATCTTGATGAAGACTCGGTGAGTTTATTTGAACTACCCTCAGCTGATATTACGATGGAAGCATTTCGGAATCATTCGATTGATATAGCGCCATTACCGCTCGATGGAGTGCTGGAGCTATTACAGGATGGTACTAAACTACGCATTATCCTGGTTATGGATGTTTCAAACGGCGGTGACGTGGCGCTGGTTAGCCCCGATATTAAAAAAATATCAGATATCAAGGGCAAGCGTGTGGTCGCGGTTAACATACCTCTGGGCCTGTACATGGTCAGGCGTCTGCTCGATAAAGCCGGCCTAGAGAGAAAGGATATTAACTTACAGCTAATAACCGAAACTGAAATGGTAGATTATTATAAACGCGGGCTTGCCGATGTGATCATTACTTATGATCCGGTCAAGACGGCGTTGCAAAAAGTCGGTATGAAGGTGATTTTTGACAGCACCGAAATACCGAATGAAATATTTGATGTACTTGTGGTGCATGAGGATGTTTATCAGCGGCAAACTAATGAAGTCTGTGGCATTGTTAAAACCTGGTTTAAAACGCTGCACTATATGGAGCAAAATCCAGCTGCCGCAGCCAAAAAAATCAGTCGCCGAATCGGAGTAACGGAAGCGGATTTCCAGACTATGATGAGCGGTATTGTGATCCCAGATCAGACACGAGTGATGGAGATGCTGGGAGGCTCATCGCCGGCACTATTAGCACCAGCAAACAGATTGGTTTCGTTGCTAGTTAAAGAGGGTTTATTGCGTGACAAGGTTGATGTCAGCACAGCGATTGACGCGCAATTTATTAGTTGTGTGAAATAAGTGCGGATACGTTTAACGCTTTTAATTCCGGCGCTGCTGTTACTGTCGGTACTGGTCAGTAGTTCACTGATTTTTTACTGGCAGCTGGATTCTGCAACAGAGACAATTCGTCGTGATGCGCGTCATCAGCTGAATCTGGATATCACACGCCTGCAAAATATTCTCTACTACCGATTAATAGAAGATGATATCACATCTGCTCGTATGAGTCTTTCGGTGACAGCAATGGACAGGTCAATCAAAACACTGATTTTAATCAATGGAGGCGGGAAAGTTTTACTTGCTAACCGCTACAGCTGGCAAGGTAAAAGTAGTTCACAGATCAGGCGGTTTGATGAAAATATTGCAGCCAAAGTCAAAATTAATAATAAACCGTTTGTTTTTTATCCAGAGGATAACCGGCAGCTACTGAGTGGTTATTATCCGGTTATTCTCAAACTTGAAAATCAGTCGGGCCACTCTATTAAAAAACTCGGTGTTTTATTTGCTGAGTTCAGTATTGATCATCAGTTATCGCAAGCCAGTCAGCGTGCAGTGAATTTATCACTGAGCTTCTTTTTGTTAATGGGGCTGGCCACATTTGCGGTTGCTGTGATGCTGCATATTCTTGTCAGTAAGCGACTGGCCATTCTGACGCGTGCATCGAAGTCACTAGCTGATGGTGATTTCGATACCCAGGTAAAACTATCAGGCCAGGATGAGCTGGGTGTGCTGGCAAAATCATTTAATGAGATGGCCCGTCAGATTAAAAAGAATATCAAATTTCTGGAAAGTGCTGAACATCAGTTACAAACAATGAATGAGACTCTTGAGCATCAGGTTGAAAGCCGTACCGCATTACTCAGTGAGGCGCAGAGAATAGCACAGCTGGGTAACTGGGTGTGGTATGTAAAAGAAAACACCGGCTTCTGGTCAGATGAAATATACAGAATTCTGGGTCTTGAAAAAAAGCATACGCAACCGAGTTTTCAAAATCTGATTAACAGCATTGATCCGGATGATCTGGAGCAGTTTGAGACTTCCCGACTGGCGGCCTTGCAGGGAACCAGTAAGCAGGTGGTTCAGTTTCGTATAGTCACAAAAGATGGCGTTAAGCGTTGGGTAAACTCAGAAATAGTGGTTTTGTTTGATGAAGATAAAAATCCCGAAGTCTATAAAGGAGTGATTCAGGATATACACAGCAGCAAACTTGAAAAGCAGCAGCATGATATTCTTGAAAAACAACTGCAGCAATCACAGAAGATGGAATCATTGGGGCATCTTACCGGTGGTATTGCACACGATTTTAATAATATGCTGGCAGCTATTATCGGTTTTACTGATCTGGCAACAAAGCTGGAGGTAGATGATAAATCAGGCAAGCTGGTTACTTATCTGGATGTCATCATGAAAAGCAGTGAGCGTGCTAAAAATCTGGTGTCGCAAATGCTCACCTTCAGTCGCAGTCATGAAAATATAGACAAGAAAGAAAAAATCAATATCAAGGAACTGGTTGATGAAACCTTAACGCTATTGAAACCCATACTGCCGAGCTCAATCAGTCTCAATGTAGAGACCGTTTCTGATGATGTTATTGTAATTGCAAATAATGTCATGCTCGGTCAGGTATTGATGAATTTGTGTGTGAACGCGCGTGACGCCATGCAAAACTCACAGGGTGAAATTAAGATAACAATCAGCCGTGAAAAAATCAGAGATGTTGAATGCGCCTCATGTCATCATTATATTAACGGTGACTACGTGCAGATAACTATCAGTGATAACGGCGTCGGTATATCAGCAAAAATACTGGCTCATATTTTTGAGCCTTTCTTTACCACCAAGGGTGTTGGTGAAGGCACAGGGATGGGGCTTTCTATGGTGCATGGGATTATGCATAAACACAACGGCCATCTGCGGGTGTTTTCTAAAGCAGGGCAAGGAAGTAGCTTTCATTTATTGTTTCCAGTGACAGATACTGCTCTGTTGTCTGATGCGGCTCTTAAGTCAGAGAGCGATCTGGTGACGCAGGGTAGAGGTGAAAAGATTATGTTAGTTGACGATGAGGTTTCTATTACCTTGTTCATGGAAGAGTATTTGACGGACAAGGGCTATCAGGTGATTAGTTTGAATGATAGCCAGTTGGCGTTGGATTATTTAAAAGAACATATGGCAGATATCGATCTGATGATCACAGATTATACGATGCCGGGGATGACCGGAATGCAGCTGGCGCTTGAAGCTCTTGATCAGGACCCGTCACTGCCGGTTATTATGTCTACCGGTTATAGCGATTATGTGAACGAAGCAGAAGCACTGAAAAATAATTTAAAAGGTTTTCTTAGTAAACCGGTCGATATGGGTCGGCTTTTGCTTTATATCAAACAGTATGCAAGAAAGCCAAGAAGCAGTATTTAATGCGTTAAAGTGATCTATAGTAGTAATATGTTTTTGGAGATGTCGGACGAGTTGAAAGAAAATGCCTGTCAAGTATCAAATATTCCCCGAAAAAAAACTGGTTATAGTGTCTTATTCTGCTGAGCTTACCCTGCAGGAAATTCTGGCTGCGCGCAAAAAAGGCGCAGCTGATCCGGATTTTGACCCTGCCTATAATGTGATTGATGATATCAGTGCTGTTAAATCAAGTACGATTAGCTTTGATGATATAGCAGGCATAAGTGGCAGTAGTGTGGCTAATAAAGGGGTGAAGCGTGCACTTTTTGTGGCAACGGATTTACAAAAAGGCATGGCGCATATGTATAAGGTTTTAAGTGAAGCGTCGGGCCACGACTTCAGGATATTTACAGATTATGATCAGGCCTGTGAATGGGTAAAACAGGCGGCTACCGATGAGAAAGGTTGACAGGATTTTCTTATAAACACTTTACCATTTTGAAGTGCTTTATCTGCTCATACAGGGTATGAGCCGGTGCTGTTAAAACATATTGCTGATTCTGATAAAAGCTGACGGCCTCTTCTCTGGCATTTAATTCAATGCGGTAAATTTTTTTTCTGAGGGCGGCCTGTTCAAGCGAGTGCAAAATTTTATGGCCGATGCCGCAGCGCCTGAAATCAGCTTCCACTGCCATATAACGAATCTGAGCGCAGTTGTTTTCAGTAACATGAATACGCCCGGCAGCAATAAGCCGGTTATCAATCACGGCTATACGGTGAATACTGGTCTGTTCGAGTTGATCTTTTTCACTGCCACGCGGTTGCCCCCAGGGTTGGCGTAAAATCCGCCAGCGAAGATCAAAATAGTTATCCCATTCTTGCTGATTAGCGGGTGATCTGATGTCAGGAGTCATCTTTATTCATTATTGTTGTTAGCAGACTTGTGTTGGCTGAGTCAGCGCAGTGTTTAAACATCACGCCGTCACAGTAGCGACAGATTACGATTTAATCAATGTTATTTTTTGAGATCGGCGAAGTAACGGAATAGCTAAGATCAATAACAGGCCATAGATGTTGATTGCTGACGTCAGTGGGTTGTTGTTGGCAGAGCTGGCAAGAGCAATGTTATCAATCCAGCCACGGTCCTGACCTGAGGATATCGAGTAATCTTTAGTATAGTGCCAGTGAATAGTATGCTCACCAGCTGATAATGACAGTGTGTACTGGCTCCAGTCAGTTATGCCGCTAATGCGATTGATGAGCTGGCCGTCAAGCCAGAGTTCAAGATAATCATAGCTATCTTCAGACGAGACTTTCCAGTCAAAAGTAATGATGTCGTTCACTGTCAGATTGAGATGAGCAACCAAAGCGGAAGATTGATTATTATTCAGTAGCGGGCTGATTAAGGCCGTGCTGCCTTCTGTACTGGTAACAGACTGTGCTGACCAGTTGGCATTACCAGCGCTACCCCAGACAAGACCGGGTGAGCCCACATCGGTATCGAAGTCACTGGCATCGATAGCACCGCCAGCAAGCTGTGTGTTGAAAACAGGAAAACTGATAGCGTCAGTATTGATCTCAATCGATGCCGAGTATTTTGCGGCGACTAGCGGCAAAAAGCTGACGTCAATATCACAGCTGTTACCGGCTGCTAGGGATGTTTGCGTGCAGTTTTCAGCAACGATTGTGAAGGCGTCGGTGGCTGAGATGAGTGTTATATTGCTGATGTTGTAGTCTGTTGTGTCGTTATTAACGACTGAGACAGAACGCGTAATACGCTGGCCGGCCACTGCATAGGAAAAATCAATCGCTTCGGTTGCAGCCAGCCCGGGCAAGACCCCGTATATCCAGCTGGTAAATTTAGAGACGCGGGTATAAACGCTGTAATAATCAGCGATTGCACAGCCATTGGTACTGCCCCAGCTGACAATGCCGATTTGATACCAGCTGCCGGCCTGCTGGACGACTAATGGTCCGCCGCTATCACCCACGCAGGCACCGCTGCCGCCGGCGGCATAACCGGCACATAACATATTGTCGCTGACGATGCCGTGGTAATTAATATTGCAGGTTTGATTGCTGACCAGGGGATTAATAGCTGCCTGCAATGTATCCGGGAAATTGTATAAAAGACTGCTGGTGTCGCCAAAGCCGATCACGGTGGTTAGCTGCCCTGCACTGAAAGCGGACATCTGTTGCGGACTGACTAGCTGCACAGGTGTAATGTGAGTTATTGGCGAGCTTAATTTGATCAGTGCAATATCATAATCGAGATTCGGAGCATGGTAATCAGGGTGTACATGTATCGACTCAACCGCAGAGTGAGTCCCCGGACTGCTGACCAGATTATAGGCCCCGGCATAAACCACAAAGTCGGTGATAGCGGGGCTGCTCACACAATGGGCTGCTGTCATAACCCAGCTCGGGCTGATCAGGCTGCCACCACAGAACTGACCGCTGACCGGGGTGCTGCCGGTGACGACCAGTGCCACCATCCAGGGCCAGTCTCCGGCCTGCGCATCAGTGCCGCCGACAACACGGGGACTGGTTTGGGTGTCGGCCTGAGCCAGATGGATGCTGCAAATAAAAACAAAACACAGTCCTTTGAGGTATGGCATTTTTTCTCCCTGAAAAATTGTTAATACGCTACTGATTGTACGCCTGAAAAGCCCTCAGGCTGTGAAGATGGTCACAGATTGTCGATATCTGCGGCATGGGCGCCGGCCTGATCTGAGTGACAAAATCAGGCAAAAACAACCCAAGTGGTGGCGATGTATTTAACGCCTTTTTCTAGGGTTGCTCCGCGATGTTCATGTGTCCAGAAAGGCGGGAATAACACCAGCTTTCCCTGTTCCGGTTTCACTTTTACGTCCTGAAATAAAAACTCAGTTTCTCCGCCCGGGCCTTCAACGTCGTTCAGATACCAGACCGCAACCAGTTGGCGTTGTGCAAAATCATGACTGCCGCCGTCAATATGCCAGTGATAATGTTCGCCAGGATTGGTGCGCTGAATAGCGTAGCCATTATCTTTGAACGGGCCTTTAAAGTAGCTATAGGTTTCGCGAAATTCCTGAATTGCTTTACCGAGTGACTGGAACAGTAATTTGTCGATGTCTTTCCAGTGCTCTTTATTGCTGACCACCAGATCGGTTGATTTCTTGATGCTGGTTTCCTGACTGAAAGTCTGACCTACTCGGCCCGGGTATTGTTCATCTTCATGGGCTTCAAAACGCCGGATCATTTCTTTGCAAACATCAGCTGGCAGTGCTTTGTCTTTGGTAAAAATAAAAGAGCCAGGTTTGACTTCCTTAATACTGACCAGAGGTGTTTGCAATGATGTTGATTCCATAATACCGATAACCTTGCTGAGAATAGCCGCTATTTTACAATAGTTAAGCAGGTGCTCCCAGTTTGTTTTCTGTTACCAGTGCTTCGATCGACTGCTGGCAGTTTGCATTATCCTGTTCATATAGCTTGAGAATATGCCGCGCAATATCAAACCAGTGTTCGGCTGACTGATTAACGGCAGCGCGTAATTTGTTGTAATCGCCATCATTGTCCCAGCTTTGATAGGCTTTTAGCAGGCCCGGAGACAGCTCTTTGCGCATGTGGCTGAAATTAGCAAAATAAAAATGCAGCGATGCCTGATCCTGGTTATCAAGTAAAGCCGGCAGGGTGGATGTCGTATCGGCTAGCAAGTCTTTAATGGCGCGTGCCATGATTTCGGCATGCGAGCGCGGCAGATCCATAATCATTTGGCGCCAGTTATGAAGTTCTTGAGCAGTGTTTATCTCGCCTATTTCATGCAGAATGACATTGTTGAGTTCTTTATTGGTCATCTCGTCGAGCGCGCTGTCAGGTTCGCTGGCAAACTCATAAAAATTCATGGCCTTGAACATGGCATTTTTATTCTGATGCCAGCCCCATTCAATGGTTTTTTCCCAGATCATCCGGCGCAGTGATTCGCGGCGAATAAAAATATTATTTTGTTGTGACATGGCAACCGGAGCGGTCAGGTCACGGGCGTGCTCATGGCCTGATATGTAGATATTGAAATCATTTTGTATAATTTTTTCCTGTAAGTCAGCCATAAAAAAAACAGGTTTGGCGTTTGGGCCGTAGCCTGCACTGTATATATAGCCCTGATTTAACAGGCTGTTATTGATTTTGCCGGCTTCAAAACTTGAGTAAGTATGCTCGCCGACAGACAGCGGCAGAAAGTCCTCAGGCTCCAGTTCATCCCACAGTGCTTCACGTGCTGTGAGCCAGTTGCCTATGTCGTTAGAATCGAGTTCATCATCGTAGCCTAGAGACTTTTCCCAGCGATAAAACTCGCGCATTTTAAGTAAATAAATACACAGGGTATAGTCACCGGCATGGCGGGCATCTGAAATATGGCAGTTAGTTTGTATTTTTTCGATTAAAGATCGGATCTGCTTATTCATGTAATCTGTGGTAATCCATTATAATATTCACTGATTTTTTAACAGTGGCTTAGTATACAATTAGCAGTTACAGAGTATTTGATATCAAACAAATTGTATGAAAAAGAGGTTGTTGTGCGTTTAAAGACAAAATGGGCCAATAAAAACAAAGAACGTACACTTGAGGAACTCGCAGGTGCGCTGGGCTTTAGCTTATGGCGTATTACGGCGAAAAACCTGCTGAATCTTGAAAATGAAGATTATCAGACAGAAACCCAGTCACAGCGCCTTAACGTCATGGCTGAATTTGCTGCTTTTTTAGTCTCGGTGGCCGACCGTGTGGTAGCAGAAAGTTTTAGCGACGAAGACCGGACCGCCTTTATTGTCGCACTGGCACTGAAGCTGGCTGACACCATGCAGGAAAATCGTGAAGACTGTGAAGGTCGTGGGCCTGATTATCGACAGCCATTTATCGATTTCCTTAATCAGCGGATGTCGGAATACGCCGAGCATGCTTTTAAAGAGATGGAGCCGGGATACGGATTTAAGCGTCATTTAGGCAATTCACTAATCGGTGTGATGGGTGAGCGCCATGAAAAGTGGCTGCCGGCACAAATTATCGAAATCGAGGTGCCGGAAGCGATGACCACCTTAAAAAGGGCAATGAATAGTTTGCTGGGTATAGAGTTTGCGTCACTGGCTCGCTAACAGCAACGTGAGTTGTGATGAGCGTTAATCGACTGATCCCGGCGCTGTTGTTACTGCTGTTATTGCTGCAGGGCTGTGAGCGTGATTTGAATCAGCCAACAGCGCGTTTGAATATTAATAATATGACCGACCTCAGGTTGCTGCCAGAGCGCCCGATGTCAATCTGGGCGATTTATATCAGCGCCACAAATTCTTTAACTCCGGCACTGGATCGCAGTGTTGACCTGCTGGCCAGTAGTGCCCTAAAGCCCGGTGTCAGCCAGACGTTTGCCATAGATACCTGCGGTCAGCCGCTGAATATTCAGGTGATATTTTCTGATGGCAGTGAGCAGCTCTTTAGCACAGCAGCGGCCGTCGACTGCGACACGGATTATACGCAGGATGTGTTGTAGTCGGTAAGTGGCGGGCTTGGTCAATAAATAGCAGGCACAAAAAAAGCGGGTTCAAGCCCGCTTTTTTTGTAACGATCTAAAAGGAATTACTTCCAGTTAGAAAAATTATCCATGTTTTGTGCTGCGCCGTCTTCGTGACCTGCTTCATAAGCTTCGTTTACACGCTGCTCTTCACGAATTGGGTTACAAATGTAGCCGCCCTGCCAACCAGTGATGTACTCTGGGTTAACACCGGCTTCTTCCATTTTTACAGTAAAATCGTAATATGCTTGATCCATAACTCTCTCCTAAATACAGTAAAGTTAATGCTGTTGAAATTAATTTGAGAAGAGCGGTTAACCGATTCTCTTACCCTAACCCGAGTTCTTTAATAAAAGTGCTCAGATTAGCTCTAGCAAATTCCGTCCATTATACCGTCGAGATATAATGGCCAATATATCCCCATAGGGAGGGTATCTACCCTAAATGCCCTCAGTTATCACAGAATACCGGCACATTTATGGGGTCGATTACCTTACGCTTTTGCTTTAGTATTGTCCATCGATATTTTAATGAACACTTATATATTCCCGTCGTGGAGAGATATATAAGCAGTCATAAGCAGACAGGTGTAAAAATGAGTGATGATCTAGATATGGACTATTCCAGCGGTCTGGCGGCCTTTGAGGCTAAAAACTTTGCCCAGGCGATGATGTTTTTGTCACCTCTGGCCGAAGCCGGTAACGCCGATGCAATGCACCGTTGCGCCATCATGTATCAAAACGGGCTGGGAGTGGTACAAAGTGATGGGCGCGCCTATGAAATGATGAAAAAATCAGCTGACCTAGGGTTTTCGATAGCTCAGCATGGTCTGGGCTTTATGTACATGACCGGAGAATGTGTCGAACAGGACTATGCGAAAGCGATAGAATGGTTCGAAAAGGCGGCAGATCAGGGACTGGTGGGCTCATTAACGACACTGGCGATGATGTATGAAGAAGGCAATGGGGTGGAAAAAGACCCGGCCAAAGCCAAAGAGCTCTACAAAAAAGCAGGCTTCTAAGCGGCCTCAAATACTGTGATACGGCGTTGGAACGTTTTTTTCAAATGCTCATTTACTGATTGTAAACTCCGCTTTGAAAAAAACGTTCCGCCTTGTCTCACAATATTTGAGTTGCTTAGATACTGCACTGATAACACCGATTAAAGTTTAGATAGATTACATACACACGGATTTACTATGCGTCCCGCTCAAATATCACAAATTTTAAATAAAGAATTCGAAAGTACCGAACACGGTTATCACACGCCGGTGATGATCTGGGGGCCACCGGGTGTCGGTAAGTCTCAGATTGTGGCGCAGGTAGCGCATCGGCATGAGGTGCCGGCGATTGACATCCGGCTGTCGCAGATGGAGCCCAGTGATTTACGCGGTATTCCTTTCCGGGTTGAGGACATGGTTGAATGGGCTTTGCCGTCGATGTTGCCTGATGCCGAGCGGCATGGCCCGGCGGGCATTCTGTTTCTGGATGAAATTACCTCAGCACCACCGAGTGTGTCGGCAGCAGCTTACCAGCTGATACTGGATCGTAAACTGGGCGATTATGAAGTGCCTGATGGCTGGGCAATTTTTGCTGCCGGTAACCGTCAGGGTGACCGAGGTGTGACCTATACCATGCCGGCGCCACTGGCCAATCGTTTTCAGCATTATGAATTGGAAGTGAATCTGGATGACTGGGTGGCCTGGGCTTATGCCTGCGAAATCGATGAGCGTATTATCGCGTTTCTGCGCTTTCGCCCGGAATTATTATTTGATTTTGATCCGGCGCATAATCCGGTGGCGTTTCCATCACCACGTTCGTGGGAATTCACCCATAATGCATTACAGAAGTTTTCTGATCACCCTGAACTGTTTCTGGGCAGCTTGCAGGCCTGTGTAGGGCCGGCCGCCGGTGTTGAACTCAATGCCTTTATTCAGAACATGGAGCAGATGCCGGATCTGGATGCGATTATCGGCGGTGAGGCGGTTGCTGCGCCGAAAGAAATTGATCTGCAATACGCTACCGCGACAGCACTGGTGGGCCGTGCCATTCGCGCTAAAGGCAGTGCCGAGGAGATAACGGTTCATGGCCATATTTTGAATTATGCGAGTACTTTCCCGCAGCGTGAAATGGGTGTGATGCTGGTTTCAGATATGCACCGGGCCATTGGTGAAGAGATATTTGAAGTCCCCGAATTTGCCAACTGGGCCGATGCGATTGCCGACATTATGTTGTATTAACAGTATTGAAAGTCCGGAGTCATAAGTCGAGAGCCGGCTGTTGACTTATCACTATAATCGAAGACTTTAATCTATGTCAGAACAAATCGAAACCAAACTCGGCGCCGCACGCACCAAACTTATATTAGATAAACCTTTTCTTGGTGCGCTGGTTTTGCGGCTGCCGATGGTGGCGGCAAAATCAGAATGGTGTCCGACAACTTTTACCGACGCAAAAAAGTTTTATTACAACGCAGAATATATCGCCGATATCAGCAGCGAGCAGGTCCAGTTTGTGATGTCGCGAGAGGCCTTGCATTGCGCGCTCTCGCACTTCTCCCGTCGTGGTCATCGGATTAAACACCTCTGGGATATGGCCTGTGACTTTGCTATTAATCCCATTCTTGTAAAAGAAGGACTGGAGCCACCGGCTGATGTCATTGTGATGCAGCAATATGGCAATATGACGGCAGAAGAAATCTACCCGTTGCTGGAAGATAATGACAATGATCAGGAGCGGGATCTACAGGATAATAAAGACGACGACGATAACGATCAGGGCAAGCAGGATAAAGACAAGGGCGCTAAAGGAAAAAGCGCAAAAAGTGATGGCGATGGCAGCAGCCCGGAGCAGCAGGAGCAGAGCAGTGATCAGGGTGCTGGCGGCGATGCAAATGAAGATGCCGAGCAGGGCGGGCAGCAACAGCCACAACTCAGTGATGCCGATGAAGGCAGCGGCGATGCTGATGAGCCGCAACCATTGACGGAAGCTGAAAAAGAGACATTAACGATCCAGTGGCAGCAGCGCATGGCCGGTGCTGCGCAACAGGCGATGGCAGCTGGAAAGCTGGGTGATTCAATGATGCGGCTGGTCGATTTTATGCTGCAGCCTAAATTGCCATGGCGTAGTTTGCTGGCGCGTTACATGAATGCGATTGCCAGAGATGACTACACCTATTCAAGACCGTCATCGCGCCGTGGTGACCCGGCTTTATTTCCCAGTTTACGCAGCGCGCAGTTGAATGTCACCGTGGCGCTGGACATCAGTGGTTCAATCAGTGATAAAGAAATCAATGAATTCGTCGCTGAAATTGATGCGATAAAAGCAACCGTGCGTGCGCGGGTGACACTGCAGGCTTGTGACGCACAACTGGCCGAAGGCGGGCCGTGGGAATTTGAGCCATGGGAAGAGTTTGCGGTGAATATGAAACTGAAAGGCGGTGGTGGTACAAAATTCAGCCCGGTATTTGACTGGGTGAATGCGCAGGACAGCATGCCTGATTTACTGGTTTATTTTACCGATGCGCAGGGAGAGTTTCCGCCAACAGAACCGAATTACCCGGTATTGTGGTTAGTCAAAGGCAAAACCCAGGTACCGTTTGGACAAAGAATACAATTGAATTAGAACAGCCGCTGCAACAGGGCTATATTTTAAATTTATAAAAGACTGATTATGCCTCTATCCCCGGAAGACAGTTTACGATTGAATGTGATGATGAAGCAGGCCGTGAAAGCGGTACGCATTGATGAATCCAAAATGTGTGTGCATGCGCTGACCGAAAAAGGTGAAGCCAGAGCGCAGCTGAACCCTAATTGTAAGGATGAGAAATACCTCAAGCTGGTGCGTGAGTTGTTGTCGACCATCGTGCTAGGTTCGCCCAAAGGTTACCCGGTGTTTTTAAGTCGCTGGTCGCGGATGGGGCAGGCCAAAGATGAAAGCTTGGATCGTTTGCTGTTACTGGGTGAACCGGAAGCGGTGGTGGCGCTGGTGCATGCGGCGGGTTTGAGTGCTACTCAAGCGCGTCATGCCTGGTGGTGTATGCCCTCGGCCGAAACGGCGCGTCGTATGCTGGAAAAAGACAGCGTGGTTAACGATGAAATTGGTAAAGAGCTGGCCGATTTCTTAATTGAATTTTTGCCGTTTGAAGAAGATCAGCGGGCGATGATTGAATCGGTAATGCTGGTGTTAAAACCGGGGCTGATCAGTGACCAAGAGCGGATGAAACTGTGGGTCAAAGCAAAATCAAAATCGAGTTACTATGTCGGCTTTATGGCAACCACACCAAACCAGCTGCCGGAACAGCAGCCGGCTCATGCTTTGTATCCGGCGCTGGCGGAAAAGCTCGCGCCATTAACTGAAAATCCGCTGGCTCAGATGCTGTTACAGATTCATGCTGTTCAGGGCCAGAGCTTTTTACAGACTGCACGTGCAGCGTTTAAGCGACCCAATAATCAGGATGTGGTGGTGGCGCTGGTCAATAGCGTGGCCAATTATTTCAATGCAGTCGCCGTGCCGGCACCGAGTCAAGACGTTACTGAGATTATTTGCTACATCGACAGTATCTGCGCTGATCCGACCCAGCCGGTTGCACAGTATCTGACCGAAATCAGTGGTCTTGCCGAGGCTCTTGAGGCGCGCATAAAGGCCATGCTGATTTTATCGTGTCTGGATGAAAAAGTGGTCGGGCCGATTTTTGCCGTCAGTACCGCGATTGGATCGGTGATGCGTAAAAAGCTAGAGCCCGTGACCCGGCCCTTATTGCAGCAGCTTGATATCCTCCAGCAATAATGACAGATGTGCGCTTAAATCAGTATCTGGCAAGCCTGCGGGTGCGGCTCTCGGAACAGGTTATTTTGCAGCATTCTGCTTCATCAGCAGAGGTCATAGGGCATGAACTGGCGCTGCAGGTTGATGACTATGTCAGGCGTCACCAGCTCGGTTATTACCCGGCACTGGATTATTTTAACGAACACGGTGATCTGGATCCGGATCTTATCGATGCCGCTGAAAGCATGTCATGGTTGTTGTGTCGGCTGGTACGCAATGAGCTTCAAAGCAAACTCAGGCATGTTTTTTCCAGTCTAAAGTTTCAGACCGTACAGACAATCGCTTATACTATGCCGGCGGTGCGTTACGGTAAGAGCAATGCGTTACACGATCTGGCGATACATTACACACCACTGAGCGTAAAGCTCGATATTGTATTGTCGATGATCAGTAAACGAGAAAGCGCTGAAAGGGTAGAAGAATTCATTGAAAATGCCCTGCTGCAGTGGCTCAGGGATTCTTTTGAGTCCGTTGACGTGAATAATATACTGAAGCTGGGGCCGCGTTAAAGCTTAAGCCCGGCTTTATAAAAGACTGAAATTTTGGAGAACAGTAGTATGTCAGGTCCACTCATTCGTATGTATTGCACCAGTATTTGCCCCTATTGTATTCGCGCTAATCGCTTGCTGGAAAGTAAAGGTGTTGAGTTTGAAAAAATCGATGCCAGTAGTGCAGAAAAATGGCAGGAAATGGAAACAGCCAGCAACCAAAGCACCGTACCGCAGATATTTGTCGGTGAGCTGCATTTAGGTGGTTGTGATGATATTTATGCACTGGAAAGAGCCGGTCAGCTTGACGCGATACTCAGTGGTGAAGTGACTACCCTTTAATAGATATGGTCGTCGAATCGGCATATCGTTATATTCTTATATTTAGGCCTTAGCCAATCCAGACTCGTTTGAGGAGTAGCCGGTGGATTATTTACCCATTTTCATGAATCTGAAGCAGACCTCCTGTCTGGTTGTCGGCGGTGGTGGTATTGCGGCTCGCAAGGTTTCTCTGTTATTAAAAGCAGAGGCAGATGTGACGGTGGTTTCCCCTGAGTTATGTGATGAGCTGGCACGCTGGCAGAAAGAGGGCCGAATCAGCTATCAGGCGCGTGCTTTTGAGGACGATGATGTCAAAAGTCGCAAAGTGATTATTGCCGCTACCGATAAGTCCGCTGTTAATGTCCGGGTTTCTGAGCTGGCACATGCGCTGAATGTGCCGGTGAATGTGGTTGATCATCCGAAACTTTGCAGTTTTATTATGCCGTCGATTATCGATCGTTCGCCGGTGCAGATCGCCATTTCTACCGGAGGTGCTTCGCCGGTACTGGCTCGTTTGATCCGCACCGAACTGGAAGGTCGGATTCCGGCTGAATACGGGCAACTGGGTAAGCTGGTTGAAAATTACCGCGCCGAAGTGAAAAAGACCTTTGGTGATGTCGAACAACGGCGTGACTTCTGGGAGAAGGTGTTAAATGGCCCGGTTGCCGAGCAGGTGTTTGCCGGCAAAATGGACAGGGCAGAAGTCGCGTTGCAAAAAGCCCTCGATGAAGGTAAATCGCAGCCGACATTTGAAGGCGAAGTGTATCTGGTGGGTGCCGGTCCGGGTGATCCGGATTTATTAACGTTTCGTGCCTTGCGTTTAATGCAGCAGGCTGATGTGGTGGTGTATGACCGTCTGGTCTCACCTGCCATTATGGAACTGGTGCGGCGTGATTCAGAGCTAATTTATGTCGGTAAAGAGCGCGATAATCATGCGGTGCCACAGGAAGGTATCAACCAGTTATTGGTAAAACATGCCAAAGAAGGTAAGCGCGTGTTGCGTCTGAAAGGTGGCGATCCGTTTATCTTTGGCCGTGGCGGTGAAGAAATTGACACGCTGGCCGATGAAGGTGTGGCATTCCAGGTTGTGCCTGGTATCACGGCTGCGGCGGGTTGTTCAACGTACTCCGGCATTCCTTTAACGCATCGCGATTATGCCCAGTCAGTGGTGTTCGTTACCGGTAACTTGAAAAACAACACGGTCGATTTAAACTGGAAAGGCTTGGCTATTCCGAATCAGACCATTGTGTTTTATATGGGATTGCGCGGTGTGAATGAAATTTGTAAACAGCTGGTTGCTCATGGCTTGCCGGAGTCAACTCCGGCTGCATTAGTCTCGCAGGGCACCACGCCAAATCATCAGACATTGATCGGTGATTTGTCCTCACTGCCATCCATTGTTGAAAATAACGAGTTGAAAGCACCTACCTTAATCATAGTCGGTGAGGTGGTGAGTCTGCACAATAAACTGAAATGGTTTGAGTCAGAAGAAGAGCATCGCAGCTAACGGTTTTCTAAGTTGACTGACTGGTTTTGTAAAAGCGCATTTTCGGATGCGCTTTTTTTATGAGTCATGGTCAGTGTATAGTAAGGCATGGAAAGCCGATTAAATAATGCGTTGGTGTGTGTCATTTCGGTTGAGTTATTTATACCGATGGCGCATTCATTAAAAGATAAGCGCAAGCACATTAAAAGTTTAAAAGAACGGCTGAAAAATCGTTTTAACGCATCGATTGCTGAAATATCAGCGCTGGATGACTGGCAGCGTTCTGTATTAGGTATCAGTATGATCAGCAATGAGCGACGTTTTCTTGAAAAGCAATACCGAGCGATTGAAAAGCTGCTGGAGGAGTCGCGTGAAATTCAGCTGATCAAGACGGCTATAGAGTGGATCTGAAAAAGAGGTTGTAATATGTCGGGTTGCGGTTGTGAATTTGAAATAAAAGATAAAAGCCAGAGCCGGGTGCTGAAACAGTTGTTGCTGATTAATGCCGTGATGTTTTTGTTAGAAATAAGCACCGGCTGGATGGCGCAGTCTAGTGCATTGATCGCCGATTCACTGGATATGCTGGCGGATGCAATGGTTTACGCGACAGGCTTGTATGCGGTCGGGCGGATGCCGGCCTCAAAACAGCGGGCGGCAAAAGTCAGTGGCGTGTTGCAAATCAGTTTAGGCTTGCTGGTTATAGTCGATGTGTTAAGGCGATTTTTCAGCGGCAGCGATCCCGATTCGATGTTGATGATACTGGTCGCAATCCTGGCATTGATAGCCAACCTGATCTGCCTTAAATTATTGTCACAGCACAGAGATGGCGAGGTGCATATGCGCGCCAGCTGGATCTTTTCAAAAAATGATGTGATTGCAAATATCGGCATTATTATCAGCGGTGTCTTGGTGTATCTGACGGCTTCCCCGATTATTGACTTAATAATAGGGTTTGCAATAGCGTTACTGGTTATTCGTGGAGGCCTGTTGATTTTGGCAGATGTCAAAATGGAGCAGGCTAAATGCTGATAATGTTAGCTTCGATTACGATTCCATGACTGTGTATTAGAAATAAATAACTCTTTTGCTTTAATGCTTGCTGCGGTCTATATAAGTTTATCTAAGACAATTAAATATATGGGTTGAAGTAACATGGCTAGAATTTTGTGTGTAGATGATTCGCTGGTAATAAGACGCCTTATTAAGCAGATACTGGAAGATCAGGGGCATGACGTGATAGTGGCCGAAGACGGAGTGGAGGCGATGGATTATGCGCGGGATACTGTTTTTGATCTGGTATTAAGCGATGTTAATATGCCGAATATGTCCGGCAGCGGGCTGGTATCCAAATTACGACGTTTACCCAGTTATGAGAGCATACCGATTGTCATGGTAACAACGGAATCGGACGGATATAAAAAAGATAAACTCAAGTCATTAGGTGCAAATGGCTGGTTAAGAAAGCCGTTTACTGAAGAGCAAATTAATAAAGTCATCAAGCATTTTACAGGCTGAAAGAATAGTAAAATCACTGATCATGTCAATTGTTTGATTTTTGCTCAGTTAGTCGTTCAATTGGCTGAATTGGGCTTTTGTTAGGACAGAATTTTAGTGTGGCTTGGCTGTGCGGCGAACCGGTAGTTAATCTGGATTGCGAATTTAAATTTGAACTATACTTGCCATTTATAACCTATAAATAGAACCGGAAATCATGACTAAAAAAGTACTTATTGTTGATGATGATCAAATAATTTATAGTGTGATTGAGGCCACTCTTAAACAGGCTGGCTATAGTACGCTGATCGCCAGTAACGGGATGGAGGCAAAACAAATACTTGAGCAGACCAAGCCTGATTTAATGACGCTGGATATTAATATGCCGGAGTTGTCAGGCCTGCAATTACTTGAAATGATGAGACCAACTGAATATCTGGATGGTGTCAAAATTATTCTGGTCTCGGGCCAGCCAGTGGATGAGTTGATTGATGTGATTGTTTCGGGTGCCGACTGGGTGTTTGAAAAACCGCTCAAGCCGGAACAGCTGGTCAAGAAAGTGGCGGAGTTAATCGGCGCTGCTTAGTCGATTCGCTATTGGTTAAGGCGGGCGTTTTCTGATTCACTATAAGATTCAGATTGCTGAAAATATAATTATAATAATATCCATGTGGAAGATTCTGAGTGCTTCATATACTAATAAAATCATTTAAAATAAAAGCCTTGTTGCTTTGTCGTTTGCTGGTGGTGCGTAATGGCTAAGACGGTAGAATTATTTATCAAGGATCTTGAGGTTGGCAGTAAGTTGCCGTGGGATGTGTTTGACAAATACGGCATGCTGTTGCTTAGTGAGAATTCGGTGATAGCGTCTCCCCGGCAATTACAGGCACTGGTTGCACGCGGTATTTGCAGGAAGAAAAATCGCCGTGAACTGGCGCGAGATAAAGATCAGGGCGGCAGTTATGATGATGAGCTTTGTCCGTTTGATGTGATTTATGAGTATTCTTACCGGCTTGAAAAAATCACCAGTGATCTGCAAAACCCGGTAGCAAATCGTACGGTAGCGATTGAAGATACTATTCGTAAATTGTCCAGTGAACTACAGCACTGGGCCAAGACTGATTCGGATGCATTGCTGGGTGCGGTGCATTTATGTTTTGGCTCATCGTATTCATTGATTCATGCGATCCATGTTGCGATCTTATGCGAGCTGATCGGTCAACGTTTTATTAAAGACGAGCGCCGCCGTAACACACTTATGTGTGCCGCATTAACCTGTAATATTACGATCAATGAGTTGCAGGATTCACTGCAAAAACAGTCTGAGATGCTGACTAAAGATCAAAGAGAGCAGATTGACACGCATCCCGAGAAGGCTGTTAAGCTGTTGCGTGAGAACGGTATTCTCAATGAGCTATGGCTGACTGCAGTCTTGCAACACCATGAGCGGCTTGATGGTAACGGCTACCCTGCCGGAATATCAGGTGATGCGTTGTTAACAGAATCAAACCTGATTGCAGTGGCCGACCGTTATGCAGCCATGGTTGCAGGGCGGTCTTACCGTAAAGGCATACACCCAAAAGAGGTTTTAAAACAGATATTTGTTGATCGTGGAAAGTTTTTTTATGAAAAGATCTGTCTGTTGCTGATAAAAGAGTTGGGCATATTTCCACCGGGTGCCTTTGTGAGTTTAAATAATGGCGAGGTGGGTATCGTTACCGGCCGTGCGCATGATTCGGTGACACCGATAGTGTCCAGTATACTGAATGCTCGCGGCGAACCTTATGCGCAGCCATTTCAACGCGATTGTCGAGACGAAACCTATAAAATAATTAAACTGGCAGAACTTGGTAATAATGTTTCACTTAATTTGCCGGTTATCTGGGGTTATCGGTAAGCTCACTAGCTGGTTCTGTCTACAGCGAGTTGCTCAGATCACTAAAATCTTTTGCTATCGGTAGGATATGTGTCGTTTAATTTCGGAGTCCTGATTTTTCGTTCAATCTTGCCCGTATCTATCAGTGATAAATATGTATGGCAGGAAACATATCTTTACATGCTGTCACTGATACAGTCCAGAGACTTTATTATTCAATGAGGTCAATTAGATTGGTGTTGATATTTAAGATTTGTAAAGAGCGTTTCAGTTGTTGTAGGCATTTTCTGGCTAATATCTTGCAATTTTTTTGATATAATAACGCTGGCTAATCAAAGGCGTTAACAGAGTGTGACCGGGTTATGGCGGAACTAAAAAAAACACTGCAGGATAAAAAAGTACTGATTGTTGATGATGAGTCTTTAATGCGGGTATTTCTGAACGGTATTATTAAGCGCATCGGCTTTAAAAGCGTTAGTGAGGCCAGAGATGGAAAATCTGCACTAGATATGCTCAGTGCCAAGCCATTTGATCTGGTCTTTTGTGACTGGGAGATGCCGGGCATGAATGGACTGGAGCTGTATCAGAAGATAAAAGAGGTTGACGAATACAAACACCTGATTTTTATTATGACAACCGGCAATACTGGTTCGGCGCATGTCAAAGAGGCTATAGACAACGGCATCCGCTTCTATATTGCCAAACCATTTAATGAAAGCTCGGTTCGTAAGCAATTGGCTAAAGCCCTAGCTTGAGCGGTCCAGAAAAAATACTACTCTGATTTATTTTCATGTAAGTGTGCAGGGAGTTTTATTATGAACTCAGTGCCTTCGCCATAGCGGCTTTCAAAGTGAATGCTTGAATTCATCAGTATGAGCAGTTTTTTAGTAACCGTCAGGCCCACACCGGTGCCTTCAGTGGCTGACTGGCTGTTGTTGGCACGATTAAATGGCTCAAATATTCTTCCCTGATCCTCTTTTCTGATGCCGATGCCGGTATCTCTTATGCTTAATAAAACGCTTTCTGGCTCAGATAATCGGCTGCTAATAAAAATGTACCCATTTTCTTTGTTGTATTTTATGGCGTTATTTAAGATATTTAAAATAACCTGTTTCAGGCGGGTTCTGTCTGTCTGTAGAAATATTGTATTGTCGACATCCTGCTTCAGTGTTATCTGTCGTTGTTTCAATAGTGGTGTACTTAATGAAATGATGTCATTAATGAGTTGAGACAGATTAACTGTCTCTATCTCAAGTGACATTTCACCGGCATCAATTTTTGAAATATCAAGCACCTCATTAATTAAACGTAATAAATGCCGGCCAGCGGAAAGAATGTGTTTGATGCCGTCTTGTTGCTGAGGCTTTAGGTTGTCCTGCGTCATTTCTATAATTTGACCGAAGCCTAAAATAGCATTAAGCGGTGTGCGCAGCTCGTGACTCATGCGAGAAAGAAACTCGCTTTTTGCATTATTGGCTTTTTCGGCATCTTCTTTAGCGTTTAATATTTCATTGACGGATTGTTTTCTGGCAGTGATATCCTGATAGGTGCCGAGTACGCCATAGATTTCGCCCTGCATATCTTTAAGCGGGATTTTGCTAGTTTCAATCCAAACAGTATTGCCGTTATGCTGGGTTTGCTGTTCTTCATACGCAATCCTCGGTGTGTCGTTTAGCATGACAAAATCATCGTCACTCTGATAAGCCTCAGCCTGTTGTTTCCACGGCAGCTTAAAATCATCCAGGCCGATAATGTCATCAGGTGAACTGAGTCCGGCATCGTTGGCAAACATGGAGTTACAGCCAAGGTAGCGAAATTGGCGGTCTTTCCAGAAAACCCGAGCGGGTATTGTGTTTAAAACGGCCTGTAGCATGTTTTTGCTTTCAACGGCTTCCGCAGCGGTTTTGATTTTTTGTGTTATATCCTGTGCGGTTGAGGCGACGCCGATGATTTCGTTGTTATGATTAATTAGCGGTGTGTTTTGCCATTCACAGGTTATCGTGTTGCCAACGGCAGTACGGTTCAGATTAACAGACTGCTGGCCGGTTTTGGTCTGTGTTAGCTGCTGCCAAATCTGAGTAATTTCAGTTTTTTCTTGCTCGCTATTAATTAGTTGTGTGCCGTGCATGCCAATAGCCTGCTCGCGGCTGTAACCAAATATTTTTTCGGCGGCAGGGTTCCATTCGGTCACTCTAAAATCCGGCGACCATTCGATGACGGCAAGAGGTGTGTTCATGACGTGCAGTAGCTGCTTCTGTTGGGTGTTTTTAAGCTCCTGTTCTCTGATCCCGGCATTAATTCTTAGCTCGATATTCTGGCTGGTGTTGTGATAAATAGTCCGGCTGCTTTTCATAATGAAGGCATAGGCCAGCATGATCATCATCATAACTGTATAAGAGAAGGTATCGGCTTGGTAAAAGAAACTGAATATAAGTGGGGTTAAGGCGAAGCTGATATATAAAGGGAATGTATATTTGCCAACCGAGAGTGTGGAAACAGCGCCCGCACTCATGCCAACTAGTACGAAGGCGCAGAGCATCTGGAACTGCGGGTTATCGGCCGGGAATAGTGCGACCCCGGCAATTCCCAGGATAATGGCGGAGCAGCTTGAGCCAATGTCGAAACGCATGCCCCAGTAAAGAGGATTTTTATCACGGCTACGCTTATAAGCAATGAGCAAGACAAACCTTAAAATGAGTATGGTTAATGATGAGGCGAACCATATTAATAGTGTCTTTGTTGCAATAATGCTCTGTTGCGCTGTAATCAGTAGTATAGATGAAATAAGGTTTGCGATCAGCGCACCAGGTAATGACGCATATAGCAGCTGAACTTGTTCTGCATGCAGGGATTGAAGGTCTGGTTTAATTACTGGTTGCATTAAAATGCTCGCAAAGAGGTGCTGGTTTCAGCGGACGGATTTATCACCGCTGTTGTTGTTCTGATTATAGGTGATAGCGTTGTTAATGCAATTAACAGCAAGGCTTGCTGTGCGTGGCGCTTAACCATGAAAAGAGTGGGTATAAATGGTGTGTTTAGTTGCGGCATGTTGTGGGAAACATGCCGCAACAAAATGATGTTATATAACCTTTGAAAAGCGCTGTCCGCCTTGCTGGGCTTTTTTATAATAGGCATCAAAAATCATGCAGATATTACGAATTAAAAGTCGGCCAAGCATGTTTACTGTTAAGCCTTTGTTGTTTAATACTAAAAGTTCGTCATCGTGCATGGTTTGCAGTGCCAGAAGCTCATCGGAAAAATAGTCTTTAAAGTTTAGCTGATAACGCTTTTCGATTTGTGAATAATCAAGAGAGAAATTACACATTAACTGTTCGATAATGTGTTTTCTGAGCATGTCATCATTGCTGAGTGTGATGCCTTTCTCGATCGGTAAGCGATTATCATCGATGGCGGCATAATATTCTTCCAGAACTTTGGTGTTCTGGCTATAGACATTGTTCACTTCGCTGATGGAGGATACGCCCATGGCCACCATATCGCACTGTGCATGGGTTGAATAACCCTGAAAATTTCTGTGCAGCTCGCCATTTTTTTGTGCATCAGTCATCGGATCACTGGCCTTGGCAAAATGGTCCATGCCGATGTAAACATAACCGGCGTCTGTCAGTTGCTGAATACTCTGGTTGAAGATAATGAGCTTGTCTTCAGCGGCTGGCAGCTGATCTTCATTAATACGCCGTTGTGGTTTAAAAACATGCGGTAAATGTGCGTAGTTAAATAATGAAATTCTGTCTACCGAAGTTTCGATAATTTTATCCAGTGTAGTGGCAAAACTGTCGACGCTTTGTAGTGGCAGACCGTAAATCAGATCGACGCTGACCGAATGAAAACCATTGGCTCTGGCAGCATCAATTGTTTGATAAGTTAGTTGTTCGGGCTGAAGCCGGTTGACGGCTTTTTGTACTTTGGTGTCAAAGTCCTGAACGCCAAGACTGAGGCGATTAAAGCCAATTTTCCGCAGACCTGCAACCATCTCTGGGCTGCATTCTCGCGGATCTATTTCAATAGAATATTCGCCTTTGTCATCGTTGCGCAAATTAAAGTGTTGAGCTGTTTTTGTGAACAGACTTTGCATTTGTTCGAGGCTGATAAAAGTCGGGGTGCCGCCGCCTAGATGGAGCTGGTCAACAGTTCGCCCGGCGTCATAAAGCGCGGCCTGGATTTCGATTTCTTTGAACAGCGCCTTTAAATAAGTCTCAGCTTTACTGCGATCTTTTGTCGCAATTTTGTTGCAGGCGCAATAAAAGCAAATCGTGTCGCAAAAGGGGATGTGATAATAAAGCGACAGCGGCTTGTTGTTTTCCTGATTGCTGCGCTCTGCAGCAGCTTCGTAATCAGTTTGCGTAAAACGCTCGTGAAACTCAATCGCTGTCGGGTACGAGGTATAACGTGGTCCGCTGGTGTTATAGCGATCAAACTGCTCTTTACTGAGGTGTAATGTTTTCATAATAGGGAGAGGCCTGATTTATGCAACTACATATTTTATTTTAAATGTGTTTGTAGCATTATGATAAAAATCAAAATACTGTACTATATATTAACACTATCGCCAAAATAGTGGCCAAGCTATAGAATTTTTACGAAAGTACTTGAAAGGGAATATTAAGTATTGCTAATGCGCCTGATGTTGATCCATATCATGGTATGTATTTCGCTGTTTTTTTATTCTCTTGATGCACTCAATGCTGTGTACACGCATAGCTTTGGGTAACGTATTCCTTTAACGGTTTAAAGAAGCAGAGAAAACAAGAATATGGAAAACGAAACTACTTATAATTATCGCGTTGTGCGCCAATTCTCGGTGATGACCGTGGTCTGGGGCATTGTCGGCATGCTGGTCGGTGTGATCATTGCTGCAGAGCTGGTCTGGCCATCGATGAGCTTTGACCTGCCTTGGTTGCATTTTGGTCGCTTACGTCCTTTACACACGAATGCCGTGATTTTCGCCTTTGGTGGATCTGCGTTGTTTGCAACCTCTTATTATGTGGTGCAGCGAACCTGTCAGGCACGATTATTTGGCGGAAAACTGGCCGAGTTTACCTTCTGGGGCTGGACACTGGTGATTTTACTGGCGGCCATTACACTACCTTTGGGTTATACCTCTGGTAAAGAGTATGCCGAGCTGGAGTGGCCGATTGATATTCTGATTGCGGTGGTCTGGGTCAGTTATGCGGTTGTATTTTTTGGCACGATTATGAGACGAACAACGCCTCATATCTATGTAGCTAACTGGTTCTTTGGTGCGTTTATTATCACGGTGGCTATATTGCATATTGTTAACTCGGCTGCTATGCCTGTGAGCATGATGAAATCATACTCGGCGTATTCAGGTACGATCGATGCGATGGTGCAGTGGTGGTATGGGCATAACGCAGTAGGCTTTTTCTTAACGGCGGGTTTCCTTGGCATTATGTACTACTTTGTACCCAAGCAGGCAGGCCGTCCGGTATTTTCATATCGCTTATCGGTGGTGCATTTCTGGGCTTTGATCTCAACGTATATGTGGGCCGGTCCTCATCACCTGCATTACAGTACATTACCTGACTGGGCGCAGTCAGTCGGTATGGCCTTTTCTTTGATTCTGTTGGCTCCGTCATGGGGTGGCATGATCAACGGTATTATGACGTTATCCGGCGCTTGGCATAAATTACGCACCGATCCTATCTTGCGGTTCCTGATCGTTTCCTTGTCGTTCTACGGTATGTCGACCTTTGAAGGCCCGATGATGTCGATCAAGACGGTAAATGCCTTGTCACACTTTACAGACTGGACCATAGGTCACGTGCATTCTGGTGCATTAGGCTGGGTGGCTTTGGTGACGATCGGTGCGATGTATATGCTGATTCCAAAAGTGTTTGGTAAAGAGGGTATGTACAGTACACGCTTAATTGAACAACATTTCTGGATTGCCACGATCGGTATCGTGCTGTACATCGCATCGATGTGGGTATCGGGCATTATGCAGGGCTTGATGTGGCGTGCAGTCAACAGCGATGGCACATTAACTTACAGTTTCGTTGAGTCGCTGGCGCGTATGTATCCATATTACACCATTAGACTGGTAGGTGGTTTGCTGTTCTTTATCGGCATGCTGATCATGGCATACAACGTTTATAAAACCATCGCAGGTCACCAATCTGATGAACCTGCTGTGCAAACAGCCTAAGGAGGACGAGACATGAGTCATGAAGTAGTTGAAAAAAATATAGGACTAATGGCCGTTCTGATAGTTATTGTGATCAGTTTTGGTGGTCTGGCAGAAATTGTTCCGTTGTTCTTCTTGCAGGAAACAACAGAGCCGGTTGAGGGCTTAAAGCCTTATTCGGCATTACGTGTTGAAGGGCGTGATATCTATATTCGTGAAGGTTGTTATTTATGCCATTCACAAATGATTCGGCCTTTCCGTGCTGAAACAGAGCGCTATGGTCATTATTCAGTGGCCGGTGAATATGTTTACGATCACCCGTTCCAGTGGGGCTCTAAACGTACCGGGCCTGATCTGCATCGGGTGGGTGGTCGTTACAGTGATGACTGGCACCGTGCGCATTTAATGAATCCACGTGATGTAGTGCCAGAATCCAATATGCCGTCATTCCCATGGTTAGCAGAAAACATGGTGGACGCGGATGGTACGGCGGCAAAAATGGAGGCCTTACGCATAGTGGGTTTGCCATATAGCGATGAAGAAATATCTAATGCTAAATCTGCCGTCGAAGGAAAAACAGAGATGGATGCACTGATTGCCTATCTGCAAGAACTAGGCACAGCGCTGAAAACGCGGAGGTAAATGAAATGGATATGACAGATTTCAGATCATTTTACACCGTAGCCCTGCTGATTATTTTTGTCGGTATCTGGGCCTGGGCATGGAGTCGTAGCAATAAGTCGCGTTTTAATAACGCGGCGAATTCGTTATTCGATGAAAAAGAAGAACAAGTCCATGCAGCATCTCTAGAAAAAAAAGCCGGTGAGTCGAATCATGGCGTGGAGAATAAATCATGAGTAATTTTTGGAGTGGCTGGGTTATAGTAATTTCACTGGCTAATATATTAGGTTGTGTCTGGCTGATCTGGTGGGCTTCAAAACCCAAACAGGGTGAGGCTGCTAAGGGTGATGTCACGGGTCATACCTGGGATGATGATTTGCAGGAATTAAACAACCCGATGCCACGCTGGTGGCTCTGGTTGTTTTATATCACCATCGTCTTTGGTCTGGTGTATCTGGCTGTTTACCCGGGTTACGGTGCTTATAAAGGGACTTTTGGCTGGTCACAAACCGGTCAGTATGAGCAGGAAATGAAACAGGCTAATGATGTTTATGGCCCTATTTTTGCTGGTTATGCTAAACAGGATGCGGATACCTTGGTGAATAACAAAATGGCAATGGACAGTGGACGTCGCTTGTTCCTGACCTATTGCTCGACCTGTCACGGCTCAGATGCCGGTGGTTCACAAGGCTACCCAAACTTGTCTGATAATGACTGGCTCTATGGTGGAAAAGCTGAGCAAATCAAAACCAGTATTCTGGACGGTCGTCGTGGCGCTATGCCAGCATTTGCTCACCTTGGAGCGCAAGGTATCGAAGAAGTGGCTAACCATGTCATGACTTTGAGTGGACGTAAGGCTGATGCAACAAAAGCAGCTGCTGGTAAGGCAACGTTTGCTGCACAGTGCGTCGCTTGTCATGGTGCAGACGGTAAAGGAAATATCTATATAGGTGCACCAAACCTTACGGATAAAACCTGGCTGTATGGGTCAACCAAACGCCATATTATGGATAGTGTAGAAAAAGGTCGAAATGGAGTAATGCCAGCTCACCGCGACTTCCTTGGTGAAGACAAGGTGCATTTGCTTTCGGCATATATTTACAGCCTGTCTAAATAATGGCTTAGTCGCTTGCTGTCCACTCTCAGCCAGAGAGTGGACACTATTCTTTTTGTTAATTCCTTTTTGATTTTGATGCAGGAAATATCATGTCTGAAGATAATAAGGTTCCGACCGTACAGAGATTTGTTGCTATTTTATGGCCATCATTTGTCGTCTCGGGAATCGCAACAATATTGTTTTTTACCGCCTTTGATCCAATCGAAATCATTGGTTGTGTAGGGGGGTGGGATGTTAGTCGTATGGGGTATTACTCTATAGGTTTTTTTCTGTTCTGGTTACTGACATCGCTTAATAGTGTATTAACCTGTTACTTCTTAAAGCCCTGTGCGATAAAGTAAAAAATATATTGTAAAGGTTTAAGTAGCCATTTCCCCCGAGAATTTGATGACCGAAAAAAACACCCAAAATGTTGAAATAACAGCCGTAGAAGAAGTTTATGCGAAACGCAAAAAAATCTACCCGCGTCAGGTTACCGGTTTATTTGCGAGCTTACGCTTTTCGGGCGTACTGTCGTTATTAGGTTTGTATTATCTGGGGCCACTCATGCAGTGGAATGGTCGTCAGGCTATTCTTTTTGATTTGCCGGCCCGAAAATTTTATATCTTTGAATGGATATTCTGGCCACAGGATTTTATTTATCTTGCTGCTTTACTCATTATTGCAGCGATTGCACTATTTTTAGTAACAGCACTGGCTGGACGAGTCTGGTGTGGTTATGCCTGTCCTCAAACAGTGTGGACAGAAGCGTTTTTATGGATAGAGCGCAAGGTTGAAGGCAGCAGAGCAAAACAGATCAAGCTGGATAAAAAAGGCTGGAGCTGGGGTAAATTTCGAATCAAGTTTACCAAGCACTTTATCTGGATTACGTTTTCGCTGCTAACGGGCTTTGTGTTTGTCGGCTGGTTTACACCGATTACAGAACTGACAGCGAGAACTTTAAGCTTTGAGCTGGGTCCTTGGGAGGCTTTCTGGATTTTCTTTTATGGGTTTGCGACCTATGGTAATGCCGGCTGGATGCGTGAGCAGGTCTGTATGTATATGTGTCCGTATGCGCGTTTTCAGAGTGCCATGTTTGATAAGAATACGCTGGTTATATCTTATGACGAAGAGCGCGGTGAACCGCGAGGACCACGAAAAAAAGGCTCGGATTATCAAACTGACGGAAAAGGTGCCTGCGTTGACTGTTCACTCTGTGTGCAGGTCTGTCCAACCGGCATAGATATACGTGACGGATTGCAGTATCAGTGTATTGGCTGCGCTGCCTGTGTGGATGTCTGTAATGAAGTAATGGATAAAATGGGTTATCAGCGTAACCTCGTCAGTTACACCACTGAAAATGCATTGCATGGAAAAAAAGAAAGTTTTTTCAGACCGCGTGTGCTTATATACATTATTTTGTTGTCTGTTATTAGTGTGGCCTTGTTTACCTCGATTGCGCAGCGAGTGCCGCTAGGTCTGGATGTAATTCGCGATCGCAGTTCCCTTTATCGTGAAACTGATGATGGTATGATTGAAAATGTCTACACGCTTAAAATCATGAATATGGATCTTAAGCCGCACCGTTATTCACTGGCTGTTGGTGGTATTGATGGGTTGATTTTGAAAAAACAAAACAAAGGTATTCATGTTGATTCAGGAGCTGTTCTTAATTATCCGGTTCGTATTCAGGCCGAGGCAGATAAATTAAATGCAGCAAGCACTGAGCTGATGTTTTATTTAAATGCAATAGATGATGATGCGTTATCAGTGGCAAAAGAAGGCCGGTTTTTAGGGCCTGTGTATAAATAATTATTTTAAGTATAAAGAAGTTGACTGTTCATTATGAGTATAGAAGTGAAAGAAGATATTCCCTGGTATAAACAGTGGATGGTGTGGATGGTGATTACGCCTCCGGTAACAGCTGTGGTAGCAGGTATTATCACAATTAATATCGCTATCAATAGTGATGACGGTCTAGTCGTTGATGATTATTATAAGCAGGGGCTGGGTATTAATATTACGCTGCAGCGAGATCAGCTGGCGCGTGATCTTAAACTGGAGGCTAAAATATTCTTTGAACCCGGTAAATTAAAAGTCCGTTTTTCTGAGGCCATTAAAGACCCGGTCTTATACCTTAAGTTTATTCACCCGACACAGAGTCAGCGTGATAAAGATTTTGTTCTTACCCGCTTTTCAGAGAATGCCTATCAGGCTGATATTTCACAACAGCTTTCCGGTAATTGGAATATGCTGCTTGAGCCGGAAGATAAAAGCTGGAGAATTATGGGCAGGGCTGACCTTAACAAGCAAAGCTACGGCCAGCTGTCACCAAATCTTAAATAAGAGATGTCTACATTGCGATCATATAAGGCACCCAGAGTGCCAGTAACAGCAATGCAAAAAACAGATCGACTCTGATAATGTTTTTGAATCTGATTTTTATTTCTTCGCTCTGCTCAGATGAATAAATTCGTGACATGAGAATATCCAGAAAAAAGCCGGTGACCAGTAACGGTGCAATCACTGGTAAAACCAGTGTCGGGATGAAGTGTAGGCCTTCAAGGTTCAGGCTGCTGCTGTTTTCGGGTTTAAAAATAATGGCAAAAATGGCGAAGAAGTAAAGAATGTTGCGGATTACTCCGGCCTGTGTGAGGAACACAGTTATTGTTTTTTTCATGATACTGCACTATTCCACGGTAATTCAGCTGTCTATTCTAACCAGAATGCTGATACGGTGACAACATCAAAAAAAGTTATCTCATTTTAACTGTATTCTGCGCGTAAACGGCATTGTTCTCGCTGCTGCTGGTTTAGGTATTGACTTAACTGATTTTGGTGGTCTGCGTTAAGGTCAGTTATTTCTGTTCCAAGCTGGGTGTGTCGATAAGGTTTGTTCAGGTAGCGGGTACTACGAACTTTCAGCTGACATTCTATCTGGCTGGTTTCGTTAAGTTGTATTCGGCAGTAGTTAAGTGTGTCTCCCTGCTTCAGGCTGTCGCTGTGGTTACCGGGAATATTAATTCTGAAACCGTGGTTGGAAAGGTCTTTAACATAACCGGACAAGTTGGGCTGACTACTGCTTGCCAGTGATACGGTCATGGACTGCTGTGCCGGTGTCTTTAATCTGAAATTAAGTCGGCGTTGTTCCTGTTCTATGGTATCGGGCAGGTGGGCCAGTAAGGCAGGAAAACCTGAACTATTGGTGGCGGTTAGAACGCGTAATGAAAATGTGGTGGCTGAGCCATTTTCATGGTGCACGCAGTGCAAAAGCTGGTTGGATGCAAAATTTTCAGGCCTGGGAAACAGTTCGTCTATCAGTAAGGTATTATTTAAACTGTCTATCGATAAAATCAAGCTCTGAAAAATTTGCTCATTGTCATCAAGCCGTACTATTAAGCGTGACTTATTGGCTTTCAGTGTCTGCAGCTTTTGTAGTCTTTCGGCCGCCAAAAACTGATCTTCCAGTGTCTCGAAGTTGTTCTTTTTCAGGGTTTTTGTCAGAAATTTAATCATCTGATGCGCTGTATAATAGTGGTTGTTATTTAATACTAGCGGTCAGGGTTTAGCTTGCTTTAGCTGTTTTTAAACTTTAATAATTTATAGATCATAATTATTCTTGATAGTGTGACGTATCTGAGGCTGAACCAGCTGGGTTAATTTAACGTATAGGAATATCGTAATTTTATAGAATAGTAAATTATATCCATACGGATAGTAGGGTTGATTTGGATCAATGCACAAGTCATTTCTTTATTTTAACCTTTGGCTACTTTAACAGAAGCGAAGGAGTAAAATAATGGATGATCAACAGACAATAAAAAATCTTGGCGTTACCGCTATGGTGTTTGTGTTTATAGCACTAGTGTTAGTGTTGGTAGCAAATATTGTTGGTTAACCCGATAAAATAAAAACATAGCCGGCCATGCCGGCTTTTTTTTATTTAAGATGTTTGATCAGTTTTTTCCAGTCGGTGAGATCGGTCGGTGTGCCGTGTCTTTGTTTTAACTGAATACCAACGGTATGAGCAATACCGATTGTTGGCTTACACCATTTTACATTACCGGTAAGTGTATACGTGCGGTCGCTGTCTTTAATGCGGATACTCAGATCGAGCACGCTTTTGACAGCCAGCGGGTCGCTTGAGGTGATTTGTAAACCATTTTTCGAGACATCTACAGCGGCGCAGGTAAAAATTTTTCCTAATGCTTTAGGGTTGTCTGATGTAAATAAGATTTTAACCTGAAAATTATCATCTACCAGATATCTGGGGTCGCGACGATTGTCGAAGGTCTCTAAAGCTAGTGCAGATGCTGTCATTATTTTTCCTTTGAATAATGCTTCAGTGTTGTTGAGTCATTGTTATTGTTACAAAAGGATTTAACATTTATAAGAGTAGAGTGTAATACAAGGTAAAAAATGTTTACTTCCGTTTATCTGTGTTTTATGGCCATATAGGCTTTGCGTTTAGTGGTTGGCAGTTTTTCAATTGCATAACGTAGCATTGTTCTCGGCATATCGCTGGCATGCTGATCTAAAAAATCTTCTTCGACGGCCGTGTTGCGTTTACCAATTTCACGTAGCATCCAGCCGCAGGCTTTATGAATCAGGTCTTCTGGATCATTCAGTAACAGCCTGCATATTTCAAGGCAATCTGTAAAATCATCAGCTCTTATAAAATAGAAAGTGGCGATGACCGCAATGCGACGCTGCCAGATGTTTTCAGACCGTGCCAGTTGATATAAAACAGCCCGGTCAGCTGAGCTCAGGTGATCGCCAACAATAGTGACTGCTGAAGTGTCAACGAGATCCCAGTTGTTAACGTAATGGGTGCTGTTCAGGTAAAAATTAAATATCTCGTTGCGGGTATTGGAAGAGGATTTTTTGTAGCAATTGACCAGCATGATTAAAGCCAGTAGACGTTGTTCGTGATATTCCGATGCGAGTAATGACTGAATGTGTTGTAGTGGCAGTGATTTATAACGCTTAGCGAGTTCTCTTAAAACCGGAACGCGAATACCCAGAAAGATATCGCCTTCTGCGTACTGACCTTTTGCGGTTTTAAAATAACGCTGAGAACTGGCAGCAATGCCGGTATCTGCAAGAGTGTGTAGCTGCTGTTTAATCTCGTTTAATGTCGTAGTTGACGTCCCTGACATGATATAGGTATTGCAGATTTATGCAGCGCGATCACTAAAACGTAAGGCTTCGACCGTCCATTGCTGGCTATCAGAGACAGTCAGTACTAGGCAGGCCGGGCCGCCGCGGGTTCGGGTTGCCCCGGCTGCTCCGGGATTAATAACCCAAGGTAATTCGTCCTTGTCACAGACCTGGCTGTGGGTGTGACCATAGACAATAACGCGGGCATTAGGGTGTGTTTTTCTGAGCGAGCTGTGACTCGGCTTATGGTGGCCATGAGTGTGGCCATGCTCAACAACCAGTAGGCCACCAGGGAGCTGGATTTCTGCTACATCAGGCAATGACTCTACAATATCTTTCTGATTAGAGGGCCAGACGCTGTGATGGTCGTTGTTGCCGGTAACTGCAAAGACATGACCCAGCTTCGGGTGCATTTTTTCTAGCACCGAGCCACAACATATATCACCGGCATGAATGGCTATGTCAGACTGGCTGATAATATTTTCAATGCGTTGATCTAAAACACTGTGTGTATCGGAGATAATTGCGATGCGTAAAGATTTATGCTGGCTCAGGTCACTCATTGTTACAGCTCTTCTTTTTTAATGTTGTAATAAATTTATCAAACGGATCATTTTTGTTACATGCTGTCGATAAGTCGGCAGACGAATTTTAATGACTACGTGCAGTTATTCAATGCATATTTATAAGCCGTATTAAGTTCGGTTACGGCTGGGTAGGTCGGCAAACCTGTTGGGCTGCTCATAATACAAGCCTGTTAATGCATAGTAACATTTAATATCAGTTGACGTAGTTATGAATATGGCAGAAATTTTTTTACAGCAAGGTTTGTTTAAAGATCGCTGGTGGGAGTCGTTGTACTTAAGGAGTGAGCATTGTGTCTGGGCTAAAATCAGTAAATAGACAATCCGGCTATACAATCTGGCTGTACAATAATAAGATATTTAGTTGCTCGGCCTAAGCGCTACTGCGCCAATAGGCTGATAAGTTAACTATCTTAAACGCAAGATCAATAATATTTCATTAATAGACCCATGAGGACTTCTGGCAATGCCGCAATATATTTTCGTTTACTTAGGGGGCGAACACCCTTCCGATCCTGAGCAAGGGCAAAAGCATTTCGCTAAATATCAAGAATGGCTGTCTTCGTTAGGCGATGCGGTTCTCAGTCCTGCTATTCCCTTCAAAGATACGCATACCGTGCACCCTGACAGGACCACTGAGCCCGGAACCACGTCAGCAATGTCAGGCTTAAGTATTATCCAGGCAGAATCAATGGATGCCGCGTTGAAGATGGGGCAAAGCTGCCCGTTTCTGGAAATCAATGGCACGCTTGAGATTTCTGAGATGATAGAGATGTCGAAGAAAACCAATTAACCAACACGGTAGAGACTGGGGGCGAGGTGATCGGGTTGGGTTATATCAGCTAGAGGTGTGTTTATGTATCCGGGCGCATAAGGCTGAGATGATTCATCTGAATTGCGCCGTTTAAGCGTGGGTTACGGCGTAATGCTGATTTTATTTTTGCGGACTTGACTGTGTAGTCGAGTGTTGACTGGCATCAAAAAAGGCTGCAAATAAGTCTCTCATCCATGTTGTTTTTATATTGCTTGAGGCTAATCATTGCCAAGGCCTGATAATCATGGTTATATTCGAAATCTGGCCGCTACAAGCTCACTATGACAGAGTCTGAACTTAAAAGGTGGCGCAGGTGCGCTGGGTATAGAAAGGCATATATTTATATATTCTTATATAAGCATTTATTTATATATATATTTATATATAGGGTGATAAATTTTCTATATTCGACGGTTAATAAATTTAAAGTATATACTCTGACAACAAAAAATATTTAGGGGAATCAAATGTTCGCGAACAATCCTTTTGACGCGCTTTCTGCGTTAATTTCAACAGATGTAATGCAGATGTATATCATCGTTATGGCCATATTAGTGGCTGGCGGCACAATACTGGATATGATGCATAAGAAAAGTGCTCAGTACTTTTTTGAAAATGCAGAAAAAGCAAAAGCAAATGCTAAGCGCACAGTTAGTACTGGCGAAAAAATAAGCCTTGCTGTTAGCACAGTAGCGAGTGAAGTAATTACTTCTAGCGAGTTCTGCAATACCAAGCGTAGAATTTCGCATCTGCTAACCATGTATGGTTTCATTCTGTTCGTTGCATCAACGGCACTGATGATTTTTGGTAATAAGGCAGAAATCTTACCGCAGCTTTGGCACATTGGCGCCATCATGCTTTGTGTTGGTGGTTACTGGTTCTGGTTCTTCATCCGTGTTGATGTGAATTCAGAAGGTGCTAAATGGTACAAGCTAGTACGTGCAGATATCTTTATCGTATCTCTTTTCACTACAGCAACATTCGCTTTAATCTGGTCTTATCTGCAGTCTAAAGGTGGTGTTGTCGGTGATATGGGCTCAACAACTCTGTTCTTTGCTTTATTTATCGTTTCAAACACAACGTTATTCGCAAGTGTGTTGTGGTCTAAGTTTGCGCACATGTTCTTCAAGCCTGCAGCTGCTTTCCAGAAGAAAACAACTGTAGCTGATGGTTCAAGAGAGAACTTACCAGGTGATTTCGATTTGGCTTCTGCTGAAGTACAGGCGAAATTCCCAGATATCCCTGAGTATATGGGTAAAAACCCAGAATACATGGGACATGGTATTAGACGTGAGCCACCAAACCATTACTAATATTAATCTAATAACAATTATTTAAGAAAGAGAGAATATATTATGCCAACTTTTGTATATATGACTCGATGTGATGGTTGTGGACAGTGTGTTGATATCTGCCCATCTGACATCATGCACATCGATAAAACACTGCGTCGTGCTTATAACCTTGAACCGAATATGTGTTGGGAATGTTATTCGTGCGTAAAAGCCTGCCCACATCACGCGATTGACGTGCGTGGTTATGCAGATTTCGCACCACTGGGTTCTTCAGTACGTGTACACCGTGACGAAGAAAAAGGAACGATCGCATGGCGCATCAAGTTCCGTAATGGCAAAAAAGACATGGAGTTATTGGCTCCAATCACAACTAAGCCTTGGGGATCATGTATTCCAAAACTAGCTAATGAGTCTGCTCCTGATGATTCTATGCGTAACAGTCACCTGCTGTTTAATGAGCCTAAGTATATTCAGCTCGATAAAGATGGTAAGGATAGTTTACATACGCTTGAATCAAATGGCTTAGAAATTAAAGAAGGGGTTTACTACTAATGGGCTACAAGACAATTATTGAAGATGATATAGACATCTTAGTTGCAGGCGCGGGCCTTGGTGGTACCGGTGCTGCTTTCGAAGCCAGATATTGGGGTAAAGACAAGAAGATCGTTATTGCTGAAAAAGCAAACATCGATCGTTCAGGTGCGGTAGCACAGGGTCTTTATGCTATTAACTGTTACATGGGTACGCGTTTCGGCGAGAACAACCCTGAAGATCACGTTCGTTATGCACGTATCGATTTAATGGGTATGGTTCGTGAAGATCTAGCGTTCGATATGGCGCGTCACGTTGACTCGGCTGTTCACCAGTTCGAAGAATGGGGTCTGCCTATCATGCGTAACACCAAGACGGGTGCTTACTTGCGTGAAGGTCGTTGGCAGATCATGATTCACGGTGAATCATACAAGCCAATTGTTGCAGAAGCTGCAAAGAACTCGGCTGATAAAGTTTTCAACCGTGTTTGTGTAACTCACCTGTTAATGGATGAGTCTAAAGAAAACCGTGTTGCGGGTGCTGTTGGTTTCAACGTACGTACCGGTAACTACCACGTATTTAAGTCTAAGACTGTAATCTGTGGTGCTGGTGGTGCTTCTAACATCTTTAAACCACGTTCAGTGGGTGAAGGTGCGGGTCGTGTTTGGTACGCTCCATGGTCATCGGGTTCTGCTTACGGTCTTATGATCGAAGCCGGCGCGAAAATGACGCAAATGGAAAACCGTATCGTATTAGCACGTTTCAAAGATGGTTACGGCCCTGTTGGCGCATACTTCTTACACCTTAAGACTTATACTCAAAATGCTTATGGTGATGAGTACGAATCAAAATGGTTCCCATCTTTACAAGAAATGGTTGGTAAAGAGTATCTGGACCCAGAAGCGTCACACGCGACACATCGTCCAATCCCAACATGTTTACGTAATCATGCAATCATCAATGAGGTGAATGCAGGTCGTGGTCCAATCCACATGGTTACAATGGAGGCCTTCCAGGATCCGCATTTAGAGGAAATTGGCTGGCACAACTTCTTAGGTATGACGGTTGGTCAAGCGGTACTTTGGGCTGCAACTGACGTTGATCCTAAATATGAAAACCCAGAATTAACAACTTCTGAGCCATACGTAATGGGTTCACATGCAACAGGTTGTGGTGCATGGTGTTCAGGTCCTGAGGATGTATCACCAGAAGAATATTTCTGGGGTTATAACCGTATGACGACTATTGAAGGTCTGTTTGGTGCAGGTGATGCTGTAGGTGGTACACCACACGCATTCTCATCGGGTTCTTTCACTGAAGGTCGTCTGGCGGCAAAAGCTGCTTGTCAGTACATCGACGACGGTAAAGCTGAGGGTATCAGTGTTACTGATAGCCAAATCAGTCGCCGTAAAGAAGAAATCTACAAGCCGATGGAAACTTACACTGTTGGCCGTAACGAAATTGTTGCTGGTTCTGTTAACCCTAACTACATTAACCCACGTCAGGGTCTGGATCGTTTACAGAAACTGATGGATGAGTACTGTGGTGGTTTCGGTGTTAACTACATGACTAACGACAAGCTTCTGAACATTGGTCTTAAGAAGATGGCTATTCTGGGTGAAGATCTGGAAAAAGTGGCTGCTGAGGACATTCATGAGTTGCTTCGTGCATGGGAACTGAAGCATCGTTTCCTTACTTCTGAGTCAGTATTCCAGCACACGATGTTCCGTAAAGAAACTCGCTGGCCTGGTTACTACTACCGTGGTGATGCGATGAAACTGGATGATGCTAATTGGCATGTATTAACAGTTTCTCGCCGTGATCCTAAGACTGGTGAGTACACGATGGAAAAAGCTCCTCTGTATCACCTGGTAGGTGACATCGAGGACAAAGACCTGGCTAAACTTAAAGCAGAAGGTCACCACTAAGCAAATAAAGGTCTGATTGGTTTTTGATCAGTCAGATCTTAAAAGTTGCGAAATAAAAAAGGACTGGCATGTATAATGTTGGTCCTTTTTTTCTTGTGAGAGTGTATTGGTCTCAGGAGAGACAAATTTAAAGAACCTTTATATATTTTCGTGAGAGAGACAGATGAATATTATTGAAAACACAGATGAAGAGATTTTAGAGCAGGCTCACCCAATGTGGGCGGATCTTGTTAAGTACTCAAATGAAGGTAATTACGGTGCGTTTACCCGTAACTTCTCGGCTTCGTTTATGAAAGGTGCGAATGAAGTTGAAATGGGTAAGCAGTTTGCCAGAAGTGATTTAGCCAAAAACCTGTCAAATGATTATTCCTATCTTGGCATGATACGCCGCGGTGAACATGTCACGGTTCTCTATAAAGTGATTCATAAAGAAACTAAAGCTGAGTGGTTGGGTCGATTAGTGCTCGGTTATGAAAAAGATAAAGTTAAGATTTTTGGTGCGACACTTTTTTAAAGTTTCAGGTTTAAAGCCGGATTTCTAAAATCAAGGTTATAGTTTTAGAGCTAGTAATCGTTTTACTCAGCGTTAACAAAGACAGGTTTTATTAGGTATGTCAGATACAATCGAAGACGAAAAATTCGTCGAATTAAATTATAAGGTGGTCGATGACAAGACAGGTGATGTTCTCGTAACTGTGGATTACCCCATCGGCTATGTGCATGGCGTTAATGACGTAATGTCAGAAGAAGTGACTAAACATCTGTATGGTAAAAAAGTCGGCGATATTATTGATGTGCCGGTTGATACCAGGCTGCTGTATGGTGAGCGAGACGAGTCGCTGGTCTTTACTGACCGGATCGAAAATGTGCCGGAGGAATACCGTGAAATTGGTATGACCATCACCATGGAAAATGAAAAGGGTGAGCCAAAGAGTTTTATCGTTACGCGCTTTGATGACAAAACGCTTACCGTTGATGGCAATAATCCATTATGTGGCCGAGATGTTACATTTGTACTGGAAGTGCTGTCTATCCGCGAAGCAACTGATGAAGAAGTAGATCTTGGTGGCGCTGTTGATGCCAACCCAGATTTAAATGACATATTAGAACGTGCCGAATGAAGTATTCAAATAACGCCGTGTTTTACCCGGAAAACCGGGCGCTTGAACAAGCTATAGATGCTTCACTTATTTTGCTGACGGATGACGTTGCTGCCCTTGCGGTACCGGATACCATGGCAACAGTGGCAGATAACTTTGTCCATACACGCGGTAATTTCGAACAGCAACGTTTTAGCAGCAATATACTTCAGCCATTGCGCGAAGTGCTCGAAGCTCAGCTGTCAGCGCAAGATCGTGAACAAGAGCCGGCTCTCTGGGCAGAGCTTCAAAATCGTCTGGGTAATATTCTTGCTGCGTTAGGCCAACAGCAAAGAGACGTCGCCTTATACGAACAATCGATAGCGTGTTTTAGCAGCGCGTTGGACGTCTTAAGTCAGCAAGATACGCCGCTGACCTGGGCTGCGACGCAAGCTAATCTGGCCACCGCATTACAGGCATTGGGGCGCCAAGAGTCTGATATAAAAGCCTTAAACAAGGCGGTTGATGGCTATACCAATGCGTTGCTGGTATGGAGCCGAAAAGAAACACCTGAAGAATGGGCTTTAACCATGCATCAGCTGGGGGCAACGTTTCATGCCTATGGTCGACTGCTCGAAGGTAACCGTACTTTTCAAAAGTCTGTGGTCTCCTATAAAAATGCACTGGCAGAGCTGGATGCGGATAATCACGCATTAGAGTTAGCCGCGACCCACAATAATCGAGGTGCGGTATTGCATAATCTGGCTGAATCAGAAGAAAACCCACAGCGAATGGAAGAGGCAATTAAGTCCTATGAGACTGCTTTGACAGTGTGCATGGAGCAACAGTTACCAATTCATCATGCGGTATTATGCAGAGTTAATAAGTTTTCTGCTCAAAGTGTCATGGCCGAGCTGACTAACGACGCTGCGCTTGCTGATGAGGTGGCAGATGAGTTTGAAATCATTCTTGAGTGTTTTCCACATGCGCTGCAACCGCTTTGTGCAAAGTATTGTGAAGAGCGGATGAGCGGCTTGCGGGAAATGGCAGCCGCTTCGCAGTAAAAGACGGCTGCCTGCCTTCTCCCTTGTTCTAGTGGGAGAAGGCAGCGGGCTTAGATTCGTTCAGACAGCTCGTAATCTATATTAATAAAGGCGCCAATTTCGGCACAAAACCGGATCACGCGCGCACCAAAGCCGACATCGGGCTTGCTTTCATCCTTATCAATAGACAAGGTCAGGACGATGCCGATTCGTGGCGACAAATTATGGGCTTTACAGACTTCAATAATTTTATCTTTAGCAGGCTCGATTTTTTTCAGAATCTCGTCATCAATGAGTTTGTAAATATCCAGCTCTTGCAGCTCGGAAGTGATGGTTGGCGTTGAAAACTCCCATGAGCTGATCACCGGTTTGTCCAGGCTGCCTCGCATACCGGCATTGTTGACCGATGTAGGCTCAAGACCAGTAAATTGTGTAACCACATCCGGATCGAAATGATAACCAGAGATGCCGAAATAAGCGCGCCCTTTATTAGATGCCACGGCTGTTCCTCATTTTAAAAATAGCTGATAAGACGGCAAATTATAACGTGTAAGGAGATCATCTGCTGTATTAACTTTTTTTAGGGTGGGATAACATAAATATTGATTATGTTTTTCAGTAAAAGATGTGAAAATTACAATATCTGGAATAAAAACAAAGGTATTGGCGTTTTGTCAGCTGAAAAAGAAAAAGCAAAAAAGCGAGATCCCAATAATCCGTGTCTGTTTTGTACAGACCCGCAAGGCTTGTCGCTCGATAGTAAGCTTGCGTACAGTGCGCGTGATACCTATGGCGTCAGTCCCGGGCACACCTTGGTTATTCCTAAGCGCCATGTCGCCAGCTTTTTTGAGCTGACAGCGGAAGAGGTGGCAGCCTGTATGGATCTTATTAATGATGAGAAAAAAAACATTGATGAGCAGTTTCATCCAGATGGTTATAATATTGGGGTTAATATCGGTCCGGCTGCCGGGCAGAGTATTTTTCATGTGCACATCCATATCATTCCCCGCTACGAGGGCGATGTTGAGAACCCACAGGGTGGTGTGCGGCATGTGATAGCAAAAAAGGCGCATTATAAGCGCTAGAAGAGTATACTTTAGTCAGTTTAAGTGGGAGGGGCTGGCAGAACTGTTTTTTCCTCCCGTTAATATAAATAAAATAGTTGAGGAGTTTAGATTATGGCTGAATTTTGCAGACCTAAGGTACCAACAGGCAAAACAGATTATGTGACAACAACCCAGAAAGAAGTTGTTCCTGGTCAGTTTGTTATTGGTTACACGACTGAATGGATAAGCTTCCAAAAAGAAGTTCCATACCAGACACCTAAAAAGCCTTAAGGCTAATTGCTGTAATAGCCTTTAACTTGGCTTTTGCGGCACCACTAAATCTAGATTTAGTTTAGAAAGGCACGCTTGCTATAGCGTGCCTTTTTTTGTGCCATTGAAAAGAATAGTAGCTGTGCGGCACAATATATGACGGTTTAATGGCCTAGATAGGCTGTATGCCAGAGGCTGGGTTAAAAGCTCGCCATTTAGCCCTGATTAATGAGTCTGAGCCCGCTTTAATCTCTGTCACCAAAAATATCATCAGGAATCAGGGTATAGAAAAATGGAAGATAAGTTAAAACAGTGCCCTGATAGACGCCAAGATTTCTCCATGTTTCAATTAATTGTGCCAGCAGCGATTCGTTGTTTATATCCTGTTTTAAGTCCTCTAATATCGCTATCAGAGACTGTAAAGCCGGTTCATTGGCGTATTTTGTTAAGGTAGATATCGAGTCTTCAATATTGGCGACGTTTAAGTTGTCGGTAGCATTGTGCATATTGGGTTTGTCCGTTGTTATTCAGGGCTAAAGAAAAGCTTATTATTGCAGAAAATAGACCAGCGCGTATCTGGTATGACGCCAGTCTGTCATATCACTTTTAGTATATTATTATCTTGTTAATAGCTAATAGTGTAATGAGTTTGTAATAAAGCGCTCAGTTTAACAGAGTAATTTTATCCCTGAATAAGCATTTTTATTTATTAACGTCAGGCATAGTCCTGTAAATTGAATAGTTCAGGTGAATTAGAAAGTTTTCTCATTTTCAGGGTGGATAGCATGGCTGATGATAGCGTCAGAGAGATAAGAATAAACCCAATAGTACCGAGCGAATCGGTGCTGGTGGCAACCGCTCGTGGTATGCGGCCTCGTAAACAAGAAGCAGTTGTGGCCCGTGATACCCGTGAGCATGTTGAAACCTGCCCGTTTTGTAAGGGTAATGAAGATAAAACACCGGCAACCATTGCGGCTTTCCCAAATGAAAATAACTGGCAAGTTCGGATTGTAGAAAATCTGTTTCCTATTCTCGGTGATGACAGTGAAGAAGCGGCGATAAACTTTGGCCTGCAGCAGGCGATTAATGGTTATGGTCGCCACGAAGTCATTATTGATCATCATCAACACGGCATTTCGGTTTACGAAATGTCTGAAGAGCACCTACAGATGCTGTTCGGTGCTTACCGCCAGCGTATGACCGAGCTCTACGAATCAGACTCACGATTGAAATACGTACTGGTATTTAAGAACTTTGGACCGGCAGCAGGGGCCAGTATTCCGCACACGCATAGTCAGATTATTGCGATGCCGGTAGTGCCTGAAAATGTGATTAATGAGGTTGAGCACTCACGGGTATACTTCAGAAAGCATAATCATTGTGTGTTTTGTAGTTTGATCGATGAGGCATTAACTTATGAGGCGACTATTTATGATCGCGAATCAGGTGAGGTGCGTCGTAAAATCAGCGTCGGTCAGTATGTTGTGGAACGTGGCGAGCGTTTTGTTGCGATCAAGCCGTTTGCTAGTCGCTATGAGTGGGAAGTGCACATCATGCCATTAAAACATGAAAGTGATTTTACCAAAGTAACAGATGAAGACCTGCAAGACCTGTCACGTGTGGTTAAGCGAACTATGAAGCGCCTGGAAAAAACCATTGGTGGTGCGCAGTACAATTTCTTTTTGCATTCCGTTCCGCGTGCCGAAGAATACAGTGATTGTAAAGACAGTTATCACTGGCATCTGGAAATTTGCCCAAGAACCAGTATTCCTACCGGGTTTGAGCTTGGTTCCGGCCTGTTTGTGAGTACGATAAGTCCGGAGGATGCGGCTCAACAGCTCAGAGAAGTTGATATAGACTAGTTTATTAGCATTTTAGAATATAAAAATAACTCATCCCTGCCTTAATGATATGAATAAGCCAATGCTGCTTAATGCATTATGATAGGGCCACTAAAAATTTATGGTTTTTTCGCAGAGCATGCGGCAGAGCCGAATAACTATTGAAAGCAATAAAAATAGACAGAAAATCTTAGGAGAAACACATGATTAAGCCACACGGTTCTGACCAACTGAATCCACTATTTGTTTACGATTCTGCTGAAAATGAAGCATTACAAAAAGAAGCAGAAGGTCTGGCTTCGATTGTTGTCAGTTCTGCAGCAGCAGCTAATGCGGTTATGTTAGGTGGTGGTTACTTCAACCCATTAACAGGATACATGAACAAGGCAGATGCCTTATCTGTTGCAACGGATATGAAAACATCTTCTGGTCTGTTCTGGCCGACACCGGTACTGAACCTGGTGGATGATGCTGGCAGCATAAAAGCCGGTGATCGGATAGCGCTTAAAGATCCTAACGTAGACGGCAATCCTGTCGTTGCAGTCATGGATGTTGAAGCGGTTGAGACACTATCTGCTGATGAAAAAAAATTAATTTCAGATAAGGTTTACGCGGCAAGTCCCGATGAAGCGCATCCGGGTGTTGATGCATTTAATGCACAAGGCAATGTTGTATTATCTGGCCCGATTAAAGTTTTAAACTTCTCATACTTCCAGACTGAGTTCCCGGATACTTTCCGTACAGCAGTAGAAATTCGTAACGAAATTGCAGAGCGTGGCTGGAAAAAGGTTGTTGCTTTCCAGACCCGTAACCCGATGCATCTGGCGCACGAAGAACTGTGTCACATGGCAATGGATCGTTTAGGTTGTGATGGTCTGGTTATTCACATGTTGCTGGGTAAATTAAAAGCCGGAGATATTCCCGCTCCAACACGTGATGCTGCGATTCGTAAAATGGTTGAGCTGTACTTCCCTGAAAACAGCGCGATGGTAACCGGTTACGGTTTTGATATGCTCTACGCTGGTCCTCGCGAAGCGGTATTGCATGCTGTGTTCCGTCAGAATATGGGTGCAACGCATTTCATTATTGGCCGCGACCATGCCGGTGTGGGTGATCATTACGGCGCATTTGATGCACAGACTATTTTTGATGATCAGGTGCCTGCCGATGCTCTCGATATCGAAATCTTCCGTGCAGATCACACCGCTTACTCTAAGAAGTTAGATAAAGTGGTGATGATGTGTGAAGCACCTGATCATACCAAAGATGATTTTGTATTACTGTCAGGTACTAAGGTTCGTGAAATGTTAGGCAATGGTATTGCGCCACCTAAAGAATTTTCTCGTCCAGAAGTAGCACAGATTTTGATGGATTATTATCAGAGCATTAGTTAAACACTAATAATGCATTAGGTGTTTCAAGATAAAAAAAGGCGCTGCATTTGCAGCGCCTTTTTTATTTAAAGCAAATAATTCGCTTCACGTTTTGAATCAGTGAACGCGTGTCATGCTGAATCCCCAGTCGGTAAAGCTCAGGCTGTGACCATCGATATTAAAATTAATGGCCGTCGCAGGTATCTGGCAAGGGTCGGTGTCATTATCAAAACCGCCAACACCATTTTGAATGTGGCTGTTAATCGTTAGCTGGCCATTGATAGTGCCATCACCGGCATCGCTATAGCTGACGCTATAAGTGCCGATTTCAGCCAGTGGAGTAGAGGCATCGTTACAACCGGTAGTTCCGCTAGAGGGGTGTGACCACTGAAAATAGGTTCCATCGCTGTAAAAAACCAGTAGCTGAGAACTTGCCGGATCATAAGCTAAAGGAGTATTGTTAGCATCATCAATTAGCCAGGCACCGACAATCTGACTGCCTGCATCAATCACCTGAACAAAATCAATTGCACCAGTTGGGTCGCTAGGAATCGCTGTCAGCGAGTGCGCACCGGTTGTTGTATCGACCGCAGTTGAGGAGACATCAAATTGCAAACCGACAGGATCAAAACCGCCATCACCTTCAGTAATGTGGCTATTAATAGTATACGTAGCATCAGATTGAGTATAGGTACCTATCTCATAAGAGTCGCTGCTGCAGTTTCCATCGGTCGTATTGCACCACTGGAAATAAGTGTTATTTGGGAAAAACACCAGTATATGATCATCAAAGTCAGCTGTGCCAGTGTCTAAAGCGCCGGTAAATGAAGTGCTCATGCGCTCGAATGTGAAGATGTTGTTATCGGGCGACGTCAGCGTTAGCAGGTTTGATACTAAAGTGTAACTCAAGCTGAAAGGGTTACCGTAATTATCAATACCGCCATCCTGTTGTAGTGAGGCACCAATGTTGTCGGTGGTTACCGTGGTGACCAGCGTATCGGCTGTGTAGGAATAGCTACCGCTCTCTACACCATTGGGTAGTTCGCCATTGAGTTCAGTATAGCTAAAGCTGGCATCACTATTAAAGGTAAAATAAATATCGTTTAAAGCAGCAGCCCCATCAACTTCCAGCAGCTTCCAGCTGCCAGTAAGATCGGGCAGCGAACTGTTGTTGTCAGGCGGGGTGGTGCCATTATCCGTAGAAGGTTCACTGTCGCAGCTCCATAAAAAAATGCTTAATAGCACGCTGCAAATACGCACAAAGGATTGTAAAGTCATACCAGACTCCTCAACAAAAAAATACAGGAAATGTGAGTTTGGCGGCAACTACAGAAGCTGTCATCACCCATATAGGTGATATTGGAGATTAATTAATCGTTATTCTGTGGCAGTGTGATGTAAACCGTCGTGCCTATATTGACGCTGCTGGTTAACCAAATATCGCCATTGAGTAGGCTGATAATGCTTTTTGCAAGACTAAGACCGATGCCGAAGCCTTCAAATTGGCGGTTGTCTTTTTCTTCTACCTGTCTAAATTCATCAAAAATTATTTTTAATTTATCATCAGGGATACCTATACCGGTATCCTTAATCGTAATTAAAATAAAGTTGCCAGCTGCAGCTTCGAGTCGGCCGGGTAACATAGTTCCTGCTTGCAGTGATGAAACGTGGATGGAAATTTTACCCTGTGCCGTAAACTTAACAGCATTGTCTATGACGTAAAAAAATGCTTTTCGTAACAGCGGCATGTCAGAGCTGGTTTCAAGTGAATTACTGGTCTCTAAAACAGGCAATACGAGTGATGAAAATTCCTGAGAGTGAATCTCATCAATTATAGACTGAAGCAATAAATCCAGGTCGATCAGTGATTGCTGTGTGCTTATCGTGTTGCTCTTGAGTTTACTGTATAGCATGATGTTTTCAATGTTATAGAGCAGGTCTTTACCGCTTTCTATAATGTTAGTGATATTGTCTGTCTGCATATCCGACAATGTTTCATTTTCAAGTAAGAGTAGTTGAGAGAATCCCAGTATTGAATTGAGAGGTGTTTTCAGTTCGTGAGTCATGGTGGAAATAATGGCGCTTTTAAGAGCAGTGGTTTCAAGTGCCTTTGCAGATTCAGCGGCAAGCTGTTGAAGAGATATAGCCAGCTGGTTTTCGGTATTCTTCAGGTGGCTGATATCGGTGCGAATAGCAATGTACTGATAGGGTGTATCATTCTTGTCAAGAAAAGGTACGATGGTTGTTGCAACCCAGTAATAGCTGCCGTCTTTTTTCTGGTTTCTGATTTCACCCTGCCAGGTTTCTCCGCTGCTGATGGTTGTCATCATGCTGCGGAAAAAAGCCCTGTTGTGGTAGTCAGAGTTAATGAGGCGGTGATTACTACCTAACAGCTCTTGTGCGGAGTACTGGCTGATATGACAAAATTTTTCATTAACATAAGTAATGTTGCCGCTAGTATCTGTAATACTGACTATGGCATGCTCATCAAGCGCATGCTCGATATTTTGAGTAGTGCTGATGCTGTCTGTTAGCGCCTGATGAGCGTTTTGTAACTCTGTGATATTCCGTGTTAAGCGCTGGTAAATAAAGTAAGCAATAAGAATGCAGATCGCAATAACAATCGAGCCGGTAGTTAAAAGTATAATAAACAGAGAGTCTAAGCGGGACGTCAGTTTATCGATATCCTGTTTGATTTCAAAGTTTTGCAAAGTGACTATTTTATTCAGCAGTTTGGTATTGGCATGCTGTAATGGAAATGCTTTTGTTGAAAATAAGTGATGCGCTTGTTCGCTGTTTTTTTGTAGTGTCAGTTCAATTACCTGGCGCTGAAAAAGGCTGATCTGGTTAGCATTACCTCTGTGCTGGTTAATAAGTGCTAACTCTTCCCGATCCAGATTTGATGCGATAAGTTGGTTTCTCCTTTTAAGAAAATTCTCGCCCAGTGTATAGAAGTCCTGAATCAGTTGATCTTGTACAAAAACATCGTTGGCGTGCATGATTTTAATCAGTGTTTCAGAGCGTGCATAAGTAATATGCTGTAAATCATTCGCCAGCGATGTCTGCTCGGCTTCGTGTTTGATTGAGTCGTTTAGGGTTGTGTGGGTGATTTTTAACTGGTACAGGCTGATAGCCAGCAAAACCATTATCAGTATTATGACCAAAGAAAAACCGCTGAGAATGATGGTGGTGGGTTTTGTCGTCATGTAAGTCTCGGTGCTCTATACTGCATGATTATCAGAACGATACTTTGCCGGCGACAAACAGCGCTCCTGTTTTAATAGATCCAGTATAATCGATACGGCTGTATCAGGTAATAGGAAATTTGCGGTTAGATCTACTTTATGACGATTCGCGCTGATATTGGTGGTGGTTTTAACGGGCTGTGTTACTGTACTGATGCATGACAGCTTGTGGCGTTATTAAACCTCAATTTCCAGAGCTGGTATGAGCGTGTTTTTCAGCGAACAATACGCGGATAAAAAGAATCGTTTTGTCAGTGTGAGGCTATCATTCTGCAAAACATATCATCTGAAAAATCGATCTAAGCTTTATTTAGGGGGCTAACTATGAAAAATAAATATCACATTATCGGCATTGTCGGTGGGGCCTTCACTGGTGCATTGCTGGGCTACTTGTTGAAAGGCAATTCCGGTATCTTATTTGGTGTTATTTACGGTATTGTTTTCGGCGAAATAGTGGCGTTGTCTGTCGGTATCCGAAGTCAGCGCGGCTCTGACGAATGAGCAGTCGAAAAAAAGGCGGATCAGTGACAAGCTGATCCGCCTTTTTTAATTTTAAAACGGCTAAAACCTAAAGCATAGGTACCAGCAATAATGCCACGATATTCATAATCTTAATTAACGGATTAATCGCCGGGCCTGCAGTATCTTTGTACGGGTCGCCAACGGTGTCACCGGTTACCGCTGCTTTATGCGCATCGGAACCTTTACCACCGTGATTACCGTCTTCGATATATTTCTTTGCGTTATCCCATGCACCACCACCGGTGGTCATTGAGATGGCAACAAACAAACCGGTCACGATAGTACCGATCAACACACCACCAAGCGCCTCAGCACCTAAGGTCAGTCCAACGATGATAGGTACGGCGACTGGTAATAAAGAAGGAATAATCATTTCCTTGATCGCGGCTTTTGTCAGCATATCAACGGCTTTTGAATAATCAGGCTTCTGGCTTTTATCCATGATGCCTGGCATTTCTTTAAACTGTCGACGCACTTCATTGACGATATCACCGGCAGCACGACCGACCGCTTCCATTGCCATCGCGCCAAACAGGTAAGGGATCAGGCCGCCAATAAACAGGCCGATAATCACCAGATGGTTAGATAAGTCAAATGACGTCACTTTGCCGGCAGCGCTTAAGCTGTGTGTAAAGTCGGCAAACAGAACCAGCGTTGCCAGTCCGGCAGAGCCGATCGCATAGCCTTTGGTCACCGCTTTTGTGGTGTTGCCAACCGCATCAAGTGCATCGGTGGTCACCCTTACGTCTTCTGGTAGTTCGGACATTTCGGCAATACCACCAGCGTTATCGGTGATCGGGCCGTAAGCATCAAGTGCCACAATAATACCGGTCATAGAAAGCATAGAAGTAGCGGCGATCGCGATGCCGTATAAACCGGCTAAGTAATAAGCGCCCCAGATAGATGCACAGACTGATAATACCGGCAGAGCCGTGGACTTCATCGAAACACCGAGACCTGCGATAACATTGGTACCGTCACCGGTGGTAGAGGCCGCTGCAATGTTTTGTACCGGTGCATACTTTGTAGCGGTGTAATACTCGGTGATCACAATCATGGCAACAGTAAGAGCGAGGCCAATCAGCGCTGAGAAATAGAACTCAGTCGCGCCAACAGTTTGTCCGCTGGCTATGGTCAGGCTGACATTGCCCATCATTTGATGCGTTACAAAGTAAAAAGCAACCGCTGAGAATACGGCGGCAACAATCGTGCCTTTGTATAGTGCGTTCATTATCTTTGTTGGATCGGATGTTTTTACAAAAAAAGTACCGATAATGGAACCGATGATCGACACACCCCCGAGTACCAGCGGGTAGGTCACTGCCAGTTCACCGACATCTTTTAGTAATAGTCCACCGAGCAACATCGTGGCGATGATGGTAACAGCATAGGTTTCAAAAAGATCCGCCGCCATACCGGCGCAGTCACCGACATTATCACCAACATTGTCAGCAATACAGGCCGGGTTACGTAAATCATCTTCAGGGATACCGGCTTCGACTTTACCAACGATATCAGCACCGACATCAGCGCCTTTGGTAAAAATACCACCGCCCAGTCGTGCGAAGATAGAGATCAGCGAGCCACCAAACGCCAGCCCGACCATCGCGTGTAAGGCTTTGTCCTGAGAAATCCCCATATTGTTTAAGATAGCGTAATAACCGGCCACGCCTAACAGGCCTAAACCGACCACTAACATACCGGTGATAGCACCACCTTTGAAGGCCACTTGTAAAGCCGGGTTGATGCCCTCTCTGGCGGCTTCAGCTGTACGTGAATTTGAGCGCACCGAAACGTGCATACCAATATAGCCGGCGGCACCCGAAAGCACGGCGCCGATCGCAAAACCAATGGCGGATTCCCAGCCCAGTGTAAAACCCATGACGATAAATAGAACGACACCGACCATACCAATGGTGGTGTACTGGCGAGACAGATAGGCGATAGCACCTTCGCGGACAGCGGCTGAGATACGTTGCATCTCTTCGTTGCCCTCGGGTTTTTTCATGATGCTGAAAATGGAAATAATGCCGAACAGTATGGCAATAAAAGCACAGAGCAGACTGAAAGTCAGTGCGTTCATTGTAGTCCTCCTTCATATTATTAGATTATGGGAATACAATGATTCTGTAGCCTGTCGGCTAACAGATTTTAGATTGTGCCCCCTGCAAGTAGATCTTTGTCACTTTTTTCTGTGCTTATCAAATTACACCGCCAGAGTAATAAAGGAAAGTTGTTTTCTAATGATTTTTTTTATGCGTGACAATGAAAATGTTATGTGGTTGTCACTAAGGTAAATGATGATGATGTATATCAAAAGATAATAATATTTCAGGTATCGAAATTGCTTATATTGAGGTATTCAGATGATCTTCTTATGGCAGTGTCATCGTGCTTAACCGGCATACAGGAGATAGTGTCAGGTATAACCTAGAGCGCATAAAAAAGGTATTTTAAACGGTGAAATGAATTACTAATTGCAGCAAAAAGTATTGCGTCCTGCCTGCTTGGCTTGAAACATCGCGTTGTCCGCTACATGAATCAGCGATTGCAGGTTTCTGCTGTGCTGAGGGAAAATGCTGTAGCCTATGCTACAGCCTATATTGATGCGCTGATTATCGATGTAAAAGGTCTTATTGATTTGTTCGATAATTTTTTCTGCCACTTGTTTGACATCGCCGGCTGATTTAATTTCTGAAAGAATAATAATAAATTCATCACCACCGAGTCGGGCAGCGGTATCTTCAGCACGTACAGATGCTTTAAGGCGGTTTGCTACTTGAATTAGAAGTTTATCGCCAACCCGGTGGCCGCAGCTGTCATTAATGTGTTTGAAACGATCCAGATCAATATAAAGGAGTCCGATTAAGCTTTCGTGTCTCTGCGCGTGGGCAATATCATGCTCCAGTCTTTTTTCGAATAGACGGCGGTTTGCCAAGCCGGTCAGTGCGTCATGGTTTGCCAGCCGTGTCATCGCAATCAGTTTACTGTGATCGGTCATTAAGCCGAGATAAAAGATAATTTCATCTTTAATGTTTTTAATCGGTTTTATTTTAAGGTCGATCGGGCTGATTTCACCGCTACCTTTACGGTCCCAAACCTCACCTTGCCAGATACCTTTTTGTTTAATGCTTTGCCACATGTTTTTATAAAACTGGGCGTTGTGAAATCCAGACTGTATGATTTTTGGCGTGTTGCCGATCAGCTTGCTTTTAGCGTAGCCGGTCATTTTGCAAAAGGCGCGATTAACAGCGATGATATTTGAATTAATATCCGTCAGTACCATGCCTTCTTCAGAGTCTGCAAAAGCCGATTCCAGTAAGGATATTTGTTCATGGTGCGGATGATTTGAAAGCATAACCTGCCTTTAAAATAATATGTTGAGCTTGGTATTATTGTCAGGCTTATGTGTGTTTTGCACCATTAGGTACAACCCTATTTGGTGAAAGGTTATGTGGGGCAGTCAGTGAATAGCTAAGGGCTTACCCTAGTGTGGCGATTGAATGGTGTCTGCCCTGTCAGATGACAGGGCAAACTGGCCGATTAGCCGAGGCCGTTAAAGATTTGATCACGAATATCGTCAACTTTACCGATACCATTAATCTTCACGTAATTAATGCCAGCCATATTGCTGTAGTAATTAATCAGTGGTTCTGTCTGGTCGTGATAAATCTCCAGACGATTTTTCACAGTGGCTTCCTGATCATCATCACGCTGAATTAAATCTTCACCGGTTTCGTCATCTTTACCTGCAACTTTTGGGGGATTAAAAGTCACGTGGTAGGTTCGTCCGGATGCCAGATGCACACGACGGCCGCTCATGCGTTTGATAATTTCGGCATCATCAACGTCAATTTCAACCACGGCATCAATCGCAATGCCTTCGGCTTTCAGTGCATCAGCCTGCACCAGGGTGCGTGGGAAGCCGTCAAACAGATAACCGTTCTGGCAGTCAGCTTCTTTAACCCGCTCTTTGATCAGTCCCATAATGATGTCATCCGAGATCAGGCCGCCGGCATCCATTACTTTTTTGGCTTCAAGGCCCAGAGCGGTGCCGGCTTTTACCGCGGCACGTAACATGTCGCCGGTAGAAATTTGAGGAATATTGTATTGGTCTTTAATGTAATTTGCTTGGGTGCCTTTGCCTGCACCGGGGCCGCCTAATAAAATAACGCGCATGATGTGTTCTCCGGGTAATTGTGGTCAAAAAAAATCAGACTGAGTTGTCTGATTTTTTATTGTTTAGCTATTTTGTGAATGCACTCAAGAACCTGATGAGAGGTTTAATTTCCCTGTTTTTATCAAGTCCATAATCGCGAATGAGGCAGTTTATAAGCATATAAACCGGTTCATTCACTTTTTCGAGTGTCATTTAGCTGATAGCCTTTTAAACTTCAAAAGTATCCAGCTTTTTAGCAACAGACTGTAATTTTAAGGTTACATAATCTGGTAAGCCATTAGCCTTATAATTCGGATACGCTTCGCCCTGAATTAACGGGTAGAGGTAATCTTTACAGGCCTGAGTAATACCAAAGCCATCGTCTGTGATGTAATCCATCGGCATCATTTTTTCAACGTTGGCAACATCAGCTAATGGAGCCATACCGATTTCCCAGCTATAAGGGTTGTTGGATTTACGATCTACGGTAGGCATGATTGAATTATGGCCTTGCAGTGCAAATTCAACGGCTTTCTCACCCAGTGCATAAGCCTGTTCAACATCCGATTTGGACGCTAAATGACGTGCTGCACGTTGCAGGTAGTCAGCAACTGCCCAGTGAAACTTAAGTCCCAGCTTTTCTTTGATCATGTTAGCCACAACCGGTGCAGCGCCGCCCAGTTGAGCATGACCAAAATTATCACGGGTGCCTTGTTCGGCAAGGAATGTACCGTCAGGGTAATGGATACCTTCTGAGACAACGATGGTGCAATAACCGTATTCTTTAACTTTGGCATCAACCTGCGCCATGAATTTAGCTTCATCAAATTCCACTTCAGGGAACAGAATAACAACAGGTATACCTTCGTCTTCAATCAAACCACCGGCAGCAGCAATCCAGCCTGCATGGCGACCCATAACTTCCAATACGAAAATTTTAGTAGATGTTTTAGCCATTGAGCGTACATCAAATGATGCTTCTAAAGCAGAAACCGCGATGTATTTTGCAACTGAACCGAAACCTGGGCAGTTATCAGTGATTGGCAGGTCGTTATCAACCGTTTTTGGAACGTGAATGGCCTGAACCGGGTAGCCCATTTTTTCAGACAGCTGAGACACTTTGTAACAAGTATCTGCCGAATCACCACCGCCGTTATAAAAGAAGTAACCGATGTTGTGTGCCTTGAATACTTCGATTAAACGCTCGTATTCTGCTTTGTTATCTTCAAGACTTTTTAGTTTAAAACGGCAAGAACCAAAGCCGCCGGAAGGTGTGTTTTTTAAGGCAGCGATGTCTTCAGCCGACTCCAGACTGGTGTCGATCAGGTCTTCTTCTAAAGCACCGATAATACCGTTGCGGCCGGCGTAAACAGTACCGATTTTGTCTTTGTTCTTGCGTGCTGTTTCAATCACACCACAGGCTGAGGCGTTAATAACGGCAGTAACACCGCCAGATTGTGCATAAAATGCGTTTTTAATACTCATCGTTAGACTCCATTGCTGTGCAGTTAAGACTGCTTAGTTTTTATTTTGGACCGCGTTACTGGCGGCTGATATTTAAAACTGTTTAGGCACGATGGGGATGACACCGATGCCAAATCTTCAGGCCGATTTATAGCGACCTGTTTTTATTGTTATTTAAAATGCCACTCTGCTGCATCAACCAAAGGCGCTAAAGCAGGCATTTGTGTATTCCTGATTGCGTAAAGATGATGTGTCAGTCTGCAACTGTAACAGCAAATCGCGCAGTCATCGATATCGGTACGGGGCAGATATCGGGCTATAAAACAGACCCATTATGGAAAACCGGAGCGGTAAAGGATAATTGAGATATTTTATGAGGTTATAAGCGCCTGCTGATGCGCTGGCAGTGCATGCGATGCGTTTAAAGGCTGTAATATGATGGAAATAATGAATCGACTAACGTGGTTATTTAACATATTAGTTAATGCTAATTCAAGATACGGCCGGTGTTTATCTGAACTGCGCTTGTTCGGCTCAGTGCCAACAAGATAAACGGTGTGGTTCTGTGGTAAATCGGTGAATACCTTTAATATTGGCAGGTGTTAAGCGATAGATTATTTTGTATAATACAAAACTCTAATATACCGCTTCAGGAGCGTCGTTATGTCAGCATGTGGTACAGATGGTAGCAGTTCCGGTGATGTTTCTATGCAAGGCTGGCCAGAAGGTGAAGCCAGTGGCTGTAGTGCGGCCGCACCCTTTGCCTTGCAGGTGCTGGGCGACAGCATGGAGCCAGAATTCAAGCACGAATGCATTATAGTGATTGATCCTGAAGGGGTCGTGCGTGACGAATGTTATGTCATGGCTGAAGTGAATGGTGAAAACACTTTCAGGCAACTACGAATTCATCAGGAAAAAATCTACCTAGTACCACTGAACGAACTCTACGAGACCGTAGAAATAGAGGGCATCAATGTAATCAAGGGTGTCATTGTGCAACAGGCAGGTCGTCGCCGCAAAGACCGAAAATTTTATTAATAAAGTTCGCAGTTATCAGTGTTTAGTTGGTAGTAAAAGACCTAAATGTGTAATTAGCCAAGCATCGACAAAGAATAGAATTTTCTGCCCGCTGCTAATTATTAATATGTATCCCGCCACTTTTCCCTTCGATGGCCAGTGCCTTTAAGTGGCTGGCAATCTCAAAAGCCTTGGCTTTCCAAGCTGAAGCCAATTCTGTTTCCAGTGTTTCAAATAAGGTCTGCTCAAAATGACCGAGCCAGATAGTTAAATCTGATTCTTTAATGCCCAGTAATATGTGTTTGTTTATCATATCGAAAGACGGCACAGCTGCTGGCAGCTCTGCCGTCGTGCCGCCTAAAGCCAGCCACCAGAATGCGCTAATTTTTTCTTCATGAGAAGTGAAGTCATCGATATGATCAAAATAATGGCCGATGATCGGGTCATGCCGCGCTTTCAGGTAAAATTGCTGGGTCACACGACGTATATCGCTTAGATTTAATTGATCAGTTAACTGGCTCATGCTTAGATGATAAGTTGCCAACAACAATAAAGCCATCTGCTGGTGATAAAAAAAGGAAACTGGATGAGTCTGTGGTATCAGGTAGAAAAAAAAATTAAAGAACACGCTTTGTGTGATTATAAAATCACACAACAGCAGGAGATTGGTGGTGGCTGTATCAACAGCGCCTATAAAATAAGCGATGGCAAAACCGATTATTTTGTAAAAACTAATAAAGCGACACTGATCGATATGTATAATGCCGAAGCCGAGGCCTTAAATGAAATTTCGGCAAGTAATACAATACGCGTACCACGGGTGATCTGTTACGGCACAGTAGAAAAACACAGCTATCTAGTGTTGGAATTTTTGGAATTGACAGCTGCGGCCGATATGAAAAAATTTGCTCAGCAGCTGGCGGCAATGCACAGAATCAGCGCTGATAAATTTGGTTGGCATCGTCAAAATGTCATCGGCTCGACTACACAAATCAACCACCAATCAAATGACTGGGTGGCGTTCTGGCGGCAGCATCGGCTCGGCTTTCAGCTGGAACTGGCAGAAAAAAATGGCTGCGGCCGTGAATTGCTAAAACAGGGTGAACGCCTCAGTGACTGTCTGGATGAATTTTTTGAAACCTATCAGCCGCAACCTTCAATGTTGCACGGCGATCTGTGGGGAGGGAATTTTGCTGCGCTAAAAAATAACAGCCCGGTGATATTTGATCCGGCGTTTTATTATGGCGACCGCGAAACCGACATAGCGATGACAAGGTTGTTTGGTGGTTTTGATGAGATATTTTATCAGGCCTACAACGACAGCTGGCCGCTAGATGCAGGCTATCAACAACGCCAAACACTTTATAACGTTTACCATATCATCAACCACTTTAATTTATTTGGTGGAGGCTATGAGTCACAGGCGGTGAGCATGATACAGCGGCTGTTAGCGTGAAACTTACTTTAAGTGAATGTAATCCAGATACAAAGTGACTGGCTGTTGTTGCTTGTCGGTAAATAAGCTGATGGCTTTGAGTTTATGGGTATCCATTGAGCGGCGCTTCGGTGCTTCGATGATTTCGTTCAGCGGAATTTCGACACTGTTCCAGCCTGATGTAAACACAATTTCTTTATTAAACCGGTCGTTATAGCTTCGACCGGTGAGTGCGTGTTTCTGATCGTAAATTTTTAATTCAAAGCTGACAGGTTTGCTGCCAGGGTTGTATACATAAAAGGCGAGTGTTTTGAAGCCGGACCAATTACCTTTTAAATGTTCGATAGTAACTGCAGGGTAGCGACCCGGCAGGTAATCAATTTTTAATGAATGCTGACCTTGATAGCTGTGTTGTTTTACGCGTTTTATAATAACATTTTTAGATTCCAGTCGGCTCATTTCCGACGCTATTTCAAAGTCTGCTATGACCGGGAAAGCCTGTTGCATTTTTATTTCATCGAGCACGTCTTTTTCTAGTTGTCGTAAGCCAATGATGATTAAAACGATGGCGATAGCCAGTGCGATGATACGTTTTTTTAAGGCTACTTGGTGACCGAATATAATCAGTCCGAGAAATCCAATATAGCCACCGATCAGGTCGTTGATAATGTCGTCGGTGGAAAAGTCACGATGAATAAAGATCTGAATGACTTCGATGGCTGTGCCAATCAGTAGGCAAAAGAGACTTGTGAACAGCAGTTTTTTTATGATGGAGCTTGAGGCTTTTGCGTAGTGACTGAAATACGAGTAAATCAGCGCGGCAAACAGGACCAGATGTCCGGCATCCCAGATATCTTTAATCAGGCGATGATGTTGCCGGCTTTCCCCGCCGACGAATAAAAAAATAATTAAAATAAAAATAAACAAGAAGAACGCCATTTGCATCAGGCTGTCTTTATTCAGTCTGATCTGGATGTTGATGTTTATTTCGTTATTGTTTATTTTTCTGCTCCCAGTGCAATCGCGCGTTCACGGCTTTCTTTGGCCTCAACGGCTGCTTTGCCAGCATCATAACTTTGCAGGGTTTCGGGCCAGCCGAAGCTGTGTTGTGAAATCAGTGTGCATAAAGCCTGCATGTGTGACGGGTTGTCATTGAGTGCGGGGATGTAATTGAAGGACTGACCACCGGCTTGCATAAAAATTTCGCGGTTTTCCATGTTGATTTCTTCCAGCGTTTCAAGGCAATCGGTAGCAAATCCAGGGCAGATAATATCGATGCTTTTGCGCCCCAGTTTTGGCAGCTCGGCCAGTGTTTCTGAGCAATAGGGTTGCAGCCATTTTGTGCGGCCAAAACGTGACTGAAAAACCACTTGCCAGCGATGGTCGGGCAATTCAAGCTGGTCGGCCACCATCCGTGCGGTTTTGTGGCACTGACAAAAGTAGGGGTCGCCAAGCTCAAAGTTTCGTTGCGGGATACCGTGAAATGAAAACACCAGAATGTCGCCGGGTTTGTTGTCTTCCCAGTGCTTGCTGATGCTTTTTACCAGTGCATCGATATAGAGCTTGTGGTCATGGTACTGGTTGATGAAGCGAATTTCCGGTATCCGGCGCCATTTGCGTAAAACCCGGGTCACTTCATCAAACACCGCGGCGGTACTGGTTGCAGAATATTGCGGATAAAGTGGCAGCACCAGCAGGCGCTGGACACCGGCTTTTTGTAATTCTTCTAGCTCGGATTTAATGCTCGGGTTGCCATAACGCATGGCCATGCCGACGTTGATTGGGCCGTTGAATTTGTTGGTTAAGACTTTTTCGACAAACTGCGCCTGGCGACGACTATAGTGCATGAGTGGCGAGCCTTGTTCGGTCCAGATTTTTTTATACTTTTTTGCGCTTTCTTTGGGTCGAGTTAGTAATATGAAGAAATACAGAATCGGCAGCCAGATCAGTTTGGGTATTTCAACCACGCGGCTGTCGGCCAGAAACTGAGCCAGATATTTACGCACAGCGCGTTTGCTGGGTTCATCCGGTGTGCCCAAATTGACCATAAGTATCCCCATGCGCTGCTGGATACCGTGTTTATGTAGTTGCTTTTTTTTGGCCATTGTTTAGTGTCGATCTGCTAAGAGTCATTATTGTTATAAGCAAGTCAGTTTATCCGAAGGCAGGGGTATTTCAAGCGAAAACTCCAGAGAAATGGCGATTTACGCTGTTTCCGCATTCGCAGCTCTGATTACGCGCTTATTCCAGAGAAATTTATTGCGATCAGTGGGGTTTTTGAGGGCGAAACGGTCAGAAATTGTTGTTGCTTGCGCTAAATAGTGAGATTCAATCAGGCTGATTTAATATTTTAATGGATTTTTGTTAAAAAGCGGCTCTTTTGGCTTTATATAAGCACTCTCTGTGTTCAAACAAGGCCGTTATTCCTGTAATATACGACCACATTTTCCGGGCTTCAGGCATTTTCCAATTGTTTGCAGATCAGGGTTACATTTTCACCAATACACTTCTATGAGTGGAGAATAATAATGGCGATACGTTTGGCTGTGCCGAATGAGATTGTACCGGGTGAGCGCCGTATAGCGTTGGAACCTGGCGTAGCACAACGTCTGATTAAGATGGGTGTCGAGATTTCAATGGAAAAAGGAGCGGCGATCAGCTCTCATTTTTCTGATGATCAGTTTGCAGATGTGAAGATTGTCGACAGTGTTGATGAGCTTTATAAAAATGCCGATATGATTTTTAAAGTCGCACCACCGACCTTAGAAGAGCTGGATAAAATGAATGACGGCGCGGTCATTGTTGGTTTTATGGCGCCGCATAAAAATGCTGAAATGATGCAAAAGATGAATCAGAAAAAGATAACGTCTTTTTCGATGGAACTGGTGCCACGTATTACCCGCGCCCAGTCGATGGATGCATTATCGTCACAGGCAGCTATCTCCGGTTACAAAGGCGTTTTGATGGGTGCTGATATTGCCAGTGTCTTTTTCCCGATGTTAACCACAGCAGCCGGCACTATTCGCCCGGCTAGAGTCGTGATTATTGGTGCCGGAGTTGCAGGCTTGCAGGCGATTGCAACGGCCAAACGTTTAGGCGCGATTGTTGAGGCTTACGATGTGCGTTCTGCCACCAAAGAGCAATGCGAGTCATTAGGTGCGAAGTTTATTGACACCGGTGTCTCGGCTGATGGCGAAGGCGGTTATGCGCGTGAGCTGACCGACGATGAAAAGCAGCAGCAACGCGACGTGCTGGCAAAACATCTCTCAATGGCGGATGTGGTCGTATCAACAGCGGCTATTCCGGGTCGTCCATCACCTAAAATTATCGACCAGGATATGGTCGAGCATATGAAAGTAGGATCTGTGATTATTGATTTGGCAGCTGAAGGCGGCGGTAACTGTGTACTCAGTAAGCCGGGTGATGCGGTTAAATTCGAAGGCAAGGTCACGATTTATGCGCCGCTTAATGTACCGAGTCAGGTACCGGTGCACGCCAGCGAAATGTATTCAAAGAATTTATTTAACCTGATATCTCCTTTCATCACAGAGGATGCCGAACTGGCGTTTAACTGGGAAGACGATGTTATTTCTAAATGTGTGCTGACCCATGACGGCGAGATTAAAGCCGACATGTACAAAGGCCAATAAAGAGGGGAATGTAAGTCATGATCGAGGGCTTTACAGCACTTTATATTTTTATGTTAGCAGCATTCACCGGCTATGAAGTAATCAGCCGGGTACCTGTTATTTTGCATACACCGTTAATGTCTGGTTCAAACTTTATTCACGGTATCGTGGTAGTGGGAGCGATGGTGGCACTAGGACACGCTGAAACACCGGTCGAAATGGCGATTGGTTTTGTAGCGGTCTTTCTGGCTGCGGGTAATGCGGTTGGCGGTTATGTTGCCACCGTGCGTATGCTTGAAATGTTCCAGCCGAAGCAGAAGGAGACTAATTCGTGAGTATGTTAATCGAAATAGTTTACTTTATTGCGGCTGCTGTTTTTATTATCGGCCTGAAACAAATGAGTTCACCGGTGACGGCGCGTCAGGGTATCGTCTGGGCAGGTATTGCAATGGCGATCGCTACGCTGATTACCTTTGGTGATCCGGCGGTTTATGCACACGGCAGTATCAATATTATTCTGATTGTGGTGGCGATTGTAGCCGGCTCGATCATTGCGTACATCACGGCTAAGCGGGTTGAAATGACCGATATGCCGCAGATGATTGCGATCTATAACGGCATGGGTGGCGGTGCAGCCGCCGCTATCGCAGCAGTTGAGCTGGTTAAAGTCGCAGCTGGTGGTGAGGCGCCGAACACGACTGTGCTGACACTGGCTACGCTGGGTGCGATTATCGGTGCGGTATCCTTCTCAGGTTCTGCGATTGCCTTTGCCAAGCTGCAAGGTTTAATTAATAAAACCCTGCGTTTGCCGATGCACATGATGATCAATCTGATTATCTTTGCAGCGATGCTGGTTCTGGGCGGCATGATGGCGTTCACGGGCCAAATTGATCCGACTATATTGCTGATTTTCTTTGTGCTGACGATTGTTTTCGGCATTATGTTTACGCTGCCAATCGGTGGTGCTGATATGCCGGTGGTGATATCGCTGTTTAATGCATTAACCGGTCTGGCAGTAGCATTCGAAGGTTTTGTTCTGCAAAACGCCGCAATGATTATTGCCGGTACCGTGGTGGGCTCATCCGGTACACTGCTGACACAGTTAATGGCAAAGGCAATGAATCGTCCTATCTCTAATGTTCTGTTCTCAAGCTTTGGTTCTGCCGACGGCAGTGCGGCCGATGAAGAAGTGGAAGGCAGCATGAAAGAAGTGCAGGCACCGGATGCTGCCATCATGATGGCTTATGCCAGCAAAGTGATCATTATTCCGGGTTACGGTATGGCGGTTGCACAGGCGCAACATAAACTGGCCGAGCTGACTAAAGTGCTGGAAGCTCGTGGTGTGGAAGTGAAATACGCGATTCACCCGGTAGCAGGTCGTATGCCAGGTCACATGAATGTGTTGCTGGCTGAGGCCGGTATTGATTATGACAAGATTTATGATCTTGAAGATATTAACCCGGAGTTCCCGACCTCTGAAGTGGCGTTGGTTATCGGTGCGAATGATGTGGTTAACCCGGTTGCACGTACTAATCCGGAAAGCCCGATTTATGGTATGCCGATTCTGGATGCAGACCGTGCTCAGAATTGCATCGTGATCAAGCGGGGGCGTGGTGCCGGTTTCTCTGGAATCGAAAATCACCTGTTCTATGCCAATAACACACAAATGTTATACGGCGACGGCCAGAAGATGGTTGGCGAGCTGGTTGCCGGTGTCAAAGAACTCGGTTAAGCAGGCTGTATTGCAGTCTGTTATAGCAGACTGAAGCAGCAGCTTTAAGCTAAAAGGCGGTCCGCAAGGGCGGCCTTTTTTTATGTTGACGGGTTTTGAGTTAATATGAGTTTTAAAATTTAGTGTGGTGATTATGAATCCTGTTGAAGCGTGTAAAGCCTGGGTTGAACAGGTGGTGATTGGACAAAACTTTTGTCCCTTTGCCAAAAAGGAATTTGATCAGCAGCGGATTCACTTTCAGTTATGTGACGAAAGCGGTACTGATAAGGCATTGCAATGCCTTATCGATGAATGCCAGCGACTGGATCAGGATCCGAATATTGAAACCACGCTGATTATTTTCAGTAGCTTGTTGCAAGACTTCGATGAATTCTGGGGTTTTACCGAGATGGCAGAACAGCTTATGCAACTGCAGTCTTATGACGGTATATACCAGCTCGCGAGTTTTCATCCGGAATATTGTTTTGATGGTGAAGATAAAAATGATGCCGCCAATTACACCAATCGCTCACCGTTGCCGATGTTACACCTGATCAGAGAACAATCGATGCAACAGGCATTGGCCAGTTACCCAGATCCGGCATCGATTCCAGATAATAATATTGTAAAAGCAAGGCAGCTGGGGACGGCGTATTTTTCAGCGCAACTGGCCGCCTGTAAAAAAGCCGGCAAGGAAAATGAATAATGAGCGGGCTTAGTGTCAGTGAGCTGTATATACACCCGGTTAAATCATTGGCATCGCTGCCTGTCGATTCGGCTATGGTGGATCAATTCGGGCTGACAAATGACCGGCGCTGGATGCTGGTGGATACCGATGGCGTGTTTATTACTCAGCGCTTTATTCCGTCGATGTGTCTGATAACAGCGCTGATCGAGCACAATCGCTTGCGGCTAACGGCCGCTAATATGCCGGCTATTTATATTGATGAAAAAGACCATGGCGCTGTCACCATGGTAACAGTCTGGAATGACCGTTGTCAGGCACTGGACTGTGGTGATGCAGTGGCAGACTGGCTCAGCCGGTTTTTAAAAAAAGACTGCCGACTGGTGTATTTTCCGCAGCATGAAGTACGACAGGTCGATTTGGATTATGCCAAAGCGGGTGATAAAACCGGGTTTAGTGACGGCTTCCCGTTGTTGTTGATATCGCAGGCATCACTTGATGATTTAAATAGTCGCTTAACACATGCAGTAGCAATGCCGCGTTTTCGTCCGAATATAGTCATCAGTGGCTGTGAGGCATTTGCAGAAGACCAGTGGCAAGCAATCCGCATCGGTGATCTCACATACCGGCTGGTAAAACCGTGCAGCCGCTGCAGTATTCCTGGAATAAATCCTTTGACAGCTCAGCGTGAGACGGAGTTGCTACAAACCCTGCGAAGCTACCGGATGAAAGATAATAAAGTCTACTTTGGGCAGAATGTAATTGCTGATAATATAGGGCTGATAAAAAAAGGTATGGCAGTAGAGCTCATAGGATAGAACGGAGCCGGTATTATTTTCCGGCTATCAGTCAGTGATTAATGGATATTTTCTGGATTAGTGCGTGATTAGTTTTCATTTTACAGACCGGTTATACAGGTCGATTACGGTTTTGCTGTTTAAAACGGTTTTGTTATTGTCGTTGCTGAGTGTGCCGGCTTATGCCAAGCCGCCTCTGCATATTTTATCGTCAGATAATCCTGAGAGCCGGGCAAATAACTCATTTATTTTTATCCCGCAGGGTAAAAAAATCCCGCAAGGTATAAAGCGTGGCAGCAAAGAAAGTTTTCTGAAACCACAGGTTCCTTTTGTGGTTGATTTGCCGGTGGAGATCAAGCCGACTGCTTTATTGCAATGGCATATCATCACCAGCCGGGAAACTTATGGTGAGATAAATCTTTTATCCAAATATCATATGGAAAAAGTTAAATCTGAGGGCGAAGTTATCTGGAGCTCAGATATTTTGCGCAACGATACAGTCGACAGAACACGACTGGTTTTTAAACCGGATCAGTTAGTGCATTACCCGGCAATTTATAAGCGGGGTCGCGGATCGAATGGTAAACGTCGCTCAAAAGGCGGAGGTACGGTTGAGATCGACTTTAAGCGGTTTAATCCGAGAATTGCATACTATATTGAAGCGGTGGTGACGGATATTGAAAAACAGGAGTTGATTCAGTACACCGGCAAGATTGCGATGGACAATAAAGACATGATCCGTCAGGAATACATTAATCATTATAATATTAACCGTTACGGGCGTGGTGAAAACGGAAATATTCCGGTGCCACTGCGCAGCGAAATCACTAAGACGCCTTCGGTTAATATCCATCTTCTGGGGAATTCCATATCCGAAAGCAGTTATGGCTTGATGATTGACGATGGGGTGGCCAGTATTGCAGGCCTTATTGCTGATTTATATGAACAGTCTAAAAATAAACATTTTAAAACAAAACAGAAATTTTTAGATCTGAATGGTCGTGAGCTTACGATACCTGATACAAAGTTATGGCTCAGCGGAGGCTGGAGAAATCCGGAAAGAAATGAATGGTTTAGTAATGCACTGAATGGTATTCATCAGCGAGGCGGTGCGATAGATATGGTGGCGAATGTTCCTCACAACGATAAACGTTCAGCGATTATTTACTGGTTTCTATGGAATATGCTGGAAAACCAGAATTATATAAAAGCCTTTTGGCAGCTGGAAACACATGGCCGGGCGATGACGACAAAAGAATATCAGGAAGATATTGAGCCCTTAAACGGGATTCCCGATGCTTTCGATAAAGCAGATCATATACACATTAATATAAAGTATGACTGATTATGAATAAATTATTATTGCTGATTATTTGTTTGCTGCCTGGTGTCACTTCGGCATCGGTATTTGATGATGCTTATAATATGCCTGCGCAGGGTTTTCTCCGGGAGGCTAGCCGGGTAGCGATTTATGCCAAAGAAAATGTCGGGCTGGATATAAAGCAGCAGCTTACTGAGCTGCAGTATCTGAGTGGCAAACTACAGGCTTTCGAAACGCAGCAGATTAAAAATCCAGTGTACTGGTTTGTCAGAGGCCTGCACGCCAGAAATCTGGCGAGTTATTATCAGCAGATTGCGGATAAAAATCGCGTTGAAGAATATATTCAGGATAAAAATAGCTACTATCAGCGGGCGATGGATCTGGATAAGGCCTCGTCTATAAAATTATCGGCAGCTGCTTATGCGGTGATGAAACCGGGTCTGCCAGATGTGCTGAAGCAACGGGCGATTGAGACCGAATTAAATCTCGGCGGCAGCGGTGAAGATGATTCATATTACTGGTATTTGCACTGGAGCAATATCAATGCTTTGTCGCAGCAAAATCGTTTTGCAGAGGCGCAGCTGGCGCTTGATAAAATGCAGAAAGAGCTGCAAGAAAAAGGTATGTCTGACAGTGTTTATGTGAGTTTGCTAAATAAAGCCGAGGCTGAAGTGACAGAGCAGAAGCGTCAGCTTGAGTCGGAGAAAAAGTCTACACAGAATCAGCCGGCTGTGACAAAAGATAACCCGCTGTCTGAGTTTGTCGAAGAATACCTTTATTTCCTGATCTGGTTTGCCAGTATTCTGTTGGTGTTGCTACTGGCGCTGCTTTTTTATCTGTACGAAAAAAAGCGCAAGTCGCGCTAAGTGAGTGTTGCTCTCATCATTGACTTGCTGTTTTTTGCTGTTCTTGTGCGGCCTGTTGGCGCAGGCTGTTTGTGACCTGCTTGATAACGACGGACTCGCTGTTGTCTGCATAAACCATGTAGACCGGGATATTAAACTGTGGGCTCTGCGGTAGCTGGAATAATCGGCCGCTTTCAAGCAAGGGCTCGGCCATTCGCAGTGGTACAAAACAAGAGCCGCCATTACTTAATATAATCTGTACCCCGAGCCAGCCGATATTGACTGTCTGGGCTGGCCGTTCGAGCTCAGGGTAATGACTGCTGTGCTGAGCATGGAAAGCTGGTCCCCAGTCGACATAGATATAATCCTGATCGGGCCAGGCCTTGTCGGGGTCGGTTGTCAGTAATACCAGTGTTTCGTCAAACAACTGTTCAATGCGCAGGCCGGGGCTGTGCTGAGGCGTGTACATCAGCGCGACGTCCATTGTGCCCTCTATCATGCGGCGCATCAGGTCTTCTTCAAAGCCAATTTCACTGCGAATTGAAATATCCGGTGAGCTGCGCCGCATTTCACCGACCCAGCGCGGTAAAAACACCTCCCACAAAGCTATTCGAGCACCGATTGTAATACTGGCCCGATAGCGACTGGGTAGGCCGACATCATGCCGAGCCTGATCCAGCGTCAGTAAGATTGATTGCGCGTGATGCACCAGCCGTTTACCGGCTGCAGTCAGCTTAGCGCCTGAGCGGTTACGGATAAACAGGCTGACACCGAGGTCGTTTTCAAGAGTCTGAATACGGCTGCTGACAGTGGACTGGGTGACATAAAGACGAGAAGCGGCTTGCAGAAAGCTGCCGTTGGCCACCACCGCAAGAAAGGTTTTTATCTGATCGGTATCCATCTATTTAATATCGGATTAATCGATATTAATGTCAATTATTAATCGTTTGTCTTATATATAACTTCGCTTATATAGTACCGTCTATGCAGTTGAACGACGTTGTCTTGACGATAACAGAGCTTTGAATTTAGAAAAGGTGGTAACAATGATCTGTATCAGCGTAAAAATGAAATTTGGTAAGGAAGTGCTTAAACGGGTGCCAGTTGAACTGATTCTGGATAATCAGTGCCGCGTTGGGCCACAAGCTACTGATCGTGCAGGCATGGTTTGTTTTGATCAGCCGGTCAGTAGTGGCAAAGTTATGGTCGCTGGGGTGGAGCGTTATCAGGGTCGGCTTGAAGGCGATATAGATATTGAGCTGTGGAGTCTTGCAGAAACCGGCTTTAGTTCTGATGGCGCCACCACAACAACACGTGGCAGCAACGCCTACCCGAATATGACAACCCGTACGGTGGAGGTTGCTGGTCGAGAAATTATGACAGACAGCGAGGGCTATCTGGTAGACCCGGCTGACTGGTCCGAAGAGTTTGTTCGCCAGCAAGCTGAGCAGGAAAGTTTGCAGCTGACCGCAGAGCATTGGGAAATGATCCGTTTTCAGCGCAGCTGGTTTGCCGATAACGGGCGCCAGGCAACGGTACGCGACATGATAAAGTATTTTCGCAAACACTGGGATGCAGAGCGTGGCAGTAATCGCTACCTGCACAAAATTTTCCCCTATGGTGGTCCGCAAAAACAGGGTAATCGTCTGGCCGGTTTGTTGCGTACTAAAGGCGAGCACTGATCGATCTGTGGGCGTTGTGATTGCGAAAGCTGTTCTGTGAACCCGGTGTATTGATTTAACCACTTGCTGGGATGACTACTTTCGGTTCGGCTTGAAGAAAAACCGGCTGAGAAATAACTCGCTTAATAATTTATGGGTGATTAGATTTGAGCGAAGACAGAACATCAGTAGCTGTTCGTTATCAGCTGACATCAAGTATTGCAGCAGGCTATGGTGTATAATTGTCATTTTATTAATGTCGGTCATATTATGTCGGGATTAACACTTTATTCGATTATTGAGACGCCTTTGCATCCGGATCTCTCGGCCGTCTATAAAGAATTTGCCATGACCGAGCTCAAATTTAATTCGATGCGTAAGGCTATTGCCAGCCTGAAAAATCAGCTGCCAGATATTATTGTTGCTGATTTTATTTATGGTTATGGCAGCAATTATGCAGGTGCTAATGTCTCTAATCTTGATGTTTTTTTGCGCAGTCTTGAAGCCTACGGCAAGATGGCAAAAATAATTGTATTAGTGGATAAAGAAGAACAGGAGTTTGTTGTTAAATTGCATGAACTATTCCCACTTTCTATGGCGCTGTTATATCCGGTCAGACCGGAGCATATGCAAACTGTGCTGAAAGAGCTGGGTTATTAGTATGAAAATCTGGGTTGATGCTGATGCCTGTCCGAATGTTATTAAAGAAATATTATTTCGCGTTGCGAAAAGAGCAAAGCTGAATATTACCTTTGTTGCAAACCAGTATATAAAAATTCCATCATCGCCGTTTCTGGCATCATTGCAGGTGTCGTCTGGCTTTGATGTTGCTGATGACGAAATTGTGCGGCTGCTGGCAGCCGGTGACCTAGTGATCAGTGCAGATATCCCGCTGGCAGATGAGGTCATTGAGAAAGGTGGTTTTGTACTCAGCCCCAGAGGTGAAATGCTGACAAAAGACAATATAAAACCGAGGCTTCAGGTCAGAGACATGATGGAGGCGGTAAGAAACTCTGCGATTGAAATGGGTGGTGGGCAGCCAGCCTTTGGACAGAAAGATAAGCAGACCTTTGCTAATGCGCTGGATCGCTTTGTTGCCAGATATCACCGGCCGCTTGACTGAAAGATGGCAGTGTCCGCTAAAATATTGTGGCTGATCAGTATGATATCGCTGTGTCCTTTGTTGTTGCCTGATGCTAAGGCGCAGAGCAATGAACTAAGGCTGGCGGTCGCCAGTAATTTCGCTGCCACTTTAAAAGAGTTGCGGGAAGATTTCAAATTAAAAACACGGCGTAGTTTTTCAATAAGTCAGGCTTCTACCGGCAAGCTATATGCACAGATCGTTCATGGCGCACCTTATGATATTTTTATGGCAGCCGATTCGAAGCGACCTGAATTACTGGCCGAGCAGGGGCTGGCTTTTGAACCTGTGGTATATGGCCGCGGACAGCTGACTTTGGTCATAAAAAAAACACCCAGCGTGAATTGTGCTGATCCTGTCTTGTCGGTACTGAATAAAAAAAATTTTAATAAACTGGCGGTTGCCAGTGCCAAAACGGCTCCCTATGGTGTCGCTGCCGAAGAGTTTATCAGAGCCGCTGATAAATGGAATGAGCTGGAGCCGAGTCTGGTCAGGGGTGAAAGCGTGCTGCAGGCATTTCATTATCTCGAATCCGCTAATGCCGATGCCGGTTTGATCGCCAGTTCATTACTGACTGAGTCAGATGGGCAGTTGTCCGGGCGATATTGTCAGTGGCAGATTCCATTGCAATCTTACCGGTCGCTGGAGCAGAAAATGGTGATTTTAAAAAACACCAACAAGCTTGCACTGGCGAGACTGTTTAGTGAGTATTTAAAATCTGAAGGCGCAAAAGCAATTATAAAAAGTAATGGTTATCTTGTTGATTAAGCGAAGAGGTGTCGCGAGTGTTATTGCCTGATTTGGGGCCGTTGCTACTAACTGTCAAGCTGGCCTTTATTTCAACCTCGGTGTTGATTGTAATCGGTACGCCAGTAGCCTGGTGGCTGGCAACAACACGCTGTCGCATCAAACCATTCGCAGAGGCGATAGTGGCATTACCAATTGTGCTGCCACCGACGGTGATGGGCTTTTATTTATTAATCTTATTCAGTCCGCAGGGCGCACTAGGCAGTTTCTGGTACGAGCTTAGTGGTCAAGCACTGACCTTTAATTTTTTTGGCCTGGTAGTGGCGTCGGTACTATACAGTTTGCCTTTTGTTGTTCAGCCTTTGCAGAGTGCATTTGAATCGGTTGGAAAGGATTTGATGGAGGCAGCTTATACGCTGGGTGCAAAACCGCTGGATGCTTTTTTTAGTGTGGCAGTGCCGTTAGCTAAAAGAGGTTATCTGACGGCGATAGTGTTGGGCTTCTCTCATACCTTGGGTGAGTTTGGAGTGGTGTTAATGATCGGCGGTAATATACCTGGTGAAACACGACTGATATCGATAGCTATTTATGATCATGTTGAAAGTCTTGAATACGCTCAGGCACATACACTGTCTCTAATTTTGTTGGCGTTTGCTTTTGTCTCAATGCTGCTGATGTATCTGATTAACCAGCGGAGCAAAGCATAAAATGACGGCGGCTAATTATTGTTCTGTGCAACTTATTAAAGATGGCTTTGAATTAAACGCTGAGTTTGAAATTCCGCAGAAAGGCGTGCTGGGTATTTTTGGGCACTCAGGCTCTGGCAAGACAACATTATTACGTTGTCTTGCAGGGCTTGAAGATAAGGCGAGTGGACGAATTATATTTAATGATTGCGAATGGCTGAATGATAAAAAAAGTCTGTCATCTCAACAAAGAAATATTGCTTACGTTTTTCAAGATAGCCGTTTGTTTCCACACCTGACGGTTTTAAAAAATTTGCAGTATGGCGTCAAGCGCTCTGCTAGTGAGCTGCAATATAACTGGGATTCTTTATTGCAGCTTTTGAATATAGAAAACTTGCTGGAACGAAAACCCGAGACATTGTCCGGCGGAGAAAAACAACGGGTGGCTATCGCACGATCATTGCTGAAAAATCCGCAGTTGCTGTTGATGGATGAGCCAATGGCATCGCTGGATGCGGCGCATAAAAATGAAATCATCCCTTATTTAGAGACGCTGCATGAAACATTAAATATTCCACTTGTTTATGTTAGTCATAGTCTGCAGGAAGTGTCACGTTTTTGCGATAGGGTGCTGGTGCTGGAATCTGGCAAAGTGATTTATAGTGATACTGTTTCAAAAGCTTTGAGTTCGGCAGATTCACCATTGCTGAAGACGCAGAATGCGGTGGCGGTTTTTGATGCGGTGGTGTCTGAGCTGGATGCTGAGTTTTGTCTGTCTTCTCTGATAACAGATAACGGGACTGTGTTGCAGGTAAAAGGTCTGCATGAAGCTGGAAGAAAACTTCGTTTGCGAATTAATGCCGCAGATGTCAGTCTCAGTAAGTCACGAGTTGTCGATAGCAGTATTTTAAATATTCTTTTGGCCAAGGTTGTGGCTGTTGTTGATGAAACCGACAGTGAAGTGCTGTTGCAGTTGTCGGTTAATGAGGATATTTTTCTTTCAAGAATTTCAAAAAAGTCGTTTAGTCTTTTAAATCTAACAATAGATTCTGATATATTTATTCAGATTAAGGGTGTGGTTCTGCAGTCGCTGCTGGATTAATACAATGCTGCCATATTAATGGAATAAGTTTCCGCTGAAGCAGATTTAACAATACGGTCATCGGTTTTCCAGAGCTCAATGTCTTTGACCGTAACCAGACCTTTTATGTGCTTGTTATAAACGATTCTGACTTTAGGGTTCAGTAAATCTTTCTCTCCCTGTTCGATCACAATCGCAATACTGCCTGAAGCCAATTCAACCAGTGTCCCTATCGGATAGATACCAAGGCAACGAATAAATTGCTTAACCAGATCAGGATTAAAGTGATGATTGCTCCATTCAAGAAGTTTTTTCAGCGCCATATTCGGTTCCCAGGCACTTTTATAGACGCGTATCGAAGTCAGTGCGTCATAAACATCGACAATACTCGACATCTGTCCGACCTGTGATATCTCATCGCCTTTCAGCCCCAGAGGGTAGCCAGTGCCATCAACTCTTTCGTGATGCATAGCAGCTACATCGAGTGCGGCCTGAGTTATCCCCGGTTTGTCTTCGAGTAATTCCTTGGAATAGACAACGTGGGATTTCATAATGTTAAATTCATTTTCATCCAGCTTGTCAGGCTTGTTAAGAACATTGTCAGGCGTCATCATTTTGCCAATATCATGCAGCATGCCACCGATTGCAATTTCTTTTATTTTGCCTATATCAAAACCCATAGCACGACTAAAGGTGATCATTAATCCGGCAACACTGACTGAGTGCATAAAGGTGTAATGGTCTTTGTCTTTGAGCCTGCTTAAGCTGATGAGTGCATCTTTATTGCGAAAGACTGATTCAACTAACTGCTCAGAGATCGGCTCAACGCGTTCTATATCTACCTGTTTACCGAGCCGAATATCACTCATGAGGTCTTGCATGATATTGTGAGCATCTTTATAAATGCCACGGGCACGTTCCAGTTCTTGCTGTACCGGTATCTGGTTCTCTAATGCATCGTTGTCACTGCCGACTTTAACTGTTTCCTTTGTCAGTGCGTTGTCTACTTCAATCACGCTGGCTGCATCTTGTATATCAAGACCTTTGTTGGTATCGATATACATACCCTTGATGCCGGTGTTGTGGATTTTTTGTATCAGTTCATCACTAGTGACAGCAAACTGGCTGGAGCTGAAGTTGTGTTCGAGGCAGCTGGCGTCCAGATTACTTATGTACATGCCAACTTGAAGTTGATCAGAATGGATCTTTTTTATCATTGCTAAGGTTTATCTGTAAAGGTAGCCAAAGTATAGTGGTTGAAATAATTATAGTGTGGATGAAATGTTACAGTTTTGTATCAGCTAGCTCGATGATGCGATATTGTCCCGGTGCTATATCCTGTAGCTCCCAGCGGCCAATTTTATAGCGGATGAGTCGCAGTGTAGGAAAACCAACCGCCGCCGTCATGCGTCTGACCTGACGGTTTTTGCCTTCACTGATGCTCAGTTGAAGCCAGCTGGTAGGGATGTTTTTACGCTCACGGATAGGTGGTGTACGTGGCCAGAGAGTATCTGGCTGAGGGATTTTTTTGGCTTGTGCCGGGCGGGTTTTGCCGTCTTTTAAGCTGACGCCTTTGCGCAGATTTATTAAAGCAGTATCATCAATCTCGCCTTCGACCTGTACCCAGTAGGTTTTTGCCTGTTTGAATTTAGGATCTGAAATTCGGTGTTGTAGTTTACCGTCATCGGTTAGCAGTAACAGGCCTTCACTGTCACGATCCAGTCGTCCGGCAGCATAGACTCCGGGGATATCGATATAGTCTTTAAGTGTGCTGCGGCCATCATCGTCGGTAAACTGGCAAAGCACATCAAACGGTTTATTAAAAAGTATCAGTTTGCTCATGTCAGATAGTAAGCCATTTCTTTCGGCGCATTTCCCCGGCATCAAGCTGATCAAATAACTGGTGGATCAGTTCCTGTTCGATACCCTGCCAGAGGATGTCCTGTTTGGGGCCTTGGAACTGCGCATCGATGACGATGGTGGTAAGTTTTTTGGTCATCGGTAGGATCTCCTGGTGCTCTTGCAGCAGATTTTGTACCCGGGCCGAGCCTCTGAACTTCATTTTTGAAATCTGATCGATGTTTTCAAGAATCTGTTCGACTGTCTGATACTTGTTGAGAATACGTGAAGCGAGCGTATAACCAATGCCGGGAATTCCCGGTATATTGTCGACCTTATCCCCCGACAGTGCCAGCATGTCAGCAATCTGATCTGGGCGGACACCAAATTGTTTTTCCACACCCTTTTGGTCAAGCATATTGTCACGGGCATAATCCCACCAGAAGTCATCTTCGCCGGCGACCAGTTGCGCGAGGTCTTTGTCGGCACTGATGATGGTGATGGCAAAGCCCTGTTGACGGAGGCGGTGTGCCAGAGTACCGATAATATCATCGGCTTCAAAACGATTGCTCGAGTAATCGGCAATACCGGCAGCGCGACAAAAATCGCGGCAATAACCAAACTGACGTTTCAGCTCTGCCGGAGCCGGTGGACGATTGGCCTTGTATTCAGCATAGATTTCACGTCGATAAGAGTTAGTCTGACTGGCATCAAAGGCACAGGCAATATAACTGCTGCCGCTACTGGCACCAATTTTTTTGATCAGCTCAAACAAGAACTCTGAAAAACCGTAGACGGCATTGGCCGGATTGCCGTCGCTATCGCTAATATCGTCATCAAAAACATGCCAGGCTCGAAAAATATAGATACTGGAGTCGATCAGATAGGCGCGGGGTTTAGGCTTTGGGTTCATGTGGCGTATTGTAATCGGCCTGCTGCCTTAGTGGAAATATTACTGTGGTTAGAGGTATTATGAGATAACCATCACTATTTTGTTGATTGGCTGGCTTGAGCGCTGAAATTGCAGGAACGTTATGCTAAATTATTACGTTATAATTATAAATAGTTATTGAGGTAATGGAGCAGCGATGAAAACGGAATCATACCAGATAGATAACAGCACAGAATACCGTCGTGTTAAAAGGATTTTATCGAAAAAGACCCAACCCGGTAAAATCATGCGTTTCCTGATGAATGCGTTTGAATCATATCGCCAGGCTCGTAAATTAGGCTGGTCCCGACCCTGGAATAAATACAATTTAACGGTATTTCAAAGTTTCAGACTTAATTTCTCTAAAGACTCCGTCATGCACGAGCAAGCCTCTCGCATTCTTCAAAATCATATCGCCATGCCGGCCTCAGCAAAGCATTTCATTAAAGAACTTTTAGCGGATAACGAGCATTTAACCGGTTTTGTTTTTGTTCATGATTATCAGGACGGCGAACAGTTATACGAAGGCGTGACCTATAGTCTGGGCCGGGTTAAGGACAAAAAATACAGAGACCGGATTGATTTAATACTAGAGTCACCTGTTTATGCTGGAAAAAGTCAGGGATTGTCACGAATTCGGGTCTATATCGATCCGTTTATGCTGGCTAAAGAACCGCTCTGGTCTAGTACGCATTCTGAGAATTTATCGCATGATGTGTATGAGTTATTTGATCAGCTAGCCAATTGCTCATGGCAATGGCCCGCTGAAGCAGGCCGAAGTTGGAATCACTGGACGGCCGATTACATTAATTATTTCGGGCCACGTCAGAAAATGCTGGCAACGAGTTACTTTTATCAGGCCGATCGGCCCAAGACCAGGGTTCAGCGCCGGACTGAACAAGCGGCATAATGAATCCGCTGGTTCATAATCATCAGGCAGAGTTCGCTCTGCCTTTTTTATGCTGAAAATGGGCCGGAAGCTATGGCGTCTGCTTAACAGAAGTCGCTATCTGATTAAGCTTATTATTGGCTTCCGGGCTTTAAAAAGCGCCTCAGATATCCCAAAGCAGCAACGTGCCAGACGGGCGCTGTTACAACAATTCTCCGATGCCCGTGGCGTCACGATGAAAGTGGGGCAGTTGATTGCTGCGGCCGCTGCACCTGACGATGAGCTGTCGGTGCTGACTAAATCGATTAGCCCTGTTCCGTTAAAACAGATCTTGCCAGCGATTGAGCAAGCACTGGGCTGTGGCTGGCAGCAAGTCTTTAAATCGATCGATCAATCCTTTGCGGCCGCATCACTGGGTCAGGTACATCATGCGGTGTTGCTCAACGGTGATGAGGTGGCTATTAAAGTACAGTATCCCGGAATTGACGAGGCGATCAGTGCGGAAATGAGTCTGCTGGGTTTACTACCAAAGGCCGGGCCAGTGAAGCAATGGCAGTTTGATCTGGATGCCTATCGGCAGGCATTAAAAGACAATATGCAAGCCGAGCTGGATTACCGACACGAAGCCGATACCCAGAGCTTTTTTCACAAACATTTGATGTTGCCCGGGCTGGTTGTGCCTAAAGTGTATGCCGATTTAACGCGCCAAACACTGTTAGTGCAGAGTTGGGAAGAAGGCCAGTATATTGAATCGGTAGCAGGCTGGAGCCAGCCTGCGCGTGAAAAAGTAGCCAAAACACTGCTCGCACTGTTACTGAAAAGTCTGTTTCAGATCAGACGTTTACACGCCGACCCGCATATGGGTAATAGTTATTACCGCTTCAATGCTGAGCAGGGCGTAGAAATCGTGTTAATGGATTTTGGTTGTAGTATCGAGCTGACAGAGCAACAAAGTCTGGCCTTATTGAAACTGATTATTGCCAGCAAAGAGAAGTTGCCAATAGCACCGTTAAAGTATTTTCAGGCGATGGGTTTTGAGAGCCAGAAGCTACGGCATATAGAGCCTTATTTACCCAAATTGTGTGAATATTTATTTCAGCCTTTTATCTGCACCAATAAATTTGCATTGCAGCAGTGGATGTTGGCAAAAAACATCAGCGAATTATTAGCTGAGCAGCGCTGGTGGTTTCGCTCTGCCGGGCCAGCAGAGCTGATTTTTGTGATGCGTGCCTTTCAGGGACTGGCGCAACAGCTGCTTTTAGTAAAAGCCGATATTAACTGGTGGCAGGTTTTGCTTGAAAGTATTCCCGCAGAGTTACTGAACAGGGCGCGAAACTTCGAACCGACAGATATTGCGGTGACAAATGATTCTGGCGTTTTAACACTAAAAGCGATTGCCCGCAGTTTAAAAGTGAAGGTAAGTCATGCTGGGCTGACCAAAGTTGAAGTTGATTTGCCAGCAGAAGCAGTACTGGAGCTGGAAGCCTTTATTCCGCAAGATATTCAGCTAAAATTGAAGCAGACATCTGATATCAATCTGCAAAATATTCAGGAAAATGTCAGACGCAGCGGTCTCGCTGCGCAGTCGGTTTTTGACTTTGAAGAAGGTGAGTCGCGTTATCAGGTCTGGCTTGAATAGATTAAGTAAGAGGCAGCGGTTAATGATACAAAAAATGGGTGAACAGCGGAAAAGTAAGCGCTTTTCGTCGCAGGGGAATCTGCAGTCTGAAATCATTGTCTCTGTGGATTACCCGGAACTGGCTGGCAAGAACATAGCCTGTGAATCGGTAAATATTTCAGCTCAGGGCATCCAGATTATATTGAAGCAACATGTGCCGGTTGATACGGTACTCGATTTGTGGATTTCAGTGGATAAAAACCAGCAAAAAAGTTTTCATTTGCAGGCAAAAGTTTGCTGGATTAAACGTACTCAGGATGAGCTGAATTATCAGGCAGGACTGGATATTTCAGTCACTGATAACAAAGAGCTGCAACAGTGGGCGGCGCTGGGGCTGGATACCTGATCAGACCGCTGCTGTCTGATATACACCACTTGTCAGAGATATCTATATTTTTTTTAAATTATGATTAAACTATTGATGGCTATTCGCTTAATCTGTTTGAATTATTTCAAATAGCGGGATGGACAAGTAATTTATCAGGATGATGAATAAGGAGATATTATGTTAAAGCCATTCAATAATCGCAAAAATAACCGTTATGCCAGACAAGATCGTATAACTGCGCAAGTGCTGGCGTCGATGCAACCGGGGTACGGTGATAAAAACAGCTGGCCTGCTAAAACACTGGATATTTCCAGACGTGGTCTGCGTATTATGGGCGGTGACAGTCTGCCTGTCGGTTCGGTGCTGGATTTATGGGTTGAGATTGCCGGCCTGAAAGGAAAATTCCACCTCAATAGTGAAGTGCGTTGGTCCAGTATTGATGATCGTCTGGGTTATGTGATGGGCGTAGAGTTGCGGGAAGGTCTGGGTAGTGATATCGGTCACTGGGAACGTCTGTTTGAAAAAAAATCTTCCAACAGAACGCGGCACGGTAAAACGGATGCCTGGGGTAATGCGATTTAATAACATGACAGAGACTGTTCGGTTAATCAGTATCTGATAACCGGATAATGTGAGCGCTTCTCCGGTTTATAATGCGGTTAGCGATGCGATGTCTTTTTTAACCATCTCAACCGAGCGATAGAATTCTTGTCGTTCGGCGTCATTAAGTTCAAGCTCAATTATTTTTTCAACACCGTGTTTTCCTAATACAGTCGGCACGCCTATTGCGATGTCATCACAGTCGTATTCGTTATTGAGGATGGCCACAGAAGGCAGGATGCGTTTTCGGTTATGCACAATGGCATCGACCATAGTCGCAACGGCAGCAGCAGGGGCGTCATAGGCACTGCTGTTTTGTCTTAAAGCGAGAATTTCCGCGCCGCCGTTTCGGGTGCGCTCAACTATTTCAGCAATGGTTTTTTCAGGCAGAAAATTAGCAACCGGTATGCCGGAGATGGTTGTGTATCGCATCATAGGTACCATTGAATCACCATGACCTCCGAGTACCATGGCATCGATATCGAGTGATGAGTAGCCGCTTTCCATCGCTATAAAACTGGCCATCCGGGTGGCATCTAATACCCCGGCCTGACCAAACACCCGGTTACGTGGCCAGCCAGATGTTTTCCATGCCCGGTAGGTCAGAATATCGACCGGATTGGAAACAAAAAGTAGCATCGCATCGGCCGCATATTGCATGGCATGATTGACAATTTGATCGGTGATTTTTACGTTGGTTTCCAACACATCGGAGCGTGACATACCGGGTTTTCTGGGTATGCCGGCGGTAATAATAATTAAATCAGAGTCGGCCATCATCTCAGGTTTGCTGCTGCCTGTGACTTTGCAGTCAAAGCGAAACAGCGGAGCATCTTCCTGAATATCAAGTGCGGCGCCTTCGGCGGCACCTTCTCTGACGTCGATCAGTACCAGTTCCCGGCACATATCCCGGCTGGCCAAAAACTGAGCGGTTGATTCACCAACACGGCCAGCGCCGACAATACTGATCTTGTTCATGATGCTCTCCCTATCTGCAAACACGGCATAACATTAGTGGTTACTTTAAGTGTAGCAGCAGATTTTGAAAGCGGGATTTAGCGCGCCTGATTACTTAACCAGATCGAGCCGGGCAACACCGGATTCGATTGCAGCTTCAGCAACCGCTGCCGGAATGCGTTCAAGTAAGCGAGGGTCTGTTGGTTTCGGAATGATGTATTCCGGTCCGAATTCAAGGTTTTCTAATCCGTAGGCTTCGAGCACTTTTTTAGGTACTGGCTCATGCGCTAGAGCACTGATCGAATGGACACAGGCAATTAACATTTCTTGTGATATTTTGCTGGCGCGAACATCGAGAGCGCCGCGGAAAATATACGGGAAACCGAGTACATTATTGATCTGGTTTGGATAGTCACTGCGTCCGGTTGCCATCACCAGGTCATCACGGGTTAAGTGTGCAAGCTCGGGTAGGATTTCAGGGTCAGGGTTTGATAAAGCAAAGACGATTGGGCGCTCGGCCATCGATGCCAGCATATCTTTTGATAATAAGTCAGGGCCAGATACACCGATAAAGACATCGGCACCGTTGATTGCATCAGTCAGTGTGCGTAATTCTGTTTCCACTGCAAATTGTTGTTTGTATTTATTTAAGTCAGTGCGCTGAGAATGAATAATGCCATTTCGATCGACCATAAAGAGATTTTCTTTGGGTGCTCCCAGTGCGTGGAGTAGCTTCATCGAGGCGATGCCGGCTGCTCCTGCGCCCAGACAGACTACCCGTACCTGATCGATTTTCTTGTCCTGAAGTTTTAATGCGTTTTCAAGACCGGCAGCAATAATAACGGCCGTGCCATGCTGGTCATCGTGGAAGACCGGTATATCAAGCATGTCTTGCAGTTTTTCCTCGATTTCAAAACATTTAGGTGCGGTGATATCTTCCAGATTAATGCCGCCAAATGTCGGTGCAATCCGGGCTACAGTATCGATAAAGTCCTGTGGGTCATCGGCATCGACTTCGATATCAAACACATCGATATTGGCAAAGTGCTTGAATAAAACTGCCTTGCCTTCCATTACCGGTTTGCCTGCAAGTGAACCGACATTACCCAGGCCCAGTACAGCGCTGCCATCGGTGATGACGCCGACTAGGTTACCTTTAGCGGTGTACAGATAAGCATCTTCAGGGTGTTTTGCAATCGCTCGTACCGGCTCGGCCACACCGGGTGTATAAGCCAGTGATAAATCGCTCTGGGTTTCACAGGGCTTGCTGGTTTCTACGCTGATTTTCCCAGGTTTCGGGTTTTGGTGGTAATCAAGGGCGGCACGTTTGAATTCTGAAGACATTAGGTGTTTATTCCGGTTATTAATCGGTGAGTACAAAAAAATTGTAATCACGGCTAAGCTAAATTTGCTCAGATAAGTCTACCATTTGAGCAGCCAGTCTGACGACGTTTTTGTAAATATGTTTGGTATTTATTGCGTTTCAATCGAAGTGGGGTGGCGCAATCTAAGCTGTGCTTTGTTGTGGTAGTGATGCAGCCAGCCACGCACTGTAACTTCTTTCTCCAGCAATTGTGCCAGTGGGGAAGTAAAATACGGTAAATCTGTTTTATCGATACGGGCAGAAAAATTGCCATAAAAATTAATCCACACCGCTTTTTTGCTTTCGCTGATCTGTCGCACTCTGCCTCTGATGCGGCGAAAGCCCCTGAGATCATCTGTGATTTCTGGGACAGGAGTGATGCGGTAGTGACTGTCTGCCCAGATATTTAACTGCTGAGCTTGGGCTTGCTGCTCATGTTTGCGGTAACAGGGACTGAGCCTGTGATTGGGTGGGGTAACATAGGCGACGGCAAGCCCGGCCTGAAGTAATCTGGCTTGTAATAAACTGCCATCTGACAGCTGAATATGAAATAACTGGCGGCCATAATGGTCGCTTGCTTCGATACCGGGCATCAGTTTGACATGCTGGCCATAGTGCCGGATTAAGTCGCGGGCATAATCACGCGCTGCGATAGCGAAGGGCTGATCAGCACTCGGCGTATCGCTGTTATTATTCCGTGATGCCAGCTCGGGACTGTCGATGCCGATCAGGCGTAATTTACGGTTGTCCTGTAGAAAAAGCGTGTCGCCGTCATGGATGTAGCGAACTACAGCGCTGGTGCTGGCAATGAAGCCAGCGCATTGCGGCTTGTTAGCGGCATGCGAGCTGTGAGTTAAAAAGGAGGCAATAAAAAAGGCGCTTGAGATAAGCGCCTTTTCAAATCTGTGAAATTTCAGCACTGAATACTCAGCACTGAAGTTGCAGCAGGATCTGGAAATCTATTTTTTACCACCGAAGCGACGGTTGAATTTATCAACCTGGCCAGCAGTATCAACGATTTTCTGTTTACCGGTGTAAAAAGGGTGACACTGTGAACAAACATCAATGTGTAACTCTTCTTTTTCGTAAGTTGAGCCGGTAGCGAAACTGCTGCCACAACTGCAAGTCACGGTAATTTCTTTGTAATTCGGGTGTATATCTGAGCGCATTTGATGAATCCTCAGAGCCTATTGCTTATGGAAAACGCGATATTTTAATGAGTTATGCCGACAAGAGCAAGCCTGTTGACAGAAAATCTTATGCTTTTATCAGAATTGGCGGGAATAGTTGGCTCTGGCCGGGGGAAATCAGGCTGGCTCTACTATAAATTGGGTTTGTATTTGGTATATCATTAATGAACTGGCATCAGTTGTGGATAGTTAAGATAAGGACTTATTTATGAAAATGTCGATTTTTGGCATGTTGTTTATTCTGCTTGCGCTGACCGTCGGGCCACTGGTTTATTTTAATGGCGGCGCGGCTTTTATGGATGACTGGTTTGCCCAGTCGAAAACTGCCTCTACGAGTCTGAAAGCAAAATTAAATACCGATGTGGTTTATGCGCCGGTAACCACTGATCAGAAAGTTAAAGTCTATAAATGGAAAGATCAGAATGGTATCTGGCAGTTTGGTAATGCGCCGCCACCGGGGCAGGCAGGGGTAGAGAGCATGACCTTGCAGCCAAATGTAAATATTATGAAAGCGCTTGATTTGCCCGAACAACAAGCTGATGAGGTAAACAGTCGCTTTGGTGTGGTCAGTCTTAAAAATAGGGATGGCAAAAATAAACGAGACGATAAGGCCGATGAAGACAGTGTCGGCATTTCAAAAGAGTCGTTAGAAAATCCCTATGCTCCGGAGAGTATTTCTGAATTGCTGCAGAGCTCCAAGAACATTCAGAAACTGCTGGACAGTCGTCAGCAGCAGCAAAGTCAGGCCGTTAAATAAAATTCGCTGTAGTTTGAGTAACTGCAGTTTAATCGTTGAGAAAGATCAGCAGTAAATCATTTAAAAACAGAAAACCATGATCAGTTGGTTTGATAGTCTGCTGATCGATTTGTAGTAGGCCTTTTGATACGGCCAGCTCTAGCTTTTGTTTTATTTCTGACAGCGGCTGACCGGTCCGCTGCTGGTATAACTCACTGGCAAAACCCTCTTTTAGTCGCAATGCGTTGAGCATGAATTCAAAATCAATGTGCTCGTATGCCAGATCTGTTTGCTGATTGATGGCGGCAGCGCTGCCTGCGTGCTGCATATAGGCCTTGGGTTGTTTGAGCTTGCTGACGCGGTATATCTGCTGATTGTCGGCGCGACTAATTTTACCGTGAGCACCGGCGCCGATGCCAAGGTAGTCACCAAACTGCCAGTAATTGAGATTGTGCTGGCTTTGTTTGCCGATTTTTGCATAAGCCGAAACTTCATATTGTGAAAAATGGTACTGGCTGAGAATATGCTGGCTTTGGTCCTGCATTTCCCAGATCAGATCATTATCGGGCAATTGTTGCGGCCTGTGACTATGGAAAAATGTGTTGGCCTCGATGGTCAGCTGATACTGAGAAAGGTGAGTTGGTCCCAGGCTTAACGCGGTACTCAAATCATTCACAACATCAGCTGTGCTCTGAGCCGGCAGCGCATACATCAGGTCCAGGTTAAAATTATCAAAGCCTGCCAGATCCGCCATCTCAACAGCACGCATGGCTTGCTGGCCGTCATGCACTCTACCCAGAGCCTGCAGGTATTGATCATTAAAACTTTGCACCCCGATAGAAAGTCGGTTAATACCTGCCTGTCGGTAATCTCTGAATTTGTTCTGTTCAAAGGTGCCGGGGTTGGCTTCCAGAGTGATTTCCATATCCGCTTTACACGGCAGTACCGCATGGACATGACTTAATAGACGATCAAAGGACTGTGCCGAGAATAAACTGGGGGTGCCGCCACCGATAAAAATACTGCTTAAGCGCCGGCCCCAGACATGGGGCAGCTCGGCGTTCAGATCGCGAATCAGTGCGTCGATATAAAGCGCTTCGGGAATTGTATCTGGCGCTGCATGTGAATTGAAATCACAATACGGACATTTCTTGATGCACCATGGAATATGAATATACAGACTCAGAGGAGGCAGTAGATCAAAATGGCGCGCAGCCGCTTGAGTCATATCGCAGGCTAAAAACCCTGATCTAAGATATCTTCAAACTCATCGATAATATCCTCAACTCTGCTCTGGCTGAGGTTTAACAGGACGGTCAGTGTCTCGATGCTCTCAGGCATGGTTTCGGTGACCCGTGTCTCGCCGTGAACCTGAGATTCCAGTTGGTGAGCCAGAGATAAAATAGCCGAAACCTTGTCATCATCGGAGTGGATGGCAGTGAGCGCAGGACGCTGATGAAAATTGTGTATCAGTGCGGTCATTTCTTCAGGCAGCTTGAGCTTGCCCAGAGCTGCCGTTGAAATATCATTGTGACTGTAGCCAAGCGCGTTTATTTCTGCCTGATCAAGCGCTATGTCATTATCGATGGCGCTCTGGTAGATGCTGTCATAATTGCTTAGATTAACCGCCAGTGTCATCGCGCCAATATCATGAATGGTGGCGAGGAATTCAGCCTTGTCCTGTAGTGAGCGGTCGACGACTCGGGCAATTAAGCGAGTCAGTGCAGAGACACCAGTACAATGATTCCAGATTGCATCACTGGCAGAAGAGGGCGGGGTGCTAAAGCTGCGCATGGTGGCAATCAGTATGATGGTCGCAACATTCCTGATGCCGAGTAAATTAACGGCCTTGTGTACCGATTTAATCTCAATGACGCGGCGATAAAGTGGCGAGTTTGCATATTTCATGACCGTTGCAGACAGCACCGGATCCCGGCAGATCACATCGCTTAAAATAGACAGGTCAACATTGACTTCAGATAACATTTCCATGATCTGAAAACCTTCCGGAGAAGGGCTAGGGAGTTTAAATTTTGAAATATCAGGTATCATAAAGCGTTGTATCGAATCCATTAGACTGGCAAAGTCGACCAGTATAGCAAACCTGAGCCCATCGGGGGGCTCAGAAACGTTAAATAACTGTTGCTTAAGATTACCAGATAAATGAGTAGCTGAACTGAAGAATGATCGCGGTCAGGTCCGGGTATAAGTCCTGGTTGAGTTGTTCGCCAAAAGCATCGGCTGGCTGGCTGTTGCCAGACTGTTGCATGACTTCAAGGCGGCTACTGAAATGCCGGTTATTACCAAGCTCGCGGCCGTATTTAAGGCCGATGGTAGTGCTATTGAATTCACCTAAACGGAAATCTGCGCTGGCGAAATCTGGCAAGGCAGAGGCCTCGCTGGCTAACAGGCTGTGGCGATAAAAGTCAGCAGCAGTTTGTGAGTAGAAACGGATATGCGGCTGTAAAAAACTCTTAGCAGATAATTCATAGCGGTATTTCAAATCCGCGGTATGTGAAACTATCCCCCAGTCATCCTGATAGTAGCGGTAAGCGATATTAATCACATCGTCCGTAAAATGATGCGCGGTTTTCCAGTAAATAATATGGCGCTGACGGTTATCCGGGCGCTTCTCGTAGAGATAATTGCCAGTTGGCAGTGCGCTTGTATCATCCAGCAGACTGAGAATTTTATACGGATCATTATGGTAGCCATCAGACTGGCTGACACTGTAATTGAGCTGCGTGATGGTGCTGCGGTTCAGAACCTGGCTAATACCGGCAATAAAGTCGATGGTATTTCGGTCTTTTTTGCCGTCTTTGGGCTGGCTAAATCCCGGGGCTAGCATTTGTGCAAATTCAACCGGCGCACCACCAACTGGCGAAATCGCATCATAGGTCAGGCTCGCCCCGGTCATTACGGTGGTGTTTCGAAGGTTCAGGTCTTTGCTATAGGTATAGCCGGCCGAGAGCGAGTTCCAGTCATGTTCTGCAGACAGGGATAATGAATAAATATTCTTCTGTAAACGGTCGATAGGGCTTTCAAGAGTAGCGGCCATTGCAAAGCGGCTGTCACGAAAGGTGCTGTCGAGAGGCAGTTCGTTGGCAGGGGTGGTGTATTCACCGACACCTGATGGCGAGGTAAAGGTTTGCGCCACATTCGAAGCTTGAGCGCCATTGGGAGAAGCACCGGTCAGTGCGTCAAAAACCAGTTGTACCGATAAGAACTGATCTTCTTTGAGTTCTGTTTTTAATTTTACAACCGGTTCGATCAGGCTCACCCGATTATCCGATTCACTGTAAATCAGTACTGCAGAGTCGATGGAAACATCTCCAATCGGGGTGGCAGAGGCCTCAGGTGCAACCTGTAATAAGGAGCAGCAGGCCAGAGATAACGAATCACGGATTTTTTTTGAAGAAGAATAACTCATACTCAGATGCTGTCCTGTTTAATTGCAGCCACAACCGCCGCCGCCAATACCTTGTCCGCCAGTTGAGGCTTCTTTGCTAAAATAAATGTGTTCATCCAGTGCATTCTCAACTTCGTCGGGAGTCAACTGCATGGAGGGTTTGGCCAGCGTGCCACGTTCCCAGGGTTTAACCGGCTGCATTTCGCAACCGCTGGTAATGAAAAGCAATAAAATAAAAAGGCCACTGAAATAGAGTTTAGTCATAGTGAGTTAGTGTAAGATTAATTAATCTATTATTGTATAGTATAGAGATTAAGAGTTTCTTAAAAGATTCAATATGTTGACTTAAAACAAGATAAAAAACTGCGCAGAATAAAAATTAAAACGAGGAATAACGATGCGTCTGTTACTGGTTGAAGATGACGACTTACTGGGTGAGGGTGTGGAGCTGGGTCTGCGAAAAGCAGGTTATGCCGTTGACTGGGTACGTGATGGTGAAGCAGCTTCAGCAGCACTGAGCTATGAAGATTACGATTTACTGGTGCTTGATCTGGGATTGCCGAAAAAAAGTGGGCTTGAAGTATTAAAAGACTTACGTGATGCGGGAGATAAAATACCGGTGATGATTTTAACAGCTATGAGTTCCATCGATCACCGGGTGGCCGGCCTGGATGCAGGTGCTGATGATTATCTGACCAAGCCCTTTGATTTGCCAGAACTGTATGCCCGATTGCGGGCTCTGGCGCGGCGTCATACCGGTAGAACTGAGGCGATAATCGAATACGCTGATATACAACTTAATCCGGCTGCTTATGAGGTGCATAAGGCTGGTGAGAAAGTGGATGTTTCGCGGCGTGAATATGCCGTGCTGTTAAATCTTCTGGAAAACACTGGTCGTGTTATGTCACGTGAAATGCTGGAACAAACTATGTATGGCTGGGGCGAAGAAGTCGGCAGTAATGCGGTCGAGGTTTATGTTCATCACTTAAGAAAAAAGCTCGGTAATGATTTGATACGGACGATTCGTGGTATTGGTTATATGATTGAAAAAGAATAAGTGTTGATGAAGGTGTCATTAAACAGCCGGCTTCTAAAGATACTGATGACCATGTTGCTTGTTTCAGGTGGAGTTACTATCTGGAGCAGTTATCTTGATGCCGAGGAAGAAATCCAGGAGCTGTTTGATGCAGAGCTGGCTCGTTCGGCGCGATTACTGTTGTCGTTGTCGCAAGCCGGTTTTGATAAGGTTAATCTGTCTGAGTTGCAGGGTTATTTGCAGGAGAATAAATTACAGGATGCATTGATAAGCGAGGGTGGTGAGTCATCTGCCGGGCACCTGTATGAAAAAAAAATATTGTTTCAGATTTTCAATGCAGATCAAAAAATAATATTGCGTTCAGACAATGCGCCACTGGTTGCGATAAGTGATAAATTAAACGGTTATGAAGATGTCGAATTAAATGATTCGGTCTGGCGGACTTTTTCAGTCTGGAATCGTTTAATGGAGTACAAGGTAATTGTGGCTGAAAGCTCCGAAGTGCGATCAGAATTACTGGATAATATCATGCTGCGGTTAGTGGTTCCCTATTTGGTGTTGCTGCCGGTATTACTGATCCTTTTGCGCTGGGCAATTTCACATGGATTAAAGCCGATAAAACTGGTAACCGATGAGGTGTCGAAACTTGATGAAAGACACCTGACCGACTTGAATATTGAGTTTGTGCCGGAAGAGATAAAGCCATTGATTACCGCCCTTGATCGTTTGTTCGAAAGACTTCGCCTGAGTTTTGATAAAGAGCGGCGCTTTAGTGCCGATGCGGCGCATGAATTGCGTACACCACTGGCAGCGCTGAAAACGCATGTCCAGTTAATGAGGGCAGATGAGGATGCGAAAAAATTTACCAATTCATTAGATAAAATTATGCAAGCTTTAGACCGGGCCACGCATGTTGTCGATCAGCTAATGAATCTGGTTAAATATGATGAGGGTAGCAAGGTGCCGACGCTAGGCTTGCTGGATTTGCGTGAACTATCGGTGCAGATTTCTGCCGATCTGGTGCCTTTTGCGCTGGAAAAAAATATTGATTTGTCAGTTGCCGAAACCAGTGGGATGCAAGTGTATGGTGATGCGTCTGCTTTGGGAATGCTGATCAGAAATCTGATAGATAATGCCATACGTTATACCCAGTTTGGCGGTGAGATTGAAGTCTATTTTAGCCAGAGCGACAGCTCGGTGAGCCTGCACGTGTCTGATAACGGGCCGGGTATTAAAGATGATGAATATGCAAAAGTGTTTGAACGATTTCATCGTGGTGAGGGTCATGTGTTAAGCGGTTGCGGAATCGGGTTGGCGATTGTCGATGAAATTGCGCGCTTACATATGGCGCAGATACGAATGAGCAAGCCGGAACAGCATTCCGGTTTGCACGTGGAAGTGGTATTTAATGTCTGATCTTAGTCTGTAAAGGCGACAACTTTGTTGCGGCCTGTGTTTTTAGCTTCGTATAACGCATGGTCGGCATTGTTAATCATCTGATCCAGTGAGTCGACGATAGCTGAGGTGTAGCCAATGCTGATAGTGATCGGGATGGTGAGGTTTTCAAGCTGCAGAGGATTGTCTTCGATCGCTTGTCGGGCACGGTTAAATACCATCTCTGCACTTGCGGTATCAAGATTAATACAAAGAATACAAAACTCTTCGCCGCCCATGCGGGATAAAATATCACCGTCGCGTAACTCTTTGCTCAAAATTTTCGATACATGTTTTAGTGCGAGGTCACCGATATGATGACCATGTGTGTCATTGACTTTTTTAAAGTGATCTATATCGATCATTGCACTGGTTAGTTGTATGTTTTTTCTTTTTGCGTTATGGAATAGCTTGGTGCCGGTTTCAAAAATATATTTTCGGTTATAAAGCCCTGTCAGATAGTCTTTGATGGTGGCGTCGCGGAGTTTTTTGTAATTCGTGATGGCATCAATGTTTTGATTGATGCGGCAGTTAAATTCTTCGTGAGCAAACGGGCGCGCAATAAAATCGTTAGCGCCGGATTTTAGTAACTTGACAGAAACCACGCTGTCATTGGTTGATGAAATACCGATGACTGCAATTTCATCGCGACTGTGATCCTTGCGGATGTTATAGATCAGTTCTATTCCATCCATTTTTGGCATATTGTAGTCCGTCACAATCAGGCAGATATCTTTCTGGGTCTGCAGTAATTTTAAAGCCTGTACTCCGTTTATTGCCTCAAACACATTGAGGTTTTGTTTTTCCAGTAATGTAGTCAGTAACATGCGTGAAACATCGGAGTCTTCAACCACCAGTACTTTTCGGTCAAAGTTTTCGTATAGTCGTTTTGCGGTATCAACGATATATTGAATTTCATTGAGATTGGTTTTGTTTATAAAATCAATGACGCCTTTGTTGAGTACAGTGTTCTGGATATAATTATCCGTATTCGCAGTCAGTACAATGCTCGGAATCTGCTTTGCAAGCATGTAATCGACGATTTCTCCATCCGGAGCATCAGGCAGGTTCAGGTCAAGGATGGCTAAAAAGAATGACTGAGATGATTGTTCAACAATGATCTTGGCATCAGCCAGAGTTAATGCAGAGACAACTTCAATACCGATTTCGCTTTCAAGGCTGTTAACCAGCATTGAGTTAATTGCACGATTATCATCGACAACGAGTATTTTTTTAGACTTATCCGGCATTTTATTCTGTATAGCCTTTAGCTGGTGTTGTTATTACAGGCCTTAAATATGGTATCTATTTTATATAGTCAAGAAGCCGTGCATAGTCAAAGATAAGGCTAAAAATAAGTTATTGAGTCTGTTCTTCCTGTTCTTCCAGTGCATACCAGTCATTGGTTAAGAGCAGGGCCTTGGAAATAAAACCTTCAAAATAAGGCAGTAGTTCACCTGTATTTTCAGTTTCTGTGCCAAAGCGGAACTCAAAAACCAGACTTTTATTGTGTTTATCCTGAAAGGCTATGGAATAGATGATTGGCTGCCCGGCTTTGTCCGGGTGGTCATAAACGGTAGCAAACTTAAAAACCTCCTGGTCCAGATCGTCAATTAGCTGAAGAAAGATATTCGGGTCAATGTCGCTGCAGGCAACATAGTCTTTGGCTGGAAAGTTGCCGTTACCCTGACGCATCATTTCACCGATACGTGAAATCATAAGAGATAACGCGCTGCTGCCTTCGCTTTGGATATCAATTCGAATTTTTTCTATGTCGGAGATTTGCATAATAATTAGACCGCTGTTAGAGAGTTTGTAGTGCTTCAGGTTGAAATGTTTGGTGCCGATATTGCTGCAGAGCTAGTGACCAATTTCGATAAAAGGAATGATAGAAATATAGAGTATAAAAAGTATAAAGCCTGTGTAAATCAGATATTGCAATGGCTTGTTCAGAATGCTTTGTAGAAACGTTATCTGCTCGCCGCGATCCTTTTGTGCCTGAACTTCAGCTTTAATGCGCTTAGTTCTGTTTTGCTGGTATTGATCGATCAGACTTGTGGCTGTTGCAAATTGAGCATCATCATTGAGCCATAAGGCATGCAGGGAGATACCCCAGTTACCGGCTGGTGATTCATAAAAATCGATATTATTTTCTGTCAGTAGCTGACGGACTTCATCGGCTTCATCATCAAAGACATTTTTAAGTTTAAACAGTAATTTAGCCATGGTCGAGTGAGCTTTGTTTTCGTAGCAGGTGAATAGAAAGCAAAATGGCGGGAGTGCCTAACGCAGCCGCTATCAGAAAGAAACTAAAATACCCCTGAGTGTCGACGATGATACCGGAAAAGCCGCCGAGAAACTTGGCCGGCAAGGTCATTAGTGAGCTGAACAGGGCATATTGTGTTGCAGTGTATGCCGTATTGGTCAGGCTCGACAGGTAAGCGATGAAAACTGATGTGGCCAGACCGCCACTGAGGTTGTCCGCGCTGATGACAAAAGCCAGCAGGCTGATGTTAGGTTCTGTTAAAGCCAGCAAAGCAAACAGCAGGTTGGTTGACGCAATCATGACGGCACCCAGAATTAACGGTTTCATGATGCCGTATCGAATCACCATAACGCCACCTAAAGCAGCACCGGCAATAGTCATAAAAAAGCCAAATATTTTGGTGATGTTGGCAATTTCTATTTTGCTAAATCCCAGATCCAGATAAAAAGGATTGGCCATCACGCCCATGGTGATGTCGCTGATTTTATAAACTGCAATCAAGGCCAGAATAGTTATAGCTGTTTTTCCATTGCGTTGAATAAAGTCAACAAACGGAGCGATGACCGCATAGGCAAACCATGCAGAGATTTTGCGTAAGATACCGCTGCTGCCAGTTATGCCTAATGTTTTTTCCAGTCGGGCTTCACGCTCAATAGTTGCGGGATCTTTTATCACAGTAGGTTCACGAATGATCAGCGTGGTCAGAATGCCTGTCAGCATTAAAGCTGCCATCGTAAGGTAGGCAAATGACCAGTTTTGATACGAGGCGACATAAAAAGCACCGGCGCCAGCAGCCAACAAGGCTAGGCGATATCCTAATACATAAGTGGTTGCCATCGCGCCCTGATAGATTTTATCCAATGCTTCTATGCGGTAAGCATCAATACTGATGTCCTGAGTGGCTGAGGAAAAGGCCACCAGTAAAGCAAACAAGGCGACTATCTGGATATGACTTGCGGGGTCGGTTACAGCCATGCCGATTAAGCCGGATGCAATACCCATTTGCGCCAGTAACATCCAGCTACGGCGTTTACCAATTTTGCGGGTTAAATAAGGAATTGGCAGGCGATCGATAACCGGAGCCCAGAATACTTTAATAGAATAGGTAATGCCGACCCAGCTAAAAAAACCAATCACGCTGCGTTCAATGCCGACATCATGCAGCCAGGCAGACAGAGTAGAAAACACCAGCAGGAAAGGCAATCCGGCTGAAAAGCCGAGAAATAGCATGGCAAATACGCGCGGGTTGGTATATACCCGGATCGCTTCTGACCAGCTTTTAACGGCCTGAGCGGGCATCAGGCTTTAATCTCATAATCGTAGTCAATGATCAGTGGTGCATGGTCCGAATACCACTCGTCTTTGAACACGCTGGCAGATTGAACGCTGCTTGTTAAATTAGGTGTGATGATCTGATAATCGATACGCCAGCCGACGTTGTTAGCACGGGCGTTACCGCGGTTTGACCACCAGGTGTACTGGTGCGGTTCCTGATTGACTTGACGAAAGGCATCAATATAGCCGAGCCCGTCTTTTTCGTGCTGGCCGGTGCTGAATACATAATCCAGCCATTGCCGTTCCTCTGGCAGACAGCCGGAGTTTTTCTGGTTGCCTTTCCAGTTTTTTATATCAATTTCTTTATGCACAATATTCCAGTCACCGCATATAATGTACTCACGCCGTTTTCGGCGCAGTGATTTCATGTAATCACCAAAACGCTGCATGAAGTCAAATTTAATGGTCTGACGTTCCTCGCTGGCCGAGCCGGAATGCATATATAACGAGATCACGCTGAGGCCGTCAAACTGGGCCTCGATATAGCGGCCTTCATTATCGATATCTGACCAGCCGATGCCTTTGATTATTTTTTTAGGTTGAATTCGGCTATAAATCGCGACGCCGCTATAGCCCTTTTTTTGCGCATCGTGGTAGTAGCAATGGTAGCCTGACGGGCAGAACACGGGATCTTCGAGCTGGTTTTCCTGTGCTTTGGTTTCCTGAATGCACAAGACATCAATGTCCTGTCTGGCAAACCAGTCAAAAAAACCTTTGCGGGCGGCTGCACGGATGCCGTTTAAATTTGCACTGACAATTCTCATAGTCTGACCTGTAATCACGTTGGCCATATGATACCTGAGAATGAATTTTTTTGAGGGCTAATTCTAGGCCGGTGATACTGGTATAATGGATGAGCCCATTTATTAAAACAGAGATAACCCGGGGCTGGGGTTGTTGTTCATAGCAGCGGTACCGTCTAAACCAATGAAATTTACTGAAATACTTACCAGCAGCCATGATTTTAGCGCCGAAGAGATACATCTTGTTTTTAAGTTTCGTATGCTTAATTACTTCATGTCGGTTGCGGCCGTGTTCGGTCTCTTAATTGCCTTTCTGGGCTTTCAGGAGATTATGCAGATCGGCACAGAGCAGTCTGTTGCCAACGTTCTTTTTGCATCGGTAAATGTGATTTTGTTGTGGTATTTGCGACAGAATAAAGCACACTATTATGTGGTGGCCTGGCTGGCGCTGATGGCCGCCTGGCTGGTATATATTTCTGCCCTGATTAATGTCGAAAGCGACAGCGCCCGTGTTGTCTGGTTTTATATCACGGTGTATATTTCCTATATGGTGCTGAGTGTCAGGGCAGGCATAGCCGTGACGTTTATTTCAGTGCTGACTATAGCCGCTGCGCATACGCTGTTTAATCTACATATCAGTGATATCGCTATTGCGACCTTTTTGTTTGCGTTAATCGTGCTCAGTATTCTGGCGCGCGCACATGCACTGCATCTTGATGATTTTCAAGAACTCATCAAGCAAAAAAATCAGAAACTTGAAACTAATCTGCGGGCGATGGATTTTTCGTTGTCTGTCGCCCAGGAAGCCAGTCAGGTAAAAAGCCTTTTCCTTGCCAATATGAGTCATGAAATCAGAACGCCTATGAACGGTGTGATGAGTATGGTGCAGGTATTGGAGAACACACGGCTGGACGAACTTCAGCACAGTTACCTGAACTCGATTAAACGCTCAGGTGACTCCCTTTTGTTATTGATCGATGATTTGCTGGATATTTCTAAAATAGAGTCCGGTACCTTTGATCTGAAACCGGTAAGTTTCAAAACCTGGGACATGATCGAAGATATCTTGAATCAGGCAGAACCTTTATTCGATGAATCCAGTGCGCATTTCAGTACCAACATTCAGGACGATTTTCCGGATTATCTTTATGGTGATGTGATCAGGCTCAAACAGGTGGTGATAAACCTGCTTGCAAATGCCGCCAAATTTACCCCCAATGGCGAGGTGGTGTTGAGTATTCAGGGCGAACATCTCGACCAGGCCTATCGCTTGCTGATTGATGTTGATGATAACGGTATCGGTGTGCCCAAAGAAAAACAGGACAGTGTTTTTGAGGTGTTTCAGCAATTATCAGCTGACCGCATTTCGAATAAAGGTGTGGGTTTGGGTCTGGCAATCTGCCATAAAATTATCGAGAAAATGAACGGTGAGATCAGGCTGATTTCAAGCGAGGGGCAAGGCAGTTGTTTCAGTGTCAATCTGGTATTGGCGTTGGCAGACAATGCCTATGAGGTAGCCGAACAACCGGCGGCCGGGCAAAGCGTGGCTGCGGCACTGAAGAACCTGAGTTTGCTGGTTGTTGAAGATGATAATATCAGCCGTGTGGCTATTCGTGCGTTACTCGAAGGCCATGGGCATCACGTAATCGTCGCAGAAAACGGCAGCCAGGGCGTGGATTATCTGCGCCGTGAAAACGTCGATGTGATTTTGATGGATATACACATGCCGGTTATGAACGGCGTTGCAGCGACCCGGTTGATCAAGCAACAGGCTTTGTCGAGTGCGCCGGTGATTGGGATGACGGCCAGTGTTATGAATGATGAAAAAGCCAGTTATTTTCAGGCCGGTATGGATGCGTTGGTAGAAAAACCGATAATGTTTGATCATCTGCTGGGTGTTATTGAAAAACAGCTGAAAAAATAGCTGCATATTGGGCGGAGAAAACCCATTAATCCAGCCGGTTACCCTTTAGTCATGGCTGGCTCTTGCCAGCACCCAGACATCAACCTTTTTAATACCTGTTTTTTTCAGCAGTCGGGCCAGCTCATTGACAGTGCTGCCGGTTGACATGACGTCGTCGACCACTGCGATATGCTGATACTGTTTGTGTTGTCTGTTGGTAACTCTGAAAATGCCTTTTACATTTTTTTTCCGTTGCCGGGCACTGAGTCCGCTTTGTTGCGGGCTGTTGATCCGGCGTTCGATATACTGAGTGTCGAGAAAGCAGTCAAGTTGCCTAGCAATCAGTCGGGCGAGTTCTTCCGACTGATTAAAGCCGCGCTGATAGCGACGTTTATAGTGCAGCGGTACAGGGATAATGGCTTCGGGTAGCGGCAGTCGGTGCTGAGTCTGATGCAACAGAAGCTGTTCGGCGAATAACTGTGCCAGCAGGCGAGCAAATAACATTTTATTGTTAAATTTCATTTGTTGTATCAGCCACACCAGCGGGTTTTGATAATGGTAGATGCTGATCGCGTGGTCGAAATAAGGGGGCTTTTGCAAACACTGCCCGCACAATTGCTTATCTGATGCGTGTGCCAATGGGATGCCGCATTGATAGCAGCTGTGATCGATCAGTGGCAGCGTTTGCTGACAATCCACACAGAGTTCCTGTGTTTTATGAGAACCCGGGTGCAGTGCTGACAGACAGAGAACGCAGTGATGCGGGTAGATAAGCCTTAAAATCCGTTTCAACATATCTTTGATTTTCCATGAAAGAAGCAAGCTTGCATGGCATAATAGCGGTGCTTAGCTGTTCAGGCCATATTATGGGTGCAGATGGCTTACGATTAACTGATATTTAATACCCCAGTGGATACTTTCGTGGAAAAAATCACCTATACCAAAACCATAACCGCTGCGCAGTCACGACGTACTGCCGCTCAGTTTAACTGGGGTAATATTGTGGCGATATTAATTCCCTTTCCGCTGATGATTTTCTGGTTTGGTGCATCGATGGTTATTTATGCGATGAACCGGCATCACCCGGTAGACAAAGTCGGCGACTATACGCAGTGGGCGGCCTATCGCTTTTATTTTATTACCGGTTTTCTGGTTATTATAGGCTCACTCATTCCCGGTGGTCGAGAAAGCCTCTGGTATTATGCGTATTTATGGCTGGCAGGCATTGTTATTATGCTACCGTGGACATTATATGATTTGCATCGCATTCGCCGGGATGACTGGCAGGATGTGGATATCACTGTTGAAGAATACGTAGGAAATGAAGATGACTGATTCATCGATTCGCCATAACTGGCAACTGGCTGAAATTTCGGCCTTGCTGGAAATGCCGTTTAATGATTTATTATTTAAAGCCCAAAGCATACACCGGCAGAATTTCAATCCTAATGAAGTTCAGATCAGTACCTTGCTGAGTATAAAAACCGGTGCCTGTCCCGAAGATTGCGGTTATTGTTCACAGAGTTCGAAATACGATACCAGTCTTGAAAAAGAGCGCTTATTACCGATTCAGGACGTGATAGAGCAGGCGGCTGAGGCGAAAGCCAATGGTTCTTCTCGTTTTTGCATGGGCGCGGCTTGGCGTAACCCGACCGACAAGAATCTGGACGTCGTTATCGATATGGTGAAAGCGGTAAAAGCACTGGGCATGGAAACCTGTGTAACTCTGGGTATGCTGACCGCTGAACAAACGCGACGAATGAAAGAAGCGGGGCTGGATTACTACAACCATAATCTGGATACCTCGCCTGAGTTCTATGACAAAGTCATCACCACGCGAACTTATGATGATCGTTTGGATACTCTTGGGCATGTGCGTGAAGCTGGCATCAATGTCTGTAGTGGCGGCATTATCGGCATGGGTGAAAGTGAAAAAGACCGTGCCAGTTTATTACAGCAGCTGGCGAATTTGCCGACACATCCGCAAAGCGTGCCGATCAATATGTTGGTGCAGGTTGAGGGCACGCCATTATTTAATGCAGATAAACTGGATCATCTGGAGTTTATTCGCACCATAGCCGTTGCCAGAATTATTATGCCGCAGTCTTATGTTAGGTTATCGGCCGGGCGCAGTGACATGAGCGATGAAACTCAGGCATTGTGTTTCTTTGCCGGCGCTAATTCGATTTTTTATGGTGATAAGCTGCTGACGACTGCAAACCCGGATGAGAACCATGATCTGAATTTAATGAAGAAGTTGGGTATTACTCCCAGTGGCTTCAAACAGGCGGCTATGGCTGACCAGCTGGCTTGCTGATAGCCGTCGTCAGTGAAAGACTTAAAAAAGCTATTACAGCAAAAAAAAGAGGCCGGCCTGTATCGTCAGCGCCGGATCACACAGGGACCGCAATCGACCGAACTGATTGTTGATGATAAAAAAGTCATCAATTTCTGCAGTAATAATTATCTCGGGCTGGCGAATCATCCGACCATCAATCAGGCCTTCAAGCAAGGTATAGACCGCTATGGCAGCGGCAGCGCTTCAGCACACTTAATCAATGGTCACAGCGCAGCGCATCATGCGCTGGAAGAAGAACTGGCAGAATTTACCGGCTATCAGCGATGCTTGTTATTCTCAACCGGTTATATGGCTAATATCGGGGTGGTGCAGGCACTGATGGGGCGCGGCGATGTAGTGCTGGAAGACCGTCTCAACCATGCGTCTTTACTGGATGCAGGTCTGTTATCCGGTGCTCGATTCAGCCGTTTTGAGCATGCCAGCGTGAGCGATGCGCGCAGCAAGCTGAGTAAATATCCCGAGCAGGAAAAAATGCTGTTAACCGATGGGGTTTTTAGTATGGACGGCGATATTGCGCCGTTAGCGGAGCTGGCTCAGGTCTGCCAGCAGCACCAGAGTTATTTAATGGTGGACGATGCACATGGTATTGGCGTGCTAGGGGAACAAGGCCGGGGCAGTCTGGAGTATCTGGGTTTGGCACCCTCAGCAGTGCCGGTTTTAATGGCAACATTGGGCAAGGCCTTTGGTGCCGCTGGTGCCTTTGTGGCCGGCAGCGAGGATGTGATTGAATACCTGATTCAGAATGCGCGTAGCTATATTTATACAACAGCAATGCCGGCGGCTTTGGCAGAAGCCAGTCGCGCCAGCTTAAAACTGGTGCAGGCAGAAAACGCTCGTCGGCAAAAATTAGTGGAATTGATCAAGCAGTTCCGTCGCGCTGTAGCAGAAATGGGTTATCAGTTAATGGATTCAGTGACACCGATCCAGCCGATTGTGATTGGTGATAGCAAGAAGGCACTGGAAATGAGTCAGCAATTATTCGCACAGGGTATTCATGTCAGTGCGATCAGGCCACCTACCGTAGAGCAGGGAAAGGCCCGCTTAAGGATTACATTCAATGCCGATCACAGCTTCGGGCAACTGCAGCAACTGCTTGATGCGCTGGACGTCATTAGCAAAAAAAATACGCTTTTGTGAAACCTGTCATAACCTTATTTCGTGTAATTAACTATGCTTAGCTTATTTAGCCGTGACCATAATGACGAGAGAGGGTGATGCGCAGACGAAAATAATCGATTATTTTGTATCCGTTTGGCAAAATGCCAGATTATCATCTAAACTAAACCTTAGATTTTGTTTATAACCTCCCGAAAATACAAATAATTTGGGAATTAGGAGTTCAGTATGAAAAAACAATTATTATCAATGAGCCTGTTAGTATCGCTGGCAGCTGCTTCGTTTTCAGCTAATGCAGCTATGATTTTAGGTATTGATGCCGGCTACTATGTCTGGCAGCCAACAATTAGTGGGTCTGTTGATAATGGTGCAACAGATGTAGCGGCAGCCGGATACACTGACGGCACAAATGGGGTTGCCTACCTGGCATTTGAGCACCCGGTTCCTTTCGTTCCCAATGTTAAACTGCAGATGACTGAAATGGCTGCTGACGGTTCAGCAGGTAATGCGATCGATTTAGCGCATACGGATAGCGTGTTCTACTATGAAATTCTTGATAATTTTGTTTCAGTGGATGTGGGTCTGGTAGCCCGTGCATTTAATGGCAGTTTTAATATTGGTGGAACGCCTTCAGTAATGGATGATACAGTTTATATGCTTTACACAGCGGCTGAGGTGATTATTCCATTTGCCGGACTGTCTGTAGGTATGGAAATTAATGAAGATATGAGTTTCGATGATAATGCGATCAGCGACATTAAAATGCGCCTGAGATACGAAATTCTGAGTGGTTTGGGGGTTGAGCTGGGTCAGCGCACAGTTACTATGTCACTGAAAGAAAGTGCACCACTGACTAAAGATCTTAAGTTTGATGGAACCTATATTGCGGTTACCTATACATTCTAAGCTTAATAATACTTTCGAATATTAACAGTTAGTAAAAAGCCCTGCATTGCAGGGCTTTTTTTTTTGTTTGCTACTTTTTATAAATTACCCGCTATACTTGAAAAATACTGTCATGATTAAACTAATAATATAAATCACATGATAAGCAAATTACTTGGCTAACACATTGATAAAGAAATGGGTCTTTCCTTTTTACCACAGTCTGCGTGGTAAATTTGTACTCGCTTCGGTTTTAGTGTGTTTTATCTTAATTAGCAGCAATATTGCAACGCAGTTTTATATTAATAAGTCCTCTTCAGAAGCTACATTGTTACTGGAACAACGGATCACCAAGCTGAATCATACCCGGATTATTATGGATAATGTCTGGGATGTAAGCTTTGTTCTGGAGGAGCATTCGATCGCACCAACAAATTCTACGCATTCGCGTATATTTAATAAAATGGTAATGTCGGTTGACCGGTTACTGGCATTGATAGATTCTGAAGAAGCTAATCAACCGATGGTTGATCAGCTTGAAATTGTTCTGGGTGATTTCAACCAACTCGGGATTTATATCAATTATCTGATGGATATCAGGTCAAATCCGTCCAAGCTCTATCCTGCGATTGAAATTTCGCGTTCTACAATGTACGAAAGTCAGTCGATATTTTCCCGCTTGGCGGGGCTCAGTATTGATGAAACGATAGCAGCAATAAAAGGCTCCGACACCGAGGCTCTGACTCTGCTTCTGGATCTAAGGTATAAATGGGTGCAGATGATATCTTTGTATCGGATGTATCTTGTTAACCGGTTGGCATTACTCGATAGTGAGGCATTAGATAATCAGGTCGAAAATATAAATCTGTTCTGGATTAATTTAAATACTATTTTTAAAGCGCTGAATAAGTTAAAGGAAAATAATCGGCTGGAGTTTCAGACTGAAGAGGCTCTGCCGGAAATGATAAAGGCTGCGAACAGCTGGAACCAGAGTTTTAAGAATATCGTGTCAACAGAAGCACCAGAGGAATGGCGCTCAGATTACTCCATTATAAAAATGAAAGTTGCCCCGTTGATGAAATCAATCTGGGATAATATCAGAGATTACGACAGAGATATCGAGGCGGATGTAAAGAAAAGTGTGCTTGATTTATCGCAGGTTGCCGGTAATACAAGCCTGATATTATGGGGGCTTACAATTGCCGGTATGCTGGTGCTGGTCGCGTTGTTTTATTTTCTGCACAACACCGTTTTGAATCCGATCAAACAGATATCAGAAGCAATGAGACAGGAAGCTGAGGATGGCAGTCTGTTAAAACCACTGCTGATCAAAGGAAAATCATTAGAAACGACGAACTTGATTGATGCCTTTTCTATGATGCAACTACAGGTGCACAGCCGTAAAAATGATCTTGAATATCAGACCTTGCATGATGATCTGACAAGGCTACCAAATCGCTTGCTGTTGTTTGATCGTCTGGAACAAAATATCTCTAAGTTAAAAAGGGATAAAGGTTCTCTTGCCTTAATTATGATGGACCTTGATCGCTTTAAAGAAATTAATGACACCCTCGGGCATCACGCTGGAGATGAGTTATTAAAACTGGTTAGCGACCGGCTGGTTGTCAGTCTGAGAGAGGTGGATACGGTTGCACGATTAGGTGGAGATGAGTTCGCTATTCTTATACCTGATTGTGATCTTGAAAAGTCAAAAATTGTTGCCGGTAAAATACGCGATTGTATGCGCCCGGCACTACAGGTGCATGAGCAATCGCTCTATGTGCATGGCAGTGTGGGTATTGCAATATACCCGGATCATGGCACAAATGCCGAGACTTTGCTGAAAAATGCTGATATCGCTATGTATGCTTCAAAAAGAAATAACTCTAATTATGAGATATATGTATACGAGCAGGAATTACACAGTATTAAAAAACTTGAATTAAAATATAAACTGCAAAAAGCGATACTAAATAACGAGATGCGGCTTTATTTTCAGCCACAGATAAGTTGTGAGCTGAATAAGCTTGTCGGTGTTGAGGCCTTGCTGAGATGGCATATTCAGGATGACTTAAATATTTCGCCGGATGTATTTATCCCCCTGGCGGAAGAATCAGGCCTGATAAAAAGTCTGACAGAGTGGGTTATTTTTGAGGCGATGAAACAAAAACAGGGCTGGATGCGGCAACTTGAGAATGTACCGGTCAGTATAAATCTGTCAGCATGGAATGTGTCTGACCCCGAGCTGCACGGGTATGTGCTGGAATGCTTCACGAAGTATGAGTTATCAACGGACGACATTGTTTTTGAAATTACTGAAAGTGCAATGATGAAGGATACTAATCAGGCGCTGAAAATAATGCAGGACTTGAATGACAGCGGGTTTGATCTGATCGTTGATGATTATGGTACCGGCTTTTCATCACTGGCATACCTGAAAAAATTTCCTGTAAAAGAACTAAAGATAGATAAGTCCTTTGTTATGAACATGATCGAAAATGAAAATGATGCAGTGATTGTTAAATCAACGATAGATTTGGCACACAATCTGGGGCTTGGTGTAATTGCAGAAGGCGTAGAGAAAAAAGAAGTATTTGATATGCTGAAAGAGCTGGACTGCGACAAAGTTCAGGGGTTTTTAATTGCTAGGCCAATGCCGCTGGAAGAATTTATGACCTGGTTTGCCAGTTATCAGCCAAGTATCAATCCGGAGCTGGTGAGTTAGCAATTTTTAAAGTCGGATACTCTTATTCTGCCATCAACCATTCGTGATTTTCTGTTCATTAAAACATTCATTTTTTTCCAGAATTCTTCATTCAAATCAAAATCTTTGGCTATCGCTGTGCCTATTAATAGGATTAAAAGGTCTGCGCATTCTTCCGCTAGTTCGCTGAGTGGTTTGCCTTTGGTAATACAGGCTGAAATCTCACCGAGTTCTTCAGCCATAAGAGCCAGTCGGTATGTCATTTCTTCGCCGCCTTTTTCTTTAAACTGGTGTTTGTCGTGAAATGCCTGAACCGCAGTCAGCATCTGCTGGTAAGAGTCGTTATTCATTTTATAGACCACTGTTGTTATGATAGTTATTCATAATGATGTTTATGAGATCTGTAACAGTTATAACATATCCGGTGCTTTATTAATGATGAAAACACTAGTAGCAATGATTTTATCGGGCTGTGCTTTAACTCTTCAGGCTGAAAGCATAAGAGTTAATGTTTTTAAAAACAACCAACGGCAGTACCTCGATATAAAAGTCGGACAAACTCTGGGGCAGATCTGCCTGCAATGGTGTGATATCAGCAAGACTTCGGTGGCTGCTTGCCAGCAAGATATCGTCGCAAGAAACCCGCAAGCATTTGTTAATGCGAATCCTGATTATCTTCTTGCTGGAGCAAGGTTGTGGCTTCCGGGGGCTTATCAGTCGATCAGTAGCCAGGACAGCAGGCATTATCAGATTCAAAGGTTTAGCTGGGGATCAATAAAAACTCCCCGCTAAGTTACTATATCGGTGACCATGAGCGGCTTATAAATAACCTCTTTCAGCAAATGACACTAGTTCATCGCCGACAATAATATGATCGAGTACACGCACATCAACCAGTGACAATGCGTCACTTAAACGCCGGGTAATGTTCTTATCGGCCTGACTGGGCTCTGCCACCCCGGAAGGGTGATTGTGAGCGAATATAACAGCGGCGGCATTATAGCTCATGGCTTTTTTAACCACCTCTCTGGGGTAGACGCTGGCACCATCGATGGTACCTGAAAACAGTTCTTCAAACTTAATCACCCGATGCCGGTTATCGAGAAATAAACCAGCAAAGACCTCGTGTTTGTAGGTTCTGAGTTGGGCTGCCAGATAGTGTTTGGTGGCATCGGGGTTCTCCAGTGCGTCGCCGCGTTCCATCTTTTCGTATAAATGCCGTTTTGCCATTTCCAGCACGGCTTGTAGCTGGCTGAACTTTGCCGGCCCCAGCCCCAGATGCTGACAAAAGTCAGCCTGCTCTGCGCATAATAAATGTCTCAGGCCACCGAAGTTGTCGAGTAGCTCCCGGGCCAGATCAACGGCAGATTTGCCTTTAACGCCGGTGCGTAAAAATATCGCCAGCAGTTCAGCATCACTCAGGGCAGCGCTGCCTCTTAGCAGCAGTTTTTCGCGCGGCCGTTCACTGGCAGGCCAGTTTGATATGGACATGATTCCTCCGTGAATCATTTAAAGATAGCTAATCATAACCCTGATTAGCGAGTTGTGAAGTCGGATAAATCTGAAACTGACCTGAAAGGCATGAATCTGCTAAACTCTGCGGCATGAGTTTCTTACATAATAAAAATATCTTGCTGGGTGTGACCGGTGGTATAGCTGCCTATAAAAGCCTGACACTGGTCAGACGGTTAAAAGAGCAGGGCGCTAATGTACAGGTGGTAATGACAGAAGCGGCCCAGGAATTTATCCGTCCGCTTAGCTTTCAGGCTTTATCGGGAAATACTGTGCATTTAAGTCTGCTTGATCCTGCCGCCGAAGCGGCGATGGGGCATATTGAGTTGGCACGTTGGGCTGATCTGATCGTAATTGCACCGGCCACTGCTAACAGCATGGCGCGGCTGGCAAACGGTGAAGCGAATGATTTGTTAAGCACGCTTTGTCTGGCATCCAAAGCACCACTGGCAATCGCTCCGGCAATGAATCAGGCGATGTGGGCAAATACAGCAACTCAAGAAAATCTGCAGATATTACAGCAGCGACAGGTCGTTATTCTCGGACCAGTAGCCGGAGAACAGGCCTGCGGTGATGTCGGTGACGGTCGAATGATGGAAGCGGATGAGATAGTTGAAAAAATACAGCAGTTATTTAGTCATCAGGCCTTAAGTGGCGTTCGTGTATTAGTCACAGCAGGGCCGACTCGTGAGGCCATTGATCCGGTCAGGTATCTGAGCAATCACAGCTCCGGAAAAATGGGCTATGCCGTCGCTCAAGCGGCACTGGAAGCCGGGGCCAGCGTAGAACTGGTGAGCGGCCCCTGTGCGCTGAGTGCCGATAAGCGGATCAGGCTATACCGGATTGAGTCCGCTGAGGATATGCTGCAGGCCGTTCACGAAAACCTGGCGCAGGTTGACATTTTTATTGCGGTGGCTGCGGTGGCGGATTACCGTCCGCAACAGGTGGCCGTACAGAAAATAAAAAAACAAGCTGGCAGTATGTCGATTGAGCTGATCAGAAACCCGGATATTCTGGCATCGGTCGCAGCGCTGGAAAACAAGCCATTTTGTGTCGGTTTTGCTGCTGAAACAGAGAAGCTGGAACAGCATGCGAGGCTAAAACTGCAGCAGAAAAAACTTGATATGGTAGTGGCTAACCGGGTCGATAAATCGGACTCTGGCTTTAATAGTGAATATAATAGTGTCACTGTTATCTGGGATAAAGGCAGTAAAGTCTTTGAAAAAACCACAAAATCGAGATTGGCAACAGACTTAATAGCGCTGATTGCCGGGCATTTTAAGCAGCAAAAAAAGTAGGATGTTATGAGCAAGATTCAGTTAAAAATTTTAGATTCACGTATTGGCAATGAGATTCCACTACCGCAATACACAACAACAGGTTCTGCCGGTATGGACTTAAGAGCCTGTATCGATGAAAAAATTATTCTTAAGCCTGGTCAGACAGAACTGATCCCGACAGGAATTGCGATTCACATTTCAGATAACAGTCTGGCAGCAACCATCTTGCCGCGTTCCGGTCTCGGCCATAAGCATGGGATTGTACTCGGTAACCTAGTTGGTTTAATTGATTCGGATTATCAGGGGCAGCTATTTGTGTCGATGTGGAACCGGAGTGATAAAGCATTCGAAATTGAATCGGCTGATCGTATCGCGCAGCTGGTTTTTGTGCCGGTGGTTCAGGTTGAATTTGAACAGGTTGATGAATTCAGTGACAGTGATCGTGGTGAAGGTGGTTTTGGCAGCACTGGTCATAAGTAAAAAATAAAAGCACCGGACTGATCACAGTTTGTAAGTCAGACTGCAGCTAGTATCAGCACTTATCGGTGCTGAATTTGAGAATATAATATGATAACAGAATCCATTTTTAAAGCCTATGACATCCGCGGTGTTGTCGACGAAACCTTAACGCTGGAAGCCGTGGAATTAATTGGCAGGGCATACGGCAGTGAGGCTCAGCAACAGTCACAGCAAACCATCGTCATAGCGCGAGACGGACGGTTATCAAGCCCTGCGATTGCGGCTGCCTTGAGTAAAGGGCTGCAAGCAAGTGGTTGTGATGTGATTGATATCGGCAGGGTGCCGACACCGGTTTTATATTATGCAACGCATATATTAAAAACATCTAGTGGCATCATGATTACTGGCAGTCATAATCCACCCCAGTATAACGGTTTAAAAATGGTACTGGCTGGTCATACCTTATACGGTGACACGATTCAGCAATTACTAAAACGGGTGCAGACAAATAATTATGTCAGTGGTGCAGGCAGCTATAAAACACAGGATGTACAGCAGCAATATCTTGATGAAATATGTGCGGATGTCAAACTGACTAAGCCGTTACGAATTGCGGTCGACAGTGGTAACGGAGTTGCCGGTGAACTGGCTCCGAAGTTGTTCAGGCTTATGGGTTGCGAAGTGGTAGAACTGTTTTCAGAAATAGACGGTAATTTCCCCAATCACCACCCTGATCCGAGCAAACTTGAAAACCTGATTGATTTAGAAAACGCGATTGAAGAGCACGGTGTTGATCTGGGTCTGGCATTTGATGGCGATGGTGATCGTGTTGGGATTATTGATAATAAGAAAAATATTATCTGGCCAGACCGGCAGATGATGTTATACGCCGAGGATGTGCTGTCAAGAAATCCCGGCGCTCAAATCATATACGATATTAAATCCAGTAATCATCTAGATAAAGAAATCAAACGTCTGGGCGGTGATGCTTTAATGTGGAAGACCGGTCACTCGTTTATTAAAGCAAAAATGAAACAAACCGGTGCACTGCTGGCAGGAGAAATGAGTGGTCATATATTTTTTAAAGAACGCTGGTATGGATTTGATGACGGTCTTTACAGTGCGGCTCGGATGCTTGAGATTTTAAGTAAAAAAGATTTGCCAGCAGATGTGGTGTTTAATGCCTTGCCGGATTCTTATAATACGCCAGAAATTCAGATTCAGTTTGCCGAAGGTGAGCACTATCGGTTTATGGAAAAATTAAAAAAGGTTGCTGACTTTTCTACTTCAGAAATATCAACGATCGATGGCATGCGTGTTAATTATGATTATGGCTGGGGGCTTATCAGGCCATCCAATACCACGCCCTGTCTGGTGTTGCGTTTTGAGGCGGATACACCAGCCGGTCTTGAGAAAGTTAAGGAAGTTTTTCGGCAACAAATTTTGAATGTCGATCCACAATTACAGTTAGAATTTTAAATACTCAAATAAGCGGAGTTAGTCTGTTGGAACAGTCAGTAGCCAGTAATATTGCCAATGTTTTGTCTGAGGCTTTGCCTTATATTCAGCGTCTAAGTGGTAAAACTATCGTCATTAAGTATGGCGGTAATGCCATGGTCGATGACAAATTAAAAAGTGCATTTGCCCGTGATATTGTTTTGCTGAAACAGGTGGGCGTTAATCCTGTTGTGGTACATGGTGGTGGCCCGCAGATTGGAAAAATGCTGCTGAATCTCGGAAAGGAGTCAAAGTTTATCGATGGAATGCGGGTGACTGACCGTGAAACCATGGATATTGTTGAAATGGTGCTGGGTGGTCTGGTTAATAAAGATATTGTAAATCTGATTAATCAGCACGGTGGACAGGCAGTTGGTTTAACCGGTAAAGATGGTGGACTGATTCGGGCTAAAAAATTACAGCTTAAACCAGGGTCGCCAGAATTGGCGGCATCGGAGATTATTGACCTCGGTCACGTCGGTGAAGTTTCAGATATTAATCCGCAAGTTATCAATACACTGGATGGTGGTAGTTTTATACCGGTGGTGGCACCGATCGGTGTCGGTGATGACGGAACGTCATATAACATCAATGCGGACCTGGTGGCTGGAAAACTGGCCTCGGTACTGGGTTCAGAAAAGCTTCTGTTGCTGACCAATACAGCCGGTATTCTTGATAAGTCGGGAGCCTTACTGACCGGACTAAGTCAGGCGGATGTTGCTGCTTTAATTAAGGATGGTACAATTTCTGGAGGCATGCTGCCTAAAGTTGACTGTGCCATGAGTGCAGTTAATGCAGGTGTTAAGACATCGCATATAATTGATGGTCGGGTTGATCATGCGGTGTTACTGGAGCTGCTAACAGATGCCGGGGTAGGTACCTTAATTAAGAGTTGATTTAATTGGCTGGAAGGTTGTAGATCTCTTCTTCCAGTCGTTTTCTTTCAAGACGTCTGCGTTCCAGTTCGAGATTGCGCAGATGTTCCTGCTCTTTCAGATAAAGAAAGCGGGATAAGTCTTTATCAAACTGAAGCATGATTTTATCGCGCTCTTTTTTCTGGTCATCAATATAGCCCTGATTATCAATAATCTGGCGCCGTAATATTTTTTCCTGTTCCTGCATATGAGCCGGCAATGGCTTCTCGAATCGTTCGAATTCAGCTTTTCTGCTGAGTAAGCGCTGTAGTTGCTCCTCGTTACTCTTGATGATGGTATAGGTCAGGTCAATCAGAGAAGTAAAGGTGCCGATTCGCTCTTCTCTAGCTTTTAACAGGTCGCGCTCGGTAGTATAAGTATCGATTAAGACCCGGTCTTTAAAATCCTGTTGACGTTTTTTTTCAGCCTGAATTTCATTGATTTTTTGCTGACGTCTTTCAGCTCGCAGCTGCTCTTCTGTTTTGCTGGCAGGCACATTTTCAATTACCACGCCTTCCTGATTCATGATTTTATGTTCTTTGCGCAGGTATTGTGGCGGAACCTTGTCACCGTAATGAATCTGGCCGTTAGTATCTACCCATTTTTTCAGTTCAGCATACACTGGCTGGCTAAGAAAAAATAAAATAAGAAAAATAGTGCGTAGCAGGTAGGGCATTATCGTAAACTAGTCCGTTAATTTTATTCTGACCATGGTTCTCTTTATTATATGATGATAGGGTCGTATAAGTCATTGATAATTGTTAAAAGTGTGTGTCGTGTCTGAATTTTCTTCCCAAATAGTCTTATTTATCGTTTCTGTGATTGCCAATGCCTTGTCAGCTCTGGCTGGCGGTGGTGCTGGTTTGCTTCAGTTACCTGCGATTATTTTTCTGGGATTGAGTTTCAGTACAGCGCTTGCCACCCATAAAGTAGCCAGTGTAGCGCTGGGGCTTGGGGCAACACTGAGGCATCTCAAAGAAGCATCGCTGGAACGACGCTTTGCGCTGTTTATACTGATATCGGGTTTGCCGGGAGTGGTAACCGGGGCATACTGGATAATCGACGTGCCTGACCGTCTGGCTGAGCTTGCGCTCGGTGGCTTAACCATCAGCCTGGCGATCTATTCCTTTTTACAAAAAAAACTGGGGCAGCTCGAACGAGCTTGTCACCGTGATGTTAACGGCTACCTCATTGGCGCTCTGGTGTTGTTTTTCATTGGCGTTTTAAACGGTTCATTGACATCCGGCAGCGGGCTGTTTGTCACCATCTGGTTGGTCAAATGGTTTGGTCTGGATTATAAAAAAGCCGTGGCTTATACCTTGGTCTTGGTTGGACTGTTCTGGAACGGTGCCGGGGCTGTTACCTTAAGTGCATTAAGTTCAGTGCAATGGGACTGGTTGCCTGCGCTGTTCCTGGGCTCATTAAGCGGCGGTTATCTGGGGGCTCATATCAGCCTTAAAAATAGTAACCGGCTGGTTAAACGGGTCTTTGAGGTGGTGACTTTGCTGGCCGGTTTAACGCTGCTGATCGGTTAGATCAGCATACTCTCAAATCCCGTATTGGGCTTGATAGCTTGTCATCAGTTCCAGCATATGGGCCTGTGACTGATCGTCGGATAGGTAACTGATCAGATTCTGCAGAGTGATAATGTTAGCGACCTGAATGCCAAAATCCTGTTCGACCTCCTGTACTGCTGACTGCTCACCCTGACCTTTTTCTTGCCGGTCTAGTGCGATCATTACGCCGACTGCTTCGGCATTTTCAGCCTTGATAATATTCACCGCCTCACGAATAGCGGTTCCGGCCGTGATCACATCATCGATGATCAGCACCCGTTTACCCGTCAGTTCGGCACCGACTATATTGCCACCTTCACCATGTGTTTTGGCTTCTTTGCGGTTAAACGCATAGGGTACATCGATGCCGTGCTCGAGTGCTAATGCCATTACGGTGACAGCGGCAACGGGTATACCTTTATAAGCAGGGCCGAACAGTACATCGTACTCAATCCCGCTATCGATAATGGCCTGAGCATAACAGCGCCCCAGTTGTGCCAGCGCCTGACCGCTATTAAATAAACCGGCATTAAAAAAATAAGGACTAACACGACCGGATTTAAGGGTAAATTCACCAAAACGAAGTACCTTGCTCTGCACCGCAAGTTCAATAAATTGGCGTTGATAGTCGTGCATCAGATCTACTCTTTATAGTGTTTGTGGATCAAGTATTGTAACTAAGTTAGCTTGCTCGCTACATCATTATTTTTTAAAAAAGTACTCGAGCACAAGGCCGGTAAAGATAGCAATACCAAACCAGTTATTGTTTAAAAAGGCTTCGATACAGAGTCTGGGCTCGCGGCTTTTAATCAGGTATTGCTGATAAAGGGAAAAAATACCGGCGACGAAGACACCGAGGTAATAAAACATGCCAAGCCCGGCACGATCGCCAATCAGTAACAGGGTTAATATTAACATCAGCTGGATAATGCCGATCATAATACGGTCAGCATCGCCAAATAAAATGGCAGTGGATTTTACGCCGATTTTGATATCATCATCACGGTCAGCCATCGCGTACATAGTGTCATAGACCGTAGCCCATAACACGGTTGCCAGAAATAACAACCAAGCCAACGGTGTGATCTGATTGCTCTGTGCGGCATAGGCCATCGGCACAGCCCAGCCAAAAGCAGCACCCAGATGTACCTGTGGCAGGAAATGGTAGCGTTTCATAAAGGGGTAACTGGCTGCCAGTGCTGCACCGGCAAACGATAAATAAATAGTCAGAGCATTCATGAATAAAACCAGCAAAAAAGAGCAGCCGGTGAGAATAACAAAGACCCACAAAGCTTCTCTGGGGCTTACCTTGCCACTGACAATCGGGCGGTTTTGGGTACGGCTGACATGGCCATCCACTTCACGGTCGGCATAATCATTAATGGCACAGCCGGCAGATCGCATAAAAAATACCCCGAGCATAAAAACAATGAGAACGCCAAGGTCCGGCAAGCCTTCTGCAGCAATCCATAAGGCCCATAGAGTCGGCCACAGCAGCAACAGGATGCCGATAGGGCGGTCAAGACGGATTAGGTAGGCATAATTTTCGAGTTGTTGAATAAGCGGATTATTAGAATGAGTTGCGAGCTTGCGTAAATAACGAAAAATGACCATGACCCAGTGGAATCCCGTGTAATATAATGATTTAATGAAATAGCAGTGCTGTTTATGCTGCTATATTACCTGACTGCCATCTAATACATAAGAGCCTCTATGACGAATCAAACCAGCAAAAATAAAAAACACGCCTTCGATTATGACTTGATTGCCATTGGTGCAGGTAGTGGTGGTTTGTCGGTGGCAGAAAGGGCGGCCCTGTACGGCGCTAAGTGTGCCGTGGTTGAAGTGGGTAAAATAGGCGGCACTTGCGTGAATGTAGGTTGTGTGCCGAAAAAGGTGATGTGGTTTGGCGGCTCGTTAGCGCATGCAATACAGGATGCCAGAGATTACGGTTTTGATGTCAGCAATAAGGGTTTTGACTGGTCGGCACTGGTAAACAAGCGTGAACAATATATCGATGGTATTAATACTTGGTACCACAGTTATCTGAAAGACTCGAATATTGACGAGATACAGGGCTATGCCAAATTTGTAGATGCCCACACACTGGATGTCGATGGCAAACAGATTAGTGCGGAAAAAATTGTGATTTCACCGGGTACCAAGCCGGTAGTGCCAAAAATCCCGGGTGCAGAGTATGGTATCACCTCGGATGGCTTTTTTGCCTTAACCCAGCAGCCGAAAAAAGTCGCGGTGGTCGGGGCCGGGTATATAGCGGTTGAGATTGCCGGTGTATTAAATAGTTTGGGTACCGATGTGGCTTTGTTTATTCGTAAAGGCCAGTTTTTACGGAGTTTTGATGCGATGCTGCGTGAGTCGCTGATGGAAGCGATGATTAATGATGGTGTGGATTTAATGGCGCGCACCCAGGTTGCCGAATTGATTAAAGAAGATGATGGCACACTGACGCTGGTCTGTGATCAGGGTAAGCGCACGAGCGGTTTTGATCAGGTGATCTGGGCGATAGGGCGTGAGCCAAACACCGCAGGTATGTCGATTGAAGTCAGCGGCGTAGAAATGGATGACGAGGGTTATGTGCCCTGTAATGATTATCAGGAAACCAATATCAAAAATATTTATTCGCTGGGGGATGTAACTCGGCGTGCGCAATTAACACCGGTGGCGATAGCGGCTGGCAGACGCATGGCGGACCGGCTTTACGGTGGCATGAAAGGTCGTCATTTAAATTATGATTTAATTCCGACCGTTGTTTTCAGTCACCCGCCGATTGGAACCGTTGGGCTGACTGAGGAAGAAGCCAAAGTCGAACACGGCGCGGCGGTTAAGATTTATAGTTCACGTTTCACAGCCATGTACAATGCCATGACCGAGCACAAAGTCGAAACAGCGATGAAGTTGGTGGTGGTCGGGGCTCAGGAAAAAGTCGTTGGCTGTCATATCATTGGCCCTGGCGCTGATGAAATGTTGCAGGGTTTTGCCGTCGCCATTCGCATGGGTGCGACTAAAGCCGACCTTGATGACACGCTTGCGATACACCCGACCAGCTCAGAAGAGCTGGTAACTATGCGCTAAACCACAGGGCAGGATATGACAATACGAAAATTTGATGGGGTAAGCCCCGTTATTGCAGACGGTGTCTTTGTTGATGAAATGGCACTGGTGCTGGGTGATGTAGAGCTCGGCAAAGACAGCTCGATTTGGCCAATGGCGGTATTACGCGGTGACGTCAACCGGATTAAAATCGGCAAACGCAGCAATATTCAGGACGGTAGTGTGCTGCATGTGACCCATGAAGGTCCGCTTGGTGCAGGCCGTGGATTGATAGTCGGCGATGATGTGACCGTCGGCCATAATGCGGTATTGCATGCCTGTAGTATTGGCGACTGTTGTCTGATCGGAATGTCTGCAACGGTACTGGATGGTGCGGTGATACACGATAATGTCATTGTTGGTGCCGGTAGTCTGGTGCCGCCAAATAAAGAGCTGGAAAGTGGTTATCTGTATTTAGGTAACCCGGTAAAACAGGCGCGGCCACTGAGCGATAAAGAAAAAGCTTATTTTAAATATTCGGCCGAGCATTATGTGCGGCTGCAACAGCGCCATCAGGATCGTCACGCATGAATTATTCTGACCGGTTATCGTGTGAATTAGCCTTTGGTCCAGATACTGTTGTTAGTCGGCTTCCAAACAGAGTTTTGGCCGTGCTAGTCTCAGGTCTTTCATTAAAGTGCACAATGACAAGGAGATCATAATGAAAAAATTATCGTATATCAGTCTCGGTTTTATTCTTTTATCATCTGCAGTCTCAGCCACAGAAAATATAGCCAGATCGATTTTTACAAGCGGTGTTGAAAACAGAGAACCGATTGATAAGGTGGGTCAGCTGACCAATGATAATGAGAAAATTTATTTTTTTACTGAAATAAAAGGCATGTCGGGCAGGACGATTACCCATCGCTGGGAACATGCCGGCAATGTGAAAGCAGAAGTTGCTTTCAAGGTTGGTTCAAATCGCTGGCGTATCTGGTCAAGTAAAACACTGCAACCGCAATGGTTGGGTGAATGGATAGTAACCGTGGTTGATGATGCCGGTAATACGCTGGCCGAAGAAAGCATGGCTTATATTCCTAACAGCTCAGATGAGGGGGTGGTAATGCCATCGGCCAGTCCGACCTCAGCTGTTACAGATTCACCAGCAGTGAATTAACTAAAATTAACTAGTTCGATTTGTTTAGTAAAAACAGCCCGGTAATTTAACTGGGCTTTTTTATGTTTTATGAGAGCTAATCGGACTTATAAGACAGGCATAAAATGATTATTTATACTAAGATATAACGAATGTTGAAATTTGATTTTATGTTACAAATAATAATTACTGATAATTAAGGGGAATAAGATGTTGAAAAAACTATCGCTTTGTTTGTTATTAAGTGGAGTCGCTGTGCTCAGTGTCAGTCAGTCAGCTTATGCCATGCGTCAGCCGGCGATGGATTCTGCCTTGCAGGCGCTGGATGATGCAGAAAAAATTCTCCAAGGAGCCGAAGCCAATAAAGGCGGACACCGGGTTAAGGCATTACAACTGATTAAAAAAGCACAGCGAGAAGTCAGACAAGGTATCCGTTTTGCGAATACTCGGGCTGCTGATCTGGAGCTGAAACAAAGAAGAGAACGTGAGGCAAGAGAAGCCCTAAGGCTGCAAAATGAAGCGAGAGAGCGGGAAAGAAGAGAGCGTGAACTCAGAGAAAGAAGAAATGCCCGACCTGTTGATCGTAATGATCGACGTCGTGATGAAGCTGCATCAGCACGCGACAGAAAATATAATAACTGTATCAAACAGGCCAGAAATAATGACAGAAGGATTGATGCCTGTAATAAACAGTTCGGTCAAGAACGTCGTGAGCCAGTTCGTGAAAGAAGATAGGTGACTTAGAAAAAAATCTGATCTGCTGCCGATTACATATTGCGGCGGATTGAGGTTATCACCGGTTTTGTATCCGGCCTGATATGTCTCCAGCAATAAAATGATTCGGCGGCCTGTTCAACTAACATACCCAGGCCGTCGAGTATTTTCGTTGCGTTATTTTGCTTTGCCCACAGCATAAACGGCGTGTCTTCTTTGCCATACATCATGTCATAAGCGGTACTGGTATTCTTTAGCAGCTTTTCAGGCAGCGGCGGCAAGTCACCACTTAAACTGGCTGATGTGCCGTTAATAATAATATCAAACTGCAGCCCTTCGAGCGCTGTGTATTCAGATGTTTCGATATGAAATATATCAGAAAAATCCTCAGCTAAATCCTCAGCCCGTTGCAGGGTCCGGTTAGCGATAAGCAAGCGATCAGGTCGTTGCTGAATAAAGGGCTCAAGTATACCGCGGACTGCACCGCCAGCACCGAGGATAAGAATATCCTTATTCGCCAGTTCGGTATCGTGATTTTGCATTAAGTCACGCACCAGTCCAATGCCATCGGTATTGTCACCGGTATAATTATTCGTTGCATTGAGGATGAGCGTATTGACTGCTCCGGCTCGACGGGCGCGCTCGGTTAGCTGGTTAGCGATTTTAAAGGCATGTTCTTTTAACGGTACGGTAATATTTAAACCTTTACCATTATTCTGCTGGAATCGCGCGACTGCATCGCTGAAGTCATCGGTTTCGACCTGAATTTTTTCGTAGCTCAACTGTTGACGTGTTTGGGCTGCAAATTGCTGGTGGATTTGCGGTGATTTACTGTGCGTTATTGGGTTTCCCATGACGGCATAGCGGTCGATAGTGATATTAGGCATGGACTTATTTATTGTCCTGTAACCACTGTGCGGCAAGTTTTGCATAATAGGTTAAAATGCCGTCAGCTCCGGCCCGTTTCATGGCCAGTAAAGATTCCAGTACCACCTGCTGCTCATCGAGCCAGCCATTTTGGCTGGCGGCTTTAAGCATCGCGTATTCACCGCTGACTTGGTAGACATAAGTTGGCATCGCAAACTCCTGTTTAATCCGGTAAACAATATCGAGATAGGGCATTCCGGGTTTAATCATCACCATGTCAGCACCTTCATTGATATCCAGCAGTACCTCGCGCAGTGCTTCATTGGAATTGGCGGGGTCCATCTGGTAGCTGTATTTATTACCCCCGGCAAGATTTGCAGCAGAACCGACGGCATCGCGAAAGGGTCCGTAAAAACTTGATGCATATTTGGCTGCATAGGAGAGGATGCGTGTATAAATATATCCGTTGGCTTCCAGTGCTTCGCGAATGGCGATGATACGGCCATCCATCATATCCGATGGAGCAACGATATCGGCACCGGCCTCAGCATGGGAGAGGGCTTGTTTTACCAGTACCTCTACGGTTTCGTCATTTAACACATAGCCACTGTCATCGATCAGGCCATCCTGCCCGTGCGATGTGAAAGGGTCCAGCGCGACATCGGTGATGATGCCGAGTTCAGGCACTGCCGATTTTAATGCGCGTACCGCACGCTGAGCCAGCCCGTCAGGATTATAGGCTTCTGCTGCATCATCAGACTTGAATTGCTGCGAAACCACAGGGAACAGCGCCATGGCGGGTATTCCCAGTGCATGGCATTGTCTGGCTTCTTCAACCAGCAAATCGATGCTCATGCGTTCAACACCGGGCATCGATACCACGGCTTCTTTTTTCTGTTCACCTTCTATAACAAAAACCGGGTAGATGAAATCGTGTGCCGTCAATGAATGCTCGCGCATCAGGTTACGTGAAAAGCTATCGCGGCGCATTCGTCGCATGCGTGTGGCAGGGAAAAAAGAATGTGATGACACGTTAAATGCTCCGCTAAAGTAGTGACTTAAGTGTTAGGGTTTTGGTCATTATACAGTCATTTTTTTCTGTTGTCTGAAACCACATCCAGAGTATGCGGAGTGTACCTCGCATGGCTGGTTTTTGCGAAAAATTCAGGCAGGTCCAGAATATAACTGCTATCAGGCAGCTGCAGATTAAAATCCCAGTATTGCTGTAATGTAATCGCTTTAGCGTTGTTTGCTGGCTGAATAGCAGGATAGTGAGGAAACGCGGTGGCATCAATATGTGACAGCATATGGGAGCGATCGGAACTAAAGTGCTGATGATATTCTGAAGCCGGTATTAAACGAAACAGTGGTGAGTATGACGCGGCTTCGGCTATGAGCGGTGGAAAACTCAGTCGAAAATAATGGCTGGCCGGGCAGGGAAAGTGAGCCAGCGTTTCAAAATCATAAATAAAAAAATCAGTCGCTGTAGTGTGCAATAAAACAACATGGTAATCCCAGATAAGAGGCTGATGCAATGAGCCTCTCTGCTGATTAAAAACAGCGACCTGTCTGCTCTGGTTACTGATAAAAACGACGTCCAGTTCAGTAGCCGGTACAGCCTGGCTAAGTAATAAATCAACCAGCTTCCAGATATTTTCCTCACAAAATTGTTTTGTGTAAACACAATCAGTTTTGTCTGGTGCTGGCATTATTTTTTTATTAACGCGGTCTCGTCAAATTTTACGCCAGTCCAGCCATGCTGCATAAAATTGCGAATATTGGCGTGATCTGAACCCAGCGAGTTCTGTAAAACATCGTGCCGGTAATAGTCACCAAAACAATGCAGAGTCTGCTGTTCTGTCAGCTGGTTGATCTCAGCAAATGCAAAGATCTTGCAGGAGCCTTCATTAGTACCGGCTTCATTGATCGCCATATTGCTGCCGAGGCCATTGGTAAAACGGCTCGGCGTGTAATTATAGTCAGACTCGATGGCTTCAATAACCTGATTGAAGCTGACACTTTCCGCGGAGCTGGCGAGTTGTTGTAATAGTTGTTCGGTCTTTGTCATAGTGATTTACTTATTTAACCAGTCAGTGGGTTTTAAAAAGACATCATAAAGTGTCGCTTCAGCGCTGCCTTTTTCAGGCTGCCAGTTGTAGCGCCATTTTACCAGTGGCGGCAGTGACATTAAAATCGATTCGGTGCGGCCACCGGTTTGCAAGCCGAATAAAGTGCCACGGTCATAAACCAGATTAAACTCAACATAACGACCGCGTCGATAAAGCTGGAAGTCACGCTCACGTTCGCCGTATTCAGTGTTCTTGCGTTTTGCAACGATAGGTTGATAGGCAGGCACGTAATGATTAGCAACACTTTGCATAAACTCGAAACTTTTTTCAAAACCCCATTCGTTAAGGTCATCAAAAAACAGACCACCGACACCGCGTGGCTCATCGCGATGTTTTAGATAAAAATAATCATCGCACCATTGTTTATATTTTTCGTATACGCCATCGCCAAAGTCTTTACAGGCGTCGAAAGAGCTCTGGTGCCAGTGTTTCACATCGTCTTCATTGCCATAGTACGGGGTTAAATCAAAACCACCACCAAACCACCAGATTGGCTCTGCGCCTTCTTTTTCAGCGATAAAAAATCGCACATTAGCGTGTGAAGTCGGGACATAAGGGTTGTGAGGGTGAATCACCAGCGACACACCCATTGCCTGAAAATTACGTCCGGCCAGTTCAGGTCGGTGAGCGGTGGCAGAAGCCGGTAGATTGTCGCCAAAAACATGAGAGAAGTTAATCCCCGCCTGTTCAAACACCGCACCGTTCACCATGACACGGCTGCGACCACCACCACCGGCTTCGCGCTGCCATTCGTCAGCGATAAAACTTTCTTTGCCATCTTCTTGTTCAAGAGCGCTGCAAATTCTGTCCTGCAGATCAAGCAGAAAGGATTTAACGCGTTCTACGCTGGGGTTGTCATTGTTCATAATGCTCACACTGGTTAGTTGGCTCTGATTATTTGCTGGGTTAGTAGATTGCGTATTTCAGTTGGCTGCGCTAATGAGCCGGTCTCTGAGTTAATGATAATAGCCAGCTCATGTTGAAAATATTGATGGCAATGCAGGCTGTTGCGGGCCGGGTTTCTGCCCGCAGGATTGGCGCTGGTTGAAACTACGGGTTGCTGAAGGTAATCGCATAGCGTTCTGACCAGAGGGTGGGCGCTAAGACGAATGGCCAGCGTATCGTGTTTGCCGCGTAACCAGATAGGTGCATTTTTTGCCGGCACGACCCAGCTGGTATTGGCGTGCCTGCTTATGGTCTGGATTTGTTGTTCAGTGAGTGGTTCAATAAAGTCATCTAATTGCTGAAGATCACTGGCAACCAGTATCAGTCCTTTTTCAACGGGTCGTTGCTTTAGTGTCAGAAGGCGTTGCACAGCCGCGTGCTGGTATGGGTCGCAGCCCAAACCAAAAACGGCTTCAGTAGGGTAAGCAACTAATTCGCCTTGCTTTATTGCAAGCGCAGTTTTACGGATGATGAACGGGCTGACCACTATTGACTGTCGGTTTTTTTCTTGGTTGTCTTTTTCTTAGTAGTGGCTTTCTTTTTTGTTGTTGTTTTCTTTTTAGCCGTGCTCTTCTTTTTCGTGGTTGTTTTTTTCTTGGCAGTGGATTTCTTTTTAGTCACAGTCTTTTTCTTCGTGACTTTTTTCTTTGCGGCGGCTTTTTTCTTGAGTTTCTTCTTGCCCTTGCGTTCTGGTGCAGCGGCTAATAATTCCTCGCATTCTTTCAGGGTCAGTGATTTAGGTTCGCGATCTTTAGGGATCTTGGCATTCTTTTCACCGTTGGTGATATACGGGCCAAATCTGCCGTTAAGAACTTCTATATCAGTGCCTTCAAAAGAATTGATGTATTTGTTAGCTTCGAATTCTTTCTTTTCTTTTACCAGAACCAGTGCATCTTCAAGTCCGATATTATAGGCGTCGATGCCACGGTCCTGATATTCTTTGCGAATCGAGACAAAGGTATTGTTGAATTTTACGTACGGGCCAAAACGTCCTACGTTGGCAGAGACTTCCTCGCCATCTGCTGTTTGTCCGAGAATTCTCGGGAATACAAACAGTTCTTCGTAGTTGCTCATGTCAATCTGGTTCATTTTTTGACCAGGCTTGAGGCTGGCAAAGGCCGGTTTTTCTTCGTCATCCTTATCGCCGATCTGCACAAACGGGCCATAAGGTCCCATTCGTACGGTGATAGGTTTGCCGGTTTTTGAATCAGTGCCGATCAGGCGTGACTGAGCAACATCGGCACGGCTGACATTTTCTTCGATATGATCAACCTGTTGCTTAAACGGGGTCCAGAAGTTTTGCATTAACGGAACCCAGTCTTCTTCACCACGAGAGACTGCGTCGAGTTCGTCTTCTAATTCGGCAGTAAAACTGTAATCGACATATTTGGTGAAATGTTCTGTCAGAAAACCGTTAACAATGCGACCGATATCGGTTGGGGTAAAACGCCGGTTTTCCAGCTCTGCATAATTTCTGTTTTGCAGTGTTGAGATAATTGATGCGTAGGTTGAAGGCCGGCCTATGCCGTATTCTTCAAGTGTTTTTACCAGACTGGCTTCTGAAAAACGCGGTGGTGGTTCAGTAAAATGCTGTTCGGTGAGGATATCAATGAGTTTAATTTTCTCGCCTTGTTCCAATGGCGGCAGCAGTTTTTCATTGTCTTCATTATTGCTGTCATCGGTATCTTCGAGATACAGCGCCATGAAGCCGGCGTGTTTAATAGTCGAGCCGTTAGCGCGAAAACGGTAGCGATCCGAGCCACAGTCCAAATCAACTGCTACCGTGTCCATGGTGGCGTGAATCATCTGGCAGGCCATGGTGCGTTTCCAGATCAGTTCATAGAGTTTGTACTGGTCCGGTTTTAAATGTGATTTGATCTCTTCTGGCAGGTGGTTGACGGAAGTCGGGCGGATAGCTTCATGCGCTTCCTGCGCGTTTTTAGATTTGGTTTTAAAGGTGCGCACTTCATCGGGCAGATTGTCTTTGCCGTATTTGCTTTCTATTAATGCCCGCAGCTCTTCTATCGCTTCCTGCGCCAGGTGTACCGCATCGGTACGCATATAGGTAATTAAACCAACGGTTTCACCACCGATGTCGATCCCTTCATAAAGCTGCTGTGCTGTACGCATGGTACGTTGCGCTGAAAAGCGCAGTTTTCTGGCGGCTTCCTGTTGCAAGGTCGAGGTTGTAAAAGGAGGTGCAGGGTTGCGTTTGCGCTGTTTCTTTTCAACTTTTGCAACGCTCAGATTGCCGTTTGCCGCATCCAGCATGGTTTGCTTTGCAGCAACACTGTCTTTTTCGTTATTAAAGGTAAATTGCTTGACCTTTTCATTGTCGAAAACCGTGAGCTTTGCTGAAATAGCTTTTGCATCTTTTTCTGTCTGCGCATCAATGCTCCAATATTCCTGAGGCTCAAAGGCTTCGATTTCTTCCTCGCGCTCAACCAATAAACGCAAGGCCGGACTTTGTACACGGCCGGCAGATAAACCACGCTGAACTTTTTTCCACAGTAGTGGTGACAGATTAAAACCGACAAGATAATCCAGACCGCGCCGAGCCTGCTGAGCATTCACCATGCTCATATCAAGTTCGCGTGGATTGGCGACTGCATGTTGCAGGGCGCGCTTTGTCACTTCGTTAAAAACAACACGATGGACGGTTTTGTTTTCAAGTAAACCCTGTTCGTTTAATAGTTCGTACAGGTGCCAGGATATGGCTTCTCCCTCGCGGTCCTGATCGGTTGCGAGATAGAGGGTGTCGGCTTTCTTAAGGGCTTTTTTTATCGCGTCGACGTGTTTTTCGTTTTTTTCGATAACCTGATATTTCATTTTGAAATCATTATCGGTTTCGATTGCGCCTTCTTTCGGGATTAAATCGCGCAGGTGTCCGTACGATGCAAGGATTTGAAAGTCATTGCCCAAGTATTTTTTTATGGTTTTTGATTTTGCAGGTGACTCTACAATAACCAGATTGGTGCTCATATATTTATTTTTTTCGTTGATGTTTAATGTGATTGTTAATGGATATAATCCAGACCCTGATCAAACACAAGGCTTTCCATCCAGGCGTAGGCATTCTCTTCACCAGGGTGGTTAAACAGCACGATCATAACGATCCATTTTAATTGTTCAATATCAACCTGGGTGTCGAGTGCTAATACTCGGTCGAGCACCAGCTCACGGGTTAACGGTGTCAATATGCCGGTTTGCTCAAGATGCAGTAAGAAGCCGATACCTTCCTGATCGAGCAGTGACATTTCTTCCTGGCTGATGACCCGCATCGCTGTCGATGTGAGAGGGGTAAGCTCGGCAATATCCTGCAACTCGGCCAGATCTTCAAGCCAGTCAAAGGCTTTGTTGATAGCCATTTGTGGAAAACCCAGTTCCTCAAGACGAATTTCTGCCAGATCGCGGGCCGATTCGTGGGCTTGTTCTTCGATGTCATCCCCAATGTAGTGTTCGAACAGGAACATAAGGACATCAACAACATTTTGTTTCATTCGTTTAATCTCTCTTGCCAAGCCGGGTATATAAGCCGTTGCTGGCAACAATATCACCTTGTAGTTCCAGTATTAACAGCATGGAAGCAATATTTGCTGCGCTAAACCCCGTACACACTGAAATACTGTCGATATCGATGGGATCGTAACCCATGCAGCCTAATAATTTCTGGTACTCTGGATCGGGGTCTTTAGTCGGGTTTGCCCGATTTTCGCCTGTAGTATCACCCGAAGTGTTATCTTTTACCAGTATTTGCAATTCTTCTAACACGTCATCGGCTGTTTCAACCAGCTTTGCACCTTGTTTTATCAGGGCGTGACAGCCTTTTATTGCCGGGTTGTGAATAGAGCCGGGAATAGCGAAGACCTCTTTGTTTTGCTCAATCGCATGTCGCGCGGTTATCAGTGTGCCGCTTTTAATGGCTGCCTCGACCACCAGAACACCGAGGCTGAGGCCGCTGATGATACGGTTTCGTAGCGGGAACAGACCGGCATGCGGGGCGGTGCCCAGTGGTTGCTCTGAGATTAATGCGCCCTGTTCGCAAATCTGATGAGCCAGCTGTCGATGCTCTGCCGGATACACGCGGTCCAGACCGGTGGCCACCACCGCAATAGTGCCGGCAATACCTTTGAGAGCGCCACGATGACTGGCGGCATCTATCCCGCGGGCAAGTCCACTGGTTATGGTCAGGCCATTGGCAGAGAGGTGTTGCGCAAAGGCTTCGGCCGTTTTTTCACCGCCAGCACTGGGGGAGCGGCTGCCGACCATGGCCAGCTGTGGTTGGTAGAGATAATCAATGTCGCCATTAACAAACAATACTTTGGGTGGGTTGCTTATGTTTTTTAACTGCGCCGGATAGCGCTCGTCAGTTATCGGCAAGACGTGATGATGATCTTGCTGTGCCCACTCAAGCATGGCATTAATTTTTTCAGGTTCGGCAGAGTTGAGCTGAGAAATCTGGTGCGCGGTAAACTTCAGTTCTTTTAAAGAGGATTCGCCGGCATGAATAAGCTGACTTAAAGTCGAGCAAGCCTGCAGAGCGGATAAGAGTTTGTCTGAACTTAAACCGCCCATTAATGAAATCGTTAACCAGTCTTTTAAATCATCCATGAGGCAGTTTAGTCAGAATCTCGGACCTCGTGTCCGACAGACTATTGATCTCTGTCGGTTGGTTTTACTTATAAGGTGTGCGAACCACATCGTTGCGTTTAATAACCCGTGAGGCTTCGAGAATCAGGCCATAGCTGACACGATCAAAGGTTTTAAATAGCATGATCATGCCGCTGCGTTCATTCGGCAGTTTGACTTTAACCTTGCCTTCCTGGCGTTCAAAACGATTGCGTATGGTTTCGCCCTGCGTATAGGTCGACAATATATTGCCGACCGCGACGCCGTTGCGCTTACCCAGATTAATAACGGCTATCTGGTATTGTGCGATGCTGGAGATGGCGTCAAACAGTGAAATAATCTGACCTTCTACCTGCTCCTCGGGTGGTTTCGGGAAAAACAGGTTATTTAATTCAGAATGGTCGGTTGCCAGCAAGCGGTCGCCGACAATGATTTCCCGCGAGGCTTTTATGATGCGACCACTGGCCGGGCTATCGTATTTTGAAATACTGGCTTCACCGGCATAGATGACTTCGTAGCCAAGTATGCTGCCCGATGCGGGATCAACTAATTCAGAGCCTTTGCGGTATATATTGTATCGCAGGTTTTCTCGGTCGAGCTCGCCCTGAATATAAATGCGGTTGCCCTGGCTGAGAATCAGGTGTTTGTCATCACTGCCAATAATATAGGGTGCATCCTGCCATTGCTCGAGAGTAACGACCTGAGGTTTGGTGGTGAACTGTTCAATGGCATCATTGGGGATGGTTTTGATGCTTTCTTTTAAGTCGGTACTGCGGATTCGCGGTGAGAGTTTGATTTGTTTTAGCGGACCTTCTTTATGAACACGCTCAAAACTATTGGTTTCGGTTTGTTTATCGCTTTGCGTATTGACGGCAGCGCTGCTGTTGACGACCTGTCCATCGCGAGAAACCTGGAAAACAGGCTGGCCATTAAGGTAAATTAAACTGATAATATCACCAGGAAATATCAGATGAGGGTTATTTATCTGCGGGTTTTTGGCCCACAGCTCGGGCCAGTACCAGGGATCGTTTAGAAAGTAGCCGGCAATACCCCATAATGTGTCGCCTGATTTAACAAGGTATTCGCGTGGCGTTGCTTCGCGGATATTGGCAACGACTTCAGGCGTTAGTGTGGCAGTGGTTTCCTCGGTATCGCTGGTGGCAGCGGCGTCTTCTGAGATTGGGGCCGTGCTTTCAGATTCGGATTCAGGCAGACCGACAATGATCGGTTGCGAGTCTTCTGCTTGCAGGCTGGAATCAGTGATGGCCGTGTCATCGGCACGGGCTAGCTGGCTTGAGCAGATCGATATTGACAGCAGCGAACAGATTGCCAGGATGAGTAGCGGATTATTTAGTATTTTTTGTTGAATCCCCAAGCTGATATCCTCATCATAATTCCGTGGTTTTCCAGAGTTTAGCTGATAAACTTAAGGTATTAAAGTAGGTTTAGGCTTTTAGTTGATAATTTTTAAGGTGTAGGTAGAGATGGCGATACTTCCCATTTTAGAGTTTCCAGACGACCGATTGCGTACGGTTGCGCGCCCGGTAGAGGTTGTCGATGATCAAATCCGCGCAGTTCTGGATGATATGCTGCAAACCATGTATGACGCACCGGGTATTGGTTTGGCAGCTACGCAGGTTAATATTCACCAGCGACTGATCGTAATTGATGTTTCAGAAGAGAAGAATCAGCCGCTTTATTTAGTTAATCCTGAGATTGTCGGCCTGCAGGGTATCGAAGAGATGGATGAGGGCTGTTTATCGGTGCCGGGTATCTACGAAACGGTGCAGCGCGCAGATCGGATCACAATAAAAGCGCTGGGTTACGATGGTAACGTCTTTACGCTGGATGCAGAAGAGCTTCTGGCGGTCTGTATTCAGCATGAAATAGATCACCTGGATGGTAAATTATTTGTTGATTATTTATCGCCACTAAAGCGCAACCGGATAAAGAAAAAGCTGGAAAAGCAACGCAAACAGGCTGCGAGTTAAGCCTCAACCAAGACACTGAATTCCTATGCTAAAAATAATTTATGCCGGTACACCGGATTTTTCTGTTGCTGCGTTACAGGCCCTGATCGACTCTGAACATGAAGTGGTTGCCGTTTATACACAGCCGGATCGGCCGGCCGGCCGTGGCCGAAAATTAACACCAAGCCCGGTCAAACAGCTGGCGCTGGAAAATGATATTGCTGTTTATCAGCCGTTAAACTTTAAAGCGCAACAGGATCGACAGCAGCTGATAGATTTAAAGGCCGACTTAATGGTGGTTGCAGCTTATGGCTTAATCTTGCCAGAAGCAATTTTAGCGGCGCCCCGGCTGGGATGTATCAATATACACGCATCTATTTTGCCCCGCTGGCGCGGTGCAGCACCGATACAAAGGGCGATACTGGCCGGCGATAAGGAAACCGGTATTACCATTATGCAAATGGATATCGGTCTGGATACCGGCGATATGCTGTCGAAATCGGTGTGTGAGATTAACAACGATATGACAGCTTCACAATTACATGACCGGCTGATGGAAATGGGTGGTCGTGCATTAATGGAGATTATGCCTGCGATCGAGAATCAGACACTTGAGCCTGAAAAGCAGGATGAGGCACTGGTGACCTATGCAGAAAAACTGCAAAAGATAGAAGCCAAAATTAACTGGCAACACAGCGCCGAATTGATAGCGCGTCAGATCAGAGCGTTTAACGCCTGGCCGGTGTCGCAGACGGTTTATGATAATAAGGTCATGCGAATCTGGCAGGCGCATGTGGTCGATGCCTCAGAGCTGACAGCAAGCAACACAGCACAGCCAGGGCAGGTTATTGCAGTGCAGAAAAAAGCCTTTTATGTGATGACCGGTGATGGTGTGCTGGCGCTTACAGAAATTCAGATGCCGGGTAAAAAACCGATGCCTGCCGCGGCGTTTTTAAATGCTCATGATCCGGCCTCTAAGATACTCGGTCTTGAGGCCGAATAATGGCCACTAAGCCTCAGCAAAAAATGGATGCACGCTTTATTGCGATCAAAGTTCTTCTCAGAGTGCTGAAAAACGGCGAGTCACTGAGCAGTGCGATACCTAATGAAATCAGTAATCTGGATGAGCGTGAGCGGCCACTGTTACAGGCACTGGTGTATGGCGTGTTACGCTGGCGCTGGCAACTTGAATCGATTCTTAAAAAATATTTAAAAAAAGCACTGAAAGCCAAAGACCTGGATATCAACATCATATTAATGCTGGGTGTGTTTCAGTTACTGTGGTTACGCACCCCCGATTATGCTGCGGTCGATGGGGCGGTCAATAGCTCTCTTAAAATCAGAAAAAAATGGGCGAAAGCACTGATCAATGCCGTTTTGCGACAGTTGATACGAGAGCGTGACGAGATCAATTATAAAGATACTTTAGAAGCTGAATTTTCGCACCCACAATGGCTGATCGATAAAATAAAATATGACTGGCCCGAGCAGTGGCAGCAAATTTTAAGTGAGGCTAATCAAGCCGCTCCGATGACGCTACGGCTGGATACCCGGCAAATGGAAGTGGCAGATTATAATGAATTATTAAATGAGGTTGAGCTGGATGCAGAGGTGGCAGCCCATGTACCCGGTGCGCTGATTTTAAAGCAGCCGGCAGATGTGTCTCGGCTGCCGGGTTTTGAGCAGGGTTTGGTGTCTGTGCAGGATGCCGCAGCCCAGTGTGCAGCGCCGTTGTTGCAGCTTGCGCCTCAGCAGAAAGTGCTGGATGCCTGTGCCGCACCGGGTGGTAAAAGCGCGCATATTCTGCAGACTGAGCCGGCGCTAGAACTCGATGCGGTGGACATTTCAGAATCACGACTGCAGCGGGTTGCAGAAAACTTGCAGCGATTAGGGCAGCAGGCGAATTTGATCTGCGCCGATATTTCGCAACCGGAGCAATGGTGGCAAGGTCAGCAATATGACCGAATTTTGTTGGATGCCCCGTGTTCTGCCAGTGGGGTAATTCGTCGTCATCCGGATATTAAGTCATTGCGCCGCGAGAGTGATATTGCAGAGCTGGTAGCGACGCAGCAACAAATTCTTGATGTACTCTGGCCGATGTTGAAGCCGGGTGGGCTGATGCTATATGCAACCTGCTCAATTTTTCGGGTCGAAAACGAGCAGCAAATGCAGCATTTTTTACAGCGCATGACGGATGCTGAAGAAATAAAGATAGCAGCCGGTTGGGGCCATGAACAAAAAGTCGGCCGGCAGATCTTAAGCGGTGAGCAGCAGATGGATGGTTTTTATTACGCGCTGGTACGAAAGTCTATTTAGTTTTTATCATTTGTTATTTTTTATAACAAAATATTTTTATCTGCTGCTATTATTGGCGGCACCGATCACTTTTAAACAGGCAGTTGACTATACATGTACGCAGATGAAATTTTAGTTCTCAATCGTTTATTGCTGGCTTTATTAGCCGGTGGAATTATTGGTATTGAGCGGGCCTATCACGGACGTGAAGCCGGGTTTCGTACTCACACGCTGGTTTGTGTGTCATCTGCACTGTTGATGCTGCTAATGGCCTTTCAGTGGCAGTTTATGCCGGCTGAATTCATTGAGACGATTCGTACAGACCCGACCCGAATGGCGCAGGGCATTATGACGGGTATTGGTTTCTTAGGTGCCGGTGTAATCATCAAAGAAGGCTTGTCTGTTCGTGGTCTGACTACCGCGGCTTCGATCTGGATGACCGCCTCGATCGGAATCGTTATTGGATTGGGATTTTATTTTCCGGCTGCGCTGGCGACGCTTATCACGGTGACGGTGCTTTCATTTTTCAGAATGTTTGAAAAATGGCTGCCGTCGCAAAAATACGCAAAATTCTCCATCAGCTTATTCAGAACAAACGGCTCTATGGATGAAGAGGCGTTAATGCACATGCTTGATCAATTCGGCTTAAAAGCGTTTGATCTGAGTTATATCCTGCGTGATAAAGGCACTTATATCCGCTATGAAATGTTTATTATGTCGAAACATAAAAAGAATTTTAATGAGTTGGCGCAGCGACTGCTGCAAATTGACACGGTGCATGCGTTCAAAATTATCCCGAGTTAGGGCTTGCTGGTAGCGCCTGGCTAGTCGGGTGGAAGTCTCTCCGGTGCTGGCTGGCAGGTGTGTTGTGCGGTAAAGATCTGCAATTAGGCTTATCAGCTGAGTGTATTTAGCGTAAAATCCGCGCTTTACTCTCTCTGCTTGATTAGCATCCGGTTGGGTCTGGGTTGGGGACTTCTTAAATGAAAATTCTTATTCTTGGTGCGGGACAGGTTGGCTCGTCGGTTGCGGCAAACCTGGCACGCGAAGCCAATGATATTACACTGGTCGATAAAAACCCTGACTGGTTGCATGATTTGCGCGATCGTATGGATATCCAGACCGTGGTTGGTGATGCCTCACACCCGCATGTGCTTGAAAAAGCCGGGATTGAAGACACCGATATGCTGATCGCTGTTACCAACAGCGATGAAACCAATATGGTAGCTTGTCAGATTGCCTACTCGCTGTATAACACACCCACCAAAATAGCCCGTATCCGCGCACTCGATTACATCATTCATCCCGAACTGTTTCAACGTGAAGCGTTTCCGATTGATGTCATCATCAGTCCCGAACAAATTATGACGGATTATATTCATCATTTGATTGAATATCCCGGGGCATTACAGGTGCTGGATTTTGCCAAAGGAAAAGTGCAGCTGGTCGGCATCAAAGCCTATAACGATGGTTTGCTGGTAGGGCATGAGCTACAGGCATTACGAGACCATATGCCGGGAGTTGATACGCGGGTTGCCGCAATATATCGACGCGGTAAAGCGATTGAGCCAAAGCGTGACACCATCATTGAAGTTGATGATGAAGTCTTCTTTGTCGCCGCAAGAGAAAACATTCGTGCTGTTATGAATGAGCTAAGACGCGTTGAAAAACCGTTTAAGCGAATTCTGATTATTGGCGGCGGGCATATCGGTAAGCGTCTGGCACAAACCCTTGAAAAAAGTCATCAGGTAAAAATAATTGAGCAGGACCAGCAGCGTGCAAAATATTTATCGCATACTCTGGAAAAAGCGGTGGTGTTGCTGGGTAGTGCAACGAATGAAGAGTTATTGCTTGAAGAAAATATAGACAGCATGGATGTGGTGATCTCCTGTACCAACAGTGATGAAATCAATATTTTGTCAACTATGCTGGCCAAGCATATGGGTGCCAGTAAAGTTATGGCGCTGATTAACAAACCCGGTTATAGCGAGCTGATTGAAAAAAAAGGTCTGATAGATGTCGCCATTTCACCACAGCAGGTGACCATAGGCGAACTCTTAACCCATGTGCGTCGTGGTGATGTAGTGGCTGTGCATTCATTGCGCAAAGGGGCGGCTGAGGCGATTGAAGCCGTAGCCCATGGTGATGAAAGCACTTCGCAGGTGGTGGGTAAACGGGTCGATCAGGTAGTTTTGCCACAGGGAGCAAATATCGGTGCAATCGTTCGTGGCAAACAGGTGCTGATCGCGCACCATGATACGGTGATTGAGTCAGAAGATCACGTCGTGTTATTCGTTACAGAAAAATCCAGAATCCATGATGTTGAACGGCTGTTTCAGGTCAGTGCGTTCTTTATTTAATTTATCAGGGCCGACTTACATTGCACTTAAAAATGATTCAACAGATTATCGGCCTGCTGCTGGTGCTTTTCAGTGCCAGTATGTTGCCGCCTATAATACTGGATTTATTTTATTCTGAAGGCGTTTTACAGTCTTTCTTTACAAGTTACCTGATCCTGTTGGGTACTGGTCTGATGTTCTGGTTTCCGGTCAGAAAAATTAAAAATGAATTACGAATCAGGGATGGATTCGTCGTTGTCGTAATGTTCTGGCTGGTGCTCGGGGTATCGGGCTCGTTGCCATTTTTATTATTCGATGCCTTTGATATCAGTATTACCGATGCGGTTTTTGAATCGGTATCTGCACTTACTACTACCGGCGCAACAGTCATTACCCGGCTTGAAAGTTTGCCGCATGCATTGTTGTTTTATCGACAGCAGTTACAGTGGATGGGAGGAATGGGTATTATCGTACTGGCTGTGGCGATTTTGCCAATGCTGGGAATCGGCGGGATGCAGCTATACCGTGCGGAAACTCCGGGCCCGGTTAAAGACAGTAAGCTAACACCTAGAATTACAGAAACAGCAAAAGCGCTCTGGTATATCTATCTCTGGTTAACGATCAGTTGTGCCTTTGCTTACTGGGTGGCAGGGATGGACTGGTTTGATGCGATTGGTCATAGTTTCAGTACCGTGGCTATCGGTGGTTTTTCAACACACGATGCCAGCCTCGGTTATTTTGACAGTCAGCTGATCGAAAGCGTCGCTGTTTTTTTTATGTTTTTAGGCGGGGTAAACTTTGCTCTGCATTTTTTGGCATTTCAACGCAAAGATCTATGCCCCTATTTTTCCGATGCGGAATTCAAAACCTATAGTCTGGTGCTGGCGCTGGCAGTCATCATTTCGGTGCTGTATTTATATTTCAGTGAGACAGTTGATAATTTTTCCGATGCTTTTCGTCAGGGGCTGTTTCAGGCTGTATCGATTGGAACAACCACGGGCTTTTCAACCACGGACTTTTTCTTATGGCCGGTTTTTTTGCCGGTATTTTTAATGTTCATCAGTTTTGTGGGTGGTTGTTCAGGTTCAACTGGTGGCGGTATGAAAGTGATACGCGTCTTGCTGTTGTTTAAGCAGGGTATGCGTGAGCTGGTGAAGCTGGTGCATCCGAATGCTCAGGTAGTGGTCAAAGTCGGAAAGCAACCGATGTCTGACCGAGTGATTGATGCTGTCTGGGGTTTTTTTGCGGCCTATGTTGCGTTGTTTGTGGTGATGATGCTGTTGTTGATGATGGCAGGAAATGATCAGGTTACGTCGTTTTCAGCGGTCGCAGCGGCGATGAATAATCTCGGTCCCGGGCTGGGAGAGGTTGGCCAAAACTACGCAACCATCAATGATTTTTCCAAATGGGTTTTGTGTTTTGCGATGCTGTTGGGCCGGCTTGAAGTATTTACTCTGTTGGTTTTGTTTACACCAGTTTTCTGGCGTCGGTAATGACCTTGCTTGCTAACAAACAACAAAACTGGAATCAACGCTATCAGCTAAAAGCAATCACCGAGCCGGAAGCGGCTTATGTGCTGACAGCAAACTCTCATCTGCTGGCTGATAAAGGCAGAGCGCTCGATCTTGCCTGTGGTCTCGGAGCTAATGCGATTTTTCTGGCGAGAAAAGGTTATCAGGTGACAGCGGTGGATTATTCGGCTGTGGCGCTGGAAAAGTTAGATCGATTTGCTGAATCAGAAAACTTGTCGATTAACAGTCGTTTGATTGATCTGGAAAATTTTGAGGGTGCGCTGGGTAATTATGATTTGATTGTGGTTAGTTATTATCTGCAGCGTGAACTTTTTCCTCTTATTTTATCTGCTATAAACAGCGGAGGCATGTTGTTCTATCAGACCTTTAGCGGAATTGCAGACAATATGTCTGGGCCGAAGAATGCGGCATTCAGATTAAAACGGTCAGAGTTGTTAGCCCTGAGTTCAGGCCATGAAATACTTTATTACAGAGAAGATCCGGATAATTGCATTGGCGATGACTGTTTTAAAGGTGAAGTGATGATCGTAGTAAAAAGAGATTGACATGAAAAAGTATGAAAAAAGTGAGCCAGCTTCTCATCCTGGCTATTTACCGGAATTTAAAATAAGTTTTTTGTTGCCAAAGCATTGGTTGAGCTGGTTCGGTATTTTCTTGTTATGGCTGATGATGTATCTGCCTTCTGTAGTAAAAAATCAGATAGCCAGAGGTATTTGTTTTCTGTCATGCAAGACAAATAAAAAGCGTTATCGCATCGCAAAACAAAATCTGCAGCTGTGTTTTCCGCAGAAAACGGCAGCTGAAATCGAACAGATGGTTGGGCGATTTTTTTATTATAAAGCCAGAATATTTCTGGACTATGCCTATGTCTGGTTTGCCAGTGAAAAAAAACTTTCACGAGTCTATCAGGTGTTCAATGATGATGAATTGCAGGCAATAAAAAAGTCCGATAAAAAAGTCATTCTTCTTACCTGTCACATGCTGGGGCTGGATCAGGGGTCGCAGGCGCTGTCATTTGATAACGAGATAGTGTCAATGGTAAAAGCCATGAAAAATCCGCTATTAGACTGGGTCATTGGGCGCGGGCGTACCCGGTTTAATACGCATGTTTATGAGCGTTCGTACGGGCTGACTGGCGTAATTGCCAGTGTTAAGGCAGGTGATCAGTTTATTTATTTACCGGATGAGGATCTGACAGGAGGTCACTCGGAATTTGTACCTTTTTTTGGCGTGCAAAAATCAACCATTACGGCGCTCGGCCGGCTGGCGAAAATATGTGATGCTAAAGTTGTGCCATTTGTGTCTGTATTTAACGATAAGACCGGCGTCTATGAAGCGCATTTTTTACCGTCAATGAGTGATTATCCTAGCGGTGATAAAATGGCTGACACGCTGGCAATGAATCAGGTATTTGAAAAGATGATTTTACAAGCACCGGAACAATACCTGTGGACATTCCGTTATTTTCAGACCAGACCGGCTGGTGAACCAGCTGTTTATTAAAACGGGTTGATGATGTTAAAAATATTTAATAGCGTACCGTATCTCGGAGCACTGATCATTGCCGTAGGCATGGTGGCTGGATTTTATTATCTTTTTACGGATGCCGATGAGATGGCAAAATACTTTCTGGCAATGATACCGGTCGGTTTTTTAATCCTGTTTGTAGGTGTCGTGACCAATATGCTGCGCCGATAATATCGCATCTGGCAAGGCCTTACTTTACAGTAAAGTTTTGTGTTGCGATGGTTTTACCATCTTTCTTTAAATGGAAGACCCAGTCGCCCGCTTTTAATTCGTCTTCAGTTTCCAGTAAATAACCGTTTATAGCAGTGACTTTTTTGTCTATTACCAGAAAGCTATTGGTTTCGTTATAATGGCTGGAGATGCTGCCATCCTGTTGTCTGATTTGAGGATGACTGACTTCGCTGGTAATTTTTATGAGTTTGTCTTCAATGCCTACAATCTGATATTCGAAGCCGAAAAACAGTGGTGTTTTTGCCGGAATGGTTCGGGTATGTTTTAAATGAACCGGTGATAAAGAGGTGCTGTTGATGGTTTTGTCAGAAATCGGGTTAATCCAGGTTTTGCCGTTATCGGGAGTATGAGCGTATATGCCAAAATGAAGGATTGTTATGTCTTCGCTTTTTTCTGCACGCAAATTAAAGGCGAGGCTGCTGAGACAGCTGATGATAAGACAGATTAATAATTTATTTTTTCTACGCATCCTGGCGACCTCATTTTGATTGGGCTGTTTTTGTTACGTGTTGTTCATCTAATAATTCCGGCATACCCTCAGACATGATAGGTTTTAGTGTTGTCAGCAGGGTTTTAAACAGGGTTTTATTGCCCTGTTCTTCATTATGTAATAATTGTTTCATGTGTTCGCGCTGGGTTGGCATACTAAAACAGGCCGGGCAGCTGTCAGCTATTACGGGTAACTGGTGTTCATTTACAAAGTCCCGGCTCTGGCGTTCCCGCATATATACCAGTGGTCTGATAATACGTAAATCACCGTCGTCATTGGTGTAATGCGCTTTCATTGTTTTGATTTTACCTAAATGGAATGCCGCCATTAAGAAGCTTTCGGCAAGATCATCAAGATGCTGTGCCAGTGCCAGAACATTGTAGTGATGTTTTCTTGCGGTGCTGTACATGATGCCGCGTTTAATGCGTGAACAAAAAGCACAGTATGACGGTTTGCCCATGTGCTCTTTAGCCATTTCCATAATTGGCTCTTGCATATAATGATATTCAAGTCCCAGTGATTCTATATAAGGAATCATCGGTGAGGGATCGAAGTCACCGGCTTGCGGGTCAACGGTCATCACGCCTAATTCAAAATGAATAGGAGCGTGTCGCTGGAAATGATGCAATACATGCAGCAATGTTAACGAATCTTTTCCGCCTGATAAACCAAGCAAGATGCGGTCACCATCGCGAATCATTTGAAAATGACTAATGGCCTGACCGGCCTGTCGTAAAATTGATTTTGGTGGAGGGATAAATTGACTCATGCCGCATAAGATACGGGTAATGCCTGTATTTGCAAGTTTATTTCAATAAAAAAGCCTCCGGCGTTTCCATGCCGGAGGCTTTTCTAATAAACCACAAGTTCCTGATAAAAAAGGAAATTCCAGCCTATCCTTGGCTGGAATTTTTGGCTTCCCTGACAGGAGGTTTGTCAGTCTAATTGAAGAATTGGGGTATCTTCAAACAACATCCTTGTAATAAGACAATTACAGATTATACAGAGTGTCAAAAGGATATCTGTCAGTTAATTCGTAAAGTTCTGGAGTCTATTTTCTAGGCTGAGTGTAAGATAATTCTGAGAAATGGTCGTGTCGGCTGGGGCATGGTTAAAATAAAGCAGGCAATAAAAAACCCGGTCATTCCATGACCGGGTTTCGCCATCCTAGCAGACTTGGTGATTAGCCTCGCGCAATTATTTCATCCTGTATATCCACTCGTTCCCTTGAGAGTCTCTGACTATCCTTTGATTCCCTTTCCCTGAGACTCCGCTACTTCCTGGTACAAATGAGCTTCCTTGCAGACCTCGTTCTCCCTAGGTCTGAGGATATTATGCCTATTATGTTTTTGCGGTTCTATACGGAGATTCGGAATATGCTGTAGGAAGAACACCTTACGTGATGTAGGAATTTTCTTACATGAGGTGTTGAGAGCGAGTCTGCTTGAGTGTCTTCATTCTATTGCAGGTTATTATGGCTGGAACTATGGCATATAATCAATAGAAAATAATTCAGGGGGCGTTATGCGTCATTATTTATACCCGAAACTGCATGCCTATCGTTCGCAGTTCTTACAAGTGGATGAAGTGCACCGACTTTATATTGAGGAGTCGGGTAACCCGCAGGGGATTCCGGTTGTCTTTCTGCATGGCGGGCCGGGTGCAAGTTGTCAGCCAGTTCACCGGCGTTATTTTGATCCGAAAAAATACAGAATCATTCTATTTGATCAGAGAGGTTGTGGGCAGTCGCTACCCCATGCCAGTTTGCAACAAAATACCAGCCAGGATCTGGTGCAGGATATGGAGCGTATCAGAGCGGCACTGGAAGTTGATAAATGGGTCGTGTTTGGCGGCTCATGGGGTTCTACGCTGGGTCTGTTATATGCGCAGGCACATCCTACCCATGTCTTGGGGTTGGTGTTAAGGGGAATCTTTTTATGTCGCGATGAGGATGTCAGCTGGTTTTATCAGCAGGGTACCAGTGCCTTGTTTCCTGAATACTGGCAAGACTTTATCGCACCCATTGCCGAAGCGGAACGCGCTGATATGGTCGGGGCTTATTACCGGCGGCTGACAGGGGATGATGACGTGGCTAAAATGCGTGCAGCCGAAGCTTGGTCGGTGTGGGAAGGGCGCACCGCAAGTTTGCAAGTTAATGAGGAGCTGGTGGATTATTTTTCTGACCCTTATGTGGCGTTGAGTGTGGCTCGTATAGAGTCGCATTATTTCGTTAATCAGAGTTTTTTACAGCCTAATCAGATTCTTAATGCTGCGCATAAGCTAAAAGATATTCCCGGTTATATTGTGCACGGGCGTTATGATGTGATTTGCCCGGCGCAGCAAGCCTGGGCATTGCATCAGGCCTGGCCAGAGTCTGAGCTGCATATGATTGCGGATGCCGGCCACGCGGTGAGCGAGCCTGGGATTACCCAAAAGCTGGTCGAAATTACGGATCAGTTGGCGGAACGCTTGTCTTGATCGCGTTAATTCAGAGAGTTAGTCAGGCCTCTGTGCTGGTTGAGAGCCGACAGATTGCCGCAATCGGTAGCGGTTTGCTGGTGTTGTTCGGGGTCGAAAAAGGAGATACCGAAAACGAAGTGGAGCGGTTGCTTGAAAAGCTATTGAAATACCGCGTGTTCGCTGATACGGATCAAAAAATGAACCTGAGTTTGCTGGATACGGCGGGGGAATTACTGATGGTGCCGCAATTTACGCTGGCAGCCGATACGGCAAAAGGCCTGCGTCCGAGTTTTTCATCGGCAGCGGACCCGACAGAAGGGCGACGATTGTTTGAGCTGGCTGTAAAGCGGGCTAAAAAATCGGTGAAAACAGTCCAAAGCGGACAGTTTGGCGCAGATATGCAGGTCTCGCTGATAAATGACGGGCCAGTGACATTTTGGTTGCAAGTCAGCGCCGTCTGATGACGGCGTTGTCATAAACCGTAAATTTTATTAAAAACCTGTCTAAGTGGCGGAAAATCCGTGTTTTTTTACCGTAAAGTAATACAACCATTAGCCTATCCGTTGTATCCTATAGCTTTAATTGGATCGGAGCTTACCGCATGGCGGAACGCAAGGCTGAAATAAGCCGCGACACACTGGAAACTCAAATCAGTGTCAGTATTAATCTTGATGGCAGCGGACAATCTAATTTTGAAACCGGTGTTGCGTTTCTGGACCATATGATGGATCAGATTGCCCGTCATGGCATGATCGATATGGATGTGCGCGCAATGGGTGATTTGCACATCGATGCGCACCACACCGTTGAAGATATTGGTATCACTCTGGGGCAGGCGTTTAATCAGGCGATGGGCGATAAAAAGGGAATCACACGCTACGGTCATTCGTATGTGCCATTGGATGAGGCATTGTCTCGCGTGGTGATAGATTTTTCCGGCCGTCCCGGTCTCGAATTTAATGTTGATTTTAAGCGCGCCAGTATTGGTGAGTTTGATGTTGATTTATTTCATGAGTTTTTTCAGGGCTTCGTTAACCACGCTCATGCGACCGTGCATATTGATAATATTCGCGGCCGAAATGCGCACCATATTGCTGAAACCATTTTCAAAGCCTTTGGTCGTGCATTACGAATGGCGATAGAGCCAGATCCACGGATGCAAGGTATTTTACCGTCAACCAAAGGGGCCTTGTAGTTTCCGATGTCACTGATTGCTGTTGTTGATTATGGTATGGGAAACCTGCGTTCGGTTTCCAAGGCGATAGAACACGTCGCTAAAAATTCGGACCGGGTTATCGTGAGCTCAAATCCTGCAGATATTAATAATGCCGACCATGTTGTGTTTCCGGGTCAGGGAGCTGCGCGTGACTGTATGCATGAGTTACAGGCACGCAAGCTCGACGCTGTGGTCTTAAAGGCCGCTGCTGAAAAACCTTTTCTGGGTATTTGCATGGGTATGCAGATTTTACTGACGCATAGTGAAGAAAACCAGGGGGTTGAATGTCTCGATCTCTATCCGGGTAATGTTCGCCGCTTTAAAGATAATATGCACGATAGTGAAGATCTAAAATTAAAAGTTCCGCATATGGGCTGGAACCGGGTTCGCTGGACCCAAGAACACCGCTTGCTGGAAAATATCGCGCAGGATAGCCGTTTTTATTTTGTGCATAGTTATTTTGCTGAGCCATCCGATTCCTCACTGATTGCGGCGCGTTCTGATTACGGTATCGATTTTGCTTGTGCGCTGGCAAAAGATAATGTCATGGCTGTACAATTTCACCCGGAAAAAAGTGCAGCCGATGGCTTACAACTTTTAAAAAATTTCTGTCATTGGAATGGGCAGCCATAAACGAATGGAAAGTAGACGAGGCAAATTATGTTATTAATTCCTGCAATTGATCTGAAAGACGGCAAATGTGTACGTTTGCGTCAGGGCGATATGGAAGATGAAACCATATTTTCAGAAGATCCTGTGGAGGTTGCGGCAAAATGGGTAGACGCTGGCGCACGCCGATTGCATTTGGTTGATTTAAATGGTGCTTTTGCTGGCGAGCCTAAAAACGCCGCCATTGTGCATGAAATATGTAAAGCATTTCCTGATTTACCGGTACAAATTGGCGGAGGTATTCGCAGTGAAGAAACGATCGAAACCTATCTTGATGCCGGTGTGCGATACGTGATTGTTGGTACCAAGGCTGTTCAGGAATCACATTTTGTACCTGAAATCTGTGCCGAGTTTCCAACCCATATCATTGTCGGTCTTGATGCAAAAGACGGCAAAGTAGCAACAGATGGCTGGTCAAAATTATCCAAGCACGATGTGATTGATATGGCCAAGCGCTTTGAAGAGGACGGTGTAGAGTCCATTATTTATACCGATATTTCACGCGATGGCATGATGCAAGGTGTTAACGTCGAAGCCACCGTGAGACTGGCGCGGGCGATAAATATTCCGGTTATCGCATCCGGTGGTATCACTAATATGGATGATATTAAGGCACTTGCTGCGGTTGAAGATGAAGGGATTATGGGTGCGATTACCGGTCGTGCAATTTACGAGGGCACGCTGGATCTAAAAGAAGCTCAGAACTGGGTTGATAACCGTTAATGTCACTTGCTAAACGAATTATTCCCTGTCTGGATGTGGCCAATGGCCGCGTCGTTAAAGGTGTGCAATTTGTCGATATCCGCGATGCCGGTGACCCGGTCGAAGTGGCTCGCCGCTATGATGCTGAAGGTGCCGATGAAATTACCTTTCTAGACATCACCGCCACATCCGATGATCGCGATACCATTATTCATGTGGTTGAGCAGGTCGCTGAACAGGTTTTTATACCGTTGACAGTCGGCGGAGGTGTGCGCTCAGTGGATGATGTGCGTCGTTTACTGAATGCAGGTGCTGATAAAGTGGCGATTAATTCGGCCGCAATATTCAGGCCTGAATTTGTTAAAGAAGCTGCCGACAAAGTTGGTTCACAATGCATTGTGGTGGCGATAGATGCAAAACGCGTCAGTGCTGAAGGTGAAGCCAATAAGTGGGAAATCTTTACTCATGGCGGTCGCAAACCAACCGGTATTGATGCGGTTGAATGGGCAATAAAAATGGTTGCGTTTGGTGCCGGTGAAATACTCTTAACCAGCATGGATCGAGACGGCACGAAAATTGGTTTTGATCTTGATTTAACACGCGCCATTACCGATGCGGTTAATGTGCCGGTGATAGCATCTGGTGGTGTGGGTAATCTTGACCATCTGGCTGAGGGCGTCATTAAAGGTCATGCCGATGCGGTTTTGGCTGCCAGTATTTTTCATTTTGCAGAATATTCTGTCGGCGAAGCCAAACAGCATATGGCTAGTTGCGGCATAGAAGTGCGGCTTTAATGAATAATGATAAGACAGACTGGCTGAATCAGGTAAAATGGACAGCGGATGGCTTGGTGCCGGTTATTGCTCAGGATGAAAAAAGCGGCCGGATTCTCATGATGGCATGGATGAGCCGGCAATCGCTGGCAATGACGGCAGAAAAAAATGAAGCGGTGTACTGGTCTCGTTCACGCAAGAAACTGTGGCACAAAGGCGAAAGCTCAGGCCACATACAGAAAGTAAAATCAATTCGTCTGGACTGCGATGCAGACGTGATTGTTTTACAGGTCGAACAGCTTGGCGGGATTGCCTGTCATACTGGTCGTGAGAGCTGCTTTTATAGTGAGTTAAAAGACAATCAGTGGCAGGTTGTTGATGCTGTCATAAAAGACCCGAAGGAAATCTACCAATGAGCAATGATGTCCTGACGCGTCTTGAAGAAGTTCTGGAAGCACGTAAAGCTGCAGACCCGGATTCGTCTTATGTTGCCAGTCTTTATCATAAAGGACTGGATTCGATTTTAAAAAAAATCGGTGAAGAAGCCACAGAAACAGTCATGGCTGCAAAAGACGGAGAGAAGGAAAAAATAATCTATGAAACCGCAGATCTGTGGTTTCACTGCATGGTGTTGTTAAGCCAACAAAATATAAAAGCTGACGACGTATTAAAAGAACTTGATCGTCGTTTTGGTTTGTCGGGGTTAGAAGAAAAAGCATCCCGCAAATCTGATTAAGTAACCGATTTAAAAAATATATTTCTGGAGAGTAAAATGGGTATTAGTATCTGGCAACTGGTGATTATTCTGGGCATTGTGATTTTGCTGTTTGGCACAAAAAAACTACGCAATGTCGGTGGTGACTTGGGTAATGCCATCAAGAGTTTTAAAAAAGCGGTTAAGTCAGGCGAAGAAGAAGCCAGCAATGAGCAGATTGTAAAAAAAGAAGATGGTCGTGTCATCGATGCTGAAGTCAGCAAAGAAAAAAACGAAAACAAATCTTAATGCAATTATAAAAATCTGAACGACTTTACTTAACGGGCAGTTAATACATGTTTGATATTGGTTTCTGGGAAATCATGCTGATTTCCATTCTCGCAATGGTTGTGATCGGCCCTGAGCGACTGCCCGGTGTTGCGCGTACTGCTGGACACTGGTTTGGTAAGGCTCGTCGTTTTGTAGAAGGTGTTAAAAGTGATGTTGAAAGCGAGTTTGACACCACCGAGTTAAAACGCCTTTTACATAACCAGGAAGTTCAGCTCAAAGAATTACAAAGTAAAGTTAACAGCGAAGCCGGCGATATCCGCAGTGGCTTTTCATACAATCTCGATGATGAGAAAGCCGCTAGTGATAACGATCAGACTGATGATTATCTTGAGTTTATGGATGAAGACGAGGAAAAGGATCACGAGCAAATAGCGGCTGAAAAGGCAGAAAAAGCCCGGCAGAATTCGCAACAAAAAGTGGCCGATAAAGCTCAGCTATCTGAGAAACCGGATGCGCACAGTGAACAAACAACGAATGATGACAAACTAATGGTCACCGACACAGACAAGCAACCCAGACATGACGGATAACAGCATTTCCCCCGACGCAAATCAACAGGAAGAAAAAGGCTTTATGTCGCATTTGCTGGAGTTACGTGATCGCATGATGCGTATGACACTGGCCGTACTGATCTTATTTCTGGCATTGTTTAGTTTTTCAGAAGAAATTTTTACCTTTGTCGCGCAGCCTCTTATTTCCTTAATGCCAGAAGGCACGTCAATGATCGCAACCGGCGTGGCAGCGCCTTTTTTGGTGCCGTTCAAACTGGTATTAATGGTCTCTGTGTTTCTGGCAGTGCCGTATTTGCTGTATGAAATATGGGCATTTGTGGCCCCTGGTCTGTATAAAAATGAAAAATCACTGGCAGCACCGATCCTGGTATCCAGTATTGTTTTGTTTTACTGCGGCGTTGCCTTTGCGTACTATGTTTTATTCCCGCTACTGTTCGGGTTCTTAATTGCAATTTCGCCGCAAGGCGTGGTTATGATGACCGATATCGGTCAGTATCTGGATTTTATACTGGCTATATTTTTTGCTTTCGGTATTGCTTTTGAAGTGCCGATCGCGGTTTTTCTGCTAATTATGATCGGTGCTACCACGCCGGATGCGCTGGCAGAAAAAAGACCTTATATCGTTGTCGGTGCATTTGTTATTGGTATGCTATTAACACCACCCGATATAATTTCTCAGACCATTCTGGCGCTGCCGATGTTGTTTTTGTTTGAGGCAGGCTTGCTGATTTCACGCATCGTACTGAAACGTCGTGCCGAGCAGGCAGATGACGACGATGACTATCATGAAATGTCAGACGATGAAATGGAATCGGAACTTGACCGGCTTGATGCAGAAGAGAATGAGATTGTGTTTGACGGCCAAGAGTCCGATGAAAAAACTGATAAATAGCATACAGGCATGTTATTGTAGTGGTCAGACAGATGCATCTTGATGACTCATAGTGTTAAACAGACTGCTGGTATCAATCTAATCTGATGAATACGGAAATTGATAGACTAAAGGCTGAAAATAAAAACCTCCAGCATCAGATGAATAATTTGATGCGCAATGCCCGCCTTAACGAAGAAAAACTGCAGCGATTTTCTGAAATGGAGCTGCTGTTAATCAGTACGCACTCACTGCGTGATTTACTGCAAATTGTTATTAATAACTACCGTAATGCATTTGACCTTAATGCGGTTACGCTGATCCTGATTGATCCCGAATATGAATTGCTACGATTTCTTGATGAAACGGGATTACAGGCCGATCAGTTACCAGAGTTAAAACTGGTGGCCGATCCGGCTGATGTCGAAAAATGGTTTGATCTGCAACTTTCACCACGATTAATGGCCTATCAGCAAGAGCATCAAGTACTGTTTGCCGGTTCACAGGCGGTATTACAGTCAGTCGCGCTTATACCGCTGATTCGTCAAGGCAAGCTGATCGGAAGTCTTAATCTGGGTAGCAACCGGCATGAACGGTTCCAGCAGTCTAATAGTACCGATTTTTTACAGCGGCTGGCTGCAATCGTATCGATTTGTATCGAAAATGCGCTCAATGTTACTAAACTTGAGCGCATTGGCATGACTGATCCGTTAACGGCTGTGTATAACCGTCGATTCTTTGAGCGACGACTGATCGAAGTGGTTTCGAGTTCGGTGCGCTATAGCTATGAACTCAGTTGTATGTTTCTCGATGTTGATCACTTTAAACGGGTTAATGATAATCTCGGGCATCAGGTCGGCGATCTGGTGTTGCGAGAAGTGGCTGCTATTATCGATCAGCATCTGCGTGGCAGTGATATGGTGGCGCGTTATGGGGGTGAAGAGTTTGTTGTGTTATTGCCTCAAACCCCGGCTAATGATGCGCGGATGGTAGCTGAGCGCATAAGAGAAAGTTTGGCCATGCACCAGTTTAATCTGGCTGAAGGAAAAACATTACAGGTCAATATCTCAATCGGTGTTGCTGGTATGGAATTAAGCAAAATGGGTGGTGAGGTGATTGATTTGGGGCGAGAGCTGGTAAAAAGAGCTGATCTGGCTTTGCTTGAGGCCAAGAGTACCGGCCGTAATAAAGTGGTAATGGCTGAGGTATTTGTCGAAAAAACAGAGCTGGAAACCAGCTGAAGAAAATATCGCTAATAAAATTAAAAATAAAAAAAGCAAAAAAAAGGCCATTAGTAAACTAATGGCCTTACAAGAGGATATTTACATATAACAATGACTTCATTAAACGAAAAGTCTTATGAAGACATAAAGCGATCAGTGTTTGAGCAATGACGCTTAGGGGGTATTAGAATCCTTCTTGGGTAAGAATAATACTGGGTTAACGGCGTAACCAATTAGGGGTTTACCCTAGTGGTCATGGTGAAGGCCTTTAATAATACATATTTTAGTCTTTTTTATTTTTAATCGCGTCAGTATTCGGCGAATAAAACAGCCGATTTTAATGATCAATCGTAGAACGGATCAGCGCTTTTAGCGCCACAGGGCTTCATTTTGTCAATAATGAGACCTGTTTACAATTTACCCATGAATTTTATGCTATCTTTATAAGCTGAATACTAATAATAACGCATTGTAGCGATGCCGATTCGCTGGTTGTTAGCGGCATCCGTTGGGAAAGAAGAATGTCTATTAAAACGATAAAACACAGTTTACTGAGTCTGACACTAGCACTAACTGCTCTGCTGGGCGCGCAACAGGCATCTGCAGAAGCTACTTATCAAACACGGATTGTTGGTGGTACGGAGTCCACTCAGGGCCAGTGGCCGTGGATGGTGTTGTTATCTTCTTCTAGTCATTCTAATGGGGCTAATCCACCACCACCTGCCTACCCAGGTGACCCTGCTGCCATACCCGGCATTCCCCATTTTTTTTGCGGAGCCACGCTCATTTCAGAACAGTGGGTGCTCACAGCAGCGCACTGTGTGGTGAATGATTCTGCCGCCGATGTTTTTGCTTTTGTTGGTTTACACGACAAAAATGATACCAGTATTGCAGCCACTGGGATAAGTCAGATTATTGTGCACCCGGATTATGATGATCTTACATCAGATAATGATATCGCTTTATTAAAGCTGGCAACGCCGGCAACTGGTGCGGCAACCGTATCGTTTATTGATTCAAGTACGGCTACACTGCTAAACCCCGGTAATAATGTCAATGTGGTTGGCTGGGGTGGCGTGGTTGCGCAACCCGCAAGCACAAGCTCTAGTCTGCCTTCGCTGTCACAAAGTTACCCCGACATTCTGCGTGATGTCAGCATGCCTTATATTTCAAATACCGATTGTAATGCCGTGATGAATGGCCGTGTCACCGATAACATGATGTGTGCCGGCGTACCACAGGGTGGTGTCGATTCCTGTCAGGGCGATAGTGGTGGGCCTTTGGTGTTTTCAAATGATAACGGTGCCAGCTGGATTCAGGCCGGTATCGTCAGCTGGGGATACGGATGTGCCGATGCCAGTGCATACGGTGTTTATACCCGGGTGCAGAGCTATAGCGACTGGGTTACACGAGCGATCAACGGGGTAACACCAAGTATACGTTTTGGTAGCTGGATTCCCGGCAAGGTCGCTACAGCTCAAATAAATATTGAAAACAGCTCCGGTGTTGATTTTGACTTTACTTCCACGATTAGCAGCAATAATGCTGCTTTCATTGTGAGCGATAATTGCCAAACAACTTTAATTGCCGGTCAGTCTTGTTCGGTTGATCTTACTTTTTCAGCTTCTGTTGAAGGTGTTTATAACGGTCTCGTTTCTTATACGACAAATTCACCGGTTCTGTCAGTTGTTGGCGTGGATGTTGTAGCAACGCTTACTTCAGAGGTTAGCTTTAATCTGGTTGAAGCGGATAATTCGATACAATGGGCTTTAGGAGGGGATAATAGCTGGACTGAGCAGCAAGTAACGACGGATGGTAGGTATTCATTCCAGTCCGGCACGATTACCCATAATCAGAACAGTAGTTTGTTGGCTTATGTGAACGTGGCGGGTACTGCCAGAGATGTTTATTTTGACTGGAAAGCTTGTTCTGAAGCTACCTATGACTTCCTGGAATTATGGGTTGATAATAAAAAAATCGATGCTCGTTCAGGGAATGCCGTTTGGGCTCGTAAAATGGTGACATTAGCAGGGGCTGGTGACCATGTGATTGAGTGGCGCTATAACAAAGACTACGTCGCGGACTATGGTGCCGATGCTGGCTGGGTCACTAATATAACACTGGATGCTGCTTCTGCTAACCCGTTGCCGCAACACAGTACCAGCTGCGCGCCGGTTGCTACGCCAGAACCAACAGCGCCGGTTTCATCAGGCGGTGGCGGTGCGGCTATATCAGCTTGGGCCTATCTGGTGTTTGCGATGCCGTTATTGATGCGTCGTCGTTTTAACAGGGCGTCTTAAGGTTTGATCAAGCCAGCCGCACGCAAGTATAAGCAAGCGTGCGGCTTGTGTTTTATTTGATCAGCTGTCCGCTAATAATGGTATGCACGACCTGATTCTCAAAATTCCAGCCTAAAAACGGGGTGTTTTTACCCTGACTCTTCATCTTTGTTGTTTCCAGTGTCCAGTCCTTATTCGGATTGATGATGGCCAGATCAGCGCAGGCACCGATCGACAGATGGCCTTTATCTATACCGAGTATTTTTGCCGGTGCAGAAGTGAGAGCGGTAACCGCTTGTGACCAGTCGAGTATATTTTCTGTAACCAGCTTAAAGGTCAGTGGTAGCAAAGTGTCGAGGCCCGAAATACCGGGCTCAGTTGCCGGGAATGGGTGCAGTTTTGCATCTTCTTCATGAGGCTGATGATCGGAGCAGATTGCCTGAACCACACCGCTTGCAACAGCCTGTCGGAGGATGTCTCGGTCACGCAGTTCTCTGAACGGTGGCAGCACATGGCAATGGCTGTTATAGGTGCTCAGATCCATCTCAGTTAAGAACAGCTGGTGAATAGCGACATCGGCACTGACTTTTAATCCCTGTTGTTGTGCCTGCTGAATCAGTGCAATGCTGCGAGCTGATGAAAGTCGGCCAAAATGCACGCGGGCACCAATCGCAGCGACCAATTCAAGATCTCTGGCAATGATTGTGCTTTCAGCTGCATCCGGAATTCCGGGCAGCCCTAGTCTTGTCGCCACTGCGCCTTCGTGGGCGCAGCCGTGGTTGCTCAGGTAAGGCTCGTTGGGTTCGATGAAAACCGTTAAGTCATGTGAGCGGGCATATTCCAGTGCCCGCCGTAAAACCAGAGTGTTGGTGATGGGCTGGCTAGCATTGGATATGCCGACGCAACCTGCCGCCTTAAGCGCAGCCATTTCACTCAAGTGTTCGCCTTTTAATTTTGATGTCATGGCGCCGAGACAAACAATATGACTATGGCCTGCATGTTTAACGCCGTGATTAATCAAATCAACAACGGATTTTTCATCAATCACCGGGTCGGTATCGGGCGGGCAGCACAAGGTGGTGATACCGGCCTTTGATGCGGCAATTGTTTCACTTCTGATAGTGGCTTTGTGCTCCAGCCCCGGTTCGCGAAGGCGGGCGCAGAGGTCGATGATTCCGGGCATGATAATCAGCCCTTTGGCATCGATTTCCTGAACGGCGCTGTTTTTAGCCTGATCGATGTGATCGTCGATGGCAATAATCAGTCCGTTTTCGATGTAGATATCTTTGACAGCATCGAGCTGGTTGGCCGGGTCAATCAGGCGGCCCTGTTTAATTAGAATGGCAGATGACGGCTTCATTTTTCGTCCCCAGTCTGCTGTGCACTGGTGCCTAAGGTCATTGACATGATGGCCATGCGCACAGCAATGCCATTACTGACCTGGTCTAAGATAACAGACTGCTCACCATCGGCCACGCAAGATTCGATTTCAACACCGCGATTAATGGGTCCGGGGTGCATCACAATAGCGTCCGGTTTGGCATATTTGAGTGTCTGGCTGGTTAAGCCGTATTGCTGATAGTATTCGAGCTCACTCGGCAACATGGCACCTTGCATACGTTCTTTTTGCAGTCGCAGCATGATGATGACGTCGGCGTCTTGTATGCCTTGTTGCAGATTGTAATGCACTTTAACACCAAGTTTCTCGATGTTGGCGGGTAACAGGGTACGCGGTGCAACGACTCTGATTTCGCCGGTGTTGAGTGTGTTTAAGGCATGAATTTGTGAGCGGGCCACACGTGAGTGCAGAATGTCACCGACGATGGCAACACGCAGTGCACTGAAATCATGACCCTTATTTTGTCGAATAGTGAGCAGGTCCAGCATCGCCTGGGTAGGATGTGCATGACGGCCATCACCGGCGTTTAAGACGCTGATGTGGGGCGCAACATGGCGGGCGGCAAAATGCGCCGCACCGGAGTCCTGATGGCGGATCACAAACATATCGGTTTGCATGGCCTGCAAATTGTAAAGAGTATCAAGCAGTGACTCGCCCTTACTGGTGGCGGAGGTGCTGATGTTGATATTGAGCACATCAGCAGATAAACGCTTGGCTGCCAGCTCAAACGTAGTGCGGGTTCGGGTGCTGGCTTCAAAAAATAAATTAGTGATGGTTTTACCGCGTAATAAAGGGACTTTTTTAACTGTGCGGTTATTAACGCCGGTAAAATTTTCAGCGGTGTCCAGTATTTCGGTGAGGATCTCGCTCCCCAGTCCCTCAATTGTCAGGAAATGCTTTAAACGTCCATTTTCATCCAGCTGGATATTCCAGTGATCTTGTCCCAGTAAAGGGTTGGTTGCGCGGGCGTTTTTGTTCACCATGTCTTAATCAGGTCTCGTTCAGGATAAGGTTGTGTTCTTGATGTCAAAAGCCAGTGGTTCTGGCCCGGTTAATTTGACCTGTATATCGTCGCTTAGCGTCAGTTGCTGGCCGACGATATCGGCTCTGATCGGTAGTTCGCGGCCATCGCGTTCGAGCAGACAAACCAGTGTGATAGAGGCTGGACGGCCATAATCAAATAACTCGTTCATCGCAGCGCGAATTGTGCGCCCGGTTTGTAATACGTCATCGACCAGTATGATGTGGCGATTTTCAATTTCATTGGGCAAGGTGGTTGGTGTCACCTGCGGGTGAACACCAATGCGCGAAAAGTCGTCACGGTAAAAGCTGATATTGAGACTGGCCAGCGGTTCGCTGATCTGCAGATTGTCATGTAACTGTTTGGCAACCCAGACACCGCCGGTATGGATGCCGACCATAACAGGGTCTGTGATGTTTTTTTTCGGTAAAAATTCAGTGAGCTTTTGAGTTAAACTCTGGATTAAAATATCAGGGCTGGTTATTTTTGTCATATTGTTGTTGTAGCCAGGTTTCCGTGATCAGTGCTGCCGCTAGTTTATCAATTTCGTGTTTGTTTTGCTTGTCTATTTTTTTAGTTTGTTTGAGTTGTTCTTCGGCTTCAAAAGAAGACAGGGTTTCGGAGACAGTAAAAACAGGCAGCCCGAAGCGGCCATGTAAGCGCCGGGAGAATTTATCGGCGCGTAAGGTCATTTCGGTTGCTTTGCCGTCGAGTAAATAAGGCAGCCCTACAACCAGTGCTTCGGGTTTCCATTCATTCAATAATGCTTCAATCCGTTGCCAGTCGGGTTTATCGTTGACATTGTTAAGTGTTTGCAGCGGTGTGGCGCTGGATGTCAGGGTTTGACCGACGGCAATGCCGATACGTTTAGCGCCAAAATCGAAACCCAGGACAGTGTGAATGACTTTGTTCTGACTCGGTAGTCCAGTTTTGCCGGGGCTGATTTCAGGCATGTCCTGCGTCGTTGCTTAATAATTGTAAATCGATGCCGAGTAATGAGGCCGCTGACTCCCAGCGTTTTTCAATCGGTGTATGGAAAATAATATCTGCATTTGCCGGGCAGCTTAACCAGAGGTTGTCTGCCATTTCCTGTTCAAGCTGACCACTACCCCAGCCGGCATAGCCCAGAGTAATCAGGTGCTGTTCAGGGCCCTGATTGCTGGCAATCGCTTTGAGAATGTCTTTTGAACTGGTGAGCTGGATCTGATCGGTGACATCAAGACTGGCGTCCCATTTTTCATCGGTTTTGCTATGTAAAATAAAACCGCGATCGGTTTGCACCGGGCCACCGTGATAAATGGTTTCATGTGCGATATCACTGCTGGATGATTTGAGCTGGATTTGATCCAGAATATCCTGCAACAGAATGTCTGACGGGCGGTTAATGGTGACACCCATCGCGCCTTCCTGATTATGTTCACAAATATATGTGACAGATTGACTGAAGTTGACATCGTCAAGTGACGGCATAGCGATCAGAAAATGATTGCGGAGATACTGGGTAGCTGTTTTTTGGGTTTCCATTGTATAAGCATATACGGAAATTTGAATTTTACCGCTTAATCTGACAAATTAAATTCAGTAGTCGCAAAATTGGCTAATGACTGCTCAGTGAATGGTCGCTTTCAAAGACCCAGCTGCGGGTGATATGGATGATATCGGCCTGCTTTTTTAGTGCTTCGGGGAAGCTCTCAAACGGCGATGCGAGGCTGATAATGCGCCTTGCTGCATCATCTAGTATTTTATGGCCGGACGAGCGCTGTAAATTGTATTTAATCAGTTCACCTTTATCATTAATAACAACATCCATGATTAAGGTCCCGCTGAGTCTGCTGCGAACCGCTTCATCCGGGTAATTGAGATTACCGATCCGTTCGACCTTATCAATCCATTTGCGCATATAGCTGGCAGCAACGTGTTCGCGGGTGCGTGAATTGATGAATTTTTCACGCGGTTTTTTGGTCAGCTCTTCAGTGGTTTTATCGAGCTCTGCCGCCAGTCGGGCAATTTCTGCCTGATAATCCGGTGTCTGTTCAGAGGGCGGAGTTGCTTCTTCATGCGGACTGATATTGGGATCAGTGTTAACTGAATAATCCGATTGTTGTTGAGTGAGCAGTCTCTGCTGATTGTTTTGCTGTATTTTATTGATCGAGGCAATGCTCTGCTCAGGCGCAACACCGGGTGTCTCTGACAATGTCGGTGCCGAAAACATATCAGTGGGTCGAAGTTTTTGCTCGGAATTTCCGCCGCCATCCTGTGAAACCTGTGCCAGATAATCGGCTTTTAGTGGGTTTGAGCTGCTCTTGTTTTGAACCAGGATGACATCCAGTGTCGGTGCTGTTTCTGACTTATCTTCATCACCAGAAAAGGTAATGCCGAGAATGATAATGCCGTGAAAAATCGCCATTAACAAAATCGTCATGCTGAGTCTGTCGCCTGAGCCGACTTTTGTTGGGGGGATTATCGCAGCCATAGGGTTATTGAGCTCATAATAAAAAGGGAGTTAGAGTTTTTCACTGATCGTTACCGATGCGCCTTGACTGTTTAGCTGGATACGCTGCGCCATGGCTGGATTCATGTGTATATCACCATTGGCAGCGACCAGCATAACAAATTTAATCCCCATTTTTTGGGCGATGCGATGCCAATGTTCCGGCCCTGCAACGAAAAGCGCAGTAGCGGCGGCATCAGCCAAACCGGCATCATTATCGATCACCGTAACCGACTGTGACAAGTTGGCCGAATAGCCGGTTCTGGGGTCAAGAATGTGATTGTAGCGGGTGTTATTAAAGATGAAGTAGCGTTCATAATCACCCGAAGTAAACACGCTTTCCTCATTCGAGGCTTCGACCGAGGCGATGACAGTCTGTTTATCGCGAGGATGGCGAATACCGATACGCCAGGCTCGGTCGATATGCTGACCGAGTACTTTGAGGTCGCCACCGGCATTGATAACGGCCTGTTCAATACCAAGTTTTTTTAAGGTCTGTATGCTGCGTTGAATCGCGAAGCCCTTAGCAAAAGCACCGAAATTTAGTTGCACGCTTTCATTATCACTTTGAAGCTGTATGTTATTGAGTTGCAGGTTCTGCATCGACGGATTAGCAGCGACCAGGGCATCAATTTGCTGTTTGTCAGGCGGTTGTTTGTTGTCTTTTTCGTGCTCATGAAAACGCCACAGATTAATCAACTGGCCGATTGCCGGATTAAAAAGGCCTTCAGATTGCTGATAATAATCCTGGCTTTGTCGAATTAACGGGATCAGGTGCAACGGCAAGCTGAAGGCTGCTTTAGTAGGGATCAGAGAATTTACCCGCGCTAACGGACCGTTTAACCACGGGTTCCAGACGCGATGCCAGTATTCGAAGTCCTCATCTAAAGTGTTGAAGGCTTGCTGAGCCAGGGCTTCATCAGTGCTAAGTACAGTGACATCGATTACAGTGCCAAAGCTGAGGATGGCGTGCTGATATTTTTTTGCCGTTGGCGAGGCCGTTTCCGCGGTATTGTCAGGCGTGGCATCGCAGGCGCAAAGTATAAAGAGGCTGATGACAGCCAGATAGTATGTTTTCATGATGCTAGTTTGGTCTCAATAAGGTTCATTAAATCAGTGGCGATATCCAAACCAAATTGAGCATCGAGTTCACGAATACAGGTCGGGCTGGTCACGTTGATTTCTGTCAGGTAATCACCGATCACATCGATGCCTACAAACAGCAGGCCTCGAGCTTTTAAAGTTGGTCCTACTTGTTGGCAAATCCAACGATCCCGCTCGCTTAAAGGCTGACCGATAGCGCTGCCGCCGGCTGCCAGATTACCGCGTGTTTCACCTTTTGCCGGTATTCGCGCCAGTGCATAAGGCACGGCTTCACCATCAATTAATAAAATGCGTTTATCACCTTCTGTAATTGCCGGGATAAACTGCTGAGCCATCGTCATTTTAGTGCCGTTATCGGTTAATGTTTCGATAATGACATTGAGGTTCGGGTCGTTCGCGCGTACCCGGAAAATAGATGCTCCTCCCATGCCATCGAGCGGTTTTAAAATAACGTCGTTATGTTTAAAAATAAAAGCCTTGAGTTGATTTTTGTGGCAGCTGACCAGATTGGCGACGCAGCATTGAGGAAACTGACTGGTAAAAAGTTTTTCATTGGCATCCCGGATGCTGGCGGCTTTATTGACCACCAGCGCGCCTTGTTGCTCGGCCAGCTCAAGCAGATAAGTGATGTAGACGTAGTCCATATTAAAAGGCGGGTCGAGGCGCATTAACAACACATCAAAAAAATCGACTGACAAATCGACAGCTTGTTCTGCCTGATACCAATTCTCAGGGTTGTCTTCGAGCTGGATTTTGCTTGCTGATGTGCGCACTTTTGAATCTGAAATATAAAGGTCCTGAGGCCGGATATAGTAAATTTCCCAGTGCTTTTTTTGTGCTGCCAGCATCATTGCGAAGCTGCTGTCTTTTTTTGTATTGATGTTTTCAATAGGGTCCATGATGACCCCGATTTTTATTGTATTCATGCCGGGAATTCTAATCGTAAATGATGATCAAGTAATGGTTTTTACGCCAACATTCGAGATTTTGTCAGCCTTTATCTAGCAAACTACACTATAGTTTAACATTAAGTAAGTCCGATAAACGGGGCAGGAATTCGGCTGAAATCGTCACAAAAGTGTTAATTGCCATAGAATACAATGAGTTAGGTTTATTATGGTGATATTTTACTTAACATTTGTGGGCTAAGTTTCTTAATAAATGGCATTTTTTATTTGCGTAAGCCTATGACATAGGCTAAATTACAAGCAAATAACAGCCGGTGCGAAGACCTGTAATATTTAAAATAAAATATGTAAATTCAAAGTTTACGTAAGTAATTGGGAATACTATGGCAGACGATTCTGTTGAAATTTCAGGGTTAAAAGTAATGGTGATTGATGACAGTAAAACCATTCGCCGGACTGCAGAAAATCTATTAAAAAAAGAAGGCTGCGATGTTGTCACAGCCATAGATGGTTTTGAGGCTTTGTCTAAAATTGCCGAACATAAACCGGATATCATTTTTGTAGATATTATGATGCCAAGACTGGATGGATATCAGACCTGTGCATTGATTAAACATAATAACGTTTTTAAAAGCACGCCGGTCATTATGTTATCCAGTAAAGACAGTATCTTTGATCGTGCGCGTGGTCGTATTGTTGGCTCAGAACAATATTTAACCAAACCGTTTACTAAAGATGATTTGCTTGATGCGATTAAGCAATATGCATTCAATGACTCGGCAGCTTAAAAGTTACGTTGATCAGCAGCAGAAAGTAACTGAAATTTTAATTTTTAATTGGGTGGTATAAAAAATGGCGCATATATTAATAGTTGATGATTCGCCTACAGAGGTGCATGTATATCAGGGCTATCTGGAGAAGAACGGACATCAGGTGTCGGTTGCTACTTCGGGAGAGGAAGGCGTAGAAAAAGCAAAAGAAGCCTTGCCTGACCTGATACTGATGGATGTGGTGATGCCAGGAATGAACGGTTTTCAGGCGACACGCTCTTTAAGTAAAGATGATTCAACTAAAGATATTCCTATTATTATTATAACAACTAAAGACCAGGAAACTGATAAGGTCTGGGGTATGCGTCAGGGAGCAAAGGACTATATTGTTAAGCCGGCTAAAGAATCGGAATTAATCGAACGCGTTAATTCAGTCCTGGGTGGCTAGTAGCCCCGAATTTATCATGCCGAAAGCTTAAGAGCCGAAAAAGATGGCAAGCCCTTTTGAAGTATTACAATCTGTAGAAGCAGAGTCATTAAATAAGGCTGCCGGTTTACCGATTCTTGATGATGTTAAGCAATCGTGGACAGGTATAGGGTTCAGAATCGGCGATTCATTACTGGTCGCTTCAATGGATGAAGTGGCAGAAATACTGCACATGCCGGTCTATACGCAGATTCCCGGTGTTCGTTCGTGGATGGTTGGTCTGGCGAATGTGCGCGGTAATTTATTGCCTTTATTAGATTTAAAAGGTTTTGTAACAGGTCAGGATGCGGCATCAAGAAAAGACTGCCGGGTACTGGTGGCAAGACATGAAAGCGGAATGACCGGTTTAGTCGTTGACGAAATATTGGGTCTGAAACATTTCTATCTTGAAGAGCAGGCCTATGAAATACCGACACTGGCAGATAACCTTCGACCATATATAAAAATGGCATTTAAAAATGCAGATCAATACTGGCCAGTATTTAGTTTTGCAAAATTAATACAACAAGAAAAGTTTTTACAAATTGCTATCTAATAAATAGCCGCAGTGTAGAAATGAGAGTGAGGAATAGTGGTTATGGCAGCAGGAACAGGAACAGCTTCAGGGCTAAGTAAATTAGAATTAGGGTTGCTAGGGGTCGTTATTGGTACACTTCTGGCTGCCTTTGCTTTGTTCTTCTGGGCCAGTAGTGAGAGAGCAGATATTCAGAAACATCTGGAGATTGTTGCTAACGAGTCCTTAACATCACAACGGCTTTCAACGCAGGCACTTGAAGCGGCAGCAGGTAAAGCCGGATCATTTAAACAACTCGAAACATTGCGTAATGCTTATATCAAGACCATTAATCAGTTTAAAAAGGGTGATCCTGTAAAGGGTGTGGTACCGCTGCCTTCCGGTGTCAGTGCAGACTTTAAATCGATGGAAAAAATCTGGACCAGTTATCAGTCCGATATCAACATGATTCTTGAAGGTCTGGAACCTATATCTAAGGTTTCCGAATACGTTGTCGTTATCAATGAATTTATTCCACAGCTGCTGGCTTTTTCTGATGAAGTGGTCGGCATTCTGGTCAGAAAAAAAGCCGACCCTCAGCAAATATATATTGCCAGTCGTCAGTTGATGCTGACTCAGCGTATTGAAAATAATCTTAATCTGGTACTGGCTGGTGGTGAAGGTGCGACCACAGCGGCTGACCGTTTTGGTCGTGATGCGACCCTTTTTGGTAGTGTACTTGAAGGGATGCTTAAAGGCTTCCCCGGTCTCAATATTCAACGCGTTAAAGATGGCGAGGTTCGTGCCAAGTTGCGTGAAGTGGCAATGTTGTTTACCTCGGTGAGTGATCACGTTGATGCGATTCTGGAATTATCGCCGGTGTTGTTTGAAGTTAAAGATGCGGCCAGCAGGATGGAAGTAACAGCGGCTGCGCTGTTAACGGCGACGCAAAAACTTGAGCTGAGTATTCAGACAGAAGCTGGGCAGCTTGAATATATCGATTTCGCGGTAATCTTCTTTGGTGTCGTGGCATTGTTAGCCTTCCTGTATTTTGGCTGGATCAATGTATCGAATGCTAAGGAACGTGAAGAACTGGCGCTGGAACAGAATCGCCGAAATCAGCGCGCAATTTTACGATTACTTGATGAAATGGCTAACCTGGCAGAAGGTGATTTAACCGTGCATGCGACGGTAACAGAAGAAATAACAGGAGCCATTGCAGACTCGGTCAACTACGCGATTGACGCTTTACGATCACTGGTAACTACCATCAACCTGACCGCGGTGCAGGTGTCTTCATCAGCTGAAAAGACTCAGGCAACAGCCGGACGCCTAGCCGATGCATCATCACACCAGGCCAGAGAAATCGCATCCGCATCAGCGGCTATCGCTGATATGAGTGAATCGATGGATAAGGTATCAGAAAACGCTTCGCAGTCAGCAGAAGTTGCGAGGAAGTCAGTTGATATCGCTCAGCATGGTGCAACGCTGGTACGTAATAGTATTGCCGGTATGGATAATATCCGCGAACAAATTCAGGAAACATCAAAACGAATTAAACGTCTGGGTGAGTCATCTCAGGAAATCGGAGATATCGTCGGGCTGATCACAGAGATCGCCGATCAGACCAATATTCTGGCACTGAACGCGGCAATCCAGGCTTCGACGGCTGGTGATGCCGGACGTGGTTTCGCGGTTGTTGCCGATGAGGTACAGCGACTTGCGGAACGTTCATCAAATGCAACAAAACAGATCGAGGCACTGGTAAAAACTATCCAGGCCGATACCAACGAAGCGGTTCACTCAATGGAGCAGAGTACATCCGGAGTGGTAAGCGGAGGTAAGATGGCCGAGGATGCGGGTGAGGCACTGACCCGGATCGAGGATGTATCTACCGAGCTGGCAACACTGATCCAGGCTATTTCGGATTCAGCAAATCAGCAAACCGTTGTTGCAACAGATGTATCGAATACGATGAACGTTATCCAGGAAATTACCGTACAAACATCTGAAGGTTCTGAAGAGACCTCTAACTCGATCGGAAACCTGAGCGAGATGGCAAATGAGCTGCGTAAGTCGGTTGCCGGATTTAAACTGCCGGATTCAGGTGATCAGGTAGAAACAGTGATACTGAATAATTAAATAGCGGTTTGACTGACAAGCGTCGACACTACCTTGAAGAGTTAATAATGATATTGAATAGTAGTCATTGATGATGAATCCGAGTGATACGATTGAATATAACTCGTTAGGTTGGGTGAAAAAAGAACTCGACCTGGTACTGGAAGATGCCCAGAAAGCATTCAATATATATATTGAAGACGCCTCAGAGTCGGCAAAATTGCAGGAGTGTATTGATCAGGTTCATCTGATTCACGGTACATTATTAATGGTAGAGCTGTATGGCGCTGCCATGCTTGCAGAAGAAATTGAAGTGCTGTTGCAGGCACTGTTAAACGCTGAAGTATCCGGTAATGATGAAATTTACCAGATGATCATGGGCGCAATGCTCAGGTTGCCTGATTATTTAGACGGGCTTATCAGCGGTAATAAAGATGTTCCTATTGTTTTGCTTCCGGTTCTTAACGATCTGCGTGCTGCGCGTAATGAAACACTGCTTTCAGAAAATCTGTTGTTTTTCCCGGATATTGAATCAGATGACCTTGATGTAGAAGAAATCGAAGTCAGTGCAAAAACCACAGATGACTTGCAGTCGCTGGCAAAACGTCTGCGTCCACATTTCCAGATAGGCTTACTGACCTGGTTCAAAGATGAGAAACCACTGTCAGGCCTGAAAAGAATTCAGGCTGTTATCAATGAGCTTGAAAAAAATTCAGTAGAAAAAAAGGTTAGGCGTTTATGGACAGTTGCATCCGCTTTACTTGAATCGCTGATTCATAAAGGCATAGATTCAAGCATCACCATTAAGCTGCTGATAGGTAAAATTGACAGGCTAAATAAAGAATTAATTGATATGGGTGAAGCAGAGCTGGCGAAGTCAATGCCAACCGATATCATAAAAAATCTTTTATATTATATCGCCAGATCAGATTCGCTGGGAGAGCGGGTTTCCGGTATCAAGGACGCCTACCAGTTAAATGAATTACTGCCGGCTAATAATGCTGAAAATGAAGCGGCTCTCAATATGGGTGGCCCAAACATTGATCTGTTACAGACGGTTTCGCAGGCTATCAGAGAAGACTTTACCGAAGTCAAAGACGCGTTAGAGGTATTTGTTCATGGTGATGATCAGGACAAGTCAAAACTCGAACCGTTGCCAGTATTGCTGGCTAAAATAGCTGATACCATGGGTATGCTGAGTCTGGGTACGCCGAGGCAGATGATACTTGAGCAAAAAACTCAGGTAGAAAAGTTTATCTCGAGTGGATCAGAAATTAGTGACAGCGAAGTAATGGAAGTCGCCAGTGTGTTGCTGAGTGCTGAAGCTAAACTGAATAACTTTATCGCACGTAAAAGTAACAGAGCAGATGATGAGAGCGAAGATGATGCTCATGATTCTGAATATCAGGAAGTCCTGTCATCGGTAGCGCGAGAAGCCTTGCTTGATTTCGGTCAGGCCAAGCAGTTGATTCTGTTGTTTGCAGATGCGCCAGATGATGTCAGTAATCTTGAACAAGTCATCAGACTGTTTGATGCGGCAAGCGGGGCATTATTTATGGCGCCGCTGGATACGCTGGCGCCATTATTAAGAGGCATCAGTGAATATATACAGACTGTTTTAATGCAGTCTCAGCAAATAATTCCGCAGCAACTGGATGTCTTGGCCGATGCAGTCACCAGTATTGAATATTATCTGGAAGCGGTTATTGAGGGTCGTAAAGACCTCAAGGCTGATCTCAATTTCGGTCGTAGTGCGGTAGATAAACTGCGCCAGTACACGGCAGAGTTTGACAGCACTGACGCGGTCGTCAGGCCAATTAAAGAAGATATTAAAGTAGCTGAGACAGTTCTTGATAGCAGCGAGACAAATACAGCTGAAACGCCGGTTGTTGCTGCTGAACCCAAAGCTAAAGCAGCGGTGATTCCGCATGCTGACCGTGATGGACTGCAAATAATTGCCGATGACATAGATGAAGAAATATTTGAAATCTTTATTGAAGAAGCACTTGAAGTGTTTTCGGATATTAATAACGCCTTGCCGCTGTGGAAAGCAGATAACGCTAATGAAGAGGCTCGTGCCACTATCAGGCGTTCATTTCATACATTAAAAGGCAGTGGCCGTCTGATCGGCGCAATGATGATAGGCGAATTTGCCTGGAGCATTGAAAACATGCTGAACAGAGTCATCGATAACAGCATTAATCTGAGCGCAGAAGTGTTTAATGTTATTGATGAGGCTGCGGCGGTCTTGCCACAACTGATTGAGCAGTTACAGGGCAGTAAGCAACCCGTTGTTAATCTGCATGAACTGATGGATCATGCAGATGCCCTGAGTAAGGGGGAAAACTACTCCCCCCCCGTTGAAACCGGGGTTGCTACAACAGTAGCCCCGGGTGAAGTACCAGCCCCTGATAATACCGAAGATGAGATCATCGATTTTGCGGACCTTGCATTAGCAGAACCTGCGGATGATGACGGTGATGTTTTGCAATTCGAGTTGCCGGAAGACGAGCTTGAATTTGATGAAAGCATCGCAGATAAAGCCGAAGAGATTGAATTTGAACCAGCCGATATTGAATTGCTTGATCTGGACGTCGAAGAGTCGCCAGATGAAGTTTTAGACTCTGCAGATTTTGATACTGAGGATGCTGAAGAAATCAGCTTTGACCTGCCCGAAGTCAATGTGTCTGATGATTTTGAACTTGATGAGCCTGAGTTGGCAGTGTCCGGTTCCGAAAGTTTACATGCTTCACTCGACGATATTCCAGCCAAAGTCGAAATCGATGCTGAATTGTTTAGTATTTTTCGTGCTGAATCAGAAGGTCACCTGAATACAATTCGCAATATTCTGCTGAAAAATAGCACAGACGGCAGTGCTGTTGTACCCAATGATGAACTGACCCGGGCTTTGCATACGCTGTTTGGCAGCGCACGCACTGCCGAGGTGCCGGCTATTGGATCGGTTTCGGGAATTGCTGAAAAATACATCAAAATAAAACAGGAAAATAACGCCGCAGAAATTGATCAAGACGGCATCTCTGCGCTGAATCAGCTGGTAAGCAGTGTGACTGAAACACTGGACCGACTGGAGCATGGTAAAACGCCAAATGACAATCAAAATTTGGTCGATTATTTTGGACTGCTCTATGAAAAAGAGCTGGAACTGGCTCCTGATTCGGCGCAGTCTGTTTCCGCAGAACAGGAAGAGGCGCTGGTATCTTACGGCGATATCGATGATGAGTTAGTCGATATTTTTCTTGAAGAGGCTGATGAGTTAGTCGAGGACGCAGAAAAAAACCTGCAGCATTGGATTGACGAGCCGAACGATACTGAAAGTATTAACGAGTTAAAGCGAATCCTGCATACACTTAAGGGTGGAGCAAGAATGGCTGAGTTGGCACCAATTGGTGATTTAACTCACGTACTTGAAACCACGGTTATCGTGGCAGAAGAGACCGGTGCAGATGATCTGATGGGGCCGATGCATCAAGCGCTTGATACCATTGTTGCGATGCTGGCTAAAGTCAGTAAGCGTGAGCCGCTACAGTCATCAGCAGCGGCAATAGAATTATTGAATCAGGCACGATCTGGGGATCAGCCATCATCAAATGAAGCAGATATTTCGTGGTCTGAAAATGAAAACTTGTTATCTGATACTTTGCAAGATGATGATTTAGAGTTGCCTGATTTTGAGCTGGATGATCTGGAAACCGAATTCGATTCGCCGGATGAGCTCGATAACGAAATAGAAATAGAATTGCTGTCTGATGATGAGTTTGATGAAGCAGAGCCGGACAGTTTTATCAGTGTTGACGACAAACCGATTGAAGAATCGGTAACGGACGCTGCTCAGTCATCTGATCAAGTAAAGCCACAGCAACTGCAAACAAGCACTGGTTCAAATGTTTTCCGGCTGGATCCTCACGAAATGGCAAAGCCGGATGAGCCGGTCAAAAACAAAGCCATGCAGGAACAGGTGCGGGTAAGAGCTGAACTGCTGAATGATCTGGTCAATAATGCCGGTGAGGTCAATATCTATAACAGTCGATTCAATCAGCAGCTGACAGACTTTGGATATAATATTTCTGAATTCGATCAGACGGTCGATCGTTTACGCGAACAGCTGCGTAAGCTGGAAATCGAAACAGAAACACAGATACTTTCCCGGCATGAAAAAGAGGCGTCACATTATGATGCAGATTTTGACCCGCTGGAGATGGATCGTTATTCAACTTTCCAGCAGTTATCGCGCAGCCTTATGGAGTCTGTCAGCGATCTCGAGAGTATTAAAGACTTTATGAATAATACGGTGCGTGAATCAGAAACCCTGTTGCAGCAGCAGTCACGAATTTCGACTGATTTGCAGGAAAGCCTGATGCGTACACGAATGATTGAGTTCAGTGGACTGAGCAGTCGTCTGGCGCGTATTGTTCGCCAAACAGCCCGAGAGCTGGATAAAAATGTCGAGTTCGAAATAAATGGTGACGAAATCGAAGTTGACCGTTCAATCTTGGATCGGATCGTCTCTCCGCTCGAGCATTTATTAAGAAATGCCGTTGCACACGGTATAGAAACCGATGAGGCACGCGCTGCACTGAATAAACCAGAACCTGCAAAAGTCAGTATTACTATCACCAAAGAAGGTCAGAACCTGGTGGTTGATGTGGCAGATAATGGTGCTGGTATTAATGTTGATACCATTCGCAATAAAGCGATTGAAAAAGGCATGATGGCTGCGGAAAGCGAGCTGAGTGATCACGATATCGTGCAGTTTATTCTGGAGCCGGGCTTCAGTACAGCTAAAAATGTTACCCAAATCTCAGGTCGTGGCGTTGGGCTTGATGTGGTAGACAGTGAGATTAAACAGCTAGGTGGAACTCTGGATATACAGTCAAGATTGCATAAGGGCTGTCACTTTGTTGCCCGCCTGCCGATGACGTTGTCGATCAATCAGGCTCTGCTGGTGCACATTCACGAAGATGTATTCGCAGTGCCGTTAAACACGGTAGAAGGTGTGGTTAGGCTCAGTGGTTATGAGCTGGATGCTATTTATGAAAAAGGTGAAGGTTATTATGAATTTTCAGGCGATAAATACGAGGTCAAATATCTCGGATATCTCCTAAAAGGTCGTAAAGCTGAACACCTTGAACAGTCGGCACCTTATCCTATCCTCTTGGTGAAAACAGGTGACCTGCGAGTTGCTGTGCATGTTGATAGCTTGGTGGGGCGACGCGAGATAGTTGTCAAACCAGTGGGTGCACAAATCAACAGCGTTAAAGGTATTTCGGGTGCAACCATACTTGGTGATGGTCATGTTGTTCTGATACTTGATATGGCAGCATTGCTGCGAGCCAAGACAGTTTTCCAGATCGAAAGTCATGCAGAAGAAATGCAGCGTGAAGCAGAAAAATCTGCATCAGATGTACTGACCGTTATGGTGGTGGATGACTCGATTACCATCCGTAAAGTTACAGAGCGGATATTGCACAGAAGGGGCATGGAAGTAATTCTGGCGAAAGATGGTCTGGATGCAACTGCAAAATTACAGGAACGGCTGCCGGATATTATGTTACTTGATATAGAAATGCCGCGTATGGATGGCTACGAAGTTGCCACCATGGTTAGAAACAATGAGCACATGAAAGACCTGCCAATCATTATGATAACCTCACGAACAGGTAGCAAACATAAAGAAAAGGCGATGGAAATTGGTGTTAACCGTTATCTAGGTAAGCCTTATCAGGAAGACGAGTTAATGGAAAATATCAGTGCGGTTCTTGAAGAAATAAAAGCATCCTAAGTTATGGCAGAAAATAAAGTAATAAAAAGTTTATTGTTACCGATGAAAACCAGTAGCGTGATTGTGCCGAATACAGCGATTGCTGAAATCGTTTCAGTCGAGCATGTGCTGCCGGTCAATGATGCTCCAAGCTGGATGCTGGGTTACTTAAGCTGGCGTCGACGTTCTGTGCCGCTGCTTTCATTTGATGCAGTGCAACAGGGTGAGCCTGATTTTCTGACGCCCAGCAGTAAAATCGCTGTACTCTATTCGATTAGTGATGATGAAACTTTTCCTTATATGGCGCTACTGATGCAGCGTGCGCCTAAAGTTATCAACGTAACAGACGATATGATTAAGCAGGCAGGTGCCGAGCAAAACAGTGGTAATGTTAAACTGGTTTTGCAAAACGTTGTGCTTAATGGCGAAACAAAAGCAGATATTCTCGACCTTAAAGCTGTTGAAGCTACGTTTAAAAAAGCCGGCTATTAGTCGATCAATAAAAACAGAGATTCTTTTGCTAGATTGGTGACTGTGATCTGATATGTTTTCAACTTAAATACAAACTCTTCTATTATGTTAATTGCCCCGTCTGCTTTTCACAATAGCTGGCAGCGTAAGCTCTCCCCTGAACTGGAAAAAGAGTACTTCGTGTCGCTACAAAATTTTTTAGAAAATGAAATCTGTAACGGAAACGAGATATTTCCAGAGTATGATCACTGGTTCAATGCGTTAAATACAACACCGTTGGATAAAGTTAAGGTGGTTGTTCTGGGGCAGGACCCGTACCCGAGTCCAGGCCATGCACATGGCTTGTGTTTTTCAGTGTTGCCTGAAGTAAAGCCGTTGCCCAAATCACTGATCAACATATACAAAGAATTAAAAGAAGATTTAGCAATAGAAAACACCAGTGGTAACTTGCAAGGCTGGGCAGAGCAAGGAGTGCTGTTACTCAATAGTGTACTCACGGTACAACGAGGCAATGCCAACTCGCATCAGGGAAAAGGCTGGGAGCAATTTACTGATAAAATCATTGCGGCTGTTAATGATCAGGGGCGTCCGATTGTCTTTGTGCTATGGGGTGCATACGCACAAAAAAAAGGAGAGGTAATTGATGAAACAAAGCATTTGGTTATTCGTTCTTCACATCCCTCTCCGTTATCAGCTTACCGAGGGTTTTTTGGAAGTAAACCATTTTCAAAAATTAATGATTTCTTGATAAGAAATAGCATAGAAGAAATAAACTGGCAGATTTGATTGCTTTATTAAAATATCAGTACCGCAGAGTGAAAGCCGGATATTTATCAATTACCACTTTGTATATTTGGCTTGTTGGTTACAAGCACTAATATATCAGCAGAACAAGTGAGCATAAAGTAATATTGTGTTATCTAAGCTTATAGTAGAAATTGAGTTTCAGGAAACATCAAAATTTCTCGAATGATTAAAATATTTCATAAGTATTAAAATACATAGAGTTGATTTCTATCATCATATATATTTAGAACGACAAAAAGTTATTTAGTAAAGAATTGAAATAATTACACCGCTAACTCATTAGTTAAATTTGATAGAAGGTAAGGTGCTATGTTTCCAACTGTAGAAATAGATAAGAATGGAATATTTATAGAATCGCATGTTGATGAATTTGTTACAGTTGATCTTGCACTGTATATTGCTGAACAACGAAAAATACTCGCAGGTAAAGAAAAGAAACCGTTGCTCGTCTTATTTAAAAAAATGCTGGGCTTTGACCCAAAAACAAGAAATTATACGGATCAAATACTTGAAAACGTAAATGCGTTAGCTTTTTATATAAGCTGTGATAATGATGAAGGAAAAAAAACGAAAGAAATTATGGAGAGTTTTTACAAAATTACCCCATACCCGTTACCCGTAATGATATTCGATGACAAATCAAAGGCGATCGATTGGCTTAAAACCTTTGTTTAGCTTAATGTGTTTATGAATAAACAAAGCTACTAATGCAAATAAATTCGCCTAAGTAAATGATGATCAATGGAAGTGACCGAGTATAATGCTTAGTATTCACAGTTATATCGTAAGCTGGTTTTATGCAAGCGCAGAAAGATTGCGTAGTAACTGGTGGTATTATCCTTTTGCGAATGAAGTGATACCGATGGCGTAAAGTAACCGTGTAGTAGAGCCATCAGTAGCCAAATAATGTGATTGAGGAAATTCATATAGCGGGCTTATTTTGGTTTAATGGTGGTAATGAGGCAGCACGCATAGTTAATTCACTATTAGTGAGGCTGGGATTTAATTCAAATCCCCCCACAGAGACTGCAAAATACTCACAGCAGCAATGGCCGCTGTTTCTGTTCGTAGCACTCGGGGCCCAAACCTAACGGTTTTAAACCCTTTATCAACCGCTAAGGTCATTTCATTATCTGAAAAACCACCTTCCGGACCAATTAATAGTGTAACCGTATTGGTTTGCTTTGAGTCAAGTATTGAATCAGAGGAATCAGGTTGTAGTATAAAGCCATCCCCGTCAGTTAATTGAAGGTCATTAAATTTTAATGGCTGGTGAATGGTTAACAATTGATTGCGCCCACTTTGCTCGCATGCGCTGATTGCAATTCCGTGCCAGTGGCGCATTTTTTTATCAAGCCGGTCTGCTTTTAAATTAACAACGGTCCGTTCACAAATGATGGGAATGATTTCAGTCACACCCAGCTCAACGGCTTTTTGTATTGTGGTGTCCATGTGGTCACCTTTTGAGATGCCTTGTAAAAGGGTTATTTGTAATGGTGAGTGGTTGTTGTTACTGACAAACTTTTCAAGTGTTACTTCAACAGTTTTACCTGTAGATGTAATTTTTGATGAGTAATAACCATAATCGCCGTTTACTGTCTTGCCGTTAAATAGGTGCAGCTCGGCGCCTTCACTAAGCCGTAAAACTTTAAATAAATAACTACTGGCAGCCTTGTCTAAGGAGACAGTGCTGCCTTCGGTTAAGGATTCATCTGTATAGAGTCTTGAAATTCGCATAGGGTTACTCAGTCACGTGTAGCGATATGTATTCCGTCAAAAGCGACCTGCGCCATCTGGTTAATTTGTTCTTCAGTAATCACGTAAGGCGGCATAAAATAGACGACATTGCCAAGCGGTCTTAACAGAACGCCGTTTTTTAAACCGTATTGGTAAACTCGAAGGCCGCGTCGTTCTTTCCAGTCGTAAGGGGTTTTTGACTTTTTATCTTTTACCATCTCGATGGCGACGACCATGCCATGTTGCCTAACATCACCGACATGTGGGTGCTCTTTAAATTTTTCTGAGACTTTTGTAAGGTGGTTTGCTAGTTTCTGATTGGCGTTGATTACATTGTCTTGCTCAAATATATCAAGTGTGGCTAATGCAGCACGGCAACCGATTGGATTGCCGGTGTAACTGTGTGAATGTAAGAATGCAGTCAGGTTTTCGTAGTCATCATAGAATGCATCATAAACATTGTTGGTTGTCAGTACGACTGATAAGGGTAAATATCCACCAGTCAGTCCTTTGGATAGGCACATAAAGTCGGGTGTAATATCGGCTTGTTCAGAGGCGAACAGTGTTCCGGTACGGCCAAAGCCTACAGCGATTTCATCACATATCAGATGGACGTTAAATTCATCACAGGCCTGGCGCAATAATGTTAAGTAAACAGGATGATACATGCGCATATTGCCGGCACATTGAATTAATGGTTCTATTATTACAGCGCAGCACTCATCGGCGTGCTGTTGTAAAATCTCACGCATGGGTTCTATCATACGGGCTGAATAATCTTTATCCGTTTCACCTTGTTCTTTATTGAAGCAGTCTGGTGATGGTGCAGTTATTGTTTTTAATAGCAGTGGCTCATAGGTTTCTTTGTATAAGGCAACATCACCCACTGATAAGGCAGCGATTGTTTCACCATGATATGAGTTAGTAAGATTAATAAATTTTGTTTTGTTTTTATATCCGCTATTGACCCAGTAATGAAAACTCATTTTCAGTGAGACTTCAATCGCTGATGAACCGTTGTCGGCAAAAAATGTTTTGTTGAGTCCTGTCGGTGTAAGTTTTACTAAACGTTCAGACAATTCGACAATGGTTTCATGCGTGAAACCGGCGAGAATAACGTGCTCAAGTGTTTCTAGTTGCTGATTGAGTGCTGCATTAATACGCGGATTACAATGGCCAAACATATTAACCCACCAAGAACTGATGGCATCGATATACTTGTTTCCTTCAAAGTCTTCTAACCAGATACCATGAGCTTTTTTTATTGGAATAATCGGTAGTGACTCATGGTCCTTCATTTGTGTGCAGGGGTGCCAGAGCACCGACAAGTCTCTTTCTATCAGGGTGTTGTTACCCATGGGCTGTTTGTCTCGTGCTGTTTAGAGTGATCTATTGTACTTGATATTGCTAATCAGGGCACGTTGATGGCATATCGTAGGCAGGTGGGATCGCCACAGAGAAGTGACCTCTGTGGCATTTTTTTCCTTTATTGAGTCAGTGTTCCAGTTCGTTCCAGATTGCCAGAGTGGCTTCTGTCTGGTTCATGCTATAAAAGTGCAGGCCAGGAGCCCCATTATCAAGCAGGCGCTGGCACATGTCGGTGACCACGTCTTTACCAAAGGCTTTCAGTGATTCTGTGTCATCATGGAAATCCTGTAAGCGCTTGCGAATCCAGCGTGGAATTTCTGTGCCACAGGCATCAGAGAATCGAGCAAGATTTGTGTAGTTAGTGATGGGCATAATACCGGGAATGATCGGAGCATCAATACCCAATAATTCACAGTCGTCAACAAACTGATAATAAGCATCCACATTATAAAAATATTGTGTGATGGCTGAGTCAGCACCGGCATCTATTTTTTGCTTAAAGTATGCCAGATCCTGTTTTGGTGATTCGGCAATGGGATGGAACTCAGGGTAGGCGGCAACTTCAATATGAAAATGGTCGCCAGTTTCCTCACGAATAAATGTTACCAGTTCATTGGCATAATGCAGTTCGCCAGATGTAACCATGCCGGATGGCATATCGCCACGCAGAGCGACAAGGCGTTTTATGCCTTGTTGCTGATAACGCGATAAAATTTCTCGGATTTCATCCTTGCTGGAGCCGATACAGGAAAGATGAGGTGCAGTAGGTACGCCCGTATGGCTGGCAATGTCAGTTACAGCCTGAAACGTGCGTTCGCGGGTTGAGCCGCCGGCACCGAAAGTCACCGAAAAAAAATCGGGTTTGATTTCGGTTTTTAATATTTCACTGGCAGTTAAAAGTTTTTCCAGCCCCTGGTCAGTTTTGGGCGGGAAAAACTCACAGCTAAATGTTTTATTCATATCTATATTTACCTGTGAGTGTGCTTTTAGTAGCGGTAGTGTTCAGCTTTAAACGGACCTTCTACTGGCACATCGATGTAATCGGCCTGTTGCTGAGACAGTGTGGTCAGGTAAGCGCCGACTTTTTGCAGGTGCAGGCGTGCCACTTTCTCATCAAGAATTTTTGGCAGAATATAAACTTCATTCTTATAGTTTTGTGAATTCTGGTAAAACTCAATTTGCGCCATTACCTGATTGGTGAACGATGCCGACATAACAAAGCTTGGGTGACCTGTTGCACAACCCAGGTTAACCAGACGACCTTTTGCCAGGACTGTGATGCGTTTTCCATCCGGAAATATAACGTGATCAACCTGCGGTTTGATTTCTTCCCACTCATATTTTTCAAGTGACGCGATATCAATTTCAGAATCAAAGTGACCGATGTTGCAAACAATAGATTCGTTTTTCATCTGGATCATATGATCGTGATTAATAACATTGACATTGCCGGTTGTGGTTACGAAAATATCACCCTGTGTGCAGGCTTCATTCATATCGACCACACGGTAACCTTCCATCGCGGCCTGTAAGGCACAGATAGGATCGATTTCTGTTACCCAGACTGTTGCGCCCATGCCTTTAAAAGCCTGTGCGCAGCCTTTACCAACATCACCGTAACCTAATACCACAGCAATTTTTCCTGCAATCATTACATCAGTTGCACGTTTGATACTGTCAATTAATGATTCACGGCAGCCGTATAAATTATCGAATTTTGATTTTGTCGCGGAGTCATTGACGTTCATTGCAGGGAAAAGCAGTTGGCCTTTTTTCTGCATTTCATATAAACGGTGAACACCGGTGGTTGTTTCCTCGGTCACGCCTTTAACACTGCTTGCGATATCCTGCCAGGTTGTAGCATCAGGTTTTATGGTGCGACGCAATACTTCAAGAATTTCCTTGTACTCTTCATTGTCATCATCTTTAGTGGCTGGAATAGCACCGGCTTTTTCAAACTCAACACCTTTATGAACTAATAATGTTGCGTCACCACCATCATCTAAAATCATGTTAGGTAACTTACCATCAGGCCATATCAATGCCTGTTCAGTGCACCACCAGTATTCTTCAATGGTTTCGCCTTTCCAGGCAAAAACAGGAATTCCCTGTGCGGCAATAGCAGCGGCTGCGTGATCCTGAGTCGAAAAAATATTGCAGGAAACCCAGCGAACTTCTGCGCCTAATGCAACCAGTGTTTCAATCAGTACGGCGGTCTGAATTGTCATGTGGATACTGCCCATAATGCGGCAGCCGGCAAGCGGCTGCTCTGCGCCGTATTCCTCACGCAGTGCCATAAGCCCGGGCATTTCAGTTTCGGCAATGGCAATTTCTTTGTGGCCCCAGTCAGCCAGAGAAATGTCGGCGACTTTATAATCAGTAAAATTGTTATCTGTTACAGCGTTCATAGTAGTGATCCTGTTTAAATAGTCGTAAGTTAATGCCTACGAGGTATGTTAGAGGTCAGAAGTGCAAATGCTCAGGACATAAGACTTATGTCAGAAGAGATGATGCACTTTGACTAGTGTCCTTCTGAGTTCTGTCTTTTATAAACCGGCAGCGTCTTTAAGAGCGGCTGCTTTATCGGTTCGTTCCCATGTGAAGTTTGTTTCTTCACGACCAAAGTGACCGTAGGCTGCGGTGGCTTTATAAATTGGCCGCAGTAGATCGAGCATCTGGATTAAACCTTTTGGTTTGAGGTCGAAGTGTTCACGAACTAACTGGATGATTCTGTCATCATCAATTTTTCCGGTGCCAAAGGTTTCGATAGAAATCGAGGTCGGTTCGGCAACGCCAATAGCATAGGACACCTGAATTTCACATTTATCAGCAAGTCCTGCAGCAACGATATTTTTTGCAACATAGCGGCCGGCATAGGCGGCTGAACGATCAACTTTGGAAGGGTCTTTGCCGGAAAAAGCGCCACCACCGTGACGAGCCATACCGCCATAAGTATCAACAATAATTTTTCGGCCGGTTAATCCACAGTCACCAACCGGGCCACCGATAACAAAGTTACCGGTCGGATTGATAAAATATTTGGTGTCATTGCTGATCAACTCTGCTGGCAGTACAGGCTTGATGATGTCATCCATTACCGCTTCACGTAAGGTATCAAGAGGGATGTCCGGGTTATGCTGGGTCGATAAAACAACCGCATCAATAGCCACAGGTTTGCCATCAACGTAACGGAAGGTGACCTGACTTTTTGCATCAGGGCGCAGCCATGACAGCGTACCGTTTTTACGCACTTCTGCCTGACGTTTTACCAGCTGGTGTGCATAGGTAATTGGCGCTGGCATCAGAACATCGGTTTCATTGCTGGCATAGCCGAACATCAAACCCTGATCACCGGCACCTTGTTCGTGATCATCAAATTCATCAACACCCATGGCAATATCAGCGGACTGTTTATCGATAGAGGTAATGATGGCGCAAGAATTGTAATCAAAGCCCATATCCGAGCTGTTATAGCCGATTTCTTTAATGGTATCGCGTACCACTGCCTGCATATCGACCCAGGCTGACGTAGTGATTTCACCAGAGATCACGACCATGCCGGTATTGACCAAGGTTTCGCAGGCAACACGGGCTTTAGGGTCTTGTTCAAAAATGGCATCTAAAACAGAATCGGATATCTGGTCGGCAACCTTATCAGGATGACCTTCTGAGACGGACTCAGATGTAAATAAGTGACTATTTGACATGTCTATATTCCTCAGCGCTATCAATCGATGATATGCAAATTCTTAAAATATATGGATGTAGCTGAATGAGTATAGTCGAAACTGTGACACGCGCTCATTGCTTAGCTACAAACTAATAATGAGCGCCGTTTTGTTGAATACACTGAGCCTGACAGAGTGGATCTGCTGCAGCGCCCCTCAGTGTGACAGTGATTATAGACCAATCGAGTGGAGATATCTAACGTAAGTGTTGAGATTTTGTAACAGCTAGCCAATATTTAGCTGCAGTAAGCGTTGTAAATCAGATTTCTCTTCTTCGCTCAGTGTATTTTCGTTTTCTTTATCATAAAGTGCTTTCAGTTTGAGCAGACTACGAAATTCGTTCATTTCATCGTCGGATAAGGCCGAGCTTAACGACTTATTCTCTAGAAACTCATAGCGATGTTGCAGCATTTCCTGAGTCAGGTTTCGCACAGCGTGCTGATACATGATAAGACAGGTTTCCTTATCATCGGCATCAGGAATCTGCCAGTGCAGCAGTTTATTCAGGTAGCTACTCATTTCATGCCCGCGCATGCGCTCAAGAATGGCAGCGCTACTGAGCTCAGGTGTCGACCTGATCAGTTCATAAAGCTCAAAAAACAGACCAATGCCCTGAATCTGGGCGTGGCGTAACTGTTGCGGCAGTGTAATAGCAGAAACCAGAGACGGCTGTTGTAACATCAGCCCAATAGCCAGCCGAACATTAGTAATTCGCAGCTGCCGGCCTTTGCTTTCTGCCGATGGGCTTTGCTGCAGCCTGGCTGGCTTTGCTTCTACCAGACGCTTATTGTGCAGGCCAATTTCTTTGCTGATGGATTCGTTCAGCAAGTCCTTAAAAATACTTTCCGGTAATTTGTTGAGCAAGGGTTTTGCCAGCTCAGCGAAGTGAGCGCGACCATCCATACTGCTCATATCGGTTTGTTGTTCCAGATTTTTAATCAGAAAATCAGACAGCGGGGTCGCATTTTGCAAACGCAGCTCAAAAGCCTGCTGACCTTCCTGCCGGACCATGGTGTCGGGGTCTTCACCATCGGGTAAAAAAAGAAAACGGATTTCATAGCCATCGCGCATTAATGGCAAGGTGTTTTCGAGTGCTTTCCAGGCGGCTTTTTTGCCGGCGCGGTCACCGTCATAACAGAACACCAGCTTTTTAACCGAACGTAAAATAAGACTGATTTGCTCAGCGGTGGTGGCAGTCCCCAAGGTCGCAACCGCATAGCGAATACCGTTTTGTGCCAGCGCAACCACATCCATATAGCCTTCTACAATGACAATCATATCGAGATTGCGAACGGATTTTTTAGCCTCGTATAACCCATAAAGCTCTTTGCCTTTATGGAAAACCGGGGTTTCAGGCGAGTTCAAATATTTAGGCTCACCCTGATCAAGAATGCGGCCACCAAAACCTATAGTACGTCCGCGACGATCGCGGATCGGGAACATGATGCGGTCACGAAAACGGTCGTAAAAGTTGCCCTGATTACCGTTTTTCTCGATCAGCATACCGCCAGTTGCCAGATCTTTTTGAGCCGCCGCCGATGGCGCCTGCTTTAAAATAAAGTCCCAGCTATCCGGTGCATAACCAATGCCATAGTCTTTACTGATATCGCCGCTGAGACCACGTTTTTTGAGATAGTCTATCGCACGTTGGGATTGTCTGAGCTGCAACTGGTATTGCTCTGCAGCCAGTTCCAGCACGTTATAAACACCGGTGTTATCTGGGCCCTGCGGAATCTGTGAGTCTTCACGGGGGACATCGATATGGTGATCGGCAGCCAATTGCTCGATGGCATCGACAAACTCCATATTCTCGTATTCCATCAAAAAGCCGATGGCGGTGCCGTGTGCCCCACAGCCAAAACAATGGTAAAACTGCTTTTGCTGACTAACGGTGAAGGAGGGGGTTTTTTCATTATGAAATGGGCAGCAGGCGGTGTATTCATGGCCTTTTTTCTTTAATGGCACGCGCGCGTCAATCACATCGACGATGTCGACCTGATTTATTAAAGAATCTATGAAGTGCTGCGGAATTCGACCTGCCATGGGATGTATTTTGCCACTGATGTTGGTTTGTTGCGAGGAGAAGTATCATTATTGATGTATATTTATTTGCAGGAGATAAATATACATCGCAGTGCATAACTATGAAATCAACGGTAGTGATGGCAACAGTGCATACAATTTGCACGATGCAAGCCGAGAAGATGAACACGCTGTTAGTTGCCGTACAGGCTAAATCATCGCTGATCAATTTATAACGGACAAAGATAGCAATGATATTGATTTGATACCTGACTGACAGAGTGTGATTATGCAGGATTTTAAAGACGACTATCATGACATAATACGTGATTTTTAATTGAACTGATTTGTACAGAGGCACCACCGATTCAGAGAACAATCCGGCTTATTATAAAATAAATTATGAACTTAAATTTTATACTCTATTTTTTAGTAATGATGTTTAGTTATCATCATCCGGTCAAGAAAAGAGAGTCATTAGTGTTTGTCGAAAGTATCGTGATATAGAATGATCTATGATAGATGTATTGTGTTGAATGGCGAGATCAAAGTATATCTTAAGCGGATTCCCATATTCAGAAATACTTTATATAATGAGTGTCAGACAGATTCTATGATTATAGAATGAGTGGCTTTAAGCCTTTTCAGTAGCAAGGATCCAGTAATGAATACAAATTACTATCTACTTGTCACGATCAGTGTGCTTGCCGGTTTTTTTATGCGCCCGCTGCACCAGTTTATCTTGGGCAGGGGTATTTCGTTGGTAAGGCATGTCAGTCAAAAAAATATCGCCATCGTGATACTGATTAGCTCAATGATAGGCGGTATGGCAACTACACTTTTCAGTATTTATTTGGCGCTGAAATTGGGCGGTTTTATTCCTCTTAATGAGCAGGCGATTATAATCTTTATCGCATCATTTCTTGTCGGTGGCGTACTCTGGATATTTTATGCCCGGCGATTCAACAAGGTCTGCAGGATCGGTGCAGATTAGAAAGACTACGAATACTGCTATTAATGTCCCGGATAAATTGCAGTGTGCTGTTAAATCATTACAATATTGCTTTAATTTCCTTCCTTTTTGTTTTAACGAGTGACTACATTGAATTTACCCAACTGCCCTGAATGTGAAGCCGAATATACTTATGAAGACAGTGACATGTATATCTGTCCATCCTGTGGTCACGAGTGGCCAAAGGATCAGTCGCTTGATGATTCATTAATCAGAGATATGAATGGCCATATTTTAAATGATGGTGATGCTGTTATCGTTACCAAAGATCTTAAAATTAAAGGCTCATCATCGGTGGTAAAGGTGGGTACAAAGGTTAAAAAAATTCGCCTGATCGACCCTGAAGCCAATGCAGATCACGATATCGATTGCAAGATTCCGGGTCTGGGTGCGCTTAAGCTTAAATCAAAGCATGTGAAAAAAGCCTGAATACATTCAATAGACAGTCTTTTTAACCGTAAGACTTTTTGTTCTTGAAAAATAATTAGCTGTACCTTTTTGTACATTAAAACGACAAGCAGAATACATGCGTCGGTGGCACGGCTGTAATAACTCACTTGAGTATCGAGGCGTTGACGATTTGTTATTGAAAAGTCATCAGAGATTAGCCCCCATTGATATATCGACAGCTGTTGGTTTTGTAAATCTAAAACACTGTCGTTTTTTTTCAGAGATAATGCGAATTAATGCTTTCCTGTTGCTGTAAGCTAACAATTAGAAAAATTAAATATTCTTAAGGTTTTTGTTTCAAGTATTTATTCCGACCACAAATGATTTGTATATATACAGCAGTTAGTTTTTCAGTAGAGTTTAATTATGAAGTTTGTAGCTTACACAGACTGGAGTCAATTACCTGAAAGTGCTAATGCACTTTTCGCACGGCGAGAAAAAGACAGCATTTTCTTTTCGCGTCGCTGGCTTGAGAGCCTGACCGCAACAGTATTGGATGATCAGGATTTACTACTGGCCTGTGTGTTGGACGGTGATACAGGTCAGAATAATGTGCTGGCGGTCTTGCCGCTGATTAAAACAGCTACGAATACTGGCTATGCACTCAGGCATCGTTACACAACTCACTATAGTCTGCTGCTTGCCGATGATGATCAGCAACAGATTCTTACTTGTCTGGCTCATGGTGTGAGTCAGCTGCCACTTCATTCATTGTTACTGGAACCGGTTGCGCTTGATGACAGCCGGATGCTCGCATTTAAAGAGGTGATGGAAACTGCAGGCTATAGCTGCGAATATGTTTTTCGGTTTTATAACTGGATTCTTCGGTTGCATGGGCAGTGTTATGCGCAGTATATGGCTGACCGTCCATCAAGATTGCGCAGTACGATATCGCGCAAGCAGCGTAAACTTGAACGTGAACACGGCTATGAAATCAGGCTTTATGTAGGACAGGAAGTGCCAAGCTTCATGCCTGATTATTACACTGTCTACACGGCAAGCTGGAAAGCGAATGAGCAGTATGTCAGTTTTCTCGATGGTGTTGTTGCTGCTTTATCCACTGCCGATTCATCAGGGCAGGGCTGGTCAAGACTGGCTGTGCTTTATGTCAGGCAACAACCCGTGGCTGCCCAGTTATGGTTTGTGCTGCATGGCAAAGCAAATATATTCAGGCTGGCCTATGACGAGGACTGGAAAGCCTATTCACCGGGTTCTATCCTGACCAGTTACCTGATGGCGTATGTAATTGATACGGATAAAGTGCAAGAGATCGATTTTCTTTCCGGCAACGATGCGTATAAGCAAGACTGGATGAGCGAACGTAGAGAGCGTTATGCACTGAGTTTCACAAATAAAATCACAGCGAAACACCCCAGTCAAAAGTATTTCGAATCGTTTAAGAAGTTATTCAGTCTGCGCAGTTTAAAAAGATAAAATGGCTGAAAATATTTCATGCATGGCGTTGCTTAGACAAGAATAAAAACGTTTAATGATTGACGCTTATCTTTGAGATCCGATATGTTATTAAAGGTTGTTTAATAACATCAGTTCTTTCGGGTGTGGATTCATATAGTATGAGTCGTCAATATAGGGATCCGGACATTTTCTGAAGTGGTGTCTTAGTAAAGTAACAGGCACAATCAGTGGTACCAGCCCGGTTCGATATTCATCTATTAGTTTTGATAACTCCTGACGATCATCTGAATCGAGTTTCTTTTTCAGATAACCTTGTATATGTTGTAACACATTGACATGATTTTTAGTTGTCGCAGGAATACGCAGTATTTGCATTAGCTTAGAGCGGTATTCAACGGCAAATGCTTCAGCTTCGCTGCTCTTGATGGTTGCCAGCTTTTTTCCAAGGTCGCGGCCAAGGTTCTGGTCATGGCTGTACAAAATCAGCTTATGCTGGGCATGAAAGCGGGTTATTTTTTTCAGCTCAATACCTTCGTCTTCAAGATCGCGCCAGCGTTTGTAGATAAAAACACGTTTGATAAAGTTTTCTCGTAAGCAAGGGTCGCCAAGTCTGCCTTCTTCTTCAACCGGGAGGTCAGGGAAGTTTTCCATCAAAACCTGAGTATAAAGACCGGTGCCAGTGCGCATTGGTGCGTCTTTTTTGTACACCTTAACACGCTCCATGCCGCAGCTGGGTGAGTCCTTTTTTACAATATAGGCATACAGGTTTTTGTGCCAGCTTCGCTGCTGGTTTGCAGATTCAATCAACTTATCGGTGACATCAACGTCAGGGTTTTTGCTGCCGACTACGCGTATTTTTTCATCAATATTCACAATCCGTATTGGTGCTCTAGGAACACCCAGCCCTATCGACATTTCGGGGCAAAAAGCTCGAAAGTCAAAATGCTGTCCTAAGGTTGAAACGATATAAGAGTGTAATTTATGTGAACCATTATGGCGTACTTCTTCACCTAACAGACAGCTGCTGATACCCACTAGAATTTTATCTGTATTCAATTGATTTATCCTGACTTACAAGTCAATCGTGTTATAGGCCCAGTGTAATAGAGCCTGTCTTTGTTTGGGGCGGCAGTGATGATCGAATCGTTCACAGTTCTTTTTTATTTGAGCGAGATGACGTTTGATTGCATTCCAGCGTTTTATCTGCCGTTCGTCATCGGCTCTGCGCCGGCCCATATAATAACGGCAATACCACTGGAACCAGCCTCTAGGGTCTTCATCATCAATCCAGCCTTTGTTGCGCCATTCAGAAAGAGACTGAGAAGCGTTGACGCCAAAATAGTTGAGATCAGGGTCGTGTCGCTCACTGCACAGTTTGGCGCTGTTAAACCAGCTTGAGGGGAACTCATCCTGGCAGTCTGTCATGTATTTACCACCAAATATGCCGAGTGACAGAAGTTCAGCAGGGCTGAAGTCTGGTGTAAAGGCCGGGTCAAAATTTTTACCTGCTGGCTCGCTAAGCACATAGCTATAGTCTTGCTGCATCATATCGTTGACGATGATAGTTTTTGGCTTCATATGCGTATTTATAGTTAATATAAGCATGAAGTGGAAAATGCAGAGCAGATTTTACAATTCTGCAAAGAAGATCAAGATGGCTCCGGTAAAGTGTCTTATAGGCGTTGATATCAGATTCAACTCCTTCTATCAAATCAAAGTCAAAGCACTGATGGCTTTGATTTATGCTTTCTTGTTTATTGATTAGCAGGAGTTTGTATTAAAAGATGGGTGAATATAGTTACTATAGCCTGTCATATAAAGATAGGGTTAAGGGCTGACGATTTTAAGAGCGGTTGCTAAAAATATAATCTTTGTGGCATCTGTTTTACATCAGGAGCCAGCAAGACGCTTTAGGAAAGCTTCTCGTGAGCCGGCATTAATCCAACCAGTTGCGATTGTTTTGCTAAGTTTAGTATTGACCCGGCCACGATGGATATGAGAGGGAGAGGCTGGAAAAATCACCAGCTTGCCGCGTTCAGCTTCTTCGTGATGTTGCTGCCAGTGGAATTCGGTACCGGCTTCTTCTACTGAATCGCAGTAAAGAATCCAGGCCAGTACGCGGTTCGCCGGTTCAGTGGCTTCATCGTCAATCGTCCAGTCGCAATGCCATTGCCGGAAGCCTTCGCCCGGTGCATAACGCTGCAGGTTGAAAATCGGCATCACAAATAACTCTTGATCAGGACAGACTTCGCGGAACAGAGGGCGCTCCTGAATATATTGCTTAAGGCCTGCTGAAACACCTCGCATGATCAGGTCGGCAAGAGCGAATGACTCGGGATCGGAACGGCTTAGTGCAACCAGGCTGATGTCTGTTGAGACTTTAGCAGGCTCGGCATTACTGCCACCGGAGCCGAAGGCTATGCCCGGCCGCTGCAGATCCTTACGCCGCTCAAAAAATTCCATGACGCCATCAGCAACTGCTTCGAAGCCGCCATTATGGTAACGGGCTATCAGTTGCATGTCGGGTGTACCGCCATTAAAGGATATCGATTTATATTAATAATCATTATTGTGGCCTGTCGATAGCGGAGTTTGTGACGGATTATCTCACTATCGATTCGGTAATGACATAAGTTTCAGATCATGCTTTTATATTGGTATGGTGTAGGAATTGATAGCTAATAATCTTTCTCTTGAGTCCATGCTTTTCCATCCGGTGATGACCAGACATCATTTGATTTGTCACTTAAAGGATCTCCACCAACTATCCACATCTTATTATTAAAGACAAAGGATTGGTGACTTCTACGTGCTGAAAACGCAGCCGATGCTGTCTCTTGGGTCCAGTTCTTTCCATCGGTGGATGTCCAGATGTCATTTTTTCGTCATCGTGCTTTTTCTTTTCAAGTGCGGCTATCTGTGAATCACTGAGAATAATGCCTTCTTTTGCGACCTTTTCTTCAAGAGCCTTGAGACGCTTTTTGAAGTTTTCAAGGTTATGACGAAGC
>JAOULX010000007.1 GCA_029881795.1 Gammaproteobacteria bacterium
AATATCGAAGCCAAACACTGGCATTACATGACACAACATTTTGAAAGCCACTTCAAAGGCCTGGTCGGTTCCGCTTTCAAACTTAAACAAGCCTGCCAGACATTAGGCTACCTGCGAACACCGGGCTTAACGCCCTGTCGAGAACGATTGCCTTAAACACTAACACAACAACACCCCTTCCTGTATTCTGTAACCACCGATAGCTGCACTCGCCTGCAATAAGGGCATTCACGTAAAAAGACCGCAGGCACCTTAATTTTTAAAATTTCGTAAGTTATAAAAATACTTTGAACTTGAATAAAGGGATTTTTTGTTATGCTTTTATTAGTGTGGGTGTCTAATTTATTCGTTTTGAACTTGAATAAAGGGATTTTTTGTTATGCTTTTATTAGTGTGGGTGTCTTATTTATTACTTGAATAAAGGGATTTTTTGTTATGCTTTTATTAGTGTGGGTGTCTAATTTATTCGTTTTGAACTTGAATAAAGGGATTTTTTGTTATGCTTTTATTAGTGTGGGTGTCTTATTTATTACTTTTTTTTGAACGAATTGTTATATGCTTTTGCATAGTTCTTTAATGATTTCTCTATTTGACCCAGACCAAGGTTTTGCGCAATAGTCTAATGCCTTTGTCTTAATGTTTTCTAATTCTTCTGCATTTTTACTTGAAACTGCAGATGCCATTTTTATTTTGAACTGGGACACTTTATCTGATGTAATCCATTCCTGATAATTACTGGAATTAAGGTTTTTGAAAACACTTTCCGCTGTACTGTACTGCTCTAAAAAAGGTAGTGCCTCAGTAGTAATTAAATGGTTTAATATTTCCTCAACATTATTTCTTGAGAAGTCGTCAAACCTGATGCTTTTTGCTGCCAAATATATGTTTATTGTGTACTTGTTGTGGCTAGATACATTCTTAAATAGATCCTCAATCAATTTGTAAAATGCAAATACACGGACTGATATTGAGAAAGAACTACTATCCTTAACCACATCTATTAGGACTGCATGTTTATCACCGCTTGCTTGCGTTTTAATAAACTCTCCTAGACTTCCAACTTTATCGAACCCAAGTCTCTTGAGAATATTTGGGGCAAGATCTTCAACTTCTTTTCGTATTTCAGCAATTCGCATATCTATGTCTATTTAGGCACATAACAGTTAAGTATATAGCCATGGCCGTAATATAATACGCCCATGGCCATATATCCTTTATTTCTTATTTATACTGCTACTCTAATAACAGTATAAATTTCAAGTAGTTATTTGTTCTAACAACGAAAGCTAAAGACTACTGAGATATACAGATGTGGGCGTATTAAATTGTGCCCACCAGATAAGCTTGGTTGCTTTTTTATTTATTATTAATATCAGTAACTTAGTAGATTTGCAATCAATACTTGCTTCTTATGTTCTTCTGCTGCCTTTTTTGTCTTGTAGATCGTGATTTTTCATTTTATAGTTTGAACTTCTTAGAGTTTCTACGAGCACCCAGTCTCAGGCTCTTAATGCATTGGTGTTTTTTTATAAACATGTACTGAAGATAACTATCAGTGATGAATTGAGTTTTGCTCGATCAAAGAAACCAAAACGTTTACCTGTTGTTCTTTCCAAACATGAGGTATCAACACTTTTTTCATTTATAAAAGGTGAAACACATCAACTCATGGTAAATTTAATATACGGTTGTGGCTTGCGCCTCATGGAATGTATTCGTTTGCGTGTACTTGATATTGATTTCGATTATCAACAGATACTTATTCGTAATGCTAAGGAAAAAAAGGACCGGGTTGTACCTTTGCCTCATCGCCTTACAATACCTTTACAACAACAGCTTTCTGGTATTAAGTCTTTGCATGATGATGACCTTCAGCAAGGTTTTGGCGAAGTTTTTTTGCCAGTTTCACTTTCTCGTAAATTCTCTCAAGCTAAAAAGGAGTTCCGATGGCAGTTTGTATTCCCTTCAACCAAAATATCAAGAGACTCCAGATCTGGGGTTTATCGGCGACATCACATCCATGAAAGTGCATTACAAAAGCATATAAAAAAATCAAGTGATATAGCAGGCATCAATAAAAGAGTAACTTGCCATACATTGCGCCATTCATTTGCAACCCACCTTCTTGAGTCTGGTTCTGACATACGCACGGTGCAAGAACTACTGGGACACGCCGATGTATCGACGACGATGATTTACACCCATGTATTAAACAAACCGGGTATCGGTGTTGTCAGTCCGTTTGATACGCTTGAGCTTGAAGCAGCCAATTAAGCGGTGTCTCACTTGCCTGCTTTCATTGCCGCCATAAAGTTTTCTGCCAGCGCGACATAGATCGGTTTTTTACAGACGAATTTGGAGGCTCCGGTGGCTATTAGTGAGGTTGCCATTAAGGCAAACACGATGTCTTGGTTGTCGACCATTTCCATGACGATGATGAACGCGGTTACCGGGGTTTGGACCACGCCGGAAAAGTAGCCGACCATGCCGAGCAACACCACAGTGGTCGCCAGACCGGCCGGAAACAACAGCGACAAATCACTGCCTAAACCGGCGCCACTAGCCAGCGATGGCGCGAAGATGCCACCGGGTATGCCGGTTAAATAGGTAGCGGTGGTGGCGGCTAATTTATAGACCGGGTACATAAAACCGACATTGTTTTCGCAGCTGGTGCTGGCGCTGCAGCTAACGATTTGCTGGGCTTCGATATAGCCGGTGCCGTAAACCTGACCGCCTGATATCACACCTAACACTGCCACCACCAGACCTAATAAAAAAGCTGTTCGGTACGGGTAGTCTTTTACATAAGGCCGTATTTTTTTACCGGCTGTAATTAATATCTGGCTGAAGCCCCCGCCTAAGAGTCCACCGAGTACACCGCTGACGATAACCGCTAACCAGAGCAGGCTTAAATCGGCTTCTGCCGGAACCCGGCCATAGTAGTTGTAATTGGTCTGATGAATAAAGATAGCCGTCATGCCAGCGAGTATGACGCCGATTAAAATCATGCTGATGCTGCGCCGGTCAAACTCGCGTGCCAGTTCTTCAATGGCAAACATGATGCCCGCCAGCGGTGTATTGAATGCAGCAGCCACGCCGGCTCCGCCCCCGGTTAAGATCAGTCCGCGTTTCATGTACCTGGCTGAGAGATGAGTATATTTACCCAGGTTGTACATAATGGCTGCACCGATGTGCACGGTTGGTCCTTCCCGGCCTAATGATGCGCCACAAAATAAACCGATCAGTGATAAAAAGATTTTACCGATCGCCACTCGAATAGACAGTAATCTATCGGTTAACGATGGCCCGCCTTTGTCTTCTATCGCGATGATGGTTTGCGGAATACCGCTGCCTTCTGCACCGGGGAAAAAACGCCGGGTTAAATAGACCGTAAATAGCAGACCAAACGGTGTCATAAAAAAAGCAACAACAGGCCAGCGTTGATATATTGTGTGAAAAGTGTGATCGGCATATTCAGCCGAGAGCGCAAAGATAGCCGCGACAATACCGACTATAACCGCCCCGCCCCAGAAGATGATACGGGTTTTCCATTTTTTGAACTGAAAGTAATGGTGTTTGTGTCGGCGGATATAACGACGCATTTTATTTCCCGGTTAATAAAGAATTTTTACACTGTTTTCATCAACGATATTTTTTAAGCGGTTGATCAGCTCATCTGTTGGTTGCACATTCCAGTTTTCATCGAGTGCCAGTGTGGCTCTGGCTTGATCGGTTGTATAATGAATCCAGACCGGGCAATGCCCTTCTGTAAACGGTTTAAGAACATCGGCCAGACCTTTGATAAAACCATTGGCTGCCTGTGCCATATCCAGTTTAATATCAACCCGTTTAGCAAAGCGCTCACGGGCACTTTCGATGTCGTAGATTTTTTTTGCGGTGAGTCGATGCCCGCCAAAATAATCATCGTAAATAACCGTGCCTTCTACCACCATTAATTTATCTTTATTCATCAGGTAGCCGTATTCTTCGTAAACGTCTTCGTAAATTTGTACTTCTATACGCGCCGTTCGGTCATCTAGCACGGCTGAGACAATTTTGTTGCCGGATTTTGTACGCCGGGTGCGCATATCAACCATTAAGCCAGCTAAACAATATTCTGTTTTACTCTTTCTGGCGCGGTAGCCGTCAGTCGGTGCTTCTATGATGTCGTGCAGTTTTATAAACGTACATTCGGTAAAGTGACGCAGCTCTGCTTCGTAACGTTCAATCGGGTGGCCGGTTAGATACAGCCCGAGGGTTTCTTTTTCGGCACAGAGACGGGTTTCATCATCCCATTCGGCTGCTGTGGCTTGTTCGATAGGCGCCATATTGAGGTCTTCATCGGCCGCGCTGCCAAACAGATCATTCTGTCCCAGTTCAAAGTTTTTCTGATGCTGGTCTGCCATCTGGCTGGCTTCTGGCAGGCGCGCCATTAATGTTGCGCGATGCGGCCCCAGCTCGTCCATTGCGCCAGAGCGTATCAGCGCTTCCATCACCCGCTTATTGACTTTGCGGCTGTCAACCCGGCGGCAGAATTCGTAAATGTCTTTATAAGGGCCGGTGTCACGGCGCTCGGCGATCACTGATTCCAGTGCAGCTTCACCGACTCCTTTTATTGCGCCTAATCCATAGAGTACGGTTTTATCGTTTTTAACACTGAACTTTATTTCGGAGCTATTAACATTCGGCGGCACCACTTCCAGCCCCATCAGGTGACAGTCTTCGATCAGGGTTACCACTTTATCGGTGTTATCCATATCGGCCGATAATACCGCGGCCATGAACTCTGCCGGATAATGTGTTTTTAACCACATGGTCTGGTACGACAACAAGGCGTAGGCAGCGGAGTGTGATTTGTTAAAACCGTAGCCTGAGAAGTATTCCATCAGATCGAAGATGCCGGCGGCGGTTTTCTGGTCGATGCCGCGTTCGGAGGCACCTTGTTCAAAAATCAAACGCTGCTCGGCCATTACCTCGGGTTTTTTCTTACCCATGGCACGACGTAACATGTCGGCACCACCGAGAGTGTAGTTAGCCAGTACCTGAGCGATTTGCATGACCTGCTCCTGGTACAAAATAACCCCGTAGGTAGGTTCTAGCACTGGCTCCAGATCAGGATGCGGATAGGCCACGTCGGCCCGGCCATGTTTTCGGTTGATGAAGTCATCGACCATGCCTGAACCCAGTGGCCCCGGTCGGAACAACGCCACCAGCGCAACAATGTCTTCGAAGGTATCGGGCTGCAGGCGCTTGATCAGATCTTTCATGCCACTGGATTCAAGCTGAAAAACAGCGGTGGTATTGGAGAGCTTGAGCTGGGTGAAGGTGTCTTTATCATCCAGATCAATAAATTCAATTTGTAACGGCTGTTCTGATTTTTTTGCCCGCGCAGTGTTAATGTTTTTAACAGCCCAATCGATAATGGTCAGGGTACGCAGCCCAAGAAAGTCAAACTTGACCAGACCGGCGGCCTCCACATCGTCTTTATCAAACTGGGTGACGATGCTGCTGGAACCTTGTTCGCAATACAGCGGCGCAAAGTCGGTCAGTACCGAAGGTGAGATCACCACACCTCCGGCATGTTTACCGGCATTACGCGCCAGACCTTCGAGCGACAAGGCCATGTCGATCAGGTCACGCACTTCCTCGTCTTGTTCGTAAGATGTTTTAAGTTCATCGGATTCAAGCAACGCCTTGCTTAAGGTCATGCCGATTTCAAACGGAACGGCTTTTGAGATCCGATCAACAAAACCATAAGGGTGTCCTAGCACCCGGCCAACGTCTCTGACCACGGCCTTGGCAGCCATGGTGCCATAGGTGATGATTTGTGAGACCCGGTCGCGGCCGTAGGTGCGGGCCACATAATCAATCACGCGGTCGCGTCCATCCATGCAGAAGTCGACATCGAAATCCGGCAGTGAGACACGTTCGGGGTTAAGGAAACGTTCAAACAGCAGGTCATATTGCAGCGGATCAAGATCGGTGATCAGCATCGCATAGGCGACCAGCGAACCGGCACCGGAACCACGACCCGGCCCGACCGGCACATCGTTTTCTTTAGCCCATTTGATAAAGTCGGCGACGATCAGGAAGTAACCGGGAAAGCCCATATCGATGATGGTTTTAAGCTCGAATTCTAATCGATCGAGGTAGATCTGACGTTGTTGCTGATAATCATCTGCCGCTGGATTTAGCAGTACATCAAGTCGCTTTTCCAGCCCCTGATGCGCAACCAGCCGGAAGTAGCTGTCGATGGTTTCATTGTCTGGCACCGGAAAGTCCGGCAGAAAACTTTCACCCAGTCGAATTTCTACACTACAACGTTTGGCTATCTCAACCGTGTTGCTCAGTGCCGATGGAATATCTGCAAACAGCTCGCACATTTCTTCGGGGCTGCGCAGGTATTGCTGATCGCTGTAGTTTTTATCGCGGCGCGGATCATCCAGTGTTCTGCCGGCTGAAATACAAACACGAATTTCATGGCCGTCGAAGTCTTGCTGTTTTAAAAAACGGGCATCATTGCTAGCCACAACCGGGGTCTGGCTTTGCGCTGCCAGTTGCACCGCGGCATGAATATAAGACTCTTCATTGGGTCGCCCGGTACGCTGCAGCTCAAGGTAGAAGCGGTCGTCAAAAATCGAACGCCACTGTGTTAAATACTCGGATGCCAGTTCAGTATTGCCAGCCAGTAAGGCCCGCCCTATTTCTCCTTCGCGGCCGCCGGATAAGGCAATAACACCTTCAGAATGTTGCTTAACCCAGTCAATTTCAACCACTGGCTGGCCACTGTGCTGACCTTGCAGATAGGATTTGGATACCAGCTCGGAGAGATTGATATAACCGTTATGATTTTGCGCCAGCAAGACCAGTTTATGCGGCTCTTCATTGCGCTCGCGGGATTGCACCAGCACATCAACACCGATGATCGGTTTGATACCGGCGGCACGGGCGGCCCGGTAAAATTTTACCGTGGCGAACATATTGCTTTGGTCGGTGAGCGCTACTGCCGGCATGCCTTTTTTTGCGCAGGCCTTCATTAAAGGTTTAATACGAATCAGGCCATCTACCAGAGAAAACTCAGTATGCAGATGTAAATGTATAAAAGAAGGTTCCATATTTCCTGAGGATCAAATGATCACGGCAAAAGACTAAAGAATTGAAAGCTATGGCTGCGCCAAATACAGCCTCATCATAATGCTTTTTCTGATCCAATATAAGCCGTGACGGTGAAAAACTGACAACTATTTTAGCATCTCACATCACTTTAACAAAGCAACATAAGCCATTGATTTATATGAGCACCAAACTTAAAGTACTTTCTTAACTGGAGAAAAAGTCCTTCTGTGCAGCGGGCATGCGCCGTGTTGCTGCAAGGCCGCGATATGCTGCTTTGTGCCATAGCCTTTATGGCTTTCAAAACCGTATTGCGGATAGCGCTGATGCAGTTCGATCATCTGCCGGTCCCGCTCTACTTTGGCCAGTATTGAGGCTGCGCTGATCGCTTGCACTTTAGCATCACCCTTAACAATGGCTTCTACCGGGTATGCGATATCCGGGCATCGATTGCCATCAACTTCGACCTTATCGGGCGCGATGCTCAAGCCTTCCACAGCCAGTTTCATGGCTTTCATGGTGGCCTGCAAAATATTGATCTGATCGATTTCTTCGGCACTAACACTGGCCACTGACCAAGCCAGAGCAGAGTCTTTGATCTGTTCTGCGAGCTGCTGACGCCTGCTCTCACTGAGTTTTTTGGAGTCGGCCAGTCCGGCGACCGGTTTATCGGGGTTTAAGATAACGGCTGCGGCCACAACAGATCCTACCAGCGGCCCTCTTCCGGCTTCATCGACACCGGCCAAAAGTAAATCAGAATTCATCAACTACTCGTTTAAAATTAAGGTAAAATGCCCGCACTTATTTACTGCGCACAAAAAACAGCCGACTTCGGTTTTCTGGCTGGCAGTGCTTTTTTGTTATTGTATCGATTCGGAGTTTAGATTGCCCGTTAAAAATATCATGATCAGTGCCGGTGAGGCTTCCGGTGATCTGCATGCTGCTAATTTAGTCAAAGCCCTGCATAAACTTGATCCCACCATCAAGGTCAACGGCATGGGCAGCGATAAAATGCGCGAAGCTGGCGTTGACTTGCTATACGACTGTCGCGATATTGCTGTAATGGGGATTGTCGAGGTGCTGGCTAAATGGGGCACGATAATGGGCGCACTCAATATCCTGAAAGAATCACTGGCGAACAACCCACCAGATTTACTGATCCTGGTTGATTATCAGGAATTCAATATGAAGTTGGCGAAAGCCGCTAAAAAACTCGGTATCAAAGTCATGTTTTACATCGGTCCGCAAGTCTGGGCATGGCGTTCTCACCGGGTCAAGAAGATTGGTGCAAAAATCGACATGATGGCTGTGCTGTTTCCGTTTGAAGAAGACTTTTATAAAAAAGCCGGTGTGCCGGTGCGCTTTGTCGGCAACCCGCTGGTAGACGAAGTCAAAGCCAGCATGACAACAGAAGCGGCTAATGCGATGTTCGGGCTCGATGCCTCGTTAAAAACCATAGGCTTGCTACCCGGCAGCCGGCGCAGTGAAATCTGCCGACTGTTACCGATTCAACTGGCATCTGCCCGCCTGATTCACCAGCAATACCCTCAAACTCAGTTTATTATTCCGCTGGCTAAATCGGTTGATATGCAACAGATTCAACCACTGCTAGATGAATATGCGGAGCTGCCTCTGCACATCGTGCACAGCCATATCCACGATGTCATGCAATGCAGTTATGCGGTGATCACCGCCTCTGGTACCGCGTCATTAGAAACCGCTTTAATGACCACGCCAATGGTGATTATTTATAAAATGTCTAATCTCAGTTATAAAATTATGCAGCGCATGATTACCATTGATAATATCGGTCTGCCCAATATAGTTGCCGGCAAACAAGTGGTAAAAGAATTACTGCAGGAAAATGCCAGCGCAGAAAATATTTCCGACGAAATTCTGCAGCTGCTAAATGATCAGGATTATTACCAGTCCATATACTCGGAGCTGCAACTAATACGCAGTAAATTAGGCACATCCGGTGGCTCTGAACGTGTCGCTAAACTGGCTTATGATATGTTACAGGCCGATTTTAAAGCCTGATTTAATCAGATGAGATAATACAGACGATGAACTTTATAGACTTCCCCGGCGCTTTCGAGCGACAGCTGCAACGCAAGTTCAAGCACTCTGCTTTGTTTGCCATTGATCAGAGCACTATTAACGCCGACAGTATTATTCTGGCGCGACAGCAGGACAGCGAAGAAGTCGAACAGTTTATGAACAGTTTTCGCAATGTGGTTGAGCGTGCCGTGGCACTTAAACCTAATGAACAAAGCGATGTTATCTTAAAACTGAAAGAAGATCTCGACCAGCACTATCAGCACTGCTGTAGCTTGCAGGGCGATATGTCGAAGATCAAACAGGCGCTACAAACCTTACTGCAAGCCATAATGTCAGCGGTAAGAAATGGCGCTGGCAATGACCTGACCGCACAGACAAAACTCGATGAAGAAGAGACTGCCAGAGCAGAACATTTTCGACTGCAGGAGTTTGCCTTCATTGCAGACATGATGCGCGAATCACCCTCGATAACAGCTGATGAGCTAGCCCTGTCGTTACTGACAGAACCAATGAATGTCGTCAGTGAAACACTTGAGCTGTTTCAGGCGCAGGAACTGGGCGGATTAATCAGCCAAATACACGATAGGTTTTCAACGCTGAATGATGACACCATTAAACCCTATCAGGACAAACTGCAGGCAATTTCAGAAAAGCTGACCCAGACTGCGGATAGCTCGAAACAAAATTAAGCAAGCTCACTCTTTATTACTCTTACAACACTCACCTGTTAATCTACTGGACTCGCCCCGGTTTTAGCTGTGGCGGCCCAGATTATTTACCGATTATTGACTTCTACGGTATCGCCCTCTATTGTGGAATAAGCGCGCTGGGCAATGAAAAATCTCACAAGCTGTATCGGCTTTGTTATTTTCTGCAACACAGGTTTACTGTTCTGGCTTCAGAGCTAACCATAAATATTATTCTGCTAGCATTAATTCAGGGAGTACCGACATGATAAGAATCTGTTTACTACTTTGTTTTATTTCACTAAGCTATGGCTGCAGCTTAAAATCATCCTTCACGGAAAGCCCTGCCAGCTGGACTCCTCCCGGCATAACATTATCTGCCAGCGCACAAACAAATCATGATGAAGACAACACACAACTTGAAAACCTGACAAGTACATCAGCCTATGCCGGCTATGCGCGAGCAAATCTGATAGGCGCAGAACAAGAAAACGATAAGCAGCAATTAAAAGACAATGTCCGGCTGCTAATTGCAGGAGATAGCTGGGCGTTTTTTGACATTATCTATAAGGCCACAGAAAACAAACTAAAAACATTCAATAATAACTACAACATTGAATACCTTAATTATAGTACCGATAAAACCGAAACCTCATTCCCTGAATTACTGGGCATACCGGGTGCTAAAGTTATTCAGTGGCAGCATAAAAACAACAGCCAGATGATTATCAATGCTCTCAGACAAAACAGTGACAGCACTGTTCTGGTTTTATACCTTACCGGTAATGACTGGTTTAGAGCGTATGAATGCGATGATGAAGATGGCAATAGAAAGCGCTACCAGAGCATCAGCAAAAATTTGAACAGACTTGTTTCCGATATTTATGACAGTATCACTAAAACAGAAAAACGTGATTTTCACATAGTTGTTCCCGGCTATTCAAAACTGAACTTCGAACAGTCACTGAAATTCTCGGGAAATAAACGACGTTACAAACTATTCGGCTTTGATAATAAACGCTGCCCGATGAAAGACTCAAGCAGAACCATCAATACTGCATTATCCGGGTTTTTAAAAATCATTGAGCACAATCTGATGAAATTAAACCCAGCAACAGGCCCTAAACACATTCACTACATTAATAACTTTAATTTATTTAATGACAATGATGACGAGCCTACTCCAGTAAAAAACATGTTAAATACAAGGATAGAGTATCTTGGTGGCATCTACACAAAATACCTTTTTATCGACAGCATTCATCTGGGAAAAAAATCACAACATAAAATCGCTGAAAAGACCATGGAATATATTCTGGATAAACAATTAATCAAATAGATATCACGGTGCTGTAGATCAGTAACACTCTCTGAGCATAACGGTTTTAGTCAGAATCAGTCCTGGGTTGCCCAAGTATCAGGCGATAGGCCGCATCAAGCTGGCGTGATAGTTTTATGTTTTCACTTTTTTCAAATAAATAATCGGCAACATAGCTATTGCCAATATCCTGATCAGAAAAACAAGCCACACCTGCATCAGTAGACGCTGACTGACAATCACAACCCGGATCACAATCAAATCTTTGTGAATCAAGTTGATACCAGCAACTGCTGTTGTCCGAAGTCCCACAAAGCTGTACATTGGCACCATTTTGACAACCTGAAATGGTATCGGTGCAGCTTGTAGATGGCGCCACACCACCGAACGCACCATTATTACCTGCAGGGCAAGCCTGTAGAAAACCAAGTATGACTGCAATCATAAAAATACGAAACTTTATAAGCGTAAGCATCAATCCCTTCCTCTGGTTTATTTATCTATTTATTTAAACTCATTTTTTATTGATGATTGTTCAAGACTTAAAATTCAAAATCAATAATCTCTGTTGTTTTACTGCCGGTAACTAGCTGTTGTTTTTTTACTTTGCCATTTTCAAAAAACACCAGCGCAATGTTTGGGCAAGCTGAAATCAGGCGTTCACTTTTTTTAGCCGGTACACCTTTTATCGTCAGCTTCCAGACTGGGTATTTTTTATCATCTGATACCAGCCACACCAACCAGCGCAGATACCATGGTAATAGTTTGGTTGAGCGCAGCCCCTTGTGTGTTTCTGTATGTTCAAGCAAGCCGGCCAGCCAGTCAAGAAAGCGGCCGTGTTTCGCGCTGTTTTTCAGCGCACTGCTGGTTAGCTGAAGAATATTGATTTTTTTACCATCTGCCTGATAATGACCGCTGTTCACAAACGAGTAATGCACATCGCCTGAAAGAAAAACAACCTCGTTAATATTCATGCGCAATAACAGTGTATCCATAAAATATGAAAAGCCTTTTTTATTGGCAATCCACGATTCAATATCCAGCTTACTGGCCTTTACATTAAGTTTTCTTAAAAACCATTGCAGCTTCTGCACAGGATCAAAACCCAACACCGGGGTTGCTGAAATAATCACCGGACTACCGCTTAGTTGCCGGGTTTTAAGTTCCGCCCAGGTCATCCGTAACCAGTCCAGTGCATAGCGATCCATTAATTGTGCCGGTGAATCAGTACTATCAAAGTCTCTCTGAGTACGGGTATCCAGAATAATCAGTGGTGGCGATGTCGGTACTGAAAATCCCCAGCCTCGGTGCTTCCACATCTGCAGATCAAAACGCTCTGCATAATCACTGTCTTCAGGATCGGCAAGATGCCGAACAACCGTGCGCACAAATTCATTTCCATACGATTCAGGATGGTTTCCCCAGCCCTGAAAAGCCCAGTATGCTGCCAGTGCATTGGATACTATACGTCGGCCGGCCGGACTATAACGCACCTGATCGTACCACTCTCTTGTGATATTCCAGTCGTCACTGACTTCATGATCATCGAAGACCATATAGCTTGGGATATTTGCCAGTACTTTTCTAACTTTTGGCAGGCTTTTACAAAAAGCAACTAACTGCGGATTATCCGCTTTGTCTTTATTATCAAGTTTCCAGTTCGCACAGTTTCCAAAAACAAACAGATACATAGCTGCGTATTCAGAAAAACTGATCAGATGATTACTCGCCTTATCAGAAGAAAAGCCGGTGCCAAGCTGCTGCAGTTTATTCATTCTGGAGTCGGATGCCAGCTGCGATGGTTTTTCTATTCCCGGCGCGCCGTAATCGTAGCCAATTAAATCAACGGCTTTTTTCTTTAAAACTTCCGCCAGAGAAGTCGCCACATCATCTGCATAAATCTGATCACCGGTTAACATCAGCAGAGCGGGTCTGGCATGCAGATCTGTACTGTTACTATCGAGCTGATCAGACAATAATGACAAGGCATCGATATTGATTTCATTGCCGTTATCATCAAACGATAAACCGTGTGGTTTACGACAGGAGCCATGCGCTAGTGAGCTGAGTTTTGTCGTGATGAAAAAACACGGCGAGTCATGGCCCGTTAAACAGACCTCAGCCAAGTCAACTGCTGCATCCGTGTGGTTATTCCATAACTGATAGTACAGCAGATCATCAGAGGGAAATTTATCCGAGTCTTCCGGCCAGGCTTCAAAAAGCGTTACCCAGAGTTTATTGCCAAGCTTATGACTTGTTAGTTTGCCCTTGTCACTGCTGCCTATAGGTTTTTTATTGCGGTCGTTGACCTGCAGCGTGTAATCGATAGCCACGCTGCTGGCGACAAATACACAAACCCGGTTTTCTGTAACTCGTCTGAGCATCGGGCCGGCCAGAATTTCAGGAAATTTGTACATTATTAAACTCCATTTATGCTGCACTCATCCATTATTAGTTAAAACCAAATCAAGTCTGCTAACTGATACCAGTGACTATGGCATTTTCTAGCTTTAACAAACAGTCAGAGCTTATAGCCTTGCAGCACTATATTACCTCTGAGGTATGCGTGACCTTTGCAAGTGTTGAGTTGATCAAAACCACAGCCTTGTAGGTGCACCGTAAGATTGCCGCAATTATTATTCGTCACATTAAAGCCAATAATATTACTGCCGCAGCGATCTTTTGTTTTGATTTCTGGCTCCCCGACCATGCCGACCAACTGATAACCTGCATCAACACATTTTTTCACATGAGTATCTGCATTAGTGCCACATGAATGATTTGTAAAATCAAAACTTCTTACAAATTGTTTGCTTTCTTTTTTTATATTTCCTTGATCAGAGCTGTCAGAGACTTCGGTGGTTAGATTTGTTGTTATCTCAGGGTCTACGGTGATTTCGATGTCGCCAAATTTGGCGGTGCCGCTTGCGCCAATTAAAAACCGGTATGCCATTACCATAATGACCACCGCTACCGACAGACCAATAACTGATTTTATTATTTTGTGCATGGTAACTCCCTTACTCTATAGCGATTGCATAATCTAATGCTGCTGCTAAATTCCTGAGCTTATTTAGCAGTGATTATATTACCCTGACAGGATTTTTATACAATAGATAATTGGAATCAGCAGCTGATTAAATCAGCGTGAGGATTAACCACGAAAAAAGCAGGTATATGGACAAATGTATTGATTAATAGTCTGTAATCGTTTGATTGCAGCAGAAGATAATAGCAAAAAGCCTTTTGTAGCCGTCAGCTATTACCAGAGATAATGTGAAATTTATTTATCAAGCTCTGCGCCACCTGGCTTTAACAAGGCAGGCATATAAAAGGTTTTGTATTTTTCAATCATACCAACCGCGCCGACATTGGTCAGCTCTTTAACTCTGCTGGGCGGATAACCTAATTCTGCAAATGAAATATAGGGCTGGTCTTCCTGATGGCATTGTTTGCATTGAACTGGCTTTTTGCTCACCTTGCGATGAATAACCCGCTTCATTTGTGATTTTTTCTCAGGCGTCAGAAGATCCTGCTTGGTTTTATAACTCTGTGCAAACGCCATTTCTTTTTTTCCATGAAGGAATTTAATCTCTCCTGAGTCATTCTCAGCAGGTGCAATTTTAGCCCCGTAGTTTCCGTAAACCGGGTATTGCCTTTTAGCATCTTTGCTGGCATTCAGATCTTCTATCTTAATCAGATCCTTAGGGTTATGTGCTATCTTTCCGCTGTCTTTATCATACCATTTGAAAAGCCAGGGCTTTGAGTCCTTATCCGGCATCGAATGGCAGGTTTCACAGGCCAGATAAAACGTATGCATATTTAAAAAGCTGCGTATTTCTCTGGATTCATCATGCGGCACATTACCGTGACACTGAACACAGGTACTTGCATTATCTTTCTGAATATTAAAACCGATGTGATGAAAACGTCCTTCCATATAGGGCTGGTCAATCAATCGGTAGCCGAGGTCTGTTTGTTTTCGATGTGTTTGTTCTGCAATTAATTTATCGAACATCTGATCTTCTTTTGACTCTGACATGCTCAGCTCTTCAATTGAAGCCGCCGCATCTTCTTTACCTTCGAAGCCGAATATTAACGGAAACATGAAATAGCCATACCAGACAGTAAAGATCATCAGCCCGATGACATAAGACTTGAATACGATGCGTTTCAGCTGCTTTACCATCCGTAATGCTCCCCTGCAAAGTGCTGCGGCTTGATTTCTTCCTCCAGCCCTGCTGCAATCATAACCTTGACATAATCAGCGTAATGCTCGTGAATCATTTCATCTTCGGTCAGGTAACCTGTAAGCCAGACTTTGGCTGCGGGAAATTTTTCCGGTGCGTAATGCACGTTATACCAGTGTACAAAAAACAGGAACAAGACAGCCAGCAATGCTTCATCTGTGTGCATGATATAGGCGGCATTGAGTACAATACCCGGCATGATGTGAGAGAGCTCATCTCGCCACCACAATGCCACTCCTGCCGGACCCAGAATCGGGATACCCCAGTATGGCGCAAAATAATCAAATTTTTCACGCCAGGACATGCGCTCATGGCGCGGTGGCCTGTTGGTAAAATAAAGCAGATATTTCCATAAGTGAATAATATCAATTAGGTCTTTTTTATTAGGAATCATTTCCTGCGAAAAAAACTCTTTAATAATATTTAGCGGCGTCAGACGATTTTCCTGTTTCAGTTTGCACAGGTGATTTTGATAAAATTTAACCATCCAATAGATAGTATGGTAAACAAAGAGGCCCAGTAAAACCGTGCCGGCAGCACGGTGTATCAGTGGTGCGTATTCTGTCCCTCCCATCATGTCGTAAATAGGTTTTGCCCACGATTCATCGGCGTGGCGCAACGGAAAACCTGTCAGCGCCAGTAATAAAACTGAACTGAACAAAACCACATGCTGAACACGCTGATGTGCAGAAAACCGGTAGAAATAGCGCTTACCATCTTTGTATACTATCGGATCATATTTAGACATGATAACGCCTCCCTATTCTTCTCGTGATTTGACTGACTTATGATGCGGCTTGTTATCTTTAAAGAACGCAAAACGCGGAAATAATCTTCGTAACAATTCAAGGAAGATAAGTGTCAGGAAGAAGTACAGCACTATCGCCATTAATGCCTTGAAACCCATCAGCATATAAAACTGTAACGGGTATTTTTCACGGTCATAAGTAACATGTGTCTGGAAACCGGCAAGCTGTTCACTGGCATTTTTATGACAATCAGATGCTCTGCAGGTATTACCAACATTTGAAGGATGAGTCGATGATGTAGCGACGGTTTTGGCTTCAATCAGGTGATTGTTTTCACCTTCAACAACATGACAATCGATACAGTCCGGCGTTCTTTCTGAACCCAGCGCCACCATCTTTCCGTGAAAGGTTTGCTTATAACTGGTTACAACATCATCCAAATCGTGTCTCTTCCTGAACTCAGGATCCTGATGACATTTTGCACAGACTTCGATAATTTCCTTCGAGAAACGTGTTTTATGCAAACGTGATGTTATGTGCTCGTAAAAGTCCTCTGCAAAATTACCTCCTGTATGGCAACTTTTGCAGCGACTTATACTGCGTTCAGAAACCCCATGTTTTGCCACGCCTTTAAAAACTGAAATCGGCCGGTATAAAGGCTGATCGTGGCAGTCTTTGCAGCCGGGAAAATCTTCAGCATGTTCTTTTTCCTTGCCATCGGCATCAATTTTTCCATGTACACTTGAGGCCAGTGTCTTAGCGATACTTTTGTGGGAAAATTTTTCTTTACCGGATGGCTCAATCATATGACACTGCTGGGTACAATCGACTTTTTTGGCAGGTTTGTGTGGAATTCTGTCTATATCGGTATGACAGTCACTGCATTGATTACGGCGGTGAGGTCCGCTTTCGAATAACTCACTATTGATATAAAAAAGACGAAATTCACCTTTTTCATTGATTCGACTTAAACCACGATGTTTATGACACATCATACAGTTAAGCTCATTCGCCATTGCTAAATCTATATTGACATTAAGCAGAAGAAATATACTTAATAGCGGAAAGATTCTCTTTGCACGAGTTAGATAATGCATCGTCTTAGCCTCATGCTATTTTCAAAAGCACGAAAGTAATCAACGATAAACTGAGGAATCGACACCACTATGACAACAAGGCGGCATAATGCTGTAGTGAAAGCTAGAGGACTAATGCTCCAGATAAAGGTTTTATCTGCACAAAGTATTTCATCATTCCCTGAACCACAATCAGTTTTTTGTAACTGCATCGCGTACCACCTTTTTTATTATTTTATTTTTCTATCTGTAGTTTAAACCCTGAAAAAGAACTCGTCTTTATATTAGCACCTGCGCACATAATAATATTGACACATATCAAAACTAATGCTTTAGCAGTCACCTTAGTACATTCTCATCAGGTACAAAGAAGTCGCTCCTACTGCACCTTTTAATAAAGCGATCTGAGCTAACTCAGCTAGATTAATCACGGTTACAGAAATATCAGCCAAACCAGAATAAGAAGCGGTATCATCGCAACCAGAACGCAAAGCCACCATACACACTTGTCGCGATACCTGTCAACGGGCTTAATCATTGTCCTCTCCCCCTAAACGAAGATTTATATAAGCGTTACCGGTGCCAAGTAACAAATAAAAATATTTATACCGATAGCAAAATCATACTCCTGTTTTGAGCCGAGTTATTTTGACTCGGATAAATCTTTTATCTTTTTTATATAATTATTGATTAAGATCATTATTTTTTATTTCTGCCAATAAACCAGTCAGTCAGGCTGTAAAAAATTCCACAAAAAGCAGACCAAAAACTGGTCATGATAAACCAACCCATTAATGACCCCGCCATGCCATCCTTATCAACAACAGCAAATAAAACCGTTCCAACAAAGAAAACAATAATCCAGATTAATCTGTTGTAGTCCACACCTTCAACCTCAAATGACGCACAATGGTGACGATTAAGTATCGCTCTATTATAAGCAATAGTAACTGCAAATTAGTTTGCTGCAAGCCCTAGTCAAGATAGGTAGTTACCAGAGATTATTGTTACTGGTGAAGATATGTGAGAAGTTTACAGATAAAAAATAGAAAAAGCACACGGCAAGGTTAAACCAGCAAATATCAAAATGTAGGCTTTTTAGTTTATAGATATCATCAAAGCTGACGATAGCATTTATATTGAGCAGCCAACATTAATGCCAGATCGTTTTATAAGCTCATTATTATGATAGTTCGTATTTTTGTATGCAGTTAAATATTAAGCAGATACTGCGAGCGGCCTGCGACTGAAATCGAACATACTATCAAGATTGCAGCGCCTGATGGTTTGGTAGAGCTTAATTGCCAAGAACAATACAGATGTGTCTGTGATAGCAGTATATTGACAATACTGTTAGCGCCAGATTTATCTGATAGATCAGAACTGTTTAATTAAATATACCCGACAAATTTAGTCTACAAAATTTAATTCGAGAAACACATCACCTACATCGGCGGCAAATGCAATGACAACCGTTTTGCCATCGCAGGTGTGATCAATAACATGATTTTCCCCTGTCAGTATATGCGGCGTACTCATACCAATTTCCAGCCCCTTTTCTGACAAAATATTTTTTGCACCACCAACAACCATATTGGTCAGCTCACCGGTTAAGTCAATAGCCGTTTCATTAATGTCATCAATCTCATCACCAAATATTCGCTTCACCAGATCAATAACAAAGGGCTTAGTAAAACTAAGCGCCATGCTGCCTTTGGTGTCATCGCCCGACATTTCCATCAGACCAGTCACATCTCCCATTGACACGTTACCATTCTTAACTTTTGCCATTCCTGGCACCAGCTTGATCCCTGCCATGATAGAGATCGATTTTAACAAAGAGTCCAGTAAGGCGTTTATAACCAGTACATCTGTCATCGTTTACCTGCACACTGTTTATGTGCATCCTTTATAATAATAATTGTAAGAGCTGAGCTACGTCAGTTATGAAAACCACCGTCTATTTATAGTCTTTATTTCTTAGCTTTCAAGTTAAACGACGGATTTACAGATTAGTCTGAATATTACTGTTTTCATAGCTAATATTCAGCTAACTCATTATATATACAAATATTAATGCCAATAGCTGCTTTATTTGACAGTTTAATACATTTCTATTCAGCAAGCTGCAGATCAGGGATAAAGCCTATCTTGAAAAGTGACTTTAACTTCAATTGAAAGCACTTAAATCATCCATTAACTGTGTTAATAAACACACTAATAGTATCACGCTCACATTGTCCATTTCGTGTCCAAAACAGCTGATTATTAATAGATACGGAAAAAACTACTGTAAATATCCATAATGTATACAACCAAATCATAGACACTACATAAGTTATTTATTTGTATATATTACATAAACTTAGCCGCAATTAACAGATCATTTAATAGCCGAGAATACTGCTTATAATAAGAGTAACGTAAGTATTATCGGTAATTTGTCTGAAAAAAAATCAAAATTACCTACACTTATAAGGCATTAAGATCATAAAACAGTTTTATGACATTGAAAACAAACGTGATGTTTTCAAGCATTTAACGATGTTTTAGCTGAAGTAGCACAAACCAACATCTTAATTAGATTTACAGATCAAGTTATTCAACCGGATGAAAAACTATTTGTTAAACATTTGAGTCAGTCAGCAGTTGTTTCGCTGAGGTTTGCTCGTGTTATCACCACGAGGCAATAATGGCCAGTTAAAAACAACGGCTGCTTTAAGTGTTTTAAAACAGGAAAGCGTGATCCATTTCTGATCACAGCGCGGCGATGTTATTGATGCCGAAGGAACCCTGTAAAACAACATTAAATAATAGTTTGGAGTCACCGGAATGATCCGCAATAAAATATTTACTACCGTCGTGGTTTTATTAATGCTGTTGAGTGGCGCCACGTTGATTACGGCAGCCCCACCTGCAGAGATCGGCCAGGGCCATAACCCTCGAGCAGAAAAAACTTTTCGTCCTGACAGTATTCTTGTCAGGTTTAAACCGGGCACTCCGAGTGAGGATGTCGCCACAGCTCATGCCAATATCAACCCCAATGCGGTTAAAAACTATCGCATACTAGACGGGCTCAAACAAATTACTTTACCTCCGGGCATATCAGTCGAAAAGGCACTGGAAAACTACCTGAAAAACCCTAATGTGCTTTATGCTGAACCGGATTACCAATACCCGATCAATGCTGTCGCAAATGATCAATTTTTTAATACCTTATGGGCACTCAATAATACAAGTCAGCAAATACCGCCTGCACCCTATGCTGGCACAAACGGCACAGCCGACGCCGATATCAATGCCCAGGAAGCCTGGGACAATGTCATTGTGCCACCGGCAACTGGCGCGTGGAACAATACAACCGGCGGTTATGCTGAAACGGTTATTGCTGTTATAGACAGCGGGGTTGATATTGACCACCCTGATCTGATTAATAATATCTGGACAAACCCTTATGAGAGCGCAAGCCCTAGTGGCGCTGACACAGATGGCAATGGTTATGTCGATGATTTACATGGCTGGAATGGTGTTAATAATAACTATGACCCAAATGATAGCGGTACACATGGCACACACGTCGCGGGTACCATCGGTGCAGAAGGCAATAACTCATCTGGTGTGATCGGTGCTGCCTGGCATGCAAAAATACTGCCTTGCCGAGCAGGAACAGGCTCAAGCATTGATATCTCAGCAGCTATTTCCTGCCTTGAATATATATATACATTAAAGACTGACTCAGTCAATCCTGTTAACATTATCGCCAGTAATAACTCTTGGGGTGGCCCGGGCTATTCCCAGGCACTTTACGATGCCATCGATGCAAACCGACAGGCTGGTATCCTTTTTATTGCTGCAGCCGGTAACGACTCTGCCAATAATGACGGTGCAGACGATTACCCAACTAATTATCACTTACCCAATGTGATCTCTGTTGCCAGCACTACCAATACCGATGCAAAAAGTGGCTTTTCAAACTACGGCCGTCGCAGCGTCCATGTTGGCGCTCCAGGTGAAGATATATTAAGCACCTATCCTGTTGGATCAGGTAATTTTACAGACTCAGATTACACAGTATTTAATAATTACTCACTGGCAAGCGGTACCTCAATGGCCGCACCACAGGTCTCTGCGCTGGCCGCTTTAATTTATACGCAGGACACAAATCGCGACTGGAAAGCCATTAAAAATTTAATTCTGTCATCGGGTACTCCAGTCACAGCCATATCCACTAACACAGCAACCGGTCGCCGGGTTCGCGCCTGGGATAGCGATGGCACTGGTGCACTGACTTGTGTTAATCAAACCGTTAACACCACGCTACAACCACAAGCTACTTCGTCAATTGTTCAGGGTGGTAAAATTGGTCTGGCGGTATTGAACATTAACTGCGACCTTCCGGCAGGAAATGTACTTGTCACCTCATCAGGCGGTATTGCCGACACGGTTTTAGTTGATGACGGTAATGGTTTTGATGTTGCAGCGGACGATGGCATTTATTCTGCTTACTGGAATGCTCCGGCAGTCAACGGCACTTATACCCTGACCTTCCCGGATGGACAAACTGCAACGGTAACTGTTGCAACAGGCTTAACACCTTATCGTCAGCCACAGTCGGTAACACCTGTTTATGAAACATTTAATGATTACTCTGGTGCTATCACGATAGGCGAGAATGCCTATATTTATCTGAGCACCTGGTTCCCAATAAAGTTTGGTGACGACAGTAGCGGCTTTAACACAACTTATATCGGAAGATCCGGTATCAGTTTTGAGTCATTTCCGTATGAAGCCTTAAATGGTACTCTGCCCCATTCAACACTTAATACTCTAGTCGCTCCGTTTTGGGATGATTTAAATTTATTAACCGGCTCAATCCATATTGGTCTCACTGAAACAACGCCAAATAAGCATGTTATTGAATGGCGCAATGTACAGCACAAAAACCATAGCGGCACCGTTAAATTTCAGGTTGTATTTACAGAAAACAGTTCTGATATTTACGTCAATTATTTCGATAGCACTTTCGGTGACGCAGCCTATGATAATGGCGCATCAGCCACTATTGGTATGCAGGTTCATAACTCTAGTGCAACGCAATTTAGTTATAACAGCGCGTCGATCGGCGATAACACCTCTTACTTATGGCAAACCAATTCCGGTGCCCCGACGTCTGTTAATGCAGGCATTGATCAGAATGTAACAGGAAACACCACGGTTAATTTATCCGGCAGCGCTACTGACCCTGATGGCGGTGTGATCAGCTATTCATGGGCGCAGATTTCAGGCACAGCCGTTAGCTTAACCAATGCCAATACTGCAACACCAAGCTTCACTGCACCTAATGTAACAGAGGCACTGAGCTTCATCATGACCGCTCAGGACGATGCTGGTTTTACCGGCAGTGACCAGGTCATTATCAATGTAACGGCTGCGCCAACCAGTGGTGTATTACAGCTTGTAAACAGCAGCTATAGCGTGGCTGAAAATGTCACCACCGCAACGATTAGCATAAGCCGTAGCAGTGGCGCTACCGGTGCAGTCTCGGTGGATTATGCAACAGCGGATGGCACAGCAACGTCCGGCTCCGATTATACAGCGGCTTCTGGCACGCTGAACTGGGCCGATGGCGACAGCGCCAATAAAACGTTTAACGTCACGATTACCGATGATGTGGTCGATGAAACAGATGAAACGCTGGCAATAAACTTAAGCAATGTTCTGGGCGGTGCAACCTTAGGTACGGCTGCTGCAACACTGACCATTACCGATAACGATGAACCTGGCAGCCTGAGCTTTAGTGCCGCCACTTACACTGTATCCGAGAGCGGCACGTCAGCTACGATTACGGTTAGCCGAACCGGTGGTGCTGATAATGCAATTGCCGTTAACTATGCCACGACTAATGGAACAGCCATTGCCGGCTCTGATTATACGAGTGCTTCAGGCACGCTGAACTGGGCAAATGCTGATAGCGCCGATAAAACTTTCACGGTAGCCATTACAGATGATGGTGCTTATGAACTCGATGAAACCATTGCACTATCATTAAGTGGTGCTACAAATGGCGCATCTCTCGGTACCAGCAGTGCAACACTGACTATTACTGCCAATGATGCAGTACCCGGCACACTAACGCTAAGCAACACAGCTTATTCAATTGCTGAAAATGCCGGCACAGCCACGATTACCGTGAGTCGTACTGGCGGCAGCGATGGCACCGCTTCGGTTGATTATACAACGGCTAACGGCACTGCGACCGCCGGTAGTGATTACACCGCCAGCTCAGGTACCTTAAACTGGGCGAATGGCGATGCTGCTGATAAAACCTTCACCGTAGCCATCACTAATGATACAAACTATGAGCCTGATGAAACGATAGTTATTGCATTAAGTAATGTGGCGAGCGCTGCCCTGGGTACCAGTGCAGCCACGCTGACCATAACTGATAATGATGCGGTTCCAGGCACACTGGCTTTAAGTAATTCAACTTATTCTGTGGCAGAGGACGTTGGCACAGCGACGATTACGGTTAGCCGCACTGGCGGCAGCGATGGCGCAGTCTCGATTGATTTTGCCAGCGCCAATGGCACAGCTACCGCTCCTGGTGATTACACAGCGACCTCTGGTACATTAAACTGGGCGAATGGCGACGCTACTGATAAAACCTTCACCGTTGCAATAGACAATGACACGGCATATGAACTGGATGAAACCATTGCCTTAACGTTAAGCAATGCAACCGGTGGTGCCGCGCTAGGCACCAGTAGCGCTACCCTGACTATTACTGCTAATGATGCCGCGCCGGGTGATCTGGCTTTCACTGCGAGTACTTATTCAGTCAATGAAAACGGCAGCTCGGTGACGATTACAGTTAGCCGAACTAGCGGTAGTGATGGTGCTGTATCAGTCAATTACACCACTGCCAATGGCAGTGCAACGGCCGGTGGTGATTACACTGCCAACTCAGGCACGCTAAACTGGGCAAACGGTGACGCGACCAATAAAACCTTTACGGTTTCTATCACTGATGATGCTGATTATGAAGGCAACGAAACGATTGCATTGAACCTGAATACTGCCACAGGGGGTAGCAGTTTAGGCACTATCAGCAGCGCCACACTGACAATTATTGAAGATGAAACCGCTCCACTGGCCGGCACCATCAGCTTTAGCAACACCAGCTATACCATCAACGAGGAAGCCACTGTTATTAATGTGACAGTCAGCCGTATCGGTGGTACTGCAGGTGCAGTCAGCGTGAATTATCTTACCAACAACATCTCGGCCTTTGCCGGCGTCGATTATAACGGCGTTAGTAGCACGCTGAATTGGGCAGATGGTAACAACACTGACCAAACGATTGCTATTACCTTACTTGACGATGCGGTTTATGAACCAGCAGAACAATTTAAGATCACATTAAGTAATGCCAGCAATGGTGCGACAATCGGAAATAATATTGCGACCATTACCATCAGTGCCAATGATGCCGTACCAGGCAGCTTAGGTTTTAGTTCTGGTGGTTATACCGTGCAGGAAACGATCACCCCTGCCAGCATAACGGTTAACCGTACAGGTGGTGCAAACGGAGCGGTTTCGGTCAACTATGCAACCAGTAATGCTACTGCGATTGCAGGCAATGACTACAGTGCTACTAGTGGCACATTAAACTGGGCAGATGGCGACAGCAGTAGTAAAACCATTTCTGTACCGATTACTAATGATAGCTTGTATGAACTCGATGAAACCGTTACTTTGACGCTAACCAATCCATCGGGTGGCGCCTCTTTAGGCAGCGTTATTACAACAACGCTTACTATCGCTGCTAATGATGCGGCACCGGGTACTTTAAGCTTAAGTTCAGCGACCTACTCTGTGGCTGAGGACGGTGCAATTATCAGTATTACCGTGAGCCGAAGTGGCGGTAGTAACGGCGTAGTATCAGTCAATTATGGCAGCACAGACGGCACTGCAGCTGTAGGCACCGATTATAGCCTTACTGGCGGAACGCTGACCTGGGCTGATGCTGATTCTGCCGACAAGAGTTTCACTATCGGCATTAACGATAATGCCATCAGTGATGGTGATAAAACACTGACCATCAGCTTGCTTAATAACACAGCCGGCACAGCACTGGGAATCAGTAACGCAAGCCTGACTATTATCGACAATGAAAGCAGTAATCAGGCACCTGGCGCACCCAATCTGGTATCACCATCTGACGGTGCAACCGGTATTGATGCATTCAATATGTCTTTCACCTGGGACACCGTGACCGACCCTGATGGCGATGCGGTTAACTATCAGTTGTTCTACTGTGAAGACCAGAGCTTTAACGGCTGTAGTGCAACACCGGTCAACACCTCGCTGAGCTCTGCTTCGATGATGTTTGGAGTCAGTGGTGGACTGGGTCTGGCACTGGTTGGTATGGTCTCAACGGCTTCCAGAAGACAGCGTATGTTTAGTATGTTTGCAGTGATCCTGATGGCACTGGCATTCTCAGGTTGTGGCTCACCGTCGACACCACCGGCAAATCCGGTCTTTAGCCAGATCAGCTATTACGCCGGAGACGTTTTACCTGGCAAGACCTACTACTGGAAGGTGATTGCGATTGATGGCAATGGCGGCCAGACCAGTAGCCCAGTCTGGCAATTTACGACCAACTAATCGATGCAACTGAAAGGGCTCTGTCAGAGCCCTTTGTAGATACGGCCAGCATTAGAAGATGCTGTGCCAGGGTGTCGCAGATCCAATATAAACAACGGCTAGTGCTCATAACAATCCGATCAAATGAACTTGTTATGACCCGATCTTCCCAACATTAAGACTAAGACTAAGACTAAGACTGATACAGATAATTTGAAATAACGCGATTAAAAGCCGCAAAGTCTATTGGCTTTACCAGGTATTCTATGACCCCGGCCTGCTTTCCTTTTGCTACATCATCAGCCATAGCATTTGCGCTGAGCGCAACCACCGGCAAATTTTTATATTGATCCTGCTGCTTTAGCTGATGGCAAATTTCAAGACCATTGATATCCGGTAAATTAATATCCAGCAGCAGTAAATCAAATTCATTATCCTGTAATTGCTGCAAGCCAGCCTGACCAGTCATTGCCGTTGTCAGTTTAATCTGTTTATCCGCGCTTAATAATTGTTCAACGATGATGATATTTGTTAGTTCATCTTCTATATACAATACATGATACTGACGTTCAGGACTGACAGACTTCTGTTCTGGCAAGTTTGCTTGTGATTGTTCATGCAGTTTTTCCTGAACACTCTCCGTGTTAGCTGGTGGCAGTGTAATCCAGAACGTACTGCCTTCACCTTTGACACTCTCGCAGCCAATTTCACCGCCCATTTTTTCAATTAATTTTTTTGAAATAACCAGTCCGATGCCCGTGCCTTCAATCCTGTGTTTATTAATATCGAGTCTTTCAAACGGCATAAAAAGATGACCAATCTGCTCGGCTGATAAGCCATTGCCAGTATCAACAACAGACAGCTTTATTCTGCCATCACTGTGCTTTTTATGTCTTATCGAGATCGTACCAGACGCCTTGTTATACTTGATCGCATTTGACAGTAGGTTAATGATGACCTGCTTTGTTTTTATGCGGTCAGCCAGTACCATTGCATCTTCATTTTCTGTTTTATTATAATCAACAGAAATATTACTTGAATGCAATTCCGGCTCAAGCAGCAACAACGCTTCGTTGATTAATTGCACCAAATTAATCGTCTCGGATTTGATTTTTAAGGTATTACTTTCAATCGATGACAGATCCAGTACTTCATTGATCAATTCAAGCAGGTGCTCACCGGCATTAATAATTTCATTGAGATTTGATTTATGTGTTTTGCTTAACTTCTCACCATCATTAAGCAACATCAGTTTGCTAAAACCGAGAATAGCATTCATTGGTGTGCGCAGTTCATGACTCATGCTGGATAGAAATAATGACTTTGCCGCATTCGCCTGCTCTGCCTGCCTTGCTAAAAGCAGGTTATGATTGAACTGGCGATTAAATCGCAATGAAGAAGCGATAAGCATACCCAGATACGCAAGCCCCATTAGGGCCATCATATTGGAAATGAAACTGCTGTCGAGAAAAAAACGGATTGACATCGGCAATAGCATTAAACACAGATAGGTTAAGCTAGTGGCTTTATCAAATGACATCGAACTGATTGATGCAGCAGAGACACCAGCAAAAATAAAAGCCATGAAGACCTGATAGACAATTTCATCTGCCGGAAACACATAGACAATCGCCAGCCCCCAGCCAATGCCCGTCAATGTAATACCGCTGAAATAGAGTCTGTAACAAAACCGTGGATTGTTGTCTCTGACTGGCGACATTTTATAAAAAACCGCGCTGCCAAATCGGTATATCACTGACAGCAACATGAAGCTGCTCCAGATAATAATATTCGACTGCTCAACCGCTGAAGACCACAGCACCAGATCCAGCACCAGAACATTCAGAAATACGCCTAAAACGCTTATATTGGTTGAATTGTAGAGTAAGGAGTTTTTTTCTACGAGTTGATCAATGTTTGTTTGAGATAAGACGTCAGATTGCATCAACACACTAAACCGCTAGAGATTACAGATATTTCAAGTGTAATACATTTTAATGCATAATTAATTGTTCTGTCGTAAATATATCGATCTTAACTCAGTAATTCTGAAATCTCAGCAGCGCTGACAGGTCTGGATAAATAATAGCCTTGCCCGCGACCACATAGCTGCTGATTCAGACAATCCAGCTGTTGCTGGGTTTCAATACCCTCTGCAACCACCGACATACCCAGACCATGTGCCATGGAAATAATGGTTGAGGTAATTTGCACATCATCATTATCATCTGGTATTCCCATAATAAATGAGCGATCTATTTTTAAGGTATCAATAGGCAGCTGTTTAAGATAACTGAGGCTTGAGTAACCCGTACCAAAATCATCAATCGATAACCTGACTCCTTCATTTGTCAGTTTATCAAGTGTTTGCTGTACATCGGCTGTTATATTCAGAAACATGCGCTCTGTAATTTCAAGCTCAAGCTGATTAGCATTGATAGCTGATTTTTTAATACTTGATATAACATTTGAATACAATCGATTCTGATCAAAATGCAGTGATGAAATATTCACAGCGACAGTTATTTTGCCCAGCCCCTGCAGCTCCCATTCTTTTACCTGGACACAGGCTTTATCTATAACCCATTCACCGATTGCCACAATCATTCCGGTTTCTTCTGCCAGTGGAATAAACTCATCCGGTTGAATTAATCCTCGCTCTGGATCCTGCCAGCGAATCAGCGCTTCGACGCCGACAATTTTTTGCGTATCAAGCAGGTAGATAGGCTGGTAATACAACAGGAACTCTTCGCGCTCCAGTGCACGACGCATCCGTGATTCAAGATTCAGACGTTCTTGTAACTGAGATGTCAGGGCTTCATTATAAAACTGGTAGTTATTACCACCCTGATCCTTAGCATGATACATTGCAGCATCGGCATACTTTAACAGGTTGTCACCCTTGTCATCATCGGTCGGGTATAATGCAACGCCGATACAAACCGATGTAAAGACCTCCGTCACACCAATATTTACTGGACTAGACAAACAGGCCAGCATCCGGTTTGCCACATGATCAATATAACTAAGGTCATCTATATCCTGCAAGATTGCAACAAACTCATCACCACCAAAACGATTAATAGTATCTTCGCTGCGTAAACAGGATTGAAGTCGCTGCGCAACATGAATAATTAACTGATCACCAGCTGCATGCCCGAGGCTGTCATTGACCGTTTTAAAACGGTCAATGTCAACAAACAATACAGCCATCTTAGTATTTCTTCTGTGCGCTCTACTAATGGCGACATTAAGGCTTTCTAACAACGAAACCCGGTTAGGTAATTTTGTTAACGAATCATAATAAGCCAGATTATCCAGTTGACGTTCTGCTTCTCTTCTCTCATCAACTTCAAGCTGCAGTTCACGGGTCCGGATAGCCACCTGTTTTTTTAGTAGTAAAGCCAAAACAATTACTAACAGCAGCACACCCAGAAAACTCATTGCCAAGGCGATCAGCCAGCGCGGAACAGCGGCGCCAGCCGAATGATTCAGCCGTCGCTGCAGTGACTGAAAATACACAGAATTATTATCTTTTTTAAATTCTTTTAACGACTGATCAATCGCATTAAGAATGTTTTTATTACCGGGTTCTAACGACACATAATGAATATTGATAGGATTAAATATAATACCTGTTTCGACCAGATTATATTTATAGGCATTGAGTGCACCAAAAAGCCTGTTTACAACACCGGCATCCGCCTTACCGGAGGCAACACTTTCCATGACATCACTGAAATTATCCAGCTCAAGAACCTTTACGTTTAATTGAAAATTTTCTTTGAGTTTACGAAAGGCTTTGTCATGAATATTGTTGCGCATGACAGCGACTTGCTTATCTGTAAGGTCAAGCAACGAAGCAATATCCGAATCTGGTCGCTTATATATAAGCCCCCAGTTACTGATCAGCGGAATAGCGTTGTAAGTATATTTTTTTGAGCGTTGCTTTGAATAGGCCATCAAAGCAATCAGGTCGATCTTTTTTTTCTCAAAGTTTTCAAGCTGCTGTGCAAAAGAGCCGGGAACAAATTCAAGCTCCCAGCCTTTATTGTCAGCGATTGAGCGAAGCACATCCACTGATATACCCTGCCAATCTCCAGTCTCATCCTCAAATGCAACCGGCGGATTTGAGAAAACACCCACTCTTATGAGTTGACCAGGCTGGTCGTTTAATACGGCAGAAAATGCATAACCCGGAGACAACAGCAGAAAAATAGTCAGGATAACAGGCTTTAACATACGACTTGCAAACTTTATGATTATTATCTTATCAATAATAGAAGTTTCAGCGCTGTTTGCAAGTCACTTGATATTATAAGGTAAAAGTAAGCGGATTATTCTCAAGGCTGTTCGTACCACAGCAGTTCGGCAGTCCCTGCTTCTGTATCTTTCCAGTGTTCACGGTCAAACTGTAGACAACACATTCCGGCAGTTGCAAACGCGACCGCTTCAGATGATAAAGCCTGTACCAGTTCAGACCAGGTCGGTTCATGACCAATCAGCATCACCACCTTATCATGATCACTAAACTGTTTGATTAAGTTCAATGTATCAGCCACCGTTGTATTATATAAGGCATCGGTGATATTGCTATCGCACTCCCATTCTCCGGCCGTCATGGCCAGATCCATCGTGGTTTTTGCTCTAAGCGCAGACGAACAGATCACTAGGTCTGGCTGAATCGCGCGTTCCTTAAGCTGCTCTCCCATAAATTTTGCCTGTTGCTGACCCAGCTCAGTCAGCGTTCTTTGATGATCTGAGTCTGCATCCCAGCCTGACTTTGCATGACGAAATATCAGTAATGTTAATGCCATTTTAGTTCCTTATTTGGCTCTTGAAATAAACTCGCCATTTTCAGTATTAATTTTAATGATTTCACCTTCTGCCAGATATTCAGGCACCTGTACCACCAGACCGGTTGACAGTGTTGCAGGTTTGGTTCGGGCCGATGATGACGCCGCTTTCATTGTCGGTGATGTTTCAGTAATCGCAAGTACCACGAATGAAGGCAGCTCAACTGACAGTAATTGATGATCACTGATAATCGCGGTTATTCCTTCAAGCCCATCACTGAGGTATTTAAGCTCATCTTCAAGTAATTCGTCAGCAACGGTATATTGTTGGTAACTTTCGATATCCATAAAAGTACAGCCATCAGCATCTCGAAACAACAGCTGCACTGTTCGGCGGTCAATTTCTATCGATTCAACAGAGTCATCGCCTTTGTAACTTTGTTCAAATTTTTGTCCACTGACAACATCATTACCTTTGACTTTATACAGTGTATTGCCGCTGCGAGATGAGGCAGTCTGAACATGTAATTGCGTAATAAGCACCACGTTAGCGTTATGACTAATAATACTGCCACGTTTTAATTCATTTGCTTTCATTAATTTTTTCCAAAAAAAACATTACTTCCGTTTTTTATAGACTAAAGAATCTGACAGGCTTGATCAAAGCTAAGACGAGGAAGACGATCATAAACTTTGCTTTTATCGCCGTAACCAATAGCGCAGATGAAGTTACACTTCACTTTTCCATCGGGGAAAAATGTTTGATTTAACTTGTCGTAATCCAGCCCGGACATTGGTCCGCAATCGAGTCCAAGACTTCTCGCTGCCAACATAAAATACGCCGCCTGCAACGAGCTGTTTCTGAACGCGTTCTCCTGAATTTTTTGATCATTACCGGCAAACCATGAGCGCGCATCCGTATGCGGAAATAACTGCGGCAGCTTTTCATAAAACTCCATATCCATCGCAATAATGACAACCGCTGGTGCTGACATTGATTTTTCAATATTGCCTTCTGCCAGACAACTCTTGAGGCGAAGTTTGGCCTCTTCTGACTCAACAAAAACAAACCGTGCGGGACAGGAATTAGCCGTTGTTGGTCCCATTTTCATCAGTTCATAAATGTCTTCAAATATACCTGCCGGCAGCGCGATATCCTGCCAGCCATTCTGACTTCTGGCTTCTAAAAAAAGACGATTTAATGCCTGCTGATCTAGTTTTTGCTGTGTCATCTGTTGCTTCCTATAATCGGTTAATCTGTATGAAAACTATCATAAATAAGCTGAGCTAAATTCTTACTTATACCGGGTGTTTTAGCCAGATCTTCGACTCCGGCTTTACTGACGGCCTGAATTCCGCCGAAATGTTTAAGAATAGACTGCCGCCTTTTTGCCCCAAGACCGGGAATCTGTTCCAGCTGTGAAGTAGTGCGCGCCTTTTGCCGCTTGGCTCTGTGCCCGCTAATTGCAAAACGATGCGCTTCATCTCTGACATGCAAAACCAGATTAAGTGCGATTGATTGCTGGCCCGGATACAATTCGGTGCCATCGGTCATAACCAGCTTTTCCAGCCCGGCTTTACGGCCTTCTCCTTTGGCGACACCGATTAACAAGACATCATCAATCTGTAATTCATTCATCACTTCGATAGCCTGCGACAACTGGCCTTTGCCACCATCTATAAAGAGGATATCTGGCTTTTTACCTTCATTTTTTCTGATTCTTGCATAACGACGTTTCAGTGCCTGTTTCATTGCCGCGTAATCATCGCCCGGCTCAATCCCTTCGATATTAAAGCGCCGGTAATCAGATTTTAACGGGCCTTCCGGGCTAAACACCACGCACGATGCAACCGTAGCTTCGCCCATTGTGTGACTGATATCAAAGCACTCAAGTCTTGTAGGTATATGATCCAGATGCAATAAAGTCTGCAGCGCATCAAAACGTTTAAGCATGCCGGCAGCTGAATTTATCCGCGTCATCAGTGCTTTTTCAGCGTTTTTATTGGCGTACTCCAGCCAGCGACTTTTATCACTGCGAACCGAACTTGAAAGACTGACTTTACGACCACGCTTTTCTGTCAGTACATCTTCGATCAGCGTTTCATCCTCCAAACTGTCACTTAAAACAATTTCAGACGGTATCGTATTGTTGAGGTAATACTGCGGCAAAAAGGCATTCAAAACATCTGCCCGCTGCATGCTTTGCGGCAGTTTAGGGAAAAAACTTTTACTTCCCAAACTTTGCCCGTTGCGAATAAAATAAATTTCAACACAAGCCAAGCCTGCATCAGTGGCGCAAGCAATAACATCGACATCACCCACATAACCACTGACATACTGACGCTCAATAACAGCCTGTAAATGACTGATCTGATCTCTCAGTTCTGCTGCTTTTTCATAATGTTGTGTCGCTGATGCCTGTTCCATTTGCCTGACCAGATCCTGTACAACAGTCTGGCTTTTGCCTTCTAAAAAGCGAGTAACATGGTCAATATCAACGGCATAATCCTGCTGGCTTATCCGTTCAACACAAGGTGCAGTACAGCGTCTGATCTGATATTGTAGACAGGGCCGCGAGCGGTTTCTGAAATAACTTTCATCACACTGACGAATACGAAAGACTTTCTGAATTAAATTAAGTGTTTCTCTAACCGCGCCGGCATTTGGGTATGGGCCGAAATAACGGCCTTTTTTACGCTTTGCACCGCGATGCAAGCGCAACATAGGATAGTTATCTTCTGTCGACAGGAACAAAAACGGATAACTTTTATCGTCCCGTAACAGTACGTTATAACGCGGCCTGAATTCTTTTATCAGATTACTTTCAAGTAATAAGGCCTCACCTTCTGTGTGTGTGATGGTGGTTTCAACATTATCGATTTGTGCAACCAGCGACTGTGTCTTGATCGACAAGCCGGTTTTTCTGAAATAACTTGATAAGCGTTTTTTTAGATCTTTGGCTTTGCCAACATAAATAATTTCTTTGCTGTCATTGTACATCCGGTAGACACCGGGCAATGAGCTACAGTCTTTTAAAAACCGTTTTGAGTCAAAAGACGCGCTCTGCTCAGACATGATTCAAAATCTGTCTGGCACGGCAGAAAACCTGATGAAACATAGTTTCAGTCAGGCGCTTCGTCTGTGTATTGTAACGACTGCAGTGATACGAGCTGATCAGATGAAGTCTAGTGGCTTTAATATTCAGCTCGAACTCAGCCTGATGTCTGAATTTATAATCCTTTATTCGCAGACCCAGTGCCTTCAATACTGCCTGATGGGCAATGCTGCCGAGCGCAACAATCACAGCGTTATCCGCTAACTGTGTCAATTCTGCCGCCAGATAGGAAAGACAGGTTTTGATTTCATCAGCCAGCGGTTTGTTTTGTGGCGGCAAACATTTAACCGCATTCGTGATACGGCAGTTCAGCAGTTCCAGACCATCCTCTGCAGATTCCGAACTGGCAGCGCTGGAGAAGCCATATTTGTACAGTGTCTGGTATAACAGGATTCCGGAATGATCTCCTGTAAACGGCCGGCCAGTGGCATTGGCACCATGCATACCCGGTGCCAGACCAACAATCAGTAATTGCGCATCCGGATCACCAAAAGCTGCGACCGGTTGACACAGATAGTCCGGGTGTTTGCTTTTGACGTCCTGTAGAAATCTAGCCAGACGTTTGCATTTTTTGCAATGAAGATTAAAGATATGTTTTACAGGCATGAGAAAGAATAGCGGTGACTTTAATGAAGACGTAGCGGAGAACGATTTAGTTATTCGTCAGTATCATCATCTAAAATACCATGCTGAATGGCAAGCCGCATCATTTCTACATCGTTGGTTACACCGAGTTTTTCATGCAGGCGTTTACGATAAGTGCTGACTGTTTTCGGGCTGAGGTTAAGTTTTTCTGAGATGGTTGTGGTGCGTTGTCCCTGACTGATCATCAACAACACCTGAAGTTCACGTTGCGATAAGGTATCGATCAGTGAATCATTACCCGGCAGCATGGATAAAGCCAGTTGCTGAGCAATACTCGGGGCAATGTATTTCTGGCCTTTTGATACTTTATGAATAGCATCGACCATTTCCTGAACATCACAGCCTTTGGTTAAGTAACCTACCGCTCCAGCTTCCAGCAATCGCTTGGGTAAGGGACCATCACTGTGTACGGTGATAATGATGATTTTAGTATCCGGGCAGATTTTTTGTAATCGGTGAGTCGCTTCAAAACCACCGATACCCGGCATATTGACATCCATCAGCACCACATCCGGGGCTGATTTTCTGCACTTATCAAGACATTCTTCGCCACTACTGGCATCGTCGACAACTTCAATATCCAGCTGATTTTGAAGCAGACTTTTAATACCGAAACGAACCAGATCATGATCATCGACCAGCATGACACGTATAGACATTAGAACCCCGAAGTCTTGATAAATATTGGTTATTGTTGCATCCACGCCGATAATAAACCATCTGCGTTCAAAAAGACATTATTCAGACAGGCTTTATCTGTCCTGCACCCTGCACAAGTACTGTTACCAGTTTTTGTAAGGCCAGGTTATCAGGTTAACATTATAGTAACGGCTGTCGTCGCTGACTTCTGCTCCCAGCCATTGAGGTTTTTCAAAGCTCTCATCCTCGCGACTTAATTCAATCTCGGCAACAATCAGGCCCTGGTTTTCATCATAAAACTCATCTATTTCCCACAGATGCAGACCGGCTGCTATGGTATGTCGTGTCTTGTGTATTTGTGGCTTAGGGCATAACTGATCGAGCATTTCCTCAGCATCTTTTAAAGGTATCTCGTATTCATATTCAAGCCGGGTAATACCAAGGCTTGCGCTTTTGATATTGATATTGGCTTTCTGGTCTTCAATTCTGACACGCACCGACGAGGTATCAAGCGGTGCCAGATAACCCTGCCTGATAATTTTAGAACTGCCGATTTGATCGCGCCAGCTACTATCTTTTATTAAAAATTTTCTTTCGATTTCCAGTGCCATTGAAGCCGCTTTCTGTTGCCTTGTTTACAAAATTTTCTGAATTATGGCACACTCTGCGTACATCAGAAAAACTTAACTGCATTTTAAACTCGGGCCGGCAATAAATGACAACGCATAATGCAAAGCAGAATTATGAAAAGGATTTTAATCTCAACGACGAACTGATTCATCTGAACCATGCCGCTGTTGCACCTTGGCCTCTGGTAACGCAACAGGCCGTGCAGGAATTTGCCACTGAAAACACGCGCATAGGTTCTGTCAATTATCTGCAATGGATGCAGCATGAAGAAAACCTGCGACAGCAGTTAAAGTTATTAATTAATGCCGATTCCACATCAGAGATCGCGTTATTAAAAAGCACCTCTGAAGCACTCTCTGTGGTCGCCTATGGGATAGACTGGCAGCCCGGTGACTCGGTTGTTAGCGCCGCCGAAGAGTTTCCCTCTAACCGTTTATTATGGCAATCATTACAGCGCTTTGGTGTTGATGTAAGGCTGGTTGATTACCTGCCAGAAGACGATGCTGAACAGTGTATTATCGATGCCTGCGATGAAAGCACACGACTGGTATCAATCAGCGCTGTGCAATATGGCTCTGGCAGGCGCACTAATTTGCTTAAAATTGGTGATTTCTGTGAGCAGCAGAATATTCTTTTCTGTATTGATGCGATTCAGCAACTCGGTGCCCTGAGTTTTGATGTCAATAAAGTTAAGGCTGATTTCGTTGCCGCAGACGGCCATAAATGGATGCTAGGGGCTGAGGGTCTGGCGCTGTTTTATTGCCGCAAAAAACATCTGCAAACATTAAAGCTCAATCAGTATGGCTGGCATATGGTTGAAAACATGCACGACTTTAACAGCAATGAATGGACTCCGGCAGATTCTGCCCGGCGCTTTGAATGTGGCAGCCCTAACATGCTGGGAATTATGGCACTTGAAGCCAGTCTTAAGCTGATTCATTCCATCGGCATGAAGACCATAGAAGACCAGGTACTGGCCAATACCCGATATCTGCTGCAACAATTTTCTGCGATGCCTGAGCTTGAAATTCTCAGCCCACAAGCAACCGCTCAACAATCAGGCATCGTGGTAGTAAGGCACCGGAAAAAATCAAATGAAGAGCTGTTTGAATACCTCAAGCAACACCATGTGTTATGCGCGCCACGTGGCGGCGGCATTCGTTTCTCAGCACATTATTACACCCCGGCCACTAAACTAGAGCAGCTGGTTTCACTGTTAGACACCTAGAGAAAATCACCTGCTGGCCAGTGAGGAGCGGCAATATTATTAAAACGCACCACCGAGTTCGAGATAGAAAACATCTTCGCCGCCGGCATCAAAACCACGCGCGAAACCAAAACGAAACAACAGATTCAGGTTATATAAAATATTTGTCTCCAGCAGCCATTCAGCGCCGGCGCTGCTCAGTCTTTGCTTATCCTGATAATCTGTCCAGCTGGAACCGGCTTCGGTAAATAGCCGAGCTGAATGCTTCATGACAGCTACCGGCGGTGCCATAATGCCCTTCTCCACATACGACAACGGAAAGCGCCATTCCACACTAGTCAGCTGCAGATTATTGCCTGTCTGAATAGATTCCGCGTAACCTCGCAATGCAAATCGCCGCTTATTAAAGACCGGCGCCGACACGGCTGCATTAATCAATACCGCTGGATCAAAACTGGATACAAGCCCGCCCAGGTCATACGGTCTCATCGTTGTATCCGCATGTCCGGCCACTGCTCGTATAGCCAGTGTCTGATGCCTGCCGAGGCGGAAATATTCTTTCCAGTCCAGTGTTGTTAACTGACCGGAATAATCATCACTAAACTGATCACTGCTTTCACTGGTCAGCAGCACATCCCGGCCAGTTTCCGCACTATTACTTTTCAGAAAATACTGTGAATTGTTAAACGATAAACTTAATCCGGTAACACCATCTTTTTGATCCGGGCTGGCAAAGGTATTATCAAGTGTGTAACTGTCACTGGCCTGATCACTGACTAAACCCAGTCGCAGTCTCCAGGCGCTGTTAAGTTTTGTAAAAGGCAGAGTAAATACCGCCTGCCATTGTTGACTGGTTCTTACTAGTTCGGTAGTAGTGGCGCTAGCGTCGAGATAAATCTGGTTTTCTTTTGAATACAGCAAACCAAACCAGTTACTGTATTGATAAAAAAGCGTACCCAGCAAAGCCTCCTGATCCAGACCATAAGCCAGTCCCAGCTCATAGTAATGACTGCCCAGTGAATCCTGAGAGGAGGTTAAAAAACCAAATTCGACAGCCTCATCATTAAGTGCGAAGCGTGGAAACCAGTAACGTGGTTTAAGATCCCGGTATGGGCTATAGTCCTCTATTTCATACTCAGGCAGCGTTGCCAGCATATTGTCTGTATAACGAATAGCCGGTGCTTTAATCTCACGCAGCTGCGGCACTGTGGCTAGCTCAACTGTTTTTTTATGCAGCAGAAAACCGTCTCTTTGGTAACTAAAATAATAAAGATCATCACTGCTGCTTTGCAGCGGCGAAAAAGCGCCGCTTATTACATTTGTTAACACCTCAGTCTGATGCCCGTCCAGAGTATGTCGATAAACATTAAACACGCCACTGGCATCACTGCTATATACTACCGCCTCTTCACTGGCCGAATATTTAGCCTGCATACTGACTGCCGCATCATTTATCACTGCAGTCCATTCAGCTGATTTAAGATCCAACTCAAATATATTCCATGAAGTATTTAACGATTTTTTAGTAACTAACAATCTACCGCGTTTATCAGACCAGTCTATTTTATTGACTACATCACCGTATCTGCCCTGCCAGAGTGTTTTCAAAAAACGACCGCTTGCATCAAGCAGATCAATCTGCGGAACTGCAGCAATGGTTTTAACGGCAGCAATTTCATTGCTTTGTTTCGAAACCGAGAAAAATTTATAACGCTGGCACTCGGTCAGCTTTGTTAGTTTTTCTGTGTTGATATCAAACCGGTAAAGATCGTAGTATTCATTGAACTCGTCACAGATATCTAGCATCGAAAGATAGACAATATCGTTTTTACCGACATCAAATTCAGCAACAGACTCTGTCTTTGTTAAGATTTTTTTCTCGGAACCATTAATCTTTATCAGTGCTGATTCTGATTCCAGATTATTAGCCAGATAAAGTAACCCGCCATCACTAAATAGCTCCAATGAACCAAGCCGATACGGGGTTTGGTCAAGCACGGTTGCCTGTGTTAAACCTGAAGCCGTTAACTGCTTAAGCTGCGGAGTAAAACGATTATTCAGGTAAACTGAAAAATCACCCCATAGCTCTGCGATTTTTTTTCCGAAAACCCGCCGGCTGTTTGTATTGATAGCAAAAGGCAACAGGTTATCACTGTATTGATGAATGAGGTCTGCTATTTTTTCTTCACCGTATGTGTCGTTTAAAAACTGATAAAAATACACTCCGTAAAGATAGTGTCTGTTTAACGGATAACTTTGTGGCGGCAAATTTACTGTTGCAACTGGTAGGATACCTTTCGAGACTTCCTCTCTCATCATCATTTCAAAGCTACTGCTCTGACCACGCCCCACACCTTCGTGCGTTTCTATATGGGTTGCCAGACCTTCGGTCAGCCAGCGCGGCTGGAAACTATTGGGAAACAGTAACGGATGACGGCCGAAAATTTTGCGCAGCCTGCTAACCACACCGGCTGATTTATCAAGGTGAAAAATATGCGTAAGCTCATGCTCGATTAGCAGACTCAGCCAGTCATCATAATCTTCCAGCTGGGCAACAGAATCCGGCGGGGATAACCGGAGTACAACCAGATTAAACGGAAAAGGCGTGGCGAGGCCATTCGCCGAGTCATGCTCATCGGTGATCAGCATACTGATCTTTTCCTGTGGCGTTGTTGTAAACCGTTTCTGCAGCACAGGAAACAGTTTTTCTGCAATCAATACGCTGGTTTTTGCCTGCTCGGTATAAGCAGACTGGAAATGTACCCTGAAATGTTCAGAGGTTAGTGTTTTCCAGTCCTTTGACGGATCAGCCGCCTGCGCCAGTGTCGACGCGAGGAAAAAAACACAAGTGATAAACCCATACTTCCATAAGAACATACTAATACACAAACCTTTGAGATGATTTTTATTATGTTTAATGTTTCCCTGTTGAGTAGCAGTTTACATGATCTGTTTTAAATAATAATAATAAAATCAACAAATACATGATTTTAGGCCTAAACTTTAACTAGAGTTTATACAGGTCTGGTGTCATTATAGTTACTCCACTCTTCCTGCCATTTAGATCTCTGCGACAAGGAAGCAACAACAGTGTTAAGCATTGTAAATTTAGTCAAATCATTCACCTGGGATAAGCTGGTTGAAGGCTTAACACGTGAACACGGAGAGCCCAAAAAAGGCCTGTCTAATTTTGATCGTCTGCGTTATGAAATCCGTCCCGGTGATGTCCTGTTAATTGAAGGCCGATCACGTGTCAGCAGCATTATTAAAACCATTACTCAAAGTTGCTGGACTCACTCAGCTTTTTACGTCGGTCGCTTGCACGATATTGAAGACCCGGCAGTTCGGGCTCACATAAAACGCTTTTATAATGGCGATCCTGAAGAACAATTAATCATTGAAGCCATGATGGGTGAAGGCACACTGGTTGATAATTTAAAAAAATACAAAGATGAAAACCTGCGCATCTGTCGGCCTAAAGGCATTACCCATCAGGATGCTCAAAAAGTAATTAATTATGCCATCAAACGTCTGGGTACTGATTATGATGTACGTCAGCTACTGGATTTACTGCGTTTTTTATTTCCCTATTCGTTTTTGCCGCGACGCTGGCGTTCAAGTTTGTTTGAACACAATGCAGGTAAGGCAACTAAAACCGTCTGTTCAACAATGATGGCTGAAGCCTTTGCATCGGTACATTTTCCGATATTGCCGGTGTTACAATATGACGAAGAAGAGAATCTGAAAATATACCGGCGCAATTCAAAACTGATCACCCCCAGTGACTTTGATTACTCACCCTATTTTGACGTTATCAAATACCCCATTTTCGACTTTGATGAATTGGCTGTATATAAACAACTGCCATGGAGTAAAGACGGTATTATTTATAAAAACCCCGATGAAAATATCATTCCAGACTCTATGGAAACTTCGGGCATACTAAAATCTGTGAAATCGGCGATACACGAAAGCCATGAATGAGGATTAAAAAATGTTAAGCTGGTTGGTTATTTTCACATTAATTATTGGTATTTCAGCCTATTTTCGACTGGCTTTGATTATCTGGAGTGTATTGCTTGGAGCAGCGCTTTTCGTATTCAGTTATAGCCCGCTAATATCACTGAGCAGCCTGACTGTATTATGGGCTATTTTCCTGCTTATCACTGTACCGTTAAACCTCACTGATTTCAGAAAAAACAAAATCAGTTTAGCTGTCAAAAACATGATGGCAAAAGCCATGCCCTCTATTTCACAGACCGAGCAGGAAGCACTTGATGCTGGCAGTGTGTGGTGGGAAGGTGAACTTTTCAGCGGCATGCCTGATTATTCAAAACTAAAAAAACTACCTAAAGGAAAATTAAGTGAAGAAGAAACAGAATTTCTTAACGGTCCGGTAAACCAGCTCTGTGAAATGATCGACGACTGGGAAATCACTCAGAACCAGTCCGACCTGCCGGAAGAAATCTGGCAGTTTATTAAAGATAATAAATTCATGGCCATGATCATTCCAAAAAAATACGGTGGTCTGGAGTTTTCTGCACTAGCACACTCTGAAGTGGTGATGAAAGTTTCCAGTCGCAGTATTACCGCAGCCGTGACAGTAATGGTACCTAACTCGCTGGGTCCGGGTAAATTATTGCTGCAATATGGCACCGATGAACAAAAAGAAAAATACCTGTATGGACTGGCCGATGGTAGCGAAATACCCTGCTTTGGCTTAACCGGCCCAGATGCCGGTAGTGATGCCGGCTCGATGCCAGATAGCGGCGTGGTTTGCTACGATAGCTTCGATGGCAAAGACAAAGTTCTCGGCATACGACTTAACTGGGATAAACGATATATCACACTGGGGCCGGTGGCGACGCTAATCGGACTGGCATTCAAACTCTATGACCCCGATAAAATTCTCGGTGACAAAAACAGCATTGGTATCACTCTGGCACTTATTCGACCCGACACCCCGGGCGTTGAAATTGGCAATCGTCACTTTCCTCTGAACCAACCTTTCATGAACGGCCCGAACCGAGGTAAAGATGTCTTCATCCCGATGGACTGGGTTATCGGTGGTCAGGACTTCATCGGTCAGGGCTGGCGGATGCTAATGGAATGTCTTGCCGATGGTCGTGCCATCTCGTTACCCGCACTGGCTACCGGAGCCGGTAAACTGTGCAGTCACAACAGCGGTGCCTATGCACGGATCAGAAAACAGTTCAGAACACCGATTGGTTACTTTGAAGGTGTTGAAGAAGCACTCGCCACCATAGCCGGACAGACGTATGCGATGGATGCCGGCCGTGAACTGACATTAACAGCACTGGACATGGGCGAGTCACCTTCTGTGGTTTCAGCCATCGTCAAGTATCAACTAACCGAAAGAATGCGGCAGGTGATCAACCTCGCGATGGATGTTCATGGTGGCCATGCAATCTGCATGGGGCCATCAAACTTTCTGGGGCGCATTTATCAGGCGATACCTATCAGTATTACTGTCGAGGGTGCCAACATACTGACCCGCAGCATGATTGTTTTTGGTCAAGGCGCATTACGAAGTCATCCCTATTTATTAAAAGAAGTTAATGCCGTGCATGAAGCTGATGCCAATAAATCACTACATGATTTTGATCAGGCACTGTTCGCTCATATCGGCTTTGTCAGCAGCAATATAGTGCGTTCATTCTGGCTAGGCCTGACTCAGGCCCGCTTCATGTTTACCCCCGGCTCTGCAAAAACTGCTTATTATTACCGCCAGCTTAACCGTCTCAGCGCCTGCTTTGCCGTGATGACCGATATGTCATTAGCTGTTCTGGGTGGCGGATTAAAACGCCGGGAGAAAATATCTGGCCGGCTGGCAGATGCTCTTTCCAACCTGTATCTGTTATCGGCTGTTATCAAGCGCTTTGAAAATGACGATGAAGCCGCTGAAGACTATCCGTTGTTTGAATGGGCAGCACAGGACTGTCTGTATAATTGCCAGCGCGCTATCGACAGTGTACTGGCGAACTTCCCAATCGCGATAATCGGTAAACTATTGCGTTTGATTGTTTTCCCACGCGGCAAAGTATACAAGGGCGCCAGTGATCGCTTAAGTCACAAAGTCGCCCGTATTATACTTTCCGACAACGATGCACGGAACCGTCTGACCCGGGGTATTTATTCAGATACTAAGGCCAGTGACCGCACTGGCCGGATTCAACTGGCTTTCGAAAAAGTCTTGAAAGCCGCTGATGCTGAACGTAAGCTGAAAGACGCCATGCATATCGGTGTGATTACAAAACAACCGATTGAAGCCTTATTAACACAGGCGATCACATTAAATATATTGAACGATGATGAGGCTCTGTTAATCAGAGAAGCTCATCACGCTACCCGTAATGCTATTATGGTCGACGAGTTTTCCTTTAATAGCGAAAGCAACATATGGACATGGAAAAAACCTGATGAGTAATGACAAAAACGTTTATATCGTTGACGGCAGCAGAACTCCGTACCTCAAAGCCAAAGGTAAACCCGGTGCTTTTAGTGCCGGCGATCTTGCGCTGGCTGCCGGCAAACCGTTGTTGATGAGGCATAACTTTCCACTGCAGGCATTAAGTGAAGTCATCCTCGGATGTGTCATGCCCGGTGCCGATGAAGCCAATATAGGTCGCGTTGCTGCTTTAAAATTAGGCATACCACAATCTGTACCCGCCTGGACCGTACAACGAAACTGCGCATCGGGAATGCAGGCGGTGGATTGTGCATTTAGAAATATCGCCTCAGGCCAATCCGAGTTGGTACTGGCTGGCGGCGTAGAAGCCATGAGCCATGCGCCGGTACTTTATAATGATGCGATGGTGAACTGGCTCAGTGACTTTATGATGAGCAAAAGCTGGCCAGAGAAACTTAAAACCTTAACCCGCTTGCGGGCCGGCCATTTTAAGCCGGTTATAGCCCTTATAAAAGGCCTTAGCGATCCCATCGTCGGCCTATCGATGGGACAAACTGCTGAAAATATTGCTCAACGGTTTAATATCAGTCGGCAACAAATGGATGAATTTGCAGTACAGAGTCATCAAAAACTGGCGCATGCACAGGACAATGGTTTACTCGATGAAGTTGAAACCATCTACGATACCAGCGGCCATTTCTATGATAAGGATGACGGCGTCAGACGTGACTCAAATGTTAAAGCGCTGGCCAGCCTGAGACCGGTATTTGACCGCAAATACGGCCTGGTCACCGCCGGTAACAGCGCACAAATTACCGATGGTGCCTGCTGGTTATTATTAGCCAGTGCAGAGGCCGTTAAAAAACATAAGTTGCCGGTACTAGCCAGCATTAAAGACAGCGAATGGGCTGGCCTAGATCCATCCGTTATGGGCATGGGCCCGGCTCATGCAATGGCCCCAATCCTGCAGCGCAATCAACTCGCGGTAGACGATGTGGATTACTGGGAAATTAACGAAGCCTTTGCCACTCAGGTACTCGGTTGCCGGGCAGCCTGGATGGAACAGGACTATTGCAAAAACGAACTTGGTCTGGATGCCGCCATCGGTGAAATCCCTCTGCACAGACTCAATATTGATGGTGGTGGCGTAAGCCTTGGCCACCCGGTAGGTTCCAGCGGAGCACGAATTATCTTGCACCTGGCAAAAACACTACAGCGCACTAAAGCCACACGCGGTATCGCCAGCCTCTGTATAGGCGGTGGTCAGGGTGGCGCCATGTTAATTGAACGGGAAGCAAATTAATGGACTACATGCACTGGTCGATCAAACAAGATGAGAACAATATTTGCTGGCTGTTATTTGATTATAAAGACTCCGCAACCAATATTTTATCTACTCAGGCACTGGAAGAACTTAAAGATATTCTTGAGCAGATAAATGAAGCCGAAACACAGGCGCTGATTTTTAAATCAATGAAAAGCACAGGCTTTATCGCCGGAGCAAATATTAATGAATTTGTTGGCATAGATTATCAGGCTGCTCTGTCATTAATTACACTCGGGCATAGTGTAATGAATAAAATTGAAGCCATGAAATGCACGACAATCAGCATGATTCATGGTTTTTGCATGGGTGGGGGCACCGAATTATCACTGGCTTGTGATTACATCATCTGTTCCGATGACAGTGCGACCCGGCTTTCTCTGCCTGAAGTAAAACTGGGTATTCACCCAGGATTTGGCGGCAGTTATCGCTGTATCAGACGCATCGGTCCACTGGCTGCCTTTGATATGATGCTGACCGGTCGCAGCATTAACGCAAAATTAGCAAAAAAATTAAAACTGGTGGATGAGATCACCGCGCAGCGCCAGCTGGAACGTGCAGCCATCGCTTTTGCCGCTAAAAAACCCGTTTCTCGTCAGCAAAGCATTAAAAACCGTTTACTAAATAACACGCTTATCCGAGGCTTTCTGGCTAAGAAAATCACCGCCAAAGTAGCTAAAAAAGCCGCAAAGAAACACTATCCTGCTCCTTACAAACTGATCAGTCTATGGCTGAAATATTATGATTTCCCGCGTAAAATGCTGGAAAAGGAAGCCATTTCAGTCGCCGAGCTGGTAGCCGATCCTAGCGCTCAGAATCTGGTCAGGGTGTACTTTTTACAGGAGCAACTGAAATCCCTCGGTGATAAAAAATTATTTAAACCTCTGCACATCCATGTCATTGGCGGCGGTATTATGGGTGGCGATATTGCTGCCTGGTGTGCCTATAAAGGTTTTCAGGTCAGCGTTCAGGATCAGGATCCAGCCATTCTTGCAAAAACCATTGAACGAGCCTATCAACTTTTTAGTAAAAAATTGCGAGATAAGCGGCTTATCAGCAACACCATGGATCGATTAACTGCCGATCATAAAGGCTATGGTGTTGAGCATGCCGACATCATTATCGAAGCCATCTTTGAAGATGCCAGTGTTAAACAATCGCTGTACCAGAGCATTGAACCGCGAATGAAAAAAAATGCTATTCTGGCCACCAATACCTCCAGCATTCCGTTAGAAACCCTCGCCTCCTGCCTGAAGAAACCAGGTCGACTGGTTGGATTACACTTTTTCAACCCGGTAGCCTTAATGCCTCTGGTAGAGATTATTCACGGTGAACAAAGCGATAAAAAAACCATAAAGAATATAGCGGCTTTTTCCCGTCATATCGATAAGCTGCCCCTGGCCGTTAAAAGCAGCCCTGGGTTCTTGGTCAACCGGATATTAATGCCCTATCTGCTGGAAGCCATTTTAATGTATGCAGAAGGCATTCCTGCTGAAGCCATCGACAAGGCAGCCCTCGACTTTGGTATGCCGATGGGTCCGATTGAACTGGCCGATACGGTTGGCCTTGATGTCTGTTTATCGGTAGCCAATATTCTGGCTGAAAGCTATCACAAACAGGTACCTGAACAACTTGAACACATGGTTAAAACAGGTTATCTCGGCAAGAAAAACAATAAAGGCTTTTATAGTTACCAGAATGGCAAGGCCCAGAAAGACTCCACCAGCAGTTACCGCAACATGACAGATGTACAGCAACGGCTGATTTTAATGCTAGTAAATGAGGCAACCGCTTGTTTACGTGATAAAATTGTCGACAATGAAGACTTGCTGGATGCAGGCGTTATCTTTGGTACCGGTTTTGCACCATTTCGCGGCGGGCCGATCAAATACATCCATGATAGTGGTAAACATGATTTACAAGTTCAGATGGATGGTTTTAAAGAACAACTGGGTGAACGCTTTACTCAGGATAATGGATGGGAACTGGTTTGAACCACCCCATCAATTCGAACACAAGAATACTCATTTAATATGGAACAGGATTTAATGTCTAGCTATAGTCGTAATTACCACAACTACATTTACTCAACGATTGTTTTTTTCGGTGTTATTATATGCTTCTCTTCGATCTATTTTTCGATTTCAAAGATTAATTACTACGAACACAACACCAACCGTATTCATCGTTTGATTACTGCTTCAGAAATTGAACTGGGCACACTGGAAAAAGAAATTAAAGTTATTGAAAGCACCGTTCACGATATAAAAAACAGGCTTGATAGCAAACCTGAAAAGAACAAGAAAAAACTAACAAAAGAATTCGTATCACTGCGAGAAAACATTTTCAATTTACGCTCCGATATAGCAGAAAAGCAAAAACTGCTGATTTCACTCAACCTGTTAAAAAGCGGCACGCTAAGCCAGATCAAAACGCTGTTCTGGGTCAACAGTGGTTTACTGATTATCGGTTCTTTAATGACACTACTAGGTTCACTGGCACTAATACTTAAACTTGAAATATTCGAAGACCGTCGTAAAAAACAAAGAGCTGAAGAAACCGACGAAACTGTCGTATCAAATAACGATTAATTGAAGATTCCTGAGTCTAATTTCGCTATAATCTGCGCCTGTTTGTAGATATATAGCGGAATTAGCATGAATTTTATTGAAACACGCGGCAATGATGGTCAGCGTCCTGCTGAAGTCAGCTTTTCAGAAGCCATTCTTAGCCCAATTTCTTCTTTTGGCGGCATCTATTCACCTGACTCCATCCCAGAATTAGGTCCTGCATTTCTCAGTAAGCACCTGAATTCCAGCTATAAAGTTCTGGCCAAAGATATTCTTAGCGCCTTTAACATCGATATCGATCATGATGTGATCGATCAGGCACTCAACCTGTACGACAAATTTGACGACCCCAATAACCCGGTACCTGTGATCAAAGTCAGTGATGATCTGTATGTCAGCGAGTTATATCACGGCCCTACCCGTGCCTTTAAAGACATGGCTTTACAGCCTTTTGGTCTGGTTTTGTCATCACTGGCTCAAAAACGAAATGAAAATTATCTGATTCTGGCAGCCACTTCCGGTGACACCGGTCCTGCAGCACTAGAAACCTTTAAGAACCGCTCCAATGTTCAGGTCGTCTGCATGTATCCAGACGGCGGCACTTCTGATGTTCAGCGCCTGCAAATGGTGACTGAGGATGCAGCCAACCTGAAAGTGCTTGGTGTTGTTGGCGATTTTGATGACACCCAGAGTGCACTTAAACGACTGCTCGGTTCGGATGAATTTAAACAGACACTTAAAAATAAAAACATCCAGTTATCAGCCGCTAACTCGGTTAATTTCGGCCGCATTATTTTTCAGATTATTTACCATGTTCATTCATATCTTGAACTGGTCCGTCAAAACGCGATTGAAGCGGGTGAAAAAGTTTATCTTAATGTACCCAGCGGTAATTTTGGAAATGCATTAGGCGGGTATTACGCAATGAAAATGTGCCTGCCCGTTGAAAAAATACTGATCGCATCCAATAACAACAACATCCTTACTCAGTTTATTAACGAAGGCCGCTACGATTTACGTGAAATGGCTGTTACACCCACCACTTCACCGGCAATGGATATTCTTAAATCATCAAACATTGAAAGAATCCTGTTTGATTTATTTGGCGCAGCACGTACTAAAGAATTAATGCAACAACTGGATAACGAACATCACTATCAGTTAACTGATGCCGAGCTGGGTTCTATTCAGAAGATTTTTTCTGCTGATTTTTGTAATGACGATGAAGGCAAACGCTTTATCAAAGACACTTTTGAAAAAGGTTACTTAATGGATCCGCACACCGCCACCTGCTTCAAAGCATACCAGACATGCCGCGAAAAGGATCTTAAAACCATCGTCTACTCGACTGCAGAATGGACCAAATTCTCTCCGGTGATTGACAATGCTATTAACGGCGAAATTGACACCCAGGATCAGCAGGCATTAAAAGCGATTGCTAAAACTGCCGGCATTGAAATACCATCAATGATTGATGAGCTGTTTACTAAAAAAATCACTCAACAAACAGTCATTGAAAAAGACAAGATTGAAGCCGAAATTCTGAATTTTATTTAATTAAAATTGCAGGCAAAAAAAATCCCGCAATGCGGGATTTTTTTTGCCTGCTCAACAATCAATTAAGATGTTCAACCCGGATCCGGGTAACAGATTCAGAAATTTTTGATGATTCCACTTTACTTAATGCAGCATTCATTCTCTTTTCCTGCACGGTTTGCGTCAGCAAAATCAAATCAACGCTTGCACCTTCACTGACCGGCTCTTTCTGGATAACAGCTTCAATACTGATTTCCTGTTCGGCAAAAATTCTGGCAACATCTGCCAGCACACCAGGGCGATCATCGACGCTTAAACGCAGATAATACGCTGTTTCAAAGTCATCTGAAGACAACACAGCGGTATTTGATTCCTTACCAGACTGATAGCCAAGCGCACAGACCTTATTCTCAACAGTTGCTTCAAAGGTTCTGGCAATATCTATGATGTCAGCCACTACAGCAGATGCCGTAGGCTCAGCACCAGCACCAGCACCGTAATACAAAGTTGGCCCGACTGCGTCGCCCTGCACCAGTACCGCATTCATAACACCGTCAACATTGGCGATTAAACGTTTCTGAGGAATCAGTGTAGGATGCACACGCATCTCAATACCTTTGGCGGTTTTACGTGCCACACCCAGATGTTTGATCCGGTAACCCAGTTCTTCTGCATAGATCACATCTTCAGTAGTGACTTTGCTGATGCCTTCAGTAAAGGTTTTGTCAAACTGCAAGGGAATCGAAAATGCAATCGATGCCAGTATTGTCAGTTTATGAGCGGCATCTATACCTTCAACATCGAAGGTAGGATCGGCTTCGGCATAACCTAGCGCCTGAGCCTCCTTTAGCACGTCATCGAAATCACGGCCTTTGTCACGCATTTCGGTGAGGATAAAGTTACCGGTGCCATTGATAATACCCGCCAGCCACTCGATTTTATTCGCCGTCAGGCCTTCACGCATGGCTTTAATGATCGGTATACCGCCTGCAACAGCAGCTTCATAACAAACAGAAACACCTTTTGCACTGGCTGCTGCAAAAATCTCATCACCGTGCATCGCAATTAATGCTTTATTCGCGGTTACCACGTGTTTACCGTTTTCTATGGCTTTCAGGACCAGCTCACGAGCCGGTGAATAACCACCAATCAGCTCCACGACAACATCCACATCCGCGTCATTAACCACATCCCAAGCGTCATCGCTGAGTTTTACAGCGCTGTCTGCAGCAAATGCAGTTTGTTCATTGATTTCACGTGCTGCTGCACGAACGATATCAACAGAGCGCCCAACACGCTGAGTGATTTCTTCTGCATTACGTTGTAGCACGGCTGCTGTACCGCCGCCGACTGTACCCAGTCCCATCAGACCAATTCGTACTGATTTCAATGAAATCTCCTGCTTTATTTATTCTTTAAATTTATACCGCTTCTGAGTCAACAGACTCGGCACGCTTATCGGTTAACTCTGAGTCACACACCATCTCAGCCGGCCGACTGATGACATCACCAGTTATCATGACGTCTTGTCAGAACATATTTTTTAACCTACCTATTACCAAATGAATATGCTGTGGTATCGGCTGACCAGAATACCCCATAGTAAATCCTATGATATCTTCTCCGCGGGCCAGAGCTGCCGCGTTTAATCCATTAACGTTATTAAAAACACAAAGAGGCAGACGCTTTATCCGGGGACATTCATTTATCACTTAATATCTCAGGTTTAAGGTGATAAAAATGGCAAACTTACTGACGAATTGATAATGTGTCAATCAAGAAATCAAGATATCAGCCCATTCTTTATTAATTCAACTTCGACAGGCCAAATTGTACTGTTTTGAGCCACAAAACACACTGGATTAATTGAAAATAGCACCATAAAATGCAGTATTGATTCTCACACTTGTTAACTCGTCATATGAAATTTACCGCAGATGAACTTTAGTCAGGACACAAACGAAGCAAACAGCCGCATACATGCTTATACGGAAGATTACTTTGTCATTAATGAATTTAAATTTGACTGCCATTGTCAGCTGCACCGCGACGGCTTGACGGATAAATGGCAACCGCTAAATATTGCTGATCTACAGATAAGTGATTTTAAAAGTTTACTGGACTGCCAACCCGAAGTGCTTATTCTGGGAACCGGCGCGACACTGAAATTTCCACAATCCACTCTCAGGCAACAGTTTGCCGAACACAAAATAGGCCTAGAGGTGATGGATACTGGTGCCGCATGCCGAACCTACAATATCTTATTATCCGAAGGCCGAAATGTCGCTGCAGCGCTGCTGCTATCCGGCATCACTTTATAATTGCGCATAAAAATGGGGCGATAGCCCCATTTTTACTTAATCTATAAAACAATCGGTATTACCTAGCAGAGACCTGATTAATCCTGTAGCAATAACTCTTCGGAAAAGCCCTGGTTTTCAAGAATTTTACGCATGCGTTTTAATGCATCCATCTGTATCTGACGAACACGTTCTCGGGTAACACCCAGTTCTTTACCCACATTTTCCAGCGTTTGTCGTTCATGGCCATTTAAACCAAAGCGTCTGACAATGACTTCACGCTGTTTTTCATCGAGTTGATCCAGCCACATCGCTAGATTCGCAAACACATCTTCGTCCTGCAATATCAGCGAGGGCTCAGGATTGTTTTCATCGGCAATCACCTCCAGTAATGGGCGATCATTTTCCTTACCGACGGGCACATCAACAGACGCTACACGGTCACGCAGTCCCAGCATTTTTTCGACTGCACTGGCAGGTTTATCACAATAATCAGCAATTTCATCAATGGTCGGTTCGTGATCCTGAGTTTGCTGCAGTGTTCTGGCAGCACGCAAATAAACATTCATTTCTTTAATAACATGAATTGGCAAACGTATAGTGCGCGTCTGATTCATTAAGGCACGTTCGATGGTCTGTCGAATCCACCAAGTGGCGTAAGTTGAAAAACGAAAGCCTCTTTCCGGATCAAATTTTTCAACTGCACGAATTAAGCCGAGGTTACCCTCTTCAATAAGATCCAGTAAAGCCAGTCCACGGTTCATGTAGCGGCGCGATATCTTGACCACCAGTCGCAGATTACACTCAATCATTCTGGCACGAGATGCAATATCGCCTTGCAGCGCTTTACGTGAGAAGTAAACCTCTTCTTCAGCGGTTAGCAGTGGTGAAGCTTCAATTTCTTTCAGATAAAGACGGGTTGCATCCAGCTCAGCACGTGGCTCAGCACGTTTTGAAGAAGATTTTTTAATCGGATCGTCAGCAATGACATCAACATCCTCTTGATCATCATCATCAGTCTCATCCATGACATCAACATCATCAATTATTTCAGATTTATCCAGACTCACATCTTCATCTGATGTCTTTTCTAAATCTGTAGTAGCCACTGTCATGTTTATATCCTTAATTTATTCAGACGTATCACAGCCCCGTCTTTAATCTCTATATTAATAGTAATGATAAAAGACCATCAAAACAACCTATTAAAGCCCCTGCCAGACGAATCATCGAATATTAGAATACCCTTATTCTTGTAAAATAGAGCCGCCTTTTTTATTTCAGGGTAAATATATCAGGGGATTGACGGGTTTACCGTTTTTTCTGATCTCAAAATGTAAAAGGTTTGTTACATTTGATTTTTTTCCAATCACAGCGATGATTTGCCCCTTGCTTACGCTCGCCCCCTCTTTCACAAGTAACTTTTTATTATGCGCGTAGGCACTTAAAAAAAGATCACTGTGTTTAATGATGATTAAATTACCATAACTGAGCAGGCCAGATCCGCTATAAACTACTTTACCACTTTCGGCTGCGCTAATTTTTTGACCCGTTACACCTTTGATATCAATACCCTTACGGTCGTTATTATTAGCGGCAAAGCTGGTGATTACTTTACCTTTAAATGGCCATGACCAACGCAGTTTTTTAGCCGATGATGAATCAGTAGCAGTTTGAACTTGGGGTATTTTTTCGGTACTTTTTACAGGTTTTTGATAGCGGTATTTGGGTCTTGGAATTTTTTTATTACTGATAATATTGCTGTTTTTTGTCCTGTCCCATTTATTAATCGCTGGTGCTTCAGGAATATTTGCTGCAACAGAGTAATCCGGCGCAGTATCATCTTCTGTTTCAGCAGTGTCTGGCAGATTATTATCTATGCCGCCAAACAAATAGGTTTTACCTTCAGGCTCACTGACAGGAGCCGCCATTTTAAGTCGTTGCCCTGGGTAAATAGTGTAAGGCTGGGCAATGTTATTCCATTTTATAATCAGTTTAAAATCAAGATCGTAACGCCAGGCAATCGAATAAAGCGTATCTCCCTGATGCACGGTGTACTGATAGGGATCCCAGTCAAATACTCTCTGTCGAAGATTGTCATCGTGACCGCAGCCTGCAAGCAATAAAGAAATAACAACTAAGGATATAAAACGTTTGATCATTTTATTTTGATGAATACAGGTATCCGGCAATAATCAGGATGACTGTCAGCCAGCCTATCCATTCAATATACTGTTTAACTTTTGATTCAAGCCGGGGTCCAGCCCAGGCCATCAGTAAAGCCACCATAAAAAAGTGCGCACTGCGCCCGATTAATGCCGCTAAAACAAACGGCAATAAAAACATATTCAATGCACCGGCCGATAAGGTGAAAAGTTTAAACGGTATTGGTGAGAAACCAGCAACAATGACAGCCCAAAAGCCCCATTCGGAAAACCAAGCAACCGCAGTGTGATATTTATCGATATAACCGACATTTATCAGTATTGGCTCGATAAGATCCAGCGCATAAGCGCCCAGAAAATAACCAAGTACACCACCAGCAACGGATGTGAACGTAGCGACAAGCGCCAGACGTACCGCTCTATCGGGAGCTGCCATGGCCATTGGGGCCAGCATTAATGCGGTCGGCACCGGAAAAAAAATGGATTCAATAAAGCTGACAAAAGCCAGGTATTTTTCGGCATGTTGATGAGCCGCCCATCTCATGGTTGTATTGTAAAGCCCTGCAAAAATCATTTAGCGATCTGCTCCGTTTAACATTGGCACAAAAAAAACATCTTCGTGTTTTTCACGCACAAATTCATCTCCTTGTCGCTGAATCACCAGTAAGCTCTGTGCATCAGTCTGACCGCCCACCGGTATCACCAGAATACCGCCATCTGCGAGTTGCTGCAGTAAGGCTTCGGGTACTTCGGCTGGCGCGGCCGTCACAATAATCGCCGGATACGGTGCAAATTCTTGCCAGCCCCAGCTGCCATCGGTATGGCGCAAATGAATATTGTTATAACCGAGCTGGCTAAACCGATTACGGGCCTGATTTGAAAGTGCGGCAATGCGCTCTACTGAATACACCTTTTTTACCAGTCGCGATAAAATAGCTGCCTGATAACCCGAGCCGGTACCTACCTCGAGCACTTTTTCGGGCACGCCGTGCGACAGAATCAGCTCAGTCATTCGGGCTACTATATAGGGTTGCGAGATGGTTACGCCGTGATTGATTGGCAGGGACACATCTTCATAAGCACGATGTGCCATCGCTTCATCAATGAACAAGTGGCGCGGCGTAGTACGCATCACTTCAAGCACCGATTCGTTACTGATGCCCTTTTCCTGCAAGCGCTGGATCAGCCGGTCGCGGGTTCGCTGCGAGGTCATGCCAATACCCTGTATCGACGCCTGTGTCGCCTTTAACATGTGGTCAGCCAGTCAGCTAAGTCCGACATGCTTTCATAACGCGTTAAATCAATTTGTAGCGGCGTTACCGAGACATAACCTTCACGCAGGGCGTGAAAGTCCGTGCCCTCTCCGGCATCCTGTTCAGGCCCAGGTGGGCCAACCCAGAAAATATCTTCACCGCGCGGATCTCTGCTGATTATCACGTCTTCCGCTTTATGCCGGTTACCGAGCCGGGTGGCTTTAAAACCTTTGATCTGTCCCCAGGGCAAATCAGGTACATTGACGTTTAAGATGGTATCGTGGTTCAGCGGTTGTTTAAGTAATGACTGGACCAGCTTAACCACCGCAATGCCTGCCGACTCAAAATTCCACGGATTAAATCCGCCCATGGATACCGCAATCGCCGGAAAACCCAGAAAGCGACCCTCTGTAGCGGCGGCAACGGTGCCCGAATAGAGTACATCATCGCCCAGATTAGGGCCGTCATTAATACCTGAAATCACCATATCCGGCTGTTTATCCTTCATTAAGCCGGTAATCGCCAGATGCACACAGTCACTGGGAGTGCCATCAACGCTTTTAAAACCATTTTTATGCTCGGAGACGTGTAATGGGCGGGTTAGTGTCAGCGAATGGCTGGAAGCACTGCGATTACGATCCGGCGCCACAACGGTAATATCAGCAACTGCTTCCAAGGCTTTCGCCAGCACCTGTATACCCGGTGCCAGATAACCATCATCATTACTAATTAATATCTGCACAATTTTAAGATTCGACCTGCCAAAAACTCTATAGTAATGTATTGAGGTCATAACATCACGAATATTTTTTCTTAATAATGGCCCGATGACCACGAAAAACTCTAAAGATAATAACGACTTGCACCTGTTCCGCGAAGCCATGCAGGATGTTAAACCCATCCAGCATAATCGCGTGGTTCACCATAAAAAGCCGCAAACTGGCCGCAGAAATGCGAGCACAGGCGCGCAGCACAAACCCGACTTAGATGACCGGCACTATTCAACCGGGGCGGTAACTGACTGCGACATTATCCTCGGCTTCGAAAGGCCTGGCCTGCAGAAAAGCGTGATGAAAAAACTGCGACAGGGAAAAATGCTTGTTGAAGACTCACTTGATTTACATGGCTATAGCGCCGAACAGGCACGCACTGCTCTGATCGAGTTTATGCAATATTGCCAGCAGCAACAGTTAAAGGTTGTCTGCATTGTGCATGGCAAAGGCTTCGGTTCCAGCGACAGAAAACCAGTGATAAAACCACTGGTCAACCAGTGGTTACAACAAACCGATCAGGTTCTGGGTTTTTGCTCGGCTCAGCCAAAAGACGGCGGCAGCGGAGCGGTCTATGTTTTACTCAGAAGAGATAAATCAAGCTGAACTAAAAACCGGGAATCTTCACCGTGTGTAAAGAACTGATTGTTTACGACGACGTATCATTGTCTCAATACAGCTTTGGCAACAAACACCCGTTCGGCCCGGCTCGCTATGATGCTTTTAATCGTGAATTTATCGCTCAAGGCCTAAACAAACTCTGCGCTCACGGCAAAGCGATATTAGCCAGCGATCAACAAATCACGCTATTTCACACCACGCAATACCTGCAACACCTGATCACATTATCGGCCGGTGGTGAAGGATATCTGGATTGTGGAGACACCCCGGCCTTTAAAGGTATTTATCAAGCGGCATCTCGCGTTGCCGGCAGCACACTCGATGCAGTCGATAAAATCATGGCCGTTGACTATAAAAGAGCCTTCATTCCTATTGCCGGTTTACATCATGCGGCAAGAGACAAAGCCGCTGGTTTTTGCGCGCTGAATGACTGCGGCATAGCGATTGAATATTTACGAAAACAATATGCCATAAAAAAGATCGCTTATATTGATATCGATGCCCATCACGCAGACGGTGTTTTTTATGCCTTTGAAACAGATCCTGACTTACAGTTTGCCGATATTCATGAGGACGGAATTTATTTATACCCGGGCACCGGGCATTTTAATGAAACCGGTAAAGCAGCCGCAGCAGGCAGCAAATTAAATCTGCCGGTGCCGGTGAATGCAGATGACGAACGATTTAACATCGAATGGCAAAAAATTGAACACTACTTAGCGCTCAGACAGCCCGAGTTTATATTGTTTCAATGCGGTGCGGACAGCATAAAAAACGATCCTATCACTGACTTAAATTTCACACCGCGGTCACATGCTTTGGCTGCCAGGCGGCTGAAAAAAATTGCCGATCAATACGCCAGTGGTAGACTGCTCGCAATGGGCGGCGGCGGTTATAATTTAAATAACATTGCAAACACCTGGTGCGCCGTGGTCAAAGCCTTGATTTAATCACGCCTTCATAGAAGCACACTCTGATCATTTAGACTTATTTAGCCGTCACATCAGCAAACGACCCGATTTGAAATAAAAATAATAAGCACACAAACCAGCTGCCAAATAAAAGTCTGACAAAACTATTTTTGAAGACATATTAATATTGATTTTATCTCAAGGATGCTACAAAGTTGGCTGATGGATAAAAAAATCAGCGATTTACGTGAGAAGTTTTCATGGGCGATGTACGACTTTGCCAATTCGGGATACGCAACCGTTGTTTTAACCACCGTATTTAATACTTGGTTTGTTTCAGGCATAGTGACCGGCGATGCCTTTGATAGTGGCAGCGCAACACTGTTATGGACTATTGCGATTGCCATCGGCAACTTTATCATTTTATTCAGCGCACCGGTGCTCGGTGCTATTGCTGATATCTATGCTGTCCGCAAAAGGTTATTGATTATCAGCTCCGCTGGCTGCATCATCTTTACCGCCTTACTGGCTCTGCCACAACCCGGTGATATCTGGCTCGCTATGGGATTACTGATTGCATCCTATGTGATGTTTGCCAGTGGCGAAAACCTGATTGCCGCCTTTCTGCCCGAATTAACCACTACTGACAATATCGGTCGTCTTTCAGGCTACGGCTGGGCACTGGGGTTTATCGGCGGACTGCTGACACTGCTGCTATGCCTGCTTTATATCAACGCTGCTGAAGCAGCCGGCCAGAGTGCAGCTGACTTTATCCCACATACCATGCTGATTGTCTCCGGCTGTTTTTTAGTCTCGGCACTACCCACCTTGTTCTGGCTAAAAGAGCGCAACAAAGCGCAGCAAAAACCCGCACACCAGATTATTAAAAACACCTTCCGTGAACTTAAAACCACCCTGCTTAATCTTAAACACTATCCTGACCTGAAAGTGTTTATGATTTCACTGACCTGCTTTCATGCCGGTATTTATATCGTCATTGTTCTGGCTGCTGTTTATGCACAACAGGTGATGGGCTTTGATACCAAAGAAAATATTATTTTAATTGCTGTGGTCAATATCACCGCGGCCATTGGTGCTTTTGGCTTTGGTCATTTGCAGGATAAATTAGGATCTGTGCGCACCTTAATACTGACCTTATTAATATGGTGCCTCGCTATCTTGCTAGCCTGGTCCAGTAAAAATCTGCTGATTTTCTGGATAGCCGCCAACCTGATTGGAATTGCACTGGGCGCATCACAATCTGCCAGCCGTGCACTGATGGGTTTATTCAGCCCGTCAGGTCATTACGGAGAATATTTTGGCTTATGGGGGCTCTGCGTCAAACTGGCGGCGATAATCGGTCCGATCAGCTACGGTATCCTCAACAAGCTAACAGCTGGTGACCACCGCACCAGTTTACTCATCACATTGCTTTATTTTATTGCAGGTCTGTTGTTATTACTCAGGGTTAATGAACTGCGCGGCCGGCAAAGAGCTGGCCACATCATTTAAATGAAGACAGCGCGCTCAGTGCGCGGCTGCTGTCTTAAACCCACCAAGCCGATTAATTAAAGGACGGCAGCAGTATCATCTGGTTAACCTGCTCAAGCTCCTGCCCACTCAGACTTTTATAGCCTCTTAAGTATGGCCAGCCATAACCCCAGCGGAATGTACTGGGCCAGTATGGTGACCCGCCCAGACGAACACCTAGCATCATCAGCATGGCGATATCCGGCTCTCCGTTTCTGGCAACACAGCGCTGAAGTCGCTGGTCCGCATTGAGCCGTTCTTCATAACTTCCGCCAAGCCAGTAATATTTATCGTGCTCTATGCAGCATGCCAGCCACAAATCTTTTTGCTTTGTCGTACCATTGGGAAACGCACTGCAGCCGTCAGACTGAAACGCTTTAAGCTGATCCGCATGCAGCGGCAGCGCAGAGAATAACAACATGAATAAGAAAAAAAACCTGAACGTCATTGTTTAAGCTCTGCGTTATTGATCTCTGACTTTCTGCAAGGCCTCACAGACTTCTTTTGCGCCCTGCAATATTCGAGGTCCTTGTCTTACAATCAGATCAGCATTGACACTGTATACCTGTTTGTTTTTCACCGCATCGATTGACTGCCACTGAAACCAAGGCTCAACCCAGTCTTTTCTGTTTTCTGTCATGCCGATAATGATAGCCTGCGGATTTTTTTCAATAACCGATTCAATACCAACTCTGGGTGCCCGGGCCTGCAGCGCACCAAAAACATTGTGCCCACCACAAAAACTGATCACCGTTGATATCAGGTGCCCATTATTAATCGTGCGCAGTGGCTTATGCCATACCTGATAAAAAACACTCACTTGCTCTAGCTGACTGTATTTTTGTTTAAGTATTTCCAGCTCTGTCATATAGGCCGCTGCATTTTTTTTAGCTACTGCCTCAGTAGCCATTATTTTTCCCATATTAATTATGTTAGTGGCCACCGCTTGAAATGAGCGTGGCTCACTGAAATATATTTTGTAGCCGAGTTTTTTTAAATCCGCTATTTGCTGCTCAACACCGCCACTTTGCCAGGCAATAATCAGATCAGGTTTTAATTTCACAACAGATTCAAGATCAATTTTTTTATAAGAACCTATTCGCGGAATTTTTTTTGCCGCTGGCGGATAATCACTGTAACTGACCGTCGCTATTATCTGATCTGTTGCCCCGGCCGCATATAGCAACTCGGTCGCATGAGGTGACAGGCTGATAATACGTTTTGCAGGTTTATTAAACAGCACCGGATGCTGATCGTCATCAGTAACGGTAAATGAGCTTGCGAAGACTGTGCTTATTTCTGCTAACAAAAATATGCCGATAAAAAATATTTTCATGCTGTTTTTATACTCACGGTTGGTCTTTCATTATTGATCGCATCGAATACTTGCCTGATAACAAGACAGACTTGTTCCTGCTGTGTGTCGTCAGCTAAGCCCAGACGAATACCCTGTTTATTATCAAGCAACCTAACCAGCACTGCATGTTCTGCAAACATCCTGTACAACTGTTCGGCTTGCGGGTGAAAAATCGTAACAAACAGTTGCGTGGCGTTGACTGCAAAGCCTGAACACTCTTTAATAATCTGTTGAAACTCAGCCGAGGCTGTTTGTAATTTTTGTTTTGCCTGATCTTGCCAGTCAGTATCCAGTAAGGCCATTTTAGTCAGCAAGCGACTTACCCCTGTTAACGCCCATGGCCCCTGCATTTTGTGCATTTTCTCAAGCAGGGCTGTATCTGCGAAAACAAACCCACTGCGGATACCTGCCAGACCAAAAAACTTACCGACAGATCGCAACACAATTAAACCAGGCTTATCTGCCTGCCCTAGCAGACTATTGTTTTGCTCACAATCGATAAAGGCTTCATCAATAATTAACCAGCCTTGCCTGCTCTGCAATGTTTGATACCAGCGCAATAATTGCTGAGGCGAATAAAATTTCGCGGTCGGATTATTCGGATTGATAATAATGGCAACATCGGCATTATTGATCACACTATCGATATTTTCTTCGTTATAGAAAACAACATCATGCCCAGCTGACTGCCATTGCCAGGCGTGTTCGGCATAACCTGTCTCCGGTACCGCAACTGTGGATTTTTTTCTGCAGCGTGGCAGCATCTGAATCGCGGCCTGACTGCCGGCAACCGGCAGACACAAATCGGATTTATAATATTGCAGCACAGCCTGCATTAAACCGTCATCATCTTCAGGTAATCGTGTGAAAGCGCTTGTCGGCAATTCTGGAATTGGCCAGTGATACGGGTTAATCCCGGTTGATAGATCGATCCAGTCATCAAGCGCCATATCATATTCTTTAGCCACTGCTTTGAGGCGACCACCATGCTGTAACATCAAGCGAACTCACTAATCAAGGTAATAAGAGTAATCATAACAAGCCAGATCAGCAGGCTTTTATTAACCAGCCCAATAGCCCGGCTAATATCATTAAGCACCGGCATATTGCCATAACCGAGTACCGGCTTGGCAATTAACTTTTGCTGGTAATACGCCTCGCCACCCAAACGAATAGCTAAACAGGCCGCTCCGGCAGCCATCACAGGTCCGGCATTCGGACTACTGCACAAACGCCCCTGAGCAAAGGCGGTGCTAATGACGCGTTTAAATTGCCCGCATATCGCAAAGGTTAACACCGTTAAACGTGCCGGCAACCAGTTCATCAGATCATCCAGTCTGGCAGCGGCCCAGCCAAACTCCAGATAGCGTGTATTTTTATAACCCCACATCGCATCCAGTGTATTGACCAGCCGGTAACAAAGCACGCCGGGCACACCGGCAATCAGGTACCAGAAAATTGCAGCAAAGATGGCATCATTACTGTTCTCAATTACTGACTCAATAGTTGCCGTTATAATGCCCTGCTGATTTAAATTCTCTGTATCACGACTGACGATATAAGATAAGTTGTTTCGGGCAGTTGCAATATCCGAGTCATGTAGTGGTTTTTCAATCGCTCGCGCATGTTGTAATAAACTTTTTCGACCCAGTGCTAAATACAAAACAATCAATTCCACAAGCCAGCTAGCGGATAACCATTGCTGAATATAATTCATGGCAATCAACACAGTTGCGACGAGGATAAAAAGTGCAACTGCCCCTTTAATACGCAGAAATATGCCGTTGTTACAACTTTTCTCAAACCAGGAAACACAGCGACCGAAACCTACCAGCGGATGAAACCGGCGGGGTTCGCCCAGTATCTGATCAAGCAGTAGTGCAAGTGTTAATATAAGAGCAGTTTCAATCATGGTTTAATAGGTATTCTTTGGCAAATCAGGTCGTATTCAGGTGGTGAATAATAGCATATTTAATAGGACGTGAATGACACGGATGATAGTTCTCAGGCTAACCTCAGACTTATAGCGATACTGCATAAGTCATTAAATCTGATCAGATTGAAAGCCAGAGTTAAGCATAATCAGATCATAAAAATAGCATGATATTTTTTAGGCTCTGCAATAAGTAAGCGTAAAACGATAGAAGCTGCATTTGAAACAGTATTGAAGCGGTTTAAATTTTATAGCAAAGAGCTTATTACTGCAGACAAAAAAAAAGCCCGGTAAATCCGGGCCTTTTTTGATATCAGTAAAAATTACTCCTGTATTGTATTGATATCATAAATCACTTTAAGGCTACAGCCCGGATCAATACCGGATTTTAGTGTTGTTGTTTCTTCCTTATCAGCAGCACTTAAACCCGCTTTAAGTTTTGCATAGGTCCATGTTTTAGTGAGTGCGTTCGCAGGCGTTGTATAAGTCGATGTGCAATCCTGAGGATTCGCCGGATTATCATCCCATACACCACCTATTCTCAGGTGGTTTATGTTTGCGTTCGGCGTTTTACAAAAATGCCCACTCCAGACTTTAAGCGTTTGTCCCTGTGCAATTTTTACATGCTGTGGGTGATAAACTTGCTCTTTAATCATCCAGATCTGAGAATGCATATCACTGATCGTATTCTGACTATCAAGCGAGTTGGTAGCCATAGAGAAATAGTCGGAGTTGTAAACTGAACCAGCAGGTATAGCAAGCGGATCCCAGTACAGTGAGCCGTCTGTTACAAACTCGACACCGGTTCCACCCATCCAATTACCACTGCTATCATAGCCATTGGTATAACCTGCATTAGCATTAATCGTCCAGTTAGCCGGATTAGATTCACCATCAGGCTTAATCCTCATCAGCAGATTACTCCAGTAATCTTTAGCGCCTAAGGTGCCATCAATACGTGCATACCAGTCCACATTGGTGAGTGACGTTGATTGCGGCATCAGGTATTTGTTAAATGCTACCTGACTTTCACTGAAGCCAAACAAGCCTGAATAGGCACCCCAGCACTGAGTTGCCTGAATCTGGCTGATACTGGCTTCAGCAATGACTTCGGGTATTGTGACACTACGACTATGAATAGAGGCGATTTCCGCACCATCATTCATACCATCGAGATCGGTATCTACCGCCAGTGCATTACCCGATTTAACTTTTTCATCATTATCCTGAAGTCCGTCACCATCGGTGTCCTTAACGAACGGATTTGAAGGAATCAGCACGGTAGAGCCAGTCGGGAAGCCCGCTGTCCAGCCCGTCAGCTCAGCACCATCGTTAACGCCATCAGCGTCGGTGTCGGCAAGCAATGGGTCACATTTAGAAGCTGAACCCGCTGACAGTTTATAAACATCATAGGCAGAATTGTTAAGCGCTGTAATGCGTTCATTATAGGCTGTAACACAGCCTCGTAAATCCAGCGTTAATCCGGCTGTATCAATTAAAATATCACTGACCCGTGCCAGTTCAAATGAGTCACTCAGACCATCGCCGTCGGTATCAGCCAGATTTTTATTGGTCAACAAAGTAAACTCTTCTTCCACATCGACCAGACCATCACCGTCGCTGTCCGTTGCGAAGTACGTGCCGTCACTAACAGCCGGGCCATTACAAGTTCCACAGCTCAGCATCAGTGTTACCTCATAGCTATCGGATGCGCCGTCACCATCGGTATCGGCATTTGTCGGATCCGTGTAATAAACCTGCCATTCATCATAATCATTCAGACCATCGCCATCAGAATCCGCTAAGGCCGGATTACTAGTGATAAGGAAAGCAGGATTAATCGCAGCAGGATCAGCCGTTAAATAGCCGTAAAACTCATTACCATCACTGATACCGTCTCCATCACTATCGACAGTCAAAGGATCGGTACCAAGCATAAATTCTTCACGGTCTGATAAATTATCTGAATCAGAATCTTTAACATAAACCAGCCGCAACTTATCACCGGCTATAATCGACAGGTTTTCAATATCCTGAATTACATTTGGTGTGTAGATTTCAGTGATTGTATCAATACCGCCGTTAATCGTATGTTCATGTGCAACCAGCCATGACTGATTCGTCAGACGGTTCGCTGTAACCTCACGAATATTTTCGAAACTTGTAGAGGTAGTCGGCGTAATATCCCCTGCCACTATTAAGTCTTCGGTGATGACTGCGTAAGGTATTTTTAAAATATCGACCATGACCTGACGCAACGTTATATTTTGTGAGCCTGGTGCCGATGCTGTCGCTACCCGGTAGGTTTCAGTCGGGCGGGCAGTACCATAATCAATGCTAATAGTTGCCGTACGCGCAGTTACATCATCTGACAGGTTAACCCAGTTGGTTTCACTGTTATCAGATCCCAGATTATTTTCACCAACAATCGGTGTGATCACCAGATCCTTATAGTTGCTGATCAGTGTTTTATAATTATCAAGATTCATATCCATGCTATAGATATTACCGCTTGCAGCAGCACCCACCGCCATCGGTATCGAATTGCCGACAGCTCTTGAAAGAGTACCAATCGGTATACCATAACCACTGGCGTTATTACCGGCCATAATGACAGAAAGACTAAGATCGTTGAGTGTATAGGCGACATTACCCGGGTTATCAACACTGACATAAAGATTCATCTGAGCAGAATCAATACTGATACTTGAATCTGTAGATGTGGCCTGTAATGTGCTGTATGACTGAGTCGAGGACGTACCTGATGTTTGCGACCAGTTACTTTCATTGGCGTTGGTATCGGTAAAACCCGAGGTTAATTTCAACCCTACTTTCACGGATGGTATCGATGATACTTCGGCTTCAATTGAGACTTCTGCACTGAAACTTCTGGCAATAGAATGGGAGTCACTGCCACCAGTAGTTGAACTGGTCTCATTGGAGACGGCATTATCATAACCGGTACTCTGACTGTTTGAGGTACCATCAGCCGTGGTGTAATTAACACTGAAATTTGGTACACCAATGGATACATTAAGTTTGGGCACATCGGCAATCAGCGGGTTAAAGCTGTAGTTATTATTGGCAGAATTAAAGTTTTTATTAATGATTTCTTCGTAGTCACTATAACCATCGCCATCGGTATCAGCCACATCAGGATTGGTATAATAGAGATTAATCTCATCACTATTGGTTAAGCCATCTCCATCAGAGTCCTGATTACCTGCCGGGCTGGAACTGGAACCACCACAGCCAGCCAAGCCAGTCATTAATAACAGCATTAAACTGCTGTATCTGAATTTATTTGTTATTTGCATAATATCCCCGAAATGCTTTTTATCTTATATTAAGTTAAAGATACCCAAAGACCCGAACCGTCGCTCTGCTCCCATTCTTTTAAATATCACAGGATTTTTACCATGCCAGCGTCCAACTTCCGTCCAATGCCTGAAAAGCACTAAAGCGGTTTCAAGAAAGCCGTTTCATGACTAACGAAAAACCGGTATATTTTCGCTGCGATTCAATTCGATACTTCTCGATTAATCACTTAGTCAGCTGACTGATATAGAGAAAATAAACATCGAAAGAATTGAAAATAAATGAAGACCTTAGATAAATATCAAGTAATAAGTCTTTTCTTAGGTTTATTAATAGACTTCATTCCAATGACTGCTTATCATCGCGTAACATAATGAACTCTTGGCTTATATGGATATGACAACGCTCCAACTCTCCTTAATGGGAGCCATTGAAACTTCAGCCAACAACCAAAACATCGTTCTCAGCTATAATAAGTTACAGGGGTTACTGGCAATACTGGCAATGTCCGCCGATAAGCCACTGTCTCGTGATATGCTGGCCGACCTTTTCTGGCCGGATATGCCAGAAAAAAACGCAAAAGAAAATCTCAGACGAGCTTTATACAACCTGAAGTCCGCCCTTGGTGACGCAAGCCGGTTACTGATCTCCAATAAGAAAACCGTTAGCCTGGAAAGCACCGGCTTATCGCTCGATATAGATGTCATTCGTCATATCACCACTTGTTCAGCCGAACTTAATATTGCTACCAGTTATGGCCAGCTCGAGAAGCAGATTAAACTTTACCGTGGTGAATTCATGACCGGATTCACATTACCAGATTCACATTACCAGATTGTCCCGATTTTGAAGACTGGCTGCAGCTGCAGCGAGAATTACTACAGCGCCATATGCTCAGCTCGATTGAACAGCTTGCTAATTTTTATGAACAAAACAGTGACTACAATAAAGCCCTGTCATTAGCTTTGCAGTACTGTGAGATCGACCAGTGGAATGAAGACATGCAGTGTAAAGTCATGCGGCTTTATGCATTAAATGGTCAGAATAACGCTGCTATTAATCAGTACGAATCCACCTGTAATTTTTTCAAAAACGAGCTTGGAACAGAACCCAGAAAAGAAACCCATCATCTGGCCAGACGCATTCGCAGCGGTGAAATCAGCGCCCACCGAAATGAGAAAACTCTGGAGAATATTGTCTGTGAACTCTACCGATCTGTTGATCAGCCGGATCAGTGGATGGATGTTGCCGGTAAGATTGCTAATCTAGTCGGTGCTGAAAGATTTTTATTTGCCAGTCGCGATAAAGTCAACCTTGAAATGAAAGGAGATATTTACTGGGGACTTGGAGATGAGGCTTATGAGGCTTATATCAGTCATTATTCCAATGTAGATATCCTCTCGCAAAGACTGGAACATGCCCCACAAAACAGATTTCACATTAGTTATGACCTGTGCCCGGATCAACTGTACTTTAAATCTGAGCTATACAATGACTTCTGCAAACCCTTCGATATTCATTATTCCACCGGCGTCGCATTTAGCGAACCGGACAGCTCAACATATACACAATTTGCCTGCTTATGGGGTGCCGACACAAAAGCCTTTGATACTAATGACATTAAACCACTGAACAGTTTAGTAGCGCATTTGCAGCAATTTGTCCGCCTGCGACAAAAATTTGAACACTTAGAACAACAGACACGGTCTTCCGATCAGATTACCGAGCGATTTACAACACCAGCCTTTCTATGTAACCGACACGGTCAGATTCTTTCCCGTAACACACAGACAGAGTCTTTATTCAGTACCTCAGAAATTTTGACAGCCCTGGGCGAAAGTATTGTATTTTTTCAGAATCATCATCAGCTAAAATTTGAAACCTTATTGTATCAGGCCATTAATGCCACTGATGCTAAAGCCAGACTCGTTGACGGCCGCTGGCATATACAGGACGGAAACAAAACACTCGAAGTCAGCATTTTCCCGTTCACCTACCGTGCAGAGGGAAGCGCCGATAATTCACAGCCCTGCGCACTCATTGTGATTACCTGATACTAAGCAAAGCTACTCTCGCCTGTTCAACTACAAAATCTGATTTAATCTCGCCAGCTCTCATTTCAACCGAAAAATATTTGCACCGATTCGTTTAATAAATAAACAGCAGCGGCAAGAAAATATCGCAAAAAGGCGGAATCGATCTTCGTTTAGAAATATAATACGCCTTAATTTCGCTTACTGGCTGCTAATACAAGCATGATCACCAATACCATTATGATCCAGGGTACAACATCCGATGCAGGCAAAAGCACCTTTGTTGCGGGCTTGTGCCGTGTATTACACCGCCAGGGGATTTCTGTCGCCCCGTTCAAGCCACAGAACATGGCACTGAACAGTGCGGTAACAACCGATGGTGGTGAAATTGGGCGCGCACAGGCGGTGCAGGCACAAGCCTGCGGTTTAGAACCGCATATTGATATGAACCCTGTTTTATTAAAACCCAGCAGTGACCAGAACGCACAAATTATTATTCACGGTAAAGCTTTAAAAAACATGAACGCCCGTGATTATCATCAGTATAAAACAGTCGCCATGACAGCCGTACTGGAATCACATCAGCGACTTTCTCAACAATACGACATCATTATTGTTGAAGGTGCCGGCAGTCCGGCAGAAATAAACTTGCGCGATCGTGATATTGCGAATATGGGATTTGCAGAAGCCGTTGATTGCCCGGTTATTATTATTGCTGATATAGATAAAGGTGGCGTGTTTGCGCATTTAACCGGCACATTAAATTTACTCAGTCAGTCTGAACAGCAGCGCACCAAAGGATTTGTGATCAACCGTTTTCGCGGTGACATATCTTTATTAACACCCGGTACAGACTGGCTTGAAGCGTTCACCGAAAAAACCGTTTATGGCACGCTACCCTATTTAATGAATTTTCATCTTGAAGCGGAAGATGCAATTAATTCTGAGAATATCTGCGACTCTGACAACCCGCTAAAAGTCATCATACCTGTATTACCCAGAATCAGTAACCACACCGATTTTGATCCGTTGCGATTACACCCGCAGGTAGACTGCCAGTTTATTGCGGCTGATGCCGATATCCCGGCCTGTGATTTAATTATTTTACCTGGCAGTAAAAATGTACGTGATGATTTTAATTGGCTCAAACAAAACGGCTGGGCAGATCATTTAAAAAAACACCTGCGTTATGGTGGTAAGGTTTTGGGCATTTGCGGTGGTTTTCAAATGCTCGGCAAAGCAATCCATGATCCCGATGGCATTGAAACTACAGCCGGCAGTATCGAGGCTTTTAATTTACTGGATTTTGAAACCACGTTAAATGCCGACAAACAACTGTTAAACGTCAGTGGTGTTCTGGCAGGTTCCGACACAAAAGTCAGTGGCTACGAAATTCATTGCGGCATCAGTAGCGGTAAGGCGCTTGAAAATCCCGCATTAGTTTTTGAAAACAAAAATGACGGCGCTGTGTCAGAAGACAATCAGATCATCGGTACCTATTGTCACGGATTATTTGAAGAACAATTCTCATGTCAGTCTATGCTGCAATGGGCAGGACTGAAAAACGCACAGGCGATAGATTATTTTCAGCGCCGCGAAGATGATATCAATCGCTTAGCTGATAGCATAGAAGAACATATCGATTTAAATGCCATTTTTAGCCTGTTAGATATTAATGTTTCAAAACAAAAGCCGCAGCGAACGGTAACGGCATCGTTATGATTGAACTGATACTGGGTGGGGTAAAATCCGGTAAAAGCAAACTGGCTGAACAGCAGGCAATCAACAGCGGGCTTGACGTTATATACCTTGCCACCGCGATGAAAGAATTCAATGGTCAGACTGACCCGTCTATGCTGCAGCGCATAAAAACTCATGAACTGCAGCGCCCTGATCACTGGTCAGTTATTGAAGAACCCATATTACTGGCTGACAGACTTCTCGAACAGGCATCAGAACACAAAACTTTGCTGGTCGACTGCCTGACTTTATGGCTTACTAATTTATTATTAAATAATGACCCAACACTCATTAAACAGGAAACGGATAAATTAATAGAGGCACTGCCCCGCTTAAAAGGTCATATTATTTTTGTCTCGAATGAAACCAATATGGGCGTTATTCCGACATCACAACTAGCCCGCCGATTTTGTGATGAAGCCGGCATCTTACACCAGACATTAGCCTCACTTTCTGACCGCGTTATATTAACGGTAGCCGGTCTACCACATGTATTAAAAGGTACACTTTAATGGATTCAACCTGGCTTCAGAAAACTTGTTTAATACCAAACACAGCGGCTCAAAAAACTGCAGGCGAACATCAGATGCAACTGACAAAACCACCCGGCGCGCTGGGCAGGCTGGAAGATATTGCAATACAACTGGCCGCCATGCAAAACAAAACAATCCCGCAAATAAAGAATGTACAGATTACTGTATTTGCTGCAGATCACGGCATTGCTAATCAGGGTGTTTCAGCTTTTCCTCAGGCCGTAACTGCTGAAATGATAAAAAACTTTTCACGCGGCGGTGCAGCTATCAATGTTCTGGCCAGAATTAATGAAGCGACACTCGATGTGATTAATCTGGGTACCGCCTTTCCTGCTGATAATTTGCCAGCTGTTATTGATAAAACAATTTCTAACGGCACCAAAGATTTTTCGCAACAGGCGGCAATGTCTGCAAGCGAATGCATGACAGCGCTAACAGTCGGCGCTGAACATATTGATCAGGCCTGTGCCAACAAAACCGATTTATTTATTGCCGGTGAAATGGGTATCGCCAATACATCATCTGCTACGGCTCTGGCCTGCGTCTTGCTCGAACGTACAGCGCAGGAACTGGCTGGCCCTGGCACCGGCCTTGATAAAGACGGCGTTTCTAAAAAAGTCGCTATCATTAACACAGCACTGGCATTACATAAACTAACCAAGTCAGATCCACTAAAAGCGCTGGAAACAGTTGGCGGTTTTGAAATTGCCGCAATTGTTGGCAGTTATATCCGTTGCGCGCAAATCGGCCTGCCGGTTCTGGTCGATGGATTTATCAGCACAGTTGCCGCACTTCTGGCTTCACGAATCAAACCCGGTTCAGAGCACTGGTTTATTTATGCACATGCTTCTGCAGAACCCGGGCATAAAATGATTCTGCAGGCACTAAATGCCACGCCTTTACTTGATATCGGAATGCGTCTGGGCGAAGGCAGCGGTGCAGCGGCTGCCATTCCATTGATTAAAAGCGCCTGTGCCCTGCATGCTGAGATGGCAACATTTGCAGCAGCCGGTGTCTCCGAGAAAAATGCTTAATCATTATGTTAATTAATTTACTGCGCCACGGTGAGGTTGAGGGTGAGAACTGTTTTCGTGGCCATAGCGATGAGCCTTTAAGCAAGGCTGGCTGGTTACAAATGACAAATGCAGTGGCATGCTGTCAGCCTGATCTTATTATCAGCTCGCCGCTAAAACGCTGTGCAGTGTTTGCTGCAGAGTGGTCAGCGCAGCAGCAGATAAAACTGATCGAAATGGCCGACTTTAAAGAAATTAATTTTGGTGACTGGGATGGTTTGAGCGCCGAACAAATCCAACTGACTTCGGCAGCCGAACTCAATCAATTCTGGAGCAACCCGACAGAGTACACACCGCCTAATGCTGAAACGCTAAAGGATTTTCAGCGACGCGTCGTGACAGGCTGGCAACAACTGATCAATAGATTCAAAGACCAGAATATTTTACTGGTGACACACGGCGGCGTTATTCGTATTATCATCGCGCATATTCTGTCAATACCCGTCGATAAAATCCTGTCGATAGAGTCAGCGCTGGCATCAATGACACAGATTCGTATCAGCTTTGATGATAATAACCAGTCTTATGCCAGCCTGGTTTATCATGCCAACATTAATCAGCCAGGTGACACATGATCCGGCCACTTATACTCGCCATACAGTTTTTAACCCGCCTGCCTGGTCCCCGGCTAAACCATATCACTGAGCGAGAAATCGGCTTATCACAGTTTTATTACCCGCTGGCAGGCTTGCTGATTGGTTTTATACTGATTGGCTGTGCCCACTTCATCACTCTGCAGTCCTCTGCATTAGAGGCCGCACTGATATTAACGATCTGGGTGTTAATCACCGGCGCACTGCACATCGACGGCCTTGCTGACTGTGCCGATGCCTGGGTCGGTGGCTATGGTGATAGAGAGAAAACACTGGCCATCATGAAGGACCCACAAAGCGGTCCGGTGGCTGTGACGTTAGTGATTTGTGTTTTATTAATAAAGTATGCCGCCTTAGAGATCATAATCAGTCATCAGGCCTGGCCGGGACTGATTTTAGCACCGGTAGTATCACGTAGCCTACTGCCCTTACTGTTTCATACAAGCGCTTACGTCAGCCCAGGCGGCCTGGGCTCAGCACTTAAAGAACAGCAGTCAGTCATTTTCAATGCTCTGACACAACTGGCAACACTGGGACTGGTGGTATATCTGCTGGGCTTAGCCTCGATAATTCTGCTGCTGGTCATATTTATACTATTTATCGTCATCAGACAGATCAGCCTGAAACGCCTTGCGGGTATCACCGGCGATGTTGCCGGTGCGCTGGTTGAGCTGAGCGAAGTGGTTGTTTTAGTTACATTTTTAAGCCTGATCAATCAATAAAAACGAGATCTGACCGGGTTGAAAAAAGTCATAATGCGATGGCAAAACCGGCGAATTCTGAAAATATCCACTAAATAGTCGAAATTATTACAATTTATCGTCGTTTTAGAGGCTTTTTTATTCTGTTTTTAGCGGCTTTTCATGTAGAATAGCCCCCTTTCAAAAATGGACAAGTGGGCTGGCGGGCTAAACCATCGCTGCTACACTTTAATACTATTTATTTTATTTTCTCGGGCAGATCAGCCTTCAGACTGGCATAGCCGTTTTGATCATTGATTTACCTGAAACCTGGGCTGTCAGAAGTGCTTCTTAAAACAGAAACACCTACTGATGGAACCAGTAATTTAATGCCAACTTCAGAGTGCAAAAATGACTGACCTATCGCTTTACAGAAACATTGGTATCTTCGCCCACGTCGATGCCGGTAAAACAACAACGACTGAACGTATCCTGAAACTGACCGGTAAGATCCATAAGATCGGTGAAGTACACGACGGTGCTGCAACAACTGACTTCATGGAACAGGAAGCTGAGCGTGGTATTACTATCCAGTCTGCTGCAACCACTTGTTTCTGGAAAGATCACCGCTTTAACATCATCGATACCCCGGGACACGTTGACTTTACTATCGAAGTTTACCGCTCATTAAAAGTACTGGATGGCGGTGTCGGTGTATTCTGTGCCTCTGGTGGTGTTGAGCCGCAGTCAGAAACCAACTGGCGTTATGCGAATGAATCGGGTGTTGCTCGTGTCATTTTCGTTAACAAACTCGATCGTATGGGTGGTGACTTCTACCGCGTTGTTGATCAGGTTAAAAACGTACTGGCTGCTAACCCGCTGGTTATGGTTCTGCCAATCGGTATTGAAGATGACTTCATTGGTGTGGTTGACCTGTTAACCCGTAAAGCATGGGTCTGGGATAACTCAGGTGACCCAACCAATTATGAAATTCAGGATGTGCCAGCCGATATGGTTGACAAGGTTGAAGAATACCGCGAACAGTTAATCGAGACAGCTGTTGAGCAAGACGACGACCTGATGGAAGCTTACTTAGAAGGTGAAGAGCCTTCTATTGAAGACATCAAGCGCTGCATCCGTAAAGGTACCATCAATCTGGAATTCTTCCCGACATTCTGTGGTTCTGCCTTTAAAAACAAAGGTGTTCAGAATGTTCTGGACGCTGTAGTTGATTACCTGCCTTGCCCGACTGAAGTTATTCCACAACCTGAAGTGGATCTGGAAGGTGAACCAACTGGTAAATCTGCCATTGTTGATGCCAGCCTACCTGTTCGTGCACTGGCGTTCAAAATCATGGATGACCGTTTCGGCGCCCTGACCTTCGTACGTATCTATTCGGGTACTGTGAAAAAAGGTGATACTTTAGTTAATACTTTTACCGGTAAAAACGAGCGTATCGGCCGTATGGTGGAAATGCATGCTGATGACCGTAATGAAATTGATTCATGTCAGGCCGGTGATATTGTTGCATTCGTTGGTCTGAAAAATGTTCAGACAGGTCACACTTTAGCTGATCCTAAGAATCCAGCAACACTTGAGCCTATGGTATTCCCTGATCCCGTCATCTCAATCTCTGTAACGCCTAAAGATAAAGGTGCTTCTGAGAAAATGGGTATCGCGATCGGAAAGATGGTTGCTGAAGATCCATCGTTCTACGTTGAGACTGATGAAGACTCTGGTGAAACCATTCTTAAAGGTATGGGTGAATTACACTTAGATATCAAAGTTGATATCTTAAAGCGTACCCACGGTGTAGATCTTGAAGTCGGCAAACCACAGGTTGCTTACCGCGAAACAATTACCCAGCGTATTGAAGATTCATACACTCATAAGAAACAGTCCGGTGGTTCTGGTCAGTTTGGTAAAATCGATTACATCGTTGAGCCAGGTGAGCCAGGTTCAGGTTTTGTATTCGAATCAACAGTAACCGGTGGTAACGTACCTCGCGAATTCTGGCCTGCTGTTGAAAAAGGTTTTAAGAGCATGATGGGACAAGGTGTTCTTGCTGGATACCCTGTGCTTGACGTTAAACTGACACTGACTGATGGTGCTTTCCACGCAGTTGACTCATCGGCAGTAGCCTTTGAAACAGCAGCCCGTGGTGCCTTCCGCCAGTCAATTCCAAAAGCCGGCGCTCAGATCATCGAGCCGATCATGAAGGTTGATGTATTCACTCCTGATGATAACGTCGGTGATGTCATCGGTGACTTAAACCGTCGTCGCGGCATGATCCAGGGTCAGGATGCCGGCCCTACTGGCGTTCGTATCAAGGCTGAATGCCCGCTGTCTGAAATGTTTGGTTACATTGGTGACCTGCGTACAATGACATCGGGTCGTGGTCAGTTCTCTATGGAGTTCTCACACTACATGCCTTGTCCGAAAAATGTTTCTGACGAAGTTATTAAAGAAGCAGCCGAGCGTAAAAAGAATAAGTAATTATTTATTGATGTTCTGTTTAAACAGAACATCAAACGCTTAATAAAAAAGCCGGTCTCTAGTTTACTCTAGGCCGGCTTTTTTTATGACATTCATCTAAATGAGTGCCCCAACAGTAAAGGGAGTCCATCTTCTTAAGGTGGATGTCCGTTTAACCGCGTTTAACTGCGTTTTATTTTTCTTAAGGTGGATATCCTTTTAACTTGTCTTATCGTAAACAATATACCAATAAATGAGTTATTTAATTCACTAGTGGTGTATTAAATTGTCCACTGATATTAACAAGACCTGTGCTTGAATTAGTACATAAAGATACGAATGGATCACGACAAACATTCACGTTAAATGTACCTGTCATAAACTCATTAATAGCCGTTCCAGCTCGGCTGATTGTTACTGTGCTTTGGTCATCATAAAAATTTAAATACCAGTTTTGATGTAGAACACTCAATGCAGGGTCAGTTGAGTTAACTAGTGTATAGAGGGCCCATGTATTCATATTAGTGCCATCCAGTTGGTATGGTACAGCACTTGCGGTTACTGGTTTACCAAGGTATAAGGCCAGCTGAATGTCTGGTGTATAAAGCTGAACAACTATAGAGTCTGAGGTTGTTAGAGTAACTCCAGCGGCCATTACCAGTGTTGCAAAGTCACTACTATACGTTGTCATAGGCGCGTTATCTACACTTAAGCAGAATACGGCTGTATCCAGAGAATCGCAAGTTACTCCTGTAACAGGTGATGTTACTGGTGGGGTAATAGGAAGCGTTACTTCACCATCATCTTCATGTCTGGGAGCATTAAAGCTACCGGCTACATTTTTACAACCATTTGCACCCACGCTATCGCATAACACTAAATCATACGTCCCAGTAATATAACCGCCAGGGGCATCAAAATTAGTAATTGTGATTGAACTGTAATCGAAACATTCAGGATTAATTGAGCAGCTATAACTGATATTTGGTAGATTACTTTCTACATATAATGCAGATACTGTTGAGCCATCTAATGCGTATGTTCCCAACGCCATATCGGCACTGGTGAAGTACAAGGACATTTGTGAGTTAGGTAAGAGTAAATTAATGCCGGTTAAGTCAGTGCCTGTATGCCGCATTGCAGTGATAGATTGAATAAAGCCTGATGGGCCACCAAACACATCATCACCTGAGTATATTTCTTGAGTACCAGCGCCAGTGCTATCTCCAACTGATAAACAAAAAACTGGCAGAGTAGTGGAGTCGCAGACTGTATCAGTAATTATCGGTGCTGTGCCAACTTGCTCAGCTACGACTGCATTTGGTATAGAATCATCAGTGACATCGCAAGCTGACAACACCAGCATAGCTGCAACTAATGGTAATATATGACGAGCTTTTATTTCGTTTAAAAAATGTCTCACTTTTCCTTTATCCTTTTTATTAGAGTTATTTTTTTCGTACGGAGTATATTATAGGGGTCGGTGACTATATTATAGGGGTCGGTGACAAACGCTAATACTAATGATTCTCATTTGTCACCGACCCCTTTCTTAATGAAAAGTAGGAGCAGAATGAACCTCCCACAATAAGACAGATAATTAAATGCCTGTATATTTCTCTTCGTATTATACAGGTGTAGTATTCAACTATCTCTGGACATTAATTTAGTTCTTCTTCCGCTACATAATCTGGACAAGTTATGGACAAGAGGTTAAATTTTATGCCATAAAAAGCTTCGTTAAAAAATATTTCATTTCATCAAAACGAATCTTCCTCGAAACTATCACCCTGCTCCGGCAGCTCATCATAAACACTATTAACCACCGAAGTCATTTCCTCTTTTGACACTTCCAGGTATTTAAACTGTTCCCCCGATTGCTGCATCGCCTTTAGGTCTAGTACTGTGCCTACCGGCAATTCATTACCATCACCCAGCTTTCCGCTAACGGCATACAAAACCCATTTAGGACCTTCCAGTGACAACACCATATAGGAGGCATCAGCAACCGCCAACACCGAGTGAGCGCTCAGCTGGGCGATAGAACCATACCCCAGAACAATACCGCCGCCGAGTTCATAACCAACAGGTACTACGATCGCCTTGCTTAACTCATATATACCCACTCCGGTGCCAGCAACCACCGAGGCAGTGGTGCCGGCAGCCAGCGTGGTGCCACCAATTACCGTACCAAACGCTTGTGATGTCAGTGAAGCCGCTTCACCGGTGACCAGCACAGTAGCCCCGGTGACAGCAGCAGCACTGCCAGCTACCACACCGACTGCTCCGCTACCGACAGTGACGCCGGCTGCGGTCAGAGGCACGCCAATATACTGCACCCCTTTACCGGCTATATAGCCAACGGCTTTAACACCCTGACCCACAATCTGACCACCCAGCAACTCCGCTCCGCCAAGCGCTACACCACCAACCGCAGTAGCCCCGGCAGCCAGGTTTCCGCCGGTAAACTGAAACACACTATAAACCGATGCCACCGCAGACACGGCACTGGGTGCAATCAAATCATACACAGCTCCGGCCGTATTCCAGCTGACTTCAACGGCTAATTTGGTCGCGGCAATACCTTCTTCAATCACAACCATTACAGGGAATGCAACCGCATTAACGGCGATGTAACCGACAGAACCGGTACTGACCTTTACGATCGGACTGATTAAGCCATCCCATAAAACCCCTTGTAAAATCCAGCGCATTGATTTTAATACCGCAAATGAAAAACCAAAGGGACCGGCAGTATCATCAAATGCTTCGCCTGCTTTACGAAACGACTCGCCGACATTCTCACCATAATCTGACAGAGCACCGCCCATCAGGTCACTGAATGTGTCACTGTATTCTTCGCGTAGCTGGTTTGAACGCTTGAGTCCAACAATAAAGTTATCTGGCTCAAATGCCTCGGCAATCCCCGCTCCTCTTTTAGCCAGCTTGCGCGGTACCGCCGCATAGCCTTTGATAAATTTATCACCCGCGTACATCAGGCTCTCTATGGCAGCGTCAGTGGATTTTTCCGACCAGCTGGCCGCCGTCGAGAGTGATTGGTTTACAGCCATTTCACCAACAGAGTCTGTGATCTTGGTGAATGCATCAGCGGTTTTAATCACACCCTTTTCAATAGCCTCACCAAAGCGGTCAACCACCTTGGCACTGGACAAACCCACTTTCCACGAATCCAGTACCATATTTTTTGCCAGCTCACTGCTTTTATCGACTAACAACATACCCTTGCTTCGGCTTACGTCGGTAATATTTGAACCGATATTTTGACTGCCACGAAATAATTTTTTAGCTACATCAAGGCTTAACTCTGTTCCTGCAGGAATGATATAAACCGCATCGGCTGCATTTTTTATTGAACTGAGAAATGACTCACGCGCCCGCATCCCCATCATTTCCGTTGCCAGTTGCAGTGGATCTGGCCCGGCCGGTATCAACTTAATCGATGTATTGGGAACAGCAAAGGCACCGTGCGTATAAAGTGAACTATGACCTTCTTTAATCAGTTTTTTCGAATATTTTAACGGATCATCATTTGTCTGCACGGATGCGCAGCCACTGAGTAGTGCAAGCATTAAACCAAAAAGAAAAGCTTTTATATTTAATTTCTTATTCACGGAAATCTCCCGGTATCACTTCTAACACATCCTTGATAACAGCAGGATCATCTGACAGCACATTAACCTCAAGCCCTTGTTTTTTTAATTCATTCAGATCAACAACACTGCCGACCGGTAAACTATCAACGCGTTCAGATGCACCATTACCCAGTTCTCCCTTGACGCTGGCGATCACCAGTCTGGGGCCGTCATAAGCGAGAAACACCGCCGTATCAAAAACCCCAAGCAGTAAATGCGTCGGGATAGCCACTAACGCGTTATAACCCAGCACGACACCAGCGCTGGCCTGATTAATAACCACCTTGGTGGTGCCAACAACGGCATCGTAACTGACGAAGGCGACGTATTTACCGGTATCAACAGCGGTTTTAACGACCGCACTGCCGGTGCCAACAATCGGGCTTGCGGCGGTAAAGGCAACCTGGTTAACAGTACCGATAGTCGCTCCGGTCACATAAGTTAACGGCACCGTACCTAAAGACAGCATTGACAAACCACTTAAAAAACCGGCTTCAACTGTTGGTGAAATCACCTCCACACCGAGCTTTCCACTGTAATAAACCGTGGTTCCAATAGCCTGCACAGTCCGGCCAACAACACTCACAGCCGTCGCTGTTGGTAAGAACAGCAGTTGCGATACCCCTCTTGCACCAGCTGATGCGGTATCAGCAGCTGTACTAACAACCGGTTTAAACAAGCCCTGATACAAACCTTTCATATAACCTTTGATAATATGAAAGACACCGACAAGGGCATTTTCAGCCTGACCGGAGGCCTCATACTCCTGGGTAAATGCATCACCTGCTTTGCTAAATGCACCGGACCAAGCATGACCAATGCGCTCAGAAATATTAATCTGCATATCTGCTGTTAAGTCGTAGATATTTGAAAAATCACTATTGAGATTTTTAAAATAGTTTCCTGCTTGCGAAGCCAGGGCATCTCGTGTTGCCGCTGTACGCTTACCAATATACAGATTCCCTTTGATTAATGCCTGCCAGGCTTTACTCAGGTTTTGTTTGCCGTAGTCGATCTGCATTCTGCCGACTTTATGCGTATCGGAGAACACTTTTGCAGTCAGACGTTTACCTTGATCAAATGTACTGATACTGAGATCAAGCGAACTGACTACATCCTGTTTGAGTGCAGAGGCAAATTCAGTATTACGGGATGCGATAGAACTGATCGCAGAGACGACAGCCTGTCGGGACGAAATCACCGATTTTTGTTTGGCGTAATCGAGTGCTTTTTTACTGGAGGTGATGACATAATAACCTTCATCGTATAGCGCCTGATGACCACGCATATTTGACATGGTAACCGGAATCACATCTTCAACCGATTTTTTATCTTTATGTGGCTGTGAACCGCATGAGAATAATACAAAAAACAACAGTGCCGAAATAAAAACCTTTATAATTCTCGACAAGCTCATAAACACTCTCCCTAGTTTTTTTGTTTTTATAATTTATTTTTTTGCTTCGTTATTTAGATGCCGTAATCGTTTGAGTTTTTCGGCAATTTTTATTTCAAGCCCTCTTGCAACAGGCTGGTAAAAAACCTGTTCACCCAGCTCCTGCGGAAAATAAGTTTCACCGGCAGCAAATGCATCCACTTCATCATGAGCATAACGATAATCCCTGCCATAATCCAGTTCCTGCATTAATTTGGTTGGCGCATTTCGCAAATGCAGAGGCACTTCCAGTGTGCCGCTTTGTTTTGCTGCTGCTTTAGCCGCTTTTAAAGCCAGATAAGAAGCATTACTTTTTGGTGCCGAAGCCAGATAAGTTATAGCTTGTGCAACTGCCAGCTCACCCTCAGGTGCGCCCTGACGTTTAAACGCATCCCACGCATTAAGAGCAATCTGCAGGGCTCTCGGGTCGGCGTTGCCGATATCTTCACTGGCAATGGAAACCATTCGCCGGATAACGTATAAAGGGTCACAGCCGCCGTCAATCATTCTGCAATACCAATACAGTGCAGCATCCGGTGAGCTGCCTCTGACAGATTTATGAAACGCAGAAATCTGATCGTAAAACAGCTCACCTTTATTATCAAAACGTCTTGAACCTTCACTGGTAACCGCGATGACAGTGTCTTTTGTAATAACGATTTTATCATTCACCGTGCTGGCCAGTTCAACAGCAATCTCAAGCAAATTCAGGGAACGCCGGGCATCACCATCGGCTGCTTTGGCAATGATTAACAGCAACTCATCGGCAATTTCGATATTTTGCTTAGACAAGATTTCATCTGACAGCAGAGCCTGTTGCAAAACTTTGCACAGACTTTCATCACTGATACTTTTTAAGACATAGGTTTTAGTGCGTGATAACAACGCATTATTTAATTCAAAGGACGGGTTCTCAGTGGTTGCACCTATAAAAAACACCGTGCCATCTTCAACGAAAGGAAGAAATGCATCCTGCTGTGATTTATTAAAGCGGTGAACTTCATCGACAAAAAGAATGGTGGGTTTTTGATAAACTTCCTGATACTGCCTGGCCTGCTCGATGGCCTGCCGTATATCTTTAACACCTGCCAGTACGGCCGATATACTAAGAAATTGCGCATTGCAGTAATTTGCGATCATTCGCGCCAGTGTTGTTTTCCCGGTTCCCGGTGGCCCCCAGAAAACCATTGAATGCAGCCGCTGATTCTCGATTGCAGTGCGCAATGGTTTACCTTCTGCCAGAATCTGCTCCTGACCGATATAATGTGAAAAATTATCGGGTCTAACTCTGTCGGCCAGAGGCCGGTAGGCACTGTGCTGAGGCAAGTTTACTCGCCACCAATAACATCAGCATTTTTTGGAATAGCAAACTCAAAACGTCCGGGTTTGAATTTTACTGCAGATGATATTTTGCTGAACTGAATAACTGTTGTCTGACCAAAGCCGTCAATCATCTTGATGCTGTTAATAAGATTGTTTTTCATACCGACAAAAATATTACTGAATTCCGCATCGTGATCACGGGCAATTAACTCAATCCAGCTAACCCCTTTAATCACATCCATTTTAAGCAGCTTGAAATCTTTTTCTATATCCGTTTTATTAAATAATAAAACCATGGATGTTTTTGAAAGCGATGACTCAACAGGTTTGATAGTGACCTGGTCCAGTTCGCTGTCAAATAGCCAGATCAGTTTACCGTTTGACATAATAACCTGGCGGTAAGGCTCTTCATAATCCCAGGAAAACTTGCCGGGTTTTTGCAGCGAGAACTGGCCGGCAGAAAACTGTAATTCGTAGCCTTTTTCATCAAACAGACTCTGACTAAAGGCAGCACTGAAGCTGTCGGAGCGAGTTAAAAAATGCTTTAACTGCTCTACTCCGGTATTAGCTGCGTATGCAAAATGTATATTACACAACAGCAAAGCAGAGATTATTATTAATTTTAAACGCGATTTCATCAGCTTTTCTTTTAAGTTAAACATCAACAGGTGGCGGCGCCAGAACTTCACGACTGCCGTTAGTTTGCATACCGGAAACCACACCGCTGGCTTCCATTTCTTCTATCATACAGGCCGCACGGTTGTAGCCGATGCGCAGTCTTCTTTGCACATAGGAGATTGAAGCCTTTCTGCTTTCAGTGACTATTTTTACAGCCTCATCATAAAGCACATCACTATCGCCTTCTTTTTTCGCCGGCGTTTCGCCGGGCAGCATACCGGCTTCGCTGTTATCTTCCAATATAGAACTGATGTATTCCGGCTTGCCCTGCTCTTTAATATGATTAACTACATTATGCACTTCGTGGTCATCAACAAAAGCGCCATGAACTCGCTCCGGTATGCTTTGCCCTGCATTCATATACAGCATGTCACCGTGCCCCAGTAACTGCTCGGCCCCCATCTGATCGAGAATGGTTCGTGAGTCTACCCGCGATGAAACCTGAAACGCTATTCGGCTTGGAATATTTGATTTAATCAGACCGGTAATCACATCAACCGAAGGCCTCTGAGTAGCCAGAATAAGGTGTATACCACAGGCGCGGGCTTTTTGTGCCAGCCTTGCAATCAGCTCTTCAATTTTTTTACCAACCACCATAATCAGATCGGCAAATTCATCAACCACGATAACAATATATGGCAGAGTTTTTAATGGCTCCGGCTCTGCTCCTTCTTCGGCATCTTTACGTTTGAATAAGGGATCTTTAATCGGTTCACCGGCGGCTATGGCATCAGTGATTTTTTTGTTATAGCCAATGATGTTTCGCACTCCCAGTGCCGCCATTAACTTATAACGTTTTTCCATTTCAGCGACACTCCAGCGCAGCGCGTTGGCAGCATCGCTCATATCAGTAACGACCGGTGTCAGTAAATGCGGAATATCATCATAGACATTCAGCTCAAGCATTTTGGGATCGACCATGATCAGCCGTAATTGTTGCGGCGAGCTCTTGTATAACAGACTAATCAGCATGGTGTTGATACCGACCGATTTACCCGAACCGGTAGTACCTGCGACCAATAAATGCGGCATTTTTGCAATATCGGCAATCACGGGATGGCCTGAAATATCTTTGCCAAGGCCAACGGTTAACGGTGATTTGGCTTTATCAAATTCCTTTGATTGCAGTATTTCACTGAGGTAAACAATTTCACGGTCTTCATTCGGAATTTCCAGCCCGACAACTGACTTACCGGGAATTACTTCAACCACTCGGACACTGGGCACCGATAAAGATCGGGCAAGGTCTTTTGACAGCGCGGTAATTTTTGCCGCTTTAATGCCGGGCGCCAGATCCAGCTCAAACCGGGTGATAACGGGCCCCGGATGTACTGCCACCACTTCAACTTCGACGCCGAAATCAGCCAGCTTTAATTCAACCAGCTTTGACAAAGCCTCCAGTGCTTCCTTGGAAAAACCGCTGGAGGTGTGTCTGGCTTCATCCAGTAACCGTAAAGGCGGAATGGTGGTGTCAGGTGCATCAAACAGCTGAATTTGCGATTCATTAATCGCCCGTTCACTGATTTCTGCTTTTTTAATCACCGGCTCAATACGTACCGGTGATTTGCGATTAACCGCTTTTTGTTGTTCTTTTATAATGACTTCTTTTCTGGCTTTTTTAGCCACGTCACCGGCTTTTTTAACTTCTTTTGATTCTCTGAAATGCTCAATTCGTAGCACTATAAACTCGAGCATTCTGAGACAGGTCAGACCCACCATGTCCATTAAGCCGAGCCAGCTGATGCCGGTAAATAAAGTGACGCCCCCCATTAAAACCGCCAGCAGCAACAGGGTTGAACCGAGCAAACCAAACACGTCGATTAATGCATCACCCAGATAACGCCCGAGAATGCCACCACCATCAAGCGGTAACAGTCCTTCTGGGATATAAAAATGAATACTGATGAGTGAACAGCCTGCCACTAAGGTCAAAAAGAAACCGAACCAGCGAATGCTGAGTATTTTGTAATCAGCCACATGGTCTTCACTCTTTCCACGCAACACACGCCAACCACTATAGGCAATCATAAAAGGAAACAAATAGGAGAGATAACCGAAAAGGTACAAAAAGACATCGGCGAACCAAGCGCCGGCATGGCCGGTATAGTTATGAATCACATCTGGCGGACCAGCATATGACCAGCCGGGATCGGCCGGGTTATAGGTTATCATCGCCGCCAGTAGAAACAAAGCAACAGCCAGTAGCACAAAAAGCACGCCCTCTCTTGCTCCACGCCCGATATGCGTAGTCAAACGAGGCAATGATTTAGCCTCTTTGGTTCGACGAGCTTGCGCCAATGAATATCCCCTGAAAAATGCCTTAAATAAGACCTAAAATGATAACGATTATTGAGCTAAATTGCAGTAAAACTTTGTTTTTAAAGTTAAATTTCGAGATTACACAAAATGCAGGCAAAATTTGCAGCTAAATCTGCTTAAATTGCTCGATCAGCGCCGGATGAACCAGCTTTCCTGCTTCAATATTAACCGCATTGCTGATGCTTTGCTCGGTTAAAGCTGAGCCATCGGCTATTTTTATGACATATCTGCTGATCACCGATGATAAAACCTGAGAAGCCGTCTTTGGCACCGCACCGGGCATATTAGCCACTGCAAAATGAATCACGCCGTGTTTTATGAACGTCGGCGACTGATAAGTTGTCGGCTCGATGGTTTCGACACAACCGCCCTGATCTATCGCTATATCGATGATAACAGACTGCTGTTTCATAGCCCTGACCATTGCCTCAGTCACCACATGAGGGGCTTTTTTACCGGACACCAGCACTGCGCCGATCACTAGGTCTGCCTCTGTCAGTGCCTCAGCAATCGCTGAGGCATAAGCATAGTGGGTCTGTATATTGGCAGCGAACTGTTGCAGGCGATCTAATTTGGCGGTGTCGATATCAAAAACGCTGACCTCGGCACCGACACTGGCGGCCAGTTGTGCAGCCTGCTCACCGGCCACGCCCGCTCCCAGCACCACCACCTTGCCGCGTGCGGCATTGGCCACGCCACCAAGTAAAATACCACTGCCACCGCTGGGCTGATGCAGTAAATGCGCGCCAATTTGCACTGCCAGTCGGCCCGCAATCTGACTCATTGCAGCCAGGATCGGTAACTGTTGTTGCTGATTTTCAATACTTTCAAAAGCGATCGCTGTGCAGCCCGTCGCGCAAAGCTGATCAGCCAGTGTTTTGTTGGCCGCCAGATGCAAAAAACAAAACAGAATGTGATCAGAGCGGATATATTTCAAATCGCCGGCTAACGGTTCCTTAACTTTAACGATCAGTTGTGCAGCCTGATAAAGCGCTTCGGCAGACGAAGCAATCTGACAGCCAGCACTGATATAATCTTCATCACTGAAACCACTTTTCAGACCAGCGCCTTGTTCAATAAAAACCCGGTGTTGCTGCTGCACCAGCTCGGCGCAGGCCTCAGGCGTTAAGCCGACACGGCCTTCTGCAAGTTTTATTTCTGTCGGTACACCAATCTTCATGTTGTTGCTCTCCATTGCGGTATCAGGTTTTATTATCAGCTTTGCGGGGCTCTCTACAAGTAAAGAATAACAATAGATACGATTTAAAATAACTATTGAATTTATCGAGCTTTTGCCAGTCAGATTATTACCAATATGAACGGCTGGGTGCTAATATATGCGCATTCTTTAATTCTCTAATTAACTGTATACATTTTCCGGGAACCGATAAAAATGAGTGAAGTGAAACATTGCCGTCTATTAATTCTGGGTTCAGGCCCTGCCGGTTACACCGCCGCTGTTTACGCTGCCCGCGCTAACCTTAACCCGGTATTAGTGACCGGCATGGAAATGGGTGGCCAGCTCACGACTACGACAGAAGTCGATAACTGGCCCGGTGACGATGCCGGCGTACAGGGCCCCGAGTTAATGGAACGGATGAAGAAACACGCCGAGCGTTTCGGTACCGAAATTATCTTTGACCACATTCACACCACCAAACTGGATCAAAAGCCGTATCGTCTGATCGGTGACTCTAATGAATACACCTGCGATGCCTTAATCATCGCTACCGGTGCCAGCGCTCGGTATCTGGGTCTGGAATCTGAAGAAGCCTTTAAAGGTAAAGGTGTATCTGCCTGTGCTACCTGTGACGGCTTTTTCTACCGTAACCAGAAAGTTGCCGTTATTGGCGGCGGCAATACCGCAGTCGAAGAAGCACTGTATCTGGCGAATATTGCATCAGAGGTGATCGTGGTGCACCGTCGCGATCAGTTCCGCTCGGAAAAAATACTGGCTGACCGTCTGATTGAAAAATCCAAAACTGGCAATGTCAGCATCGAATGGAATTCTGTGCTTGAAGAAGTATTAGGTGATGATTCCGGCGTCACGGGTATTCGTATTAAGAATGTAAAAGATAACAGCACTAAAGATATCGATGTTATGGGTACTTTTATCGCGATTGGCCACAGCCCGAATACCGCTATTTTTGAGGGTCAGCTGGAAATGCATAATGGCTACCTAAAAGTACAGACAGGTAGTCAGGGTAATGCCACACAGACCAGTGTTGAGGGCATCTTTGCTGCCGGTGATGTCAGCGACCATATTTACCGTCAGGCCATCACCTCGGCCGGCACTGGCTGTATGGCCGCACTGGATGCTGAACGCTATCTTGATGACCTGGAATCAAAATAGCTATAGCTGAAAACAAAATGCAACTGTCCACCTGTGACAGTCTGGATAAAATCCCTGCCGCTTCATGGAATGAACTGGCAGGTGATACAAACCCCTTCGTTCAGCATGATTTTCTTCTGGCGCTGGAACAACACCAGTGTTTACGGCCCTTTGGCTGGTTCCCCTGTTATTTATTAGTTAAAGAAAACGATAAGCTGATTGGTGCGACACCAAGCTATATCAAAAACAATTCGTATGGCGAGTTTGTTTTTGACTGGTCCTGGGCCGATGCCTATCATCAGGCAGGAAAACACTATTACCCTAAAATGGTAACAGCCATCCCATTTACCCCGGCAAATGGTCCGCGTTTTTTAGTACACCCAGAGGCCGACCGCAGCCTGATTATTGAGAGCCTGACAGCATTTAGTTTAGAAACAGCGAAAGCACTTAATTTATCCGGCATCCATAATTTATTTATGCACAAGGACATTACAGAACAACAAAAAGCAAAAGGTTTTTTTCAGCGCATAGACTGCCAGTTCCACTGGAAAAATAATAATTACCAGAGCTTTGATCATTTTTTATCATTTTTAAAACCAAAAAAACGCAAGAACATCCGTCAGGAAAGAAAAAAAATAAGTAATGCCAGCATCACTATAAAACGTTTACGTGGGGAAGAACTGACGGATCTTCAGTGGCAGCAACTGTACAAGTTTTATCAAATTACTTTTTTAAAAAAATCCGGTTCACCTACATTAACTCTGGAGTTTTTTAAAGCGGTTAAACACCGGTTGCTGGCAATAGTCGCGTACAATGATATGGAAATGGTAGCCGGCGCTATTTGTGTAATCGGTAAAGATACGTTATACGGACGCCACTGGGGCTGCTTTGAAGACTACGACGGACTGCATTTTGAGGTTTGTTATTACCAGGGTATAGAATATTGCATAGAAAACAATCTGACCAACTTTGAACCAGGCGCTCAGGGCCAGCACAAAATTGCCAGAGGTTTTTTACCGGTCAAAACCTGGTCCAGCCACTGGCTTGAGGATGATCAGTTCCGCCCACTGGTCATCGCACATTGCCAGCGAGAAAACGAACAGATGCAGCTTCATTATCTTGAGTTATGCCGCCACTCGCCGTTTAAAGAATAATTAATATTCTGCCAACAATCTTTCTATTGATGACTTAACGCTATTCACGTCAAAAGGTTTATTGCAAATGGCGGAAACACCAGCCTGCTGCACCGTGGTTAATACGTTCTCGTTGCCTTCGGATGTAACCATTAATAACGGCACCGATTTCTGATTGCTTTCATTACGAATATAATCGGTCAGCGCCTGACCATTGACATCCGGCATGTGGTAATCAGTAATGATCAAATCAAAAAACTCGGCATCGATCAATGGTATCGCAGTAGCGCCATCGTTTGCTTCAGAAAAATGTTCTATCCCCATTTCACTCAGCACCCGGCGAATCTGTTTGCGGGCAAAATTGCTGTCATCAACAATTAATACTTTTAAATCTTCGACAACAAGGTGATCCAGCTGCAAACCAGCGGGGTCAAGATAATCCAGTGAGTTATATAATGCTTTTCTGAAAAGAGCAGCTTCAAACGGTTTTGGCAATAACGCAGTAACACCGGCTTGCCGGATAGGCTCCAGCATTTGTTTGCTGGTTTCGCTGGAAATCAGGATATAAGCAATATCCATCAGCTCATCATCAGCACGTATTTTCTGTACCAGATCAATACAGGACATATCGGACAAATACATCGCACTGATGGTCAAGTCACAATGTTTTTGTTTCATGTGTACAAAGGCTTCCTGCCCGGTTGAAACATACTCGATATGTTCAATACCCGCATCATGCAGCTCATTGGTGATGATTTTAGCCTGCGTTGCTGAAGGCTCGACCATTAAAACAGACAATTCATTCAGGGTTTTCAATGCTTTATATCTCGGAGGGTTCAGGTAAAATAGCTCGATTAATTAGTTTAGCAGTTCAACTGCGATACGCCACATTTTATGCAAAAAAAAACCATCCCTTGGCTCGACCCGGAAAGCCTTGAATTTCCGGATGTCGAATCTGCCTGGAAAGAACCTAATGGCATACTGGCAGCTGGTGGCGATCTTTCAGTCGAGCGCTTAGTAAGCGCTTACTGTCACGGCATTTTTCCCTGGTATAACGAAGACGAACCCATTTTATGGTGGTCACCAGAGCCACGCTGCGTCCTCATTCCGTCACAGTTTAAGCTTTCTAAAAGTTTAAAAAAAACCATCCGAAAAAATATTTTCAAGGTCACCTTTAATCAGTGTTTTGAACAGGTCATGTCAGCCTGCGCAGAAGCAAGAACAAAACCTAATGGCGATGTAACCGGCACTTGGATATCGACCGAGATACAACAGGCCTATCACAATCTTCATCGGGCCGGTTATGCCCATTCCATTGAGTGCTGGAAAGATGGGCAACTGGTAGGTGGCTTGTATGGACTTGCCATCGGCCAAGTGTTTTTTGGTGAATCGATGTTCAGCCGGGTCAGTAATGCATCCAAAGTGGCCTTTGCCAAACTCTGCGATCAGTTAGTTTTGCAGGATTTCAAACTGATTGATGGTCAGGTGTATTCGCCACACTTGGAAACCTTAGGCTTTCAGTTAATGCCAAGAACTGAATTCATTGACATACTGAATCGTTTTGTCGATGAGAAAAAATTAACGGCTTTCGAATAAGTCGCAGCAGATCATCAGATAGTCTTGCCGACAAATCATATCAGCCAGCCGAGCTCAAAAAGTTATAAAAATTTTGCCGGCTGATATCAGCTACCTCTTCTACACTAATCCCTCGCTCACTGGCCACACACTGGGCCACCAGACTGACGTAGTCTGGCTGATTCTGCTTGCCGCGATTGGGTACAGGCGCTAGATATGGCGAGTCGGTTTCAATTAAAAAACGATCAGCCGGAACTTTTCTTACCACCTCACGAATTTGCTCAGCCGTTTTAAAGGTACAGATGCCGCTGAATGATATATAAAAATTTTGATCCAGTGCAGCGCTGGCAAAATCCCAGTCTTCTGTGAAACAATGAATCACACCGCCGCAGTCTTTTGCCGATTCCTCTGTAATGATCTTAAGTGTATCCTCTGCTGCATCGCGGGTGTGTACGATCACCGGTTTTTTGACTTCTCTTGCAGCGGCAATATGATGACGAAAGCGCTGTTGTTGCCAATCGGGTTTATCTTTTTGATAAAAATAATCCAGCCCGGTTTCTCCAACCGCCACCACTTCTTCCCGGCTGACATAATCCAGAATACTTTCAACTGACAATGCATTACCTACCGCATGTGTCGGGTGCATACCAGCGGAAACAGAAACCTGAGGAAAGTTTTTTACCGTGGCGTACATTTTATCAAATTCAAACAGATCAATGCAGACACACAACATGTGCTCAACACCGTTAGATGCCACCTCAGTCATCAGCTCTGCAAGACTGTTATTATGGTTTTTCAGATCGATACAGTCGAGATGGCAATGTGAATCAATAAACACTTTTTTACTCGCTTTAATAATACGTTGTATAAAAAAAAGACTCCTCAGAGTCTTTTTTAGGAAACTAGCAGTCGGTGCCGACTACATAGTGTGGGTCAAGCGATCCGCTTTTAATGAACCTGCCAGATAAGTTTCAATTTTATTTCGGGTATCGCCATTATCCTGTACCCCAAACTGCACCCCTATGCCAGTGGTTTTATTACCCTGAGAGCCTTGCGGTGTCATCCAGATAATTTTACCGGCAACCGGTAGTCTTGACGCATCTTCCATTAAGGTCAGCAACATAAAGACTTCTTCGCCCAGATTATATTGTTTGTTGGTCGGGATAAACAAACCGCCATTTAAAATAAATGGCATATAAGCAGCATATAGAGCAGCCTTATCTTTGATCGTCAGCGACAAGATGCCTTGTCTTGGAGTTTTACCTGGCACAGCCATATCAGTATCTCATCTTTAATTAACAGCCTGAATTCGCTCAATCAGGCTGTTTTAAATGCTTGTTTCCATAATATTAGCAAATCTTCCAGCAGAAGTTGCGTATTTAAAGCAATATTAGACTGCTTCTTTCGTTCTATCAACAGATCTCTGACACCGTATAAGGCTTGTATCTGACAACAGGCCGCCATTTTAGACAAAACGTCTCTGACATCAATATGCGTTATGTCAGCCTGATCACCCTGAGATTTGACCCGAATCAGGTCATCACAAAAATCAATACTCCAGTCCAGCGTCGCTTTTAACGGGATTTTTTCAATCTCTTTAAGTGCCGGAGAAATCGCCTGACCGCGCGATGTTTTAATCAGAATCTTGAGCACTGACTTTCTCTGCTCTGCCAGTTCAGAGCCTGCCACTTGACAGGCTGTAAGCGGTGAACCGTGCGACAGCTGCAAATATAATTCAGCGTCATCAATATTTTGCTGCTGCAAATAACCCAGTGCAGCCGATTTTTCTGGCACCGGAAAGGCGATTTGCAGACAACGGCTGCGAATGGTTGGCAGCAGCCGGTGAGGATAGGAACACACCAGTACCAGAATCGTATCAGGCGTTGGCTCTTCCAGCGTTTTTAATAATGCATTGGCCGAGTTACGGTTAAGCTGCTCTGCATTATCAATGATCGCCACCGTCTTACCACCAAACTGACTGGTTTTCGATAATTTAACTATCAGTTCGCGAATCACATCAACAGCGATCGCTTTGCCTTCATCCAGTGGAGCGACATGTAAATAATCCGGATGAGTATCGGCCGCAAAGACCTGACAGGAATGACAATGCCCGCAGGCTTCGTCCTGTTCTGAACTACAGAGCAATTTTTTTGCGTACTCTGCAGCAAACTGTTTTTTTCCGGTACCATCCGGGCCACTAAACAGCAGTGCATGCGGAAATTTATTGGCGCGCAGCATGTTATTGAGATAATCACGCTGCTCAGTCTGCCAGTTATACATGTTACTGAATACCTAACTGTTTAAAATAATCCTGCATTATCTGATCAATCTGCCGCTTTACTGCTTCCAGTTCCAGCGATGCATCGATGACCTTAATGCGATCCGGCTGATCACTGGCCCGTTGCAGATAAGCTGAACGAACTTTATTAAAAAAATCACTCTGCTCTTTTTCAAAACGGTCTGGCGCACTGCGTTTGCCCGCCCGCTCAGATCCGACTTCGACCGGTGCATCTAATAAAAGAGTCAGATCAGGACGGCAGTCACCCTGCACATAATCTTCCAGTATTTTTATCCGTTGCATCTCAATACCTCTGCCACCGCCCTGATAGGCATAGGTAGCATCGGTAAAACGGTCTGATAAAACCCACTGGCCTTTTTCAAGTGCCGGCTTAATAACTTTATCAAGGTGTTCGGAACGAGCTGCAAACATCATCAGCAATTCTGTTTCATCAGCCATGCCGGTGTGTTTATGGCCTAACAATAAATCCCGCAGTTGTTCACCCAACTCGGTACCGCCGGGCTCACGAGTAACAATGTACTCTATTGATTTATTGCCTAACAGTTGTTTTATATACTCAAGATTGGTTGTTTTACCAACCCCCTCTGAACCTTCCAGAGTGATGAATTGTGCTCTGCTCATTATTGTTTTTTCTTTTTACGTTTATAGCGCTGGTATTTTGTCACCGCACGCTGATGCTCGGTGTTGCTGGACGAAAAATAATGTTTACCGCCTTCTCCGGTAGCAACGAAATATAAGTACTCGGTCGGTTCTGGATTTAACGCCGCATTGATCGACTCAAGCCCCGGCATGGCAATCGGTGTCGGCGGCAGGCCTTTACGGGTATAGGTATTGTACGGTGTATCTTCTCTTAGATGACGAAAACGGATATCACCGTCATATTTATCACCAATACCATAGATAACGGTCGGGTCGGTTTGTAAACGCATATTTTTAAGCAGACGATTGACAAACACCCCGGCTATGACCGGTCTTTCGGATGGCTCGGCACTTTCTTTTTCAACTATTGACGCCAGAATAAGGGCTTCATACGCACTTTTTAGCGGCAAGCCTTTTGCACGATTTTGCCACTGTGCTGCCAGATGCAGCTGCATCTGCTCATAGGCCCGCTTTAAAAACTGCAGATCGGTTGTGCCTGCCGGATAGCGGTATGTATCCGGGTAAAAACGCCCTTCCGGGTGCTGCTCAGGAAAACCCAGGGCGCTCATCACGGCCTGCGGAGTGGCAGCGGTTTTTAACTGATGCACGATATTCTGATCAGCTACGATCGCCTGCATCAGTTGTTTAAAATTCCAGCCTTCGATAATGGTAAAAGCATATAACTTTACCTCACCGTTTTTCATTTTTTTAAGTAACTCAAACGGTGTTAAGCCGTAATCAAAAACATATTCACCGGCCTGCAGGTTTTTACTTTTACCTGACAGCTTGCCCCATAATTTAAAATAAAAAGGCTCACTGATAATGGCTTTGTTAGACAGATCAATAATTAAATGCGACGCAGAAGAGCCTCGCTTAAAGGTGTAATTAAGACCGCTTTCAGGCAGCTTCATAGGACTCTGCATAAAACGATAACTGTCCCATACAAAAAACAAGATGATAATGGCAATAAAGCCTGACACGATTTTGATTTTGTTTTTAAAGCTCATAAGAAACCGTTGTTTTATCCTTTTCAATTTCACTCTGCAGCCGGCTACAGATATCACCTGTTTGAAACCGATACTGGTCACATGATATTACCGGCACCAATCCCCAGATACTGTTACAGACCATCATCTGTTGCACCGAAGACAATTCTGACTGATGGATTTTTCGCTCTTCAATCGGTATGCCTATACGCGCAGAGATACTGATGATTGCGTTGCGCATTATCCCGGCCACAGCACACTCGCTGGCCGCTGCAGTAAACCACTGATTATCCATCATAACAAATAGATTAGTGCTGATACCTTCCAGCAGATAACCGTGCTGATCAAGCATCAAACCTTCCTGAATCTGCTCATTATGCCACTCATTTCGGGCCATAACCTGATCCAGTCGATTTAAATGTTTGATACCGGCTAAAACAGGATTAATGATCAGCCGATGCTGGCACAAGCGCAGATGAATACCTTGCTGCTGATAGCTGGAGACAAATTCCGGCCAGTTGCTGAGACTCAGGATGACGGCAGGCTGTTCGTCTCCTGTGGTCGCATAGCCGCGTCTGCCCTGACCGCGAGTAAGCACAATTTTCAGCACCGACGGTGCATCAGGAAAACTGAGCTTTGCTATGTCTGCTAATAAAGCAGTTTCAGCAGGCGCTGTTATCGAGAGCCTTTGACAGCCCTGTGTTAATCGCTGAAAGTGAGCCTGCCAGTAGTGTAACTGCCGGCCTGAAACAGCGATTGTTTCGAACACGCCATCACCGTAGTTAACGGCCCGGTCATAAACCGACAGCAACTCGGTGGCGATACCATTTACCAGCACTCTGGTCATTTGTTTAGCATCCAGTCTGACTAATGAGAAGACAGCGCATTGATCATTCCTTTGGCTTTTGCCCGGGTTTCAGCCAGTTCGTGCAGCGGATCTGAATCGGCAACAATGCCGCCACCGGCACGAAAAAGAATCTGCCGTTTATTTTTTACCAGGGTGCGAATCAGGATATTCAGATCCATATCACCATTTAGATTAATATAACCGACTGAGCCGGTATATGCCCCGCGTCCGGTGTTCTCAAGTTCCGCCAAAATTTCCATACAGCGCACTTTCGGGCAGCCGGTAATAGTCCCACCAGGAAATACAGCCTTAATCACCTCGACCGGGCTTACAGACGGTCGTAACTGTCCCGTTACATTAGAGACTATATGATGCACATGCTGATAGCTTTCAATACTCATCAGCTCGTCGACCCGAATACTACCCGCTTCACACACGCGCCCCAGGTCATTGCGCTCAAGATCAAGCAACATAATATGCTCTGCCCTTTCTTTCGGGTTGGATATTAACTCATCGGTCAATAACCGATCGGCATCTTGATCGGCCGCCCGCGGCCTGGTACCGGCAATCGGCCGTGTGTCTAACCGTTTGTTTTTTGAACTGACCAGACGCTCCGGCGATGAAGAGATAATACTGCCTCCGGGCAGCGTCGAGACACAGGCAAAAGGTGATGGGTTATTGAGTTTGAGTAACAAAAACAGTTCGCTATCACTGAGCTCCTGTTCAAGCTCGACCTGCCACAAGCGCGATAAATTTGCCTGAAAAATATCACCATCAACAATGTACTGGTGTATTTTCTCAAGGTTCTTTAAATGGATTGCCGCATCTTCTTCATTAAATGACGAACTGATCTGCGCCTGCTGAACCGGCTTTAGTGCGGCACAGGCCTGACTAATTTGCTGCTGATAAAACTGATGATCAAAATCACTCTCGGAAACAAAATACGCGCGTTGTGTTTGCTGATCAATGATCAATGCTGACTGAAAGCGGGTTGCCAGCGCAACCGGCAAACCGCTGTTATCCGCTGGCAGATTCAAACCGGGTTCAATTTCGGCGGCGATTTCATAAGCTAAATACAGATACCAGCCACCGGTAAAGGGCAAGCCTGAAAGATTCTGCTGATCGGTTGCCTGTTCGCTCCAGCGCGCATCGAGAGCATCCAGAAAGCTGGCTTCTTCGACCGCGCCAGCGGATGACAGGTGTAAACCTTGTCGATCAAGACACAGTGTTTCAGCGGGAAATGTAAACAAAATATCATACCGAGCGGTCGCGCCGACGGCAGTACTGGATAATAAATGGGGAAAACGTAGCGGATCAGAAGCGTGCAATGCCAGCAGGTCCGGCATTAGATCAAGTGCAGTAACCGTGGTCTGGCCGTAGCGGGAGCCGGACGGGGTATTATAACTAACACCCTCATCTATCATTTCAGCATCCCGTAATGGCAGTAAAGAAAAAGAGCGGTTTAAACTTTTTTCAGTACCAGTGTACCGTTAGTACCACCAAAACCAAATGAGTTTGACATCGCAACATCAATCTTCATTTCACGGGCAGTATGCGGTACATAATCAAGATCACATTCAGGATCTTGTTCATCCAGATTAATTGTCGGCGGCGCAACCTGATCACGTATCGCCAGTGCAGTAAACACCGCTTCGATACCACCGGCAGCACCTAACAGGTGACCCGTCATCGATTTGGTTGAACTCACAGCCACTTTTGCTGCAAGCTCTTCACCTAACGCAGCTTTAACCGCCATCGTTTCAGCAACATCACCAGCCGGTGTAGACGTACCGTGTGCATTTATATAATCACAGCTATCCATATTAAGACCGGCATCTTTCATGGCCGAGACCATGCAACGGGCAGCACCTTCACCACCTTTAGATGGCATGGTCATGTGATAGGCATCACCACTCATACCAAAACCGGCGACTTCAGCATAAATTGTCGCACCACGTGCTTTCGCGTGCTCATATTCTTCCAGCACCACACAACCTGCACCGTCACCCAGCACAAAACCATCCCGGTTTACATCCCACGGACGACTCGCTGCTTCCGGATCATCATTACGCTTTGATAAAGCGCGGGCGGCAGCAAAGCCACCTAAACCTAATGGGCTGGTTGCATTCTCAGCACCACCGGCAACCATTACGTCCGCATCATTATAAGCAATGATGCGAGCGGCATGACCAATACTGTGTGTACCGGTGGTACAGGCTGTTACCAATGCGATATTCGGACCTTTAAGGCCACGCATGATCGACAGGTTACCTGAAATCATATTGATAATCGTGCTGGGAACAAAGAAAGGTGAAATCTTACGGGGTCCGTTCTCCATCCAGTTTGCGTGGTTACTTTCAATTAAAGGCAAGCCACCAATACCGGAGCCTACAGCCACACCAATGCGTTCTGCATTGTCATCAGTCACTTCAATGCCACTGTCGTCAAGCGCCTGAATACTGGCACCAAGACCATACTGAATAAAAGAATCCATCTTTTTCAGTTCTTTTGAATTGATATACAGCTCAGGATTAAAATCTTTTACTGAAGCGGAAAACTGTGTACTAAATTCACTGACATCAAATGTCGAAATTTTAGCCGCACCACTTTTACCTTTGAGGATATTATCCCAGGAAGACTTAACATCATTACCTACAGGGGTAACCAGACCAACACCAGTAATAACAACACGACGCTTAGACAAGGAGCTCACCTTTAACTTTGTTACAACGTTTAAAGCAACGCCATAATATCAAACTGAAGAAACAACAAAGGGGCATTATACAATAATGCCCCTTTGTTGATAAATACTGATTACAAATTTAGTTTAAATTGGCATTAACAAAATCAATTGCCTGCTGAACTGTTGTAATCTTCTCAGCTTCTTCATCTGGAATCTCACATTCAAATTCTTCTTCTAAAGCCATAACTAATTCGACTGTATCTAATGAATCTGCGCCCAGGTCATCAACAAATGAAGCAGTATTAACAGCTTCTTCTTCTTTAACACCTAATTGCTCTACAACAATTTTACGAACTCGTTCTTCGATACTGCTCATTGAAAATTCCTCAATAAATAATCCAATATTGGTGCGCGGTATTGTATTGAATATCAGCGCTGCTTTCCACCCTTTATCGGTAAAAATTTAACGCTGCAACACCACACAAAAATACTATAAATAACAATAACTTATAAAACAAACCTTAATAAATTTATTATATAAGCGTTATGGCATATACATGCCGCCGTTGACATTAATCGTTTCACCCGTGATATACGACGCTTCGTCAGATGCTAAAAAACTGACCGCATTGGCGATATCTGCCGCTGCTCCCAGCTTATTCAACGGGATTTGCGAAATTAAAGCCGCACGCTGCTCTTCGGGTAATTCACGTGTCATATCGGTATCAATAAAGCCAGGAGCGACCGTATTGACGGTGATATTACGTGAACCAATCTCACGCGCAAGTGATTTTGTAAAACCCAGAATTCCTGCTTTTGCAGCAGAATAATTGGTCTGACCGGGGTTACCGGTTAAGCCAACGACGGAAGCAATATTGATAATACGTCCGCTACGGGCTTTCATCATGCTACGAATAACCGCTTTAGAGAGACGGAAAATTGAAGTCAGATTAGTATCAATAATCTCATCCCATTGCTCGTCTTTCATCATCATCAGCAGGTTATCGCGGGTAATACCAGCATTGTTGACCAGGATATTTACCGCACCAAACTCATCTGTGATGGCCTTAAGAACATTTTTAATTGAATCTGCATCGGTAACATTAAGACACATACCTTTGCCTTTAATACCGGCATCTGCCAGATAGGCTGAAATACTCTCCGCGCCATTATCTGATGTCGCCGTACCGACAACGACAGCGCCATCCTGTCCCAGTTTTTCAGCAATCGCACGACCAATTCCGCGACTGGCACCGGTTACCAGAACCACTTTGTCCTGTAATTTAGTCATTTTATTCTCCAAAATATTCTTTTTATCTCAACTCATCGGCCTGTTGCCGGACAGTCGGAGTAAACTTATTGTAATTCTTCAATCACTTTTTTCATTCCATCAGGACTCACCAGAGCCAGTGATGGAATATCTTTATTTATACGCTTGTTAAGACCCGACAATACCTTACCCGGACCACACTCAACGGTCGCCTCAATGCCTGCTTCGATCAGGTTATTAACCGTATCAACCCATAACACCGGATTGTATAGCTGTTCTTTTAATGCCGCGTTCATGGCTTCTATTGAGGTACTCGGTTGCGCTGTGACATTATGAAACACCGGTACATCCGGCATAACAGATTTGATAACAGCGAGTTTTTCCGCTAATTTTTCCGCCGCACCTTGCATTAATGAACTGTGTGACGGCACTGATACGGGTAATGGCAGCGCGCGTTTAGCATTGGCTTCTTTGGCCAGCTCAATCGCAGCGTTTACAGCATCAGTCTCACCCGCGATAACCACTTGGCCCGGTGAATTAAAGTTAACCGCCTGCACCACACCATCCACCTGCTGACAAATAGCGATTAAGGTGTCATCATCCAGACCTAAAATCGCAGCCATCGCACCCTGACCTTCCGGCACAGCCTGCTGCATCAACTGACCGCGTGCTGCAACCAACTGCACAGCATCTGCCAGAGACAAGGCACCGGCGCAAACCAGCGCGGCATATTCACCCAGACTGTGGCCGGCCATCATTGCCGGTTTCAGCTCAGTGGAGGCGGTAAAAGCACGATACATAGCAACACCAGCGGTTAATACTGCCGGTTGAGTAAATTCGGTTTGATTAAGTTTTTCAGCAGGGCCGTTTTGTACCAGATCCCATAAGTCATAACCCAAAGCATCACCAGCTTCGTCAAACGTCGCTCTGACTTCTGGATACTCTGAATAGAAATCAGCCAACATGCCAACTGACTGTGAACCCTGACCTGGAAATACAAACGCAAATTTCATTTAAAACCGCCCAAAACGTATTAGCTTTATCAAAAGAGGCGGCATTATAACGAATGAGGCTCGAAAAGCCTATGATTAAACGCCAACATAGTCACCGTTAAGACCGGTAATACTGACGTTCATGACATTTATCAACAATTAGGTACATATAACCGTAGCTAATTGACTGAACCACGTTAAAGCCTGAATCGACTCATGGTTATTTCAGACCCAATACATCTGCCATATCAAAGAGCCCGGTTTTTTGATCATGTAACCAGATGGCAGCGCGTACAGCGCCTTTAGAAAAGGTCATTCGGCTTGACGCTTTGTGAGTAATTTCAACACGCTCACCAATACCAGCAAACATTACCGTATGATCGCCAACGATATCGCCGGCGCGGATGGTTTCAAAACCAATCGTATTGCGGTCTCGCTCACCGGTCTGACCTTCGCGGCCATAGACCGCACATTCTTTCAGATCACGACCCAAGGCATCGGCGACCACCTCTCCCATACGCAATGCAGTACCCGAAGGCGCATCAACCTTATGACGATGGTGAGCCTCAATAATTTCAATATCAACATCGTCATGAGCCAGCACACGTGCGGCCATATCAAGTAACTTAAGACATAAGTTCACACCAACGCTCATATTCGGTGCAAACACGATAGCGATATCTTTACTGGCTAGTTCAATCAGTGCTTTTTCATCATCACTAAAGCCGGTTGTGCCAATAATGATTTGTTTACCGGCTTTGCGGCAAACCTCAATATTATGCAGCGTGGTTTCTATCGTTGTGAAATCAATCAACACATCAAACTGATCAACCACAGCAGCCACATCATCGACCACGATCACATCATTGTCACCAACACCAGCCAGAGCACCAGCATCAATACCGACGAAGGTACTGCCCGGTCGTTCAATGGCAGCCGTCAGTACGGTTTTCTCATTGTCAGTAATGGCCTCAATATGAGTACGCCCCATACGACCACCGGCACCGGTTACTGCAACTTTAATCATCTTACATCTCTTTAATATCTGTTTGAATTAACGGTTAGTCGGTAGTTATTTTTGCGTCATTTCATCAAAGAACTTTTTAACACCATCAACCCAGCCTCGTGATTGCGGGTTATGCTGTCGGGAACCTTTATTCAACGTATCATCGAACTGCTGTAACAGCTCTTTCTGCTCTTTCGTCAGGTTGACCGGTGTTTCGACATTAACGCGACACAACAAGTCGCCTTTAGCGCCACCACGAACAGGAACAACACCCTGATTACGCAAGCGGAACAGTTTACCCGATTGTGTTTCAGCCGGGATCTTAAGTTTTAGCCGACCGGATAAGGTAGGCACTTCAATTTCACCGCCTAAGGCAGCCATGGTCATGCTAATGGGAACAGCACAATGCAGGTTATTTTCTTCACGTTCAAATATAGCATGCGGCTTAACCCGTACCTGAACGAATAAATCACCTGAAGGACCACCGTTTTCACCGGCTTCACCTTCTCCGCCAAGACGGATTCGGTCACCATTATCAACCCCGGCAGGTACCTTAACAGACAGCGTTTTGGTTTCTTCAACACGACCCTGACCATGACAGGAACCACAGGGGTCAGTAATGACTTTGCCCTGCCCATGACAATGAGGACAGGTCTGCTGTACAGAAAAGAAGCCCTGCTGCATACGGACCTGACCCGCACCACCACAGGTGCTACAGGTTGAAGCATCCGAGCCTTTTTTAGAGCCGCTGCCAGAGCATGTTTTACAGCTCACCAGCGTCGGCACCTTAATTTTTACCGAAGTGCCGGCAACCGCATCTTCAAGAGATAAATCAAGGTTATAACGTAAATCAGAACCCCGGTATGCACGTTGACGCTGACGACCACCGCCACCACCACCGCCGAATATGTCACCAAACACATCACCGAATACATCGCTGAAATTGGCTCCGCCAGCACCGCCACCGTAACCACCGCCACCCATACTGGAATCAACACCAGCATGTCCAAACTGGTCATAAGCTGCCCGCTTTTGCGAGTTCGACAGTACATCGTAGGCTTCTTTGGCTTCTTTAAACTTTTCTTCAGCCGCTGGATTATCTTGGTTACGATCGGGGTGATGTTTCATTGCCAGACGCTTGAACGCTTTTTTCAAATCACGTTCATCAACGTCTTTAGCGACACCTAGTACTTCGTAAAAATCACGTTTGGACATGTCTCGTGTTACTCGTTTAATGTTTTAAAAATAGCCTATCGCTGATACAAATAAATCCAGAGCATGCAGACATACCCTGGATTTTTGCTTTTCTCCGGCTCAGTAAGCTCAGACTACTGAGCCGGAGAGATCGACGGTATGTTATTTTTTATCGTCTTCTTTCACTTCTTCAAACTCTGCGTCCACCACACCGTCATCCTGAGAAGCATTTTCAGTTGCCGACTCGGCATCTGCTGACTGCTCAGCATTAGCTGCGTAGGCTTTTTGTGCAATGGAACCGGCGGCTTCTGTTAAAGCTGCTGTTTTAGCTTCGATCGCTTCTTTATCTTCACCTTTCAGAGCTTCCTGAAGATCAGCAATTGCTGCTTCTACTTTGCTCTTTTCGTCCGCATCAACCTGATCACCAAGATCTTTAATCGATTTCTCAGTGGCATTGATCATGTTTTCAGCGGCATTACGTGCTTCAACCAGTTCTTTCAGCTTACGGTCGTCTTCGGCATGCGCTTCTGCATCTTTGATCATGCGTTCAACTTCTTCATCCGACAAACCTGAAGAGGCCTTGATCACGATAGACTGCTCTTTGCCGGTTGCCTTATCTTTAGCCGATACATTTAAGATACCGTTAGCATCAATATCAAAGCTGACTTCGATCTGTGGCGTACCACGTGGTGCCGGTGGAATATCAGCCAGATCAAAACGACCCAGAGATTTATTATGAGCTGCCATTTCGCGCTCACCCTGTACCGCATGTACGGTTACCGCACCCTGATTGTCTTCAGCCGTTGAGAAAGTCTGGCTGGCCTTTGTCGGGATCGTAGTGTTCTTCTCGATCAGCTTGGTCATAATTCCACCCAGCGTTTCAATACCCAGAGACAATGGTGTTACATCAAGTAACAGTACGTCTTTAACACCACCACTTAAAACACCACCCTGAATAGATGCACCCACCGCTACCGCTTCGTCCGGGTTCACGTCTTTACGTGGCTCTTTACCAAAGAAGTCTTTAACCGCCGCCTGAACTTTAGGCATACGCGTCTGACCACCAACCAGAATCACATCATTAATATCACCAATGCTTAAACCGGCGTCTTTTAGTGCCTGCTTACAAGGATCAATCGTGCGTGAAACTAGATCATCAACCAGTGACTCTAATTTAGCGCGAGTCAGTTTTAAGGTTAAATGCTTAGGTCCTGTTGCATCGGCCGTGATGTATGGCAGGTTAATATCCGTTTGAGATGCTGATGACAATTCGATCTTGGCTTTTTCAGCGGCTTCTTTAAGACGCTGCAGAGCCATCGGGTCATTATGCAAATCAACACTGTTTTCTTTCTTGAATTCATCCGCCAGATAGTCGATCAGACGCATGTCGAAATCTTCACCACCTAAGAATGTATCACCATTGGTCGATAACACTTCGAACTGCTGCTCGCCATCGATGTCTGCTATTTCGATAATAGAAATATCGAAAGTACCACCACCTAGATCGTAAACTGCGATTGTGCTGTCACCTTTGGCTTTATCCATACCGTAGGCTAAAGCAGCAGCAGTAGGCTCATTAATAATACGTTTTACATTAAGACCAGCGATCTTACCGGCATCTTTTGTCGCCTGACGCTGAGAATCGTTGAAATAAGCCGGTACTGTAATAACCGCTTCTGTCACTTCTTCACCCAGATAGTCTTCAGCAGTTTTCTTCATTTTCTGCAGTACACGCGCAGAGACTTCCGGAGCAGCCATCTTTTTGCCTTTGGCTTCTACCCAAGCGTCACCATTATCGGCTTTAATGATTTTATAAGGCACCAGCTTGATATCACGCTGAACCACTTCTTCATCAAAACGGCGGCCAATCAGTCGTTTAACAGCAAATAAGGTGTCAGCAGGATTGGTTACTGCCTGACGTTTAGCTGCCTGACCGACTAAAACCTCATCGCCGTCACCGAAAGCGACAATCGATGGCGTGGTGCGATCACCCTCACTGTTTTCAATAACTTTAGGCTTATCACCATCCATTACAGCAATGCATGAGTTGGTTGTACCTAGATCTATACCGATAATTTTTGACATTTTAAATGCTCTCCAAAAAAGCTAAATTCTTTATCTGCTGAATAAGATAGGGGTTTAATTACCCATTTCAAGGGTGGATATAATTATTCAGCGTTATTTTCTGTGTTGTCTTCTGCCGGCGCTTTAGATACCACAACCATCGCCGGTCTCAATAAGCGACCAGACAGCGTATAACCTTTCTGCATCACCGCGATAACCGAGTTAGGTGCCACATCAGGTGATTCCTGAATTGACATTGCCTGATGGAACTCAGGATCAAAAGTATCACCTTGCGGATTAAGGCTTTCGATATCAAATTTTTCCAGCAGCTGATAAAACATATTGGTGGTTAAATTCATGCCTTCTTTCAGGGTCTCAACATCGCTCGCTGTTTCTGCGGCCTGCTGCCCCAGCTCCATGCTATCAATCACCGGAATCAGTGCATTGATGAACTTTTCAACCGCATATTTATGGGCATTTTCAAGTTCACGCTGTGATCGTTTGCGCACATTATCTAATTCGGCTTTATTGCGCAGCAACTGATCGTAATATTCATCCGATTTGGCCAGCGCCTCTTCTAGCTTATCCTGCAAATCAGGCACGTGATCTTCGGCCAGACCTTCGACGTCCTGGGTCACTTCACCCGTTTCATCAGTAATATCAACGTTTGTTTGCTCTACTTTCTCGTCGTTAGACATTTAATCAACTCCGGCACAAATTTTATTAATTTAAAAATAACGAATAAATCTGACAATACGAGGCTTTCGAAGACACAACAAGCAACAGAAACCCGGTCAGAATAGAATCTACCCCATTGATGGGGGTCAATATTATGATTTCAAGGCCTGGCCTAATAATTTTGCGGTTATTTCAACCACCGGGATGACGTTTTTATAATTCATACGGGTCGGGCCAACCACTCCTAGCACCCCCAGCACTTCACCATCGGCCTGATAAGGTGCTGTAATCAGACTACAACTCCCCAGCCCTTCTACGCCAGATTCCTGACCTACATAGACTTTTACACCATCCGCATTGATACAACGATCCAGAATATTGAGCATATCGCGGGTATTATTAAAAACCTGAAACATTTGCTGCAACCTGCCGGTTTCTTCCAGCTCAGAGAAATTCAACAGATTGGTTTTACCCTGCATCACATAATCTGAACCGCTTTTATTTTCCTGCAGTGCTTTGTCGGCGATATCTGCCGCCAGCTTCATCTGCTGATCCAGATTATTACTGGCCTGATGCAGAATCTCCACCAGCGCCGTGCGGATACTAAAAATATCTTTGCCGGCATACTGACTGTTGATGATATTCGAGACGGTTTGTAACTCGCTCTGGGTGTATTCACGATCAGTTTCAATCACCCGGTTCTCTACTTGTTTTTCATTAATAACAAGAATAGCCAGAAGTCGATTACCGGGTAAAGGCAAAAACTCGATTTGCCGAAGAATCAGCTGACTGCGCTTAGGAATGGTCACAATACCCGCCATTCGGGTAAAACTGGAAAGCAGACTTGATGCGTTGTTTACTAAATGCTCGGTTGACTGATTAGCGTTTAGCTCAGTACTGAGTGTGCCGAGAAAATCCGCCGTTATTGGTTGCATTTCCATCAGGCTATCTATGAAAAAGCGGTAACCCTTTTCTGTCGGTATGCGCCCGGCAGAGGTATGTGGCGCATGCACCAATCCCTGCTGATCCAACTGCGACATCACGTTACGAATCGTTGCCGAACTGACATCAAGCCCAGATGTCTGCGCCAGTATTTTTGACGCCACTGGCTGACCATCGGTGATATAAATATCAATCAGTGTTTTTAACAGTTGTTGCGCACGCGGATTAAGATTCATCAATGATATCGTCGGTAGTGATCACAGATATGATCAGCGCTCTAAATTATTTGATTTTAGTTAAATGACCATCTTCTATGGTATAGATTGAATCCATTCTGTTAGCCAGATCCATATCATGAGTCACAATCACCAGACTGGTGTGGTAATCACGATTGAGTTTAAAGATCACATCAACCACCTGTTCCGCCGTGGCAGGATCAAGATTACCCGTTGGTTCATCTGCCAGAATACATTTTGGCTCCGCACATAATGCACGTGCGATTGCAGTACGCTGCCTTTCACCGCCGGACAGTTCCGGTGGCTTATGCTCGAGCCGCCCGACCATGCCTACTTTTTCCAGCAGCAGTCGTGCTCGCTGCACCGCTTTTTTAATACTGGAGCCACGAATAAACATCGGCATCGCGACATTTTCAAGCGCTGTAAACTCCGGCAAAAGATGATGAAACTGATAGATAAAACCCAAGTATTTATTCCGCACCCGGCAACGCACCGTTTCCGACATGACCGCAAAATCCTGATTGTCTATCAGCACATGCCCCGTAGTGGGCTGATCCAAACCACCCAGCAGATGTAGCAGCGTGCTTTTGCCACAACCCGAGGCACCAACAATAGCGATCTTCTCAGAACTACGCACCGTCAGGTTAATTCCTTTAAGAATATGTAAAACCGCACCGCTACCTTCCTGATAACTTTTGCTGACATTATCGGCTTCAAGCACAATATGCTCACCGGCTTTAGCAGGCGGCAGGATAATCTGACTGGTAAAATGATTCAGACTCATAACTTACTCAAACCTCAAAGCATCAATCGGCTGCACCTTGGAGGCACGCCATGCCGGATAAATAGTCGCTAAGAAGGACAGCAACATCGCTATCAAAGAAATCCCGATAGTGTCACCGGTATGAAGATCTGATGGCAAATCACAAATATAATAAACATCACAGGGCAGAAAATCTGTCTGAAAATAGGCTTCGATAGTCGGTATCAGGGTTTCAATATTTAATGCAATGGGAACACCAATTAACAAGCCTAAAACAACACCAAGAAAACCGATAATAGTGCCCTGAATCATAAACACCGCCATCACGCTTTTAGGAGTCATGCCGATGGTTCTTAAAATCGCAATATCGGACTGTTTATCGGTAACCGTCATCACCAGCGAAGAGACAATATTAAAGGCAGCAACCGCAACAATCATAAAGAGGATAATAAACATCACTGTTTTTTCCATCTTTAACGCACGGAAAAAATTCACATGCCGTTTGGTCCAGTCTGAAACCCAGTAATCATCACCCAGCTGTTGCGCCAGCTGAGCAGAAATCGTCGGCGCATCAAATAAATCATCCAGCTTCAGACGCAAACCCGAAATACTTTGTTTAAAACTAAAAACCTTTTGTGCGTCATCTATGTGAATAATCGCGGTATTACGATCAAATTCTTGCATCCCTACTTCAAAAATACCGACCACGGTAAAACGCCTCAGGCGGGGCACAGCGCCAATCGGTGTAAAATTAGCCTGCGGAGTAATCAGCGTAACTTTATCACCTTCATAGGTACCCAACACATTAGCCAGCGCGCTGCCTAAAATAATGCCGTAATGCCCTGGCTTGAGTTCGTCGAAGGTTCCAGAGACCATTGAGGTCCCGACTTTTGAGACTTTATTTTCTTCCGATGGTAAAACACCACGCACCACCGCACCACTGACACGGCGACCATTATTTAACATGGCCTCGTTAGAGATATACGGAGCCATGCCCTGTATTCGCTCGTGACCTTTTAATTTTTCGCTGAGTGATTCCCAGTTAGACAAGGTACCGGTGATATCGGATACCGTCGCATGCGCCGTCATTCCCAGTATTCTGTTGCGCATTTCCTGTTCAAAGCCGTTCATAACAGAAAGCACAATAATGAGCGCAGCCACCCCAAGAGTGACACCTAAGATGGAAGTAAGAGATATAAATGAAACAAAATGATTACGGCGTTTAGCTCTGGTGTAACGTAATCCTATGAATAATTCCTTGGGTCTAAACATGCTTCTATGAAAGCCTTCTTTTGATTATTTATGTAATGCATAACAGGCTGACCGCTAACGCATATTCAGACTGCTTATTATTATATCAGTCAAATCAGCAACTCCAGTTAGAGTTTGGATTATACATAGAGTTCCGATAACATGCGATGATTTAAAATACAGTTTCCCTGTTAAACGATTATAATAACTGCATGAATAATCAGACAAAAACCCTACTGCCTGCCGAATGGACAAAGCAGGACGCCATCTTATTATGCTGGCCACACAAAAGCATGGACTGGCAGCCAATTCTGAACGAGGTAGAAACAGCCTTTGATAGTATCAGTTACTATATCTGTGAGTCTCAGACGCTTATCATTATTGCCCACGATGAAGAACATCAGGCCGCCATCAAACAGCGCCTGATCAATAAAAAAGCCCGATTAAGTGCCGTTAAATGGTTACTGCATACAAACAACGACAGCTGGTGCCGCGACTTTGGCCCGATTACCGTGCTGCAAGATAACAAACCACTGGCACTGGACTGCGAATTTAACGGCTGGGGTAACAAGTTTCCTGCTCAGTTCGATAACCAGACCAATCAGCTACTGGCAGAACAACAGCTACTCAGCTGCCCGCTGCTAAAAACCAGTCTGGTGCTGGAAGGCGGCAGCATAGACAGCGATGGCCACGGCACCATCCTGACCACCAGTCAGTGCCTGCTCGACCAACAACGAAACCCGCAGCTCAATCAACAGCAAATTGAACAACAGCTAAAAGAATTACTGGGTGCAAAGCGCATTATCTGGCTGCAACATGGCGAGCTCGAAGGTGATGACACCGATTCACACGTTGATAACCTGGCACGCTTTTGTAACCCACAAACCATCGCTTATGCCCATTGCGACGACCCGGACGACTCTCACTACCTGCCTTTGCAGCAACTGCAAGCTGAATTACAACAATTAACCGGACTTGATGGCCAGCCCTATCAGCTGCTACCACTAACCATACCCAAAGCGCTTTACTACCAGCAGGACAGACTGCCAGCCAGTTACGTTAATTTTTTAATCACTAATGAGCGCGTGCTGATGCCAACCTATAACGACCCGCAGGACGCGCTCAACCTGGAAAAACTGCAGTCTGTGTTTAGCGACCGGAAAGTCACAGGCATCGACTGCTCTGCAGTGATCCGGCAATCCGGTTCAATCCATTGCCTGACCATGCAGCTACCACGCCACACCGTAAATAACTGAGATTGCCGCTATGACATCACGAACAATCAATCTAGCCCTGATTCAGTCTCAGTGCTTTGACAATGCCGATGAAAATCGTCAGTACATTAAGACTCAACTAAAACAAGCTGCTGCCAATAATGCCGAACTGGTGTTATTACAGGAACTGCACAACACACCGTATTTTTGCATCGAAGAAAAGCCATCGAATTTTGATCTGGCAGAAACAATCCCCGGTGAAAGCACCGAATTTTTTTCTGCTCTGGCAAAAGAATTATCACTGGTTATTGTCTGCTCGTTGTTTGAAAAACGCAGCGCCGGTCTCTATCACAACACCGCGGTTGTGTTCGATAAAGACGGTTCCATCGCAGGCAAATACCGCAAAATGCACATTCCCGACGACCCCGGCTTTTATGAAAAATACTATTTTACACCCGGTGATCTGGGATTTAGCCCGATCCAAACCAGCATCGGCAAACTCGGGGTTTTGATTTGCTGGGACCAGTGGTTTCCCGAAGCCGCCCGCTTAATGGCACTGGCCGGTGCCGAAATACTGCTTTACCCGACGGCCATCGGCTGGGACCCGAATGATTCAGAACAGGAACAGCAGCGACAGTTAGATGCCTGGACAACCATTCAGCGCAGCCATGCCATCGCCAATGGTCTGGCTGTAGCCAGCTGCAACCGCTGTGGCGATGAAGGCAACGGCGAACTCAGCACCCGTTTCTGGGGCAACAGTTTTATTTGCGGGCCGCAGGGTGAAATGCTGACACAGGCCGCCAGCAATACCAATGAAATTCTTCAGTACACTATCGAGCTTGAAAAAACCGAATCGGTACGCCGCATCTGGCCTTATTTAAGAGACCGCCGAATCGATGCCTATCAGGATTTAAACAAACGTCTGATCGATCAATAAAATCGCTAAACTAAACAACCAATGCAGCGTGATTTAACTGCAACCACTGCAGACCCAGTATCGGCGTGGCAGAATTAATTCTGCCACTCGCCATTTGTGAAATCGCTTCGTCATAATCCATCACAATCACTTTTATATCTTCCTGCTCAGAATCCAGCCCATGAAAGCCACCGGCTGACAAACTATCCACCTCGCCATAAAAAAGAGTCACCCGTTCACTGCAACCACCGGGACTGGAGTAATAGGTGAATAACTCGCGCAAGTTTTTCACTTCGACACCTGCCTCTTCGCGAACTTCACGTATCGCCACCTGAGCGGCGTCTTCATCTTGTTCGATCATGCCCGCCACCAGCTCAACTAACCAGGGCGAATCCACATCATCCTTGGCACCAATTCGAAACTGTTCTATCAACAGCAAATTATTCTCCACTGGATCAAATAACAACACAGCCACGGCATGACCTCGTTCCATTAACTGACGAGAAATTAGCGAGGTTTGTCCGCCCGCATATAATTCATGCGTCAACTGATATTCTTCGATCGACAAAAAACCTTTATAAAGTATATTTTTTGTAATAATCTTCCAGTCCATTACATCTCTTCTATATAATTGATATGCATCAGTGAAAAAGCATTAGAAAATGCTAACATACAAATAACCCCTGAGTAAGATGGAATCAGATGAACAATTTACTACGCATTGTTTTATTATTGCTGACACCTATTATGGTGAATGCAGCACCTAATGGACAACAGTTATTTGAGAAAAACTGCTCCACTTGTCATGGCACAAGTGGCAAAGGCGGTGTCGGCATTCCGATTTCACTACCCTCATTTATAAACTCCGTTAGCGACAATTATTTACGCAAAACCATTCGTTATGGTCGCCCCGGACGCGTGATGCCGTCGTTCAATAATTTATCGGATAACGACGTCCTATTAATTGTTCAATATATGCGCACATGGACCGGACAGAAAGGCAAAACCTTCAGTAAAAAACGCGTTAAAGGCAGTCCAAGAGCCGGTGAAAAATTATTTAACCAATACTGTGTCAGTTGCCACAACAGCGGCGGTACCGGTGGTGTGGGTACTGGTGTGACTTTTTCGCGGCCACGTGATGCTGCCATTATTGCACCATCATTAAACAATCCGGGCTTTCTTTCCTCAGCTGAAGATCTGTTTATAAAAGAAACACTAATGAACGGCCGGCCTGGCACACCGATGATGTCGTACAAAGCACACGGATTAAGTGACAAGGACATTAATGACCTGGTCAGCTACATTCGTAACTTTGAAGGCGGCCCCTACCCTTATAAAGAATACGATACTGAATCACCTGTGATTAAAGTGGAATCACCTTATGGCCTGAAAGAAACCGTACAGAATGTGAAAGATGCCATCATCGGCAAGAACTTTAAATTAATCAGAACTCAGGAATTAAATAAGGGACTGGTCGATCCAGGCAAGGAAAACAAAAACCAGATTATTCTCTACTTTTGCAATTTCAATTTCTTAAACAAAGCGCTTGCAATCGATCCGCGCGTTGGCATGTTTTTACCGTGCAGAGTCACCATTGTAAAGCAGGATGACAAAGTCTATATCATGGCGACCAACCCGTTAAAACTGGCCGCCATATTTAATAATCACGAACTCAGCGAAGCCTGCAAAGAAATGCACAGAATTTATAGCGAGCTACTGGAAGAGGCCAGCCTGTAATGAAAAACAATAAACCATTTGCACGACTTTCAGCCGTTGTATTACTGATTCTTTTTTCATCTATCAGCCTTGCCGAAGATCTGATCATGAGCCGGGTTAAACAGAGTTTCCCGGAAACCATGGTGAACTTGCAGTCAGCCATTAAGCAGGCCGGCTACACCATCTCAAGAGTGCAGCGGGTTGATATCGGCCTTACAAAATCCGGCTTCAGTACTGACAAGTACCGCGTGGTTTTTTTCGGCAAAGCCGATGAACTGAATACGCTGACTGCAAAATACCCGGACATTGTGCCTTTTCTGCCTTTAAAAATTTCAATCTTTGCAGAAAACAATGAAACCATACTGGTAACCAACAGCCCGTTAATTATGAAAGATTATTTTAAAGAGATCCCACAAAGCTATTTCAGCCGCTGGGAAAGCGACGTCCACAAGATCCTCGAATTAACCGACACCACGGACTAAGCTCAGCCCTGCTGCGCTAAAGCCTGTGCACATTCATTAACCAGTGCCGGGCCCTGATAAATAAACCCGGAATAGATCTGTACCAGCTCGGCCCCTGCATTTATTTTTTCCAGTGCGTCGCTGGCCGAGCCAATTCCACCGACCGCGATCACCGGTATCTTACCGTCAAACAATTCACACAGTCGCCTGACCACCCGGGTCGAAGCATCTTTAACCGGCTGACCACTTAATCCACCCTGTTCTTCTGCGTGCGGTAAATTTTCAACACCGTCACGTGACAGTGTGGTATTGGTAGCAATCACCGCATCAATAGCGGTTTTCAAAAACGTATCGGATAATAATTTAATCTCATCATCTGATAAATCCGGCGCTATCTTAACCGCTATCGGCACGTACTTTTTATAGACCGACTGCAGTTCTTTCTGACTGGCTTTTAACTGCGTCAATAAATCAAATAACGCATCGCCATGCTGCAGAGATCTTAAGCCAGGGGTATTGGGAGATGAAATATTAACGGTAACGTAATCGGCCAGCTGATACACAGATTTGAAACCAAGAAGATAATCATCGACCGCATTTTCAACAGCGGTTGAAAAGTTTTTTCCGATATTAATACCTAACACCCCCCGGTAAGATGATTTTTTTACCGCTGCCAGCAATGCCTCAACACCGTCATTGTTAAAGCCCATCCGGTTGATAATGGCACTCGCTGCGGGCAGCCTGAATAAACGCGGCTTATCGTTTCCGGGCTGCGGTTTCGGTGTCACCGTGCCAACTTCAATAAAACCGAAACCTGCCTGCGATAGCGCATCGATATACTGAGCATTTTTATCCAGCCCTGCGGCAAGACCCACCCGGTTTTTAAATTCAAGCCCCATTACTGTGATCGGTGCTTCAACGGTTTTTTTTGTTATCAACCTCAGCAGCCCAGCACGCTTTAACAGCTTTAATGCATTGAGTGCAAAGTAGTGAGATTTTTCAGCATCAAATCTGAAAAGAATATGGCGTATCAGCTTGTAAAACATCAGGCAGGCTCCAGGTACTCAATCATTAATTGCAGTGTTTTATTATTTCTAAATTCATTCACATCCAGTTTATACACCGCCCGTATTTTGTCACTATTTTGCCCCAGCTGTTCAGCCGTAGTATTAAAGGCAATAGCATCAATCATCAGCGCGGCATCTGTCGGCTGCAATTTCAGTTTTAAATGTTTTTCGCCGACAACTCGCCACTCCATCACCTCGAAAAAATTATCAAACAATGGTTCAGGAAACTGTTGCCCCCAGGGTCCGGCATAGCGCAGCTGCTCTGCCAGTGTCATAGTGAAATCATCGACCGTTAATTCACCATCGGTGTTCAGGCTCTGGGTTAAATCACTTTCAGACAAGCACCCGGCGACCACCTCGGTAAAAGCCGCATTAAATTGCTCAAACATATCTTTATGAATGGTTAAGCCGGCAGCCATTGCATGACCGCCAAATTTTTTAATGATGCCCGGATAGGTTTTATCCACCTGATCAAGCGCATCACGAATATTAAGACCCTTGAGCGAACGAGCCGAGCCTTTAATTTCATCATTATCCGATAATGCAAACGCAATCACAGGCCGGTAAAACTGCTCTTTGATACGCGATGCGAGAATACCAATCACACCCTGATGCCAGCTCTCGTTAAATAAAACAATGGCAGACGGCAGCGCCTTGCTATCAATAGTTTTTGTCAGTCCGTCCAGTGCTTCCATTGCCTGATCCAGCATCCCGGATTCTATCGAGCGGCGTTCCGTATTAAGACTATGCAGCTGTTCTGCTATCTGCTGGCAAACGTCCAGATCATCACTGATCAGGCATTCAATACCAAGCGACATATCATCCAGCCGTCCGGCCGCATTAAGCCTAGGCCCGACTGCAAAACCCAGATCTGAAGCCACGCAATTTAACTGGTTTCTGCCGGCCACGGTAAGGATCGCACTGATTCCCGGTGCGCACTTACCGGCACGAATTCTTTTTAAACCCTGATCGACCAGTATCCGGTTATTTCTGTCCAGCGCTACCACATCGGCAACCGTTCCCAAGGCCACCAGATCAAGCACATTAGCCAGATTAGGCTCGCTCCGGCCGTCTGCAAACCAGTTGGTCTGTCTTAATGCCGCGCGCACCGCCATCATCACATAAAAAATAACCCCGACCCCGGCGATTGATTTACTCGGAAACGGACACCCCGGTTGATTCGGGTTAACAATCGCTGCGGCATCCGGTAATTGATCCGCTGCTAAATGGTGATCGGTCACCACCACTTTAATGCCGCGCTCGTTAGCCAGCCTGACACCCTCAATACTTGAGATACCATTATCAACTGTAATAATCAGATCCGGTTTCAATGTCGCGGCGTACTCGACCAGCTCAGGCGTCAGACCATAGCCAAAATCAAACCGGTTAGGCACCAGATAATCGACATGCTTCGCACCAAACTGACGCAATAGCCTGACCGCCAGCGCCGTACTGGTTGCACCATCAGCATCAAAATCACCAACGATCAGAATCGATTGCTGTGCTTGTATCGCCGCAACAATAGCGGCTGTTGCAACTGGCATACCCAGCAACGACTCGTATGAATGCATCCTCGATAGCTGATTATCAATCTCATCGGCTGAACTAACTCCACGATGCTGATAAACTGCCTGCAAGACCGGGTGCAGTCCGTGGATTTGTTTGACAGCCTGATCACTGACGTATCTGGATATAGCAAGATTATTCATAGGCTTTCACACATAACTCGGTAATGCTTTTATTTTTTCGGTAAAACCGCAGTCGATGACTATTTTTAAACTGATAACAAACAGATGCTGACGGCAAACTGATCTGTTGTATTGTTCCGCGCTTTAACAATTCAAACAGCGGCGCAATCAAATCGGCTTCAAGTCGCGATAGCGCTTTTAACCAGCCCGCAAAATCTCCCGATGATGCCGCTAACAGCAAGGCCTCATCGATTATATATATTGTCTGCTGGTCAGATTCGGCCAGCTCGTGCAGTGCCAGTTGTTTTAAACCATGATGCTCGCAACAGCCTTTTAACCAGTCCGGCTTGCCAATAAATGCCGCATCGACCAATCCGATACCCTGGTTGAGCGGCGCACCCCAAAACCAGAAACTATTGAGTTCCTGTTTATCAAAAGTCCGCTGATCGTGTTCAAAGTATTCATGCAATAACATCTGCGTTTCATTAAAAATTCGCAGCCAGAATTTCGCCGTCTCGCCTTCCGGTAAAAAGTGTTTTATATCACGTCCATAAACAGCATAAACCGGCGTCATCTGCGCAGAATCGTAGCGACTGGAAAGACAAAGCAATTGTCCCGATGGCAGCAATCGCAGCAACAGGCCGTCGTCTTTAAAGTGCTGATTAAATCTGTCGATGATAGACGCCAGCCTGTGTTGCTGGCTGTCATCAATGGCAAGTGGTCTGGCGACTATATGATCCGACTTAAGCTCAAGATTAACCGGTGTGGCGTATAACACCGCTTTAACCGGCACCGCTTCTGCATCCGCTGTCAGGTATTGATAATAAGCCAGCGGGTATTGCCTGAGATAATCTGCCGAAAACTTATCCGCCTCGTTGAGCTGCCTGCGGTCGGCTTTTGAAACCAGTTTCTGCAGCAAAAAAGACGACTGAAGATCTGAGGTTTCGACCTCAGACTGCTGGAAACCACTGAATAAACCGGGCAATAACAGATGGACACTTTTTGGATTCACAAAGACAGACTGGCTGATAAAAGAGCCATTATTGTATCGAATCGATGCCGATTTAGACAGGTCTAATTCCGCCGGCACAGAATCACAACTGCCAGTCTCAGGCTGCAAACACCGCCAGCTTCTGCCGCAATGAATCAAGCAGTCGAATCAGATTGTTTTTATTGGCATCCGGCAATGTGGTTAAGGCGTTGACACGTTCGGCATAATCCGCCGTTAGCTGTAACGACTCGCTGATAATTGCGTTTGTTTTCGCTTTGCTAAGAGCCAGATGTTTTGCCAGATTCAAAATCGCCTGACTCAGACCAATCGGCTCACTGCCTGCACCAGTCAGCTCTGCGTAATGACCAAACGGCATCACCGACAACATATTGTGTATTGGATAAGCACGCATTGGTGTCGGATCATAAACCGGACTAAAACCAAACCGAGCCGGGGTTTTTATAATCGATAAATTTTCAAGATGAAGATCACCGTTACCGGTAAGAAAAGACAATATCAGTCGTTTAAACAGATGCTCTTTTGCCTGTTGCCGGTTTTCAACCAGATCAATCGGACTTTTATCAATAGCCCGACCAATCTTGTCGTAACTGTAGCTGTAGTGATGTGTCACCTCCCTGTCACCTGAAGCCAGAACAGAATACAGCGATTCTGTAAAAATCGGATTATGATATTTATCACGATCAAAACGCTCAACCGCTATCACCGGCAAACCATTGACCGATGAAGTCCAGTAACGTGGCACTTCAAACCCGGCCTCTTTATGCAGATCCAGTGCCAGCGCCTCCAGCTCGGTTATTCCGGGGTAATGATTACTCTGCTCAAACTTTACCACCACGTCGGTTATGCCAGCCGCACCCAGCCGGGTCGGTAAACCGATCCGATTATCCCAGCCAGTATCGGCAATCGACAATAATAATTTGGGTATCGCCCCGCCCACGCTCGGCGTTGGCCCGATGATATTCATCAACGACTCTGCGTCATCATCAAACCAGGTCAGAAATTCTTTTAATGAAAACCCCATATCATCGGTGATTTCAAATAACTCATTTTTTACCGGCTTCGAATACCATGCCAGTGCTTTCTCATCGTTTTCAAAAACATCCAGATGACCGATTGCCCCGTGCCCTGCCACTTTGAGAATTTCCCAATCCGTCTCCAGCCCGCGTTTGGGCTGAATGCCTTTTTTAGACAGGTAATTTAAAATTAACTGGCGCTGAAAATTTTTATCGCCCGGCGGTGGCAGCAGAAACTGAACCGGTGGTAAAAAATCAAAAAACTCAGTCCGCTGACGAACAATGGTATTGTCCTGAATAATCTGTGGATCATAAATCAAACCCAGCCCTGGCAAGCCGGTGTGCAAATAATCCAACTCATAACTAAAGCGGCATTCCGATTCAGTCAGATACAGCCTGCCCATTTTTATCGGGCTGGTTGCCAGACGGGTCCAGATAACAGCTTCGCGGTCTCTGCTCATCAGTGCTTAATTAAACAAGGTACCGCTGCTGATTTTATTCAGCACCGCGTCATCGCTAACCAGTTGCAGCGTCAGTCCCACCACGTTAGCCAGCCTGATCAAACTGGACAGATGCATATCACCTGACCTTTTAGCCCGTGACAAGGTTTCTGCAGACAAACCAGCCTGAGCAGCCAGATCCTTTTGCTTCATACCCTTGCGCCTGGCCACATCGACAATTTCATTTAATAAATTCGACACCAACATAATAAAAATGACCTATCTATCAATATTTTCTAATTATAATAACAAATTAGTAAAATTATCAATTTTATAATTGATTTACATATCAATTATCACGATTTAATGCCAGATGTTGATTATTATATCAATTTATTGCGAGCAAATCAGAGATAAGCAGACTAATACCGCATTCGTAGCCACTATTGCTATACTATTAGGCAAACTGATGGACGGAACAGGTACCAATATGAGCAATACATTTGAGGTAGTCTTTAAAGGTGAAATCATAGACGGCTTTGATACGGCGGAAACTCGCCAGAAAATTGGCAAACTCTTTAATGCCGATGAGGCAAAAATTAACCGCTTATTTTCAGGCAATAACGTGGTAATCAAAAAAAATCTGGATCAGGCCACCGCAAACAAATACATCACCGCCTTTAAAAATGCAGGCGCTATTGCCGTCGTCAGAAATGCTGCAGCAGAGAGCCAGCCAACCGAAACCCCGGCGACGGCAAAACCTGTAGCGGCCCAACCCAACGAAACAGCAAGTAGCTCGGCTGCCACCTCACAGTCTGCTACCGCCTTTGAGCACAGCGGTGAAGCATCCGCACATCTTAGCCCGGCCCCACAAACCCAGATTCAACTTGACAGCAACCCGGACTTAAGCAGCCTGAGCCTGCGTGAAGCAAATGGCAATCTGGTTGATCCGGGCGATGAAGTGGCACCAGTAGATATAGATACCAGTGGGTTTTCACTGGCTGCATCCGGCGTAGATCTGGCCGATAAAAAAGAAGAACCAGCCCCGTTAAATGCTGACTTAAGTGGCATGAGCCTGCTGGATAACTAAACCGCAAGTCAGACTACATTCTCTGACGCACCGCCTCATAAAGAATAACTGCGGTAGCGACCGAGACATTCAGACTTTCGACCTTACCCTGCATCGGTATTTTGAATAAAACATCACAGGTTTCACGCGTCAAACGGCGCAAACCCTTCTCTTCGGCCCCCATCACAATCGCTGTTTTACCCTTCAGATCAGTCTGATAAACCGATTGCTCCGTTTCACCAGCTGCACCATAAACCCAAACCCCAGCCGCCTGACACTGCTTGATACTGCGCGCCAGATTAGTCACCTGCACCACTGGCACTGTATCAACTGCACCACTGGCAACCTTTCTAACGACAGGCGTAATACCAACCGCCTTGTCTTTAGCAATGATCACGCAATCCACACCCACTGCATCGGCAGTACGCAAACAGGCACCGAAATTATGCGGATCAGTAATACCATCGAGTATAAGAATTAGCGAATCACTTTTATCAAGAAACTGCGACAGTTCTTTTTCACCGTACAAACCGGGGGATTTATATCGAATAGCCACGCCCTGATGACGCGGTGATTTGGTTATTTTATCGAGAGACTTTTTATCAACGTATTCAAAAGATATCGCATTATCATTCAATAACTCAATAATCTTTTGTAATCGTTTATCTTGTTTTGAAGGTTCCAGCCAGGCCGTCAACACATTGGCGGCATCATTAAATAGCGCAGACTCTACGGCATGCACACCGTAGATAAGCTCTTCTTTTACTGGTTTCATTTAAGACTTGCTGTCAGCCGCTGCCGTATCGCGTTTTTTCTTACGCAACTTGGCTTTAAGTTTTTTTCGCTTGTCTTTACGTTTTTTCTTTTTAGCCAGTATCCGCTGTTCTTCTACTTCTTCGTCCGACGAAGCCGCATCGGTAGCCGTTTTTTTAACTTCGTCAGCCTTTGCCGTCACTTTTTCTGATGATTTTTCGGACTTTTTCTTCCGTGATTTCTTTTTAGGTTTTTTATCACTAAAGTCCTTATCAGGATTAGAACGAATTTTGTCCAGCGTGACATTCTGATCCGCATCATCAAAATGCAAAAACTCAAAATCGATCTTACGCTCATCCATATTCACAGCAGCAACCTGAACATGCACAGAATCACCCAACTGGAACAACAAACCGTTATGCTCACCGGTTAAGCGATGCGCAATAGGATTAAATTTATAATAATCCTTCGGTAAATTAGTAATGTGAATCAGACCTTCAACAAAAACCTCTTTAAGCTCAACAAACACACCAAATGACGTCACCGCTGTGATCATGCCATGGTATGAAAGCCCGATCTTATCCAGCATGTACTCACATTTTAAGGCCGATTCGGCATCACGCGTGGCTTCATCCGCCCGACGTTCATTAGCCGAACAATGCTCACCCAGCTCGACCATGGCAGCCTGGCTGTATGGCACACCTTTATTACCTCTTAATACATGGCGTATGCCACGATGTACCAGTAAATCTGGGTAACGACGAATCGGTGAGGTAAAGTGTGCGTAGTTTTCCAGCGACAAGCCAAAGTGACCGATATGGTCTGGGCTGTAAACAGCCTGACTTAAAGAACGCAACAAAACCGTCTGAATCAGATGAAAATCCGGCCGATCTTTAATTTCATTAATTAAAATTCCGTAATCTTTCGAACTGGCTTTAGTACCACTCTTCCCCAGCGTTAACGCAAAGTTGGATAAAAAGTCACGCACATCATCCAGCTTGGAAGACTTAGGGCCGTCATGATCACGGTATAAAGTTGGAATTTTATGCTTGAGCAAAAACTTGGCTGCAGTCACATTCGCAGCAATCATGCATTCTTCAATCAGCTTGTGGGCATCATTTCGCTCAGTCGGCACAATATTTTCGATACGCTGATTGGTATCAAACATTATGCGGGTTTCCTGGGTTTCAAAATCAATCGAGCCACGCTTTTTACGCGCCTTCGCCAGCACATGGTATAAATCGTTCAGATCATCAATGTGTTCGCTAACGTGAGCATACTCATCACGCAGTGCCGAGTTTTTATCCAGCAACATATCGCTAACCTTGTTATAGGTCAGTCGCGCATGTGAACGCATCAGGCCTTCAAAAAATGAACTCTTGATCACTTTACCGGCTCTGTCGATATGCATCTCGCACACCATACACAGTCGATCAACATCAGGGTTAATCGAACACAGACCGTTAGACAACACCTCCGGCAGCATCGGAATCACTTTACCGGGAAAATAAACCGACGTCGCACGATTCAGCGCTTCATCATCCAGCGCAGAACCTTTCATTACATAATGTGAGACATCGGCAATCGCAACCCACAATTTCCAGCCTTTATCGTTCGGCTCACAGTAAACCGCGTCATCGAAATCACGCGAGTCTTCACCATCAATAGTCACCAGCGGAATATCACGTATATCGACCCGACCTTCTTTATCGGCTTCTGATAAAACCTCTTTTAAATCTTTAATCTGCTCTTCAACCGCTGTCGGCCATTCGGTCGGTATATTGTGCGCATGAATCGCCACATCGATTTCCATTCCGGGTGCCATGTGATCACACAGCACCTTATCAACGCGACCAATAGGCTGATGCCGGAATGTGGGTTGCTGGGTGATCTCAACCACCACCATCTGGCCTTCTTTGGCATCCCCAAGCTGGTCTTTATTGACCATAATGTCCTGATGGATGCGCTTGTTATCGGGGCTTAAAAAGACCATATCGTCTTCAAATTTAAGACGTCCGACAATGTGTGTATTGGCATGTTCAAGCACGCGGATAATAGCCGCTTCTTTGCGGCCTCTGCGATCCACACCGGTCACATGCGCCACAACCTTGTCACCATGCAAAACCGGTCTCATCTGCCGCGCATGCAGGAACATATCGGCACTGCCATCCTCAGGTGCCAGAAAGCCAAAACCCTCGGGGTGAGCCAGAATCTTACCGCGAATCAAATCATCATCATTTACCGCGACATAATTACCACGACGATTTCGATGCAACTGACCATCGCGCACCATCGCTCGTAAACGACGGGAAATACCAATCATTTCCTCTTCAGAACGCAGCTGGAGCACATCCACCAGCTCCTCTTCGGTTAACGAACCATGGTGAGTAACAATACGAAGAATAAGCTCCCGGCTGGCGATCGGGTTATCATAACTCGAGGATTCCCTCGCGGCTTCAGGGTCTTTTAACGACAAACCTGGCTTTTGGGCCACCTTTACTTTGTTAGAGGCGAGCTTAAAAGTAGATTTGAGAGAATTTACGAGTTTTTTTAGGGGATTTTTAGACATTTATAAGGGCTTCAGTTAAATATGCGCATAGGATAACACGAGTCGTTGACAAGTTCCTAAACTCATTGTAAAGTTCGCGCCTCTGTTAAATCAGACACCTTTGCCGAGGTGGCGGAATTGGTAGACGCGCTAGCTTCAGGTGCTAGTGGCCTTATGGTCGTGGAGGTTCAAGTCCTCTTCTCGGCACCACTTAATCTCCCAAGTGGTTACAATCACCCAGCCCCCCATATAAAACAGCACTGAGAAAAATCAGGCTCTGATTAATTATTGTCGCGCCTAAAAAAACCTTAGCGATAAAACAGAAGCAATACCCAACAAGCTGCAGCCTCTGCTCTTATGTATTTATTGCAATACCGCACCGGCGTGGCCCGTATCTCTGCCAGCCACTTCAGTCTACAGCTTTATCTTTTGCCGGTTGATGATTGCGCATCGCATCATTCTCAATAAGCACACGCTCCTGTACCAGTCGCCACACGTCATCAGTCTCGATTTCCAGCGTCATTTCAACAATCTGTTCATTCAGGGTGCCATCAGTACCGAGCACAGTTTCATAAACACTAAAGTTAATCTGAGTCGCTGTTGCACTGATCAAATTAAAGCCCTTATAAGCAATGCTTTTAATCATCGACATTTCAAACTGATGTTTGCACTGCTGATACCAGATATCGTAATCAATGTTATCAAAGCCGGGAACACCATCTACACGAACCCGTTTAGATATCATGCTCATATGAGCCCGCAGGTCTTTATTAGCTGCACTTGCAGCGGCATCTGTTAGCCATTGCTCCGCAATCTGTTGAGCTTGTTGTTCTTTCATAATCACTCCGCTATTGTAAGGCGCTAAGTATATCAGTATGTTCAATTGATAAGTAAAACAGAAAACCGCGCGCTCAAATACTGCTTAAGCAAAAATTGACTATGGGCTCAATTATTATTAACACCACACACAATACAGATTTAGTTTCTGTTATTCGCGGCCTGCTAATATCACATAGCATCATATTGGCAGTAAAATAGTGGATAATAGGCAACTCAGATAACTGCCAGCGAAAGCACACCGATGCCAGAGTCAGACATACAACAAAAGATTCAACAGGCCATGGCCGTCCAGCTACAACACTGGCGCGAAGAGTTAACCTGCGACAACCGTCGTCTGGGCTGGAAGGTCGGCTTTAATCGGCAAGTCGATCAGGCAAAGTTTGAGCTGCCCTCTGCGATGATTGGCTATCTCACCACTGGCCGTCAGATACCCAATGGCGGCATCTGTCACACAAGCCCACAAACCAACCTGCTGGCCGAGCCAGAAATTGCACTGCGGATAGGCGCAGACATTACCCGCGACACCACACCCAAACAGGCACAGGCAGCCGTCAACGCCGTTGCCCCGGCTATCGAAATTGTCGATACCTCGCGCACCGATAGCAAACAGATCAGCGAAATTCTGGCCACCAATCTATATCATCATGCCGTAATCATCGGTGAGCCACTCACGCTATGCTCAGTACCCAGTGCACAAGACATCCGCGCCGCACTCTACATTGACGACGAACAACAACGCAGCCTTGAGCCCGACCGGGTACCCGACGAATTTGGTACACTGATTACCACCGTAGCAGGCATACTCGCCGACCAGGGCGAATGCCTGCGTACTGGTGACTGGATAATCACCGGCGCAGCCAGTACAGCAGTAGAAATAAAAGCCGGCAATAAAATACTATTGCAAATGCGACCATTTGGTAAAGTGAACTTTAGCGTTAAGTAATTATTATTAGTAAACGGCAATTACACACTCATCGAAATTCAATCAAAAAAAATATGGGAAAAATAATGAACGTAAATAACCCTAAAACCCACCAGCTTTTCACTGTTTTATTTGCACTCTTAGTGTTTGTTACAAGCCTGCCCGCTTTCGCAATAGATAGTGAAAGCGAACAAAAATGGATCGGCAAATGGAATGACAATCCAGCAATACCTGAAAACCCAACGATATATTATTACTACGAACTAACCCTGGCAGAGGACGGTTTTAACTGGCGCTCTGTATACCGCGATGTACCCTACGGGCCAAATGAAGAAATTCAGACTGGCTTTGCCGACTTTTACAATGAACATCAGGCAGGCGACAATTCAAATAAGCGTAAGTTTGTACTTGGTGAAGATAAGCAAGGCAGAACAACCCTGACAGTAAGTGCGTTCAGCCAGAGTAATGGTGGCGAAGTATTTTATTTAGAACCTAAATATTTCAAGGCCGGATTCGATTGCAAGAAGGCGAGCAGCACTATTGAAAAAGGCATTTGCACAAATAAGCGTATCGCAATGGCCGACCTTGAAATGAACCAGCAATACAAAGACGCAAGAAAAAAACTCAGTAGCGATGCACTGAAAGACATCAAAGCCGCACAACGAAGCTGGGCCAAAAATCGTAAAGCCTGCGCTAAAGGCAGCAAGCTTGATAAGCCCTGCCTCGCTCTTGCTTATGCACACCGTCTTGCCACACTGCAAAAAATAAACAATCCCGAACTTGGAAAGGGAGAAGGTGTCGATAGCGATTATTTAACAGGACTTGCAAAAACAAAAGCAGACCTTAGCAAAAACGTACCGATGCTGTTACTGGTAGCGGCCAAGGATGAGGATTGGGCAAAAGAAATGATGAAACATCATATCAACTTCAGCGTAGATAAAGTCGGCAACAATACAACACTGATTGGTAAATATTCTTACCCTTCTATTTGCTGGCCAGCGGACTGCACCATACATGTCACACTATCGGTTAGCACACTAAAAAATGGCACTATCGAAGTGACCAGATTACAAACATCAAACTAAACCTGCAACAACTTAAACCACTAGCTGATCAGTTTAGCTTCAGCAAAAAAAAACACCATGCACAAGCATGGTGTTTTTAATAACACTTAATACAACAGCCAGCGTTTATTTATGCAGCAAGCCGTATAATGAACTGCAAACCACCACCATCTAAACGCTGCTACGCCAAATCAAGTACAGCTGCACCTGTAGTGGCGTGGTAAATACGAATTACCATTTCATCCATTGAAACTGGTTCAGCTGCAAGCACCTCCTTGCAAGCTAACAATAGATTAACTGCTCTGGTTTTTCATCTGACATCAAACAGCCTATACCGAAGCATATTAGAAACAGCCGTGTTCTAATGCCACCTCTGCATCCTTTATTTATAAAAGGCTTCAACAGTTCCCTTTAGCTTAATCAGAAGCGGCTGCCCACGTCGATCCACAGCCGTAGGAGATGAGACTTTTATCCAGCTCTCACTAATACAATACTCCTCGACATTAGTATGCTCTTTGCCGTTCAGCAGAATGCCAATTTCGTGTTCAAAAACCTCTGCAACATGATGCGGACTACTGGGGTTAACTGAAAGACGGTCCGGTAAATCTGCTAGCGATTTAGTATCGTTCATATTAATGACCTGAATGAAAAAAGTGCGCTATTGTAGACAAAATAGAGCTGGTGCTCAAGAATTTCGGCAAAGTTAACGAATAAAGAGATCCGATCTCTTTAATGATGCGCGATCATGATCTTAAGGTCAATGTAACTAAAACAATGCCATGATCTGTGCTTTCGCCATCACGATCGAAAATAGGATTAATTAAATGCCGATTGTATGTCTGATAAGCGCTGACCTCAAAAATACTGTCTTGATAATGAGTATCAAATTCACATGACAATAAAATGTAATCGAGAATCGAACCTCTACCACCAAAATAATGGGTTGGGCTACGCATTACTTTTGCATTTTGATTTATTTCTATATCTTTGTCATCCACTTCATTGGCATCATAGTTTTCATTGGCTTCATCAGATGGAGCCGATTTAAACAAATCCCAGGCGTCGTTTAAACAATACTTAGCAAGATAGGCCTCACTGTCAGCTTCAGAAACAAAACGTAAGCTGTTTGTCAGTAAATGGCTTAACACACCATCAGCCAGGGTATTATTAAAATCACCCATTAACACCATGGGGTAACCCGTCATCTCACGCCGCTCAATCATATCAATCATTAACAACGTGGCTTCACTGCCCCGCCGTATGGTTGAGCCCCAACCACCAGCCACATCGGCTTTTAAGCTTTCAATAATCGTTTTCTCTGCCGATCGATTTGACTCTTGCCCATCAATTTCAATCATTGGGCGCTTCGATTTAAAGTGCGCAACATAACAATCACAGTTGCCAATATGCGGCACCTCAATAGTTGCCCTTAATACTTTTCGACTAAAAGAAAAGTCATCCGTCAAGCCTAATGTTTGTACGAGCTCAGTGTTTGGTTTGACCGCATTAATATCAACGATAGGAAAACGAGACGCAATGGCGACAACAGGCCGCATATAAATAAAATCATCGATCACTTCAGGCTGATCAACCACTTCAAAATAATCATAACCTTGCAAGGCAACTAACGATTTTAATGACTCAGCACTAAAAACCTCTTGAAAACCAATAATGTCAGGCTCATATTCACGCAAGTATTCAGACACCCAGTGTTGTTTTTTCTGCCATTGCTCAGCACTGTAAATACGATCAAAATCATAATAAGCATTAGGCGGCTCAAGGTAGTTAAATAAATTCAAAGTAGCAATTTTAAGCTCTGTATTGGCTACTGATGCTGATTCAGCTGAATTTGATGGCGCGACAGGTGCAGGTATCTGATTTATTTCTTTTTTATCTTTGGAAGCGATAATAATAACTCTAATGAAAATTGGCGACTAAGTATACCTCAACGCCTCTGAAAGCTACAAACTTAACAACCATATTAAACTTGGTTTCTATTTTATTCCTGGGCTCTTAAGATGGGTGCCCATGCAACCCCTTATTCATTAGTACCTCGTTGCCATGGACTGTATGGATCAGCAAAATGGACTTCCTTGAGTTCGACAGACACCATGCTGAATTTGCGATTTTTAACGTATTATCCTAATATAATCATTTAGGTCTCCACCAAAAATCATATTTAAAGGAATAGATATGCACAAGAATTTTATAACAGCCTCCTCCTGGCTATGGATAGCATTTATTTTATTTTTTCCAGCTTATGCAACCACACCGACAACTAATCCACATACTGGATTGTTATTTACAACGCATGTAGATGAAACCGTCAGCATTAATGCCACCAATACCAGTCTTCGGGTTATTCTCAACGAAATCAGAAGTCAAACTGGTATCGACATCAAAGTTAGTTCTGAGACTGGGTCTCGTATTATAAGTATTAGAGAAAAAAACATACCCTTTTATAAACTCATAAAAAAAATTGCTGGTGACAACTACGCCATTATTTTTAATAACGATAAAATATCTGCTCTGCACGTACTTAAAAGAGGCAACAATACAAAGCCGACATCTATATTTAGTGGTCGTATGAGCGTTATTAACAATCATGCAAGGCTCTTTTTTATACCTTCTTCTAATCAAGAAACTGACATTAACAATTACATTAGCGACCGCCATAATCTTTTAGCCTTTTTATCAGAATCCAGGCCCGATCTTATTCTTAGCGCTCAGATATCATTCGACAAATACATAAATGAAGATGCTCTCAGAGATTTCGTATCTAGTAATGAGCTTACTCCAACAGATATAAATATCGGATGGAAGGAAAATGGGGCAGGTTACCATCTAAAACAAGGTGAAAGCATTGATAGTGCCCTCGACAATGCCCCTTCACATCACAGAAGATTTACGCAACAATTACTGGAAGATGCAAACCAGCAAACCAGTCAGATCAATAACCAGAATCTAAGCACCGATCAGATCAATGAATTAAATAATTTTAAAAATCATGCAGAAGAAATTAGCAATAAGTTAAATAAAAATGGTTTAACTATTTATGGCCTAAAATTAACAGGACAGGCCAATCAGTTACATCACTTAACCAGCCACCCAGAAATTAAACTAGTAGACCCATTATGGGCGGGAGAACTCGAAAACGAAATACAAAACAATTAGTCTATTTCAAAAATCGCTATTCCCATAACACCCGATAACTAATTCTTCACATTAATACAAGGATGGTATAAATATGAAAAACATTATAATTTCTTTGGGCCTTTATTTTTTAAAAATAAAGGGGTCGGTGACAAATGAGAATCATTACCAAACAAGATATACTCCATGCTCCTCTTTAATCATTGGCCTGCCACGCTTTGCGTAACCAATATTTCTACCAACCACCTCTTCTATCTGCTCTACAAACCGATTATCACCAACTGGCATAGAGAACTGAATAGAACATCTAATGTCATGTAAAGTCTCTTTATCTAATTCAGCATGAAATAACTGACGATAGTTTTCAAGTCGCCTAACTTTATCAAATGATAAATTAAGATAAAGTTCATGCGGTGAAATTTCACCCCCCTTTTCGGAATAAGCATTGGCACGATAACTCGACCACTTGTAATCACCAGGGTGATCAACCATACCAGCCCTAACTGGATTCATTTCAATATAACGATAACAACTTAATAAATAATTATCTGCATCTACAAGGCTAGACTTATGTCTTCCTTCCCATAAAGTACCACTGCGCTTGTATGTGATATTTACATACTGTACATACCGTCTACCTATTGATTGCATCACACGAGAGATCCCATCTGCTGTTTTTGGTGTCATCAAAAGATGAACATGATTTGTCATCAACACATAAGCATGCAAACTTACTTTATATCGCTTACAAGCATCATAAAGACATTCAAGATAAAACAGATAATCTTCTTCAGAATAAAAGCAAGGCTGGCGATCATTACCACGCTGAATAACGTGACAAGGCACACCAGATAAATAGACTCTGGGTTTTCTAGGCATAACAACTCCATTTGTAATTTTTTAGTTAGCTATCCATAGCCACTAGAACTCTAACTTGAGTAGAAGAATGATGCAAATGATTCTCATTTGTCACCGACCCCTTTTATTGCGACCCCTTTTATTGAACCATACCAGCCCTAACTGGATTCATTTCAATATAACGATAACAACTTAATAAATAATTATCTGCATCTACAAGACTAGACTTATGCCTTCCTTCCCATAAAGTTCCACTGCGCTTGTATGTGACATTTACATACTGAACATACCGTCTTCCTATTGATTGCATCACACGCGATATTCCATCTGCTACTCTAGGCGTCACCAATAGATGAACATGATTTGTCATCAACACATAAGCATGCAAATTTACTTTATATCGCTTACAAGCATCATAAAGACATTCAAGATAAAACACGTAATCTTCTTCAGAATAAAAACAAGGCTGGCGATCATTACCACGCTGAATAACATGGCAAGGCACACCAGATAAATAGACTCTGGGTTTTCTAGGCATAACAACTCCATTTGTAATTTTTTAGTTAGCTATCCATAGCCACTAGAACTCTAACTTGAGTAGAAGAATGATGCAAATGATTCTCATTTGTCACCGACCCCTTTTATTTTCATGCTGCCACAAATGATCGGTTTCATACTGGCTAATCTTTGCTGTCCACTCTAAACCTTCATCGAGAGCTGCTTTAGACACGTTGGCTGAACCAATATAAGCCGAGCCAAAGCCTGTATTTCGATGAAACAAATATGCCTTGGCATGTAAACGAGTTCGCTTAGTATCGTAAGACACTCGTATCTCTGTATTGGGTAAGCCTAGTAACTCACTAATCGCCTTTAAATCTGTTGCACCCATGTATGAGGTTGTTGCTATTCGCAAACGAGGACTGCCATCTTCAGATGGAGTTTGTGTAAACTCACGCAACGCTGGCAACAGTGGAACAATGCCAGCGAATTTAATAAACGACACTAACCAATCGGCTTTATCACAAGTGGCCAACTCTTTAATAATTTGTGTGCGTAATGCGGGGCTTCTAGAAGAACCGGTGAGTAAAGAAGAAGCAGACAGCGGCGTGTCGGGTCGATCAGTTGAAGCAACCAGTGGAGGTTCAGGTTTGATTTGTTGTAGTAGTTCAGATGAGACTGGTTTTATCGATTCTAATATCGAGAGTAACAACTCAGGCGAATCAAACGCATCATTTAAAGCTTTCTCGAATTGACTGCTACTTTTACCTGAAATACTTTCACTAATAAACAGCGCTATCTCACGCGCCAACGGAATAGCTAAATGAGTTTTCAATTCATCTGGTTCAAACTTAGCCCAGACAGCACGATCTAAAAGCCCAGCCTTTTCGATTCTATTATGCAACTGCTTAGTATGAAGAAGATCATATAGACCAACTGGTAAATCTTTCATGATTTTTTGTATTCCAAGTATATTTTTATCCTGACCCTAAATATACGCAAAACAAACCTGTCGGTTATTGCTGCGCTGAATAATATGCTGAGGGATACCTACTGGACCTATACGTCGTAGTCTGGCCATAGTTTCTTCCTTGTAACTATCGATAGAGAACATCTTACCAATCATTCTTGATTATTAACAAGAAAGTTTCATCTGACCCCTATTTTGCTTTGAAGTCATGTCTTTGTTATTTTTGGCCCAATGTAAACTACGTAAAGTATTGAATCACATTGAATAGGCCAAGAGAAGTGAATACGAGTCTGTGTTGTTTTAACCTTACCGTGCATAGGACAAAATATTGATTCGCCAACTAAACCAGGGTGTTTGAAAGTGAGTTCAGACTTGAAATCATTTTTTTCATTATCCGATGAACCAGAGAACCATGCATTTTTACCTGTAAAATAATCCTGATATAATCTATGACCTTCAGAAGTTCTATTACCCAAAATATCAAACGAGAGCCTTAGCCTTTTAAGGACTTCTAATCGTTCAATTATTTGCTTTGCCACACTATGTAAAAACGGATGCCCTAGCAATGGATCAAAGGCATCGATTGAGAATGATATCTCCATAAATCGTTCTCTACATACTGCTTCAAGTTGCCTCCATGATTCAACTGTCTCAGATAAAGAACGAAGATCTTCTTCAAACAACTCAGCAACAAAATAATTCTTAACATTCACTTGTTGCTTATCACCATCTGAATGGTGCCAACATATCTGTAGAGGCGAGCTATTCCACCTTGATGGAATCATACTCACAACACAACTATCATTACCTTTATAACACCGTGACGCGGCTTCACCAATTGCAGTATCAGTAACGATTTCGTCACCATACTCTAAATAGTCGTCAGAAGCATGCTCTCGACTATCTTCCCAGTAAGGGCCTTGTCTTGTAAGCCACTGTAATAATGCCAGCTTTTTATTATTATCAAAACGCTGTACTAACTGCTGCATATTTAAGTCTTTAGTAATCTGTGCATTAAGCAAATTTCGATGACAATATATTTCCCGCCCATATCTACGACTTATAGATCTCATAATCATGAGCTGATCAATTGCATTACTGAATGACTCAAAATCAGGAAACTGACCTTCGATAGAAAGATCATTCATCAAAACATCCATTTAATCAGCCCATCCCGCGAAGTGATTCATATCCTTATCATACTGATCAAAGAAACCCTCAGGCCAAACATCTATATTTCCTAAAGAATCGAGTTGCGGACTTATTGACTGAGCGTGACTTTCACTTCTTGGCCTGAAAAAGTGCAAGGCAACATTATCAGGCGTTAGACTTTGTGCTCGCACAGCACGACGAATACCATTAAGAATATGATCACTATGAGTCTCAATAATTACCTGTACACCAGCACGAGCTACATCAGCTAAGAATTCACCCATTAATGCCTGACCAGCTGGGTGTAAATGCACCTCAGGATTCTCTATTAATAACAAATCATCTTTCGATGCAGATAAAGCTGCAACAACAATTGGTAGAACTTGAGTCAAACCGAAGCCAACATGAACTGGCCGATGAAAATCTGTATCTTCTGATGTCCTTAACCCAAGAGTAACCGCATTCATTCGAGGCAATTTTTCAACCACTAAACCACATCCAGGAAAAAACTCTCTCATCCTGACTTCTACTTGACGTAATCTTGTTGGCGGCGCACCCTCTAACCTCAACTCTTCGAACACCGTCTCATCCCTACCTGAATGCAACAAGCTAATTGCATGTTCCCCAGTAGGGCCGACTACTAAGTTGTTTTGTTTATCCTCCAAATAATAGAACTCTCTTGGTCCAATCCTCTCAGCGGTGATATAGGTAAGCTTTCGAAGACACCGTGCAATATTAGGAACACTAACTTCTGGGCCATAAGGCAGCAAGTATTGCAATTTAGCTGGTACTTCTGTGAACATACCATCCACATTCACACTATCAATAGAAAGTGACATCTCAGTTCGTTCACCAGAAAATACCCATTGATATAAATGCCCATCAGATTCTATACCTATTCCGAAATTGCGCCGACCATGAACTTTATCAACCACGTCTAAAACAGTACCTAATTTTATGGTACCGCCATTTAACATTAGGCGTGTAGACCATTCGTGCTCCCTTATAGTCTGATGCAACAATACTAAAGCCTGAAGAATTGAGGACTTACCAGAAGCATTTGAACCAGACAGCATTGTCAGTTTGGCTATAGGGAGCTTAAGAATATCAAAGCACTTGAAATGATGAAGATTAATTTGCGTAATCACCTAACACCTCCTTGAAAATTTCATTAGTTTTCAAAAATCGATACTTGACGCGATTGACCTGATTCGTACCTAATGTAATCGATTCACTAAAACCATAATTACCAAAGAGTTGATAAAGAGCTGGCAAAATATCAGCAACATGCGCTTCAATTACATGCTCAGGATAATGCGATAACCCGGTAGACATTACATCCCACAACGACGCATTGATAACACTACGAGCATCTTGTCCTCGCACATGTTTCCTAAATGCATGTTTGCCGAAAAGAGTCATGTTATTTTTTAAGCTTGTTCTGAAGTTAGCAGATAGCTTTTCAAGTTCCTCATACCCCATCTTATTCATACTCTCAAGGGTCATCGCAAGGTAATCATCCATGTCACCTTTGTATTTATCGACACCTAATATTTGGAAAGCACAGAAACGATTGATCAGCTCTCTATCTCTCATTGTTTTAGGATTCAGACTAGTACCTGTAGCATTTTTAAACAGAGATGTATTAGCTTCTTCTTTTAAGAACCGAGTTGCTTGACCAGTAAACAGACAATTTCTCATTTGCTGGCGTGTTAGCGCAAGCCCACTATTAACCCTCTCAAATATATCCAGCAAGGCTTGTGCTGGTACTTTTGCATCAATCACATAGAGAATCAAATTACAATCTTCAAGTCGATTTTGAAGCTTTGGGGAAAGATCACTAAATCGTTTTTCATTGAGCTCAGGTTGATGCGCAAGCTTGAGGCGAAGCTCATTGTTTACAAATCGCTGAAAAGTTGAAAGACGCTGCAAACCATCAACCACAATCATCTGTCCCTTAGGATTTTCCGCAAGATAAAATACTGGCAATGGTATACGCATCAAAACTGATTCTATTAGTTTGCTCTGCTTATCTTCCTCCCATATAAAATCTCTCTGAAAATCTGGATCCATGATAAACGTACCTTTCTCAATTCTACGCAATACGTCGTGAACAGTTCTATTTTCGTTTCGGATAAGCACAGTATCAATTGGATAATCACCAAATGATGCATCCTCATCATCACCAAGTCCTTCGACATCTCGTTCGCTGATGTCATTTATATCTTGATTCATATTTCATTTACTCCTAATACCTTACCTTAATCATTCAGATAAAAAGGTGTCTGGCCAATTTTTAATCTTTTAACAAACATTTAGTACTTCCAATTTTCATGCCTGACTGGCAAGCGATTTAATTCATCTTTATGATGCCGCCATTTAGGCATATACATATCCATTAATGCAACAAAACGCTCATTATGACTGGGCTCTATTAAGTGAGCCATTTCGTGCATCACAATATATTCAACGATTTAAGGGGCAATTTAAGGGGCAATTTAAGGGGTCAGAGCCCTTTTCAGTTGCGTGCTGATATGTTTGATATTGATTAACCCACACAATACTGCATCCGTCATCTTCTACTCAGAGCCCTTCAGGTTTATTTTTTTATTTTTATTTTTATTTTTAAATTTCGCTTAATTCGATACTACTCTGTTTGTTATAAATTGAACACCGCTAAACCTTTGTTTTTATGTAAATAATTCCAGCACTTTTCGTTTTTTTGATGCTTATTTGTCCTATTAATGGACGCTTTTAGTTTTGAGCCGAATACCGCCCTTTATTCGGCTCATGGAATGGCCTGGTGCTAAGCGCTAGACGCCAGGAGGTGGCAGTATGGAGGCTGATGACTGAAATCTGAAGTCTGAAGCCGATAAGATAATAGGTTTATAGAAGAAACTTGCATGCTATAGCTGGGATACATGACTTGAGCTTATTATTATAGGCATAAAATATATCGGTATAATTATCGGCAATATTTATATTATAAATATGATTCTTAAATAAATTAGGCCTTTAAAAACAATAGCTTATACTTAATTTAAATCGGCAATAATATCGGCAAAATTATGTCTTTCAGATCCCCTACTGCAATGGAACCACTGGCTCCTAACATTACAGATCAGCTAAAAGACAAAGCAACTGATGTCATTCGTAGGTCAGCATCGCTTTCAGGAGCTCTTCAACCACAGACCTTAGATTCTATTATCGATATGATGCGATTAACCAACAGCTATTACTCTAACCGCATAGAAGGCAATGACACGCACCCAGTAGAAGTGCAAAAAGCGTTATGGGCAACTGAAGCACGTAAGTCAGATGAAAACGCTCTGCGAGAACAATCTGTTATACATGTACACATTCAAAAAGATATACAACAACATTTGTTTGGAAAGCCTCCTGACTACGTCACATCATTTGATTTTATTTCATGGTTGCATCGTTCATTTTATGAAAACCTGCCAGATGAGCTGTGCTGGATAAAGAACGAAACAACCGGTAAAACGGAACAAGTTATACCCGGTGAAATGCGCACTCGTTTAGTAGAAGTTGGCAGACACGTAGCACCTGATTCTGATTGCTTAGCCGCTTTTTTTGATCGATTTCATACATTCTATGACATAGAAAAGCTGCACGGTATTGATGGTGTTATTTTGTCAGGCGCTGCACATCATCGCCTGGCATGGTTACATCCCTTCCTGGATGGCAATGGACGAGTAGCGCGTTTATTTACCGACGCTTATCTGACATCATCTGGCGTTCAGGGATACGGTCTATGGAATGTTAGCCGCGGCTTAGCCAGAGACGTTGAGCAATATCGAAGCCTGCTTGCAGCCGCAGATAGCCAACGCCAGGGCGACCTGAATGGTCGAGGCAATTTATCATTATCTCATCTCACTCGCTTTAGTGAATATTTTCTTGATATTTGTTTAGATCAGATCGACTTTATGGCTAAAGCCCTGTCGATTGAAACATTTAGTCAGCGTATCGAGGGTTACATCAACCTTCGTGCAGCAGGCATGTTACCGAGCCTGACTGACACCGCTGATACCAAATTAAAAAAAGAGTCATTTTTATTACTTCGGGAAGCTTTATTACGAAGAGAGTTTCCAAGAGGTGATGCCATGCGTATAACCGGCTTATCTGAACGAACCGCCAGAGATATTTTACGCAATCTCGTTACTGAAGGCTTAT